>NZ_JFCB01000003.1 GCF_000725125.1 Streptomyces toyocaensis
CTAGGGTCGAGGAATGCGCTATGACCTCGTCATCTTCGACAACGACGGCGTGCTCGTCGACAGCGAGCCGATCTCCAATCGGCTTCTGGCCGCCTACCTCACCGAGCTCGGCCACCCGACCTCGTACGAGGATTCCATCCGTGACTACATGGGTTCCGCCATGCATCGCGTGCACGATCTCGTCGAGGAGCGGACCGGGCGGCGGTTGCCGGCGGACTTTGACGAGGTGTTCCACCGGCGGGTCTTCGCCGCCTTCGAGCAGGAGTTGAAGCCGGTCGTCGGCGCCATGGTCGTACTGGAGAAGCTGGCCGCGGACGGGGTGCCCTACTGCGTCGCCTCGTCCGGCAATCATGAGCGGATCAGGGTGGGGCATCGCACGACGGGTCTCGAGCGGTGGTTCGACGACGAGCGGATCTTCAGCTCGCAGGATGTGGGCCGTGGGAAGCCGGCACCCGATCTGTTCCTGTACGCGGCCGAGCGGATGGGTGTGGCGCCGGAGCGGTGTGTGGTCGTCGAGGACAGTCCGCTGGGTGTGCGGGCTGCGGTGGCGGCCGGGATGGATGTGTACGGCTTCACCGCGATGACGCCTGCCGAGAGGCTCGGCGGGGCCACGCGACTCTTCGACGACATGCGGGAGTTGGGCAGCCTGCTCGCGCGAAACTGAGCGTCGTTCATCTTCGACCGGATCTACCCACCAGTACCCCCGGGCTCTACGCTCGCCGCCATGACTGATGTGCTGCGGCGCGGCAGGGTCTCGCTGGCGTTCGCCTTCCTGGTGCAGGGCGTCGCCTTTGCCCTGCTGGTGACGCGGATCCCAGCCATCCAGGAGCGGTACGGGGTCTCCGACGCGCTGCTGCCCGTCTTCCTCGCCGCCGTCCCGATCCTGGCCGGCATCGGCAGTGTGACGACGGAGCGGCTGGTGAAGCGGGTTCCGCCCAGCCGGGTGCTGCGGTGGTCGCAGCCGGTCGTGCTGCTGGCGCTGCTGGGGGTCGGGGCGGGCGGGCAGATGGCCGTCCTCGCCGGGGCACTGGCCGCCTTCGGGCTGGCCGTCGGGGCGCTGGACGCGTCGATGAACATGCTGGGGGTGAGTCTCCAGCGCGCCTACGGGCGCAGCATCATGCTCAGTTTTCATGCCGCGTACAGCCTGGGCGGGATCGCCGGGGCGTCGCTCGCGTGGGTGGGGGCGCACGGGGAGCTGGCGCTGTGGGTGTCGTACCTGCCGGTGGTCCTGGTGCTGCTGCCGGCCGCGCTGGCCGGGAGCCGGTGGTACGTCGACGGCGGTGACCGGCCGGCCGCGGAGGACACCGGGGGCGACGGCGCGGCCGTGGGCCTCAGGTGGCTGGTGCCGCTGTGTCTGGTGATGACCGTGGCGTACATCGGGGACTCGACGGTCTCCAACTGGAGCGCGAAGTACCTCCAGGACGTGCTGGGCGGTTCGGAGGAGCTGGCGACCGTCCCGTACAACGTCTACATGGTCACCACGCTCCTGGGGCGGACGATCGGGGACGTGGGGGTGCGGCGCTTCGGGGCCGTGGCGGTGGTGCGGGCGGGGACGCTGGTGGCCGCCGTGGGGTTCGCCGTGGTGGCCGGGGCGCCCGGTGCGTGGGTGGGGATGCTGGGCTTCACGCTGCTGGGACTGGGGCTGTGCGTCCTGGTGCCGCAGACGTTCGCGGCGGCGGGGCGGCGCGCCGACGAGCACGGCGGGCCGAGGGCTTCCGATGCGGCCGTCGCCCGGCTGAACGTCTTCAATTACGTGGGCTTCCTCATCGGTTCCCCGTTGGTGGGGGCACTCGGTGATGTCTGGAGCTACCGCGGGGCGATGCTTGTGCCGATGGTGTTGGTCCTGGTGACGCTGGTGTGCGCCCGGTCGTTCGCGCCTCAACCGGACCGATACGGTGGCGGTCATGAGCGGCCGCACACAGCTGATGTGGGACGAGGCAGTAACGGGCTATGACTTCGGCCGGGACCATCCGATGGACCCGGTCCGGCTCGCGCTGACCCGGAGTCTGGTCGGTGCCCTCGGGCTCGACCGTGAGGTGGACGTGGTCGCCGCGAAGGCGGCCGGGGAGTCGACGCTGCGGCTGGTCCACCGGGAGGACTACATCGAGGCGGTGCGGGCCGCGTCGGCCGATCCGGCTGTGGCGGACCAGTCGTACGGGCTGGGCACGATGGACGATCCCGCGTTCGCCGGGATGCACGAGGTGTCGGCGCTGATCGCGGGCCAGTCGGTGGGTGCGGCGGAGGCGGTGTGGCGCGGGGAGGCGCCGCACGCGGTGAACTTCGCGGGCGGACTGCACCATGCGATGCCGGGTGCCGCGTCCGGCTTCTGTGTGTACAACGACGCCTCGCTGGCCATCGCCCGGCTGCTGGAGCTGGGCGCCGAGCGGGTCGCGTACGTGGATGTCGACGTGCACCACGGGGACGGGGTGCAGGCGGCGTTCTGGGAGGACCCGCGCGTGCTGACGATCTCGCTGCACGAGCACCCGCGGACGCTGTTCCCGCAGACCGGGTGGCCGGAGGAGACGGGAGCCGGCAGCGCGGAGGGCAGCGCGGTCAACGTCGCCCTGCCCGCGGGGACCGGGGACGAGGGGTGGCTCAGGGCGTTCCACTCCGTCGTGCCGGAACTGATCGCGGACTTCCGGCCGCAGGTGCTGGTGACGCAGCACGGGGCCGATACGCATTTCGAGGATCCACTGGCGCACCTGGCCGTGTCGCTGGACGCGCAGCGGGCGGTGCAGATGGCGTGTCACGAACTGGCGCACACGTACGCCGACGGGCGGTGGGTGGCGCTGGGCGGTGGCGGGTACGCGGTGGTGGAGGTCGTGCCGCGGTCCTGGACGCATCTGGTGGGCATCGCGGCGGAGCGGCCGGTGGAGCCCACGACGATGATCCCCGAGGAATGGCGGCAGCAGGTCTACGCCCGGACCCGGCAGCCGGCGCCCCGGCGGATGACGGACGGGCGGTGGCCGGTCTCGTGGGCCGCCTGGGACGAGGGGTACGACCCGGCGGACCGTCTGGACCAGGCGGTCCTCGCGGCGCGGCGCGCGGTGTTCCCGCTGCGGGGGCTGCTGCCGTAGGAGGCCGGCGTCCCGGGTCGTTGGGCCAACCGTGCGGTGTTCGCGCCGTTCCGGCCGCGGCCCGTCCGGGTGTCCCGCACCATCACTTCCGTGCTGACCTCCGACGGCCTTCGTGCGCATCTGCTGGCTGCCCGGCTCGCGGGGATGGTGGGTACGACCCGGGAGGAGAGCCTGCGGAGCTACCGGCTGTTCGCCGCGGGGGATCCGCGCCTGCTGATCGGGTTGGCTCCCGAAGGGGTGTGGGGCGAGCGGGATCTGATCACGTTGATGGCGGACAGGTGCGGGGTTTCGGCCGATCCTCGGCACACCTTCGGCCATGATGTGATCGACCCCGGGCGCACCCTGGCGGCCCTGGACGCCTGTGCGGAACGGCTGGCGGCCGCCGCCCGGCGTCGTGCACCGGTGCTGCTCGGGACCGGTCACCCGCACCGGCTGCTCGGTTTCTACGCCGCTCTGGCAGACGGCTTGTCGTCGGCGGGATGTGCCGTCCTCACCCCGGCGCAGGGTCGCCGTGTCGACATAACGACCCGGTTCGGTCTACGCACGTGCAACCTCGACTACGTACGAGGAGTCGGGCTCGTCCGGGGCGCGACCTCGCAGCGCCCCGGTTGTGAGCCGGGCGCACACACGCACTCCCCCCTCCCGGTTCGGATCGCGCTCGCCGCGGCGGCCGACGCCGGCGGGCCGCTTCCCGAGATGGTGATCGGAGATCACGGCTGGGTCTGCGGGGCAGGTCAGCTGGGGTTCGAGACCGTCGGACTGGCGGATGTGAACGACCCGGCCCCGTTCGTCGGGGAGGCCGAGGGGGCCGTATCCGTCGTGGTTCCACTTGATGACGGCGTGCGGTCCGATTACTACCTGCCGCTGACCCGCTACGTACTCAATCGAGCGTGTCTGTCACAGTAGGCCGCCGATGGGTGCACCTCTTCCCCACTCGCATCACCCGCCCCTACATTGGGGAGTGAGCACGCAGCGACGAAGAGTCACCGGAAGGGGAAGCCGGTGGCCGTCGAGTGCGGAAGGTTCAGGTGTGTCATGGCTGCAGCTGGCGAAAGGCCTCTGAACGAGGTTCAGTTCCTTACCGTGGCGGAAGTCGCCTCGGTGATGCGAGTGTCGAAGATGACCGTGTACCGGCTGGTGCACAGTGGTCATCTGCCCGCGATCCGGGTGGGACGGTCGTTCCGCGTCCCGGAGCAAGCGGTTCACGAGTACCTCCGCGAGAGTTACGTGGGGGTGGACTCCGCCTGACGGCGTGCCGGGGAGTCCCGTGCCGGGCACTCGTGGGCCTCCCCGGTCACCTCGATTACGACCTCAGCGCTCGGGCGGGTAGGCTAGCCCCTCGTAGGTCGTGTGGGCCCATGGCGCCCAAACACCGAGTGATGAGAAGTGAGCGAGGGTAGTCGTGGGCTCTGTTATCAAGAAGCGGCGCAAGCGGATGGCCAAGAAGAAGCACCGCAAGCTGCTCAAGCGCACGCGCGTTCAGCGTCGCAACAAGAAGTAAGCGGCAGCGCGACAGCGTGTCCAGTGGCCCCCCACCGCAGTCCGGTGGGGGGCCACTGCCATTCGTACGGTCCGGGGCGGCGTTCGTACGTCCGGGGATGTCGTCACGTCAAGCATCCGGCCGGTACCACAGAGCGACGACGACCCGATAGGTTGGCCGTCGGGAGCAGGGCGAGAGGAAGGCGCTGATCTTGGGAAAGGTCGTGCTCGTGACCGGGGTGGCCCGTCAGCTGGGGGGCCGTTTCGTCCGGCGGATCCTGCGGGATCCGGAGGTGGACCGGGTCGTCGGCGTGGACGCGGTCCCGCCCGAGCATCACCTGGGCGGCGCCGACTTCGTCCAGGCGGACATCCGGCAGCCCACCATCGCGCGGGTCGTCGCCGAGACGGGTGCCGACACGGTCGTCCACCTCGATGTCACGGGCACGCCGCTGGTCAGCGGCAGCCGGACCTCGCTCAAGGAGACCAACGTCATCGGCACCATGCAGCTGCTGGGTGCCTGCCAGAAGTCCCCGAGCATCAAACGCCTGGTCGTGAAGTCCAGTACGAACGTCTACGGCTCGGCGCCGCGCGATCCCGCGGTCTTCACCGAGACGACCCCACCCAAGTCGCTGCCCAGCGGCGGCTTCGCGAAGGACACGGTCGAGGTGGAGGGCTACGTGCGGGGCTTCGCGCGCCGCCGCCCTGACGTGGCCGTGTGCGTGCTCAGGTTCGCCAACATCCTGGGCCCGGCCGCGGACAGCCCGCTGGCCTCGTACTTCTCGCTGCCTGTGCTGCCGACCGTGTTCGGCTACGACCCCCGGTTGCAGTTCGTGCACGAGGACGACGTCATCGAGGTGCTGCGGATCGGCTCGCACGAACCGAGGCGTGGCACGCTCAACAGCGGCACCTTCAACATCGCGGGCGACGGCGTGCTGCTGCTGTCGCAGTGTTCGCGGCGGCTGGGCCGGCCGACCGTGCCGCTGCTGCTTCCCGCGGTCACCTGGGCGGGCTCGCTGGTGCGTACGCTGGGGATGACGGACTTCTCGCCCGAGCAGATCCGGCTGCTCACCCACGGGCGGGTGGTGGCGACGGACCAGATGCGGGAGACGCTGGGTTTCACCCCGAAGTACTCGACTGCTGAAACGTTTGCGGACTTCGCGCGCAGTCGTGGTCCCGGGCTGCTTCCGCCGGAGGCCCTCGCGGGGGCCGTCGACCGGATCGCCGCGCTGCCCCTCCCGGGCAGCGGTCACTCCCCGACGCAGAGCGCCAACTGAGGAGCGCAGCAACGATGGCGGACGCCAAGGTCATTCCGTTCGACGACGACCACCGCCCCCGCGGCGGTGCCGCGCAGCGCCCGTCGCGCCGCCGAAGTCCGGGGAGCCGGCGCCAGGGCCCCGCGCAGGCCGCGGCGGTGGGGGAGGTCCAGCCACTGCCGGGCGTGGCGTCCGTGCGTGAAGATGATCCGGTGACCGGAGAGGACGAGCAGCCCCAGCCCCAGGAGCAGACCGGCGACGGCTCCGGAGCCGGCGGCCTGGAGCGGCGGGTGGCGAGCGGTCTCGCCTTTCTGCGCCGCCGCCTCACCGGGGACTACGAGGTCGACGACTTCGGGTACGACGAGGAGCTCACCGACCAGGTCCTGATGTCACTGCTGCGTCCGGTGTACGAGAAGTACTTCCGGGTCGAGGTGAAGGGCATCGAGAACATCCCGTCGGAGGGTGGCGCCCTGATCGTCGCCAACCACTCCGGGACGGTGCCGGTGGACGGTCTGATGATGCAGGTCGCCGTGCACGACCGTCATCCGGCCGACCGTCATCTGCGGCTGCTCGCGGCGGACCTGGTCTTCGTGCTGCCGGTGGTCAACGAACTCGCCCGGAAACTCGGGCACACGCTGGCTTGCGCGGAGGACGCCGAGCGCCTGCTCGCGCGGGGTGAGCTGGTAGGGGTGATGCCGGAGGGGTTCAAGGGCATCGGGAAGCCCTTCGGCGAGCGGTACAAGCTCCAGCGCTTCGGGCGGGGCGGGTTCGTCTCCACCGCGCTGCGGCAGCGCGCGCCGATCATCCCCTGCTCGATCGTGGGGGCGGAGGAGATCTACCCGATGATCGGCAATGCGAAGACGCTGGCCCGGCTGCTGGGCTTTCCGTACTTCCCGCTGACACCCACGTTTCCGTGGCTCGGGCCGCTGGGGGCGATTCCCCTCCCCACGAAGTGGACCATCCAGTTCGGGGAGCCGATCCCGACGGACGGCTACCCGCCGGAGGCGGCGGAGGACCCGATGCTGATGTTCAACCTGACCGACCAGGTCAGGGAGCAGATCCAGCACACGCTGTACAAGCTTCTGGTGCAGCGGCGGTCGGTGTTCTTCTGAGGGTGCCTGGTCCGGGTGCGCGGCGGTGGGACGACGGACGGAGTCGGGCGCGGCTGTCCGAAGCCTGCGCGGCAGCGCGAGGGCGGCAGACGGGAGGGGTCAAGCTTCTGGTGCAGCGGCGGTCGGTGTTCTTCTGAGGGTGTCGTACGGGCCGGGGCGCCCCTCGGGTGAGAGGGGCGCCCCGGCGGGTCTACTCCGCGTCCTCCGCGTCGATGCCCAGACCCGGGAGCAGGCCGGGCAGCAGCGGCGGAAGCGTCACGTCGGGGGCGGGGGACCCGGTGGCGTCGCCCGTGGGCGGCGGTGTCGTCGAGAGGCCGCCGCTCTCCTTGGGCGGGTCGAGCAGTCCGCCGGTGTTGCCGCCGAGCAGGCCGTCGTCCTCACGGTCGGCGTCGGCGGATCCGGACGGCGCGGTGTCGCGGGAGCCGCTCTCCCCGGAGGCGCCGTCGCTGCTGCCGGGGGACTGCGAGGGGCGGGACCCGGACGGGTCGCCGGACGCCGACGCGGAGCCGCTGCGCCGTGTCCCGTCGCCGACCTTGTCGCTCGGGGGCTGCGGAAGCAGGGACTGCAGCGGGGCGACGTCCTGGTCTATGGCGTCGAACACCGACGTCACCTGCTCGCTCACGTCTCCGAGCTGAACCGGCAGCCTGTCGCGCAGCGTGCCCCAGGCTCCGCGGTGTGTGTGGGAGAAGGAGGAGAGCGCCTGCATCGGGCCCAGCGAGTCCGGGTTCCGCTCGTACGCCTCGCGCAGCAGCCGGTGGCCCTCGGAGGCGTCGTGCCGCATGCTCGAGAGGGCGCGGCGGATCTCGCCGAGGGACTCGTGGTCGAGGGGGCCGCTGCGGGCCCGCTCCATCAGCCGGCGGGCTTCGCCGAGGCGGGTGGAGGCGTGGTCGAGGTGGACCCGGCCGCGCTCGTCGCTCCCGTCGGCGAGGCCGAGTTTGACGTCCTCGATGCCGCGCTTGAGTCCGTAGAGGGAGTCGCCGGGCAGGGCGTCGGAGCTGGCGGCGGCGACTCCGCCGAGGGCGCCGGCGGCGACACCGATGGTGAGTCCGCCCGCGGTGAGCCCTTTGGCCAGCCGTGACCGTGGCCGCAGTTTGCCCAGCGGGGTCGCCCGGTGTGTGCCCCGGGCACGGCGCGAACGCTGTCCGGGTACGGCCTGGTCCGCCGCTTCTCCCGCTGCGGTGCCCTCCTGGAGCATGGCCTCGAACGCGGCCACCAGCTGGGCCCGCTGGACGACCTTGACCTCGGGGTCCAGTTCGGGTTTGGGCAGCGCGCCGAGTCCGGACGCCAGTGCGAGCAGCCGTGTCTGCTCGCGCTCGGCGGCGGGCGGGGCCGGTGCCGAACCTTCGGACTGCTCGGCCGCCGTGCCCCGGTCGGACTCTTCCTCCAGGGCCTGGGCGAAGGCGTTCGCCCGCCGGTGCGCCGATACGTTCGCGATCACTGACGGCACCTCCTCTCGTCATGACGGTCGACTCCCCAGGGGGTCCTGAGGGTTCCTCACCCCGACCAAGGTCACACGATCGGGTGATCGAAGTGGGTCGGGGGGTGACCACAGGGAGCCTGTATCCCGCACAACGAGCGGCGCGGCACTTGGGTTACGGACGCCCGATGGCCGAATGAGGGAGCCAACCGGGTTTCACATACCGTGAGTTGGAGGTCGCGGAACGTGTTCCGGTCGGCCGGGGTCGTTCGGGTCAGCGGGCGTCTTCCGGGAGCAGCCGGGCGAGGGTGCGGACGGCCCGGTACTGCAGGGTCTTGATGGCACCCTCGTTCTTGCCCATGACCCGGGCGGTCTCGGCGACGGACAGACCCTGCAGGAACCGGAGCGTGACGCATTCCTGCTGCTGGGGGTTGAGTCGTCGTACGGCATCGAGGAGGGCGGCGTTGGACAGGGACTCCAGGACGGAATCCTCGGGGGAGCGCTCGACCTCGTTGGCGTCGAGCATCTCGCCGGTGGTGACCTCGAGACGGAAGCGGCTCGACTTGAAGTGGTCGGCGACGAGGTTGCGGGCGATGGTCACGAGCCAGGCGCCGAAGTCGCGCCCCTGCCAGGTGAACGTGCCGATGCGGCGCAGTGCCCGCAGGAACGTCTCGCTGGTGAGGTCCTCCGCGGTCGCCTTCCCGCCGACGCGGTAGTAGATGTACCGGTACACGGTGTCGCTGTACTGGTCGTAGAGCCGCCCGAAGGCCTCGGCCTCGCCCGCCTGGGCGCGCTCCACGAGGTCCATCATCCGGGCACTGTCGCTGTCGGCGGCGGGGCGGCGGGTGGTGGCGGCGGGGCGCCCCCGTCTGCCGACGGCGGCGGTGCCGTCGGCGAGGGCGTAGCACGGGCCGGCGGGGGCGATGGCGAATGCGGGGACGGTGTGCGCGGTGGGGACGACACCGCGCAACATGTCTCGGGCTGTCGCGACTGTCGCGCGCAGCGTAGCCAGGCCCGAGGCGTCAACCCCGACGTGTGGGTACACGGGACTCCCAGAGGCAGAGCTTCCATCACGTGCAGTACGTAGTACGTGCAGTGCGGGACCGTTCACCCGTCGTAGCGACGGGTTGGTACCGGATTGCGTCTGAGGAGAATAACGCTTCGTGCAGGCCCTGCTACACCGAGTTGCTCAAATCATCGATTACGTCGCTTCCGTAACCGGTTGAGGCGTGTTCAGAGGTGCCGTGGTGACCGGTTGTTGACCGAAACGTTTCGCATTTGGGTTGGTAGACGGGCGAGTTGTGGCCGTGTGCGGCCCATGTGACTGGCCAGGGGCGTTATGGGGTACGGGAGTTGGAATCGGTGTGTCGGGGGCGTGGTGGGGGTGTCGCTGGGGGCGGTCGGGGTGCGTGTGATTGACGGGTGATCCGGGGGGTGGCCGCCGGGCGGGGGCACGACTGCCCGCAGCCACGCCGGCCGTATGGTCAGCGGCGTTTGCGGTGGAGGGCGATGGCGGCCGCCGTGCCGCCGGCCACCGCGCCGACGCCCGCTGCCGCGGGGATGCCGACCTTGGCGGCCTTGCGGCCGGTGCGGTAGTCGCGCAGGCGCCAGTCCATCCGGCGGGCGTGCTTGCGGAGCTTGGCGTCCGGGTTGATCGCGTAGGGGTGGCCGACCAGCGACAGCATCGGGATGTCGTTGTGCGAGTCGCTGTACGCCGCGCAGCGGCTCAGGTCCAGTTCCTCCGCGAGGGCCAGCGCGCGGACCGCCTCCGCCTTGGCCGGACCGTGCAGGGGCTCGCCCACGAGTCTGCCCGTGTACACGCCGTCGACCGACTCCGCGACCGTCCCCAGCGCACCGGTCAGCCCCAGCCGGCGGGCGATCACCGTGGCGATCTCCACCGGTGCCGCCGTGACCAGCCACACCCGCTGCCCGGCGTCGAGGTGCGCCTGGGCCAGCGCCCGGGTCCCCGGCCAGATCCGCTCGGCCATGTACTCGTCGTAGATCTCCTCGCCGATGGACTGCAGCTCGGCGACGCGGTGGCCCTGGACGATGGACAGCGCCGAGTCGCGGGCCTCCTGCATGTGCTCGGGGTCCTCCACCCCGGCCAGCCGGAACCACGCCTGCTGCCAGGCGAACCGGGCCAGCTCGCGCGTCTCGAAGAACTTGCGCTTGTACAGCCCGCGGCCGAAGTGGAACAGGGCCGCGCCCTGCATCACCGTGTTGTCCAGGTCGAAGAACGCGGCGGCCCGTTCGTCGCCGGGTACCGGGAACTCGGGTTCGCGTTCGGCAAGGTCCTGGGTGGACTTGCGTGCTGCCTCCGCCGAGGCCTCGCCTGCCAACACGCTCCGCGCCGTGGCGGAGCGCCTACGGGGAGTGAGCCATCCGAGAGCGGCCATGGCGTGAGCATAGCCAGTCCGTCAGGTGCTTCCGGAACGGCGAGGTTCGAACGTCGTGAACTTCCCGGGACGGCCTAGTCGGGGCGCGCGCGACAATGGCCCGTATGAGCCCTCTCTTCCGCCGCAACACTCCGGCCGCCCCGCGGGACCGGCTCGTCACCCTCGTCCGCAAACCCGGCTGTCATCTGTGCGACGACGCGCAGGTGGTGGTGGAGAAGGTGTGCGGGGAGCTCGGCGTTCCGTGGGAGCAGAAGGACATCACCCAGGACCCGGAGCTGCACGACAGGTACTGGGAGCAGATCCCCGTGGTCCTGATCGACGGCAGCCAGCACACCTTCTGGCGGGTGAACGAGGACCGTCTCCGCAAGGCGCTCGGTGACTGACCAGCCAGTACAAAGTGGCTGGAAAGTCGCTTAGGATCGATGGTGGCTTGGTCTCGGGGGCGGGATTGACAGAGGAGAGTGTGCGGTTTTGCCCCCAGAAGAAAAGGAACGGTGGTGCGCGCGCGCCGGTTCCATCCGAGTGCGCCGGGGGCGCGTGACCCCGGTCACGTTGGCCGGGCAAATCGGACACAATCTTTGTGCACGCGTTCACAAAGACATAGCCTGCATTCGACGGGGCGGTCCGGGGACGTATGACCGCCTGAAGCCCCGCTCTACCCGCAGGAGCACCGTGGCAACTGGCCGAACTCACCGACCGGCGACCCGTAGCCGAGGGATTCCCGAGGCCACCGTCGCCCGCCTTCCGCTGTACCTCCGCGCCCTCACCGCGCTCTCGGAGCGCTCGGTGCCCACGGTCTCCTCGGAGGAGCTGGCGGCCGCCGCGGGGGTCAACTCCGCGAAGTTGCGCAAGGACTTCTCCTACCTGGGCTCCTACGGGACCAGGGGCGTCGGCTACGACGTCGAGTATCTCGTCTACCAGATCTCCCGCGAACTCGGCCTGACCCAGGACTGGCCGGTTGTCATCGTCGGGATCGGCAACCTCGGTGCCGCCCTCGCCAACTACGGCGGGTTCGCCTCCCGCGGGTTCCGGGTGGCCGCGCTGATCGACGCCGACCCCGCGATGGCCGGACGGCCCGTCGCCGGCATCCCGGTGCAGCACACCGACGAGCTCGAGGCGATCATCCGGGACAACGGTGTGTCGATCGGCGTGATCGCGACCCCCGCCGGTGCCGCCCAGCAGGTCTGCGACCGGCTCGTGGCCGCCGGCGTCACCTCCATCCTGAACTTCGCGCCGACCGTGCTGTCCGTCCCGGACGGCGTCGACGTACGCAAGGTGGACCTCTCCATCGAGCTGCAGATCCTCGCCTTCCACGAGCAGCGCAAGGCCGGTGAGGAGGCCGCGGCCGGCACCGCCGCCGTCCCGGCCGCCACGCGCGAGCAGTCCGCCACCGACCAGGGGCCCGACGGGGACGTACCCGCTGTGATGCCGGCATGAGTCTCCTCGTCGTCGGACTGAGCCACCGCAGCGCGCCGGTCAGCGTGCTGGAGCGGGCCTCGCTGGGCGTGGACGCGCAGACCAAGCTGCTGCAGGACACGGTCGCCGCGGAGCCCGCCACCGAGAGCGCGGTCCTCGCCACCTGCAACCGGATCGAGCTGTACGCCGACGTGGACAAGTTCCACGCCGGTGTCGCCGAGCTGTCCACGCTGCTCGCCCAGCACAGCGGGGTCGGCCTGGAGGAGCTCACTCCTTATCTTTATGTGCACTACGAGGACCGGGCCGTCCACCACCTGTTCTCGGTGGCCTGCGGGCTGGACTCGATGGTCGTGGGCGAGGGGCAGATCCTCGGCCAGATCAAGGACTCGCTGGCCCGCGCGCAGGAGACGCACACCGCCGGACGGCTGCTGAACGACCTGTTCCAGCAGGCGCTCCGGGTCGGCAAGCGCGCCCACTCCGAGACCGGGATCGACCGCGCCGGGCAGTCGCTGGTCACCTTCGGTCTGGAGCAGCTCTCCCTCGGCGCGCCCGTCGAGGGCTGGGCCCGCGGCAAGAAGGCCCTGGTCATAGGCGCCGGCTCGATGTCCTCGCTGGCCGCGGCCACCCTCGCGCGGGCCGGTGTCGCCGAGATCGTCGTGGCCAACCGGACCTCCGACCGCGCCGAGCGGCTCGCCCAGATCCTCACCGAGGGCGACGACACGAACGTGCTGGCCCGCGCGGTACCGATGACCTCGGTGCCGTTCGAGCTGACACGTGCAGACGTCGTCGTCTCCTGCACCGGCGCGACGGGCCTCGTCCTCACGGCCGACGCGGTCGCGGCGGGCGTCGAGAGCCGTACCGGCGGGGAAGCGCCGGTCGTCGACCTCGACGAGGAGGTGTCGTCGGCTCCGCTGCCGCCGACCTCCGTGGGCACCGAGGAGGGCTGCCCGCTCGACCTGTCCGCCGTACGGCCCGGTTTCTCCGTGATGGGCGAGGCCGCCGTCGCCGGCATGGACGCGGCGACGCTGGAGCAGCACGCCGCGTGGGCCGCGGGCACGACCGTCGACCGCCGCCGGACCGGCCGCGGCGGCCCCGAGGCGGACGCCGAGCTGATCGGCGCGCTGGCCGCGACGGCGTCCACGGCCGGCCGGATCCCCGAGCGGCGCCGGCCGGAGCCCGTGGCCGAGCCGCCGCGCCCCGAGCCCGTGCTCTTCCTGCTGGACCTCGCCATGCCGCGCGACATCGACGCGGCCGCGCACCGGCTGGCCGGTGTCCGGCTGGTCGACATCGAATCGCTCGCCGAGGTGTCCGCGGACGCTCCGATGGCTGCCGATGTGGACCAGGTCCGGCGTATCGTCTCCGACGAGGTCGCCGCGTTCGGGGCCGCACAGCGGGCGGCGCACATCACGCCGACCGTCGTGGCCCTGCGCAGCATGGCGGCCGGTGTGGTGGCCGGAGAGATCGCCCGTCTGGAGGGGCGGCTTCCCGGCCTGGACGACAGACACCGCGCGGAGATCACCCAGACCGTGCGGCGGGTGGTCGACAAGCTGCTGCACGCGCCGACGGTACGGGTCAAGCAGCTCGCGGCCGAGCCCGGCGGCGCCGGGTACGCCGACGCGCTGCGCACCCTGTTCGACCTCGACCCCGAGACGGTGGCCTCCGTCTCCCGCGCCGAGGAAAGCACCGAGAAGAACGCAGAGAACCGAGGGCCGGGATGACTGAGAAGGCACTGAGGCTGGGGACCAGGCGGAGCAAGCTCGCCATGGCCCAGTCCGGGCAGGTGGCGGATGCCGTGAGCCAGGTGACCGGACGGCCCGTCGAGCTCGTCGAGATCACCACGTACGGCGACGTCTCGCGCGAGCACCTCGCGCAGATCGGCGGCACGGGCGTGTTCGTGGCCGCGCTGCGGGAGGCCCTGGCGCGCGGCGAGGTGGACTTCGCGGTGCACTCGCTGAAGGACCTGCCGACCACGCAGCCCGACGAACTGGTCGTGGCGGCCATCCCGGTGCGCGAGGACCCGCGCGACGTGATGGTCACGCGAGACGCGCTGAAGCTCACCGACCTGCCGCGCGGCGCGCGCATCGGCACCGGTTCGCCGCGCCGCATGGCGCAGCTGAACGCGTACGCGCGCAGCCACGGCATGGACATCGAGACCGTCCCGATCCGGGGCAACGTCGACACCCGCATCGGGTACGTCCACCAGGGCGAACTGGATGCCGTGGTGCTGGCCGCCGCCGGGCTGAACCGGGTCGGCCGCAGCGACGAGGTGACCGACTTCCTGTCGGTCGACACGGTTCTGCCCGCTCCCGGCCAGGGGGCACTGGCGGTCGAGACCACCGCGGACAACGCGGACCTGATCGCCGCGCTCGCCGAGCTCGACGACCCGTTCACGCGGGCCGCCGTGACGGCCGAGCGGTCTCTGCTCGCCGCCCTGGAGGCCGGTTGCAGCGCACCCGTGGGGGCGCTGGCCGACCTTCTCACGGGCGGGCAGACTGTCAAGGAAATGCGCCTGCGCGGCGTCGTCGGCTCGGTCGACGGTGCCACCCTGGTGCAGCTGTCCACCACCGGTCCCGTGCCCGAGACGCACGAGGCTGCGATGGCGCTCGGTCGCGAACTCGCCACCGAGATGCTCGCGCAGGGCGCGGCCGGTCTGATGGGGGAGCGAGCACATTGAGCCCCACCGCCTTTCCCGCCCCTCCGGAACACGGGCACGTCACCTTCCTCGGTGCCGGACCCGGGGATCCGGGACTGCTGACCCTGCGCGCCGTGGAGGCGCTGGCGCACGCGGACGTCCTCGTCGCCGAGCAGGACGTGCTCGATGTCGTGCGCACGCACGCCAGGCAGGGCGTCGCCGAGGTGCACACCGAGGCCGATGCCTCGGTTCCGGGCACGGGCACGCCCCAGCTGACGGTCGTTGACGGCGCGTCAACCCCCGCCGGTGTACCCGCGATGCGGGACGCCGCACATCTTGTCATGGAGGCCGCGCGGGGCGGCAGGCGGGTCGTGCGCGCGGTGTCCGGCGACCCCGGTCTCGACGCGTACGCCGCCGACGAGATGCTGGCGTGCGCCTCGGCCGGGGTGCCGTTCGAGGTCGTCCCCGGTGTCGCGGCCGCGGTCGGCGTGCCCGCGTACGCCGGTGTGCCGCTGCGGGACGCCGAGGGCGCGGACGTGCGGTTCGTCGACGCGCGTACGGCGTCCGACCGGTGCTGGACGGAGGTCGGGGCGTCGGACGGCACGGTGGTCGTCTCCACCACGCTCGACTCCGTGGCCGCAGCCGCGGGCGAACTGGTGTCCGCCGGACGTAAGCCCGATACGCCGATGACGGTCACCGTCGGCGGTACGACGACCCGGCAGCGCACCTGGACGGCGACGCTCGGGACGATCGCGCAGACGCTGAAGCAGGCGAAGGTGCTGCCCTCCCCCGAGGGCGCCCGGCCGGTGATAGCCGTGGTCGGTGAGCGTTCCGCCGCCGCCCAGCGCGACCGGCTGGCGTGGTTCGAGTCCAAGCCGCTGTTCGGCTGGAAGGTGCTCGTCCCGCGCACGAAGGAGCAGGCGGCGTCGCTCTCCGACCAGCTGCGGTCGTACGGGGCCGTGCCGCACGAGGTGCCGACGATCGCCGTCGAGCCGCCGCGCACGCCCCAGCAGATGGAGCGGGCGGTCAAGGGCCTGGTGACGGGCCGCTACGAGTGGATCGCCTTCACGTCGGTCAACGCGGTCAAGGCGGTGCGGGAGAAGTTCGAGGAGTACGGACTCGACGCGCGTGCCTTCGCCGGCATCAAGGTCGCCGCGGTGGGCGAGCAGACGGCGAACGCGCTGGTCGCCTTCGGCGTGAAGCCGGACCTGGTGCCGAGCGGTGAGCAGTCGGCGGCGGGGCTGCTGGAGGACTGGCCGCCGTACGACCCGGTCTTCGACCCGATCGACCGCGTCTTCCTGCCGCGCGCCGACATCGCCACGGAGACCCTGGTCGCCGGCCTCATCGAGCTGGGCTGGGAGGTGGACGACGTCACGGCGTACCGGACCGTGCGCGCCTCGCCGCCCCCGGCGGAGACCCGCGAGGCGATCAAGGGCGGCGGCTTCGACGCGGTGCTGTTCACGTCGTCGTCGACGGTCCGGAACCTGGTCGGCATCGCCGGCAAGCCGCACAACGTGACGGTCATCGCCTGCATCGGCCCGGCGACGGCGAAGACGGCCGAGGAGCACGGCCTGCGCGTCGACGTGATGGCTCCCGAGCCGTCGGTCCACAAGCTGGCGGAGGCCCTGGCCGACTTCGGCACCCGACGCCGGCTGGCGGCGCTGGAGGCCGGTGACCCGGTCACCCGGCCGAGCGAGCGGCGGCCGGGGGCGCGCAGGCGCCGGTCGACGACCTGAGGTCGTAGCCGTGAGGTGGCGGGGCGTGCCGTGACGGCACGCCCCGCCACCGTGCATTGCGGTTCAGGACACGGGCCATCCCAGTACGGTCAGCTCGGGCCACTGTCGGCGCCAGCGTGCGGCCTTGGCCTCGTACACGGCGCGCGGCGCGAGGACCGGGTTGGGGCGTACGACGAGCCGGAACACGTCGGAGAGCCCGTGCGGCGCGTAGACGCGCCACCGGCCATCGGGTTCCAGCCGTACGCCCAGGCAGCAGGTGGTCGCGGCGAAGCTGTCGATCGCCGCCTCGGTGGAGGTGTGCGGGGGGCACGGGACGCCGAACTTCTGCTCGTACCAGAGGTGGACGCGGGCCTCGTTGCGGACCTCGACCTCGGCCGGGAGGTCCGCGAAGGCTGCGGCCGCGGCGCGGATCACCGCGTCCTCCGCCTCCCAGGACAGGTCGCGGTCGTCGAAGTAGAAGACGTCGTAGTCCTTGATCCCCTCGGTGGGAGGTCTGCCGGTGACGACGTTCCACACGGTCTGGAAGAGGCAGCCCGCCGTCAGGTACCAGCCGGGCAGGTCCAGTGCCGCGGTCCGGTCGAGCACCTCCAGCAGGGTCTCGTTGCGGGACAGGGTGGTTTTCAAGGCGGCGAGTTGCTCGTCCAGCGGAAGTCGACCGGTCACCGCGCATGCCTACCATGGCGATGACCGGCCGGTTCACTCGGGCACGTCAGCCATGAGAGGCGTATGGCAGGAAGGCGGCCCAGGTGGTGGGGGTGAGGGCAAGGCGGTGGCCGTCCGGAATCTTGGAGTCGCGCACATGGATGATCGCCGGGGTGGTGGCGACCTCGACGCAAGACGGACCGTCGTCCGAGCTATAGCTGCTCTTTATCCACTCCAGCTTGCCATCGGCTCCGTCAGAGGGCTTGAGGGTCATGACTCTCCCAGCGCTTTCTCGATGAAGGCCAGCGACTCTCGTGGTGCGAGAGCCTGCGCCCGGATGATTCCATAGCGCATGTCGAGGACCGTGGTCTCTTTCGGGTCGGTGATCACGCGGTTGGTCAGCTGGATTTCGCTCAGACCCACGGACGCTCCGTCCTTGAGCTTGAGCAGTCGGAAGGGGCCGCCGAGGCCGGAGTTCTCCTCCCGGCTCAGGGGCAGCACCTGTAGGTCGACGTTCCGCAGCCTGGCCACCTCCGAGAGCCGGTCGAGCTGGTTGCGCATCACCATCTTGCCCCCGATCAGGCGGCGCAGCGTCGCTTCACACAGCACGAAGCTGAAGAGGGGGCGGGCTTTTGGGGCGCAGAAAATCTCTTGGCGATCCAGCCGAGCGGCTACCCGCTGCTCCAACTCCTCTTCTGCGAACTGCGGTCGTCGAGAGCTGAACACGGCCCGTGCATACGCCTCGGTCTGCAAGAGTCCGTCGATGACGCAGTTGTTGTAGGAGCAGATCTCGACGGCTTCGGCTTCCAGGCGCTTCACGTCTCGCACCTTCTTCGGGTATCGGGCTTCCGCCACGTCCCCCTTCATCGCTGCGATCTTCCCGCCCGCGCCCAGGACTTCGTCCGCCGCGTCCAAGTACTCCGGCCGGGGAATCCGCCGCCCCCGCTCCACGCAGGAGACCAGCTCCTCCCCGTACCCGATCGCCGCCCCGAACTCCGCCTGGGTGAGGCCGGCCGCCTCCCGCCACAGCTTCAGCTGCCGGGTGACCGTCCGCATCACGGCCCCGGCCTCTTCGTCGTCCCGCCCCGCTTCCCACCCGCTCATGCTTGCCGTCCTCCCGTCGCGCGCCCTCCCCGGACCAACTCCGGCCGCCCGCGCCCGGTCACCCCGGGCAGAGCGGACAGAAACCGGACAGCCGGCGTACAACCACCGGCCGTACGAGCTGCCCGTACGCACAGTTTGCGCACGTGTGAGCACACTGAGTGGCGAGAATCTGGAACTCCGCATCGCGGACAGAGGAAGGACCCCCATGACGACACTCGCCCCTGAAACCCCCTGGGCGCTGCGCATGGTCACCGACCGGCTGCCGGTCGGGCCACCGCCGTACGCGACCGTGATGCTCGACCCCGTCACACAGATCGCCCGCTACACCGACACCGCCGGGCGTCCGGTCGAGATGGGCAAGCACGGGACGTCGAGGACGACCGGCACCGCGTCCGTGTCGGGCGGCGGTGACGGGAACGGCCCGCAGCCCCAGACGCAGGACGACAGCACCACCGACTACGAATCGGACTGACCCATGGCCTCCACCGTCCTGGTCGTCACCGCCCTGGAGGACGTCACGGCGGACCGCGTCGTCGCCGCGTTGAACGCGCGCGAGGTGCCCGTCGTCCGCGTCGACCCCGCAGACATCGGGACCGCCCTGACGTTCGGCTTCCGCATCGGCGCGGACCGTCCGGCATGGCGCGGACGACTGCGTACGGCGAGCCGGGAGGTGGAGCCGGGGGAGGTGGCGGCGGTGTACTACCGCCGCCCCACTCCGTACTGCACCCGGTTCGCGCATCTGCCCCGGCAGCAGCGGGACTTCGCCGCCGCCGAGGCGCGGCACGGGCTCGGCGGCGTCCTGAACGCCCTGTCCGGCGCCCGGTACGTCAACCACCCGACCGCGGTGGCCCGCGCGGAGTCCAAGCCCGCCCAGCTCCGCAGGCTCGCCCGGCTCGGGCTGAGGATTCCTCCGACGCTGATCACCAACGACCCCAGGGCGGCGCAGGAGTTCGCCGCCGTCCACGGCCCCGTCGTCTGCAAGACGTTCCGCGGCCTGCCCGCAGGCGACGACGGACGCGCCGGGGCGATCTGGACCCAGCGGGTCGACCCGGGGACCTTCGACGACACGCTCGCCGTGACCGCCCACCTGTTCCAGGCCGAGATCCCCAAGACCGGTGACGTGCGCGTCACCGTGGTCGGCCGTCGTGTCTTCGCCCAGCAGATCGCCGCACCGGACGGCGCGCTGGACTGGCGCCGGGGCGACTGGGACGCCCTGCTCCACGCCCCGATCACCGTGCCGCCGCCCGTCGAGGCGGCGCTGCACGCCTACCTGGCCTCGTTCGGTCTGGTCTTCGGCTGCTTCGACTTCGCGCTCACCGGTGACGGGGACGACCCGGAACACTGGACGGCGATCGAGTGCAACCCGAACGGCCAGTGGGGCTGGCTTCCCGACGCCGACGACATCACCGAGGCGTTCGCCGACCTCCTCACCGTGGAAAGGAAGGGCCGTTCATGACACTGCCCGTCGACCTCGACACTGATGCCGCGCGGCTGCGCGCCGTCATGGCGGAGGACCTCGCCGCATGCGGGGCGCTGGACGATCCGGGTTGGCGGGCGGCGGTGGAGGTGGTGCCCCGGCACCGGTTCGTGCCCGGCTTCTACCTGCCCGCCGACGGGCGGGACGGGCAGGGGCTGACCCTGTGGCAGCCGGTCACCGCCGCGCTCGACCAAGGGCGCTGGCTGGCCGCCGCGTACTCCGACACCACACTCATCACGCAGTTCGACGGCGACGAACCCGACTGGGAGCACCCGGCCGAGCGTCACGGCGGAGCCCCGACCTCGTCCTCCACCCTGCCGTCGCTCGTGGTGCGGATGTGGGCCGATGCCGACGTGCGGGAGGGGCACACGGTGCTGGAGATCGGCACGGGGACGGGATACTCGACCGCGCTCGCCTGCGAACGCCTCGGATCCGCCGGCGTCACGAGCGTCGAGGTGGACCCGCACCGGCTGGAGCGGGCCGCGAGCGCGCTGCACGACTGCGGTTACGCGCCCACCCTCGCGGTCACGGACGGACTGTACGGATACTGGCCCGAGGCCCCGTTCGACCGGATCGTCGCGGCCTGCTCCTTCCGCGCCGTGCCCCCGGTCCTCATCGCCCAGACCCGGCCGGGCGGGAAGATCCTGCTGACGCTGTCGGGCTGGCTCTACGGGTACGCCCGCGTCCTGCTCACCGTCGCCGGGGACGGTACCGCCGAGGGGCGTCTGCTGGGCGGCACGGTCTCCTTCATGTCGGCGCGTACGCACGCGGCGCCGGCCTTCGGCAACCCCGCCCACTGGGCGGCGGGACTGCCGGGGGAGGCGCGGGTCGCCCGGCACGGGCCCGAGCGGATCACCGCCGCGACCGAGGAGGCCTTCCACCTGCGTTTCCTCGCACAGAGCGCGGTGCCCGGCGCGCAATTGACCACCGTCGGCGACGTCGTGCACCTGGTCGACGTGATCAGCGGGTCGACCGCCACGCTGACCCCCGACGGTGAGGGCGGCTGGCGCGTCCGGGAGGGCGGACCGGTCAGGCTGTGGGAGAGCGTCGAGCGGGTCGTCGACGTCCACGACGCCGCCGGACGGCCGGGGCCGGAGACCTTCACCCTGTGCGTCCACGACGGCGGGCAGCACCTGCGGCACCCGCGGATGCCCTGCCTGCCGTTGCCGACGCCCTGAGGGGAGACCTGACGCACCGGGCAGCCCGGACGGGACCGGGCGCCCCACGGACAGCCGGTGCCCGCACGGGCCACTCGCCTTCACGAATGGTGCGCGTATCGCCACTCTGGGTGACGTGAATCAGAGAACCGCCGCATCGCGCTCCCCGCTCCACCAGTACTCCGTACTGCTCTCCGCCACCCGCCGGGGCGCACGGCTCGCCCGTCTGCTGGCCGCCGAGCAACTGGCATCCTGGGGACTGCCGTTGGACCCGGCCCGGGTGGTCGTCGCGGAACTCGCGGCCAACGCCGTTCTGCACGGGCGTGTGGCAGGGCGCGGCTTCCGGCTCGGTCTCACTGTCACGGTGCCCGACACCCTCCGTGTCGAGGTGACCGACCCCCGTGGTGACCAACTGCTCACGCATGAGAGGGCGGTCGTCGGGGCGGAGCCCGGCGAATCCGGATACGGCCTCCTCCTGGTCGGTGAACTGGCCGACCGCTGGGGCGTGCGAACAGGCCCCGTGCCGTGCAAGACCGTGTGGGCGGAGCTGGACCTCGGCCGGTGAGTCCGGCCTCAGTGGGCCGAGCGCTTGAGGCGGAGCGTCCCTTCCGGGGGCGCTCCGCCTCGTCGTTCTTCGCGGACGGCTCCGTACCTCGGGGAGGCGTCCTACTTGGACTTCGACTTGGGGGTGAAGACCAGCAGGCGGTCCAGGAGGAGTGAGGACAGGGCCGGGTGGGTGAGGGTCTCGGGCTGCATGTAGGCGCGTGCCACCGCCTGCATGCGGCTCATGTCGACGGGCCGGTCGGCGCCGTACTGCGCGCAGAAGTCGGCGCCGGCGGAAGGGAGTTCGGTGACGTGCGGGCCGGTCGGTCCGGCGTCGCCGGCCCGGCTGAAGGTCCAGGCGTAGAGCCTGTCCGCGTCCGGGCTGTCGGGGAGGTAGTCACGGGCGGTGCCCCGCAGGTCCCGGTGGTTCTTGGCGGTCACCGAGACGGCGGCCTCCTCGTCGGCGTAGAGCGAGATGCTGGAGTAGCTCGCCTGCCGGGTGGCCACGTGGTTGGTGCCGTAGGCGACGACGAAGGAGCCGTCCGGGAGACTGAAGCTCGGGCTCAGCGGGTCGTCGGCGTCGTTGGACAGGGCGCCGATCCCGGGCGTGGGGGGATCGATCACCTTGTTGGACTGCAGCCCCGGGTACGACTGCTCGAACCCGCGCTCCGTGACCAGGTCGCGTGCCTCGAAACCCGGGTGGGCTTCGATGATGCGCTGCCGCAGCTTCTGCAGGGCGGGATTGAGGTCGAGTTCCGTGGCCCCGGTCCCGGCGGTGCGCAGCCGGGGCACGGGCAGCGGGGCGGGGGCGTACACCGGTTTCGTCTGGTCGGCGGAGGTGCCCTTCGGCCGTACCCGCAGGATCTGGAGCGGGGGCGCGGCGCGGTAGGCGTCGAGTGCCTTCTCGAAGCCGGGATGAGGCGCGGCCGTGCGGATGCCGAGCAGGAACTGGTCGGCGTCCTTGCCGAGGCCCAGGCGGAACATGGCCGGGGGAACGGTCGCGTCGTTGATCGCGCCGCCGAGCCCGGACGCGGCCAGCATCTCGTGCACCTCGGCCCGCGTGCGCTCGTGCCCCGTCATCACGAGGGCGAACGGCTGCCCGTAGGGGGTGGGGCCGGCCGTCTTCACGGTTCCTCTGTTGACCGGGTCGCCGACCGCGGGCCACAGGACCGGGCCGGTGTGCAGGGACCCCCTCACCATCGTGAGGTCGAAGGAGAAGTAGTCCTCCGGCGGCGGGGTCGTCCCGATCAGGACCACGGCCTCGTCCTCGCGCAGGCGCCAGGTCACGGGCGGGTTGGTGTTGGGCGTCTGTCCGGGCACCTCGGGCAGGTTGGTGACGATGTAGGGCGACTGGGGGTTCGGCCACATGCCGCTGAACAGGACGCCCTCGCAGTACCTGCGGTCCAGGTCGAACACGGCTTCGCTGCCGGACTGGGAGGCGTAGCCGGACCGCGCCAGCTGGCGCTGGAACCGCGCGACGTGCGGGTCGGTCTTCCGGTCCGGGGTGGCGGCGCCCGCCGGTGCGGACGCGGGGGTGTGGATCGCCGTTCCGGCGAAGATCCGGTTCCCCTTGCCGTCCGACGGGAAGCCGTGGGCCCGCGCGGCCTTCTCGATGCCGTCACGGCTGGCGCGGTAGAGGTCGGGCCACTTGGCTCCGGACCCGTAGATCTCCTCGGCCATGGACCACAGGGTGTCGCCGTCGGTGACGGTGCGGACGTTGTCCCTGCCGTTCCCCGCGTCCTTGGCCGGGGCCGGCTGTGGGGCGGTCAGTGCGGTGGGCGCCGGGGTGGTGGTCGTCGCGGGCTGGGCGAGGGCCGTGGTCGCGGGGCAGAGGGCCGTGCAGCCGGCCGCGATACCGCTGACGGCCGTGACGGCCATGCGGCGGTGTCGGCGTGACGCTTTCGAGGGTCGTATCGGAAGTTTCTGCACACAGAGCTCCAGGGGGTGAGTGCGGAGCGTTTTCGCATGTCACGCTAGGTGCTCGCGCTTGGCTGTGCATGTGCCGTTCACCCGGACGGGTGGGGCGCTGCGGTCCGCACCACGCGAGGGCGGGGGCGGGCCGTCGCTCAGTCCGCCGGTGTCCGCCGGCGTACGGCAGGAAGCGTGCCCCGGCCCGCGGCCGTGTCCTCGGGGGCGTCAGGACAGCGCGCGCAGGGCCCGGCCCAGCAGGGCCACTGCTTCGGTGAGGGTTCCGGGCGGGTCGGCCGCGTAGCCGAGGACCAGGCCCTGCGGGCCGGGGAGTTGGCGGTGCCAGGACAGGGGGTGGCACTTCACGCCGTGGGCGAGTGCGGCGGCGGCGAGGTCGGTGTCGGGCACGTCCGGCGCGTAGGTGACCGTCAGGTGCAGCCCGGCCGCCGCGCCGTGGACGACCGCGCCCGGGAGATGTTCCCCGACGGCGTCGATCACGGCGTCGCGGCGGCAGACGTGGCGGGCCCGGAGCAGCCGCAGGTGCCGCTCCAGTTGGCCCGATTCCATCAGCCGGGCGAGGACCAGCTGCGGCAGCACGGCGTTGCCCAGGTCCGCGAAGCGTTTCGCGCCGGTGAGCGCCTGAAGGTGGTGGGGCGGCGGGATCAGCCAGCCGATCCGCAGCGCGGGGGCGAGCAGTTTGGACACGCTGCCCATGTAGTACACCCGGTCGGCGAGCAGCGAGCGCAGCGCGGGCACGGGCGGGCGGTCGTAGCGGTGCTCGGCGTCGTAGTCGTCCTCCAGGATCAGCCCGCCGTCCGCGGCCCAGCGCAGCAGCTCACGGCGGCGCTCGCCGCTCGTCACGACGCCGGTGGGGAACTGGTGGGCGGGGGTGAGCAGGACCGCCGGGGCGCCGGTGGCGCGCAGCGCGTCGACGCGCGGTCCGTGGTCGTCCACCGGGACCGGTGGGGTGGCCATCCCTTCGTTCCCCAGGTGCTGGCGGGTGCCGAGCGCGCCGGGGTCCTCCACCGCGACAGCGGTGATGCCGTCCGCCAGCAGCACGGGGCGCAGCAGGGTGAGCGCCTGGGCGGTGCCCGCGACGATCAGGATCCCGTCCGGCTCGACCCGGATGCCGCGGCTGCGTGCCAGCCAGTCGGCGACGGCGCGGCGCAGCCGCGGTGCGCCGCGGGGGTCGCCGTACCCGAGGTCGGCGGCGGACAGCTCGGCGAGCACGGCCCGTTCGGCGCGCAGCCAGGCCGTGCGCGGGAACGCGGAGAGGTCGGGCCGGCCGGGGGTGAGGTCGATGCGGGCGTCGGCGGCGCGCAGCACGTCGAAGACGTCGGCGCCGGGCTCGCCGGTGAAGGGGGACCGCGGCACGGCTCGTCGGGAAGAGGGCTGTCCGGGGGCAGGGGGTGCGGCGACCACCACCGTGCCACCGCGCCGGCGGCCCTCGACGTGCCCGTCCTCGGCGAGCCGCCGGTACGCCTCGGTGACCACGCCCCGGGAGACGCGCAGTTCGGCGGCGAGCACCCGGGTGGCCGGCAGTCTGCTGCCCACGGTGAGCCTGCGGTCGGTGATCGCCTGCCGCAGCCGTTGTGCCAGCCAGTCCGCCTTGCCGCCCGCGGGCGCGTCGCCGGGCCGCAGTTGCAGGAAGTCGGAGCCGTGCGCCCGGGTGACTGCGTCCGCCGCCGTACCCTCCACCTCGCTCACCGTACCCATGGTGCCATGCGCCGTCACGGCGCCCGGGTGCCGGACAGCGGTTCGTCGGCGAAGGCGAACTCGCGTGCCGTGGCGGTGAGAAGGGCGGTGGCCGGGGTCGTCCGCCAGTGCGCGGTGAGTTCCCGGGCGATCGTCTCCAGAACCTCCGCGACGGTGTCCGCACCGCCGTCGTGCACGGCTTCCGCGACCACGAGGATCCGGCCGGTGCGCTCACTCACCGCGGAGTGGCCGCTCTGCCGGTGGGTCCAGCGGCGGGCGTGCGCCCGTCCGGCGGAGTCGGCGTACGTCACCTCGCCGGGGGCCGGGTGCTCGGTGGCGCCGCCGAAGGCCGTGTACTCCTCGTCACCGCGGGCGTGACGCACCTCCAGCAGGGGGCCGGTGACACGGTCGGCGTCGAGGACCGCGACCGGGACGGCGTACGCCGCGGAGATCGCGTTGCACAGGTCGACCACCGGGTGGATGCGCGGCAGCGTCCCCTCCTTGCGCAGCCGCCTCAACAGCGACTCCGAGGCGCACCGGTACTGCGTCGGCTTCAGCCCCATCCGGGCGAAGACCCGCCGCCAGGCCAGCACTTCGGGGAACCGGCCTTCCAAGGCGCCGTCCAGCCGGGCCCGGGCGCGGGCGGTGTACTCCGCGACGCGCGGGCCGGTGTCGGCCACCGGGCCGACGCCGGTGGTGTGGAGCGCGCCCGCGGCGAGGCGGGGGTGCTCGGACCAGATCGCTTCGGCGTGCCGGAACCGCATGTCACGCCACCGCCATCCGTGCGCTCAGTCCCACGAAGCAGACGGCGAACACCCGGCGCAGACCGGTCGTGACCCGGGGCCGGGCCACCAGACGGTCGCGCACGGCCGCGGCGCCCATGCCGTACGCGGCGAAGACGACGAAGGTCAGAGCCATGAAGACCGCGCCGAGCCGCAGCATGAGGCCGGTGGAGCCGGGCGTGCCGGCGGGGACGAACTGGGGGAGGAACGCGACGAAGAACATGGTCAGCTTGGGGTTCAGCAGGTTGAGGAGTACCCCGGAGGTGATCACGCGGAGCGCCGGGCGCGGCGCGGCGTCCGTCTCGACGGTCAGCGCGTCCTTGTCGCGCAGCGTCGCCCACGCCATGTACAGCAGATAGGCGACGCCGAGGTACTTCACGACCGCGTAGGCGACGGCGCTGGTGTGCAGCAGCGCGGCGAGGCCGGTGATCGTCGCCAGCAGGTGCGGTACGACACCGAGGGTGCTGCCGAGCGCGGCGATCACGCCGGCCCGGCGGCCGTGGGACAGACCGGCGGCGAGGGTGTACACCACACCGGTGCCGGGGGTGACCACCACCACGAGGGTGGTCAGCAGGAACGCGAGACTCAAGGGAACCCTCCGCGAGATCGACGGTTCCCTCAGCCTGCTGCACTCATGGTCCGGAGGGGAGAGCCAAAAAGGGACGGTCCGAGTGGTCCAAACGGTCGGGTCGGCCGGAGAACCCCGGCCTGCGGGGCGGTGGGGGTGACGGCACCTGTACGGCACGGGGACGGGCCCCCGGCGGTGGGTGCCGGGGGCCCGTGGTGGGAAGGGTGCGTCAGACCAGGCCGACGGACAGGAGCCCGCCGCCCGCGGCGACCGCGAAGGCGAGGCCGCGCTGCCCCGCGGTGACCGCTGCGGGGTTGCCCCGCGTCGCCAGCACCATCACGGCGTTCGCGGCGAACGCCGGGAGCAGGATGCCGAACAGCGCGAACGTACCGACCGCCCTGAGGGTCAGCTCGACCGGTGCGATGACGGCGCCCGCCACCATCGCGACCGCGGCGATCGCGTACAGCGTCCCCGAGGCGAGCGTGATGTCGTCCCGCTTCAGAGGGGTGGGACCGCGCCCCTTGGCGTGGCTCCAGTGGCGCCGCTCGGTGCCCATCCGCGCCAACACCATGATCACCACTTCGACCGCCAGGGCGGTCACGGCGACGTGCTCGATCGTCATTGCACTCACCTCACTTGCTGCACGCGGACGAGATGGCGGAGATGCCGATGAACGCCTTCACGGCCTCGCGCTCCTTGGAACCGACGTGCTTGCCGTTCACGAAGCGCCAGATGATGTTCGCCGTCTTCTTGGCGCCGTAGCGCTTGAACAGGGCCACCGCGCGGGCGACCTTGATGCTGGAGCCGGCCGGCGCGAAGCTGATCAGGACGGCGGCGACGGCGGCACTGCACTTGACGACGAACTTCGTCTGGTCCCACCATCCCGCCGCGGCCGTCATCGGCTTCTTCCCGCCGGGGGCGGCAGCGGCGGAGGCCGGGGAGAGCTGGGCCAGCGTGGCGGTGCGCACCTCTTCCTTGGAGAAGACGGGCAGCAGCGCGGCTTGGGCCTCACCGTCCCCGGGGTAGGCCGCTTGCACGAGCTGTTCGGCGCTCGGCTGCGCCGTGAGCGCGGCGAGGCGCGTACGCAGGGTATCCGCGTCCGGAGCCGGCCTGGTCAGGGCCACCTCCAGTGCGGCGGCGAACTGCTCCTCGGTGACACCCAGTCGGGCTATCCCCTGGGCGAGCGTCGCGCCCTGCTCCTGCTCCGCCGCGGTGAATCCCGGGTCGTCGACGACCGGGACGCCGTTCGCCGCAGCGGTCTGCCGTGCCGCGGGATCCGCGGCCTGGGCGCCGGTGGCAGTGGCGAAGAGGGCGCCCGCGGTGACGGCGGCGACGATCATGGCGCTGGTACGCCGTGCGGCACCGTGTCGCTGAGTGTTCGTGTTGATTCTGGTGGTCATGCCAGAGTCCCCGTACTTGTATTCAGTTGAGAGGTGATGTCCACCTCTGGTCGGGAACGAACTTAGCTACCGGCCGGTAGTCACGGGAAGGATCTTGAGGAAGATCAGAGGCTTCCTCCGGTCGGCCCCGCCTCCGGCGCGAGGGCCTCGGACACGGCCCGGGCGAATGCCTCGGGGTTGTCCAGCATGATGTTGTGCCCGCAGTCGGGGATCGCGGTCAAGAGGACCCCGGAGGCGCGGAGTTCGGCGGATCCGGGGAACGTGCCGTCTGCCTCGGGGTGGAGGAACGCCCGGGGGATCGGCAGGGTGAGCAGGAGTTCGCGCATCGTCGGGATGGTGCCGCGGACCAGGTGGGTGGCGCTGCGGTGCAGGGCCTCCAGGCCCGCCAGGCGCATCGTCGACCACCAGTGCGCGCCCACGCGGTCGCGGACCTCGCGCCAGGCGCCGGACACGAACTCCTCCTCCGTGTACGCGGCGATGCCGCTGCTGCCGGACGTGCCGGGGACGCGGGGCAGCGGGTCGAGGTTGGCGTCGACCAGGACCAGGCGGGAAACCAGCTCCGGGTGGCGGGCGGCGAGCACGACGGCGACCGAGCCGCCCATGCTGTGGGCCACGAGTTCCGCACCGGCGACGTCCGCGGTGCGCAGGGCGGCGGCGAGCGCGTCGGCGTGGTCCTCGAGGGTGTACGCGAACGTGGTGGGGCGGTCGCTGTGGCCGTGACCTAGCAGGTCGACGAGGAGGGAGCGGTGGCCCGCGAGGAGCGGGTGGACGGCGGTCGCGGTGAAGTAGGCAGGAGAGGTGGCGCCCAGACCGTGGACGTACACGCGGGCCGGGTCCCGGCCCGGCAGCTCGACCCAGCGGATGTGGTCGCCCTCGGCCGTGACGGCGGCGCTGTGCACGGTGTCATTCCCCTCGGTGGCGTGATCACGACAGACAGGAAACGGTACACACGCACGGGGCCCGGCCGCCGACTGGGCGTCGGCAAAGGCACGGGTGGGGCGGGCGTAGCGTAGGTGGTATGACGACGTACGGATCCTTCCCCGGCACGCGGCCGCGGCGTCTGCGGACCACTCCCGCCATGCGGCGCATGGTCGCCGAGACCAGGCTGCACCCCGCCGACTTCATCCTCCCCGCCTTCGTGCGCGAGGGGACGGCCGAGCCGGTGCCCATCGCGGCGATGCCCGGGGTCGTGCAGCACACACGGGACAGCCTGAAGAAGGCGGCGGCCCAGGCCGTGGCGGCCGGTATCTCCGGGATCATGCTGTTCGGTGTGCCGGAGGACTCGAAGAAGGACGCCCTCGGCACGCCGGGGACCGACCCGGACGGGATCCTCCAGGTCGCCCTGCGCGACGTGCGGGCCGAGGTCGGGGACGACCTGCTCGTCATGTCGGACCTGTGTCTCGACGAGACCACCGACCACGGGCACTGCGGTGTGCTGGACGAGCACGGCCGCGTCGACAACGACGCCACGCTCGAGCGGTACGCCGAGATGGCGCAGGTGCAGGCCGACGCGGGCGCGCACGTGGTCGGGCCCAGCGGGATGATGGACGGTCAGATCGGTGTCGTCCGTGACGCCCTCGACCAGATCGGGCGGGAGGACGTGGCGATCCTCGCCTACACCGCCAAGTACGCCTCCGCCTTCTACGGGCCCTTCCGGGAGGCCGTCGCCTCCTCGCTCCAGGGCGACCGCAAGACGTACCAGCAGGACCCGGCCAACCTCCGTGAGTCGATGCGCGAGCTGGCGCTCGACCTGGAGGAGGGCGCCGACATGGTGATGGTGAAGCCGGCGGGCCCGTATCTGGACATCCTCGCGCGGGTCGCGGACACGGTGGACGTGCCGGTGGCGGCGTACCAGATCTCCGGTGAGTACGCGATGGTCGAGGCCGCCGCCGAGAAGGGCTGGATCGACCGGGACCGGGCGATCCTCGAGACGCTGACCGGCATCAAGCGGGCCGGCGCGCGCAACATCCTGACCTACTGGGCCACCGAGGTGGCCCAGAAGCTCGAGCGCTGATCCCGCTCAGTACGTCAGGGCGTCGTCCATCGACTGCTGCCAGTACGTCACCGTCAGCGTGCTGTCGTAGTACACGCCCTTGGCCGGCAGGGACGGGGTCGCGGCCGGGCCGCCGCTGCTGTTCGGGGTGTGGCCCTGGAAGCCGACGGTGAGCGCCCGGCCGGTGGTGCCGCCGTCGCCGCTGCCGTCGGCGGCCGACAGGAGGACGCCCGCGTACGCCGACCGGCCCGGGTCGATGCCGACCACGGCCTGCGGCTTCGACGCCTCGACCGGCTGCGGCACCCACTGCATCTCGTCGAAGCGGAGCACGGGGTAGTAGGTGAGGTCGCAGGGCTTCGAACCGGTGTTCCTGACCGTGATCAGCATGTGGTTGAGGGGGCGCGGGACCGGCCGGGCGGTGACGGTGGTGTTGGAGCCGTTGCAGGCGACGCGGGTCTGCGGATCGCCGGAACCGCCCGACGTGCCGGTGCCGCGGTCCGCGCCCCGGTGCGTGTCCTTGCCGCCGCTCCTGCCGCCGCCGGTGTCCGCGCCGGCCGGGGAGGGCCTGCTCGGGCCGGTGCCGTCCGCCGGCGGGGCCGAGGGCGCTTCCGTGGGCGTGTTCGTGGGCGTGCCGGCGGACGCCGTCGCGTTCGGCCGGGACGCGCCCTCGTCCTTCGTGCCCGTACCGTCCTGGCAGGCCGTCAGGGAGAGGGCGGCGAGGGTGATTCCGGCGGCGGCGAGCAGGCGGAGGCGCGACGTACGCATGGCGGATTCCTTGTCTTCGGTACGGGTGCGGCGTGGCCGTCCGGCCGGTTGCCGGGAGCGGCGTGCTTGGATGACCAGAGCGTGTGGTGGGATCCGTCCCGGCCGCCACATCCGACGGAGGATTCGGGACGCTGGAACGCTCAAACCGCTGTGACCTGGGAGAACGACCGCTCCCTGGAACGGCGGAATGGGACACGGGGGAGGGAGAACCGGTGTCGGAAGGCACGCCCGCGGTGGAGTTCGCCGCGCTCCTGCGGGAGTTGAAGGACCGGTCCGGGCTGAGCTACGGGGTCCTCGCCAAGCGGCTCCACATGAGTACGTCGACCCTGCACCGGTACTGCAACGGGGACGCGGTGCCCACGGACTACGCGCCGGTGGAACGGCTGGCCCGGCTGTGCAAGGCGGACCCCGGGGAACTGGTCGAACTGCACCGGCGGTGGGTGCTGGCGGACGCGGCGCGGGGGCGCAGGTCCGAGCCCGCGGCGACGCCGGCGGCACCGGCCCCGGAGGAGCGGGCCGAGCCGGGCACGGGGGCCGGCGATCCAGTGACCGAGGTCCCGGTGACCGCGGACCCGGAGGCCGGCGATCCGGCCGGCGATCCGGTGAGCGGGGTGCCGCAGGCGGGAGGCGTCGGCGCACCGCGTCCCGGGTCCCGTCCCCGGCGCCGTACCCGTACCGCCGTCCTGGCCGGGACCGCCGTCGCCGCCGTGCTGGCCGGGGTCACGCTCGTCGTGGGCCTGCCGGACGGCGGCACGGGCGGTGAGGGCCGCCGGGGACCGGTCGGAGCGGCGACCGTCGGGGGCGAGGACGTCACCTCCTCGCCGTCCCCCTCGGTCACGTCCTCCGCCTCCGCCTCCGCCTCCGCCTCCGAGTCCCCGTCCGTCCCCGGTTCCCCCGACGCGAAGGGCGAGCACACGAGCGACCCGCCGGCCGCCGGGTCCGCCGCCCCGCCGGGCACTCGGCCCGGGGACGGCGCCGTACCGCTCACCGTGCGCACCGACCCGTACGTCTGGGAGAGCCCCTGCTCGCAGCGGTACCTGATCGACAAGGCGCCGGGCGAGGTGCACCCGCCGCCGATCGAGGACGACGCGACGGCGTGGGTCGCCGCGGAGCGCGCCGTGTCGTCGGGGGAGCAGTACGTGCGGCTCACCGTGCAGGGGACCGGCGCGCGGACGGTGGTCGTGGAGGGCATCACCGTGCGGGTCGCCGGCAAGCGGGCGCCGCTCGCCTGGAACGACTACGCCATGGGCTACCCCGGCGTCGGCTGCGGCGGCGGCGTACCGACGCGTGCCTTCACGGTCGCCCTGGACGCGGCGCGGCCGGCCCTGACGCCGAAGTCGGGGCACCGCGACTTCCCGTTCAAGGTGAGCGAGTCCGACCCCGAGGTCTACTACGTCACCGCCGACGCCTCCGCGTACGACGTGAGCTGGTACCTGGAACTGAAGTGGTCCAGCGGCTCCCGCAGCGGCACGCTCGTCGTGGACGACGGGGGCCGCCCCTTCCGCACCAGCGGCAACAACGGGCGTCCGGCGTACGAGTTCCCGCTGGGCGGCGAGAGGTGGGTACCGGAGGGGACGACGACGTTCGACTAGCCGGCCGGCTGTCCGATGCGCGGAAAGCCGCGTGTAGAGGACACACGGTTTCCTAGGCTGCCGGGCACGCGCCGTCCCCACAGCCCGAGGAGCCCTGCCATGACCGTCACCGAGCCCGAACCCGCCCGATCCCTCGCCCCCACACCGCCGCTCGCCGCGCGGGCCCGCACCGTCGGGGGCTCACCCGTACGGGACATCCTGGCCGTCACCGCCCGCCCCGAGGTGATCAACTTCGCGGGCGGGCTGCCGGCGCCGGAACTGTTCGACGCCGAGGGCATCGCGGCGGCGTACCGGACGGTGCTCGCCGAGACACCGGCGCGGGCGCTGCAGTACTCCACGACGGAGGGCGAACCGGCGCTGCGGGCCGCGCTCGCCGCCCGCACGGCCGCCCGCGGCCTGCCCACCGCCCCCGACGACCTGCTCGTGACCACCGGCTCCCAGCAGGCCCTCTCCCTCCTCGCCACCGCGCTGCTGGAGCCCGGTGACACGGTCCTCGTCGAGCGCCCCTGCTACCTCGCCGCGCTCCAGGCCTTCGGGCTGGCCGGGGCACGCGTGGTGGCCGTCCCCGGCGACGGGGATGGCCTCGACCCGGACGCGCTGGACGCACTGGTCGCGCGCGAACGCCCCAAGCTGCTCTACACCGTGCCCACCTTCCAGAACCCCACCGGCCGCACCCTGCCCGCCGCGCGACGGGCCGCCGTGGCCCGGGTCGCCGCCCGGCGCGGACTGTGGATCGTCGAGGACGACCCCTACGGCGAACTGCGCTACGACGGCGAACGGGTGCCGTGGATCGCCACCCACCCCGGCGCCGAGGACCGCACCGTGCTGCTCGGCAGCTTCTCCAAGGTCATGGCCCCCGGCCTGCGCCTCGGCTGGCTGCGCGCACCCGCCGGACCGCGCCGCGCCTGCGCCGTCGCCAAGCAGGCCGCCGACCTGCACACCCCGACCGTCAACCAGCTCGCCGCGGCCCGCTACCTGGCGGACAACGACCTGGACGCCCATGTCCGGCGCGTCGCCGGCGTCTACGGCGAACGGCGCGACGCCATGCTCGCCGGACTGCCCGCCGCGCTGCCGGACGGCTCGACCTGGACCCGGCCCGAGGGCGGCATGTTCCTGTGGGTGCGGCTGCCCGACGGCAACGACACCACCGCGCTCCTGCCCCGCGTGGTCGAGCGGGACGTGGCCTACGTCCCCGGCGCCCCCTTCTTCGCCGGTGAGCCGGACCCGGCCACCCTGCGGCTGTGCTTCGTGACGCAGACACCTCAGGAGATCGCGGAGGGGCTGCGGAGGCTGGGCGCGGGCCTGCGCGACTGAGGCGCGCCGCCGCGCGGGCCGGCGTACGGTCGCCTCGAAGCACTCCAGCTCCCGCTTGTCGGCGCGGTGGCAGCAGGCCCGAACGACCGTGCCCGGCGGGTGTCCGCGCCGTTGCCGCAGAGCACGTTCATCGGGTCCTCGCCCTCGCAGGAGGCGCCCCGGCAGCGGGGCGGCGGCAGGACGGCCCCGGAGGACGGGGACGTACGGACCGATCCGGCGAGCGGCACCCGCCCAGCACACGGGCCGTCGCGGCCGCCGAGGTCGCGCCGCTCGCGGTAAGCGTCGACCACTGCGCCCGACCCGGACAACGCCGCGGCCCGTCCTTCCGTCGGGGGAGAGGACGGGCCGCGCGCGTCATGGCGGTCCGCTCAGAGACGCTCGGGCGTCCGGATGCCCAGCAGGGCCATGCCCTGGTGGAGCGTGCGGGCCGTGAGGTCGCAGAGGAAGAGGCGGTTGGCCACCTGCTCCGGCGAATCGGCCTTCAGGACCGGGCACTTGTCGTAGAACGACGTGTACAGCGACGCCAGCTGGTACAGGTACGCCGCCAACTTGTGCGGGGCGTACTCCGCGGCGGCATCGAAGACCGTGTCACCGAACGCGTCCAGGTGCAGGCCCAGCGCGCGCTCCGCCGGGTGCAGGTCCAGCTCCGGGTGCGCCGACGGGCGTACGTCTCCCACCTTGCGCAGGATCGACTGGATCCGGGCGTACGCGTACTGCAGGTACACCGACGTGTCGCCGTTGAGCGACACCATCTGGTCCAGGTCGAACTTGTAGTCGCGGTTCGGCGACGTCGACAGGTCCGCGTACTTCACGGCTCCGATGCCGACCTGCGCCGCCCGCTCCCTGATCTCGTCCTCGGTGAGGTCCCGCGCCTTCTCCCGGACGACCTCCGCGGCCCGCTGCACCGCCTCGTCCAGCAGGTCCTCCAGGCGTACGGTCTCGCCCTCACGGGTCTTGAACGGCTTGCCGTCCGCGCCGAGCACGGTGCCGTAGCCCATGTTGTGCGCGGTGACGTCGTCGTTCAGCCAGCCGGCCCGGCGGGCCGTCTCGAAGACCATCCGGAAGTGGAGCGACTGGCGCACGTCGACGACGTACAGCAGCGTCGTCGCGCGCAGGTCGACGACGCGGTTGCGGATCGCCGTCAGGTCGGAGGCCGCGTAGCCGAAGCCGCCGTCGGCCTTCTGCACGATCAGCGGGACCGGCTGGTCGTCCTTGCCGCGGATGTCGTCGAAGAACACCACGAGCGCGCCCTCGGAGCGCACCGCGACACCCATCTCCTCCAGGAGCCGGGCGGTCTCGGGCATGCCCTCGTTGTACGCGGACTCGCCGACGATCTCCTCGTCGCGGATCTCCATGTCGAGCTTCTCGAAGACGGAGTAGAAGTAGACCTTCGACTCGTCCACGAACTGCTGCCACAGTTCGAGCGTCTCCTTGTCACCGGACTGGAGGGCGACGACCCGCTTGCGGGCCCGCTCCTTGAAGTCGTCGTCGGAGTCGAAGAACGCGCGCGAGGCCTTGTACACCCGGTTCAGGTTCGACATGGCCTGCTCGCCGTCGACCTCCGACGCCGGTGCCAGCTCGCCGGGGTGCTCGAACAGGTACTGGATGAGCATGCCGAACTGGGTGCCCCAGTCGCCGATGTGGTGCCGGCCGATCGTCCTCTCGCCGGTGAAGTCGAGCATGGAGCGCAGGGCGTCGCCGATCACCGCGGACCGCAGGTGACCGACGTGCATCTCCTTCGCCACGTTCGGCTGGGCGTAGTCGACGACCGTGACGCCCGCGTCCTCCTTCAGCGGCACGCCGAGGCGCTCGCCGTCCGCGAGCCGCGCGGCGAGGTTCTGGGTGATCGCCCGGTCGGCGAGGGTGATGTTGAGGAAGCCGGGGCCGGAGACCTCGACGTCCTCGATCAGGTCACCGGTCGTGAGGTGCAAGACGACCTCGGCCGCCAGCTCCCGCGGGTTCGCCTTGGCCCTCTTGGCCAGCGCGAGGATGCCGTTCGCCTGGAAGTCCGCCCGGTCACTACGTCGCAGCAGCGGGTCCGCGCCGGCGGCCTCCGGCCGGGTGGCCGAGAGGGCGGACGCGAGCTGCTGCTGGACGGAGTCGGTGAGGGACGTGACCGAGGCCATGGAGGCTGCCGTTCTGCTCGGGTTCGTGGACTACTACGGAAGCCGAGTATCCCACGCGGTGAAAAGCGGTTTTCGCGGATGCGGGCCGTCCTGGGAGAATGGGGCGGTCAGCCGTGCGACCGTACCGGCTGCCCGAGCAGAGAGAAGGACGTGCCGATCGTGGCTCAGAGCACCGAGACCACCGACTGGGTCTCCCGTTTCGCGGATGAGGTCATCGAGGAGTCGGAGCGTCGGGCCGCGGGCAAACCTGTTGTCGTCGCGTCCGGACTCTCCCCCTCCGGCCCGATCCACCTGGGCAACCTCCGCGAGGTCATGACCCCGCACCTCGTCGCCGACGAGATCCGCCGCCGCGGCCACCAGGTCCGGCACCTGATCTCCTGGGACGACTACGACCGCTACCGCAAGGTCCCGGCCGGTGTCGCCGGCGTGGACGAGACGTGGGCCGAGCACATCGGCAAGCCGCTCACCTCCGTCCCCGCCCCCAAGGGCTCCGCGTACCCGAACTGGGCCGAGCACTTCAAGGCCGCCATGGTCGAGTCGCTGGCCGAGCTGGGCGTGGAGTTCGACGGGATCAGCCAGACCGAGCAGTACACCTCCGGTGTCTACCGCGAGCAGATCCTGCACGCCATGAGGCACCGCGGCGACATCGACGCGATCCTCGACCAGTACCGCACCAAGAAGGCCCCCGCGAAGAAGCAGCAGCAGAAGCCGGTCGACGAGGCCGAGCTGGAGGCCGCCGAGGGCTCCGGCGCCGCCGCCGAGGACGACGGCAGCTCCGGCTCCGCCGGCTACTTCCCGTACAAGCCGTACTGCGGCAACTGCGAGAAGGACCTGACGACGGTCACCTCCTACGACGACGACTCCACCGAGCTGAACTACGCCTGCACCGCGTGCGGCTTCTCGGAGACCGTCCGGCTGAGCGAGTTCAACCGCGGCAAGCTCGTCTGGAAGGTCGACTGGCCCATGCGGTGGGCCTACGAGGGCGTGATCTTCGAGCCGAGCGGTGTCGACCACTCCTCGCCGGGGTCGTCGTTCCAGGTGGGCGGGCAGATCGTCGGCATCTTCGGCGGCGAGCAGCCGATCGGGCCGATGTACGCCTTCGTCGGCATCAGCGGCATGGCGAAGATGTCGTCGTCCCGGGGCGGCGTGCCGACCCCGGCCGACGCGCTGCAGATCATGGAGCCGCAACTGCTGCGCTGGCTGTACGCCCGGCGCCGGCCCAACCAGTCCTTCAAGATCGCCTTCGATCAGGAGATCCAGCGCCTGTACGACGAGTGGGACCGGCTCGACGCCAAGGTCGCCGACGGCAGCGTCCTGCCCGCCGACGCCGCCGCGCACTCCCGCGCGGTCCGCACGGCGAGCGGTGAGCTGCCGACGACGGCCCGCCCGCTGCCCTACCGCACGCTGGCCTCGGTGGCCGACATCACCGCCGGTCACGAGGACCAGGCCCTGCGGATCCTCAGCGAGCTCGACCCCTCCGACCCGCCGGCCTCGCTGGACGAGGCCCGTCCGCGGTACGACAAGGCCGAGGCGTGGATCAACACCCACGTCCCCGCCGACCAGCGCACCATCGTCCGCGCCGAGCCCGACGCCGACCTGCTGAAGTCGCTCGACGAGCGGGACCGGCAGTCGCTGCGGCTGCTGCTCGACGGCCTCGCGGACAACTGGTCGCTGGACGGGCTCACCCACCTCGTCTACGGCGTGCCCAAGGTCCAGGCCGGCTTCTCGGCCGACGCCACGCCCAAGGAACTGCCGGCGGAGATCAAGACCGCCCAGCGGTCCTTCTTCGCCCTGCTGTACCACCTGCTGGTCGGGCGGGACACGGGACCGAGGCTGCCCACGCTGCTGCTGGCCGTGGGGCAGGAGCGGGTGCGGGCGCTGCTCGGGGAGTAGCCGCCGGCACGACGACAGGGGGCGCCCGGTGTCCGGCCGGGCGCCCCCTGTCGTCGTGTGCGCGCCTTACGCGATGTGGTCCTCTTCCAGTTCCGCCGTGTGGCGCGCCTGGAAGCGCTCGGCGAGGACCTTCAGCTCGCTCGGGCTCAGGGTCGTGCCGTAGGTCGCCTGGATGTTGTCGCCGAGGACGCGGGGCGTGGGGTAGCTGCCGTCTATCGACTGCCGGAACACCTGGTAGAAAGCCTCCTCGCCCGGGTCGGCGGCAGGGGTGCCGCCGCCCTCCCCCAGCTCGCGGGTACGGCCGCCGGGAACCACGGGAATCGGGAAGCCGCCGGTCTCCTCCGGGGAGGGCTCCTGGAGCGGCGGCTCCTCCTGGTACTGCTCCTGGTACTGCTCGGCCTGCCGCTGCTCCGCGTACCAGCGGGCGTACTCCTCGTCGGGGTCGTAGGTGGGGTCGTAACCGCCGTGGTACTCGACGGTCTGCGGGTCACGGGCCTGCAGCCACGGATTGCCCGCGGTCTCCTCCCGGTGCCCGGGATTCCGGTGGCCCTCGAGTTCCCGGCGCTGCTCGCCGGGAGGCGCGGCCACCGAGCCCACCCGGGCCCCGGCGGCACGACCGGCCGCGGCCGTGTCCGCGCGGCCGCCCACGGATGTCTCCGCGGCCCCGGGCGCCGGGGGGAGCAGTGCGGGCTCTATGCCCGCCGCCGCCAGACCCGCCGGGGCCGTGTCGGCCAGGGGGACGCCGTACTTGGCGAGGCGCAGCGGCATCAGGGACTCGACCGGGGCCTTGCGGCGCCAGGCGCGGCCGTAGCGGGAGCGGAGACGGGCCTGGTACACCAGCCGCTCCTGCTCCAGCTTGATCACCTGCTCGTAGGAACGCAGCTCCCACAGCTTCATCCGCCGCCACAGCAGGAACGTCGGGCCGGGCGAGAGCAGCCAGCGGGTGAGACGGACACCCTCCATGTGCTTGTCGGCGGTGATGTCGGCGATCCGCCCGATCGCGTGCCGGGCCGCCTCCACGGAGACCACGAACAGCACCGGGATCACGCCGTGCATGCCCACACCGAGCGGATCCGGCCACGCCGCCGCGCCGTTGAAGGCGATCGTCGCCGCCGTCAGCAGCCACGCCGTCTGCCGCAGCAGCGGGAACGGGATGCGGATCCAGGTCAGCAGCAGGTCCAGCGCGAGCAGGACACAGATACCGGCGTCGATACCGATCGGGAAGACGTAACTGAAGTCACCGAAGCCCTTTTGCAGGGCGAGCTCACGGACGGCCGCGTACGAACCCGCGAAGCCGATCCCGGCGATGACGACCGCACCGGAGACGACCACGCCGATGAGAACCCGGTGCATCCGTGTCAGCTGCAGTGGCCCGGCCACCCGTACTCCCCTCCCAGTGCGTGTTGTTGCGCGCAACAGAGTGGCACATGTGTGCGGGAGACGGATGGCCGGTTCTGATTCAGGGGGTCAGCCCTTGGCGGCGGACGGCTTCGAGGCCGACGGCGACGCCTTGCCCGACGCCTTGCCCGACGGCTTGCCCGACCCGGAAGCGGACGGCGAACTGTCCGCCTCGCCCGCGCTGTTCGCCTTCGTCACCGAGGCCACCGCCTCCTTGGCGGCCTTCTGCGCGTCCTTCAGCAGGTCGTCGGCGTCCGGCGCCTTGTCACCGGCCAGACCCGCACCGTTGTAGTCCAGGGTGACGACCGCGTTCTCAACGCGTACCACCACCGTCTGCTGCTTGAAGGTGCCTTCCTTCTTCTTCAGGTCGTAGCGCACCGTCGTCGCCTCGTCACCGGTCCCGGAGAGCGGCTCCACCTTGGTGCCCTTCGCGCCCTCGGCGGACTGGGCGTCCCGCACCTGCTTGGCGTAGTACTCCTTGGCCAGCTTGTCGCCCGGCCCACGGGTGGTGTCCGAGTCGAAGCGCAGCAGCGACACGTTCAGCCAGCGGAACTGCGACCCCTTCACACCGTTGTTGTCGAGGCTGCTCCAGGAACAGCTGGCACGCGTGGAGAGGTCGTCCGAGCTGCCCTCCTTGCCGGCCTTCGCCTCCGGAGCCAGATCCTCCAGGGTCTTCTTCGACAGCACCCCACAAGCCTCGGGGAGCTTCTTGTACGCCGCCGCCTGCACGGTCGGGGACGGGCTCGCGGACGTCGACGCGGAGGCGCCGGCGCCCTTGTCCTTGCCGTCGTCGGAGCCGGAGTCCGAGGAGCAGCCGGCGGCGATCAGCATCACCGGGACGGCCGCGGCGCAGACAAGGACGCGGGTGAGACGCTTCGCTCGCTGGTCAGCCGGGTCTCGCTGTGCTCGTCGCTGCATGGTTCCTTCACTCATGACGCTCGTGTTCCCTGCGGTCTGAACGGGGTCCGAGGGGTCACGGTACGCGGTGAGCCACCCGCGCGGTCCCTCTTCGCCCGCTTCGCGCACGGGGACGCAGGGGCGGCGAACGGTGCTCAGCCGCTCAGTGAATCGGCCAGCTCGGACGCCAGTTTCCGTGCCCTGTCCTGCATTTCCTTGCTGTCCGGCACGGCGCCGACGGTCATCGGCTGCTCCGCGTACTCGACGGTCACGATCACATTGGACGTGCGGAACGCCACAGTCACCGTGCGCTGCCGGGCGGTCGAACCGGAGCTGTCCAGCTCGTCGTCGAGGAACGCCTCGTCGCCCAGGTCCTCCAGAAGACGCGGCTGGAGCTCGGTCGGGCCGGCGGACGGCGAGGCGGCGGAGGAGGAGGCGGAGGACGAGGCCGAGGAGGACGGCGTCGAACTCGCCTCACCGGACGGGCTGATGGAGGGCGTGCCGGACTCCGTGGTCGTCACCGTCGGCTCCGGGAGCCGCGCCGCCACCTGCTTCGTCGCGAAGAGCTGCCCGGCCTGGGCGTCGTCGCTGACGGCGTTGTCGTAGGAGACGACCCGTTCCAATTCGACCAGCAGGTGGTCGGTCGCTTCGGCCGACTCCACCTTCCAACGGCAGCCCACCTTGCGGTCGGTGTCGTAGGTGAGGGTCGCCTCGCCCGCGTACGCCTTCTCGCGCTGCGCCTCGTCCGCCATCTCCCCAAGCCCGGGGAGGAGTTGGCCGAGCGTGGTGTCGTCGACCGCACCGCAGGGCTCGGGGAGTGTGGCGTACCGTCCGGGCTGGGCCGCCTGGGTCGCCGTACCGGCGCTCCCCGGGTTGGAGTTGTCCGACTGGCCGCCGTCCTCGGCACTGCCGGTGCAGCCGGCCAGCACGGCCGCCAGGAGCGCGGCGACGCCGGGTACGTACGCCCTCCGCTGCACGGTCGGGCTCCTCTCGACGGTGGGTGCGGGACGGTGCCCGCCGGGTCCTCCCAAGTGTCCCCGCTGGTTAATCGCTTGCCGCAGGGGGGCGCTCTTCGCAGACAATGTGTATCGCACGCACTGCCGTGGACGCCGGTCCGTCATCCCTTTCGTCGACCTTGGCGCCGGTTTTGCGCTTCGATACTTCTGTTGGTTTTCCGGGGGAATGGGGACGTTGTGTCGTACGTGGAAGTGCCCGGCGCGAAGGTGCCGATCCGCATGTGGGCGGACCCGGCGACGGTGAAGGAGGGCGCCCTCCAGCAGCTGCGGAACGTCGCCACCCTGCCGTGGATCAAGGGCCTGGCCGTGATGCCGGACGTGCACTACGGAAAGGGTGCGACGGTCGGGTCGGTCATCGCGATGCGCGGTGCGGTGTGCCCGGCGGCGGTGGGGGTCGACATCGGCTGCGGGATGTCGGCGGTGAAGACGTCCCTGACGGCGAGCGACCTGCCCGGCGACCTCTCGCGGCTGCGCTCGAAGATCGAGCAGGTCATTCCGGTGGGCCGTGGCATGCACGACGACCCGGTCGACCCCGGCCGGCTGCACGGCTTCGCGACGGGCGGCTGGGACGACTTCTGGACCCGGTTCGGCGGGGTGGCGGACGCGGTCAAGTTCCGTCAGGAACGCGCCACGAAGCAGATGGGAACGCTCGGCGGAGGGAATCACTACATCGAACTTTTGTTCGATGATGTCGGCTCCGTGTGGCTCACCCTGCATTCCGGTTCCCGGAACATCGGCAAGGAGCTCGCCGAGCATCACATCGGCATTGCGCAGAAGCTGCCGCACAACCAGGGCTTGGTCGACCGCGACCTCGCCGTCTTCATAGCGGACACCCCGCAGATGGCGGCGTACCGCAACGACCTCTTCTGGGCGCAGGAGTACGCGAAGTACAACCGCTCGATCATGATGGCGCTCCTGAAGGACGTGATCCGCAAGGAGTTCAAGAAGGCCGGACCCACCTTTGAGCCGGAGATCTCCTGCCACCACAACTACGTGGCGGAGGAGCGGTACGAGGGCATGGACCTGCTCGTGACCCGCAAGGGCGCCATCCGCGCGGGTGCGGGTGAGTACGGGATCATCCCAGGCTCCATGGGTACCAGCTCGTACATCGTGAAAGGGCTCGGCAGCGAGAAGGCGTTCAACTCGGCGTCGCACGGCGCGGGTCGGCGAATGAGCCGGAACGCGGCGAAGCGGCGGTTCACCGTGCGGGACCTGGAGCAGCAGACGAGTGGGGTGGAGTGCCGGAAGGACTCCGGTGTACTGGACGAAATTCCGGGAGCGTACAAGAACATCGACCAGGTGATGGAGCAGCAGCGTGATCTCGTCGAGGTCGTGGCGAAGCTGAAGCAGTTCGTGTGCGTGAAGGGTTGAGGCGCGGGGCCCTGAGATCCAGGGCCCCGCGGTCGATCACTGACTCGCTGTGCTCGCCGCCAATCCGTTTCGTGGGCGCCACCGGCGGATGAGGCAACTCTTCTCCGTGCGGCCGAGCACCGAGGCGGCCTCTGTGAGCCGCTGCGCGTACGAACGGAGCGTGACCCTCAGCCTCGTGGGATTACGGGACGACCTCTTCGGGCTACTTCGCGTGGGTCACCGCGTAGATCATGACGAAGGCCACGATGTGGATGCCGAAGAGGAAGTAGGCGAGGTAATACCAGACGTAGCGTTCGCGCTTCTTCTCCAGGGCCAGGCGGCGTTGTTCGGGGTCGGGCATCAGGGCTCCCGGTGGACCTTGGTGTTGGACGCCTGGGCGCGCGGGCGGACGACCATCAGGTCGATGTTGACGTGGGGCGGGCGGGTCACCGCCCAGGTGATGGTGTCGGCCACGTCGTCCGCGGTGAGGGGCTCCGCGACGCCCTGGTAGACCCTGGAGGCCTTCTCCGCGTCGCCGCCGAAGCGGGTGAGGGCGAACTCCTCCGTCCTGACCATGCCGGGCGCGATCTCGATGACGCGCACCGGGCGGCCGACGATCTCCAGGCGCAGGGTCTCGGCGAGGACGTGGGCGCCGTGCTTGGCGGCGACGTAGCCCGCGCCGCCCTCGTAGGTGGCGTGGCCGGCGGTGGAGGAGACGACGACGACCGTGCCGTCGCCGCTCGCGTCCAGCTTGGGGAGCAGGGCCTGGGTGAGGTGGAGGGTGCCGAGGACGTTGGTCTCGTACATGGTGCGCCAGTGGTCCGGGTCACCGGTGGCGACCGGGTCGGCGCCGAGTGCGCCGCCGGCGTTGTTGACGAGGACGCCGACGGTCCTGAAGGCGGTGGCGAACTCGTCGACGGCGGCGCGGTCGGTGACGTCGAGGGGGTAGGCCGTGGCCGCGTGGCCGGCGGCGGTGAGCTCCTCGGCGAGCGCCTCGATGCGGTCCTTGCGCCGGGCGGTGAGGACGACGCGGTATCCGGCCTCGGCGAGCCGGCGTGCCGTGGCGGCCCCGATTCCGCTGCTCGCGCCCGTGACGACGGCGATGCGGGACGCGGCGGGCGGTGCGGCGGTGGCCATGGGCTGCTCCTCGGCGATCGGGGCGGATCGGGCACGACACGCACTCCCCGCCGTGCCCGGCCAGCATAAGCGGGGCCGATGGGGTGATGGCGGGGGCATCAGCCGTTGCGCGGGGCCCACATGATCACGGCCATTCCGGCGAGGCAGACCAGTGCGCCGGTGATGTCCCAGCGGTCCGGGCGGTAGCCGTCGGCGACCACACCCCACAGGATCGAGCCGGCGACGAAGATGCCGCCGTACGCCGCGAGGACGCGGCCGAAGTGGGCGTCGGGCTGGAAGGTCGCGACGAAGCCGTAGGCGCCGAGGGCGAGGACCCCGCCGGCCGCCCACAGCCGGCCGCGGTGTTCGCGCACGCCCTGCCAGACCAGCCAGGCGCCGCCGATCTCGAGCAGCGCGGCGAGGACGAACAGGGCGGCGGAGCGGAGGATGAGCATGCGTGCAGCTTCGCATCCGGGTACGTCACCTGATGGACGGCGCCTGGTACGGGCCGTGGGTGGGATACATCCGCAGGAGCGGAGAGGAGTCGCGCATGCCGGAGACCGGGCGGGCCGGGCTGCTGGCGGAGCTGGCCGTGGTGTCCCGGCGCTCCATGGCGGCCCACGCCCTGTTCAACCAGGCGCTCTCCGACCACCTGGGCCTGCACCCCACCGATCTGCAGTGTCTGAACCTGCTGACGCTGGAGGGCGGCCCGGTGGCCACGGGCCGGGTCGCGGAGCTGACGGGGCTGACGACCGGCTCGGCGACGCGGCTGGTGGACCGGCTGGAGCGGGCGGGGTACGTGGTGCGGGAGCGGGACGCGGGGGACCGGCGGCTGGTGCTGGTGGCGGTGGTGCCGGAGCGGGCCACCGAGTTCGGGCGGGTGTGGGAGCGTCTCGGCGGCGGCTGGTTCGCGCTCTTCGAGGATCTGGACGATGCCGAACTGGCCCTGTTCATCCAGCACATGAGGCGTACGACGGAGTTCAGCGCGGAACAGGCGGCCCGGCTGCGGTCGGGGCAGGTCCCGGAGGGTTAGCCGGTCTCGGCGTCGTGGCGTTCGCGGGCGCGGTGCACCTCGTCGAAATGGGTCTCCGCCCAGTCCTTCACGGCGTTGAGGAGTCCGCTGAGGCCGGTGCCGAGCGGGGTGAGCTCGTAGTCGACGCGGACGGGGACGGACGGGGTCACCGTGCGGGTGAGGAGACCGTCGCGTTCCAGCGAGTACGTGGTCGTCCCGGCGGACGCGGTGGCGCGGGCACCGCGCGCGGCCGACGCGGCGCACGCGGCGACGCTGCCGCTGAACGCGCTCACGGCCGCGCAGGCCCTGGATCTGCTGGCGGTCCCCGAGGGCGGGTCACTGCTGGTGACGGGTGCCGCGGGCGCGGTCGGCGGGTACGCCGTCCAGCTCGCCGCGCACCGGGGGATCGCCGTCACCGCCCTGGCCCGGGAGGACGACGAGGAGCTCGTGCGCTCGCTCGGCGCCGCGCGTTTCACGGGCGGCGCGGTGGGGGCGCGGAGCGTCGACGCGGTGCTGGACGCGGCGGTGCTCGGGGAGCGGGCGCTCGCGTGGGTGCGGGACGGGGGTGCCTACGCGGGTGTGATCCCGCACGCGGAGCCGGCGCCGGAGCGCGGGGTGCGGGTGGCCGCCGTGGAGGTGGCCGCCGACGGGGCCCGGCTGGCGGAGCTGGTGCGGCTGGTGGACGAGGGAGTGCTGACGCTCCGGGTCGCGGAGACGTATCCGCTGGCCGACGCGGTGAAGGCGCACACGCGGCTGGCGGAGGGCGGGGTGCGGGGGCGGCTGGTGCTGGTGCCGTAGAGGGTCCGGCCGGGGGTGGAATAGGGAGGGGCGGGGCGTCGTTCCAGGGGTATAGTTGAAGCGTAAACAACCTGGAGGGTGAGTGGCCATGCAGTTCGGGATCTTCAGCGTCGGGGACGTCACTCCCGACCCGACCACGGGGCGCACCCCGACCGAGCGCGAGCGGATCAAGGCCATGGTCGCCATCGCGCTGAAGGCCGAGGAGGTGGGACTGGACGTCTTCGCGACCGGTGAGCACCACAACCCGCCGTTCGTGCCGTCCTCGCCGACCACCATGCTCGGCTACATCGCGGCCCGCACCGAGCGGCTGGTCCTCTCCACCTCCACCACCCTGATCACCACCAACGACCCGGTGAAGATCGCCGAGGACTTCGCGATGCTCCAGCACCTGGCCGACGGCCGGGTGGACCTGATGATGGGCCGCGGGAACACCGGCCCGGTCTACCCCTGGTTCGGCCAGGACATCCGCCAGGGCATCAACCTCGCCGTCGAGAACTACGCCCTCCTGCACCGGCTGTGGCGCGAGGACGTCGTCGACTGGGAGGGGAAGTTCCGCACCCCGCTGCAGGGCTTCACCTCCACGCCCCGCCCGCTGGACGGCGTCCCGCCGTTCGTCTGGCACGGGTCGATCCGCTCGCCGGAGATCGCCGAGCAGGCCGCCTACTACGGCGACGGCTTCTTCCACAACAACATCTTCTGGCCCGCCGATCACACCAAGCGCATGGTCGAGCTGTACCGGGCCCGGTACGCCCACTACGGGCACGGCAGGCCCGAGCAGGCGATCGTCGGCCTGGGCGGCCAGGTGTTCATGCGGAGGAACAGCCAGGACGCGGTGCGTGAGTTCCGGCCCTACTTCGACAACGCCCCGGTCTACGGGCACGGGCCGTCGCTGGAGGAGTTCACCGAGCAGACCCCGCTCACCGTGGGCTCCCCGCAGCAGGTCATCGAGAAGACGCTGTCGTTCCGCGAGTACGCCGGTGACTACCAGCGCCAGCTCTTCCTGATGGACCACGCGGGCCTGCCGCTGAAGACCGTGCTGGAGCAGCTCGACCTGCTGGGCGAGGCGGTCGTGCCGGTGCTGCGCGAGGAGTTCGCCAAGAGGCGCCCGGCCGGCGTGCCGGACGCGCCGACCCACGGTTCGCTGCCGGCCGGCGCCAGGAAGAAGGAAGGAGCGCGGGCATGAGGCTCGTCGTCGTATCGGCCGGACTGAGCGTGCAGTCCTCCACCCGGCTGCTCGGCGACCGCCTGGCCGCCGCGGCCGCCGGGCGGACCCCGGCCGACGTCCAGGTGATCGAGGTGCGCGACCTCGCCGTCGAGATCGCGCACACCTTCACCAACGGCTTCCCGGGCCGGGCGCTGACCGCCGCCTTCGAGACGGTCGCGGCCGCCGACGGGCTGATCGTGGTCACCCCGGTGTTCTCGGCTTCCTACAGCGGGCTGTTCAAGTCGTTCTTCGACGCGCTGAGCGTCACCGACGAGGGCGCCCTCGCCGGGAAGCCGGTGCTGATCGCCGCCACCGGCGGTACGGCGCGGCACTCGCTGGTCCTCGACCACGCGATGCGCCCGCTGTTCTCCCACCTCCGGGCCGTCGTCGTCCCGACCGGCGTCTACGCCGCCTCCGAGGACTGGGGCGCCGAGGGTCTTGACGGGCGTGTCGAGCGGGCGGCCGGGGAGCTGGCGGCGCTGGTGCCGGGGCTGTCCACCGCCCGTCCACAGCCTCGGCGGGACTCCTTCGAGGACGTCACCCCGTTCGAGGAACGGCTCGCCGCGCTGCGGCCCGCCGGGTGAGATACGGGTAAGAAGCCGGCCCCGGTGCCGTCCGCCGGGGCGGGGAGTCCCGGGCGGTTGGCACACTGGGCGCGTGCCGCACACCGTTCTGCTCGCCGAAGACGACCGCGCCATCCGCAACGCGCTGGAGCGCGCCCTGACCCTGGAGGGCTACCGGGTCACGGCCGTCGCCGACGGTGTCGAGGCCCTCGCGCAGGCCCACCGCAGCCGGCCCGACGTCCTGGTGCTGGACGTGATGATGCCCGGCATCGACGGGCTCCAGGTGTGCCGGGTGCTGCGTGCCGAGGGCGACCGCACGCCGGTGCTGATGCTGACGGCGCTGGTGGAGACCGCCGACCGGATCGCCGGACTGGACGCGGGCGCCGACGACTACGTCGTCAAGCCGTTCGACGTCGAGGAGGTCTTCGCCCGGCTGCGTGCCCTGCTGCGGCGGGCGGCCCCCGTGCCGCCGCCGCCCGTGCCGGCCGCCGAGCCCGAGGAGGAGCCGGCGCCGGGTCCCCCCGGACGGTTCCTGGAGGCGGCCGGGCTGCGCATGGACCCGCAGGCCCGCCGGGTCTGGCGCGGCGGGCGGGAGCTGGAGCTGACCCGCACCGAGTTCGAGCTGCTGGAACTGCTGATCCGCAACGCGGGCGTCGTCCTGGAGCACGCCACCATCTACGACCGCATCTGGGGCTACGACTTCGGCCCCGGTTCCAAGAACCTCGCCGTCTACGTCGGTTACCTGCGCCGCAAGCTCGACGAGCCCGGCGCGCCGCAGCTGATCCACACGGTGCGCGGGGTGGGTTACGTGCTGCGGGAGGGCTGAGTGCGCGCGGGCGGTGCGTACGGGTCGCCGGCCGCGCGCCGGCGGCTGCGGCTGCTGTCGCTGGGGACCACGTTCGCGGTGGCGTTCGCGGCGGTCACCGCCACGGTCACCGTGCTGGTCGGCATCCTGTCCTACAACGCCGCCGCCCGGCTGGTGCGCGTGGACCAGCAGTCCGTGTTCGACGAGGTCGTGCAGGACCTGCGCGGCGAGGTCCGGCAGAACCGGATGACGCCGCACGACTTCTCCTCCGCCGCGCCCGGCCACGACCTGGTACGGCCCGCCCGGACCGACGTGCAGGTCCTCGGCCCGGACGGCAGCGTCTTCGACCCGGGCGATCCCGGGCTGCCGGTGGTCGGCGAGGACCGCCGGATCGCCGGTGCCGGCACGGCCGGGCAGGTGGTCGTGCACGCGGACGTCGACGTCGGCAGCGACGTCTACCGGGTCGCGACCGTCTCCCTCGGCGGTGCCCGGGGCGCGGTGCAGGTCGCGCAGGAGTTCAGCAACACCGAGGACCTGCTGCGGGCGCTCCAGCGGCGCACGCTGATCCTGATGGCGGCGGTGGTGGTCGGGGCCGGGCTGTTCGGCTGGTGGCTGGCCCGCCGCATCACCCGCCGCCTGGTCGTCCTCACCAACACCGCCGAGGCCGTCGCCCGCACCCGGCGGCTCGGCATCCAGGTGCCCGTCGCCGGATACGACGAGGTGGGGCGCCTCGGTCGCGCCTTCGACCGGATGCTGGGCCGGCTCGCCCAGTCCGAGGAGGACCAGCGCCGGCTGGTCCAGGACGCCGGGCACGAACTGCGGACGCCCCTCACCTCGCTGCGCACCAACATCTCCCTGCTGCGCCGCATCGACGAGCTGCCGCCCGGTACCCGCGAGGAGCTCGTCGCCGACCTCACCCAGGAGGCCCGCGAGCTGACCGACCTCGTCAACGAACTGGTCGACCTCGCGGCCGGGCAGTCCGACACCGAGCCGCCGCAGCGGGTCGACCTCGCGGACCTCGCACAGGACGTGGCGGGACTGGCCAGGCGGCGCACCGGGCGGGAGATCGTGGTGCGCGCGAGCGGCGACACCACGACCCACGGACGGCCCGGGATGCTCACGCGGGCGCTGTCCAACCTGGTCGAGAACGCGGTCAAGTTCGACCGGGACGGCGGCGCCGTGGTCGAGATCCGCGTCGCGGGACCGGCCCGTCCGGGCACCGTGCGGGTGGAGGTGCGCGACCGGGGTCCGGGCATCGCCGAGGACGACCTGAGCCGGGTCTTCGACCGCTTCTACCGCGCCGCCGACGCGCGGTCCCTGCCGGGGTCGGGGCTCGGGCTCTCCATCGTCCGGGAGGTCGCACTGGCCCACGGCGGTGCGCCGTACGCCTACCGGCGGGAGGGCGGGGGGACGGTGACCGGGTTCACGGTGGGAGGCGGGGCGACGCCGCCACCGGCCGGGTGAAGGGCGTTTCCCGGGTGCCGGGTGCCGGGTGCCGGGTGTAGAGGGCTGGGCGGTCGGGCGGTGGGGCGGCTGTGCGGTGGTGTGCGGCCCGGCGATGGTGCGGGGTGGAGGTGGGCCGCGCGGCCCGGCGTCTGCGGGGTGCCCCCCAGCGCCCGCCCGTGACGTCCTGGGGGAGGGACGACTGCCCGCGGTGGGGCGGCTGTGCGGTCGTGTGCGGCCCGGCGATGGTGCGGGGCGGAGGTGGGCCGCGCGGCCCGGCGTCTGCGGGGTGCCTCCCCTGGAGGGGGTGCCCCCCAGCGCCCGCCCGTGACGTCCTGGGGAGGCACGACTGCCCGCGGTGGGGCGGCTGTGCGGGCGTGCGCGGTCCGGCGATGGTGCGGGGCGGAGGTGGGCCGCGCGGCCCGGCGCCTGCGGGGTGCCTCCCCTGGAGGGGGTGCCCCCCAGCGCCCGCCCGTGACGTCCTGGGGGAGGCACGACTGCCCGCGGTGGGGCGGCTGTGCGGCCCGGTGTCGGTGCGGGCATGGGTGGGGCGTGCTCCCCAGGATCCACGGGGTGCCGTCGCCGCGTGCGGCTGTGCGGCTGTGCGGCTGTGCGGCCGGGTGGCTGGTGGCTGGCCGGAGGCGTAAGCGGGTATCGGGGTGTGCAGGTATGCGGGCGGGGGCGGTGCCGTGCCGTCCCCGGTGAGGGGAGGGGCGGCATGCTGACCGACGAGGAGGCCGCGGCGCTGGCGGCGGTGGACGAGGCGGCGCTGGGGCGGACGCTGCTGGAGCTGATATCCGTGCCGAGCGTGACCGGGAGCGCCGCCGAGTCGGAGCTCCAGCACCAGCTGGCCGGGCGGCTGGAGTGGCTCGGGATGGACGTCGACCTGTGGCCGCTCGACCTGCCCGCGCTGCGCGACGACCCCGGCTTCCCGGGGACGGAGGCGCCCCGGGACGAGGCCTGGGGACTGGTCGGCACGACCCCCGACGGCGGCGACGGGCCCACGCTGATCCTCCAGGGCCACGTCGACGTCGTACCGCCCGGTGACCTCGACGCATGGGAGGGGGATCCGTACGTGCCGCGGGTGACCGGGGACCTGGTGCACGGGCGCGGGGCCTGTGACATGAAGGCGGGGCTCGCGGCGCACCTCGCCGCGCTGGCCGCGATACGGACGTCCGGGGTGCGGCTACGCGGCCGGGTCGCCGCGCACTTCGTCGTCGGCGAGGAGGACGGCGGACTCGGCGCCTTCGGCACCCTGCGGCGCGGCCACCGCGGCGACGCCTGCGTCATCGCCGAGCCCACCGCCGGCACCCTGATCACGGCCAACGCGGGCGCGCTGACGTTCCGCGTCGCCGTGCCCGGCAGGGCGGCGCACGGCAGCGCGCGGGAGCAGGGGGTCAGCGCCGTGGACGCGTATCTGCCGCTGCACCGGGCGCTGGCCGAGCTGGAGACCGAACGGAACCGGGACCCCGACCCGCTGCTCGCCGAGTACCCCATCCCCTACGGCCTGTCGGTGGGCACCCTGCGCGCCGGGGACTGGGCGAGCAGCGTGCCCGACCTGCTGGTCGCCGAGGGCCGGTTCGGCGTACGCCTCGGCGAGGACCCGGCGGACGCGCGCGCCGCGCTGGAGCGGTGCGTGGCCGACGCGTGTGCCGCCGACCCCTGGCTGCGGGACCATCCGGCGACGGTGAGCTGGCCGGGCGGGCAGTTCGCGAGCGGCCGGCTGCCCGAGGGGCACGCCCTCGCGGACACGGTGGCCACGGCGCACGCCGACGCGACCGGCGGCCCGCGGCCGCGGGTGCGCGGCGCCACGTACGGCAGCGACCTGCGGCACTACACCGGCGCCGGGATCCCGACGCTGCAGTACGGTCCCGGGGACATCGCGGTCGCCCACGGTGCGCGCGAGCACGTCTCACTGCGGGAGACGGTGCGGGCCGCGCGGACGCTGGTGCTGACGGTGCTGCGGACCGTCGGCACCAAGTGAGGGGCGGATCAGCGCCGGGGCGGCGCGCGCGAAACTGACCCCGGCCCTTCCTCCGTGGCAGACTCGGGCCCGTGATCATCGAACGTGCGTACGCACACAGGGGCTCGTACGACGAGGGGGAGTGGCCCTGGTCGGTCCCCTGCGTACGCGAACTCCTGCGCGACGGTCTGCGTTTCACCGCCCCGGTGACCTTCGTCGTGGGGGAGAACGGCTCGGGCAAGTCCACCCTGGTCGAGGCCCTCGCCGAGGGCTTCGGCCTGGACCCCTGGGGCGGCTCCCACGAGTGGCGTTACGCCGGCCACCGCGCCAAGTCCGTCCTCGGCGCACACGTCCGCTTCGACGCGGCCCCCCGTGGCCGCCGGATGCTCGCCTCGTGGCCGGCCCGTCAGGGCTTCTTCCTGCGCGCCGAAACGGCCCTCGACGCCCTCGGCCGGGAGGGTCTCGACCCCGACGCGCGCAGTCACGGCGAGGGCTTCCTCGCGGCGTTCCGGGACAAGTTCCTGCGCCCCGGCCTGTACGTCCTGGACGAGCCCGAAGCGGCCCTGTCCTTCTCCTCCTGCCTCGAACTGATCGGTCACATCGATCGGTTGGCGCGCGCCGGGGCACAGGTCATCTGTGCCACCCACTCGCCCCTGCTGACCGCGCTGCCCGGCGCGGACATCATCGAGGTCGGCGAGCACGGCATGCGCCGCACCACCTGGCAGGACCTCGCCCTGGTCGACCACTGGCGCCGTTACCTCGCCGACCCGGGGGCGTACCTGCGCCACGTGCTGGAGTGACGCCCGCCCGGTTCCGTCACCCGCTTTCCGTTATCCGGCCCGGGCCGGTGGCTCTCCTGTGGTGACAGGGCCAGGACAGTACGGTCCAGGACCGAGAAGGAGCGTGGACGAGCGTGGCAGCGAGCAGCGGACCCGGCAGGGAGACGGTCGAGGCGGCACAGCGTGGCGACATGCGCGCCCAGGACGAACTCGTCGCCGCCCACCTCCCGTTGGTGTACAACATCGTGGGCCGGGCCCTGAACGGGCATCCGGACGTCGACGACGTGGTGCAGGAGACCATGCTCCGCGCCCTCGCCGCGCTCGGCTCGCTGAAGGACCCCGCCGGCTTCCGGTCCTGGCTGGTCGCCATCACCATGAACCAGCTCCGCCACCACTGGCGCGACCACCGTACGGCGCCCGCCAGTTCGGCGCTGCACGACGCCTACGACGTCGCCGACCCGGGCGCCGACTTCGTGGACCTCACCATCGTGCGGCTCGGCCTTGAAGGCCAGCGGCGCGAGGCCGCGGAGGCGACCCGCTGGCTGGACCCCGACGACCAGGCCCTGTTGTCGCTGTGGTGGCTGGAGGCGGCGGGCGAGCTGACGCGGGCGGAGGTGGCGGCCGCGATGGAGCTGTCGCCGCAGCACACGGCGGTGCGCGTGCAGCGGATGAAGGCGCAGCTGGAGACGGCCCGGCTGGTGGTGCGGGCGCTGGCCGCACGGCCGCGCTGTGTGCTCCTCGACGACGTGGTGGCGTCCTGGGACGCCGTCCCCTCGGCCCTGTGGCGCAAGCGCATCGCCCGGCACGCCCGGGACTGCACGGTCTGCGCGGGCTTCCAGTCGGGCCTGGTCCCGGCCGAGGGCCTGCTGGTCGGCCTGGGCCTGGTCCCGGTGGGTGCGAGCCTGCTCGCGGCCTCCGCCCTGTTCACCGCCTTCGGCGCGGGAACGGCGGACGCGGCGCCGGTGTCCTGCGCCGGGGAGGCGCCGGGCCCCTGGGCGGGGTACGACGGGCCGGGCACGGCGCCCGGCGCGGGCGATCCCGGCGGGATGTCCGCGGGGATGACGGGGCCGGGGGGACCGGGAGAGGTGCCCGGGGGCCGGAGCTGGGAGTGGGGCGACCCGGGCGACGTGCCGGCGGGCGTCGGCGGCGCGGGCGCCCAGCCGGCAGGTTCCGGTGCGGTGGGGGCGGACCTGGGCAGCGGGGTGCAGGCGCGCCCCGGCGGTGAGCCGGGCGGCGGCCGGGGAACGGCGTACGGGGAGGCTACGGGACCGGCGTCCGGCGGACCCGGCACCGTGGCCCCCGGACCGGGCACGGTGGTGGGCCACCGTACGGGCCTTCGCGCGCGTGGCCGTGAACGCAGGCGGCGGGGCAGGACGGTCGCGGCCGTGGCCGCGGTCCTGCTGGTCACCGGCGGCGTGATGTCCGGCATAGCCGTGCTGACCCCGGACGGCGACGCGGACCGGGTGCGGGCGGCGTCCGGGGACGGCCCGGGGTCCACCCCGTCCACCACCGCCGCGTCCGCCCCCTCCCCCGCGGCGTCCTCCCCGTCCCCCTCCTCCTCGCCCTCACCGTCGGCCAGGACGTCCAGCACGCCGAAGCCCTCCGCCACGCCCAGCCCGCAGAAGCCCACGGCGACGTCCGCGCCCGCACGCACGTCCGCACCCGCGAAGCCGACGGTGCGGCCGGAACCGGACCAGCCGGCCGCACCCCCGGCCGGCGGCCCCGCGGCCCAGGTGCTCAGCCTCACCAACACGGAGCGCGCCAAGGCGGGTTGCGGACCCGTGCGATCCGACGACCGCCTCGCCAGGGCCGCCCAGCTGCACAGCGAGGACATGTCCGCCAACAACTACTTCTCCCACACCGGCCAGAACGGCAGCAGCTTCGTGGACCGGGCCAAGGCGCAGGGCCACCCGAGCCCCGGCGCCGAGAACATAGCCCAGGGCCAGAGTTCCGCCGCGAGCGTCATGGACGCCTGGATGAACTCCCCCGGCCACCGCGCGAACATCCTCAACTGCTCGCTCAAGACGCTCGGCGTCGGAGTGACCGACGACTGGACGTGGACCCAGGTGTTCGGTTACTGACCCGCGGCCTCCCAGACGAAGCCGTCCGGGTCGCTGAACGGGCCGACGGGACTGGAGACCGCGATACGGTGTGATCCCGTGCCCTCGGCGGGGACGCCCGCCACCTTGGCCAGGGCGCGGCGCTTGTACAGCGACAGCTTGACGGTGTCCGGACCGGTGGCGAACTCGACGTACTTGCCGCCGAAGGCCTTGCCCACGGTGAGGCCCCGCTCGACGTAGAACCGCTTGCTGGCCTTGACGTCCTCGACGCCCAGCAGGAGCACGATCTCGTCGACGTCCCGGGTCACCGGTGCGGTGTCCTTCTTCGACGACGTCGCCAGCTGCCAGATCGTGCCGTCCGGTGCCCGGACCACGCCGCCGTAGCCCCACAGTGACCTCTCGGCCGGTTTCAGGCTCGTGGCGCCGGCGTCGAGGGCGGCGCTGTGGAGCGCGTCGACGTTGCCCGGCTGGGACACCACCAGCGAGAGCGTGAAGCCGCGGAAGCCGCTCGTGGGGGCCTCGGAGCCGCGCACGCGCACTCGCGAGCGGTCCAGCGCGAAGGCCTCGGAGTGGAAGCGCGCGGCGGCCGCAGGGTCGGCCACCTCCAGGGTGACGGAGTCGATGGAGTTCATGCCGTCGACGGTAGGGGCGACCCGACCGCCACCGCTTCTCGAAAACTGACCGGTCGGACGGCGGGCGTCAGTGGCTGCCCGTGAGCTCACCGCTGAGCGTCCTGTGGATCCGCGCGCTGGGCTCGTTCAGCCCGACGATCTCGACGGTCTTGCCGCGCCGGGCGTACCTGGTCTCGACGGCGTCCAGCGCGGCCACGGACGAGGCGTCCCAGATGTGGGCGGCGGACAGGTCGATGACGACCCGGTCGGGATCGGTGCCGTACGCAAACCGGCCGACCAGGTCGTTGGACGACGCGAAGAACAGCTCGCCCGTGACCCGGTAGACGACCGTGCCCCCGTCCGGGTCGGTGACGGCGGTGACCTCGGCCAGACGGGCGACCCGCCTGGCGAAGACGACCATCGCGGTGACCGAGCCGACGACGACGCCGATGGCGAGGTTGTGGGTGGCGACCACACACACGACCGTGACCACCATGACCGTGATCTCCCCGGCCGGCATCCGCCTGAGCGTCTTCGGGGCCACGGAGTGCCAGTCGAACGTGGCGAACGACACCATGATCATGACCGCGACCAGCGCCGCCATCGGGATGTCCGAGACGACCGGGCCGAAGACGATGCACAGCACCATCAGGAACGTGCCCGCCAGGAACGTGGACAGCCGGGTGCGGGCACCGGACACCCGCACGTTGATCATCGTCTGGCCGATCATCGCGCAGCCGCCCATCCCGCCGAAGAAGCCGGTGACGATGTTGGCGACGCCCTGACCGACGGACTCGCGGGTCTTGGAGGAGCGGGTGTCGGTGATGTCGTCGACCAGCTTGGCCGTCATCAGCGACTCCATCAGCCCCACCAGGGCCATGGCGAGCGCGTACGGCGCGACGGTGGTGAGCGTGTCGAGTGTGAACGGCACGTCAGGCAGCCCCGGCACCGGCAGCGAGGACGGCAGTTCGCCCTTGTCGCCCACGGTCGGCACCGCGATGCCCGCCCCGATCGTGACGACGGTGAGGATCACGATGGACACCAGCGGCGCAGGGACCGCGGTGGTGAGCCTGGGGAAGAGGACCATCAGCGCCAGCCCGGCGGCGAGCAGCGGATAGACCGGCCAGGGCACGTCCGTCAGCTCCGGCACCTGCGCCATGAAGATGAGGACAGCCAGGGAGTTCACGAAGCCGACCATCACGCTGCGTGGCACGAACCGCATCAGCCTGGCCACCCCGAGCGCGCCGAGGACGATCTGGAAGACACCGGCGAGGATCACGGCGGCGACCAGATAACCGAAGCCGTGCTCACGGTTGAGCGGGGCGATGACGAGGGCGACGGCGCCGGTGGCCGCGGAGATCATGGCCGGGCGGCCGCCGACGACCGCGATGGTCACCGCCATCGTGAACGAGGCGAACAGACCGACCGCCGGATCGACCCCGGCGATGATCGAGAACGAGATCGCCTCGGGGATCAGCGCCAGCGCGACCACGAGACCGGCCAGCACCTCGGTGCGCAGCACCCTCGGGTTGGAGAGCCAGGACGGGCGCCGGGAGCCGCGCAGCCGGGCGGACGGTGAGAGGGCGGAGGTGGGCAAGACGGGAACACCTGTCGTGCTCGGGCACACCCGGCATCGGCGCGGGCGCGCGGGAGGACATGGGGGGGAGGGGGGAGGGCACGGAGGCCCGGGCGGAACGGACGGCCCTGGGTCAGTGGGCGGCGGCGCGGCGGCGTGCGACCGCGCCGGACGTCACCGGGGGGCGAAGGGTCACGGCGGGCAGACAGCGGCGCCGGGCATCGCGGACATGCGCACGCTCTCTCCTGCGGACAACGGTCTTGGCCGGGGGCTTCGTCGGCCCCGACACGGCTGACCCGGGCAACTCTACCCGCGTGTGACACCCCGGTGGCCGTCGCCGCCGTCCGCAGGGCGCGGGCGGAATCCCGGTCCGCTCGCGTCCGGGCCGCGCCCGGACGCGAGGATCAGGCGCATGGCCCGACGGCCGCTCCTCCGCCCGCGTCCGGCTGCCGTCCATCGCCCGCCGCGCCGTCGTCGGCAGCCACCGGTACGGCGGCCGCCCGGCCCCGGCTCTGCTGGGGGCCGGACCGGCAGGCTGCCCTGGAGCGGTCCCGGCCGGAGGCCTGCCCGGTTTCGACGGCGGGGTCGCCCTGCTCGACCTGTCGGCCGCGCTGCCGGACGCGCGACGGGAGGCGTTCGTCCTCACCCAGCCGGCCCGGCCGCCCCACGCGGAGGCGGCCGCGCTCAGCGACTGCCCGGTGGCTACGGTCCGCTCCCGCGTGGCCCGTGCCCGCGCGCGGCCCCGGCGGAGCCTCTGGAGGAGGCGGAGCGGCAGGGGCCCGTCCGCGCGGCTCCCCGGGCCGCGCCGGTCACCGCACGAGCAGGTCGATCACACCCGTCAGGTCCTCCTCGCCGCCGCCCTCGGCCAGCCGGCGGCGCATCAACGCGAAGTAGGGACTGAGCAGTTCCGGGCTGACGCCCTGCTGCTCGGCGGTCCTCAGGAAGGTCGGGGTGCCGGCCACCTGCATGGCGAGGCTGGAGACGACCCCCTTGGTGTAGTCCCCGCTGCGCAACCGGTCGGCGGTCTGGTGCACGGCCGGGGCCATCGCGACGAGCCAGTCGGCGAGCAGGGGGGCGAGGGACGCGGGGTCGACGTCCTCCTCGCGGATCAGGGCGAAGGCGTGCGCGGCCCCGGCGAACATCCCGTACATGGCGCTGAGCAGGGCCACGTCGTGCAGGGCCGCGAACCCCGCGTCCTCGCCGACGTAGGTGGTGCCGGCCGGCACGCGCAGCGTCTCCCCGTGCTGCTCGAACAGCTCCCGTGAGCCGCTGTAGAAGACGTAGCCCCCGGCCTCGGGGACGCCGATCATCGGGGGGACGGCCATGATGCCGCCGTCCAGGTAGCGGGCGCCGCGCTCGTGGGCCCACTCGGCGCGGGCACGGGCCTCGGCCGGGGTGCCGGTGGTCAGGTTGACCAGGTCCCTGCCGGTCAGGTCGGTGCCCGCCAGCGTCTCCCCGACCGAGGCGTCGTCGAGCAGGCAGACGACGACGAGCGTGCTCGCCGCGACCGCGTCGGCCGCGCTGTCCGCGACCCTCGCCCCCTCGGCGGCGAGTGGTGCGGAGCGGGCCGGGGTGCGGTTCCAGACGGTGAGCGGGTGGCCGGCGGCGAGCCACGCACGGGCCAGCGCGCTGCCCATCGTGCCGAGGCCCAGCAGGGTGACGGACGTCTTCTCGACGGTGTTCTGTGCCATGCCCACTAGGCTGGGAGCCGGCCCGGAGGTGATCAAGTAGGTACTTCGGAGTGGGTGGTTACCCCGGGGTGAGCGAGCAGGTCGGAGGGGTGGGGCATGACGACACTGAACCGGCCCTGCGCGCCGGACGGACACGTCTGCGGGATCGACACCGCGATGGAGGTGATCGGCGGCAAGTGGAAGGTGCTGATCCTCTGGGCGCTCCACGAGCATCCCCACCGCCGCTTCGGGGAGCTGCGCCGGCTGCTCCCGGGAATCACCGAGAAGGTGCTCGCCTCCCACCTGCGCGAGATGGAAGCGGACGGCGTCGTGCGCCGCGTCTCCCACGACGAGGTGCCGCCCCGCGTCGAGTACTCGCTGACGGACGCCGGCAAGCGCCTCAACGAGGCTCTCGAACCCCTGGCCGCCTGGGGACGCGAACGTCGGACGGGCTAGACGGTTCCTCAGGGGACGCGTCCGTTTGCGGTGCGTGAACGCGGTGCACCCGGCAGGTCGAAAGGCACCGGGCGCCGCCCGGTCCCCTGCCCGACAGCGGAGGAGGAACCGCACCATGACCACCACCGTCAACGACATGCTCCGCACCTACCCGGCCGACCTGGGCGGGGTGGACCGGGAAGCCATGGTCCGGTGCATCGAGGAGTGCATCGCGTGCGCGCAGGCGTGTACCGCGTGCGCGGACGCCTGCCTCGCGGAGGGCATGGTCGCCGACCTGACCAAGTGCATCCGCACCGACATGGACTGCGCCGACGTCTGCAACGCCACGGCCTCCGTGCTGTCCCGGCACACGGGCTACGACGCCGACGTCACCCGGGCCGTCCTGCGGGCGTGCGCCACCGTCTGCGGGGCGTGCGCCGACGAGTGCGCCCGCCACGCCGACATGCACGAGCACTGCCAGGTCTGCTCCGAGGCGTGCCGGCGCTGCGAGCAGGCGTGCAACGACCTGCTCGCGGCGCTGGGCTGAGACGGTGGCGGCACCGCCGCGGGTCAGTGGTGGGCGTGGACGACGGCGTGGCCCCTGCCCCGGCCGATCATCCACTTGTTGACCGGTGTGGTGAGCGCGAACGCCACGGCGAAGCCGCCGAGCAGCGCGTACCAGAACAGTCCGTCGGTCAGGTGCGCGTCCAGCGCTCCCGGGGTCAGCGCGATGATCGCGTTGTCGACCAGTTCCATCACCGCGATGGAGACGGTGTCGGCGGCCAGCGCCACCTTGACCGCGGCCTTCAGGGACAGTCCGGCGCGCACCACCGCGACGAGGGTGAAGGAGTAGCCGAAGACGAAGGCCAGGGTGATGGCCAGGACCATCGTCGCCACGTTGCCCCACATCAGGGCGGTGCCGATGACCATGCCGAGGATCTCGCCGATGGCGCACCCGGTCAGGCAGTGCAGCGTCGCCTTCATCGCCGTCGCCCAGGTCGCGCCGTGCGCGTGACCGCCGTGGTCGTGACCGCCGTGGTCGTGACCGCTGTGGTCGTGACCGCTCGCGAGGGCCGTGTGGTCCTGTGCCGTACCGGCGCGGTGCGTGCTGTGGTCCATGACCTTCTCCCCATTCGACGTTCCGCGAGGACCTGTGCGGCCCCACACCCCGGAACCATATACCCCTGGGGGGTATTCCGGAAGGCCGGGTGAACGTGCCGAGGCCGGGTGAACGTGCCACGGGGCGGGCACCACCGGTGCCCGCCCCGTGCCGACGCGATGAGGTCAGTTCTTGCCGAGCAGCTTGTTCATCTGCTCGATCTCCGCGCTCTGCGACGTGATGATGTCTCCGGCCATCTTCTTGGCCGGTCCGTGGGCGCCGTCGGCCCGCTCGGCCTCCGCCATCGAGACCGCGCCCTCGTGGTGCTTGATCATCAGCTCCATGAAGGCGGTGTCGAACGCCTCGCCCGAGGCGTTCTCGAGCCCGGTCATCTCCTCGTCCGTCATCATGCCGCCCATGTCGCCGTGCATGGAGTGGTCCATGGCGCCCTCGGCGGGCACCTCCTCGCCCCACGACGTGAGCCAGCCGGAGAGCGTCTCGATCTCCGGGTCCTGGGCCTTCTTGATGTCCGCGGCGAGCGCCTTCACCTCGGCCGACTGCGCCCGCCCGGGCGCGAGGTCGGCCATCTCGACCGCCTGGCGGTGGTGGGGGATCATGCCCTTCGCGAAGGCGACGTCGGCGGCGTTGTGCCGCCCCTGCGACGCCGGGGCGGACGCGGAGGGGGAGTCGGCGGCGTTGTGGCCGCCGTGTCCTGCCGCGCTGTCACTGTCCCCGCCGCCACAGGCGGCCAGGACGAGGGCCGCCGCACCCGCGGCGACGACGGCGGCACTGCGGCGGACGAGTGAATGCTTGCGGATCATGGTGGTGCAACTCCTCGACGCGCGCCGTTCCCGGCGCGCGAGCTGGAACGGATGTCGGAGCACGCGGAACCACGGCACCCGGCACCGGAGAACCGGGCACGGAGCCGGGCGGGCCGCTCTATATCCGCAGGAGCTGCAGTTCGGACAGGTCGGGCGGGGCCCGGCCGTCATGGCGCGCCCCCGCCTGCGCCGCGGCGGGCGAAGGGGCGGGGGGAGCGGCCGGCAGGGTGGTGCCGGTCAGCGCGGGGGGCGTGTACGCCGAACCCACTCCGGCGGCCGCACACGTCCCGTCGGCGTGCCCGAGGTGACCCGATCCGCCGTCCGTGTGCGAACAGCCCCCGCTCGCGTGCGGAACACCCTCCGCCGCGGCCGTCACCATGGCGTGGCCGGAACTCGTCCGCGCCGACGCCGGCGCCCCTTGGGGGACGAGACCGTGCATGCCCAGCACGCCGGTCAGCACCGCCATCACCAGCAGCACGAACAGCCGCCCGGACGCCGGGCGGCTGCTTGATCGGGTGCTCCTGGTCACGGGCCCATGGTACGGACCTCGTGCGGGAGCGGCAGGTCTGACCGTCCGATGCGGTGACCGCGCGCGCTCCACCGTTCCGCCCCGCCGTCCGGGAGGCTCAGCGGGCCAGCAGGTCCGAGATCGCCGCCGTGACCTCGTCGGGTGCCTCCTCGGCCATGAAGTGCCCCGCCCTGGTCAGCCGGCGGTCCAGGTCCGGCGCCCACGCCTTCCACACCCCGGCGGCGTCGTAGCCCAGCCGCGCGCCCCAGTCCTGCTGGACGACCGTCACGGGCATGGCCGGCTGCGACCCCGCGTCCAGGTCCGCCTGGTCGTGCACGACGTCGATGCCCGCCGAGGCCCGGTAGCCGGCGACGATCGACTTCACCGCCGCGGTGCTCGCCCGCACGTACTCGGCCCGCACCTCCCGCGGCACCGCGGCCGGGTCGACGGACCAGGCGTCGAGGAGCGAGCCGCCCTGGGCGCGCCCCCTCCTCCTGCTCGACGAGGGCCGGGCCGACGAGGCCCGTGCCGCCGCCGCCCTGCGCGGCGCCCGTGCGGAACACGCCGGCGCCGCGAGCGGCATGCTGACCCTGGGCCCGGTGGCGCGCTACCTGGCCGAGGCGCAGGCGTGCGCCGCGGCGGGGTGAGCGACGCCGCGGACACACACCCCTCGGCCGCCGTCCGCGCCCGGGGTCACGCCTCCCGCTGCGCGTCGATCTCGGCGACGAGGGCTTCGATACGGGCCTTGATCTCGTCCCGGATGGGACGGACGGCGTCGACGCCCTTGCCGGCCGGGTCCTCCAGGGCCCAGTCGAGGTACCTCTTGCCGGGGAAGACGGGGCAGGCGTCGCCGCAGCCCATGGTGATGACGTAGTCGGACGCCTGGACGGCCTCGGTCGTGAGGACCTTCGGCCGCGCGCCGGCGATGTCGACGCCGACCTCCCTCATCGCCTCGACGGCGGCGGGGTTGACCCGGTCACCGGGGACGGAACCGGCGGAGCGGACCTCGACGCGATCGCCCGCGAGGTGCTGGAGGAAGCCGGCGGCCATCTGGGAACGGCCGGCGTTGTGGACGCAGACGAACAGCACGGAGGCGAGCGGAGCGGAGGACATGGGGTCTCCCATCACGGAACGGTGGCAGGGATGCGGGGGAGGGGCGCGCGGGACCCGGCGCCGCGGACCACATAGGTCAGTCGTGACTGGTATCAGCCTGAGGTGATGTGACAGTATCAGCCCATGATGACGTCAGTCGACGCTGACCTGATCCGGGTGCTGGCCGACCCGCTCAGGCTCCGGATCGTGACCCTGCTCGCCCGCGAGACGCTCTGCACCACCCACCTCGTCGAGGAGACCGGCGCGCGGCAGACCAACCTCTCCAACCACCTCCGGGTACTGCGCGAGGCCGGAGTCGTGGAGACGGAGCCGTGCGGGCGCTTCACCTACTACAAGCTGCGTCCCGACGTCATCGCCCAGCTCGCCGGGCAGTTCGCCGACCTGGCCGAGTCCGCCCGTGCCGCCGCAGAGAACAAGAGGGCCTGCCCGTGACCGCCACCGAGCCCACCGCTTCCTCCGCTCAGGCCGGGGGCGGGGACGACTCGATCGTCCGGAAACTCTCCACCCTCGACCGCTACCTGGCGGTATGGATCCTCATCGCCATGGCCGTCGGTCTCGGGCTGGGACGGGTTGTCCCGGGGCTGAACGACGCCCTGGCGAAGGTGGAGATCGGCGGTATCTCCCTGCCGATCGCCCTGGGCCTGCTGATCATGATGTATCCGGTCCTGGCGAAGGTCCGCTACGACAGGCTGGACGCCGTCACCGGCGACCGGAAGCTGATGATCTCCTCCCTGGTCATCAACTGGATCCTCGGACCCGCCGTCATGTTCGCCCTGGCGTGGATCTTCCTGCCGGACCTGCCCGAGTACCGGACCGGTCTGATCATCGTCGGCCTGGCCCGCTGCATCGCCATGGTCATCATCTGGAACGACCTCGCCTGCGGCGACCGCGAGGCCGCGGCCGTGCTCGTCGCGCTCAACTCGGTGTTCCAGGTCCTGGCGTTCGGCCTGCTGGGCTGGTTCTACCTCGACCTGCTGCCCGGCTGGCTCGGCCTCGGCGACGGCGAGCACCTGGACATCTCGACGGGGGAGATCGCCCTGAACGTGGTCATCTTCCTCGGCGTCCCGCTGCTGGCGGGCTTCCTGACCCGCCGGGTCGGTGAGAAGAAGATGGGCCGCGAGTCCTACGAGCAGCGCTTCCTGCCGAAGATCGGGCCGTGGGCGCTGTACGGGCTGCTGTTCACGATCGTCATCCTCTTCGCCCTGCAGGGTAAGACCATCACCTCTCAGCCGCTGGACGTCGCCCGGATCGCGCTGCCGCTGCTGGTCTACTTCGCGGTCATGTTCTTCGGCACCTTCCTCCTCGGGAAGGGCCTGGGGCTCGCCTACGACCGCACGACCACGCTGGCCTTCACCGCGGCGGGCAACAACTTCGAGCTGGCCATCGCGGTCGCCATCGCCACCTTCGGCGTCACCTCCGGCCAGGCCCTGTCCGGCGTCGTCGGACCGCTCATCGAGGTCCCGGTGCTGATCGGCCTGGTCTACGTCGCGCTCGCCTGGCGCAAGAAGTTCAGCACCGACGCGGTGACCACGGCCCCGTGACCCGGCACGTGGACGTGGTGGTGGTCGGCGGCGGCCAGGCAGGGCTCGCCGCCGGCTACCACCTGCGCCGCCGGGGCCTCGACTTCACGATCCTCGACGCCGATCCGGCGCCGGGCGGGTCCTGGCGGCACATGTGGGACTCGCTGCACCTGTTCTCCCCGGCCGACCACTCCTCCCTGCCGGGCCGGCTCATGCCCGTCCAGCCCGGTGAGACCTACCCGGACGCCGGGCACGTGGTGGACTACCTCACCGACTACGAGAAGCGCTACGACCTGCCCGTCCGGCACGGCACCCGGGTCGACGCCGTGCGCCGTGACGGGGACCGGCTCCGGGTGGAGACCGACTCCGGCACCTGGCGGGCCCGCGCCGTCATCAGCGCCACCGGCACCTGGTCGCGGCCCTTCGTCCCCGCCATGACGGGCGGCGGCGACTTCACCGGCCGGCAGACGCACACCGTGAACTACCGCCGTCCGGCCGACTTCGCCGGACAACGCGTCCTCGTGGTGGGCGGAGGCAACTCCGGCGCCCAGATCGCGGCCGATCTCGCTCTGGACGGCCACGTCGAGACGACGTGGGTGACACGGCGTCACCCTCGCTTCCTCCCCGACGACATCGACGGCCGCGTCCTGTTCGACGTCGCCACCGCACGCCGCCGCGCCCTCGACGAAGGCCGCGGTGACACCGGCGGAGTCGCCTCGCTCGGAGACGTCGTCGCCGTCCCGCCCGTCCGTGCCGCCCGCGACGCCGGACTCCTGCGGGCCCACCCGATGTTCCGCCGGCTCACCGCCACCGGCGTCCAGTGGGCCGACGGCAGCCGGACCGACGCGGACGCGATCATCTGGTGCACCGGATTCCGGCCCGCCCTGGCGCACCTCGCCCCGCTCGGGCTGCGCGGCCCGCGCGGCCACGTCGAGACGTCCGGGACGGAGGCGGTCGGCGAGCCCCGCCTGCACCTGCTCGGTTACGGCGACTGGACGGGACCCGCCTCCGCCACCCTCATCGGCGTGGGCCGCCCCGCCCGCGAGGCCGCCCACCGGATCGCGCGTCTGCTGGACGTCCGACGAGTCGGCGCGAGCGACTGAGCCGCGACAGCACGTGCGCGGCGTCGCGCCCCACGCCCCGCAGGGTGTTGGAGGAGAAGCCGCGCTGGAACTCGATGCCGACGAACCCGAGCCCGCGGACGGTGGCGATGCCGCCGCGGTGGCGGGGCCGGCCGTCGGTGTCCAGGACGCCACTCCCGTTCAGATAGGGATGGGTGAGGCGGTATCCGGTGGCCCAGACGACCGTGTCGACCGGTTCCTCGGTGCCGTCGGCCCATACGACACCGTCCGGCGTGAGACGGGCGAACATCTCGCGCCGCTCGACACCGTGCGCGTCGAGGGCCTCGCGGTAGCGCCCGTCGTCGAGCACGGACACCGGGGCCTTCCGCAGCAGCCGGCCCAGCGGAGCGATGTCGAACCCGGTGCGCCGGAACCACCAGTGGACGTCCCGGCCCAGCGGGCGCTGCCTCATCCAGCCGATCGGCCGACGGGTCGCCAGCGTGGTCCGGGCGACCGCGCCGAGTTCGGCCGCGATCTGGACGGCCGAGTTGCCGCCGCCCACGACCACGACGCGCCGGCCGGTGAACGGCTCGGGGCTTCGGTAGGCGGCGGCGTGCAGCGACTGCCCGGCGAACTCCTCGCCTCCGGGTACGGCGGGCGTGTACGGGCTGCGGAAGGCGCCGGTCGCGGCCACGACCGCACGCGCCGTGAACTCGGCGCCGTCGTCCGCACGCACCACCCAGGCGCCGTCGCGGGGCAGCACCGAGGTGACCGTGGTGGAGGTGCGGATGTCGGCGTCGAGCCGGCGGGCGTAGACGCGCAGGTAGTCGACCACCTCGTCCCTGGCCGGGTAACGGTCGCCGTCGCCGGGGAAGCGCAGGCCGGGCAGCGAGGAGTACCGGGCGGGGGAGAACAGGGTGAGGCTGTCGTAGTAGTGCGGCCAGGACCCGCCGGGCTGATCGGCGGCCTCCAGGACGAGGGTACGGCCGAAGCCGTGGCGCGTGGCGAGGGCGGCGGTGGCCAGACCGGACTGGCCGGCGCCGAGGACGATGAGGTCGGCGTGGTGCTCCATGAGAGTCTTCTCCTGTACACGTCGTCGTTTCGGGAAGTGACGAAATATGGGCAGTGGATCAGTCGAAGAGGCGGTGGGCGGCGGTGCGGGTGAGGGGGTCGACCCGGCGACGGCCGACTTCCTCAAGGCTCTGGCGAGCGAGACCCGTCAACGGGTCATGCAGCAGTTCGCGGGTGGTCGCGAGCTGACCGTCGGGGAGATCGCCGAGCGGTGCGGTCTCAGGCCGTCAACGGTGTCCGAGCATCTCAGCCTGCTGCGCCGCGGCGGCCTGGTCCTCTCCCGCAAGGAGGGCAAGCAGGTCTTCTACCGCGCCGACGGCGCGACCATGGCCCATCGCCTTGACGCCCTCAAGGACTATCTGCTGCGCTGCTGTCCGCCCGGCTGTGGCAGCTGACCGCAGAGCCCGACTCGTGCGGCCGTCAGCCGCGCAGGTCGAGCAGGGCGGCCATGGCCGCGACCACGGACGGGGCGACCTGGTAGTAGACCCAGGTGCCGCGCCGCTCGGAGGTGAGCAGGCCGGCCTCGCGCAGCTTCTTGAGGTGGTGGGAGACGGTCGGCTGGGAGACGCCGACGTCGGCGATGTCGCACACGCACGCCTCGCCGCCCGGGTGCGAGGCGATCTTGGAGAAGAGCCGCAGACGCACCGGGTCCGACAGCGCCTTGAACATGCCGGCCATCTTCTCGGCGTCCGCCGGGGACAGTTCCCCGGCCGTGATCGGCGGGCAGCACGGCACGGCGTCGCCCCCCTGCAGGACGGGCAGCTCCACGACCTCTGATTTCGACATGCGTCTATGTTGACACTCGTCGATACGGGTGGCAAGCTCCGGCGTATCGACAAGCATCGAAGCAAGGAGCCGTCGTGACGACCGCCCTCCGTACCGTGCTCACCGCGGCCCGGGCCCGCCGCACCGCCCGCCACCTGGCCGGCGTCCGCTTCTGCGACAGCTGCGCCCAGGTCAGCGACAGCGCCGCCCGAGCGGCCGAACGCCGACAGCACACCCAGCTGGCCGCCTTCACCCACGCGCGCTGACCCCTTCGCCCACAGAGGAGACCGAGCACCATGAGCACCTTGCAGCTTCCCGTCATCGTCGTCGGAGCCGGCCCCACCGGACTCGCCGCCGCCGCCCACCTGGTCGGACGCGGCATCGAACCCCTCGTGCTCGAGGCGGGCGAACGGGCCGGCGCGGCCGTGCGCGAGTGGAGCCACGTGCGGCTGTTCTCCACCTGGTCGGAGGTCGTCGACCCGGCCGCCGAGAAGCTCCTCGCACCGACCGGCTGGACCAGGCCCGACCCGGCGACGTACCCGTCCGGCGGTGACTGGGCCGAGCGGTACCTCCAGCCGCTCGCCGACGTCCTCGGCGACCGGGTCCGCACCGGAACCACGGTCACCGGTGTCTCCCGGGCCGGGCGCGACCGGGTCGTGGACGCCGACCGCGAGGCCCAGCCGTTCGTCGTGCACGTCGCCCACGCGGACGGCCGGGAGGAGCGGATCCTCGCCCGCGCGGTGATCGACGCCTCCGGCACCTGGACCACCCCGTCCCCGGCCGGCGGCAGCGGCCTGCCCGCCCTCGGCGAAAGGGCGGCGGCCGACCGCATCACGTACCGCGTGCCGGACCTGAAGGACCCCGCCGTCCGCGCCCGGTACGCGGGCAGGCGCACCGCCGTCATCGGCTCCGGCGCCTCCGCCTTCACCGCGCTGGCCTACCTCGCCGAGCTGGCCGAGTCCGAGGACGGCGGCGGCACGCACGCGGTGTGGATCCTGCGCCGGGGCATCTCCGGCTCCACCTTCGGCGGCGGCGAGGCCGACCAGCTTCCCGCCCGGGGCGCGCTCGGCCTCGCCGCGAAGGCCGCCGTCGACAAGGGGCACGCGGACGCGGTCACCGGCTTCCGCACCGAGGAGTTCGCACGCGACGGCGACGGACGCCTCGTCCTCGTCGGTGAGGACGGCCGCCGCCTCGACCCGGTGGACGAGGTGATCGTGCTGACCGGGTTCCGCCCCGACCTGTCCTTCCTCTCCGAGGTCCGCCTGGACCTCGACGAGCGACTCCAGGCACCGGCCGACCTCGCCCCGCTGATCGACCCCAACCAGCACTCCTGCGGCACCGTGTACCCGCACGGCCACCGTGAACTGGCCCATCCCGAGCGTGACTTCTACCTGACCGGCATGAAGTCCTACGGCCGCGCCCCCACCTTCCTCGCCATGACCGGCTACGAGCAGGTCCGCTCCGTCGTCGCCGCGATCGCCGGCGACCTCGACGCCGCCGACCGCGTCGAACTCACTCTCCCGGAGACCGGAGTCTGCGGCGGCGCGGGCCTGTTCGACACCCCCGGCGCCGAGCAGGCCGGTGGCGGCTGCTGCGCGGCGCCCGAGCCGCAGCTCGTCCAGCTCGCCGCACCCGCGGCGGCGACCGCCGACGAGGCTCCGGCGGGAGGCTGCTGCGGCTCATGACCGGACGCGGCACGCGCGGGGACGGGGCCGCGACCGGGACGGGGGACCGGCCGCGGCCCCGCGCCGTTCCGCCCGCCTCCCGGAGAGCCCCGGGTCAGGGCCACACCAGGCAGTACGCCTGATGCCCCGCCTCGTGCAGCCGGTGGCTGAAGTCCTGCCACTCGTGCAGGAGTTGGTACACGTTGAACGCGTCCCGCGGACCGCCCCGGTCCGGGACCGTCGACCAGATGAACGCCGCCGCGCCGACCGCTTCCTCACCTATGCCGCGCAAGGGGTCGACGACCGTCATGGGGAGCTTCACGACCGCGTAGTCGGGGTGCAGGACGACCAGTTCCAGGGGCGGGACCTTGTGCAGGGGGACGCCCTCGATACCGGTGAGGACCATGGCGGCCATGGTCTCCGGCTTGATCTTGGTGAACATGCCGTTCATGCCGAGTTCGTCGCCGCCGAGCTCCTCGGGGCGCATCGAGATCGGGACGCGGGCCGCGGTGGCGCCGTCCGGCGCTCCGAAGTACTTGTACGTCACCCCCACCCGACCACCATTCCTGCTCCCCGCCCCTCTCAGAGGGCCGGTCCGCTCCGGCTCGCCGTGTGCCCGGCGCGTCTCATCCGTGTCCTCCGCCTCGCGTCGGTGCCTTCCCCGCCGGGCACGTCGAGGACCCAGGTCATCGGTCCCCTCGCCCAGTCCGCCACCGCGATGCATATCTCCACCCGACTGCTTTTCTAGGACGCGTGGCCCCCGCCGCGCAACCCGATCATCGTGTCAGTGACCTCCCCCACGGCCGCCCGCCGAAACGTGCGGTGAAACATTGTGTCCGCGGGTCCTTCGCAGCCTCAGGCCGTCCGGGCCGTGTGAGCTGTGTGTATCAGACGCCAGTTTCGCAGATCACGGCGGAGCGGGGGCCGTGATCGGGCGCCGGAGGCCCTCAGCGGCCGCTGGCCTACCCTTGAACAGGTCATACGCACCCGCAGCCCGGCGAGAGGCCGGGACGTCGGAGAAGGTCGGAGAAGTCGCAGGTCATGAGCGAACTGCCATATTCGTACGAAGCCCCCGCCTCGCAGGCGCTGTTCGACCGTGCCGCGGCCGTCACCCCCGGTGGTGTGAACTCACCGGTGCGCGCCTTCCGCGCCGTCGGCGGCACGCCCCGGTTCATGGTGTCCGGGAACGGGCCCTGGCTGACCGACGCCGACGGGCGGGAGTACGTCGACCTCGTCTGCTCGTGGGGCCCGATGATCCTCGGGCACGCGCACCCCGAGGTGATCGCCGCCGTGCAGGAGGCCGTCGCCCGCGGGACGTCCTTCGGCACGCCCGGTGAGGGCGAGGTCGCGCTCGCCGAGGAGATGGTGGCGCGGATCGAGCCGCTGGAGCAGGTGCGGCTCGTCTCCAGCGGGACCGAGGCCACCATGTCGGCCATCCGGCTCGCGCGCGGCTTCACGCAGCGCACCAAGGTGGTCAAGTTCGCCGGCTGCTACCACGGCCACGTCGACTCGCTGCTCGCCTCCGCCGGATCCGGCGTGGCCACGTTCGCGCTCCCCGACACCCCCGGCGTCACCGGGGCGCAGGCCGGCGACACCATCGTGCTGCCGTACAACGACCTCGACGCCGTGCGTGCCGCGTTCGCCGCGCACCCCGGTGAGATCGCCTGCGTGATCACCGAGGCCTCGCCCGGCAACATGGGCGTCGTACCGCCGCTACCCGGCTTCAACCAGGGGCTCAAGGACGCGTGCGCCGCGAACGGCGCGCTGTACATCTCCGACGAGGTCATGACGGGGTTCAGGACCAGCCGTGCGGGGTGGTACGGCGTCGACGGGGTGCGGCCCGACCTGATGACCTTCGGCAAGGTGATGGGCGGCGGCTTCCCGGCCGCGGCCTTCGGCGGGCGCGCCGACGTCATGGCCCACCTCGCCCCCGCGGGGCCCGTCTACCAGGCCGGCACCCTCTCCGGGAACCCCGTCGCCACCGCCGCCGGGCTCGCCCAGCTGCGGCTGCTCGACGACGCGGCGTACGAGAAGGTGGACGCCGTCTCCGCGCGGATCCAGTCGCTCGTCACCGAGGCGCTGACCAAGGAGGGCGTGGCGCACACGCTGCAGAACGCCTCCAACATGTTCTCGGTGTTCTTCACCGACCGCCCCGTGCGGAACTACGAGGACGCCAAGGCTCAGGAGTCGTTCCGCTTCACCGCGTTCTTCCACTCCCTCCTCGCCGACGGCGTCTATCTGCCGCCGTCGTCCTTCGAGTCCTGGTTCGTGTCCGCGGCCCACGACGAGCGGGCCGTCCAGCGCATCGCCGACGCCCTCCCGGCGGCGGCCCGAGCGGCAGCGGAGGCGACCGCGTGAGCACCCCGGAGAAGAAGGAGGACGTCACCGTCGTCCACCTGATGCGGCACGGCGAGGTCGCCAACCCCGACGGCGTCCTGTACGGCCGTCTGGCCGGCTACCACCTCTCCGAGCTGGGCCGCCGCATGGCCGACCGGGTGGCCGAGCACCTCGCCCCCCGCGACGTCGTGCACGTCGGCGCCTCCCCGCTGGAGCGGGCGCAGGAGACGGCCGAGCCCATCGCCAAGGCACAGGGCCTGGACATCGTCACCGACGACCGGCTGATCGAGGCGGAGAACGTCTTCCAGGGCAAGACCTTCGGCATCGGCGACGGCGCGCTGCGCCGCCCGGCCAACTGGAAGCACGTCGTCAACCCGTTCAAGCCGTCCTGGGGCGAGCCGTACGTCGACCAGGTCATCCGCATGATGGGCGCGCTGAACGCGGCCAAGGACGCGGCGCGCGGGCACGAGGCGGTGCTGGTCAGCCACCAGCTGCCGATCTGGATCGTGCGGTCCTACGTCGAGAAGCGGCGGCTGTGGCACGACCCGCGCAAGCGGCAGTGCACGCTCGCCTCGCTGACCACGTTCACCTACCGGGGGGACAGGATCGTCTCCGTCGGCTACAGCGAGCCGGCCCGTGATCTCGTCCCCGCGCATCTGCTGGCGGGCGCCCGGCCGGTGAAGGGCAAGGGCAAGGCCTTCGGGGCATAACGTCCGGAGGGGGTGAAAGGTGACGCCCCCGCGCAGCATCCTTGCGAAACCTCCGCAAGCGGCGGGAACCCCCCTCTTCGTCGCGTCCTCTGAAGGAGTGACCACCAGAGGACGCGACGAAGGGGGACGCCATGCGTGCTCTCTCCCGCAGGGGAATGCTCGGGCTCGGCGCGGGTGCCGCCGCCGCCGTCTCGCTCGCCGGCTGCGGCGGCACGGGACCGGACGGTTCGGTCCCCGCCCGCGGCTCGCGTTCCCGGGGCGCCGGCCGGTCCGCGACGCCCGGGCCGAAGCCGACGAAGACGGCCCGTCCGATCGGTGACGGTTCCACCTCGTTCACCGGCAAGCAGCCCCACCAGCCGGACGAGCCGGTGCCGCTGGAGCCGGGGCAGACGCCCCCGCAGTTCGTCGTCTTCTCCTGGGACGGGGCCGGGGAGGTCGGCAACGGGCTCTTCCCGCGCTTCCTGGACCTCGCGAAGGAGCACGGCGCGTCCATGACCTTCTTCCTCTCAGGCGTGTATCTGCTGCCCGAGTCGAAGAAGCGGCTCTACGACCCGCCGAACAACCCGCGCGGCGCCTCCGACATCGGCTACCTCAGCGACGAGCACATCAAGGACACGCTGAAGAACGTCCGCCGGGCCTGGCTCGAGGGCCACGAGATCGGCACGCACTTCAACGGCCACTTCTGCGCCGGTTCCGGCAGCGTCGGCAACTGGACGCCGCGGCAGTGGCGCAGCGAGATCGAGCAGGCCACGTCGTTCGTGAAGGAGTGGCGGACCAACTCCGGCTGGACCGACCTGGAACCCCTGCCGTTCGACTACGACAAGGAACTCGTCGGCGGCCGTACGCCCTGTCTGCTCGGCCAGGACAGGCTGCTGCCCACCGCCCGCGACCTCGGCTGGCGCTACGACGCCTCCTCGCCCGGCGGACGGCAGGTCTGGCCGGCGAAGAAGCAGGGCCTGTGGGACCTCCCGCTCCAGCAGATACCCTTCCCGGGCCGCTCCTTCGAGGTCCTGTCGATGGACTACAACATGCTCGCGAACCAGTCCCTCAACACGACCAGGGCGCCCGCCCACAACTACCCGGGCTGGCGCGAGCAGGCGGCCGGAGCGTACATATCCGGCTTCAAGAGGGCGTACGAGACCAATCGGGCACCCTTCTTCGTCGGCAACCACTTCGAGCAGTGGAACGGCGGCATCTACATGGACGCCGTGGAGCAGGCGCTCACGCACATCGCGCGGGAGAAGGAGAAGGGCGGCGACGTGAGGCTCGTCTCCTTCCGGCAGTTCACCGACTGGCTGGACGTGCAGCGCCCCGAGGTCCTGGACAGGCTCCGCACCCTGGACGTCGGGCAGAAACCCGCCGGTGGCTGGCGGACGTTCGGGAAGGACACCGCCGGCGCCTCCGCGACGGGCTCCGCCGACCCCGCCTGAAATGCGGGTTCCCGGCCCGGGGGGAGCGCGCAGGGGGGTGCGCAAGATCCCCGGAAACGGGCATGCGAAACTTTTCACATGAGTGCCGCCAGCCGCGCCCCCCAGCGCTCGAACCGAGCCCCGCAGAGCTCGCACCGCGCCGCCCGCGCCCCTCGCGTCCGCCGTCGCGCCGCCCTGGCCGCCGGTGCCGCCGCGGCCGCGCTGCTCGTCACCGCGTGCGGATCCGGCGGAACGTCCGGCGGGGGCGGCAACACCAACTTCGTCACCGGCACCGACGGCGTCTCCACCGTCGCCGAGGGCAAGCGCGTCGCCGCACCCGACCTGTCCGGGGAGACCCTCGAGGGCAAGCGGCTCGACGTCGCCGACTACCGGGGCAAGGTCGTCGTCCTCAACGTCTGGGGCTCCTGGTGCAACCCGTGCCGCGCGGAGGCCAAGCACTTCGCCAAGGTGGCCGGGGACTACGCCGACGAGGACGTGCAGTTCGTCGGCATCAACACCCGGGACGGCAGCACCACGCCCGCCCTCGCCTTCGAGAAGGACTTCGGCATCCCCTACCCGAGCCTGTACGACCCCACGGGCAAGCTGCTGCTCCGCTTCGACAAGGGCACCCTCAACCCGCAGGCCGTTCCCTCGACGCTGGTCCTGGACCGTGACGGGCGGATCGCGGCCCGCTCGCTGGCCGCGCTCGACGAGGAGCGGCTGCGGAAGATGCTCGAGCCGGTCGTCGCGGAGAAGTGACGTGACGGCCCTCCACACGCTCGCCGCCGAGACGGGCTACAACGGCACCGTGCTCAACGGCGCCCTGCTGGTCGCCCTTCCCATCGCCGTGCTCGGCGGGCTCGTCTCCTTCTTCTCGCCCTGCGTCCTGCCCCTGGTCCCCGGCTACCTCTCCTACGTCACCGGTGTCTCCGGAACCGACCTGGCCGAGGCCCGGCGCGGCCGGATGGTCGCCGGGGCGTCCCTGTTCGTCCTCGGTTTCACCGTCGTGTTCGTCTCCGGCGGCGCCTTCTTCGGCTACTTCGGACAGACCCTCCAGGAGCAGTCGGGCGTCCTGTCCAAGGTGCTCGGCGTCTTCATGATCCTCATGGGCGTCTTCTTCATGGGCCTGATGCCCTGGCTCACCCAGCGCGAGTTCCGCTTCCACAGGCGGCCCGCGACCGGGCTGGTCGGCGCGCCCGTCCTCGGCGCCCTCTTCGGCATCGGCTGGACCCCCTGCATCGGCCCCACCCTCGCCTCGGTACTGACCCTCTCCGCCCAGCAGGAGAGCGCCGGCCGCGGCGCCATACTGACCGTCGCGTACTGTCTGGGACTGGGTGTGCCCTTCGTCCTCGCCGCCGTGGCCTTCCGCAAGGCGCTGGGCGCCTTCGGCTGGGTCAAGCGGCACTACGTCTGGGTCCTGCGCGTCGGCGGCACGATGATGATCGTGACCGGTGTGCTGCTGCTGACCGGCGCGTGGGACAGCCTCGTGGCGGAGATGCAGACCTGGTCCAACGGCTTCACGGTGGGGATCTGACCCGATGAGCGACACCACGACGGACAACACCACGACGGCCGGTGACGACCAGGACCTGGGCGCCGCCGGCTCCCAGCTGTCCACCGCACCCAAGGAGGAGCCGCCGCACCTGCCCTCCCTGGGTGTCATCGGCTGGGCCCGCTGGTTCTGGCGCCAGCTCACCTCCATGCGGGTGGCGCTGCTGCTCCTGCTGCTGCTGTCGCTCGCCGCGATCCCCGGCTCGCTCATCCCGCAGAACGGCATCGACGAGACGAAGGTCGCCGACTTCCGCGAGAAGCACGACGTCCTCGCGCCGCTCTACGACAAGCTCGGACTCTTCGACGTCTACAGCTCGGTGTGGTTCTCGGCGATCTACATCCTGCTTTTCATCTCCCTCATCGGCTGCATCGTGCCCCGCACCTGGCAGTTCGTGGGCCAGCTGCGCGGCCGCCCGCCCGGCGCCCCCCGCCGGCTGGACCGGCTGCCCGCCCACACCACCTGGCGCACCGCGGCCGGACCCGAGGAGGTCCGCGAGGCGGCCCTCGCCCTGCTGAGGAAGCGCCGCTTCCGCGCTCACCTCGCCGGTGACGCCGTCGCCGCCGAGAAGGGCTATCTGCGCGAGGTCGGCAACCTGCTCTTCCACGTGGCGCTGATCGTGATGCTGATCGCCTTCGCCTGGGGCCAGCTGTTCAAGTCCGAGGGCAACAAGCTGATCGTCGAGGGCGACGGTTTCTCCAACGCGCTCCCGATGTACGACGACTTCAAGTCCGGCAACCTCTTCTCCGTCGACGACCTGGAGCCGTTCAGCTTCGACGTGAAGGAGTTCACCGGCACCTACGAGCGCACCGGACCGAACAAGGGCACCCCGCGCACGTACCAGTCGGAGGTCACCTACACCGAGGGAGCCCGGGGCGAGGAGAAGACGACCGTCATCAAGGTGAACAAGCCCCTGGAGATCGGCGACGCCAAGGTCTACCTCGTCAGCCACGGCTACGCGCCCGTCGTCACCGTCCGCGACGGCAAGGGGAAGATCGTCTTCCAGGACGCCGTGCCGCTGCTGCCGCTCGACGCCAACGTCACGTCCTCCGGCGTGGTCAAGGTCCTCGACGGCTACCGCAACCCCGAGGGCGAGAAGGAGCAGCTCGGCTTCAACGCCTTCTTCGTGCCCACCTTCGGCGGCTCCGCCAGCGGCACGATGCTCTCCCAGTTCCCCGCGCTGGACTATCCGGTGCTCGCGCTGTCCGCCTACCACGGCGATCTGAAGGCCGACTCCGGCATTCCGCAGAGCGTGTACCAGATGGACAAGACCAAGATGAAGGAGTTCAAGGACGCCAAGGGCGAGCTGTTCAAGAAGCTGCTCACGCCCGGCGAGACCATGACGCTCCCGAACGGCGCCGGCTCGGTCACCTTCGAGAAGGACGTCAAGGAGTGGGCCGGCTACCAGATCGTCCAGGAGCCGGGCGGCGGCTGGGCACTCGGCGGTGCCGTCGCCGCGATCGGCGGCCTCGCCGCCTCCCTGTTCGTCCAGCGCCGCCGCGTGTGGGTCCGCGCGGTGCGCGGCGCCGACGGCGTGACCGTCGTCGAGATGGCCGGCCTCGGCCGCAGCGAGTCCGCGAAGGTGCCCGAGGAACTCGGCGACCTCGCCGGTCTCCTCTACGACGAGGCACCGGGCGTGCCCGAGGCGGACTCCGCCGACCCGTCCCCGCCGACCTCCCCGTCCACCGATTCCGAAGCCGTCTCTGCCGAAGGGGCTGAGCAGCAGTGACTCTCGCCGCCGCGACCAACGAGAACCTCGCGGAGATCAGCAACGTCCTGATCTACTCCGCGATGGCGGTCTACACCCTCGCCTTCTTCGCGTACATCACCGAGTGGCTCTTCGGCAGCCGCAGCAAGGTCGGCCGTACGGCCGCGGCCCTCACCCCGAAGGCGGCCCCGGCGAGGACGGCGCCGGCCGTCACCGTCAACAAGGCCGGCGGCACCGCCGTACTGGAGCGGCCGAAGGTCGTCGTACGGGCCGCCGCCGGGTCCCGCGACGTGCCCGACGGGCCCGGCGCGCACGGCGGTGACGAGAAGGGCGACCTCTACGGGCGCATCGCCGTCTCCCTCACCGTGCTCGCGTTCCTCCTCGCGTCCGGCGGCGTGCTCACCCGCGCGCTCTCCGTGGAGCGGGCGCCGTGGGGCAACATGTACGAGTTCAACATCACCTTCTCCACGACCGCGGTCGGCGTGTACCTCCTGCTGCTGGCGCTGAAGAAGAACGTGCGCTGGATCGGCCTGTTCCTGACCACCTCGGTCCTCCTCGACCTCGGTCTCGCCGTCACCGTCCTGTACACCGCGAGCGACCAGCTGGTGCCCGCCCTCCACTCGTACTGGCTGTACATCCACGTCTCCACGGCGATCCTGTGCGGTGCGGTCTTCTACGTCGGCGCGATCACCACGGTCATGTACCTGTTCAAGGACGCGTACGAGAACAAGCTCGCGAACGGCGGCAGGCCCGGCAGCTTCGCGAGCTCGTTCCTGGAGCGGCTGCCCGCCTCCTCCTCGCTGGACAAGTTCGCCTACCGGGTCAACGCGGCGGTCTTCCCGCTGTGGACGTTCACGATCATCGCGGGCGCCATCTGGGCCGGGGACGCCTGGGGCCGCTACTGGGGCTGGGACCCCAAGGAGACCTGGTCCTTCATCACCTGGGTCGCCTACGCGGGCTACCTGCACGCCCGCGCCACCGCCGGCTGGAAGGGCCGCAAGGCCGCGTACCTGGCGCTGGCGGCCTTCGCCTGCTGGCTGTTCAACTACTACGGCGTCAACATCTTCGTCTCCGGCAAGCACTCCTACGCCGACGTCGGCCTGGACGCGCTGCGGTCCGTGGGCCTCTGACGCACCGGCCCCGCGCGTTCACCGGCCGATGTCCTCGCTCCACAGCTGTGGGTGACGGGCGGTGAACGCGCGCATCATCGCGGTGCACTCCGGATCGTCCAGCAGCACGATCTCCACCCCGTGCCCGGCCAGCCAGTCGTGGCCGCCGTGGAAGGTGGCCGCCTCGCCGATCACCACCCGGGAGATGCCGAACTGCCGGACCAGGCCCGAGCAGTACCAGCACGGGGACAGGGTCGTCACCATCGTCGTCCCGCGGTACGACCGCTGCCGTCCCGCCGCGCGGAAGGCGGCGGTCTCCGCGTGCGCCGACGGATCGCCGTCCTGGACGCGTCGGTTGCGGCCTCGGCCGAGCAGGGTCCCGTCGGCGCCGTACAGCGCGGCGCCGACGGGAACGCCGCCCTCGGCGAGACCGGCGCGGGCCTCCTCCACAGCGGTGGCGAGCCAGGCACGGGCGGTCACCGGATCGATCGACTCCATGCGGCCAGTGTGCCCCGACCACGGCCCGCGCCGGGTGCGCCGCACCGCCTCTGTACGCTGACCCGATCACCGCCGCGCGGACGGCAGTTGGGCCTGGGAGGAACAGACATGGGTGCTCCGGTACTGGAGGAGCTGCGGGAGGTCTGCCAGCCGCAGGCCAAGATGGAGAGCCGCAACGGCGAGCACTGGGCCGGCCGGCTCTACATGCGGAGGATCTCCCTGCGCACCACCCGCCACCTGGTGCGCACCCCGGTCACGCCGGACCAGCTGACCTGGACCATGGTGGTGTGCGGAGTGGCCTCCGGCGCAGCGCTGATGATTCCCGGCCCGACCGGCGCGATCCTCGCCGTGATCCTCATGCAGCTGTTCCTGCTCTTCGACTGCGTGGACGGCGAGGTCGCCCGCTGGAAGAGCCAGAACAGCGCGGCCGGCATCTACGTCGACCGGCTCGGCGCCTATCTCGCGGACGCGGCGCTCATGGCGGGCGCCGGCTACCGCGCCGCCGAGTCGGGCGTCGGCGGCTGGCTGTCGGTCGGCATCGCCACCGCCCTCGGTGTCGTCCTGCTCAAGGCATCCACCGACCTGGTGGACGTGGCCCGCGCCCGCCGCGGCCTGCTGGTCGCCGACGACGAGTCGACCCGCCCGCGTTCACAGGGCGTGGCGACGGTCCGCCGCATCGCGGCCGCCTTCAAGATCCACCGGGTGACCAACGGCATCGAGGCGTCCCTGGTCCTCCTCGTCGCGGCCGTCGCCGACGCGGTCACCGGCGGCGTCGAACCGACCCGCTGGGCCCTGGCCGCGCTCGCCGTCATCACCTGGGTGATGGTCCCGGCCCACCTCCTGTCGATCCTGTCGTCCTCCCGCCTGCGCTGAGCGGAGCGGGTGGGCCCGGCTCCGGGCTCACCGCGGTCGCGCGCTCACCGACCGCCAGATCCGGTCCGGGAGGACGTCCGCCGCCTCGTCGAGGTCGACGTCGCCGAGGGTCAGCCAGCGGCGGCTGACGCCGATGACCGGGCCGAGGATCAGGGACTCCAGCACGGACGGTGGCAGGGGTGCGACCTCGCCCGACTCGACGTGCCGGCGCACCCACGCGGACAGCGGTGTCAGGCGGGCCTCCTGGGCGTCACGGAGCTGCTTCGCCCGGTGCATCCCCAGCTCGTCCGCGCGGGAGGAGTGCAGGAGGAGGCCCGCGTCGCGGTGGTCCCGGATGAAGGCCAGGTACGTCCGCACGAGGGACCGGATGCCGGTGCGGGCCGAGTCCGACCGTTCCAGGGCCGTGACCATCTCGGCCAGCAGCCGTTCCAGCCAGCGCGTCAGCAGGGCGGTCACCAGGCCGTCCATGCTGCCGAAATGGTGGTAGAGGCTGCCCGGACTGACGCCACTCGCGCCGGTCACCGCGTTGACGGTGAGGCCCTGCCCGCCCGACTCCCCGTAGACACGCAGCGCCGCGTCGAGGAGCTGTTCGGCGGTCACCTCACCACGGTGCTGCTTCGGGCTCATCGCAGGGTGGCTGTACCTTCCCGGATTTCTGGAGTGAATTTCTAGAATCTCCTTCCAATTCTAGCCCGCGCTGCTCCAGACTGATCCGTGCCGACGTGCGTCCCGCCCGTCGCGGGGGGAACGGGCGGGACGCCACCGGTGACGCGACGACAGAACACGACAACGGGGCAGGCGTGATCGAGCTGGGCGGAAGCGGCGCCGAGCCGCTGGAGGACGAGGACCCGCGGCGGATCGGACCGATCCCGCTCGTCGGACGGCTCGGGGCCGGCGGCATGGGCCGCGTCTATCTCGGCGTGCACGAGGGGCGGTACGCGGCGGTCAAGCAGCTGCTGCCGTCCGTCGTCGCCGAGGACAAGGACTTCCTGCGCCGCTTCGGACACGAGCTGGACAACCTGGCGCGCTTACCCGAGGACGCCACCGCCCCGCTGCTCGCCGGCGACCGCACCGCCAGGCCCCCGTGGTTCGCCACCGCCTACGTCCCCGGCCTCACCCTGCGCGAGGCTCTCGAGGCCCATGGGGGGCCGCTGCCCGCCGACGCCCTGTGGCTGCTGTTGCGCGAGGCCGCCGCCGGGCTCGCCGCGGTGCACGCGCTGGACATGGTGCACCGGGACATCAAGCCGTCCAATGTCATGCTCACCCTCGACGGCCTCACCCTCATCGACTTCGGCGTGGCCCGCGCCGCCGAGCAGAGCCAGCTCACCCGCACCGGCATGGTGGTGGGCACTCCCGCCTACATGTCCCCGGAACAGGCCTCGGGGGCCCGCAGGTCGACCGGGGCCGTCGACGTCTTCGCGCTCGGCTCGGTCCTCGCGTACGCGGCGAGCGGCCGGCCGCCCTTCGGTGACGAGTCCGGGCACGGCGTGCTGTACCGCATCGTGCACGAGGAGCCCGACCTCGACGCCGTACGGGCCCTGGACCCCGAACTCGCCGAGGTCGTCGCCGCCTGCCTGGACAAGGACCACGAGGGCCGGCCCACCGCCGCCGAACTGGCCGACCGTGCCGGCCGGCACGGTCCGTTCACCCCGCCCCTGTGGCCGGAGGCGGTCACCGCGCTGCTCACCGGACGGGCCGCCTTCGCGAAGCGGACGCCGGTCGTGCCGCCCCCGGCGGAGGAACCGGAGGCGCCCGAGGGGTCCGAGCCGTCGCCGGACCAGGGGGGCGAGAAGCGGGGCCGCCGGACACGGCTGATCCCCGTGGTCGTCCCCGTCGTCGTCACGACGGGCGCCACCCTCGCCTTCACGCTCCTGCCCTACACGTTCGACGCCGGCGACGGAGCGGGCCCCACCCCCGCCGCGTCGGTCACGGTCTCCGCCGGCGCGGCCGCCCCGGGGTCCGCCGGCGGGTCCGCGAAGCCGTCGGCCCCCGCGTCCTCCTCGAAGGAGACGGAGGAGCCGCCCACGTCCGGCTCGCCGCAGTCGCCGCCCGCGGCCGGGGCGAAGGGCGCCGGCTCGGACACGGACGGCGGAGGCGCGAAGGACGACGGTTCGGACGGCGCCGGCGGCGGGGACGACTCCGCGCAGGACACGGACACGGGCACGGACGCGGGCACGGTGACCGAGGCCCCGTCGACGAGCGGCTTCGCCCTGCGCAACGGGTGGAGCGGACGGTGCCTCACGGCAACCGGGGGAGCCGGCTACGGCTACGTCTCCGCGGGCGACTGCACCTCAGGGGCGGCCGATTGGAGCCTGCGGAGCGTCTCGTCCGGCACCTACCGGATCGTGCACCGGGCGTCCGGCAACTGCCTGTCCGCCTACGGGTCGATGCACAGTGCGACCTGCGGCGCGGACACCGCTCAGGTGTGGCGTCTCGGTTCGGGCGGCACCGTGGTCCTCACCAGCACCGGCAGGTGTCTGGAGCACTCCCGGCCGAGCAACCAGATCATGGTGCGGGCGTGCGAGGGGACGGCGTCCCAGAGCTGGACCAGGAGCTGACGCGCCCGGGGACGGTCAGGCGGGCCCGCCGCGGTCGCCGTCCCCCGGCTTGTCGTCCTTGTCCTTGTCGTCGTCCAGCGACTTCAGGAAATCGGGGTTGTCGTCCGGCGCCACCCACTGCTGCCGGCCGCCGCCGCGGCTCCAGGCGGAGCCGACGGCGCCGCCCGCGGGGTGCCGCTTCTTGCCGGCGATCAGCCATGAGATCGAGCCGACCAGGGGGAACAGCAGGACGAGGATCGCCCACAGCGGCTTGGGGATGTGGCGGATGTCCTCGTCCTTCGTGCTGATGCAGTCGATGAACGCGTACACGCTCAGTGCCAGTGGCACGAGGAACATCAGCACCCGCAGCATGGGGCCTCTCCAGCGAAAGCGGTGGGTGGTACAGGGCCAGCGTAACCGCTCGGGGATACTTGACCGCATGGCTTACGACGATCTTCGCTCCCTGCTCAGGGCGCTGGAGCGCGAGGGCGACCTCAAGCGCATCAAGGCCGAAGTCGACCCCTACCTGGAGGTCGGTGAGATCGTCGACCGGGTGAACAAGGCCGGCGGTCCCGCGCTGCTCTTCGAGAACGTGCGCGGCTCCGGCATGCCCCTCGCGATGAACGTGTACGGCACCGACCGCCGGCTGCTCAAGGCGCTCGGGCTGAAGTCGTACGCGGACATCTCCGGCAAGATCGGCGGACTGCTCCGGCCGGAGCTGCCGCAGGGCTTCGTCGGTGTGCGCGAGGCGTTCGGGAAGCTCGGCGCGATGACGCACGTACCGCCGAAGAAGGTGAAGTCCCAGGACGCGCCCGTGCACGAGGTGGTGCTCACCGGCGACGACGTGGACCTCGAACAGCTCCCGGCGCTGTTCACCTGGCCCAAGGACGGCGGCTCCTTCTTCAACCTGGGGCTGACCCACACCAAGGACCCGGAGACGGGCATCCGGAACCTGGGCCTGTACCGGCTCCAGCGCCACGACAAGCGCACCATCGGCATGCACTGGCAGATCCACAAGGACAGCCGGAACCACTACCAGGTGGCCGCCCGGCGCGGCGAGCGGCTGCCGGTCGCCATCGCCTTCGGCTGCCCGCCGGCGGTGACGTACGCGTCCACCGCGCCGCTGCCCGGGGACATCGACGAGTACCTGTTCGCCGGGTTCGTGCAGGGCAAGCGGATCGAGATGGTCGACTGCAGGACGGTGCCGCTGCAGGTCCCGGCGCAGGCAGAGGTCGTGATCGAGGGCTGGCTGGAGCCCGGCGACATGCTGCCCGAGGGGCCGTTCGGCGACCACACCGGCTTCTACACCCCGCAGGAGCCCTTCCCCGCCCTGCGGATCGACTGCGTGACGATGCGGAAGCGCCCCCTGCTCCAGTCGATCGTCGTGGGGCGGCCGCCGACCGAGGACGGGCCGCTGGGACGCGCGACCGAGCGCTTCTTCCTGCCGCTGCTGAAGATCATCGTGCCGGACATCGTGGACTACCACCTCCCCGAGTCCGGCGGCTTCCACAACTGCGCGATCGTCTCGATCGACAAGAAGTACCCCAAACACGCCCAGAAGGTGATGCACGCCATCTGGGGCGCCCACATGATGTCGTTGACCAAGCTGATCGTGGTCGTCGACTCCGACTGCGACGTCCACGACCTGCACGAGGTCTCCTGGCGCGCCCTCGGCAACACCGACTACTCCCGTGACCTCACGGTCGTCGAAGGGCCCGTCGACCATCTCGACCACGCCTCGTACCAGCAGTTCTGGGGTGGCAAGGCGGGCATCGACGCGACGAGGAAGTGGCCCGAGGAGGGGTACACGCGCGACGGGGGCTGGCCCGACATGGTGGAGTCCGACCCCGGGACGGCGGCGAAGGTCGACCGCCGCTGGAAGGAGTACGGACTGTGAGTCCCCTCGCCGCCGGTGGCCCGGCGCTCTTCATCGGGACCGACACCGACTACGTGGCCCTCGTGCGCCCCGAACTCGACCCGGCCGACGAGGGGGTCCGCCGGGCCGCCGAGGAGGCGGGGATCACGCCCGAGGAGCTCGCCGGCCCCGGTGACACCTGGGCGGTGCTCTTCGAGCGGGGCGGCGACGGCGACGGCTTCGAACTGCCCGGCGTGCGTGACGCGGAACCCGCCGACCTCGCGCGGCGGCTGCGCGACGGCCTCGCCGCCGCGGACGCGCCGTTCACGGTCGACGGCGGTTCGGTGCTGCGGCTGGAGGCCCGCCCGGCCGGTGCCGGCACCTGCGCCTTCACCGCCCACGTCACCCCGCCCGACGAGGCCGGCACGCCGCTGACCGTGGAGACGGGCCCGCTGCCCGTCCCCGCCCTGCTCGCCGACCTCGACACGTTCCTCGGGAGCCTCGCATGATGACCACCGCCGACGGGATCGTGGATTCCGGCCCGGCGTCGCGGCCGGGACGCACCAGGGCGTTCCTGCGCCTCGTCATGATCGAGCACTCGGTGTTCGCGCTGCCCTTCGCCTACATCGCCGCGCTCACCGCGATGTACGAGTGGGACGCGAACATCCACTGGGGCCGGCTGCTGCTGGTCACCCTCGCCATGGTCGGCCTGCGGACCTTCGCGATGGCCGCCAACCGGATCATCGACCGCGAGATCGACGCCCGCAATCCGCGCACCGCGCACCGCGAACTGGTCACCGGAGCGATGTCGGTCAGGCACGCCTGGACCGGCGCCCTGATCGCCCTCGTCGTCTTCCTGGGCGCGGCGGCCCTGCTCAACCCGCTCTGCCTCGCCCTCGCGCCCGTCGCCGTGATCCCGATGGTGGTGTACCCGTACGGCAAGCGGTTCACCGACTTCCCGCAGGCCATCCTCGGTCTCGCCCAGGCCATGGGCCCGGTCGGCGGCTGGCTGGCCGTCACCGGAGCGTGGTCGTGGGAGGCGGTGGTCCTCGGACTGGCGGTCGGCATCTGGATCGGCGGCTTCGACCTGATCTACGCCTGCCAGGACGTCGACACCGACCGCGAGATCGGCGTGAAGTCGGTCCCGGCCCGCTTCGGCATCCCCGCCGCCGTGTGGGGCGCCCGCGTCTGCCACGCCGTGACCACGGCCCTCTTCGTCTGGTACGGCCTCCTCACCGACGCCGGTGCCTTCTTCTGGGTGGGGCTGCTGATCGTCGCCGCGGCCTTCGTCTACGAGCACACCATCGTCCGCCCGACCGACCTCTCCCGCCTGAACAGGGCGTTCTTCAGCGTCAACGGCTTCATCGGCATCGCCCTGTTCGTGTGCGCGCTGCTGGACCTGCTGGTGCGGGGGCTCACGCCGTAGCGCTACAGCGGCAGCTCCCGGGGCGCGGGGCGGCGACGGAGGACGAACGCCGCCGCCACGCCTGCCGCCAGGCCGATCAGATGGCCCTGCCAGCTGACGCCCGACTGTGTGGGGGCGAGGCCCGCCAGGATCGAGCCGCCCCAGACGGCGGCCACCAGCACACCGGCCAGGACGCCGAGCGGACGGCGCTCGACGAAGCCGCTGACCAGCAGGAAACCGAAGAGGCCGAAGATCAGGCCGGAGGCGCCCGCGGTGTTGGTGTGCGCCGGGGACAGGAGCCACACACCCAGACCGTCGGCGACGACGATCAGCGCGCACACGGCGAGGAACCTGCGTATGCCGCCGAGCGCCGCCAGGAAGCCGAGCACCAGCAACGGCACGGTGTTGGCGGCCACGTGGGCGAAGCCGAAGTGCACGAAGGCGGCCGGCAGGACGTCGGCCAGCTCGGAGGGGACGCGCGGCACGATGCCCAAGGCGTCCAGGGCATGGCCGGTGGCCACGTCGATCACTTCGAGCAGCCACAGCAGCGCCACCCAGCCCGCCATCAGCTTGCCCGCGGTCACCGCCCGGTCGCCCCACGACCACTCGGGGTGCGTGCCCGACATCGTCCACCCCCGCCGTCGGCCCGTTCTGTCCTCTGAGAACGCCCGGCCCCCCTTGGCCGGTTCCCGCCCTGTGACTCCGGATAGGCTCGGTGTCGTGAACCCAGTCAAGCCAGGAGACACGCGGCGTACGCCTTGGATCGTGGGGGTCTCCGGGGCCTCCGGCACCCCGTACGCCGCCTCGGTGCTGCGTGCGCTGCTCGCCGCCGGAGAGAGCGTCGACCTCGTCGTCAGCCGGGCCTCGCGGCTCACCCTCCTGGACGAGACCCAGATCGCCTTCCGTGACGCCCACTGGCAGGACGACCTGCGGCAATGGCTGTCCCGTGGGGCGGACGGAAAGCCGGACACCTTCACCGCCGACCTCGACGACGTACGGTACTGGGCCGCCGGTGACCTCGCGGCCGGGCCGTCCTCGGGGTCGTATCCGAGCAAGGGCATGCTGATCGTGCCCGCCTCCACGGCCTGTGTGGCCGGGGTGGCGCTCGGGCTGTCCAAGGACCTGTTGCAGCGGGCGGCGAGCGTGACACTGAAGGAGGGACGCACGCTGGTGGTGGCCGTGCGGGAGACCCCGCTGAACGGCCAGACGCTGCGGCACCTGGTCACGCTGGACGACGCGGGCGCGATCGTGGTGCCCGCCTCACCGGCCTTCTACGCGGGCGCGACGCACATCCAGGACCTGGTGGACTTCGTCGCCGGGCGCGTACTCGACGCGGCGGGCGTCGAGCACCGGCTCTACCGCCGCTGGAAGGGCGAACTCGGCGGCGGCTCCCGTACCGACTGAGCGGGCCGCCACATCGTCGGACACGACACGGCACCACCCTTTTCAGACACTCTCGCACCTCTTCAGGGGAAGGCTTCGATTCGCATGGACGCGGTGGACAGGCAGCTCATCCAGGCCCTCAGAGAGAACGGCCGGGCCTCCTACGCGGAGCTGGGGCGCCTCGTCGGCCTGTCGGGACCCAGCGTCACCGACCGCATCAACCGGCTGGAGGCGGCCGGTGTCATCACCGGCTACCGCGCCACCGTGGACGCCGCCTCGCTCGGCCTCGGCGTCACCGCCCTGATCGGCATCTCGCTCTCCGACGCCGCCGACCACGAGGACGTGGCGCAGCGGCTGAAGGACCTCACGGAGATCGAGGACTGCTGGTTCATCGCCGGCGACGACTCGTTCATGCTCAAGGTGCGGGCGACCGACGTGGACGGCCTGGAGAAGATCATCCGCCGGCTCTCCGGCACCAAGGGCGTCTCCCGGACCCGCACCACGATCGTGCTCTCCACGAAGTGGGAGAACCGCGTCGGTGAGCTGCCCGAAGAGGTCGGCTGACCGGGGCGTACGGTTGACGGGGTCCGCCTGGAGAGGTCGAGGGAAAGAGGGAACGGCATGGACGTCGGGCTCAAGCGCGAGCTGGAGGAGAAGGTCGGGGCGGGCGAACGCCTCACCCGTGAGGACGGCATCGCGCTGTACGAGTCGGACGACCTGGCGTGGCTGGGCGGACTGGCGCACGAGGTGCGCACGCGGCTGAACGGCGACGTCGTGCACTTCAACGTCAACCGCCACCTCAACATGACGAACGTGTGCACCGCCTCCTGCGCGTACTGCTCCTTCCAGCGCAAGCCGGGGGAGAAGGACGCGTACACGATGCGCATCGAGGAGGCGGTGAAGCTCGCCACGGCGATGGAGTCGGAGAACCTGACCGAGCTGCACATCGTCAACGGGCTGCACCCGAACCTGCCGTGGCGCTACTACCCGCGCTCGCTGCGAGAGCTGAAGGCCGCGCTGCCGGACGTCTCGCTCAAGGCGTTCACGGCCACCGAGATCCACCACTTCGAGACCATCTCGGGGCTGTCCGCCTCCGAGATCCTCGACGAGCTCATCGACGCGGGCCTGGAGTCCCTGACCGGCGGCGGTGCGGAGATCTTCGACTGGGAGGTGCGGCAGCACATCGTCGACCACCGCACCCACTGGGAGGACTGGTCGCGCATCCACCGCCTGGCGCACGAGAAGGGGCTCAAGACCCCGTGCACCATGCTGTACGGGCACATCGAGGAGCCCCGCCACCGCGTGGACCACGTGCTGCGGCTGCGTGAGCTGCAGGACGAGACCGGCGGCTTCCAGGTCTTCATCCCGCTGCGCTACCAGCACGACTTCGTGGACATGAAGGACGGCAAGATCCGCAACCGGCTCCAGGCGCGGACGCAGATGGCGACGGGGGCGGAGGCGCTGAAGACGTTCGCCGTCTCCCGGCTGCTGTTCGACAACGTGCCGCACGTCAAGGTCTTCTGGGTGATGCACGGCGTGCAGACGGCGCAGCTCGCCCTCCAGCACGGCGCGGACGACATGGACGGGTCGGTCGTCGAGTACAAGATCACGCATGACGCGGACGACTTCGGCACGCCGAACAAGCTGACGCGTGAGGATCTGCTGGACCTGATCCGGGACGCCGGCTTCCGGCCGGTGGAGCGCAACACGCGGTACGAGATCATCCGCGAGTACGACGGCCCGGACCCGGCGCGCCGGGAGTCCCCCCAGCCGATGCGGGTGTGAAGGGGGGCGAAGGGGCGGAGGCCCCTTCGCCTTCCCCTCAGCCGGCGAAGCCGGTCACCGGATGGTGGTCGGACAGGTTCCCCCCACCCCGGGAAGCGTCCGGTGGTTACGTACCGCCGGCGCCAGTGCCGGTGCTCATGGCGGTGGTCCGCACGGCAGGGGCGACGGTGGGTGCGGAAGGCGTCCCCGGGGTGCCCGGGCGGGTGGGCCACAGGGCGTGGTCGCCGAGCAGGCGGACGACGGCGGGGACCAGGAGCGGCCGGATGAGGAAGGTGTCCAGCAGGATGCCGAAGGCCATGGCGAAGCCGAACTGGAACAGTTCGCGGATCGGCTGGGTCATCAGGACGGCGAAGGTCGCGGCGAGGATGAGACCCGCGGAGGAGACGACGCCGCCGGTGCGGGTGAGGGCCGCGCCGATGGCTCCGGCCGGGGGCAGGGTGCGCAGTTCCTGCTTGAAGCGGCTCATGATGAAGATGTTGTAGTCGACGCCGAGCGCGACGAGGAAGACGAAGATGTATGCGGTGACCCGGTTGCCGATGCCTTCGTCGCCGAGGACGGTCACCGTGAAGAACGTGGTGGCGCCCAGAGTCGCCAGGAACGACAGGACGAGGGTCGCGGCCAGGTAGACCGGTGCGAGCAGCGAGCGCAGCAGGAGCACGAGGACCGCTGTGACCACGATCAGGACCAGGAGCACGATGAGGGCCGTGTCGCGGCCGAGGGCGGAGCGGATGTCGGCGTTCTGCGCCGTCTCCCCTGCGATGAGCACCGTGGCGTCCCGCACCCCGGCCGCGTCGGCCGCGGCTCGCGTGACCTGCTTGAGCGGTTCGATCGTGTCGAGCGCCTCGGAACCGTACGGGTCGAGATCGAGGACGACGTCGTAGAAGACGGTCCTGCCGTCCTCACCGAAGCGGGGATCTCCGACCCGGCTGACATCGTCGGCGTGGGTGAGCGCGGCGGCGATCCCGGCGGGTGCGGGGCCGGCGCGGAGGTCGTCCGGAGAACGGACGACGACGGTGCTGGGCGCGATCTCGCCGGGCCCGAACTCCTCCTGGACGAGGTGCTGTCCGCGCTCCGACTCGGTGGCGGCACGGAAACCGCTGAGGGTGTTGAAGCTCTCCTGGTAGCCGAGCAGCCCCGCGCTCATCACCACGAGCAGCACGACGACGGCCGAGGCGATCCGCACCGGGGCCCTGGCGACGACAGCGGCGACGCGATGCCAGATGCCCGCGCCGCGACTGCGTTCGGCGGCCTTGTCCACGCCTCCGGGCCAGAAGACGCTTGCGCCCAGCAGGAGGACCAGGGCGGGGATGAAGGTGAACGCCACCAGCGCCATGACGGCCACCCCCAGGGCCAGGTACGGCCCGAAGCCGTGCAGCGCGGGGGAGGCGGCCACGAGCAGGGCGAACATGGCGAGCACGATGGTGGAGGCGCTCGCGAGCACCGACTCGGCGGTCCGGTGCACCGCGGTCCGCATGGCGCGTGCGCGGTCCGGTTCCCCGGTCAGGGCCTCGCGGTAGCGGGCGGTGATGATCAGTGCGTAGTCGGTGCCCACGCCGAACAGCAGCACGGTCATGATCGAGGCGGTCTGGGAACTGACCGTGATGATCCCGGCGTCCGCGAGGAGCGCGCCGGTTGTTTCCGACACCCGCATCGCCACGCCGACGGCGAGGAGCGGCACGAGCGCCATCAGGGGCGAGCGGTAGATGGCCAGGAGGATGGCCAGCACGAGCGCGATGGTGGCCAGCAGCAGGACCTTGTCACCACCGCTGAAGACCTTCACCGTGTCGGTGGCGATCCCGGCGGGACCGGTCACGGCGACCTCGGTCGGCCCGGCCCGCTCGGCGGCGAGGGCCCGCACCTCGTCGACGGCGTGCTGGAAGGACTCGTCCGAGGGGCTTCCCGTCATGGGCACGATGACCAGCTGGGCGCCGCGGTCCCGCGAGACGAGTCCGCCCGCGGCGTCGGGAGCGGTCACCGTGGAGACCACGCCGGCGACCTGGCCGGGCCGGCCGGTTCCCGAGAGGGCCGCGGTGATACGGGCCACGGCCCGCCCGGCGCTCCGGGCGGCGTCGGCACCCTCACCGCGCACCACGATGACGGCCGGTGTCGCGTCCTGGCCCGGAAGCCGGTCGCGGACGAGGTCGCGGGCCCTCATGGAATCCGAGGCGGCGGGCGGCAAGTTGGCGGAGGCGTTGTCCTGGACGGACTCCAGAGCCGGGGCGACCCCGGCAAGGAGCCCCGCGATCAGTACCCAGAACGCCACCACCACGGCGGCGCGTTTCCTCGATCCGAGGAGGAGTCGGAGCAGACGGAGATTCATCGGTTGCATCGAGGAGCCTTCGGCCGGAAGCGTGGGACGGAATGTTAGGGACAGGGTGTCTCTAAGATTCGCCAAGCTAACACGACCCCCCACCGCGGCCCGGCTCGGGGGTAGATTGGCGCGGGACGGTGCGGCACCCGGAGGCGAAGCGGAGACCATGCCCAAGATCGAAGCCGGCAGTGTCCGGGAGCACCGGGCCCAGCGGCTCGCCCGGCTGATCGACGCGGCAGAGGCCCTCCTGGACGAGGGCGGCGTCGAGGCCCTCACCGCGGGCGCGGTCGCCGCGCGGGCCGGCATCGCCCGCAACAGCATCTACCGCTACTTCGACTCCATCGATGACCTGCTCGAACTCGTGGTCTCCCGGGAGTTCCCCGCCTGGACCCAAGCCGTGGAGCAGGCCATCGCGGCCGAGACGACGCCCGAAGCCCAGGCCGCCGCCTATGTCAGGGCCAATCTCGAACAGGCCGCTCGCGGCACCCACGGCTGGCGTGCCGCGCTCTCACGCGGCTCGCTCTCCCCGTCGGCGCGGGAACGAGTGAGGAGCCTGCACACCTCACTGCGCGAGGCGCTCGCCCGGGTCGTGCGCGAACTGGGCCGTCCGCAGCCGGAGCTGACCGTCGCCGTGCTCCAGGCCGTGGTCGACGCGTGCATCCGCAGGATCGACCAGGGTGACGAACTGACGACCGTGTCCGACTTCGCGGAGGATGCCACACACCGGCTGCTCGCGCCCACGACCGGACAGGACTTCCCCGGCCACACGTGACGCGCCGCCCGTGAGCCACCCGTCCGTCCGCGGTGAAAGCCCGTCCCGGCGAGGTGAGCCGCCGGGAGCCATGGGGATCTCCGGTCGGTTCTCCGGCATGCCGGGTGCCGCCCTTGCTCCCGCTGCGGCGTTCGGCTCGCTCGCCGTGCCCGGCCGCACCGCGGCGCGGTCGCCGGATGTGCGGCTCCGCCGCGTGGCCGCGACCGGCACGAGGCCGAAGCCGCACGATGGGTACCCGTGCCCCATGGTGACCAGCCGTGCCCCAGAGGACGCCTACACCGCCGAACCCTTCGTCCCCTCCCGCGGCGGCCTCCCCGCCCTGCGCAGGGCGGCCGCCGACTGCCGGGGCTGTCCCCTGCACCGCGACGCCACGCAGACCGTCTTCGGCGCCGGGAGCACCGACGCCCGCGTCATGCTCGTCGGGGAGCAGCCCGGTGACCAGGAGGACCGGCAGGGCAAGCCGTTCGTCGGGCCCGCCGGGAAGCTGCTCGACCGGGCGCTGGCCGAGGCGGGTGTCGACCCCGGCGAGGTTTACGTCACCAACGCGGTCAAGCACTTCAAGTTCACGCGGGCCGAGCCCCGCAAGCGCCGCATCCACAAGGCGCCCTCCCTGCGGGAGACGACCGCCTGCGCGCCGTGGCTCGCCGCCGAACTCGCCGTCGTCGAGCCGGAACTGATCGTCGTGCTCGGCGCGACCGCCGGGAAGGCGCTGCTCGGCTCCTCGTTCCGGGTCACGCAGGTGCGCGGCACGGTGCTGGAGGAGGAGATCCACGGGCGCCCCGAGCGGCTGGTGCCCACGGTCCATCCCTCCGCGGTGCTGCGGGCGGACGACCGGGAGGCCGCGTACCGGGGGCTGGTGGCCGACCTGAGAACAGCCGCGGACACCCTGGGGTAAGGGATAGCATGGCCACATGCCCCTTACCTTTACGTTCGATCCCGTCGTCACCCCCGACCTGCGCGACGGCATCCTCGACCTGTGGACCGACGTCACCAACGCGGGCGGGGCGGTCGGCTTCGTGCCGCCGGCGACGCGGGACGAGATCCGTCCCGCACTGGTGCGGCAGTTCGTGTCGATGGCGGAGGAGCGCTCACGACTGCTCGTCGGGCACGACGAGGACGGCCGGGTGGCCGCGACGGCGTTCCTCACGTTCAACACCCACCACCTGATGACCCACTGGCTCTGGCTCTACACGGTGATGGTCCACCCGCGCCACCAGGGCAAGGGCTACGGCCGTGACCTGATGGCCGCCGCCGAGCGGGCGGCCCGCACCCTCGACGGCATCGAGGCGATACGGCTCTCCTGTCGCGGCGGACTCGGGCTGGAGCGCTTCTACGCCTCCTGCGGCTACAAGGAGGTCGGCCGGATCCCGGGCGCGATCCGCGTGGCCCCCGGCGACGACCGGGACGACGTCCTCCTGCTGCTGCCGCTGACCTGAGCCGCCGTACCCCGCTGAAAGATCCTCCATCGGCCGTGCTTCACTGGACGTTGTCCCTTTGGGGTGTTCTGACCGTACGCATGGAAGAGTGGATGAGATGCTCCGCTACACGCTGATGCGCCTCGGGATCTTCGTGGGCTGCCTCGTGGTCGTCTGGGGTCTCGTCTACTCCGGCCTCGCCCCGCGTGGTCTGGGCGACTCCAACGGCCTGTGGGTCGTGCTGCTCGCGCTGGTGCTCTCGGCCCCGATCAGCTTCGTGGTCCTGCGCAAGGAGCGGGACCGGGCCTCCGAGCGGATCGTGCGGCGCGTGGACCGGGTCAAGGCCAACCTCGAGGCCAACCGCACCATGGAGGACACGGGCGACGACGCCGCCCGTTCGCAGGGGCAGGCGCAGGGGCAGACCTCGTAACGTCCGTCACACCCGCGCACCGCGCTTCGAGCGCCCCGGTTTCCGAAACCCCAGGAAACCGGGGCGCTTTGCGTTGTATGGATGGATCTGCTCCGGAGCCTCTCAAAGCAAGGCTTTGAGGATCTCAAAGTTCAGGTGTTACGGTCTTCGGGTGAAGTCAGCAGCCGTGTTCCCCACGCCCCGGAGTGTTCCGCTCGTGGCGCGCCTGCACGTGGACCTCTGCCGGGTCACCTCCGCGAACTGTCGTCCCTGACGCCGCGCGCCACCCGAGTCCCACGTCACCCTTCCTCACGCGTCCCCACAGACGGATCACAACGGAGCATGTCCGTGTCCACGAACACGCAGTCCAAGCTGCCCCTGCGCGCGCCCTTCTGGGCCCAGATACTCGCCGGCCTCGTCCTGGGCGTCCTGCTCGGCTGGCTGGCCCGAAGCCAGGACCTCTCCTGGCTGGTCACCACCCTGGAGAAGGTCGGTGGCACCTTCATCGGCCTGCTGAAGCTCGCCGTCGCCCCGCTCGTCTTCTTCGCGATCCTCGTCTCCATCACCAACCTGCGGAAGGTCAACAACGCGGCCCGGCTGGCCTCGCGGACCCTCCTCTGGTTCATGATCACGTCGCTGATCGCGGTGGCGATCGGCCTGGTCATCGGCCTGGTCACCAACCCCGGCGCGGGCACCGGCCTCACCCCGGCGGACGGCGCCGAACCGGAGAAGACCGGCTCCTGGATCGACTTCCTCACCGGCATCGTGCCGACCGACGTCATCACGCCGTTCACCGAGCTGAACGTCCTGCAGATCGTCTTCATGGCCGCCGTCGCCGGTGTCGCCGCCCTGCAGCTCGGCGAGAGGGCCCAGCCGATCCTCACCCTGAGCGAGTCCGTCCTCGAACTCCTCCAGAAGGCCCTGTGGTGGGTCATCCGCCTGGCCCCGCTCGGCACCGTCGGCCTCATCGGCAACGCCATCGCCACCTACGGCTGGGACCTGATCGGCAAGTACGCCACCTTCACCGCCGACATCTACGTCGGCTGCCTCCTCGTCCTCTTCGGCGTCTACCCGGCGCTGCTGGCGACCGTCGCCAAGGTCAACCCCGTGCAGTTCTTCAAGGGGGCCTGGCCCGCGATCCAGCTGGCCTTCGTCTCCCGCTCCTCCGTCGGCACCATGCCGCTCACCCAGAAGGTCACCGAGCGCCTCGGCGTGCCGAAGGAGTACGCGAGCTTCGCCGTCCCGTTCGGCGCGACGACGAAGATGGACGGCTGCGCCGCGATCTACCCGGCCATCGCCGCGATCTTCGTCGCCCAGATCTTCGACATCCAGCTCGGCGTCGGGGACTACCTGCTGATCGCCTTCGTCTCGGTCGTGGGCTCCGCCGCCACGGCCGGCCTCACCGGCGCGACCGTCATGCTGACCCTCACCCTGTCCACCCTCGGCCTGCCGATGGAGGGCGTGGGCCTGCTCCTGGCCATCGACCCGATCCTGGACATGATCCGCACCGCGACCAACGTCGCCGGGCAGGCCCTGATCCCGGTCGTCGTCTCCGCGCGTGAAGGGCTGCTCGACCGGGACGCGTACGACACCGTCCACGCCTCCCCGGTCGACGAGCCCCGGCAGGTGCCCGTCGCCGCCTGAGCCGCCGTCCGGACGCCGCCCGCGCCGCCCCTGTAAGGCGCCGCGGGCGGTGGTGTGTCCGAGGGCGGGCGGAGCATGCGGAGCGGGCCCGTACGCTAAGCCGTATGGGTGCCGTGAAGACGAAGCGGATGCCGCGTGCGGTCCGTGAACAGCAGATGCTGGACGCCGCCGTACGGACCTTCGGTCAACGGGGGTACATGGCCGCGTCGATGGACGAGATCGCCGAACTGGCGGGCGTGTCCAAGCCGTTGGTGTACCTGTACCTCAACTCCAAGGAGGACCTCTTCACCGCCTGCATCCGGCGGGAGGCGAAGGCCCTCACCGAGGCGGTCCGCGCCGGCGCCCGGCCGGGCCTGCCCGCCGACCGCCAGCTCTGGTCGGGGCTGGCGGCGTTCTTCACGCACACCGCCCGGCACCCCGACGGCTGGGCCGTCCTGCACCTCCAGGCGCGCACGCACGGCGAGGTGTTCGCCGCCGAGGTGGCCGCGATGCGCACGGAGATCGTGGCGTTCGTGACGCAGCTGATCCTCGAGGCCGCCCGCGAGGCCCACCGGGACCCGGATCTGCCCGAGCGTGAGGTGTCCGGCCTCGCGGAGGCCCTGGTCGGGGCCGCCGAGGCGCTGGCCGACTGGGCCAACGCCACGCCCGGCGTCACGGCCCGGCAGTCGGCGGCCACCCTGATGAACTTCGCCTGGGCGGGACTGGGCAACCTGATGGAGGGCCGCCACTGGACGCCGCCCGACGACGAGGCCGGCGTCGGCGCCGGCGAGGCTCAGACCGGGCGGACCTCACCGGTCAGGTGAACCCGGTCGCCGGGGCCGCGCAGCTCGAAGCGCCCGCCCCGGGCCGCGTAGGTCACCGTCCCCGGCAGGAGAACCGGCGCACGGAATCCGGCCCGTATGTCCGTCGCCTCGGGGGTGCCGTGCGCGGCGAGGCAGCGGGCCACGGTCCACATGCCGTGCGCGATGGCGCGGGGGAAGCCGAAGACCCGGGCGGTGAGCGGATGGAGGTGGATCGGGTTGCGGTCGCCGGACGCGGCGCCGTAGCGCCGGCCGACGTCGCCGGCCAGGCGCCACTCCTCGACGGCCGGCAGGGGCGGAAGCTTCCCCTCCGCGTCCTTCGGGGCCTGTGACGCGGTGGTTGTCCGGTGCCGGGCCAGATAGGTGCTCCGCGACTCCCACACGACGTCCCCGCCGGCCCGCATCCGCGTGACCACGGCGGCCTGGGTGCCGCGCCGGTGCGGGGCCAGCCCGTCGATGTGCACCGTCAGGTCGTAGACACCGGCGGACGGGGTCGCCCGGTGCCGGGTGATGCGTATCGACGTGTGGACGAGGCCGAGGAGCGGCAGGGGGAAGTCCCGCTCGCTCATCAGCCGCATGGCCAGCGGGAACCCCAGGACGTGCGGATACGTCACCGGCAGGGCGTCCTCGCCGGTCGGGAAGCCGCAGACCCGCTCGTAGGCGGTGAGCCGGGCGGGATCGACGCGCAGGCCGGGCAGGACCAGCCGGGTGCGCGGATGAGCGGCGTCGGGGCGGGGCCGTTTGAAGGGCGACAGCAGGGCGCCGCGGGCCAGGAGCGGTGCGAGGGCGGGAGTCCGGGGGAGCTCGCGCGTGGGCACGGGTGCGGAGGCCATGGAACGCTCACGCCCCCAGCAGGCTCTGGCCGCAGACCCGGACGACCTGGCCGTTCACCGCGCCGGAGGCCGGGTGGGCGAGCCAGGCGGTGGTCTCGGCGACGTCGGCGGGAAGTCCGCCCTGGGCGAGGGAGTTCATCCGGCGACCCGCCTCACGGATGAACAACGGTACGGCGGCCGTCATCTCGGTCTCGATGAACCCGGGTGCGACCGCGTTCACCGTCACGCCGTGCCCGGCGAGCGCGCGCGGGGCGAGGGAGCGGACCATCCCGGTGACCCCGGCCTTGCTCGCCCCGTAGTTGGTCTGGCCGGCGTTCCCGGCGAGGCCCGCGATGGAGGAGGTGGCGACGATCCGGCCCCCGCGCCTCAGGGCGCCCGCGGCGAGCAGCGCGTCGGTCGTGCGCAGCACGCTCGCCAGGTTCACCTCCAGGACCGGTGCCCAGCGCTCGGCGGGCATGTTGGCCAGCCGCCGGTCACGGGTGATGCCCGCGTTGTGGACGAGTACGTCGATGCCGTCGGGGAGGGCCTCGGCGATCCGGGCGCCCGCGTCGGCGGCGGTGATGTCGAGGGCGAGCACGCTGCCGCCGAGCCGTTCGGCGACGCGGCGGGCGTCCCGCTCGGCCCGCGGCACGTCGAGGACGACCACGTGGGCGCCGTCCCGGGCCAGGGTCTCGGCGACCGCCTCGCCGATGCCGCGCGCGGCGCCGGTCACCAGGGCGGTGCGCCCGGCGAGGGGGCGGTCCGCGTCGTACGGGCCGACGGTGTCGTCGTGGGGGCCGACCCCGATCACCTGGCCGCTGACGTAGGCCGATCTGGGCGAGAGCAGGAAGCGGAGGGTGGACGCGGCGGCGCGGGCGTCGGTGAGGCGGACCAGGTTCACGGTGACGCCGCGGCCGGTCTCCTTGCCGAGGGAGCGGGTGAAGCCCTCCAACGCCTGCTGTGCGGCGGCCTGATGGTGGTCGGCGGGGTCGAGCGGGGCGCCGAGCACCACGATCCGGCCGCTCGCGGCGACGGACCGCACGACGGGGTGCAGGGCCGCGTGCACCTCGGCGAGCCCTGCGACGTCCCGGATCCCGCTCGCGTCAAGGACGACGGCGGCGGTCCGGCCCGTGGTCCCGTCCGGGCCGGGTCCGGTGCGGGCGAGGACGGGGGCGAGGTCGAGGCCGGTCGTGCCGGCGGTGAGGTGGAGCAGACCGCCGTCCAGCTCCGGCCGGGCGGCTGACCAGCGGCGCAGCGGGGCGGGCCGGGGGAGACCCAGGCGGCGCGTCAGGAAGCGGCCCGGCGCGGTGCCGGTGAAGCTCAGGTAGCGGTCGGCCATGAGGGCTCCTCCGTGCTTACTCTGGAGTAAGGTTACCGGAGGTAATCCTATGGCACGTGAGGAGCAGGTCGAGATGAGCACCCTGAAGCCGACGGCCGTGCGGCGCGTCGCGGTCGTCGGCGGCGCCCGCGTCCCCTTCGCCCGCTCCGACGGCCCGTACGCCACCGCCTCCAACCAGGAGATGCTCACCGCCGCGCTGGACGGTCTCGTCGCGCGGTACGGCCTGCAAGGGCCGGGCGCCGTCGGGGAGTTCGTCGCCGGGGCGGTCCTCAAGCACAGCCGTGACTTCAACCTCGCCCGCGAGACGGTCCTCGGCTCGGCGCTCGACGCCCGCACCCCCGCCTACGACATCCAGCAGGCCTGCGGTACCGGGCTGCAGGCCGTCGTCGCCGCCGCCAACAAGATCGCCCTCGGACAGACGGAGGCCGCGATCGCCGGCGGCGCCGACACCGCGAGCGACGCCCCCCTCGGCGTCAACGACGACCTGCGCAAGGTGCTGCTCCAGGCGCGGCGCGCGACGTCGCCGGCCGCGCGCCTCAGGGCGCTGGCGAAGGTACGCCCCCGCCATCTCGTCCCCGACATCCCGCGCAACGCCGAGCCGAGCACCGGCCTCTCCATGGGCGAACACGCCGCCGTCACCGCCCGTGCCTGGGGCATCACCCGGGAGGCCCAGGACGAACTCGCGGCGGCCAGTCACCAGCGGCTCGCGGCGGCGTACGAACGCGGCCTGCTGAAGGACCTGGTGGTGCCCTTCCGGGGCCTGGCCCGCGACCAGAACCTGCGCTCCGGCTCGACGGTGGAGAAACTCGCCGCGCTGAAACCGGTGTTCGGCCTGGAGCACCCCGGTCCGACCATGACCGCGGGCAATTCGACCCCGCTCACGGACGGCGCGGCGCTGGTGCTGCTGGCGAGCGAGGAGTGGGCCCGGGAACGGGGCCTGGAACCGCTCGCGTACCTCACCGCCCACGAGAGTGCCGCCGTGGACTTCGTGCGCGGTGACGTCGCCGACGGCGAGGACGGCCTGCTGATGGCCCCGGCGTACGCGGTCCCCCGCATGCTGGAGCGGACCGGTCTTGGCATGGCGGACTTCGACCTGGTCGAGATCCACGAGGCGTTCGCCTCCCAGGTGCTCGCCACCCTGGCCGCCTGGGAGAAGCGAGGTCTGGCGCCCGTCGACCGCGCGCGGCTGAACGTCGCCGGCTCGTCCCTGGCCACCGGCCACCCCTTCGCCGCGACGGGCGCCCGCATCGTCGCGACGCTGGCCACCCTGCTCGCCGAACGGGACGCACCCGGCCGGGGACTGATCTCCGTCTGCGCGGCGGGCCGACAGGGCGTGACGGCGATCCTGGAACGGCCGTGAACGGCCGTGAACGCCGTGCATGCCCCGTGACACGTACGTGAGTGACCCTCACGCGACCCCCGACACTGCACATGCCCGGCCCGGGACCCTTCCCGTCCCCGCACAGACCCGCCACGTCCGGCCCGTACGATCCCGGCACCCACCGGTGGCCCCCCGCGGGACCCACCGGTGAACGCCTCGGCGTGCGAGGCACGTACGTCGTGGCAGCACGCAGTTCCCCTGCACGCCCCAGGAGCCGCCCGTGTCCACCGCGCATTCCTCCACCGCTCTCGACGACGACGTCTACGGAGCGCCCGTCCTCGTCGAGCCCGAGACCCGGCGGCTGGACGGGGCCGTACGGGAAGCGTCCGTACCGCCGTTCGCGAAGCCGGTGCGGCACGGATCCCTCGCCGACCTGCCGTTCGACAACGCGGGCGCGGCACCGGACGCGGTGGTGCTCAGCCGGAGGTCGGCCGACGGCGGCTGGCGTGACGTTTCGGCGCGGGGGTTCGCCGCCGAGGTCATGGCCGTCGCGAAGGGACTGATCGCCGAGGGCCTGGCGCCGGGCGACCGGATCGCCGTCATGGCCCGCACCGTCTACGAGTGGACGGTCCTCGACTTCGCCGCCTGGGCGGCCGGACTGGTCACCGTCCCCGTCTACCCCACCTCGTCCGTCTTCCAGGCCCGCTGGATCCTGCACGACTCCGGCGCGGTCGCCCTGATCACGGAGACCACGGCGCAGGCCGCCGCCCTCGGCCCCGAGCTGCCGCACCTGCCCGACCTGCGACGGGTGTGGACCATGGACAAGGGCCACGTCGACGCCCTGGCGGAGGCGGGAGCACACCTCCCGGACGCCGAGGTGGAGGTGCGCCGGGGCATGCTGGTCCCCGACACCCTCGCCACCCTCGTCTACACGTCGGGCACGACCGGCCGCCCCAAGGGCTGCGCCCTCACCCACGGCAACTTCTTCGCGGGGGTGGACAACGCGATCGAGCTACTCTACCCCATCTTCAAGGCCCGGACCAGCGAAGAGGCCTCCGTGCTGCTCTTCCTGCCGATGTCCCACGTCTTCGGCCGCATGGTCGCCGTCGCCTGCGTGCGCGCCCGGGTGCGCCTCGGACACGCGCCGAGCCTGGCGGCCGAGGACCTGCTGCCGGACCTGGCGAGCTTCCGGCCCACCTGTCTGCTGGCCATCCCCTACATGCTGGAGAAGGTCTTCAACACCGCCCGGGCGAAGGCCGAGTCGGGCGGACGGCTCTCCACCTTCGACCGCGCGGTGTCGGTGGCCCGCCGCTACGGCGAGGCACTCGAGGCCCGGCAGACCGGCGCCGGCCCCGGCCCGTCCCGCTCCCTGAAGGCGGCGCGCGCCCTCTACGACCCGCTCGTCTACCGCAAGCTGCGCAACGCCATGGGCGGCAGGGTCCGCTACGCCATCTGCGGCGGCTCCCCGCTCGGCCGCCGTCTCGCCGCGTTCTACGCCGGTGCGGGCATCGAGATCTTCGAGGGCTACGGCCTGACGGAGACCACGGGCGCCTCGACGGTGACCCCTCCGCTGAAACCCCGCCTCGGCACGGTGGGCTGGCCGCTGCCCGGCACGCGGATCCGGATCGCGGCGGACGGCGAGATCCTGCTCGGGGGAGAGCACGTGCTGCGCGGCTACTGGGACCCGCAGGCGGGCGGGGTCGTCCCGGCGGCCCCCGACGGCTGGCTCCCCACGGGCGACCTGGGCGAACTGGACGACGAGGGCTATCTGACCATCACGGGCCGCAAGAAGGAGCTGATCATCACCGCGGGCGGCAAGAGCGTCGCTCCGGCACCGCTGGAGAACTGGCTCCGCTCACACCCGCTGATCTCCCAGGTCATGGTGGTGGGCGACAACCGCCCGTACGTCTCCGCCCTGATCACCCTCGACCTCGACGGCGTCACCCACTGGCGCCGCATGAACGGCAAGCACCCGGTCCCCGCGAAACTGCTGGTGGACGACGAGGAGCTGCTGGCGGTCCTCCGGCGCGCCGTCGACGAGGCCAACAAGATGCTCTCCCGCCCGGAGTCGATCCGCCGCTTCACCGTCCTCCCGGTGGACTTCACCGAGGAGGCGAGCCACCTGACGCCGTCGATGAAGCTGCGGCGCGCGGAGATCCTGCGGGACTTCGCGGAGGAGGTGGAGGGTCTGTACGGGGGATAGGTCACCGCGTCGCGCGGGCGATCAGGAGTGCCTGGGGGGTCGACTCGCCCTGGTCCGTGTCGGCCGCCCGCACCGTCTGCTGGACGAGGGTGAAACCGGCCGCCCCCAGGAGCGCGGCGACGCGTTCCGGGCGCATGCGCCGGAAGTCGAGGGTGACCGGGTGGCCCCAGGGATGCTCGTGGCGGCGGGGTTCGTCGCCGCACTGGAAGGCGAGCAGCAGGTGGCCCCCGGGCGCCAGGACCCGGCGGAACTCGGCGTACACGGCGGGCAGCTCGTCCTGCGGGGTGTGGATGGTGGAGTACCAGGAGACCACGCCCTCCAGGCTCCCGTCGGGGAGGTCCAGCTTCCGCATCGAGCCGCGCTCGAAGCGCAGGCCGGGGTGCTCGCGACGGGCGATCGCGAGCATCCCCTCCGACAGGTCGAGGCCGAAGACGGAGAGTCCGAGGGAGGCGAGGTGCGCGGTCACCTCACCGGGGCCGCACCCCAGGTCGGCCACCCGGCCGTGCTTGCCGACCAGCTCGGCGAAACCGGCCAGCAGCGCCCGGTCCAGCGGCCGCACGGCGAGCTGGTCACGGAACAGGGCGGCGTAGTCCTCGGCGATGGCGTCGTAGAAGGCGCGGGTGGCGGCTGTGTGATCGGCGTCGGCGGCGGTCATGGGCGGTGACCCTACCCGTATGCGCGCATTCCGGGGACCGGACGGGTGAATGCGGGACCGGACGAGGAGAATGCCGCCCGGTCGCGGTGATGTGCCCCATTCATGCGCTGATGGAGCCCGGTGCGGAATTCGCGCGGAAGGTGCCGCGGGTGGGCGAAGAATTCGCCGGGAATTCAGCAGGGTGCCGAAAAGGCAGGAGCCCCGTCGCCTGACGGCGCGGGGCTCCTTGGGTACTGCTAGTCGTTCCCGGATCGGAGGATCAGACCGGGGTGACGTTCTCCGCCTGAGGGCCCTTCGGACCCTGCGTGACGTCGAAGGACACCTGCTGGTTCTCCTCGAGGGAGCGGAAACCGCTCGCGTTGATCGCGGAGTAGTGGACGAAGACGTCGGGGCCGCCGCCTTCCTGGGCGATGAAACCAAAGCCCTTTTCGGCGTTGAACCACTTCACGGTTCCGGTAGCCATAAGCCCTCCTTGGGCCCAAAGGGTTGCCCTGCTCCAGAACCAGCAAGTGTGAAGACCAATTCCGCACAACTGCATCCGTCTGAGAACGACGAGAGCCCGCGGTCACATGCTCCGCAGGCTCTGTACTGCAAGGGAAACCAAACTGCAACTTGCGAAGAAGCCTAGCACGCGGGAGCCCGAATGCAAGAGAGGGAAAGATCACGTCACTCGAATGTTTGCATGTCTCCCGTGGCGCACCCGTCCGGTCGTTCAATGTTGTACGAGGGGGTGCGGACCCTCCCGCTCCGGCCGAGGGCTAGCCTCACGATGTGGACAATCCTCGCACCCGGCCGCGCGTCGGCCACATCCAGTTCCTGAACTGCCTGCCCCTGTACTGGGGGCTCGCGAGAACGGGCACGCTCCTCGACTTCGAGCTGACGAAGGACACCCCCGAGAAGCTCAGCGAGCAGCTGGTGCAGGGCGACCTCGACATCGGGCCCATCACCCTGGTCGAGTACCTCAGGCACGCCGACCGGCTCGTCGCCTTCCCCGACATCGCCGTCGGCTGCGACGGCCCGGTGATGTCCTGCGTGATCGTCTCGCAGGTCCCGCTGGAGCGGCTGGACGGCGCCCGGGTGGCCCTCGGGTCGACCTCCCGCACCTCCGTGCGCCTCGCCCAGCTCCTCCTCGCCGAACGCTACGGCGTACGGCCCGACTACTACACCTGCCCTCCCGACCTGGGCCTGATGATGCGGGAGGCCGAGGCGGCCGTACTCATCGGGGACGCGGCCCTGCGCGCGAACATGCTCGACGGCCCCCGCTACGGCCTCGACGTGCACGACCTGGGCGCCCTGTGGAAGCAGTGGACGGGCCTGCCCTTCGTCTTCGCCGTCTGGGCGGCCCGGCGCGAGTACGCCGAGCGTGAGCCGGTCATCACCCGCAAGGTGCACGAGGCCTTCCTCGCCTCCCGCAACCTCTCCCTCGAGGAGGTCGGCAAGGTCGCCGAGCAGGCCGCCCGCTGGGAGGACTTCGACGAGCGGACGCTGGCCCAGTACTTCACCACCCTCGACTTCAGCTTCGGTGCCCCGCAGCTGGAGGCGGTCGCGGAGTTCGCCCGCCGGGTGGGACCGACGACGGGGTTCCCCGCGGACGTCACGGTGGAACTGCTGCGCCCGTGACCCCGGGCGGGGGGCGCGGGCGGCGCACTACCCTGCTGGAGGGCTCCGGCGTAGGGGCGTGACGGGGGAGGGGTGGACGCCATGCGGCCGCTCGATGCGGACGAACCCACGGTCGTGGGGCCCTACCGGCTGCTCGGCCGGCTCGGCTCCGGCGGGATGGGCCGGGTCTACCTGGGCCGCAGTGCCGGGGGCCGCACCGTCGCGGTGAAGATCGTGCACCCGCACTTCGCGCTGGACGAGGAGTTCCGCGCCCGGTTCCGCCGCGAGGTCGACGCCGCGCGCCGGGTGGGCGGCGCCTGGACGGCGTCCGTCCTGGACGCCGACCCCGGGGCCCGGGTGCCGTGGGTCGCCACCGCCTACGCGGCCGGTCCCTCCCTCGCGGCGGCGGTCACGGACGCCGGACCGCTGCCCGAGCACACCGTACGGACCCTGGGCGCGGGTCTGGCCGAGGCGCTGACGGCCGTGCACCAACGGGGCCTGGTGCACCGGGACGTGAAGCCGTCCAACGTCCTGCTGACCCTCGACGGCCCCCTGCTGATCGACTTCGGCATCACCCGCGCCATGGACGGCACGGCCTCCCTGACCTCCACCGGCGTCTCGATCGGCTCACCCGGCTACATGTCCCCGGAGCAGATCCTCGGCAAGGGCGTGACGGGCGCGGCGGACGTCTTCTCCCTCGGCGCGGTCCTGGTGTACGCGGCGACCGGACGGCCGCCCTTCCCCGGCGACTCCTCGGCGGCGCTGCTGTACAAGGTCGTGCACGAGCCGCCCGAGCTGGGTGCGGTGGACGGCGAGCTGCGCGACCTGACCGAGGCCTGCCTGGACAAGGACCCGTCCGCCCGCCCGGCCCCGGCCGAGGTGGCCCGCCGTCTCGCCCCGGAGGGCGGCGCGGCCCGCATGGTGGCGGGCGGATGGCTGCCCGGGCCCCTGGTGGAACAGGTCAGCCGGGCCGCGGTGCGCCTGCTGAACCTGGACGCGACGGGGGAGGGGCCGTCGGGGCCGGTGGGGTTCAGCAGGCCATCGGTGGGCGGGACGCCGGCGGGCGACCCCCGGGAGCCGGCGGCCCCGCCGGCCACGGGGCCGCCGGGGGCGGCGGGTGGCGGGCAGGGCGGCCCGTCGCAGGCCGGTGCTCCGGGGACGGTCGCCGCGGGTGGTGTGCACGGCGGTCCGTCGGCCGCGGGGTCGCGGGGCGCGGCGGATGGGGGGCACGGTGGTCCGTCGCGCCTCGACGTCCCGGCAGCCGGCGCTGCGGCCACCGGTGCCTTCGGCCCGCCCCCGGTCATGCCGGCGCCACGGGAGCCGGGCGCGGCCGTCCTCCCCGAACCGCGTGACACACCGACCGACCGGCCCACGGCCGGCCCGGACAACGGTCCACCGGCCGCGCCTCCGCACGCGAGCCCCCACCCGCCCACCCAGCCCGCGGCATCCCACCGCCCCGGCAAGCTCTCCGTCTCCGTCGCCGCCACGGCCGCCCCCGGCCCCAGCGGCAGGGGCCGGCGTGTGAGCTGCACCGTCGCCCTAGCCGTCGCGGGCGCGTTGGCCGCCGTGACCGTGGGCTCCGTGTTCGTGTTCGACCTGCTGCCGGGCGGCTCCTCCCGCGACCGGGCGGGTTCCGGCGACGAGGCGAAGACGCCGCAGGCGCCCCTCACCGTCCCCACCGGCTACCTCGGCACCTGGGAGGGCCAGGCCGGCTCCCGCGAGACGATCGCCATTCCGCTCGGCACGTTCCGGGTGACGCTCCGCCAGGCGAAGGTGGGCGAGCGGGTGGGCACCCTCCGGCACACGGACATCTTCGGTGGCGTCTGCGACGACGTCCTCACGCTGAAACAGGTCACGGAGAAGCAGCTCGTCACGACCTCCGTCGGCGCGAAGACCAACCGTGACGTCTGCGACCAGGCCGCCCACACCGTCCGTCTCACCCCGGTGGGCGACGACCTCGTGTACGAGTCGGACAGCAAGCCCTCCGGACGCCCGAAGGCCCGCCTGTCGAAGGTCGGTTAGGCCGTCCGCCGCTCCTCCCGGTCGCTGTCCGCCGCCCGGGACTCACTAGTGTGTCCCGTCGGCGAGAGCGTCGCGCCGCCGGCCGTCCGACGCCCGGCTGAAGCAACGAACGTGGCCACAGGGGCCGACGGGGAGGGTGAACCGCCATGCAGATGCTGGTCACGGTCGTACGGGAGGGCGGTGAGCCGCAGGACGTCGTCGTCACCACGGACGACACCGCCACCGCGGCCGATGTGGCGCAGGCACTGGCGAGCGCCCTCGGGCAGCCCGGTCATCCGGCCGGCGTGCCCGGTAACGTCGTGGCCCTGCCCGGCGCGTCGGGGCTCTCCCCGTACGGTCACGGTGCGGCCCCGGGGGTGCCGACCCTGTGGGCCGACGGCGAACGCTGCGACCCGGCCGCCCCGGTGACGGCCGTCCTGCAGGACGGCATGCGGGTGTCGGTCGACGACTCGGTGGGCCCGCTGCTGCGCCGGGGAGAACCGGTCGGGCAGTACGAACTGAGAGTGGCCGGCGGCCCCGCCTCCGGCCGGGTGGTCCGGCTGGGAGTCGGTACGGCCACCGCCGGTTCCGCGCCCACCTGTTCGCTGCCCCTGACGGACACCTCGCTGCCGCCGGTCGCCCTCCGGCTCACGATCGACATGAAGGGCGGCACCACGCTCGCCCCCGAGAACGGCGCCGAGGTGCTGCTCGACGACGAGCCGGTCACCTCCGGCGCGCCCTGGCCGCTCGGTGGTGTCGTCCGCGTCGGCGACTCGCTGCTCGTCCTGGACCGGGTGGCCGAACCCGACGCCCACCTGTCCGCGATGAGCGAGGGCGGCCTCGCCTACAACCGCCCGCCCCGCCTGTCCCCGCTGCGGCCCCGGCGCCGGCTCGTGGTGCCCGTACCGCCCACCAAGGGCGACCGGGCGCGCTTCCAGTTCATCCTGGCGTTCATGCCCATGCTGTTCGGCATCGGCATGTACTTCCTCACCCAGCAGATCTACATGCTGCTGTTCTGCCTGATGAGCCCGTTGATGATGGCCGCCCAGTGGCTCAGCGAGAACCGCGAGGGCAAGAAGAAGCACAAGACCTCCGTCAAGCAGTACAAGAAGGACCTCGCCGCCCACGAGGCGGAACTCGCCGTCCTCGCCAAGGAGGAGCAGCGCGCCCGCCGCGCGGACGGCCCCGACCCGGCCGAGATCCTGCTGTTCGCCACCGGACCGCGCCGCCGTCTGTGGGAGCGCCGGCTCACCGACCCGGACGCCCTGCAGCTGAGGGTCGGCACCGGCCACCTGCCGTCCGACGTCGAACTCGTCCCGGGCCGCGGCGGCTCCCTGTACGAGGAGGAGCGCCCGGAGCCGCCCGTCCTGCCGGACGTGCCCGTCACCCTGCCCTTCGCCGAGCTCGGCGTGGTCGGTGTCGCCGGGGACCGGGCCCGCGCCCTGGCCACCGCCCGCTGGCTCGCCGTCCAGGCCGCGGTGCTGCACAGCCCGCGGGACCTCTCCCTCGTGACGCTCGTGTCCACGCCGAGCGCCGGCGCCGACTGGCACTGGGCGCACTGGCTGCCCCACGCCGGTCCCGACCAGGGACAGGACTGCGTCGCGCTGGTCGGCTTCGACTCCGAGGGAATCACCCGCCGCGTCAACGAACTGCTGAACGAACTGGCACGGCGCAAGGCGTCCCGCGAGCAGAACACCATGACGGGACAGCTGTACCCGGACCCCACCGTCCTGCTCGTCCTCGACGGGGCCCGGCTGCTGCGCCGCGTACCCGGTGTGCCGCAACTCCTCGCCGAAGGACCCCGGTACGGCATCCTCGCCCTCTGCGTCGACGAGGACGAGCGCCTGCTGCCGGAGGAGTGCAAGGCCGTCGTCGCCTGGTCCCCCGACGCCGCGCACCACGTCCGGGTCCGCGGCCACGGCTTCGAGGCCGCGGGGGACGTCCTGGCCGACCAGGTCACGCCGGAGTGGTGCGAACTGCTCTCCCGCTCCCTCGCCCCCGTCCGCGACGTCAGCCGGGACGACGCGGGCAGCGCCCTGCCCACCTCCGCCCGGCTGCTGACCCTGCTCGGCATGCCGGACCCGGCCGGGACGGACATCGAGCGGATCTGGCGGGCGGGCGGCTCCACCACGGCGGCCCCCGTCGGCATCGCCGCGGACGGACCCTTCGTCCTCGACATCCGCCGGGACGGACCGCACGCGCTGGTCGCCGGTACCACCGGCGCCGGCAAGTCGGAACTGCTGCAGACGATCATCACCTCGCTGGCCGTCGCCAACCGGCCCGACGCCCTCAACTACGTGCTCATCGACTACAAGGGCGGCAGCGCCTTCATGGACTGTGCCCGGCTGCCGCACACGGTCGGCATGGTCAGCGACCTGGACGCCCACCTCACCGAGCGGGCCCTCGCCTCGCTCGCCGCCGAACTGCACCGCCGGGAGAAGATCCTCTTCGACGCCGCCGCCAAGGACATCGAGGACTACAACGACACCCGCAAGCTCCGCCCCGAGCTGGAGCCGATGCCGCGACTGGTCCTGGTCATCGACGAGTTCGCCTCGCTGGTCGCCGAACTCCCCGACTTCATCGCGGGCCTGGTCGACATCGCCCGCCGGGGCCGTTCCCTCGGCGTGCACCTGGTCCTGGCCACGCAGCGGCCCGCCGGTGTGGTCAGCGCGGACATCCGCGCCAACACCAACCTGCGGATCGCGCTGCGGGTGACGGACGCCTCGGAGTCCATCGACGTCATCGAGGCGCCGGACTCGGGCGCCATCGCCAAGTCCACACCGGGCCGCATGTACGTCCGCTCCGGGGCGCAGTCCCTGGTCGGGGTGCAGTCGGCGCGCATCGGCGGCCGCCGTCCCGCCACGGGCGGCACCGGCCCGAAGGCGACCCTGCTGCCGCTGCCCCCGACCGCCTACGGCCGTCCGCTGCCCAAGCGGGCCGAGGCCGAGGACGACGGCACCATGGTCACCGACCTCGCCGTCCTCGTCGACGCGGTGCGCGACGGCGCCCGGCGCATGGGCTTCGGCGAACAGCGCAGCCCCTGGCTGCCGCCCCTGTCCGAGCACGTCACCCTCGACGAACTCGCCGCGTTCGGTGGGCAGCCGGCGGAGACCGGGCCGACGGACGTGGCTCCCATCCCGTACGGCCTGATCGACCTGCCGGCCAAGCAGTCCCGTACGCCGCTGTCCCTGGACCTCGTGCACGGCGAGCACACGATGCTGCTCGGCGGCGCCCGCTCCGGCCGCTCCACCGCCCTGCGGACACTGGCGGGCTCGCTCGCCCGCGGCACCTCCCCGCACGACGTGCACCTCTACGCCATCGACTGCGGTTCCAACGCGCTGCTGCCGTTGATGCGGCTGCCGCACGTCGGCGCCGTGGTGACCCGCGACGAGCCGGACCGGGTCCGGCGCCTCATCGAGCGCCTGCTGGCGGAGATCGCCCGGCGGCAGCAACTCCTCGCCATGGAGGGCGCGTCCAGCGCCGCCGAACAGCGCGCGACGGCCGCCCCGGAGGACCGCCTTCCCTGGATGGTGCTCCTGCTCGACAGCTGGGAGGGCTTCGCCTCCGCCTTCGAGGCCTACAACTACGGCCAGTTGCTGGAGGCGGCCCAGCGCATCTTCCGCGAGGGTTCCGCGGTCGGCCTCAAGGTCGTCATGACCGCCGACCGCAGCGGACTGAGCGGCCATGTCTCGTCCGCCTTCGCCGACCGCCTGGTGCTGCGTTTCGCCGACCCGAACGACTACTCCACGGCCGGACTCCAGCCCCGCGAGGTCCCCAAGAACATGCCTCCGGGACGGGCCCTGCGCCTCACCGACACGGGCGTGGACGAGACCCAGATCGGCCTGCTCACGGACGACCCCGCCGGTCAGGCACAGGTGCGGGCACTGCGCGAGATCGCGGAGGAGGCGGCGGCCCGGCACGGCCGGGTACCGGCCGGACGACGCCCCATGCGGGTGGACGCCCTGCCCTCGCGCATCACCGTGCCGGAGGCTCTCGCCCTCGACCCGGACTTCACACCGCCGTCGCCGCTCTGGGCGCTGATCGGCGTCGGCGGCGACGAACTCCAGCCCGTCGGCATCGACCTGGAGGAGAACGGCCCCGGCTTCGTCATCGCGGGCCCGCCCAAGTCCGGCCGGTCCACCCTCCTGGTCGCCGCCACACAGACGCTGCTGCGCTCCGGCACCCCCGTGGTGCTGGTCACCCCGCGCCGTTCACCGCTGCGCGAGCTGGAGGGCCGGGACGGCGTCCTGGGCCTGCTGAACGCCGACAGCCGCGAGGACGACCTGGACGAGCTGGTGGACAAGGCGTCCGGCGGCTCCTACGTCGTGATCGTCGACGACGCGGAACTCCTCTACGACACCCGCCTCGACGAGGCCCTGGAGACCGTCGTCCGCAAGGGCGCCGACGGCGGCATCGGCCTCATCGCGGCCGGCGCCACCGACAGCCTCTCGGGCCAGTACCGCGGCTTCGCCGTGGAGGCCCGCAAGTCCCGCAACGGCATGCTGCTCACCCCCCAGAGCCCGTCGGAAGGCGAACTCTTCGGCATCCGCCTGCCGTCCAACAGCGGCGGGGGAGCAGCGGGCAGCGGGCTGTTCGTGACGGGAGGGTCGTTCATGCCGGTGCAGGCGGTGATGAACGGGTAGGGGGATCGCGGAGCAGCCGCCGGCGGCGGACCATACCGACAACCGCACCCGTGAGGAGAAACACGGCGATCGCCGTGCTGCCGTATGCGGGCAGATTGGCGGGAGGGTCCGTAACCCAGGCGTGGGGGAGGCTGCGGTGGGGATCGTCGGGGTCGTAGGTGACGAGCAGCGTGTCGCCGGGTTGCACATCGGGGAGCATTCCGGCGTAGTCCCACAGCTTCTCTTGGGTTTCTGACCTGTCCCCTTGGAGGAACTGCACCTTCACGTACTTGGGCTTGCTGTCGGCCTCGGTGACCCGTGCAGCGACGGTGACTCCGTTGTCGCGCAGATCGTGAACCAGAGAGCGGGACGGAAGCCAGAAGGCGAGAGCCAGACCGGCGCACAGCAGGGCTCCCCCGAGGACCCCGATGATGACGCGTGGCTGGGGGACCGGAGGGTAAGTCTGCGCTTGGCTGCTATCCATAGTTGAGCCGCCTCATGAGAACCACCCGCTCACCGTCTTCCTGACGTCCGACGCAGCAGCAACAACGGCTCTCCCGCCGTCCTTCACGGTGTCCGTGACCGCGTTGACGGCCCTCTTTCCGGCTTCGCTCTTGATGATGTACGAAATGCCGTAGCCGGTGCCGAAACCAATCACCACCCCAGCGCTGATGCCCCACCCGAGGGGTCCACCGGCCAGCGCGACTCCGGCCACACCAAGCCATGTGCCACCAGCCCCGGCCGCCATCCCGCCCACGTTGGCCGCGACGGCGACGTCCTTCTCCTCGCCGTGGCCGATGTCCCAGCCGATCGCCCCGACGGTGAGAACCGTGCCGACCAGCGGCAGCTTGCCGCCCGTGTGGAGGGCGCGGCCGAACAGCGTGGCCGAGTTCGGCGGGGCGAGACCGGGAACCCTGCCGATCAGCCAGCTTCCCCCGTCCGCCACGGAGAACTCCATCAACCGTGAGAACGACCCCATGCCGAACCTGGCGAGGACGCGCTCCGCCTCCCGGGCGGACTGCCTGGCGGCCCGCGCGGCCCGCCTGGTGTCCTTCTTGAACCTCCGCCGCTCCTCAGCCGACATGCTGTCGACGCGCCGCTGATACAGCCGGCTCGCCTCGTCGGAGAAGCTCTGCGACCGTTCCCAGAAGTGCCCGGCGTACTTCGCCTGCATGCCGATGACGGACGCCAGCAGGCCCGCCGTGTCGGACCACGTGTCCGCCGGGTCACCGAGCTTCCTCACCGCGATCGTCGTGTGCCTCCACGCGACGGCCCACAGCTCGGCGTCGTCGCCCTGCAGGAGTGCCCGGTTGAACACGGCCGTCGGCTCGCCCCTCCCGATCTCACCGTGGAAGAGGGCGACCGCCTTGGTGAAGCCGGGAGCCGGGGGATCCGCGTCGACCGCGGTGGTGAAGGCGAGGCCGAACAGCTTCGCGTCGGCCTCCGCCGTCGGCGCCTTCGCGGCGGCGACGGTCACCGGCAGCTCCTTCAGCACCGCCGGATCGATCGTCGCGTAGAAGGCCGAGGCGAAGTCCGGGTCCCCCTTGTGCTCGGCCAGCACCGACGCGATCCGGTGGAACTCCGCGCCTGCCGCACCCGGCGGGAGCCCCGCCGCTTCGTCGATCTCCTCGGCGAGCGCCCTGCCCTTCGCCCTCGCCTCACCGATCCCCGAAACGGGCTCACGCACCGGGACCATGGCCCCGGATCCGCCCTGGAACCCCCCTCGGCCCTTTTCCATGGCCGCCGCCAGGGCCTGCCGCCGGCGCAGTATGGGGAGTTCGTCGTCCACCCAGCCGGCGATCCTCCCGATCTCCGTCAGGTGTGTCGTGTCCAGGCCGAGCGCACGGAACCGGGAGAGGTAAACAGTTCTCGCGCCGTGCAGCGCCTTGCTGCCCGATTCCAGGTCCTTGATGGTCCTCAGTAGGTTGTCCGGATTGATGCCGGAGAAGTTCGGGTCGGCCATCACGCGCTTCCTAATGCGTGCCGACGGCGAGCCGCGGATCGACCAGAACCGCTTCGGCGCCGGATCCCAGGAGCGCCTCGTCGACCTCGCCCACCGGGAGGGCCACCCACGTCTGTTCCTCTCCCATCGCCTCGACCAGCAGGGAGACCGAGGTGAACGCGAGGGCGACGAGCCGGAACCGGCCACCCTCCCCGGTGACGGGGACGAGGGTCACCTCGACGGTGTCGTCGGCGAGCGGGGAACCGTTCATCGTGGGGAGGACGAGGTATTCGGGCTCGTTCTCGGTCGTACCGCTGGAGGCCATTGGCCTAGATTATGAAAGGGCGGCAACGGGGGCAATTCCGAGCGCGATACTTAATTCGGAAGGTAATACTGATGGTGGAGTCCATATCGAAAGTGCCGAATCCCAGAAAGGCGGATCTGCGGAAGCTGCGCAATGACCTCGCCAAGGAGGTGGAAAGCCTCAGCAGGGCCCTCAAGGGGCCGGCGGAGGACATCGGCGGTGACAAGGTCTGGGTGGGGAAGAACGCGCGGTCCTGGCACCGCGAGTTGGCCGGACGCCACCGGAAGCTGGGCGAACAGGTGGGCAGACTGCTGCCGATGCTCGACGCGGCCATCCGGGATGAGCCCGAGAAGGTGTCCGCGGCCCAGGCGCGTACGTACCAGCGGAGCGTCTGACGCCCGGTCCCCGTACGAACGCCGCCGGGGCGCCCGGGCCGACCCTTGAGGGTCGTGGCCCCGGCGCCCCGGCCGGCTGTGCGCTCCGCGCGATCCGCCGTGGAATCAGGTGGCGCGCTCGATGTTGTCGGCGCTGGTGTTCGCGGACTTGCTGGCCTCGTTCAGCGTGTCGACCCACTTCTCGAAGGTCGGCTTCACATCGCGCCAGTCGTCCCGGAAGCGGTCGGCCTTCGGGCCCTTCCAGTAGCCGGAGCTGTCTGCCGTGGCCGACTGCAGGTCCTTGATCAGGACCTGCAGGTCGTGCGCCTTCCGGGCGTACGTCTTCGACAACTCCCGGAGCCGTGTGAGATCTGCACCGCGATCCATGGCGATCCTCCCCGTGTCATCAGGAACAAGCGGACTGTCCGTTTGCAACAGTGGACGCTATCGCACCACGGCCAGTTCCCGCCGGGACGAGCGGGGTTGGGGTGATCGAGTGAACAACTCGTGTTCTTCCGGGCTGAACTGAGGGAAGGGCCCCGGACGGTGCTCCCGCGGATGCGACCGTATCCTGGCTGCCGAGACAGCGGGGGAGGCTGCCATGGCGAATCCTGACATACAGGAACTCAACCAGCGGGCCGGTCAGTTGCGATCGCTGGCCGACCACATCGACTCACTGGTCGACACCGCCAAGAACCACAGCACGACCGGGATGAAGTCCTGGGCGGGTCCGAACGCGGACGACGTCCGGGGCAAGCTGAGGGGCTGGCAGACGAAGTGCGGCACCGTCGCCAAGGCCCTGCGCGACGAGGCGCAGCAGTGCACGCAGGACGCCAAGGACCTGCAGGACAAGAAGAAGTAGCCGGCGTCACCGCCGTTGATCGGGAGGAACCCGGCCAGTGCCCCCGTACGACATCCCCGGAGCGCGCTTCCGGCCCACCGACCATCACAGCGCAGTCGTCGCCGATCAGGGACGGCCGGGAGAGAACGGCTCCGCAGCATGACGGCCCCGTCCGTCGTCACCGGCGTCGAGACGCGTCGTGTCCGGGCGTCGGGACGGCGGTGGTGGGCGGGGACCCTCTGGGTTCTGCTCGGCACACCGATCGTGCTGACGGGCTGTGGATGGATCGCACAGCGGCCGGGCTTCCTCCCGACGCTGCTCTCCATGGTCGTGGCCCTGGCGGTCCTGGGGACGGCCTGGGTGATGTGCGGTGCGAAAGCGGGCGCGGGCGTCGCGGTGTCCGGGTTCGTGTTCCTGCTCTTCGTGGGGCCCACGCTCGGCGACTACGTCATCCACCACCGCGGAGTGCGACACGACGCCCTGGTCGTGGACGTCAGTGACTACCGGGGCAGGGGCGGCCGCGAGCGCCCGCTGTGCACGGTCGTCCTCACCGGCGCCGACCGGGGCCGCACCATCGAGCTGGGCGACACCGGCGGCTGCGACGACGGCCTCACGGTGGGCAGCCACGTCACGCTCGTGGACGACCCGGAGGGGTGGGTGGCACCGCGACTGGGCAGCGAGGTCAGGGGAGTGGCGCCCTATCTGCCGTGGACCCTCGCGGGCCTCCTGAGCGGACTGGAGACCTGCGCCCTGTACGGCAGGCTGCGACGGCGCGTCCGGAACGTCGGCGGGGCTGCCGGTGACGGATACCCCACTACGCGCTCGTTCGGGTGAGCTCGGCGGCCTGTTCCGTCAGCGCCGACACCTCGAACCGCACCCCCGCGAACTCCACCGTCTCCCCGACCCGCACGTCCTTGTAGCCGGCGACCGGGATCGCTGCGCAGTTCGCGTCGATACCGGCGGTGCCGGTGGCCGTGTCGACGTAGGAGACGGTGATGGACAGGCCCGTGGGGAAGCGCTGCACTCCGCCGTTGGCGACGAGGTGCAGTTCCTTGCCCTTCGCCCGGAAACCGGCCGCGGCGGCGGCCATGACGTCCTTGCCGGTGGTGAAGCACAGGGGCGCGTCCGCCGAACCGCCGACCGACTCCAGGGACTCGGCCGGCACGACCACCGCCACGGAGCCCCGGGACAAGGTACCTACTCACCGGCCTGTGCACCGGCTTTCTCCTTCGTGTCACCCGTGACGAATCACGCCCAGATCAATCTCAAGAGAGCGTGGACAGCGCGTCCAAAAACCTTCCCGGTGCCGAAATCACGGCACCACGAAACGACAGGTTGCGCGTATAGACGCCCTCGAAAAGGATGGCGACACTGAGGTCCACAGAGTCCACAGCCCCGTAAGCGGTTCCAGAAATATTCTCCGGATTCACCCCGCTGGAACGGGCCATGGTCACCTGGGACTCCGGGCGTTCCAACACGTGATGTCGCCGGTTGCCCTCCTCGCGGTACCGGTACTCACGCCCAACGGCCCAGATTTTCAGAGCCCGGGCTCGTCTGCTTATCCGCAATGTCTTCCGGGTGAAGGATGCATGCTGTCCTGCCACGTTCAACTTCCCTTCGGCCATGCGGGGCAGGCCGCCGTATCGAAGGCCTTTGAATGAAGAGGTGGGAAGGCTATCGCCGGTCACCATGGCACCGACAATGCCCCTGGGGTCGGACGTGGAGACGACTTCCAGCGCGGGCACGATAAGTTCGACGGAACCCAACCGCCCCACGGTGCCGCGCCAGAAGGTAAGGTGGGCCTGTTCCCGCGAAGTGACAGTGTTCGTGTGTCGTTGCAGTGCAAACGAGATTGTGGACATTATTCGACCCTGACCTCTTCCGCTCTCAAGCTTCAATCAAAGGGGTTGAGCGCACTGCCCAGCGATTTCGCACCGTCGGCGAGTTTTCCAGCTCCCTCGCTGATCTTCTCGCCTGCCCAGGCGCCGGCATCGGCGACCTTGCCAGGGAACTCCTTGACGGTTTCCCAGTTGTCGACGATGGTCGCGACACCATAGACGGTCCCTGTGACTGCGGCCGCGCCGATCGTGATCGGGGTGGGCGCGACCATGGCCGCTGTCAGAGTGGCGTTGAAGGCTACGCCGGAAGCCTTCGCCACGTACCCGGCCTTGTCCCGCTTGAAGGCCTCGATCGGGTGCCCCTCCTGCGCGAGGTCGACGGCACCGATGACCGTGGACACCGCGCTGCCGCCGATGCCGGCCGTGCGCCAAAAGCCGCCTGTGCGCAGCGCCGACCCGGCTCCCGAGGCGAAGGCACTCAGCCGACTCGCTCCGGTTGCCCTGCTCAGAGCGCCGGCGTTCTTGCCGACCTTGAGCAGGTTCGCCTGCCACGCCCACTGTCTCCCCGAAAGCGCAGCGAGGCTGTCCTTTCCGGTCAGTGCATCAAGAATCGGCGCCGGAGTGCGTGCTCCGATGCTCGCGGCCAGGGAACGGATACGGGCAGGAATGAAGCGGGAGGTCGACTGCCCCTTCAGGAGCTGAGCCAGCGTCGTTCCGGGCGCTTTCAAGAATTCGACACGGCCGGGCACCTTCAGGCTCTTGAAGTACTTCATGAGATCCAGCGTGCCCATCGCAGCCATTTTGAAGGCGCCCGGAACCGTGGAGGTCATCGCAGTCAATGTAATGTAGTCTTCGACTACCTCCCCGAGATTCTCGTTGCCCGAGACCTCGGCGACGGCGTCACCCTTGATACGGTCGATCCAATCCTGGAGCGTTTCCCCCTTCTGCCTCTCCAGCCACTTGGTGTCGAACTTGTCTCCGTTCGCGACGGAGGCGTTCGCGATCAGCATCGCATCAGGCGGAAGGTTCGCGCCTTTCAGCTCCTCGGGAGTAAAACCGGCGTACAGTGCCGCAGCCCTGGGATCGCCGTTCTCGGCCCGAAGAATGGCCGCACGTCGACGGAGGTCGATCGCCGTGTCATCCGTCCAGCTCAGCATGGGCTTCAGGGGGCTCAGTGTCCCCGTCACACCGAGGCGTGCCGCTCGGGTGAAGGCCTCGTCCAACTTGTCCCGCAACTCGCCTCTGCCATCGAGGAGCTTAGCCAGGTGTTCCATGTCCCCGGGATTGGCCATGCGTTTGGAACTGTCGCTCATTTTTCCCCGTGATCGCGTTCTCAGAAGGCGGGCTGAGCCTGCGGCGCGGGACCGAGCTGGGCCCCGTCGGGCAGCAGATTCGTGATCATTTGCCAGATTTCCTTCGCCGTGGTACGCCGGACCCTCAACTCGCTGCTCTTGTCCACCTGCCCATCGAGGACCGGATCGGCGGGCAGTTCCCTGAGCCAGTAGCCCTCGATTCCGCAGTCCCAGACAGCGAGCGCCGATACAGCCAGTCCGTTTTCCAGTGTCGCTTGCGTCGTTTCTCCCTTCCAGGCAACAGTCATGCGCCACATGCAGTTCAGCTGAGACAGCACCTCCGCCAACCGCACCGGTGCTTCCGCCGCCTCGGCCACAGCCCCTGGCTCCCCGAACCGCCCCGTTTCCATATGGGTGACCACGCCGTCAAAAGAGCCCATCGTCGAGACGATCACCTCGTCGCCCTCCACCGCCTCCACGACGTCCCGGTGCAGGTCCACCATCCTGGCCAGGGACCAGACCAGCGTCTCGGGTTCCGCGGGGACGTACTCCGACTCAGCATCACCGGGCCAGTTCTCGTGCGTGAAGATGAAGTCGTCGCCGATGACGGCTCCGCTGTGGGTGAGGCCCTGCGAGCCGCTCATTTCCACCTGCACGATCACCCGCGGTTCCATGAGCGTCATGACAAGCGGATACAAGTCGGCTGAGATCTTGTCAGCGGCATCAATGAGGCCTGACTCCCGAAGCTCGGAGAGGGCCCCGAACAGTTCCTCGGGAATCTGTTCCTCCGCCACAAGTAGCCCCAGCACACTGATGTGGGAGTCGGAGAGTCGGAGCCGACGTCGGGCTGGGTCTACGGAAGGCATGGTGTGATTCCCCCTGACGGAAAAGGTGCATGAGTTGGGGACGATGGCCAATGTCGGTCTTGATAGCGCCGACGTGTCTTCGCGGCCTCGAGCGGGTTCCGCTTCCCATCAGCGATTGACAGCCTGAATCTCCTGGACGGTCACGGCCTGGTCGTTCCCGAAGGTGCCGTCCGGCAGGTCGCCGCCCGCGCCGCCGGTGCCTTCCCAGGTGATGTCCCACGTGACCGTGGCCTGCAGGGCGAAGGTGCCGTCGCCGGACGAGCGTAGGTACTTGAGGCCGCAGGGCGGAGTGTCGTCGGCCTTGCCCTTGGCGTAGGGCTCGCCGATGGAGCCGTCGGCGTTGATGGTGCACTCGCCGGAGGCCGGGTACGTCTCAGCGTCCGGAGTGCCGGGCTCCAGCTTCAGGGAGACGGGCTTGGCGGTCGTGGTGGCCTGGATGGCGAGCGCGCCCGCGTCGATGGCGGCGGTGACCGAGACCTCCTTGAACCTGGCCTTGTCCAGCCAGGCCCACGTGGGCAGGTTCACCTTCGTCGTCTGCTCGGGGGCGAGGGTCACCTCGGTCGCCGGCAGTTCGATGCGGCTGTAGGCGAGTTCCGCGAGGACTTCGGGGGTGATGGCCTCGGCGACGGGGACGGGGTCGCCGTTCGGGACCCAGAAGGGCAGCCTGTTGCAGGCCTGGGCCTCGGGTTCCATCATGCGGTCCTCGTCACGGACGGCGACCCACCAGCTGCCCTCGTCCTTCTTGTCGAGGTTGTAGTTCTTGTACGTGCCGTCCTTGTAGTCCTTCCGGAACATGCCGACCGCGCTCTTGGCGTAGCTGTGCTGGCCGGGGGTGCTCACGTTCTCGTCGTACATGTTCTCCACGTATGTACGGAACTCCTCGGCGGACCGGGGCTCGTACCAGCAGGCCGGGGGAGTCCAGTTGCCCACGGGCTTCAGGCTGCCGCCGCCGTCGCCGTCGCCGCCCTGGGTACCGGCGGTGGATCCGCGGTAGACGACCCTGGAAACGAGGCTGCTGCCGTCGCGCCCACCGCTCGTCTCCGTCTTCTGCCCGTTCGACGCACCTGGTGTGCCCCAGGCGTACGCCGTCCCGGGTACCAGGGCGAGCATCCCGGCAGCCGCCCCCGTGACCAGCCAACGACGCCGTGCCCTCACTTCACGCATGCCTTGCTCCCCCGCTCGGACTCAAGCTTCGTGGTCTGCCAGATTCCCTCGCCGTTCTTCTCGAGGCGCGTGCTGTACAGCACGTAGGAGTCATCCGTTGCGGGAACCTTGTTCACTTCGTTCGTCTTGCGGTTCTTGTTGTACGCCTTGCTCTCGTCGGCGCAGTACGCGACGCCCGCCGACTTCTTGTCGAACACGCTGATGTCGGCCGCGTAGTAGCGCACGGTTCCGGAGTAGGTGAGCCCGGCGTCCACGATCCCCTTGACCCAGTCCTGACTGCCGGCGAGAGCCGTACCGGTCTGGTAGAAGCGCAGCGCGGGGGATTCGGGATCGCCCTTTGTGACCGCGTACGTCACCGCTGTCTGCGCCCTTCCGGCATCCGCCAGGATGGCGTCCTTCGTGGCATCGCCGGTCTTCCAGCCTTCGAACGTCTCCTCGACGTCCTGGGGCAAGGCCATGTCGGGGCGCTCGGCCGTCGCGTCTGATCCGCCGGGTGATGCCGACGCAGTGCTACTTCCCGTGTCCGCCCCGGCGATCTCGTCGTCCGTGCCGGACTTCTCCTCTCCGCCGCCGCACGCGGTCAGCAGCAGGGTCGCCGTGGTGGCGAACGCGACAGCAACGGGCAAAGAGCGGCGCTTCACAGTGACTCCCCGTGGGACGGATGTGCAATCAAGGACGATGACGGTATCGGTGGGGTTCCAGGCCGGACAGGACACCTCAAGAGGCCTGCCTCATCTGTTGACGGACTGAATTTCCTGGACGGTCACCTCCTGGGTGGCGCCGAAGGTGCCGTCGGGCAGGTCGCCGCCCGCGCCGCCCGTGCCGGTCCAGGCGATCTCCCAGGTGATGGTGGCCTGGAGATCGAAGGTCCCGTTGCCGGAGGAGCGGAGGTACGTGATTCCGCAGGGCGGTGTCCGGTCGGCCTTGCCCTTGGCGTAGGGCTCGCCGATGGAGCCGTCGGCGTTGATCGTGCACTCGCCGGACGCGGGGTACGTCTCGGCGTCGCCGGTGCCCGGCTCCAGCTTGAGTGACACCGGCTTGGCGGTCGTCGTGGCCTGGAGGGCGAAACCGGGGACGTTGATGGCCGCAGTGGCCTGGACCTCGTCGAAGACGGCCTTGTCGAGCCAGGCCCACGTCGGCAGATTCACCTTGGTGATTCCCTCGGGCGCGAGGCTGACCTCGGTGTCGGGCAGTTGCATGTGCTGGTAGGCGAGGGCGGCGAGTATCTCCGGGGTGATGGCCTCTTCGTACTGGGGCGGCGGGGCCTCGCCGTTCTCGACCCAGAAGGGGAGGTCGTTGCAGGAACTCCGCTTGAGGATGTCTGGTTCGTCGGGGTTCTCGACGGCGGCCCAGAACATTCCCTCGCCGTCCTTGTCGACGTTGTAGTCCTTGTAACCCGGGGTGTCGGTCCAGCCGTACTCGTCCTCGTAGTGCCGCTGCAACTCGCTCAGCGCCGCGCCTGCGTGGCCGCCCATGCCCGGCGCGTTCATCTGGCCCTCGATGTCCTTGGACATCTTCTTCTTGAAGTCCTTGGCGCCGAGATACGGGGCGTACCAGCAGGGTGGCGGCGTCCAGTTGACGTCTGCTGACGTCACGTTGCCCGTGCCGCCGTTCTTGGCGACGGATCCGGAGTACGTGATCCGGGCGGCGGCGTGGATGCCGGTCCGGTCACTGCCTCCCGACTGCTCCGTTGCGGAGCCCTGGGTGTTGCTCGGCTGCTCTCCCGCCTGAGCCGGCTCCGCGAGGGCGATGCCGAGGGTGAGCGTCAAGGCGGCCGCAGCGATGGCGGGGGTCGTAGGGCGTGACCTGGTCACTGGCACTTCGCTGCCTTCCCCTCGACGTACACCTTTGATGCCTGCCACAAGCCGTCTCCTGTGGGAAGCTTGACCATGATGATCTTGAAGTAATCAAAGTCCGTGATGCTGGGCGTGCCCTTGAGGATCTTTCCGGTCTTCATCTCCTTGGAATAGAAATTGCTCGAGTCCACGCAGAAGGCGACCTCCACCGATGTGCCGTTCGGCGCGGACCTGGTGCTGGCCCGGTAGTGGCGCCTGGTGCCGGTCGCCGTCCAGCCGCCCTCGAGTCTGGCGTCGATCTGCGTCCTCGCGTACTTCGAGCCGTCGCCGGTGGAGTAGGCGACCAAGGCGGCGTCCTCTGTCGTGCGCTGGTCAACGCCTCGGTAGATGGCACGAACGTAGTTCGCGGCGTCGTCCATGGCGGCCGCCTCGTTCTCGTCCTCGGGCTTCTCCCAGTCGAAGACCAGATTGATGTCCGCGGGCAGAGACACGTCCACGCCGTCCGGCTTGTCCTCCGCCGGTACGCCCGAGGGTGCCGCCGACTTGCTCGGCTTCCCCGTCCCCTGGTCGGCGCCGGCGATCTTGTCGCCGTCACCGGACGTGTCATCCCCGCCTCCGCATGCCGTCAGGAGCAAGGTCGCGGCGGCGGTGAACGCGGCAGCAACGGGCAGAGTTCGGCGCTTCACAGTGAGCTCCCCGTGAGACGAGACGTTTCCAGTGCACTGACGATATCGGTGGGGTTCTCGGTTTCACCAACGCGAACTGTCCAACAGAATCAGGTGAATCAGCAGCACCCGACGGGGAGTTGCCGTGTGCATGCGATGGGGTGGCGCCGAACCGCACGCCCGTCACGGCCGCTCTCAACGTCTGCCCACCGGTTCCGGTGGCGGTCCGGGCCTGGTCACCCGGTGCTCTCGTGAGCAGGTCGGGCAGGGCTCATGGGCGGTGTGTGTGGGGCTGCGCGGCCTCCCGCCGCCCGAGGCTGCGGCAGTTCGCTCGCGCACCGGTGAGCGGCGTGGCCCAACCGGCGTGTTCAAGCGCCAAGTTGCTGATCGGTAATTGTGTCAACGGTGGGGCGCGTGAGGTCCGTTCCGCCTTGAGGGGCTTATGTGTGGCTGATACGGTGCGATGGCTTGACACTCACCTCGGCGTTGGATATCCGCCCAGGTCGGGCCGGTACGTCCGGCGCGTCCCGCATGTCTGCGCGCGAGCGGACGGGGATGAAGTGTCCGGAATTTCAGGGAACTTGGCAGACATCGTCTTGGGTGTACGGGGAGCGGTTGCGTGAGGATCCAAGAGCGTGCGGGGGCGGGCGCCGGCCGTTCCGCGGTGCCGGCCGGACCGGCGGTCGGTGACCGGCTTCCCACCCCGCCTCGCGAGCGCAAACCGGCGCTGGCCGCGCTCGCGGTGCTGCTGATCCTCGTCGGCGCGCTGGGCGTCACGACGCTCGTGCTGCGGGCGGGGGAGCGCATCGAGGTCATCAAGCTCACGGACACCGTCCCGGCCGGCGAGGCCATCACGGACGGCAAGATCACCTCCGTGATGGTGAACGAGGACTCCAGCGCCAACTTCGTCCCCTGGGAGCAGCGGCACGACCTCATGAAGCTCCAGGCGAAGTCGACCCTGTACAAGGGCACCGTGCTCGTCGGGGAGATGTTCGCCAAGAGCAGCGGTCTCGAGCAGGGCGAGGCGACCGTCGGTGTCTCCCTCAAGGACGGCCAGTACCCGCCCAACATCAAGGCCGGGGACCACGTCGCCGTGTACCGCGTCGGCGGCCGCGCCTCCGGGGAAGGTGACGAGGAGACCGGCTCGGCGGGCGCGGGCAACTCCCTCCTCGTCGAGCGTGCCCTCGTCGCCGACGTCAAGCGGAGCAACGACGACGTCGTCAGCAGCACCAGCCTTCCGGTCGAGCTGACCGTGCAGGCCTCCCAGGCCGCGGCGCTGACCCAGGCCGCGTCCGCCGGTGAGGTCGCCGTCGTACTGATTCCCGGCAACTAGAAGGCAGCCGACAAGCCATGGCCCTCATCGCCGTCGCCGCCGACAAGGGATCCCCCGGCGTCACCACCGCGGCCGTCGCCCTCGCGGCGGTCTGGCCGCGGCGGGTGCTGCTCGCCGAGACCGACCCGGCGGGCGGTGACCTCGTCTACCGCAGCGCCGCCGCGCACGGCGGACCGCTCAACCCGAACACCGGGATGCTGTCCATCGCCGCGACCGCGCGCCGCGGACTCGTGCCCGACCAGCTCTGGGACCACGTCCAGCCGCTGAGCGGCGGCCTCGAAGTGCTCGTCGGGCTCGGGATCGCCGAGCAGGCCGCCGGGCTCGCCGGGCTGTGGCCGACGCTCGGGCACGCCTTCGCCTCGCTCGCCGACTCCCCGAACGCGCCCGCCGACGTCATCGCCGACTGCGGGCGGATCAGCGGGGACACCCCGGCCATGGAGCTGTTCCCGCACGCCTCCCTCGTACTGCTCGTCTCGCGCACCGAGCCGGAGGCGCTCGCCCGCGTGCGCGACCGGGCCGCCGCGCTCGCCGGCAAGCTGCACGGGGGGCCGCGCGGTGCGGCGAGCCTCGGCAACCCGGTGATCGGCGTGGTCCTGGTCGCCGACACGGGCAACGCCGCCAAGCTCGCCTCCCAGGTCAACGACATGCTCGTGCACGCGCAGACCGGCGCCCGGGTGGTCGGCACCCTCGCCGACGACCCGGCCGGCGCCGAGCAGCTGGCCGGGCGCAGGCGCGGTCGGCTCGACAAGTCGCTGCTGATCCGTTCCGCGCGCAAGGTGACCGCCGACGTCTACCAGCAGTACGGGGCCGACCGGGCCCGGCAGGCGCCCCAGGGCCACGGGGCCGGGCGATGACCGCTGTCGACCACCAGCTGGTCAAGCGGTTCCGTCAGGACGCCGGCGACCGGATCGCCGAACAGCGCCGCCTCGACCAGGTCAACGGCGTCACGCCGATGTCCACCGAGGACGAGCGGCAGTACGCCCGTGCCGTCATCGCCCAGATCCTGGAGGAGCACGCCCGCGCCGAGATCAACGCGGGACGCACGCCGCTGGACGCCGAGACCGAGGAGCAGTACGCGGCCGCCGTGCACGCGGCGCTGTTCGGGGTCGGCCGGCTCCAGCCGCTGCTCGACGACCCCGAGGTCGAGAACATCGACATCAACGGCTGCGACCAGGTGTTCGTCGGCTACGCGGACGGGCGGGAGGTGCGGGGCGAGCCCGTCGCCGAGACGGACGAGGAGCTCATCGAGCTGATCCAGGTGCTGGGCGCGTACTCAGGACTGTCGTCCCGGCCCTTCGACTCCGCCAACCCCCAGCTCGACCTGCGGCTGCCGGACGGTTCACGACTGTCGGCCGTGATGGACGTGGCGCGGCGGCCCGCGCTGTCCATCCGCCGGGCCCGCATGGGCAAGGTGTTCATCTCCGACCTCGTCGGCAACGGGACGCTGACGCCCGAACTCGGCCACTTCCTCGCCTGCGCGGTCCGGGCCCGCAAGAACGTGATGATCGCGGGCGCGACGAACGCCGGCAAGACCACGCTGCTGCGCGCCCTCGCCAACGAGATTCCGCCGCAGGAGCGGCTCATCACCGTGGAGCGGGCCCTCGAACTCGGACTCGACACCTTTCCCGACCTCCACCCCAACGTCGTGGCGTTCGAGGAGCGGCTGCCCAACTCCGAGGGGCAGGGCGCCATTTCCATGGCGGAGCTGGTGCGCCGCTCGCTGCGCATGAACCCCTCCCGCGTCATCGTCGGCGAGGTGCTCGGCGACGAGATCGTGACCATGCTGAACGCGATGTCCCAGGGCAACGACGGCTCGCTGTCCACGATCCACGCCAACAGCTCCAGCGAGGTGTTCAACCGCATCTCCACCTACGCCCTGCAGGCGACGGAACGGCTGCCCATCGAGGCCAGCCAGATGCTGATCGCCGGCGCGGTGAACTTCGTCGTCTTCATCCAGCGGCGCAACGAGTTCCAGAGCGGCGGACGCCTGCAGCGCATGGTCACCTCCGTCCGCGAGGTCAACGGCGTCGACGGCCGGGTGCTGTCCAGCGAGGTGTTCGCCGAGACTCCCGACGGCCGGGTCGTGCCGCACGCCCCCCTAGCCTGCCTGGAGGAACTGATGGCCTACGGCTACCGGCCCAGCGGAACGTGGGGGTGAGGCGATGAACCCCCAGGCCACCGGCCTCGCCGCGGTCGGCTCGCTCGGCTCCATGGGCGGGCTGTTTTCCACCACCGTCCTGTACGCGCTCGCCTGCGGCGTCGCCGTCGGCGGCGGACTGGCCCTGCTGATCGTCGCCGTACGGGGGCTGCCCGCCAGGCCCGAGCACGAGAAGCAGAAGGCGAGCGAGCGGGCGAGCGAGCTGATCCGCTTCGCCGGGCAGCGCGGCTCCCTCGCCGCGATCGTCGGCCTCGTGGTGCTGCTGCTGACCCGCTGGGCGGTGGCCGGTGCCGCCGCCGCCGTCCTCGTCTTCTTCTGGGACCGTCTCTTCGGCGGGGCGGGGGAGGAACGGGCCGCGATGCGGCGCGTGGAGGCGCTGGCCTCCTGGACGGAGTCGCTGCGCGACACCATCGCCGGCGCGGTGGGCCTGGAGCAGGCCATCCCGGCCTCCGCGCGGGCCGCGGCGCCCGTGCTGCGCCCGCACCTCGACGCGCTCGTGGACCGGCTGCGCGCCCGCACCCCGCTGCCCGAGGCGCTCCAGCAGCTCGCCGACGAGATCGACGACGCCTCCGCCGACATCATCGTCGCCGCGCTCATCCTCAACGCCCGGCTGCGCGGCCCCGGTCTGCGGCAGGTCCTCGGCGCGCTCGCCAAGTCAGCGCGCGAGGAGGTCGACATGCGGCAGCGCGTGATGGCACAGCGCGCCTCCACCCGGCGTTCGGTGCAGATCGTCGTCGCCGTGTCGATCGCGTTCGTGCTCGGACTGTCCGTCTTCAACCGGGACTTCGTGGAGCCGTACGGCACGGCGATGGGGCAGCTCGTACTCGCCTGTGTCTGCGGCCTGTTCGCCCTCGGTTTCTGGTGGCTGCGGAAGCTGTCCACCATCGAGACGCCCGAACGCTTCCTGGTGCGCGACGAACCGGCGGTGCAGTTCGTGCGGCCGCGCACACCCGGCGCCGCGGCGGACCGGCCGCAGGCGCCGCTCCAGCAGGACGAGGGGGTACGCCGGTGAGCGGCGAACTGACGATGCCGGTGGTCGTCGGCGCGGTCATCGGACTGGGCGTCTACGTCCTGGTCCGCGCGCTGACGCCCACCAGGCGCAGCGCGGTCTCCCAGGTCGCCCGGATCGACGCGATGCGGGCGCGCGGGACGGCGTACGAGTCGGCACGCACACCGCGGGACACCGGCCGCCTGGGCTCCCTGAGGGCCGAAGTGGGGCTGCGGGTCGCCGAGTTCTACCTGCAGCAGGGGTGGGAGCAGCGCAGCCTGCGCGCGGACCTGGCGGTGCTGGAGCGCGGCTGGGAGAAGTTCCTGGCGACGAAGGTGCTGCTGGCCGTGACGGGCCTGTTCTTCGGTCCGTTCCTGTTCGCCATCGTCTGGCAGCTCGGGTTCAGCGAGAGCCCGGTCGTTCCGGTGTGGCTGGCCCTGCTGTGCGCGGCGCTGTTCTTCTTCCTGCCCGACCTGGAGGTCCGCCGGGACGCCGCCGAGAAGCGGCGCGACCTGCGGCGGGTCATCGGCGCGTACCTGGACCTGGTGTCCATGAGCCTGGCCGGCGGCCGGGGCCTGCCGGAGGCGCTGATGGCGGCGGCCGAGGTGTCCGACGGCTGGGCGACACGGCGCATCCGCAACGCCCTCGCCGACGCCCGGATCACCGGCCTCAGCCAGTGGCAGGCACTGGGGCAGCTGGGGGAGGAGCTTGGCGTGGAGGAGCTGAAGGACCTCTCCGCGTCCCTGGCGCTCGTCGCGGACGACGGCGCGAAGGTGCGCGAGTCCCTCGCCTCCCGCGCCGAGACCATGCGGCACCGCGAACTCGCCGAGATCGAGGGCAGCGCGGGTGAGAAGTCCCAGTCGATGCTCGTGGCGCAGCTGCTGCTGTGCGCGGGGTTCCTCGTGTTCCTGATCTTCCCGGCGGCGATGCGGGTGTTCCAGGTGTGAGAACCGTGACCCCCGAGCCGTACGTCAGAGCTTCCGTGAACCGAATTCGAGAGGACAACGCGTCATGAACGGACGTACCTTCCACACCGGCGTACCCGCCGTGGACTTCCTGGTCACCTTCGTGCGCGGGCGGGTGGAGCGCGCCCGCTCCGGCGAACTGGACCGCGGTGCCTCCGCGGTGGAGTGGGTCATCATCTCGGCGGTCGTCGTGGCGATCGTCGGTGTCGTGGCCGCGATCATCAACACCGCGCTGAGCGACGGCGCCAACAAGGTCGGCGACTGCATCAAGGGCGCGGACGCGGGCAAGACCTGCTGACCGCCCACACCTTCTCGACGTCCACGGGGATGCCGGTGCGCGTACGTCGCTGGATGAGCCGACGGATGGAGGCCGCCTCCGTCCGCGGCGAGTCAGGCATGACCGCGATCGAGTTCGTGCTGCTCACGCCCGTGCTCTTCTTCATGATCTTCGCGACGGTGCAGTTCGCGCTGTACTTCTTCGCCGACCACGTCGCCCAGGCGGCGGCGCAGGCGGGAGCACGCAAGGCGCGTGCGACCGCGCACGACCAGCCGGGCGGCTGGCGGGGTGAGGCGCGGGACGTGGTGGACAGCTACATCCGGCAGCTGGGCCCGCAGCTGGTGCTGGCTCCCGACGTGAAGATGCTCCAGCCGGAGCAGAACACGGTGGGCGTGGAGATCACGGCACGCATCCCGACGGTGTTCCCCGGCCTCGACCTGACGGTGCACGCGCAGTCGATGGGGCCGGTGGAGCGGTTCGTGCAGGAGGGGGAGAACTAGATGGACCTCTCCGTCGTCCGGGGTCGGACGCGGCCGGACGGCGACCGGGGGCTGTCCACCGTCGAGGTGGTCGTCCTCGCGCCGGTGATGATCCTGTTCATCCTGGTCCTGGTCGCCTTCGGGCAACTGGTCGACGGACGCGGCGCGCTGGACGGCGCGGCGCGCGACGCGGCCCGCGCGGGCTCGATCCAGAAGGACCACGCCACGGCACTGGCCGAGGCGAGGGCGGCGGCCGAGGCGAACCTCGCGGACGTCTGCTCGGGTCCGGTGACCGTCGTGCAGACCAGCCAGGGCTTCGAGCCGGACACCCTCTTCACGGTCGAGGTGAGCTGCGAGGTCCGGGGCCTCGCCATGCTGGGCCTCGACGTCCCCACGACCCTGACCGCGAGCTTCAGCTCCCCGCTGGACCCGTACCGGAGGACGGCGTGAGAGCGGCACGTGTACGGAGCCTGCTGCCGGAGTACCGCAGCCGGCTGGACGACCGCGGTTCGGGCGCCGGCGCGGTCATCGTCTTCGCCCTCGTCTTCCTGTCCCTGACGGCCTTCGTCGTCGACGGCGGCATGTCCGTCTCGAAGCGGGAACGCGCCGCCGACATCGCGGAACAGGCCGCCCGTTACGCCGCCCAGGACATCGACCGGGAGGCCCTCTACGACAACGAGGGCGGCCCGGCGCCGATCAACTACGAGAACTGCGACGCCCGGGTGAAGGCCTTCGCCCGCGAGATGGGCATGTCCGGCCCGGACATCGCGGCGACGCACTGTGTGGCGGCCAGTGCCGAAGCGGTGGAGGTCGACGTGCAGCTGACGTACGCGCCGGTCTTCACCGGCATGTTCTACGGCGGGGACGTGGTGGTGCACGGGCAGGCGGTCGCCGAGAACGAGGTCGGCTGAGGCCGCGGCGGGCGCCGTCTCCGAACCTTCCACGGACCTGCACACCGTTCACCGCGGGGCCGCACGGAAAAGGGACGGAGCGCGCGAATCGGTCCCGGCGCGCGGAGCGCGTCACCGGCAGGCTCCCGTGACCGGCGGGTTGCGTGAAGGCGGAGGCCGTTTCCGTGACCGCATTCCCACACTCGTGGACACGGCGGTGCCGCGTGAGTGAGCGTCAGCCTTGCGTCGCTGGTCGGCCGTTCGGCCGCGTGCTTGGATCGGTGCGCGGCTCCCCGGTGACATGCTCCGGACTCCCCCAACTCCGGATCTCGGGCGTGCCCCGCCGCTCCGATTCGTTGAAATGAAGGGAAAGACCTGACATGAACTTCGTCCCCCAGGTCGCCACTGCCGAGATCTCCGACGCGGACCTGGACCAGGTGTCCGGCGGCCTCGCGGGCGGCGTCGAGGCCGGCCTCGCCGTCCCCGCGTCCGCCGGTGCCGCCGGTGCGGGTCTCCACGTGGAGGCCGGCCCGCTCTCCCTCTGCGCCGGTCTCGGCGCCTCGGTGACGCCCGGTGCCGCCGCGGTGAACGGCCACGCGCACACCACGATGGTGTGAGCCAGGCGGACGCGCGCCGGCAACGGTGACAGCGGGTCCCGGACGCAGCCGCGCGCTGTGTCCGGGGCCCGTCCGCGTGCGGGCCCGGGCCCGGCGGGAGAAGACCTTCGACTGCGGCCATGGGAGTCAATAGGATCTCCTCGTCCCAGTAGGCCCTCCTCCCACGATCCAGGACACCCGCCATGTCGCGACGCCGCAGTTCCAGCCCGTCAACCTCGACGGACGCGGGCTCCGCCACTCCCCGGAACCGGACGCCGCAGCCGGTGCGGGTGCGGCGGCGGTCGTTCGGGGACGTCGTCAAGGCGTTCCTCGCCTTCGTGGCGCTGCTCGTCCTGGTCGTCGGTGTCCCGCTCGCGCTGGCCGTCACCCGGGGCTGGCCGCTCCCGGCCACCTTCGAGCCGATGGAGTGGCTCAGGCAGGACATCTCCGCCTCGACCTTCCTCGGCATCCTCACCTTCGTCGTCTGGCTGGCCTGGGCGCAGTTCACCGCCTGTGTGCTCGTGGAGATGAAGGCGGCGCTGTCGGGCGTCGGGGTGCCGGGGCGGGTGCCGGGGGCCGGCCCCAGTCAGCTGCTCGCCCGTCAACTCGTCGCCGCCCTGCTGCTCGTGAGCGCCACCGCGGCCGGCTTCGCCCCCGGGCTGAGCCAGCTCGGACAGAGCCTCGACGGCAACCAGCGGCCCGCCGCGGCCGCCGCCCAGCAGACCCCCGGTTTCTTCGCGCAGCAGCAGGAGCAGGCCGCCGGCGCCGCGGCGGCCGTCGCCGAGCAGGCGTCGCACGCCGAAGCCGCGGGCAGCGACGCCACGCAGCGCGGCGACACGAAGTTCTACCGGATCCAGCCACCCGAGGGCCGGCACCACGACTCCCTCTGGGAGATCGCCGAGCGGCACCTCGGAGACGGCCGCCGGTACAAGGAGATCTTCGAGCTCAACAAGGACCGCGCCCAGCCCGACGGTTCCCGGCTGTCCGAGGCCAGCCTGATCCGGCCCGGCTGGATCATGGAGATGCCCGGCGACGCGCGCGGCGGCGACCTCGTGGAGATGCCCGACGAGGCGCCCGAGGTCTCGCCCGGGGTGCGGCAGCAGATCCACGACTACGCCCGGACCGGGGACCACGCACGGGGCGGTGGCGGAAGCGGTGCCGCCGACGTCTCCGTGCCCACGCAGCGGCCCGCCCCCGCGCCCGCGCCCGCGAACGACGGCGCCGGTCACCAGCGGGAGCGGCAGCACGCCACCCCCGCCCACGACTCCTCCGCCTTCGGCCTGCCCGAAGCGCTCCTCGCCGCGCCCCTTCTCGCCGCGGGCCTCCTCGGCGCCCTCGGGCACCGGCGTCGGCAGGCACTGTGGCAGTCGGCGTTCGCCGGCATCGGCGGCCGGCGCGGGATGGAGCCGCCCACGCCGGCCGGGGACGCCCTGGACGCGCAGGACGCGCTGCTGGTCGGCGCCGACCCCGAGGGCGTACGGCTGCTCGACCGGTCGCTGCGCGGGCTCGCCGCGTCCCTCGCCGCCGACTCCCGCCCGCTGCCCACCGTCTACGCGGCCTGGTTCGGCAACGGCGACCTGCACCTCCAGCTCGCCCAGCCGTCCGGCAGGCCGCCGACGCCCTGGCAGCCCGGGCAGGACGAGACGTTCTGGGTGCTCGCCAAGGACGACGCCGAACAGTACGGGGACAGCGACACCGCCGCCCCCTACCCGGGCCTCGTCAGCCTCGGCACGATGGACGGCTCCCGGCTGCTGCTCAACCTCGAGTCCGTCCCCGGCCTCGTCACCCTGCGCGGTGACGAGGCCGACCGCGCCGCCGTGTTCGCCTCCGTCGCCGCCGAACTGGCCACCAACGGCTGGTCCGACCGCATGACCATCACCCTCGTCGGATTCGGTGCCGATCTGACGCCCCTCGCGCCCAGCCGGCTGCGTCACCTCGACGACGTCGAGGCGCTGATCGAGACCATGGAGGCCGAGACGCGGCAGCGGCGCGGAGCCCTCGGCGCGGCCGGGCACGACTCCGTGCTCACCGGACGCACCGGGCCCGCGCAGCACACCCGTTGGGCGCCGCACCTGGTCCTGCTCGCCGCCGAGCCGTCCCCCGAGGACGCCGTCACGCTCGCCGAACTCGCCGCCGACGCCGGCCGGCTCGGCATCGGCTACCTCGTCGGCACCGGTGGCGGCGAACTGCCGGGCGCCGCCTGGGAGATGGAGATCACCGGCGACGGCCGCCTGCTCGCCCCCCTCCTCGGCCTCGAACTCGACGCCCAGCTCCTGCCCGCCGCCCAGCAGCGTGCGGTCGTCGAGCTGTTCGTCCAGGCCGACCCCGAGCGCGACCCCGACGGACCGGACCACACGCCGCCGTTCCTGGTCGACATCAGCGAACAGGGCCGGCCCGCCGTGTACGCGCGCCTGGTCGGGCCGTACGAGATCATCGGTCTCGACACCCCGGACGACGAGCGCAGCGCACTGCTCCACGAGGCGCTCGCGCTGCTGCTCCTGCACCGCGAGGGCGTGCACCCGCGCGTGCTGTCCTCCGCCCTGTGGCCCCGCGGCGTCACCGACGACGTGCGTGAGGCGCTCGTGGAGCGGCTGCGCGCCTGGCTCGGCACCGACCCCGACGGCACGCCCCGCCTCGGCACGGACGACACGGGGCGGCTCACCCTCTCCCCGTCCGTCGTCTCCGACCTGGACGTGCTGCGGTCCCTGTACCACGAGGCCACCCAGGGCAAGGGCGTCGACAGCCGGGCCGTGCGCGGCCGGCTGCTCACCGACGCCCTGGTGCTGGTACGCGGCCCGCTGCTCGCCGACCGGCCCGAGGGCCGCTACCGCTGGCTCGCCCACGAGATCGTCGACGCCCAGCTGCCGCTGCTCGTCGCGGACACCGGGCTCGCGCTCGCCGGCTTCCACATGGAGAAGGACCGCGCCGAGAAGGCCATCGAGGCGATCGACGCCGCGTTGCGCACCGCCCCGGCCGACGAGCGGCTGTGGAACGAGCTGCTGCGCGCCACCCACGCCCTCGGCGACCCGGAGCGGCTCACCGCCCTCGCCGCCGACCTGATCGGCCGCGGCGGCGCCCGCGGGCTGCCGCCGCGCACCGAGGCGCTGCTCGACGAACTGCTGCCGGCCTGGCGCGACGCCGTCGCGGCGGCCGGCTGAGCGGCCCGGCGATGAGCGACGGCCTGTACGTGTTGCTGGTCGCCGTCGCCGCCCTGTGGGGCGCGGCGGCCGGCGCGGTGCTGCCCCGCGCGGCCTACCGGTTCTCGGCCCCGTCGGGAGAGGAGTGGCGCACGGCGTGCCCGGCGGGTCATCCGGTGAACGGCTGGCTCGGCCCCGCGCGGTGCGGACCGTGCGCGGGCCCGCCGTACGGGCCGGGCACCGCACCCGCCGTCGTCACCGCCCTGGTCTGCGCCGCCCTCGCCGCGGCCACCGGGACCCGGCCCGAGCTGGCGGTGTGGCTGCTGCTCGCGCCCGTCGGCGTGCTGCTCGCGGTGGTCGACCTCCGGGTGCAGCGGCTGCCCGACCCGCTCACCCTGCCCTTCGCCGGAACGGCCCTCGCCCTGCTCGGCGTGACCGCGCTCGTCCCCGAGCACGCGGGGGAGTGGACGACGGCCCTGCTGGGCGCGCTCGCGCTCGGCGCCGGCTACTTCGTGCTGTTCCTCGTCAATCCCGGCGGCATGGGCTTCGGCGATGTGAAGCTGGCGCTCGGCGCGGGTGCCGTCCTCGGCTGGTACGGCTGGCCGACCGTGATGCTCGGCACCCTCGCCGGGTTCCTCCTCGGGGCGCTGTACGGGGGTGCGCTGGTCGTCGCGCGGCGGGCGGGACGCAAGACGGCCATCCCGTTCGGCCCGTTCCTGATCGGCGGAGTCCTCACCGGCCTGCTGATCGGCGCGTACGCGGCCTGACGTCGGCCGCCGGATGCCGCTGACGTACGCTGGATCGGTCCGTCCGCAGACCGTCCACACCCCTGACGAAAGGGACGCCGGTGACCGAGAAGGCCGACCTTCAGCCCGTCCTCGACCGTGCCGCCGCCGGTGGACGGATCACCCCCGAGGAGGCGCTCGACCTCTACCGGGACGCCCCGCTGCACGCGCTGGGCGCGGCCGCCGACGCGGTGCGCAGGCGGAAGTACGCCGGGACCGAGCACATCGCGACGTACATCATCGAGCGGAACATCAACTACACGAACGTGTGCGTGACGGCGTGCAGGTTCTGCGCCTTCTACGCCGCGCCCAAGGACACGGCCAAGGGCTGGACCCGTGACCTGGACGACATCCTGCGGCGCTGCGCGGAGACCGTCGAGCTCGGCGGCACGCAGATCATGTTCCAGGGCGGTCACCACCCGGACTACGGCGTGGAGTACTACGAGCGGCACTTCGCCGCCATCAAGAAGGAGTTCCCGCAGCTGGTCATCCACTCGCTGGGGGCCTCCGAGGTCGAGCACATGGCGCGGATCTCGGGGGTGGGGGTCGAGGAGGCCATCACCCGTATCCACGAGGCGGGCCTGGACTCCTTCGCCGGTGCGGGCGCGGAGCTGCTGCCGGAGCGTCCGCGCAAGGCCATCGCCCCGCTGAAGGAGTCGGGTGAGCGCTGGCTGGAGATCATGGAGATCGCGCACACCCTGGGGGTGGAGTCGACGTCCACGATGCTGATGGGCACGGGGGAGACGAACGCCGAGCGGATCGAGCACCTGCGGATGATCCGGGACGTGCAGGACCGCACGGGCGGGTTCCGGGCGTTCATCCCGTACACCTACCAGCCGGAGAACAACCACCTGAAGGGCCGCACGCAGGCCACGGTCTTCGAGTACCTGCGGATGATCGCGATCGCCCGGCTGTTCCTGGACAACGTGGCGCACATCCAGGGGTCCTGGCTGACCACCGGCAAGGAGATCGGCCAGCTCTCCCTGCACTACGGCGCGGACGACCTCGGCTCGATCATGCTGGAGGAGAACGTGGTCTCCTCCGCCGGCGCCAGGCACCGCTCCAACCGGCTGGAGATCATCGACCTGATCCGCAGGGCGGGACGGGTCCCGGCGCAGCGTTCGACGACGTACGAGCACCTCGTCGTGCACGACGACCCGGCGAACGACCCCGTCGACGACCGCGTGGTCTCCCACATCTCCTCCACCGCCATCGCGGGCGGCACGGCGCACCCGGAGCTGAAGCTCCTCGCCTCCAACTGACCCTGCCGTGCTGACGATCCACGCGGACTCGAAGGGGCGGGCGCTCGCCGTCGACGGCGCGTGGATCGCCCGGGCGGGCTCCCTGGAGGACCTGCTCGCCGACCGCCCGGGGGCCCGGGTGCGCCGGTGGCCCGGCATCCTCACCCCCGGCCTCGTCAACCTCCACGGCGACGAGCTGCTGGAGGAGGCCTACCACCCGGATCCGCGTGAGGCCGACGCGCTGGGCACCGAGCCGCTGACGGGGGACGCGCTCGCCGCCCTGGCCATGGACGACGCCCGCTGGGGCGCGAGCGCCCGGCGCGGGGTGCAGCGCATGCTGGCCCACGGCACGGTCGCGGTGTCCTGCGGGGACCTGCGCAACCGCGCCGTCCGGGACGCCGTGCACCGCTCAGGACTGGGTGTCCTCGGCCGGCTGGGACGCCCCGGCGGGACGGCGTCGCTGGACCCGTACGCCTGTGGCCTGCCGGTGACGTTCGCGGAGCCCAGGGAGTCCGGCTCCGCCGCCCGGTTCGCCGTCTTCGACGTGCCGGACGAGGCCGCGCTCGCCGCACGCGGCGCGGGGACCTGTGTGGCGACCGTGGTCGGGGGGCGCCTGGTGTACCGACGGCGCTGACCCCGTGGCGGCGCGCCGGCCCTCGGCGGGGCCGGACAGCCCGAAGACGTCCCGGAGCCGCGCGTGCGCCGCCCGGGGCCGCGGTGACGGCGTAGTCGCCCATGTCGCCGTCGCAGGACTCGCCGTAGTTCATGGTCATGAGGTTGACGGTGGCGACCCGGACGCCGCGGTCGTCGGCCGACTCCAGCAGGGTGACGGCCTCCGAGCGCAGGGCCACGGAGGCGGAGTCGGTGAGTTCGTCGCCCTCGAAGGCGGCGCGGGTGGCGCCGGCCGCGTCCAGCGCCGTGCCGTACGCCTCGGCCAGGTCGGCCGCGGTACCGCAGGCGGCCGCCAGTTCCTTGCCGGGGGCGCCGCCGAAGGAGACGCGGACATCGGCGCCGGACCCGGTGAGCCGTGCGACGCGGGACGCCACCGCCGTGTTCGGCGGGGGCGGGGTCGGAGCCTCTCCGGCCGGAGTGGCACGGGCGACGGGCCGGACTCCGCGGGGCGCGCCGCGCGGGGGTCCCGGGACGGCGCCGCCCCGTCGTGCGGGTGGGCTGCAAGAATGGGCGGGTGACCCGCGCATCCCTGGACAAGCAGCCGCACGACGTCGCCTCGATGTTCGACGACGTCGCGGAACGGTACGACCTGACCAACGACGTGCTGTCCCTCGGCCAGGACCGGCGGTGGCGCAAGGAGGTCGCCAAGGCGGTCGGCGCGCGGCCCGCGCAGAAGGTGCTCGACCTGGCGGCCGGTACGGGCACGTCGTCGATGCCCTTCGCGCGCACCGGCGCCTACGTCGTGCCCTGCGACTTCTCCCTCGGCATGCTCCGGGTCGGCAAGCGCGACCGCGCCTGGCTGCCCTACACCGCGGGCGACGCGACCCGGCTGCCCTTCAAGGACGACGTCTTCGACGCCGTCACCATCTCCTTCGGGCTGCGCAACGTGCAGGACACGGACGCGGCACTGCGCGAGATGCACCGGGTGACCCGGCCCGGCGGGCGGATCGTCATCTGCGAGTTCTCGCACCCGACGTGGGCGCCGTTCCGCACCGTCTACACCGAGTACCTGATGCGTGCGCTGCCGCCCGTCGCCCGGTCGGTGTCGTCCAACCCGGACGCCTACGTCTACCTCGCCGAGTCGATCCGGGCCTGGCCCGACCAGCCCGGGCTGGCCGACCGGCTGAAGGGCGCCGGGTGGTCGAGGGTGGCGTGGCGCAACCTCACCGGTGGCGTGGTGGCGTTGCACCGGGGCTTCAAGGAGAGCTGAGCCCCGCCGCGTGGGGGAGGGCGGGCTCCTCAGAGATCCAGGCGGTAGCAGTGGGCCTCGCGCCGCGGGGCCGGTGTGGTGAAGGTCTCGGCGAGCCGCATGCCCAGCCGCCGGGTGACCGCCACGGAGCGGGCGTTGCGGGCGTCCACCATCGCGACCACACCCCTCGTCCCGGCCGCGCGCACCCGTTCCAGGGTCTCCCGGGCCGCCGCGGTGACATACCCCTTGCCCCAGTGCTCCCGTGCGAGCCGCCAGCCGATCTCGATCTCACCGGTGGGGCCCCAGTCGCGCTCCCACGGCTGGGCGCCGGTGAAGCCGATGACCTGGCCGGACTCGTCGAGCATGCTCCACAGGCAGAAGCCGAGCTGGGCGTCGTGCCGGCGCTGGCGGGCGGTGAGCTCCTCGTAGACCGACAGGCCGGCCGCCCTGCCGCCGTGGAACTCCATCACGTCCGGGTCGGCGAAGATCCGGTGCCAGGTGACGGCGTCCTCGTGGGTGGGAACACGCAGCCGTACAGCGGGGAGAGCTCGGTTCACGGGGCAGCCCTTCAGCCGGGTGATCAATGCCGCTGAATAGACTGCCCATGTCCAGTGCCGGTCGGCACGCAGATTTCGAACCTTGGGGAGATCCCGCCGTGACCGAGCCCCTCTCCGACAACACCGCCGATGTGATCGTCGTGGGCGCGGGGCCAGCCGGCTCCACCACCGCGTACCACCTGGCCCGGTCCGGACTCGACGTGCTCCTGCTGGAGAAGACCGAGTTCCCACGGGAGAAGGTGTGCGGCGACGGTCTCACCCCCCGCGCCGTGAAGCAGCTGGTGTCCATGGGCATCGACGTCTCCGAGGAGGCCGGCTGGCTGCGCAACAAGGGCCTGCGCATCATCGGCGGCGGGGTCCGCCTCCAGCTGGACTGGCCGGAACTCGCCTCCTTCCCCGACTACGGGCTGGTCCGCAAGCGCGACGACTTCGACGAGCAGCTCGCCCGGCAGGCCCAGAAGGCGGGCGCCCGGCTGTACGAGCGCTGCAACGTGGGCGGGCCGATCATCGACGACCGCACCGGGCGCATCACGGGCGTGAAGGCCAAGCTCGGTGAGGACAAGCGGGAGGTCACCTTCCACGCCCCGCTGGTCGTGGCCGCCGACGGCAACTCCACCCGGCTGTCCCTGGCGATGGGCCTGCACCGGCGCGAGGACCGGCCGATGGGCGTCGCGGTGCGCACGTACTTCACCTCGCCGCGCCACGACGACGACTACCTGGAGTCCTGGCTGGAGCTGTGGGACCGCCGGGGCCCGCAGGACCGGCTGCTGCCCGGCTACGGGTGGATCTTCGGCATGGGCGACGGCACCAGCAACGTCGGGCTCGGCGTGCTCAACACCTCGGAGTCCTTCAAGGAGCTGGACTGGCGCGAGGTCCTCAAGGCCTGGTGCGCGTCCATGCCGGAGGACTGGGGCTACACCCCCGACAACATGACCGGCCCCATCCGCGGTGCCGCGCTCCCCATGGCCTTCAACCGCCAGCCGCACTACACGCGCGGACTGCTCCTCGTCGGCGACGCGGGCGGCCTGGTCAACCCGTTCAACGGTGAGGGCATCGCCTACGCGATGGAGTCCGGGCAGCTCGCCGCCGAGGTGATCGTCCAGGCGCACGCGCGGGCGACGCCGGCCCAGCGGGAGATCGCGCTGCGGCGCTACCCACGGGTGCTCAAGGACACCTACGGCGGCTACTACACGCTCGGCCGTGCCTTCGTGAAGCTCATCGGCAACCCGAAGGTCATGCAGATCGCCGCCCAGCGCGGGCTCACCCACCCGATGCTGATGAGGTTCACCCTGAAGCTGCTCGCCAACCTGACGGACCCGACGGGCGGCGACGCGATGGACCGCATCATCAACGGTCTGAGCAAGGTGGCGCCGAAGGCCTGACGCCCCGGCGGAGGGTGTGGCCGGTGTCGTTCCACGCGGCCGGTGAGGTATGCGTGACCGTGATCACCGCGTGACCTTTTCGTGGGCAACTGATCGACGACGGGGGCTGTCGAACGGGGCGTACCCAGTCGGGCACGTCCCGTTCGACGAGAGAGCCTTCCATGACACTGCAGTCAAACCGGCGGCTCGGGCCGCTCAGAGCCCTGGGGCTGGCGGCCGCCACGAGTCTGATCGCGACCGGCGCGGCAGGCACCGCCCAGGCGGCCGACGCGCCCCTGCCCGTGACGATCACCGGCGAGGACCGGGTCGACCTGTCGCTGCACTCCGACAACGGAGACCCCACGGAACCGCAGGTGGACCTGCGGCTGAACGCCCCGGGCGAGCCGTTCGAGGGCGACGGTGTCATCCCGCCCGTATTCACCGGCGACTACACGATCCGCATCGACGCCAGCGAGCTGGCGGGCGTCGCGAAGGTGAAGCTCCCCTGCGACGCCGACGGCCTGGTCGCGGTCTGCACGGGCAGCGAGCTGTACGCCGGCCAGCAGTACAACAAGGTCGGCGGCATCCGGCTCGACATCGGCGACGACAGCGAGGCCGGCGACTTCGGCAGCATCACCGTCACCGGTGAGGGCGAGGGGCTGGACTTCACGCCGCTCAGCATCGATGTGCTCGTCGGCGGACCCGAGTTCGTGAACCGCAGGCTCTCCCTGCCGAAGGACTTCCGCGCGGGCGACACCTTCGAGGCGCCCGTGGGGCTGCGCAACGCGGGCAGCACGGCCGCCGAGGGTGCGGTGCTGCGGTTCCACGGCTCGCGCGGAGTGTCCTTCCCCGACTCCTACGGCAACTGCTCCTACGCCGAGGTGACCACCGGCTCCCTGCTGCACCAGGGCACCGACGCCATCTGCACGTTCCCCGACGGCATCGAGGCGGGGGCGGCGTACGCACTGGCCGAGCCGCTGAAGGTGCGGACCGCGGACTTCGCGCTGCACGACATCTTCACCTACTCCTTCACGGCCGTCGGCCCGGGCGAGGCGGCCGCCCTGCGCGCGGCCAAGGACTACCGGCCGGGCACCGGCCCGGACCTGGGACTGAAGAAGGCGGGCGACGCCGACCCCAAGGACTACGCGAAGTACGCGGACCTCGACCTGCCCCTGAAGAACACCTACGACCTGGAACTGACCGGCGCCTCACCGGCCGGCGAGGCCGGTGACACGGTCACGGCGGAGATCGGCTTCCGCAACAACGGTCCGGCCTGGGTCAGCGCGCTGCGCTCCGGCGGTGAGCCCATCGGTTTCACGGTGGCCGTCCCCGAGGGGGCGACCGTCACCAAGGCCCCGCAGGACTGCGGCGAGAACACCATCGCCGAGGGCGTGAAGGGCTACCTGTGCTGGGTGACGACGCCGCTGCTGGAGGACGCGGAGCTCAGCTTCCCGTTCGAACTGCGGGTCGACCGGGTCGTCGAGGGCGCCAAGGGCAAGGTGGCGCTGCCCGAGTGGGACAACCCCTTCGACTCCGACCACACGAACGACTCCGCCTGGATCGTGCTCAACGGCTCCGACGAGGCGACGGACGGCGGCACGGGCGAGGCCGACGGCGGTACGTCGGGTGGCTCGACGCCGCCCGGGTCCGGCGACGGCGAGGGCGACTCCGGGTCTTCCGGTTCCTCCGGGACGAGCGGGTCGAGCGGTACGACTGGGACGAGCGGTACATCCGGTGACGTGGCGGGCGACGACGCCGGGGGCGGACTTGCGCTCACCGGTGCCGGCGGGATGGCGCTGATCGGCGGGGCGGCGCTGCTGGCGCTGGGTCTCGGCGCGGGCGTGATCGTGCTGCAGCGCCGGCGCGCACGGCAGGGCGGCGGGACCACCGCCTGACGCCGGCGCCGTGAGGGGTGCTGTGAACGGCCGGAGTCCGGAGGGCGGACTCCGGCCTTCGCTGTCCGTGCGGGGCGCCGTGAGGGGCCGTCATGGGGCGGCACGGCCCTCCACCGGTGCACACCGGCACCGCCAACCCGCCACGGAGGGGGGACGATTCGGGCAATCGGGTGATCTTGCCCCGGTGTGTCAGGGGAGTGCGGCGGGGGTGCGGGAGAAGAACGACGGAGGGCCGCTGCCCCCGAGTGGCAGCGGCCCTTCATCCCGTGTGGGGGCGGCTCAGAGCACGCGCACGGCACCCGACGCCGGGTAGCCGGAGAGGTCCTGGATGACGACGCCCTTGGACGGGTTGGCGGCGTCCAGGTACTGGCCGTTACCGATGTAGACACCCGTGTGGTACGCGGAGCCCTTGCCGCCCCAGTACAGGATGTCGCCGACCTGGATCTGCGACAGCGGGATGTCCGTGCCGACCGTCGACTGGTCCTGCGAGACACGCGGGAGGTCCACGCCGACCTGCCGGAACGCGGCCTGCACCAGGCTCGAGCAGTCCCAGGCGTTGGGGCCCGTGGCGCCCATGACGTAGGCGTCGCCCACCTGTGCCTTGAGGAAGGCGATGACCGTCGCGACGCTGCCACTGGCGGGCGCGGAGGCGGTCGTCGTGGCGGCGGTCGTCGTGGCGGTGGAGAGGGCGGGACGCTCGGCGTCGCGCGCTGCACGCTCGGCGGCGGCCTTGCGGGCCTCCTCCGCGGCCTTCTTCTTCGCCTCGGCCTTCTCCTTGGCCTCGGCGAGGTCCGCCTTGGCCTCCTTGGCGGCCTTGGCGGCGGCCGCGTCACGCTCGGCACGCAGCTGGTAGTTCGCGGCGGCCTGCTGGGTCGCGTCCGCGGACTGGGCGACCTGGGCGGCCAGGTCGGCCGTCAGGGTGGGCAGTTCGAGGGTCTGCGTCACGGGCTCGGCCGCGTTCGCCGAAGCCGACGCCCCGGCCACTGCCAGGGTGCTGAGAACGCCACCGGCAACTCCGGCCCGCATCGCCATCGTGGACGACGCGGTGCGGCGGGGCTTCCGGTGGCTGCGTATGTGAGCGGTGTGGGACATGGGAACTACCGGTACCAGGGGCTCCTTCATATCTTCAAGGAACGTGTGCTGCGCCACAGTTGTTCAATCGTGGGTCCGAATCCCGGGCGTGTCCTTCTTTATTGACGCCGTAACGGACATTGCGGACGCCCGTGATCGGCCCTTGATCACGCACTTTCATCATTACGCCCGAATTGCTCCCCGCCTACCACTGGTGGGACCGGTTGGCCAATCCCCCTTCTCCCGCCGATCTTGTGAACGTGACGGAGGTCACGGAACGGTTACCCCCGTCGTCGCGTCCGGAGGACCGGCCGGAGCCGTGATCGACCGACGGCGGCGGCCGTGAAGGTCGTGGTGGCTGAGGGTGACCGGATCGTGACCCTCCGACTTCGTGAACGCGTGCACACGTCCACATCTCGCCGCCGATTCCCTCCGAGGTGTGAACGCGGTCTCTACCAAGAGATCGAGTCCAGCGCCAATTTGCATGCACGAGAAGCCTCTTGATATGGGGACGGGCCCTCTGAGCTGCACTGATCAGTCAAAATGTCACCTTTGGTGATCGCGCGGACGCTTGGCGTGTGAAGATCACCGCTCATCCGACTTCATGATCGTTCGTCAGGTGGTGGAGATCACAAAGCTTGTGGAATACCCCGTGTCGCAGATCACAGACCCACGGGCATAAGATGCGGAGCGGTTGGGCTTGTGACCTGCTTCACATGTTCTCGATCTTCGCCGGGGCGGGCGTGGTTCGTGGGGCAGTTGAGGTCGGCCGAAGCCCGCTGAACAACCGCCAGCAGTCAGTGCCGACTGAGAGGAGCGAGGAGCGGTGAACGCGTATGCGCCCATCCTCGTACTGGGAGCCCTCGGGGCAGGCTTTGCGATCTTCTCCGTGGTCATGGCCACGCTGATCGGTCCGAAGCGGTACAACCGCGCCAAGCTCGAGGCCTATGAGTGCGGTATCGAACCGACCCCCACGCCGGCCGGCGGCGGGCGCTTCCCCATCAAGTACTACCTGACGGCGATGCTCTTCATCATCTTCGATATCGAGATCGTCTTCCTCTACCCCTGGGCCGTCACCTTCGACGCCCTGGGGCTTTTCGGGCTCGTGGAGATGCTGCTCTTCGTGCTCACCGTCTTCGTCGCGTACGCGTACGTATGGCGGCGCGGCGGCCTGGAATGGGACTGAGGGGCCATTAGTCATGGGACTCGAAGAAAAGCTGCCGAGCGGATTCCTGCTGACCACCGTCGAGCAGGCCGCGGGCTGGGTACGCAAGTCGTCCGTCTTCCCCGCCACGTTCGGCCTCGCCTGCTGTGCCATCGAGATGATGACCACCGGCGCGGGCCGCTACGACCTGGCGCGCTTCGGCATGGAGGTCTTCCGCGGCTCACCGCGGCAGGCGGACCTCATGATCGTCGCCGGGCGGGTCAGCCAGAAGATGGCGCCGGTGCTGCGGCAGGTCTACGACCAGATGCCGAACCCCAAGTGGGTGATCTCCATGGGGGTCTGCGCCTCCTCGGGCGGCATGTTCAACAACTACGCGATCGTCCAGGGCGTCGACCACGTCGTCCCGGTCGACATCTACCTCCCCGGCTGTCCGCCCCGCCCCGAGATGCTGCTGGACGCGATCCTCAAGCTCCACCAGAAGATCCAGAGCTCCAAGCTCGGCGTGAACGCCGAGGAGGCGGCCCGCGAGGCGGAGGAGGCGGCGCTCAAGGCCCTGCCCACGATCGAGATGAAGGGGCTGCTGCGATGAGCGACGCGAACGGCAACGAGGTCAACCCCGAGAAGGACCTCTCCGCGGAGAACCTCCCGGGCCGGCGCGGCCAGGGCGGCGAGGAGATCCGCGTCCAGCGCGGCATGTTCGGCGCGAACAACGGCGGCGACACGTCCGGCTACGGCGGCCTGGTCCGCTCGGTCCGGCTGCCGGGACCGGCGACCCGTCCCTACGGCGGCTGGTTCGACGAGGTCGCCGACGAACTGGAGGGCGCTCTGGAGGAGCAGGACCTGCTCCCCGGGAACGCCATCGAGAAGACGGTCGTCGACCGCGGCGAACTCACCTTCCACATCGAACGCGAGCACCTGGTCCGCGTGGCGAAGACCCTGCGCGACGACCCCGCCCTGCGCTTCGAGCTGTGCACCGGCGTCAGCGGCGTGCACTACCCGCACGACAAGGGCCGCGAACTGCACGCCGTCTACCACCTGCGCTCGATCACCCACAACCGGGTGATCCGCCTCGAGGTCAGCGCCCCCGACAGCGACCCGCACATCCCGTCACTGTTCACGGTCTACCCGACGAACGACTGGCACGAGCGCGAGACGTACGACTTCTTCGGCATCGTCTTCGACGGTCACCCGGCCCTGACGCGGATCATGATGCCGGACGACTGGCAGGGCCATCCGCAGCGCAAGGACTACCCCCTCGGCGGCATCCCCGTCGAGTACAAGGGCGCCCAGATCCCGGCTCCGGACCAGCGGAGGTCGTACTCGTGAGTACTTCGCACGCAACCCCTCGCGAGACCACCGAGGGAACCGTCTACACCGTCACCGGCGGCGACTGGGACGAGGTCGTCGAGAGCGCGGCCCGGGCCGACGACGAGCGCATCGTCGTCAACATGGGCCCCCAGCACCCGTCCACCCACGGCGTGCTCCGTCTGATCCTGGAGATCGACGGCGAGACGGTCACCGAGGCCCGCTGCGGCATCGGCTACCTCCACACCGGCATCGAGAAGAACCTCGAGTACCGGACGTGGACCCAGGGCACCACGTTTGTGACGCGCATGGACTACCTGACGTCGTTCTTCAACGAGACGGCGTACTGCCTCGCGGTCGAGAAGCTCCTCGGCATCGAGGACCAGGTACCCGACCGCGCCTCGGTCATCCGCGTGCTCCTGATGGAGCTGAACCGGCTCTCCTCCCACCTGGTGTGCATCGCCACCGGCGGCATGGAGCTCGGCGCCACCACGATCATGATCTACGGATTCCGTGATCGTGAACTCATTCTCGACATCTACGAGCTCATCACGGGCCTCAGGATGAACCACGCGTACATCCGCCCCGGCGGACTCGCGCAGGACCTGCCGCCCGGCGCGGTGGACCGGATCCGCGAGTTCGTGAAGAAGATGAGGAAGAACCTCCCGGAGTACGACAAGCTCGCCACCGGGAACCCCATCTTCAAGGCCCGCATGCAGGACATCGGCTACCTGGACCTGGCCGGCTGCATGGCGCTCGGCGCCACCGGCCCGATCCTGCGCTCCACCGGCCTGCCGCACGACCTGCGCAAGGCGCAGCCGTACTGCGGGTACGAGACGTACGACTTCGAGATCCCGACCGCCGACACCTGCGACTCCTACGGCCGCTTCCTGATCCGGCTCGAGGAGATGCGCCAGTCGCTGCACATCGTCGAGCAGTGCCTGGACCGGCTCCAGCCGGGACCGGTGATGGTCGACGACAAGAAGATCGCCTGGCCCGCCCAGCTCGCCCTGGGACCGGACGGACTGGGCAACTCCCTCGACCACATCAAGCAGATCATGGGCACCTCCATGGAGGCCCTGATCCACCACTTCAAGCTGGTCACCGAGGGCTTCCGCGTACCGCCGGGACAGGCGTACGCGGCGGTCGAGTCGCCCAAGGGCGAGCTCGGGGTGCATGTCGTCTCCGACGGCGGCACCCGCCCCTACCGGGTCCACTTCCGTGACCCGTCCTTCACCAACCTGCAGGCCATGGCGGCGATGTGCGAGGGCGGCCAGGTCGCCGACGTCATCGTCGCCGTCGCGTCCATCGACCCCGTGATGGGAGGCGTCGACCGGTGACCACCTCTTCTTCCGAGCGGTCCGAGCGGGGCGTCAGCCTGGGCATGCCCGAACTGCCCGCACCCGCCTACCCGGACGACGTCCGGGCCCGGCTGGAGACCGACGCGCGCGAGATCATCGCCCGCTACCCGGATTCCCGGTCCGCCCTCCTGCCGCTGCTGCACCTCGTGCAGTCGGAGGAGGGCCACGTCACCCGCACCGGGATGCAGTTCTGCGCCGACGTGCTGGGCCTGACGACGGCCGAGGTGACCGCGGTCGCCACCTTCTACACCATGTACCGGCGGCGGCCGAGCGGCGACTACCAGGTCGGGGTGTGCACCAACACCCTGTGCGCCGTCATGGGCGGCGACGCGATCTTCGAGGAGCTCCAGGAGCACCTGGGCGTCGGCAACGGCGGGACCACCGACGACGGCAAGGTCACCCTGGAGCACATCGAGTGCAACGCGGCCTGCGACTTCGCGCCCGTGGTGATGGTGAACTGGGAGTTCTTCGACAACCAGACCCCCGAGAGCGCCAAGCGCATGGTCGACGACCTGCGCGAAGGCCGCCCGGTCGCGCCCACGCGCGGGGCGCCCCTGTGCACCTTCAAGGAGACCGCCCGCATCCTGGCCGGCTTCCCCGACGAGCGCGAGGGAGCCGTCGAGGCCACGGGGAGCGCCGGGCCCGCCTCCCTGATCGGCCTGAAGCTGGCCAAGGGGGAGGCAGCACCCGCGCGCGTGGTGCACCCGCGGGGCGAGGCCCCCCGGGAGGCGCCGCCGCACGAGCCGTCGCCCACCGAGCACCTCAGCTCGCACGACGCGCCGCAGGACACATCGGCCTCCGACCCGGCCCACCCGTCGGGACCCGTTGCCGAGGAGGGGGAGTGATGACCTTGGCACCCGAACTCAAGGACATGAGCCCGGAGAAGCTGCTCGCACCCGTGCTGTCGGCCTTCTGGGACGAGGACAGGTCCTGGACGCTGGACGTCTACAAGAGGCACGAGGGGTACGAGGGGCTCCGCAAGGCGCTCGCCATGTCACCGGACGACGTCATCGCGTACGTCAAGGAGTCCGGTCTGCGCGGGCGCGGCGGCGCCGGCTTCCCGACGGGAATGAAGTGGCAGTTCATTCCCCAGGGGGACGGCAAGCCCCACTACCTGGTGGTCAACGCCGACGAGTCGGAACCGGGAACCTGCAAGGACATTCCGCTCCTCTTCGCGAACCCGCACAGCCTCATCGAGGGCATCGTCATCGCCTGCTACGCCATCAGGTCCTCACATGCCTTCATCTACCTGCGCGGTGAGGTCGTCCCCGTGCTGCGGCGGCTGCACGAGGCCGTGCGCGAGGCCTACGCGGCCGGCCTCCTCGGCGAGAACATCCTGGGCAGCGGACTCGACCTCGAACTCACCGTGCACGCGGGCGCGGGCGCGTACATCTGCGGTGAGGAGACCGCACTGCTCGACTCGCTCGAAGGACGGCGGGGCCAGCCGAGGCTCCGTCCCCCCTTCCCCGCCGTCGCGGGCCTGTACGCCTGCCCCACCGTGGTGAACAACGTCGAGTCGATCGCCTCGGTTCCCGCCATCATGAACCGGGGCAAGGAGTGGTTCCGCTCGATGGGCAGCGAGAAGTCGCCCGGCTTCACGCTCTACTCCCTCAGCGGCCACGTCGCCGGCCCCGGGCAGTACGAGGCGCCCCTCGGCATCACGCTGCGCCAGCTGCTCGAGATGAGCGGCGGGATGCGGCCGGGCCACCGGCTGAAGTTCTGGACGCCGGGCGGCTCCTCCACGCCGATGTTCACCGACGAGCACCTCGACGTCCCCCTCGACTACGAGGGGGTGGGCGCCGCGGGTTCCATGCTGGGCACGAAGGCCCTGCAGTGCTTCGACGAGACGACCTGCGTCGTCCGCGCCGTCACCCGCTGGACCGAGTTCTACGCCCACGAGTCCTGCGGCAAGTGCACGCCCTGCCGCGAGGGCACGTACTGGCTCGTCCAGCTGATGAGGGACATCGAGGCCGGCAAGGGACAGATGGCCGACCTCGACAAGCTGAACGACATCGCCGACAACATCAACGGCAAGGCCTTCTGCGCCCTCGGCGACGGCGCCGCCTCGCCGATCTTCTCGTCGCTCAAGTACTTCCGCGAGGAGTACGAGCAGCACATCACGGGCCGTGGCTGCCCCTTCGACCCGGCCAAGTCGACGGCCTGGGCCGACCGTACGGAGGTGCACGCATGACTGTGACCACCAATGCTCCCTCCGGTGGGGGAGAGGCGGCGGTCCCGCCCGAGGACCTCGTCACGCTGACCATCGACGGCGCCGAGATCAGCGTGCCCAAGGGCACCCTGGTCATCCGGGCCGCCGAGGAGCTCGGCATCGAGATCCCCCGGTTCTGCGACCACCCGCTCCTCGCCCCGGCCGGCGCCTGCCGCCAGTGCATCGTGGAGGTCGAGGGCCAGCGCAAGCCCATGGCCTCGTGCACCATCACCTGCACCGACGGGATGGTGGTGAAGACCCACCTCACCTCGCCGGTCGCCGAGAAGGCCCAGAAGGGTGTGATGGAGCTCCTGCTCATCAACCACCCGCTGGACTGCCCGGTCTGCGACAAGGGCGGCGAGTGCCCGCTGCAGAACCAGGCGATGTCGCACGGCAACGCCGAGTCCCGCTTCGACGGCAAGAAGCGCACCTACGAGAAGCCCGTCGCGATCTCCACGCAGGTGCTGCTCGACCGCGAGCGGTGCGTCCTGTGCGCCCGCTGCACCCGGTTCTCCAACCAGATCGCCGGCGACCCGATGATCGAGATGGTCGAGCGGGGCGCGCTCCAGCAGATCGGCACCGGGGAGGGCGACCCGTTCGAGTCGTACTTCTCCGGCAACACCATCCAGATCTGCCCGGTCGGCGCCCTCACCTCGGCGGCCTACCGGTTCCGCTCCCGCCCCTTCGACCTGATCTCCTCGCCGTCGGTGTGCGAGCACTGTTCCGGCGGCTGCGCCACCCGCACCGACCACCGGCGCGGCAAGGTCATGCGGCGGCTCGCCGCCGACGACCCCGAGGTCAACGAGGAGTGGATCTGCGACAAGGGCCGCTTCGCGTTCCGGTACGCGCAGCTGCGTGACCGTCTCGACACGCCGCTCGTGCGCAACGCGGAGGGCGAGCTGGAGCGGGCGTCCTGGCCGGACGCGCTGCAGATCGCGGCCCAGGGGCTGCTGGCCTCGCGGGGCCGCACCGGTGTGCTGACCGGCGGCCGGCTCACCGTCGAGGACGCCTACGCGTACAGCAAGTTCGCACGCGTGGCGCTCGCCACCAACGACATCGACTTCCGCGCGCGGGTGCACAGCTCCGAGGAGGCCGACTTCCTCGCCGCGCGGGTCGCGGGCCGCGGCCGTGACCTCGACGGCACGGGCGTGACCTACACCTCCCTGGAGAAGGCGCCGGCCGTTCTGCTGGTCGGGTTCGAGTCCGAGGAGGAGGCGCCCGGCGTCTTCCTGCGGCTGCGCAAGGCATGGCGCGGGCACGGACAGCGGATCTTCGCCCTGGCCACGCACGCCACGCGGGGACTCGAGAAGGCCGGGGGCACCCTGCTGCCGGCGGCTCCGGGAACCGAGACCGAGTGGCTGGACGCGCTGGCCGGCGGCGTCGGCCTGGAGGAGGACGGCGTCAGGGCCGCCGAGGCCCTGCGGGCCGAGGGTGCGGTGATCGTCGTCGGCGAGCGGCTGGCGGCCGTACGGGGCGGGCTGACCGCGGCCGTCCGGTTCGCCGCCGCGACCGGGGCCCGGCTGGTGTGGATCCCGCGCCGGGCCGGGGAGCGGGGCGCGGTCGAGGCGGGCGCGCTGCCGACGCTGCTGCCGGGCGGCCGCCCGGCGACCGACCCGCGCGCGCGTGAGGAGGTCGCCGCCCTGTGGGGCGTCGCCGAACTGCCGCACCGCTACGGGCGCGACACCGGCCGGATCGTCGAGGCGGCGGCGCGCGGTGAGCTCCAGGCCCTGCTGGTGGCGGGCGTGGAGGTCGCCGACCTGCCCGACCCGGCACGCGCGCGTGCCGCACTCGCCGAGGCCGGGTTCGTGGTCTCGCTGGACATGCGGCCCAGCGAGGTCACCGAGCTCGCCGACGTCGTCCTGCCGGTCGCCGCCGTCGCGGAGAAGGCCGGGACCTTCCTCAACTGGGAGGGCAGGGTCCGTCTCTTCGAGGCGGCGCTCAAGCCCGACCAGATGACCCGGCGGCTCCCGCCCACGGACGCGCGCGTGCTCCAGATGCTGGCCGACGCCATGGACGTCCACCTGGGCCTGCCGGACCTGCGCACGATCCGCGCGGAGCTCGACCGGCTCGGCACCTGGGACGGCCCCCGCGCCGGCGACCCGCAGGAGACCGCGGGCGCCCTGCCCCGGCCGGCCGCCGGGGAGGCCGTGCTCGCCGGACACCGGCTGCTGCTGGACCAGGGCCTCCTGCAACTCGGCGACGAGGCGCTGGCCGGCACCCGGCACGCCGCCCGCGCGCGGCTGTCGGCGGCCACGGCGGCCGAGGTCGGCGTCAAGGACGGCGACCTGCTGTCGGTGACCGGTACCGCGGGGTCGGTGGAACTGCCCCTGGCCGTCACCGACATGCCCGACCGCGTGGTCTGGCTGCCGCTGAACTCCGCCGACGGCGGGGTCGCCGCCGGCACCGGGGCGCTGCCCGGCTCCCTCGTCCGTATCGGCCCGGCGACGCTCGCCGGCGAGGCCCCCAAGGAGGTGGAGGCATGAGCCCGTACCTCGCCGCTGAAGACCTCTCGATGTTCGGCCGTGATCCCTGGTGGCTGATCGTCCTCAAGGCGGTGTTCTGCTTCGCCTTCCTGATGGTGACCGTGCTGATCTCCATCGTCATGGAGCGCAAGGTCGTCGCCTGGATGCAGCTGCGCATCGGCCCCAACCGGCACGGCCCCTGGGGCATGCTCCAGTCGCTCGCCGACGGCGTGAAGCTGATGCTCAAGGAGGACGTCGTCGTCAAGCGCGCGGACAAGGCGGTGTACGTCCTCGCGCCGATCGTCGCGGCGATCCCCGCCTTCATGGCGTTCGCGGTGATCCCCTTCGGACCGGCCGGCAACGAGATCTCGATCTTCGGCCAGCGCACCACGATGCAGCTCACCGACCTGCCGATCGCGGCGCTCTACATCCTCGCGGTCGCCTCGGTCGGCATCTACGGCATCGTCCTGGCGGGCTGGAGCTCCGGTTCCACGTATCCGCTGCTGGGCGGCCTGCGGTCCTGCGCGCAGATGATCTCGTACGAGATCGCCATGGGCGCGGCGTTCGCCTCCGTGTTCCTCTACTCGGGGTCGATGTCCACGTCGACGATCGTCGAGCAGCAGACGGACCGCTGGTACGTCCTGCTGCTGCCGGTCTCCTTCCTCATCTACATCGTCACGATGGTCGGTGAGACCAACCGTGCCCCGTTCGACATGCCGGAGTCCGAGGGCGACCTGGTCGGCGGCTTCAACACGGAGTACTCGTCCATCAAGTTCGCGATGTTCATGCTCGCCGAGTACATCAACATGGTGACCGTCTCGGCCGTCGCCGTGACCTTCTTCCTGGGCGGCTGGCGGGCCCCGTGGCCGGTCAGCACCTTCTGGGAGGGCGCCAACCACGGCTGGTGGCCGATGCTCTGGTTCACCGGCAAGCTGCTGACCCTGCTGTTCGGGTTCGTCTGGCTGCGCGGCACGCTCCCGCGGGTCCGCTACGACCAGCTGATGAAGCTCGGCTGGAAGGTCCTCATCCCGGTCTCCCTGGTGTGGCTGATGGCCGTCGCCACCGTGCGGGCGCTGCGGAACGAGAACTACGACTTCGCGGACATCGCCCTCTACATCGCCGGAGGCGTCCTCGCCCTGCTGCTGCTCTCCTTCGTCGCCGACATGTTCCGGTCGAAGGCGAAGGAGTCCGAGCGGCCCGAGGGTCCGCCCGCCTTCGATCCCATGGCGGGCGGGTTCCCCGTGCCGCCGCTGCCGGGACAGGAAGTGCCGCCGGTGCCGCGACGCCGTTCGCGCGGTGAACGGGAACTGGTTGTCAGTGGCGGCCCCGATACTCAGAGTGACGAATCTCTGGGCGGATCTACGGATGGAAAGGAGGCGTCCGATGGCTGAGGAGCCCAAGGAGACCAAGCCCGGTTTCCTGAACCCCGTGGCCGGCTTCGGCGTGACCTTCAAGGCCATGTTCAAGAAGCGGCTGACCGAGCAGTACCCGGAGCAGCAGAAGACCACCGCTCCGCGTTTCCACGGACGACACCAGCTCAACCGCCATCCGGACGGCCTGGAGAAGTGCGTCGGCTGCGAGCTGTGCGCCTGGGCCTGTCCCGCCGACGCGATCTACGTCGAGGGCGCGGACAACACCGAGGAGGAGCGCTACTCACCGGGCGAGCGGTACGGCCGCGTCTACCAGATCAACTACGCCCGCTGCATCCTGTGCGGCCTGTGCATCGAGGCGTGCCCCACGCGGGCGCTGACGATGACCAACGAGTTCGAGCTGGCGGACTCCAGCCGGGCCAACCTCATCTACACCAAGGAGCAGTTGCTCGCCGGTCTGGAGGAGGGGATGGTCGACTCCCCGCACGCCATGTACCCGGGCACCGACGAACAGGACTACTACCGGGGCCTGGTCACCGAGGCCGCGCCCGGTACGGAGCAGCAGGTCGCCCACTCCAAGGGCGAGGTGGTGCAGGAGGCCGCCTCGACCTTCGGCGCGGAGGAACCGGCGTCGGACGAGGTGATCGGGCGATGAGCGGGCTCGCCGCCTACTCCACCTCCGGCGGAGAGGCCTTCCAGTTCTGGGTCCTGGGCACGGTCGCCGTGATCGGCGCCCTGTGCACCGTGTTCATGCGGCGGGCCGTGCACAGCGCGCTCTGCCTCGCCGGCACCATGATCGTCCTGGCGGTGTTCTACCTGGCCAACGGCGCCTACTTCCTGGGCGTCGTGCAGATCGTCGTCTACACCGGCGCGATCATGATGCTGTTCCTGTTCGTGGTGATGCTGGTGGGCGTCACCGCGGCGGACTCCCTGAAGGAGACCATCAAGGGCCAGCGCTGGCTTGCCCTGCTGTGCGGTCTCGGCTTCGGCATCCTGCTGATCGGCGGGATCGGGAACGCCTCGCTCAGCGAGTTCAGCGGCATCGGCGAGGCGAACGCGGGCGGCAATGTGCAGGGTCTCGCGGCCCGCCTGTTCACCACGTACGTCTTCGCCTTCGAGATCACCGGCGCCCTGCTCATCACGGCCGCCGTCGGCGCCATGGTGCTCACCCACCGGGAGCGCACCGAGCGCGCCAGGACCCAGCGGGAACTGGCCGAGCAGCGCGTGCGCGAGGGCACGTACCTGCCGCCGCTGCCGGCGCCGGGCGTCTACGCCCGGCACAACGCCGTGGACATCGCGGGCCTGCTGCCCGACGGCACCCCGTCGGACCTCACCGTCAGCAAGACGCTGCGGGACCGCGGCCAGGTCCGTGACGTGTCGCAGGAGGCGATCAACGACCTGCGGGCGATGGAGCAGCGCGCCGAGGAGCGCCTGGAGCGCAAGGCGATCGATCCGCCCACCTTCAAGCGGGCCGAGGAGGCGTCGAAGTGAACCCCGTCAACTATCTGTACCTGGCCGCGCTGCTGTTCACGATCGGCGCGACCGGTGTGCTGATCCGGCGCAACGCGATCGTCGTGTTCATGTGCGTCGAGCTCATGCTCAACGCCTGCAATCTCGCGTTCGTCGCCTTCTCCCGGATGCACGGCAATCTCGACGGCCAGGTCATCGCCTTCTTCACGATGGTGGTCGCCGCCGCGGAGGTCGTGGTCGGGCTGGCGATCATCGTGTCCCTGTTCCGTTCCCGCCACTCGGCCTCGGTCGACGACGCCAGCCTGATGAAGCTGTGAGGGGCTGCTGAATCGTGGAGAACCTGATTGCGCTGCTGGTGGCGGCGCCCCTGCTCGGAGCGGTGGTCCTGCTGTGCGGCGGTCGCCGGCTGGACGCCGTGGGTCACTGGATCGGCACGCTGCTCGCGGCCGTCTCCTTCGCGCTCGGCCTGGTGCTCTTCACCGACCTGCTGGGCAAGGGCGCCGGTGAACGCACCGTCACGCAGCACCTGTTCAGCTGGATCCCGGTGGAGGGCTTCCAGGCCGACGTCGCCTTCCGGCTCGACCAGCTCTCGATGACGTTCGTGCTGCTGATCACCGGCGTCGGCTCGCTGATCCACCTGTACTCCATCGGGTACATGGAGCACGACGAGCGGCGCCGCCGCTTCTTCGGCTACCTGAACCTGTTCCTCGCGGCGATGCTGATCCTCGTCCTCGCCGACAACTACCTGCTGCTGTACGTCGGCTGGGAGGGCGTCGGTCTCGCCTCCTACCTGCTGATCGGCTTCTGGCAGCACAAGCCCAGCGCCGCCACGGCCGCGAAGAAGGCCTTCCTGGTCAACCGCGTCGGCGACATGGGCCTGTCGATCGCGATCATGCTGATGTTCCTGTGGTTCGGCACCTTCGCCTTCGGGCCGGTGCTCGGCGGCCACGGCGAGGCCGGTCTCGCGGGCGGGGCGGGCGAGGGCAAGCTCACCGCCATCGCCCTGATGCTGCTGCTCGCCGCCTGCGGCAAGTCCGCCCAGGTGCCGCTGCAGTCCTGGCTCGGGGACGCGATGGAGGGCCCGACCCCGGTCTCGGCCCTGATCCACGCCGCGACCATGGTGACGGCGGGCGTGTACCTGATCGTCCGGTCCGCGGCCGTCTTCAACGGCGCCCCGGACGCGCAACTGGTCGTCACCATCGTCGGCGCGGTCACGCTGCTGTTCGGTGCGATCGTCGGTTGCGCGAAGGACGACATCAAGAAGGCGCTGGCCGGCTCGACCATGTCGCAGATCGGCTACATGGTGCTGGCGGCCGGCCTCGGCCCCATCGGCTACGTCTTCGCGATCATGCACCTGGTGACGCACGGCTTCTTCAAGGCCGGACTGTTCCTCGGAGCCGGTTCGGTGATGCACGGCATGAACGACGAGGTCGACATGCGCCGCTACGGCGGTCTGCGGAAGTACATGCCGGTCACGTTCGTCACCTTCGGCCTCGGCTACCTCGCGATCATCGGCTTCCCGGGCCTGTCCGGCTTCTTCTCCAAGGACAAGATCATCGAGGCGGCGTTCGCCAAGGGTGGCACCGAGGGCTGGATCCTCGGCGCGTGTGCCCTGCTGGGCGCGGCCATCACCGCGTACTACATGACGCGCGTGATGCTGATGACGTTCTTCGGCGAGGAGCGCTGGCGCAACGCGCCGACGCCGTCCCCGGCGGCACCGGGCGTGGAGCCCGCCGCCGAGACGCGCGGCGCCTACGAGCCGCCGCACCCGCACGAGTCCCCGAAGGTCATGACGATCCCGATGATCGTGCTGGCCGTCGGGTCGGTCGCGGGCGGTGCCTTCTTCAGCATCGGCGACCGGTTCCTGAACTGGCTCGAGCCCGTCACCGGGCACGCGCACGGCCACTCGCCGGTCGGCGCCCTGACGGTGACGCTCTCCACGGTCGCCGTGATGGTCATCGGCGTGGCCGTCGCCTGGGCCCAGTACGGGCGCCGTCCGGTGCCGGCCGTCGCCCCGCGGGGGTCGCTGTTCACCCGGGCCGCCCGGCGGGACCTGCTCCAGGACGACTTCAACCACGTGGTCCTGGTCCGTGGCGGTGAGCACCTCACCCGCTCGCTGGTGTACGTCGACCACACCCTGGTCGACGGGGTCGTCAACGGCACGGCGGCCTCCATGGGCGGCCTGTCCGGCCGGATGCGCAGGCTGCAGAACGGCTTCGCGCGGTCCTACGCGGTCTCGATGTTCGGCGGTGCGGCACTCCTCGTCGCCGCGACCCTGCTGATGAGGGCGGTCTGATACCGATGTCCTTTCCTCTGCTGACAGCGACGGCGGCGCTCCCGGCCATCGGGGCGATCGCCACGGCCGCCGTACCGGCCGCGCGGCGCACGGCCGCCAAGTGGCTGGCCCTGCTGTTCTCGCTCGCCACGCTCGTGCTGGCGATCGTCGTCCTGGTGCGGTTCGACCCGGACGGCGACCGCTACCAGCTCACCGAGTCCCACGCCTGGATCGCGGACTTCGGCGTCCGGTACGAGCTGGGTGTCGACGGCATCGCCGTGGCGCTGATCGCGCTGACCGCGCTGCTGATCCCGTTCATCGTCCTCGCGGGCTGGCACGACGCCGACCCTTCCCCAAGCTCTCAACTTCGTTCGAGCAGGGGAGGCCCCAAGGAGACGGGGAGTGAGCTCAGTAGCATCGCTGAGGGACGGTGGCGGCCGACACAGGGCTTCTTCGCCCTGATCCTGGCCGTCGAGGCGATGGTGATCCTCTCCTTCGAGGCCACCGACGTCTTCCTCTTCTACATCTTCTTCGAAGCCATGCTGATCCCGCTGTACTTCCTCATCGGCGGCTTCGGGGACCGTGCCCACGAGCACGGCGAGGAGAAGGCCGCCACCCAACGGTCGTACGCGGCGGTGAAGTTCCTGCTCTACAACCTGGCCGGCGGTCTGATCATGCTGGCCGCGGTGATCGGGCTGTACGTGGTCGCCGGGAACTTCTCGCTCACCGAGATCGCCGAGGCACGGGCGAGCGGCGAGCTGACCATGGCGACCAGCACCGAGCGCTGGCTGTTCCTCGGCTTCTTCTTCGCCTTCGCCGTGAAGGCGCCGCTGTGGCCGCTGCACACCTGGCTGCCCAACGCCATGCAGGAGTCCACCGCCCCGGTCGCCGTGCTGATCACGGCGGTCGTCGACAAGGTGGGCACCTTCGCGATGCTGCGCTTCTGCCTCCAGCTGTTCCCGGAGGCCAGCAAGTGGGCGACGCCGGTCGTCCTCGTCCTGGCGGTCGTCAGCATCATCTACGGCGCCCTGCTCGCGGTCGGCCAGCGCGACATCAAGCGGCTGATCGCGTACGCGTCGATCTCGCACTTCGGCTTCATCATCATGGGCATCTTCGCGATGACCAGCCAGGGCCAGTCCGGCGCGACGCTGTACATGGTCAACCACGGCATCTCGACCGCCGTGCTGATGCTGATCGCCGGATTCCTGATCTCGCGGCGGGGCTCGCGGCTCATCGCCGACTACGGGGGAGTGCAGAAGGTCGCGCCGGTGCTCGCCGGCACCTTCCTGATCGGCGGGCTCGCGACCCTCTCGCTGCCGGGGCTCGCGCCCTTCGTCAGTGAGTTCCTGGTCCTGGTCGGCACGTTCACGCGCTACCCGGTGATCGGCATCATCGCCACCTTCGGCATCGTGCTCGCCGCGCTGTACACCCTCGTCCTCTACCAGCGGACGATGACGGGCCCGGTGAAGCCCGAGGTGGCCGCGATGCCCGACCTGAAGGTGCGCGAGATCGCGGTGGTGGCACCGCTCGTCGTGCTGCTGGTCTTCCTGGGCGTCTACCCGAAGCCCGTCACGGACGTCGTGAACCCGGCGGTGAAGCAGACCATGTCCGACGTGGAGAAGAAGGATCCCCGGCCCGAGGTGGAGGCGGCCAAGTGAGCGCAACAGCAGCCGTCCACAGCCTGTGGACAACGGCGGCGGCCGACCCGATCTCGAAGATCGACGCGCCGAAGATCGAGTACGGACAGCTCGCCCCCATCCTGATCGTCGTCGGTGCGGCCGTCGTCGGGATCCTGGTCGAGGCGTTCGTACCGCGTAGGACCCGTTACTACGCCCAGCTGTTCGTGGCCGTGGTCGCGCTCGCGGCGGCCTTCGCCTCGGTCGTGGCGCTCGCCGCGGACGGCTACGCCACGACCAAGGCGGGCATCGCGGCCATGGGGGCCGTCGCGGTCGACGGACCGGCCCTGTTCCTGCAGGGCACGATCCTGCTGACGGCCCTGGTGGGCCTGTTCACCTTCGCCGAGCGCCGGCTCGACCCGGAGGCGCACGGCAACCGGGTGGACTCCTTCGCCGCGCAGGCCGCGTCCGTACCGGGCAGCGACAGCGAGAAGAAGGCGGTCAAGGCCGGCTTCACCACCACCGAGGTGTTCCCGCTGCTGCTCTTCGCGGTCGCCGGCATGCTGGTCTTCCCGGCGGCCAACGACCTGCTGACGCTGTTCGTGGCGCTGGAAGTCCTCTCCCTCCCGCTGTACCTGCTGTGCGCGCTGGCCCGCCGCAAGCGGCTGATGTCGCAGGAGGCCGCGGTCAAGTACTTCCTGCTCGGCGCGTTCGCCTCCGCGTTCACGCTGTTCGGCATCGCCCTGCTGTACGGCTACTCCGGCTCGATGTCGTACGCGACGATCGCGCAGGTCGTGGACGGCACCGTCCCCGAGGTCACCCCGGCGCTCGCCGACACCATGGGCAACGACGTGCTGCTGCTCGTCGGTGCGGCGCTGCTGGTCATGGGCCTGCTGTTCAAGGTCGGCGCCGTGCCCTTCCACATGTGGACGCCCGACGTGTACCAGGGCGCCCCGACGCCGGTGACGGGCTTCATGGCCGCAGCGACCAAGGTGGCCGCGTTCGGAGCGCTGCTGCGGATCCTGTACGTGGTGCTGCCGGGCCTGCGCTGGGACTGGCGGCCGGTCATGTGGGGCGTCGCCATCGTCACCATGGTGGTCGGGGCGGTCGTCGCGATCACGCAGACCGACATCAAGCGGCTGCTGGCGTACTCGGCGATCTCGCACGCGGGCTTCATCCTCGCGGGTGTCATCGCGGCCACGCCGTCGGGTGTGTCGTCCGTGCTGTTCTACCTGGCGGCGTACTCGTTCGTGACGATCGGCGCGTTCGCGGTGGTCACGCTCGTCCGGGACGCCGGAGGCGAGGCGACACACCTGTCCAAGTGGGCGGGGCTCGGCCGTCGCTCCCCGCTGGTCGCCGCCGTGTTCGCGGTGTTCCTGCTGGCCTTCGCGGGTATCCCGCTGACCTCAGGCTTCGCCGGGAAGTTCGCCGTGTTCAAGGCGGCGGCGGAGGGCGGGGCGGCCCCGCTGGTCGTGGTCGGTGTGATCGCCTCGGCCATCGCCGCGTTCTTCTACATCCGCGTCATCGTCCTGATGTTCTTCAGCGAGCCGCGCCCCGAGGGCCCGACCGTCGCGGTGCCGTCACCGCTGACGATGACGGCGATCGGGGTCGGCGTGGCGGTCACGGTGGTGCTCGGTGTGGCACCGCAGTACTTCCTCGAGCTGGCGGGCGACGCGGGAGTGTTCGTGCGCTGACGCGACACGCACCGGCAGGGCGGCGGCCCGGCACCCCCCGAGGGGTGCCGGGCCGCCGGTTCCGGGTGGCCCTGTGGACAACTCCGGGGCTGTCGGTGCGGGCCCCTATCGTGGAGGCAGTGGTCGAGGGACGGCTCACGGGGGCACGGTGACGGGCGGTAGTGGCGGGATGGCAGTGATGGAGAGTGAGGCGCTGGCCGCGCTGCACCGGGTGTTCGGGTTCGAGACCTTCCGCGGTGAGCAGGAAGCGGTCGTCGAGCATGTGATCGCGGGTGGTGACGCCGTCGTGCTCATGCCGACCGGTGGCGGCAAATCGCTGTGCTACCAGATCCCCGCCCTGGTCCGACCGGGCACGGGAGTCGTCGTCTCCCCGCTCATCGCCCTGATGCAGGACCAGGTGGACGCGCTGCGGGCGCTGGGCGTGCGCGCCGGGTTCATGAACTCCACGCAGGACTTCGACGAGCGCCGTGCGGTCGAGGCCGAGTTCCTCGCCGGCGAGCTGGATCTGCTGTACCTCGCGCCGGAGCGGCTGCGGCTGGACAGCAGCCTGCATCTGCTCTCGCGCGGCAAGATCTCCGTCTTCGCCATCGACGAGGCGCACTGCGTGTCCCAGTGGGGGCACGACTTCCGGCCGGACTACCTCAGCCTGTCCCTGCTGGGCGAGCGCTGGCCGGAGGTGCCCCGGATCGCGCTCACGGCGACCGCCACGGACGCCACGCACCGGGAGATCACCGACCGGCTGAGGATGCCGGACGCCCGGCACTTCGTGGCGAGCTTCGACCGGCCCAACATCCAGTACCGGATCGTCCCCAAGGCCGACCCCAGGAAGCAGCTGCTGGCCTTCCTGCGCGAGGAGCACGCCGGGGACGCGGGCATCGTGTACTGCCTCTCGCGCAACTCCGTGGAGAAGACCGCCGAGTTCCTCTCGCGCAACGGCATCGAGGCGGTGCCGTACCACGCGGGCCTCGACGCCGGGACGCGCGCCGCGCACCAGGCGCGGTTCCTGCGGGAGGAGGGGCTGGTCGTGGTGGCGACCATCGCCTTCGGCATGGGCATCGACAAGCCGGACGTCCGGTTCGTCGCCCACCTCGACCTGCCCAAGTCGGTCGAGGGCTACTACCAGGAGACGGGGCGCGCGGGGCGTGACGGACTGCCGTCCACGGCCTGGATGGCGTACGGGCTCAACGACGTCGTACAGCAGCGGAAGCTGATCCAGTCGGGGGAGGGCGACGAGGCGTTCCGGCGGCGGGCGGGTCAGCACCTGGACGCGATGCTGGCGCTGTGCGAGACGGTCCGGTGCCGCCGCGGCCAGCTCCTGGCCTACTTCGGGCAGGAGGAACCCTCCCCGGCGGGCTGCGGCAACTGCGACACCTGCCTCACCCCGCCGGAGACGTGGGACGGGACGGTGGCGGCGCAGAAGGTGCTGTCGACGGTGGTGCGGCTGCAGCGGGAGCGCGGGCAGAAGTTCGGCGCGGTGCAGATCGTGGACATCCTGCTCGGGCGGCGCACGGCCAAGGTCATCCAGTTCGACCACGACCAGCTGTCGGTGTTCGGCATCGGTGAGGAGCTGAGCGAGGCCGAGTGGCGCGGCGTCGTCCGGCAGTTGCTCGCCCAGGGGCTGCTCGCCGTCGAGGGGGAGTACGGCACGCTGGTGCTCACCGGGGAGAGCGGGGCGGTGCTGCGGCGGGAGCGGGAGGTTCCGCTGCGCAAGGAGCCGAAGAAGCCGGCGGCGGACCGGGGTACGAGCAGCCGGGGTGAGCGCAAGGCCAAGGCCGCCGCGGCCGAGCTGCCCGAGGAGCTTCAGCCCGCGTTCGAGGCGCTGCGGGCCTGGCGCGCCGAGCAGGCCCGCGAGCAGGGCGTGCCGGCGTACGTCATCTTCCACGACGCCACGCTCCGGGAGATCGCCACGGTGTGGCCCACGTCGGTGGCGGAGCTCGGCGGCATCAGCGGGGTGGGCGAGAAGAAGCTGGCGACGTACGGGGAGGGCGTGGTGGCCGTGCTGGCCGGGTTGACGGCTCCTGGGGGCGCCGGTGACGGTGCCGGGCCCGAGGACCCCGGCAGCCCGGACGACTGGCCCGAGGAGGAGCCGGAGCCCGACTGGACATAGGTGGCCGCGTGGTGGGGCTGGGCAGGAGGTTTGCGCAGCCCGGCGTTCACGGGGTGCCGCTGCGTTCGAGCGGGGGGACCCCCATCGCCCCAGCGGCACGACTGCCCGCAGCCATGCCGGTTCATCGGCATGACTGCCCGCCTCTACGTCAGGGCGGCGGTCAGGCCCGGGGCGAAGGTGATCAACAGGGGGACGAGGGGCACCAGGGCCGCCGCGGCCGTCGTCAGGGCGCGGTGGCGGCGGTCGAGGCGGGGCGGGGGCTCCAGGAGGCGGTCGACGCGTTCGCCGAGCAGGCGGTGGCTGGACGCGCAGGACAGCACGCCGCGGTGCTGGTTGAGCTCGATCAGCGCGAGCGCCGTGGTCAGGTGGCCGCAGCGGCGGGAGGCCGTGTCGTCGGCGGACAGCTCGACCAGCCGATGGGTCTGGTCGCAGAAGTGGGCGAACAGCGGGATCCGCGGGAAGCCGGTGGCCAGGGCCGTCGACAGATGCAGCAGCCAGTCGTGGCGGGCGCGGGCGTGGCCGCGCTCGTGGGTCAGGACGGCGTCGAGCTGGTGGTCGGTGAGGCGCCGCAGGGCCCCGGTCGTGACGATCAGCTGAGGCGGGCTGCCCGGCATCCACCAGGCGTCGGGGTACTCGTCCTCCAGGACCAGCAGGGGACCGCGCGCCGCGGGGAGCCCCGCGGGCAGGTCCGGGGCGCGTTCCCGCAGGTGTGCCCGGGCCCGGGTGCGCCGGCGGCGGGCCTCGACCAGCTCCCGCCCCAGCATGGCCGTCGTCCAGGCCGCCCCGCAGGCCAGCAGCACGGTGAGGACGGTCGTCCAGGGGGAGGCGGCGGACAGGTCGTACGCGGCGGTCACCGCGGGCGGGGCCGGGGCGAAGAGCTGGGCGCGCACGGTGCCGAAGACGGCCGCGGTGCTCAGCGCGAGAGCCGTCAGACAGCACAGCAGGACGGTGGCGACCAGGCACTGCCAGACCCACAGGGCGACGACCGGTTCCCGTTCCGGCCACTTCGCCCGGGTCAGGGCCCGGGGGACGGGCACGGCGGCCGTCACGGCGACAACGCTCAGCAGGAGCAGGCAGACGGTCATGCCACGGGCTCCGGATCCTGTCGGAAGGGGCGGCTCGGGGGCGTGCGGGTCGTACGGGGGCGCGGCACGGAAACGCGCACACCGCCCGACACCGATTATGACGGCGAAGGGCGGTGTGGGTCAGGGGTCGGAGAGGATCGGGAAGGGTCACATGGGTCAGGGCGCGGGGACCACCCGTCCCGACACCTCGCCGAGGCCCACGCGCACGCCGTCCGGGCCCGGCGCCCAGGCCGACAGCGTCACCACGTCGCCGTCCTCGAGGAACGTCCGCTTCCCGTCGGGCAGTTCGAGGGGGTCGCGGCCGTTCCAGGTCAGTTCGAGCAGCGAGCCGCGCTCCCTTTCCGTCGGGCCGCTCACCGTGCCGGAACCGTACAGGTCACCGGTGCGCAGGGAGGCGCCGTTGACGGTCATGTGGGCGAGCTGCTGGGCGGCCGTCCAGTACATGGTGGAGAAGGGCGGTTCGGAGACGACGTGGCCGTTGATCGCGACGGTGATCCGCAGGTCGTAGCCGCCGGGTTCCTCGTCGGCGTCGTCCAGGTAGGGCAGCAGTTCGTGGGTGCGTTCCGGCGGCGCGACGCGCGCCGCGTCCAGGGCGTCCAGCGGGGTGATCCAGGCCGACACCGAGGTGGTGAAGGACTTGCCGAGGAACGGGCCGAGGGGGACGTACTCCCAGGCCTGGACGTCGCGGGCGGACCAGTCGTTGAGGAGGCAGAGGCCGAAGACGTGGTCGCGGTAGTCGCCGAGCGGTACCGGCCGGCCCAGTTCGGACGGCGCACCGACCACGAAACCGACCTCGGCCTCGATGTCGAGCCGGACGGACGGCCCGAAGACGGGAGCGGCGTCGGTGGGTGCCTTGCGCTGGCCGGAGGGGCGCACGACGTCGGTGCCGGACACCACGACCGTGCCGGAGCGGCCGTGGTAGCCGATCGGCAGGTGCTTCCAGTTGGGGGTCAGGGAGTCGGCGGCGTCGGGCCGGAAGATCCGGCCGACGTTCCGGGCGTGGTTCTCGGAGGCGTAGAAGTCGACGTAGTCCGCCACCTCGAAGGGGAGGTGCAGGGTCACCTCGGACAGCGGGTGGAACAGCGGCTCGACGGTCTCCCGGTGGGCGGGGACGGTCACCCAGGCCGTGAGCGCCCGCCGCACGTCCGACCAGGCCGTGCGGCCCGCGGCCAGCAGCGGGTTCAGCGTCGGCCGGGCGAGCAGGGAGGCGTACGGGGAGCCCAGGGCGTGTGCCGCGGCGCCGGCGTCGAGGACGTGGTCGCCGAGCCGGACGCCGACGGTCCGCTCCGACGAGCCGGGGGGCGAGAACACGCCGTACGGCAGGTTGTGCGGGCCGAAGGGATCGCCCTCGGGGACGTCGAAGGGGGGCATCGGGTGCTGCCTCGCTTTCGTGTGCGCAGGTGCGCCACGTGTCCGTGGCCGTGCCACACGTTACGGGTGACACGGCGGTCTTGTGCAGAGCGGCCGTGGTGGTGTGGCGGCGGAAGGGCCCGTGGGTGGGGAGCATGCGGGCACAAGGGCGCCATCCACCGCTTCCCCCCGCGTACCGGAAGTTATCCACAGGACGGATCGCAATCTTGACGGAGCGGTGCGAACGGGGCGACTCTGGGCGGGTGCCGGGAGGCCTCGGGGAGGGGGCGTTCCGATGGCACACAGGGGGGCGGATGGCCATTGGGGAGGCCGGCCCGCGCTCGGCGCGCTCGGGGTCGCGGCCGGAACGGCTGGAAGAGACCATGCGTGCCCGGCTCGGCCGGGAATGTGTGTACGTGCCGTCATGCAGGCTGGGGCTGTACGTGGCACTGCGCCACTGGTGCCCGCCGGGCGGCCGGGTGCTGATGTCGCCGGTCACCGACGACGTCATCTTCTTCGTGGTGCTGGCGGCGGGACTGCGGCCGGTGCAGGCACCGCTGAACGCGTTCGACGCGTCGATCGACGTCGACGCCGTGCCCGAGGAGACCTGGGGCTCGCTTGCCGCCGTACTGACCTCGAACCTGTACGGCAATCCGGACCCGGCGCCGCGACTGCGGGACCGCTGCGACGCGTTGGGCATCCCGCTGTTCGAGGACGCGGCGCACGCGATCGGCAGCGAGGTCGGCGGGCGGCCGGTCGGGGCGTGGGGCGAGGCCTCCGTCTTCAGCCTGTCCAAGCACGTCGGCGCCCAGGCCGGCGGGTTCCTGTCGGTCGCCGACCCGGAAGAGGGCGACGCGCTGCGGCGGGCCTGTGACGCACTGCTCGACCCGTGCCGGACGGCGTCCGAACTCGCCTACGCCGTACGGCCGTACGCGGAGGCCGCGGTGAGGGGGCTGGGGCTGCGGCGGGCCGCCTGGGCGGCCCTGGGGCTGCTGGGCCTGGCGGAGCGCGACGGGATCAGGATGCCGTTGCGACCGGAGGAGCTGGCCCGTGCCGCGGGCGCGGCCCCGGACCTGGCCGCGCACGACCCCTGGGTCCGCGTCGACATGCACACCTACTGTCTGCGGTCCGGCCCGGTGCGGCTGCGGCGGATCCGGCACCGGCTCGGACGGCTGAACGACGTGCTGGAGGCGTCCCGGGAGGGCACCGGGCTGCTGCTGTCGACGCGCTGGGCCCGGCCGCGCGCGGGGGACGGCGGGACGCAACCGCTGTTCCGGGTCCCGCTGTTCGTGGCGGACCGGGACGCGGCGATCGCGGCACTCGCGCGGCGCGGGATCGTCGTGGGCTACCTCTACGACCCGCCCCTCGACGACTACGCGGGACAGGACTTCACGGACCTCTCGCCCGCACCCGGGGCGGCCCGCTGGTTCGCGCGGCACGCGCTGCCGGTGGACCCGCTGCGGGCCCGGGAGGCCGTCGAAGCGCTGGAGCGGTCCGGTGCGCGGCCGGCCGGACCGCCGGCGGACCCGGCCCGGCCGGGGACGGCGGCCGACGGGCTGGAGCCGTCCCGTGACTGACCTCCAGGTGCACGAGCCGGCCAGGCCCCGCGCCGGCGGGCGGCCCCCGCCCGCCGAGGACCGGTCCGGCCCGGACTCCCTGTTCAAGAACGCCTACTTCCTGATGCTCAGTACGGGCGTGTCGGCCGTTCTCGGGCTGGGGTTCTGGCTCGTCGCCGCCCGCTACTACTCCGAGGACGCGGTCGGACAGGGCTCCGCCGCCATCGCCGCGATGCGGCTGCTCGCCGGCATCACCGCGACCACGATGATCGGCGCCGTGGTCCGCTTCGTACCGCGCGCGGGCCGCGCGACCGGACGTCTGGTGTGGGGGGTGTACGGGGCGAGTTCGGTGGTGGTCGCCCTGGCCGCGGGCGTCTTCCTGCTCACCCTCGACCAGTGGGGCGCCTCCTACGAACCCCTCGGCACGCCGGCGGCCGGGGCGCTGTTCGTGGCGGCGTGCGTGGCGTGGGCGCTGCTCACGCTGCAGGACGGGGTGCTCACCGGGCTGCGCAAGGCCGAGTGGGTGCCGGCCGGCAACGCGGTGTTCTCCGTCGGGAAGCTCGCCCTGCTGGCCGTCTTCGCGAGCGCCCTGCCCGTGCTGGGCATCTTCGTGTCCTGGGCCGTGGCCATCGCGTTCTCCACGCTGCCGCTCGGCTGGCTGATCTTCCGCAGGCTCATCCCGCGACAGGCCGCCGCCGACCGGGGCATGGAGCCGCCCGGCCTGCGCGCCATGGGCCGCTTCCTGGCCGGGGACGCGCTCGGCGCGCTGTTCAGCCTGGCCATGATCAATCTGCTGCCCGTGATGGTCGCGGTCCGCTTCAGCGCCGCCGAGAACGGCTACTTCTACGTGGCGTACACCGTCGGCGGCACGATGGAGTTCATGGCCATCAACATGGCCTCCTCGCTCACCGCCCACGCCTCGCACGACCCGCGCCGGCTCGCCGACGGGGTGCGCGGGGCGCTGCGCCGGATGGCGCTGCTGCTGGTGCCGGTCGTCGCCGTGCTGGTCGCGTTCGCGCCCTGGATCCTCACGCCGTTCAGCGCGGACTACGCCGAGCAGGGCTCGACCGTGCTGCGGCTGCTCGCCCTCGGGGCGCTGCCCCGGGTGGTCGTGGAGCTGTACATCGGGGTACTGCGGGTGCAGGGCCGCACGGGTGTGCTCGCCGGGCTCCAGGGGGCGATGTGCGCGCTGGTGCTGGGCAGCGCTGCCGTGCTGTTCATCCCCGCGGGGATCGCGGGGGCCGGGTGGGCGGTGCTGATCAGTATGACGCTGATCGCAGTCGTCTCGGTGTTCGGGCTGCGTTCGGCGCTGCGCGAGCGGACCGGCGGGCCCGTGGAGCGGCCCTCCGACGACCCCGGCTACGGCACGCGCTGGGCCCGGCTGAACGCCACCACCGGGTACGGCACGGCCTGGGCGCGCCGGGCGGCGTACGAGGACCGGGACGCGGAGGGGTCCGGCGAGGACACGGTCACCCTGTTCATCGGCCGCCCCGGGTACGAACGGGAGGCCCTGCGGGTGGACGCGCCGGCGTTCCTCGTGCGCCCGCCCGGTGCGGACACGGCGCACCCGTCCGCGGCCGGGCCTGACGAGGGGCGCGAGGATCGCTGGCGGCGCGAGGGCGTCGCACCGGAAGCCCCAAGGGCGGAAGCCCCAGGGGCGGAAGTACCGGAGACGGAAGTCCCGGAGGGGGAGGCCCGAGAGCCGGGAACACCCGCGCCGGAGCCGCTGGACGAGCCCCGTGACGGGCACGCGCCCCGCGACCGCCGCCGCCCGCCCGGTGCTCCCGGCCCGGACGTCCCCCCGGCCACCCGGGAACACCGGCGAGGACCCGGGGAGGCCTCCGAGCCACCCCCCGCCCCGCCGCGACCGTCCAAGGACGCAGACGCAGACACGGACGCAGACACGGACGACAGGCGTCTGAGCGGCATCCTCTGGGCGCTGCTCGCACTCGCCACCCTCGGTTTCTGGGCGTCCGTGCGCGGACTGCCCCGGCTCGGCGGGTCCCTGGACGACGGGCTCACCGGGCGTGCGCTGCTGGAGGGACTGCCGCTCACGGCGCTCGCGGCCGGGGGCGCGCTGATCCTCGTCCTCGTCGCCTCGGTGACCCTGCGCACGCGTCCCGACGGCCGGCTTACCGGCACCGCGCTGGCGTCCGTCCTGACCGCCCTGCACGCCGCACCCGTCGCGCTCGGCCGGCAACCGGAGCCGGTGGACGGGGCGTTGTACGCGCGGACGGCCGGTTTCCTCGCGGAGACGCTGGGCCTCGACGGGCCCGGTGCGCTGCTGCGCTGGGCGCCGCCGGTCTGCCAGTTGCTGTGCCTCGTACCACTGTCCTCGCTGCTCGCGGCCGTGGGCGGGCGCCTGTCCCGGCCGGGGCGCTGGGGGGTGCTGTATCTCGTCGCGGTGGGCGGCTGGGTGTGGCGGGACACCCTGGCGCCGGTGGCGCCGCCGTTGCTCGTCCTTCTCGTCGTCCTCCACACAGTCGTCGTACTCGTCCCGCACCTGCCGTCGCGCCGCGCCCTGCCGCCGAGGGCGCCGCACCGCGGTGGGCCGGACGGCCGTTCCAGGGACTGATCACGCTTCGAAGCCGAACCGCCAGGGGGGAACCACCGTGCGTCCGCCAACCACTCCGCGCGAGAGATCCGCGCCCGAACCGGCGCCGGAGAGCACCCCGGCGCCGGCCACCCACGGCGAAGCGGCACCGGACCGCGCGTCCGGGCCGCGGGCCCCGTCCTCCTCGGAGCCGTCGAGTCCCGCCCACGAGCCCGTGACGGACCTCTCCGACCTGCCGCCCGTCCGGCCCGGCCGGCACGGTCCCGCCGCGCTCCTGCCCGGCCTGCCGCTGCTCACCGCGCTCGCCCTGTGGGTGTACGCGGTGCGGCACACGGATGTGTCGCGGCTCGACGACTTCGGTCTCGTCACCGCCCTCCACCCTGCCTTCTGGGCCGGCCTGGCCGTGCTCACCGCCGGCTTCTGGGTCACGGTCCGCGATCCTCGGCGGCCGGGCGGCTGGGCGGCGGCGTACGTGCTCGGGCTGCTGGTGATGGAGCGGGCCACCCAGGCCGTGCTCTACCCCACCCCGCTGTACGCCTGGGCGTGGAAGCACGACGGTGTCGTCGACCACCTGCTGACAGCCGGCGGACTGCAGACCGCCGACCAGGTCGGCGACATGGCCGTCTACGACCAGTGGCCCGGCTTCTTCGCCGCCCAGGCGGCGCTGGTGCGACTGCTGGGCGTGGAGTCCACGGCCATGTACATGGCCTGGTGGCCGCTGGTGTCCAGCCTGTTGCTGCTCCTCCCGCTGCTGCTGGTCTACCGCACCTTCACCGAGGACCGGCGACTCGTCTGGACCGGCGTCTGGCTCTTCTACGTCGCCAACTGGGTGGGCCAGGACTACTTCTCCCCCCAGTCCGTGGCCTTCGCGCTGCACCTCGGTGTGCTGGCCGTCGTCCTGCGCCGGTACGGCCGGTCCGGCGGGGCGGGCGGGCGGCAGGGGCAGGCCGTCTGGACGGTCGTGCTCAGCGCGCTGGTCGTGGCGATCGTCATCTCGCACCAGCTCACACCGGCCATGCTGGCCGTCTCCCTGCTCGCCCTGTGCCTGGCCCGCCGCTACCGCGGCTGGATCCCGCCGGTCACCACCGCCGTGATCTTCCTGGCCTGGTGCCTGACGGCCGCGCTGCCGTTCCTCTCCGCGGCGTTGCCGGACATGGTCCGGTCCGTGGGCGATATCGGCGGCAACGTCGCCACCGGATACGGCGCCACCCCGACCGGTACCGGAGCGGTGGCGACCTCCTGGGCGGCACGGCTGCTGTCGGGCGCGGTGCTGCTGCTGGCGGTCGCCGGGGTGTGGCGGCAGCGGGTGCTGCGGCACCGGGCGATGCCGCTGCTGCTGATCACGGCGGCCCCGCTGCCGATGTTCGTGGCCGGCAGCTACGGGAGCGAAATGATCTTCCGGGTGCTGATGTTCATGCTGCCCGGCGCCGCCTTCTTCGCCGCCGCCGCACTGCTGCCCCGGGTGCGCACCCTCGGTGCCGAGGCCGGGGACGGCACCCGCACCCCGGCACCCGCGCGGGGCGGCCTGAGGCGCGGCGCCGGCACGGGGGGCCCGCTGCTCGTGCTTCTCGCCGTGACCCTGGCCTTCGTCCCGAGCTACTCGGGCAAGGACCGGATCAACTACTTCCCGCCGGAGGAGGTGGCCCTGGTCCAGCGGCTCTTCGACGAGGCGCCCGAGGGGTCGACGGTCGTCGCCGCCAACCGCAACTACCCGCTCGCGTACGCGTCGTACGGGACCGTCGGCCACTACTGGTTCCTGGAGGACGACCGGCGGCACGTCGACGAGATCGTGCGGCGCCCGGCCGCCACCCTCGCCCGCGACATGGCCGGGGTGGGGAGCCCCGGCCGGGCCTACTTCCTGCTCACCCGGGGGCAGTTCGCCAACTCGGAGATGAACGGGCAGCTCACCGGCGAGCAGCTGGACCGGATCCGGGAGTCCGTCGCCGCCTCGCCGCGGTTCCGGCTCGTGGCGGAGAACGGCGCGGGCGCGGTCTACGAACTGAGGCCCGAACGGCCGGGAGGCGCTCAGGGCACGGGAGGCGCTCAGGGCACGGAAGGCGCTCAGGGCACGGAAGGGGGTGCGGAGCGATGACGCCGCAGGACCTCGTGGTGCGGATGCTCCCGCCGTTCGGCGGCTGGCTGGCCCTGGCCGCCCTCGCCCTGCCCGGCGGATCACCGCTGCGCGGAGCGGCGGTCGCCGTGTTCCTGGCGGCCGGCCCCGGCGCGGCACTGGTCGGCCTCTGCGGACCGGCACTGCGCGCACGGCCCGCACAAGGGCCCGTGGAGTCGCACGGCGCCGCCTTCGCCCGCCGCTCCGACCTGCTGGAACGGATCATGCTGGCCGTGTTCCTCAGCGTCGGCGCGGTGATGACCGTCGCCACCGTGCTGATCGCCACCCACACCTTCAGCGCGCAGCGGGTGCTGCTCGTCCTGACCCTGCTGACCACGCTCGCCGCGTTCTGCCCGCGGCTGCGCTCCTCACCGCCCGCGCGGGGGACTTCGACGACACGGAAGGGTTCCGCTCTGTGAGGTTCGTCCGTCCCTTTCGCCGCGACGGCGCCCCGCCCGCACCCGACGCCCGGCACCGCGGGCTCCGGGTGCCACGCGCGCGCGGGCCGGTGTCGCGGCGCCGCAGGCTGCTGCTGACGTCCGCCACGGTCGTCGGCGCGGTCCTCGTCGCCGTACTCGCCCTGACGAACGCGTCCGGGCCCCCGGGCTCCGGACCGGGCCCCTCCGCGACGGGCGGGGAATGCCGGCCCACCGACCTCCTCGAACCACCCTGCGGTGCCTGGTTCGGCGCGTTCGTGCCGCACGGCCGGGACGACCTGGAGGACCGGGTGCTGGCCTACGAGAAGCGCGTGGGCCGCAGGCTCGACATCGTCTACACGTACCACGACATGTCGCTGCCCGAAGGTACCCGCAGGGAAGGGCAGTTGCTCACCCCCGAGGAGCAACGCGTGGGCGAGGACCGCATGCTGCTGCTGTCCTGGGAGAGCAAGTGGTGGGGCGGTACGGAGGGGCAGCAGCCGACGTGGAAGGAGATCGCCGCCGGTGAGCTGGACGAGTCCGTCATCGACGTCCAGGCCCGGCGGATCAAGGACTACGGCGAGCGCACCGGGAAGAAGGTGTTCCTCTCCTTCGACCTGGAGATGGACACCCGCACTCCGGACAACGGCACTCCCGCCGAGTACGTGAAGGCGTACCGGCACATCCACGACCGGTTCGAGCGGCTGGGCGCCGACAACGTGGTGTGGACCTGGATCGTCACCGGGTACCTGAACCACGCCGGCCTGTTCGAGCGGATGTACCCGGGGGACGGGTACGTCGACTGGATCGGCTACAACCAGTACAACTACTACCGGTGCCACGAAACGGACTGGCTGACCTTCGCCCGGACCCAGCGGGCCACCCACGCGTGGATACGGAAGAACATCTCCGGCGACAAGCCGCTGATGCTCTCCGAGTTCGGCACGGCGGCCGACCCGTCCCGCCCCGAGCGGCAGGCCGAGTGGTACGCGCAGGTGCCGCGGGTGCTGAAGGACCTGGACGGCGTCAAGGCCGCCCTGCAGTGGAACCACCGGGACCCGGGGCCGCACTGCGACCTCGCCCTGGCCGACGACGCGGCGTGGAGGAGCCTGCGCGAGGCGGTGGCCGACCCGTACCTGAACCAGCCACTGGGGTGAGCCGCCGGGCGCCCCGGGCGCTCAGCCCGCTCAGCCCGCCCAGTCCGCCCAGTCCGCTCAGCCCGCGAACTCCGGACCGCGGAGCATCGCCCGGCCGCGCCGGTACCAGCGCCAGGCGATGGTCTGCGGGCCGTCCCGGTACGGGGCGATCCGCGCACCGCCGCCCGCCAGCCACGCCTCGACGTCGGCGAGGGTGTGGCCGCGGCGGACGATCAGGCGCGCGATGCGGTGGCGCTCGTCCCGGTCCGAGCTGAGCGCGTGCCGCACGGCGGTGGCCGTCTCGTAGCCGGCCCGGGCGGCCGCCGCCCGCACCCGCGGGCTGTTGTAGCCGTGCGGATAGGCGAGGTGGGGGACGGAGTGACCGAGGGTGTCCTCCAGCGCCGCTTTGGAGTCCCGCAGTTCGGCGCGCAGTCGCCGTGCGGTCAGCGTGTCGAGCTGGGCGTGGGTGACCGTGTGGCTGCCGATCTCCAGCCCGGCCTCCTCCAGACGCCGCGCCTCGTCCAGGGTCATCATCGGGGCGGTTGGCAGCAGACTGCGGCCGCCCGGGGTGATGGCGCCGGTGGTGAGGTAGGCGGTGGCGGGCAGCCCACGCCCGGCCAGGACGTCGGCGGTCGGGCCGGGCAGGTCGGCGAAGCCGTCGTCGAAGGTGAGCAGCACCGGCCGGGGCGGCAGCGGTGCCCGCCCCGCGAGACAGTCGGCGAGGGCGCTGATGGTGAGGGGCGTGCGGCCGCTGTCCACGACGGCGTCCAGATGGGCCGCGAAGTCCTTCGGCGTGACGGTGAACTCGGCGATCCACTCCGGCGGGTCGTCCATCACGGCGTGGTAGAGGAACACGGGAACGGCCGGGGTCGCCCCCGGCGCCGGACTCATCGCGTCCCCCTTCCCCCGCCGTTCCGCCACGCCCGCCGCGCCCGCAGATAACCGAGCGGCCCGTGGACCATCCCCGTGCGCTGCAACCGCGACAGCCGGTGCGGCCAGGGATGGGTGCGGGTGTCGTGCCCCCCGGGTGCGCCGCCACCCGCGCCGGTGGCGCGTGCGGCGGTCAGCGCGCGGGCGTGGGCGAGACCGCGCGGCAGCCGGGCGAGGAACGCCGGCAGCAGCGCGGGCCGGTTGACCAGGACCGCGGTGAGGTAGGCGGTGAGGCCGGCGCCGTAGCCGTACGCCTGGGTCTCCAGGTCGGCCCAGGTCCGCCGGTGGTGGTGCCACACCAGCGCGTACGGCGTGTAGTGCAGCCGGTGCCCCTCGGCGAGCACGCGCACGAACCCGTACAGGTCGTCGCCGCCCCGCGCCGGCGTCCCGGCACCGGTGGCCGGGTCGAAACCGCCGACGGCACGCAGCACCCGGGTACGGAAGGCCATGTTGGCGCCGGAGCCGAAGCGGCCCGCGGTGAAGGGGAACAGCGGCTCGTCGCGGGGCGGGTCCCAGGGGTCGTACGTCGTCGGGGTGAAGCCCTTCGCGAACCCGCCGTGGCTCTCCAGCAGGACCTGGGCCGGGGTGCGCAGCCGGGCCGGCAGGATCAGGCCGGTGGCGCAGCCGAGCCGGGGGTCGGCGGCGAACGGCGCGGTCAGTTCGGTGAGCCAGCGGGGATCGGCGATCACGTCGTCGTCGGTGAACGCGACCACCTCGCCCCGGGCCGCCGCGAGTCCCGTGTTGTGCGCGATCGCGAGCCCGGGGACCGGCTCGCACACGTACCGCACGCGCTCGCCGTACGCCCGTTCCACGAGGTCGCGCGTCCCGTCGGTCACGGGCGCGTTGTCGACGACGACGATCTCGAACCGCGGATGGTCCTGCGCGAGGAGCGAGTCCAGAGCCCGGGCGAGCTGCCCGGCCCGCTCCCGCGTGGCCACGACGACCGAGGTGTGGGGCGGCCCGGCGCCGTTCCCCGCGCCGTCCGGGGCCGGCGCCCGCACCGGCACGGCGGCCCCCCGGCCGGCCGCGGCGTCCCGGAGCCGCCCGCTGCCGCCGGCCGCCGACGCCGCGCCGGACGGCGGCCCGGGGAGTGTCCCCTCCGGCGTCTCCCGCGCCGCCGTCGTGAGCCCTCGCCGTGCCGCCCGTGTCAGTGCCGCCCGTGGGTCCGCTCCCTCCGGTACCCGCGTCAGCAGTGTGCCCACCGGCCGTCCCGCCCGTCTGACCAGGAGGAACACCTCGCCGTGGGTCACCGGTGGGCTGCCGGGGCCGGGACGGAGCACGGCCTCGTCCCCGCCCGGGTCCAGCTCCAGCTCGGCGACCTGCACCGCGCCGATGGCCCGGAAGCGCCGTATCTCCTCGCGCGTCCGCGCGCGTGCTCTGCCGGACATACGTCCCCCCTCCCTCCTCCTCACGAGCGGCGCAGCCGTGCCGCGCCCTTCAGGGTCCGCGACGCCAGCGACGCGAGGCGCGGGCGGGAGCGGACGAACGCGTGCGCGCGGCGCGCGGGCTCGCGGCTCAGCCGGTGCAGCGCGGCACCCGCTCCCGGACGGGTCGCCGCACCCTCGTAGACGGCGAGTTCGCCGGTCTTCAGCGCGTCCTTGTACTCGGCCGGACCGCGCCCCATGTCGAGCAGGCCGATGCCCTCGGCGGCCGCCGCCTCGGCCATCCGCAGGTGCAGCACGAGCCCGGGCGAGTACGTCGCGAACTCCGGGTCGTACGCCGGGAACCAGCAGGCCAGGACGGAGGCGGAACGCAGGCCGAAGTGCGCGGCGACGGGGCGGCCGGCGGCGTACAGGACGGAGAGCGTGCCCGTGCACTGGGGTGCCCGGGTCTCGGCGAGCCGGCCCACGAGCCGGGCGATCCACTCCTGCGCGAACCGGTCGCGGCGCCCGGTCCTGCGGTACTGCGCCGACTTCCACGCCATGAGGGCCCGCAGCGCGGCCGGGTCGCGTTCGTCGAAGACGAACCGCACGGGCCCGGCCCGGCGGCCCAGCCTGCGCTCCTTGGCCAGCGTGGTCTTCAGGAACTTCGGCGACTGGGTGCGCAGCACCGACTCGTAGGTCTCGTAGCCCTTCTCCACGTCGATGACGAAGGTGGCGTGCTCCTCGGCCGCGTAGGGCACGAAGAGGTCCTGGCCTGCCTCCAGATTGTCGAAGGCGAAGCTCGACACCGAGCAGGCCCGCAGCAGTTCACCGGTCTCCGGTGCCGCACCGGGGGCCAGCACCGCGCCCTGGCAGTCCGACACCCCGAGCCCGATCGCCCGGCCCTGTCCCGCAACGCCCCGCTCGTAGGGCAGGAAGCCCGCCGGTTCCGCCCCCTCGTACAGCACCGCCACCCGGGCCCGCGTCCGCACCCGGCCCACGGCGGTGGTGAACTCCGGTTCCATGAAAGGGCTGCGGGGAGCGTCCGTCGCGGCGCGCAGTTCCCGCCAGCGCTCCCGTTCCCCCTCGCCGAGTTCCTCCGGCCTCAGCACGCGCACGCGTCCACTGCTCACCTGACCCCCCGATCAAGTCCCCCCTGGACTCCTGGACGGTACCGCCCGGGCCGGGAGGACGGTAGATAGCGGACGATGTTCTTGCCAAACGGTGAAAGAGTCCTCAACCGGTCCGTACCCGGCGATGACGGAAGGAGAACCGCACCGAAAGCGAGCTGAAACGGGCACGGTGAAGCGGACGGCCGCGTGGTCCGTATTCTCTGATCATGCCCGCACCCACCGCTTTTTCGCTCATCGCCACCGACCTGGACGGGACGCTGCTGCGCGGCGACGACACCCTCTCCGACCGGTCCCTCGCCGCGCTCGCGCGAGTGGCGCAGACCGGTGCCCGGCACCTCGTGGTGACGGGGCGTCCCGCCCCCAGAGTGCGGCCGTTCCTGGACGACCTCGGCTGCACGGGGCTCGCGGTGTGCGGACAGGGCGCGCAGGTGTACGACGCCGGCGCGGACCGGCTGCTGTGGTCGGTCACCCTGGACCGGGAGCTGGCGGAGACCGCCCTCGGCAAGATCGAGGCCGAGGTGGGGGAGGTGTACGCCGCGGTCGACCAGGACGGGGTCGACGGGCTGACGCTGATCGAGCCGGGCTACGTGATGCCGCACCCGACGCTCCCCGCCGTGCGGGTGGAGCGGCGGAGCGACCTGTGGGAGCGGCCGATCAGCAAGGTGCTGCTGCGCCACCCGCTCCTGTCCGACGACGCGTTGGCGGCGGCGGCGCGCTCGGTGGTCGGTTCGCTGGCGACGGTCACCATGTCGGGGCCCGGCACCGTGGAGCTCCAGCCGTGCGGGGTGACCAAGGCGACCGGTCTGGCCCTGGCCGCCGAGCACCTGGGGGTGAGCCCGGCCCGGACGATCGCCTTCGGCGACATGCCGAACGACATCCCCATGTTCGACTGGGCGGCGCACGGCGTCGCCATGGCCAACGCGCATCCCGAGCTGAAGGCGGTGGCCGACGAGGTCACCACGTCGAACGAGGACGACGGCGTGGCCGTCGTCCTCGAGCGACTGTTCGGTGGGGTGGCCGTGCTCGGCCGTCAGCGGTCGGCTCAGTACGCGCCGAAGACGTTGTCGATCGAGCCGTAGCGGTCGGCGGCGTAGTTGCAGGCCGCCGTGATGTTCGCGACCGGGTCGAACGGGTCGAAGGCCGTGCCGGGCACGTGGTAGGCCTGGAAGGTCGGGTCGATGACCTGCAGCAGGCCCTTCGACGGGGTGCCCGCGGCGGCGTTGGAGTCCCAGAGGTTGATGGCGGCCGGGTTGCCGGAGGACTCGCGCATGACGTTGCGGTGGATGCCCTCGTAGGAGCCCGGGATGCCGTTCTGCGCCATGACGGCCAGCGACTCGCGGATCCAGCCGTCGAGGTTGTCCGGGTACGCCTCCGTGGCCGTCGTGGGGGCGGCGGTCGTGGCGGGCGTCGTGGTGGCCGCGGAGGCGCCGGTGGCGCCGAACAGCGGAAGGGCGACCACGGCGACGCCGGCGACGGCGAGGGAGCGGGCGAGGCGGCGGCTGCCGAGGCGGCGGAGCTGACCGGAAGGCATGTCTGGGTTCCTCTCCTACGCCTGCGAGGTGAGCTGTCGGGTTCGGGCGGGGAGAGTGCCCGGCCGTGCCCTCGGGTGGACACGGCTTCACCCCGAGCCGTTCCGGTGCGATGCCCGGCCCGGCGACTTACCTGGGTCCCCCGCTCCTGCCGTGCGTGAGTTCGTCGGTGGGTGTGGTGCGGGCGGTGGCAGGATTCGGCGTCCGCCCGGCAGGCCCGGAACGTATGCGAGAGCACATGTCGGGAACAAGTGTGAGCATCACGTAAAGGACTCTTTGATCTTGTAACGGGGGATTTGGGACGCTTGATCCTTTGCGCGCGCCACGAGTCAACTCGGCGCGGGGGAAAGGGGGATCGCCGTCGCCGGGAAGCGGCGGATGCACCGGGTCGCGCGTGACTCACTTCACTGGTCACGGGCCGCGGGAGCAATTGCCGTCAAGCGGAATTCGCTTGTGAAGTGCGGCAAATCGGACGCGGGGCCGGGCAGGATGGTTGGCGGGTCGTCGTGTCCGGGAAGGAGGGGAATGTCCATCGCTGTCAACCGATCAAAAGCACTCCGCTTCCGGTCCCCCGGCGCCCTGCCCGTAACCCCGGGTGCTGGCGGTGATCGAAACGTGACCGGATACGCTGACTTGAGTGATGGCAGCGACCTATCGACATTCCATGTAATCGCCAGTGGACACCAGCAGACAGGAGACCCCTCGTGACCGTCGTCGGGCCGTTCGGGCTGAGCGTGCGGGACCAGGCTCTGGAAGCCGGTGTCCAGGCCGGAATGACGGCTGTCGAGGAAGGGCTGATCGAGGCCACCAAGAGTGAGGTCCCCTTCATCACGGGGGCCGCCCAGCACCTGGTGCGGGCCGGGGGCAAGAGGTTCCGCCCGCTGCTGGTGATGCTCGCCGCCCAGTTCGGTGACCCCTACGCGCCCGGCGTCGTGCCGTCCGCCGTGGTCGTGGAGCTCACCCACCTGGCCACGCTGTACCACGACGACGTGATGGACGAGGCCGAGGTGCGGCGCGGCGTCGACAGCGCCAACGCCCGCTGGGGCAACTCCGTCGCGGTCCTCACCGGCGACTTCCTCTTCGCGCGGGCCTCACACATCCTGGCCGACCTCGGACCCGAGGCGGTGCGGGTACAGGCCGAGGCGTTCGAGCGGCTGGTCACCGGGCAGATCCTGGAGACCGCGGGGCCGCAGGACGGCCGTGACCCGGTCGACCACTACCTGGACGTGCTCGGCGGCAAGACCGGCTCGCTGGTCGCGGTCTCCTGCCGCTTCGGCGCGATGATGTCCGGCGCCGACGAGACCGTGGTGGACGTCCTCACCCAGTACGGCGAACGGCTCGGCGTCGCCTTCCAGCTCGCCGACGATGTCCTGGACATCGCCTCCGACTCCCGCGAGTCCGGCAAGACCCCCGGCACCGACCTGCGCGAGGGCATCGCCACGCTGCCCGTGCTGCGTCTGCGCGAGCGGGCGGCGCGGCTGGGCCTGCCCGAGGACATCGCCCTGTGCGAGCTGCTCGACTCCGACCTCACCGACGACGCCCGGCACGCCGAGGCGCTCCGGCTGCTGCGCGCCCACCCCGCGCTGGAGCAGGCCCGCCGGGACACCGTGCGGTACGCCGAGGAGGCGCGTGCGGCACTGGCCCCGCTGCGGGACTGTGAGGCGAAGGCGGCACTCGTGCAGCTCTGCGACGCGGTGGTGCACCGGGCGGGCTGACCCGCCGGCGGCCCGGGACGTCCGCCCGACCCCTACGGGGAGGGGGAGGAAAACGCCCCCCGTGTCATACCGCAGCAGTACACGGAGTTGCGTCCGGGGTCTGACGTATCCGCCTGCCGGATTTGGTCGGATGGACCACGACGGACAACACCACTTCTCACCGGTTCGGGTGAGAATGGCGGCTCAGGGTGAGACTGGTGCGAGAACACGAGACGGAAGCCGCCGCCGACCACGGAGGGGCACACATGGCACCGTACGAATCCGAGAACACGACGGCCGCGGGGGAGGTCGACGAACCGCGCACGGGGCGGCGCAGGGCCGCCCGGTACGTCGTCCCCGTCACGGTGATGGGACTGGCCGCCGCGACCATCGGGCTCGTCCCCGCGATCGCCGACTCCGGCGACCCCGACCTGCCGGAGATCACCGCCGCGCAGCTCATCGAGAAGATCGCGCAGTCGGACGTCGAGCGGCTGTCCGGCACCGTGAAGATCACCACGGACCTCGGACTGCCGGACCTCGGCGGCCTGGAGGACGCTCTCGCGTCCGGCGCGGCGGGGCAGGGCGAGGACGGCGGCTCCTCGGCCGACCCGTCCGCCAAGCTCACCGAACTGGCGTCCGGCACGCACACGCTGCGGGTCGCGGCCGACGGTCCCGACCGGCAGAAGGTGTCGCTCCTCGAGGACGCCGCCGAGTACAGCCTGATCCACAACGGCAAGGACGTCTGGGGCTACGACAGCAAGTCCAACGAGGTCTACCACGGCACCGTCGACGGCTCCGGCGCGGAGCGGGAGCAGAGGCCCCCGGCCACCCCGAAGGACTTCGCCGAGGAGGCGCTCAAGTCGGTCGACGACACCACGTCCGTGACCGTCGACGGCACCGCCCAGGTGGCCGGCCGGGACGCGTACAAGCTGGTCGTCGAGCCGAAGCAGTCCGGTTCCACGGTCGGCGCGATCAGTATCGCGGTCGACCACGAGACGGGCATGCCGCTGAAGTTCACGCTCACCCCGTCGAGCGGCGGCGCGGCCGTCGTGGACGTCGGCTTCACCGAGGTGAGCTTCGACCGGCCGGCCGCGTCGACATTCGAGTTCACCCCGCCCAAGGGCGCCGAGGTGACCGAGGACGGAGAACTCGACCGGGGCCGCGAGCACCCCGGGAAGCCGGAGAACGCCCCGAAGTCCGAGGAGGACCTGGCCAAGGGCCTCGACGGGCTGAAGATGCTCGGCGAGGGGTGGAACACCGTCGCCACCTTCGACACCGGCGCCGGGGGCGGCCTGCCCACCGGTGACACCGGCGGAGACCTCGGCGGCTTCCTCGGCTCGCTCGGCGACCAGGTCGAGGGCGAGTTCGGCACCGGCACGGTGTTCAGCACCCGCCTGGTCAACGCCCTGTTCACCGAGGACGGCAAGGTCTACGTGGGCACCGTCACCAAGGACGCGCTCGTGAAGGCGGCCGACGCGGGGAAGTAAGGTCACGGAACCGCACGACGTGACAGGGAACGAGGGAGCGATGGGCGAGGCGTCCGCCGGCGAGCCGGACGGGGCACACGCGGGTGACGCGGTCGTCGCCACCCGCGCGCTCACCAAGCGCTACCGCGGCGGGCAGCTCGCCGTCGACGGTCTTCACCTGACCGTCCCGGAGGGCAGCGTCTTCGGCTTCCTCGGCCCCAACGGCTCGGGCAAGACCACCACCATCCGCATGCTGATGGGCCTGATCGAGCCGACCTCCGGCACGGCGCACGTCCTGGGGCGCCCCATGCCCCGCTCGGCGCGCGCCGTGCTGCCCCACGTCGGCGCCCTCATCGAGGGCCCGGCCCTGTACGGCTTCCTCTCCGGCCGGGACAACCTCCTGCGCTACGACGCCGCCGACCCGACCGCCGATCCGCGCACCCGGAGCGCCCGCGTCGCCGCCGCGCTCGACCGGGTGGGCCTCACGGCCGCCGCCGGCAAGAAGGCGAAGGCGTACTCCCTCGGCATGAAGCAGCGCCTCGGTCTCGCGGCCGCCCTGCTCCAGCCGCGCCGGCTGCTCGTCCTGGACGAGCCGACCAACGGCCTCGACCCGCAGGGCATGCGGGAGATCCGCACGCTCATCCGCGCGCTGGCCTCGGACGGCACCACCGTCTTCCTCTCCTCCCACCTGCTCGACGAGATCGAGCAGGTGTGCACGCACGCCGCCGTGATGGCACGGGGCCGGCTGATCACCCAGGGCCCGGTCGCCGAGCTGTCGGCGGGCGCCCGGGGCCGGCTGGTGGTGACCACGCCGGACCCCGCCGACGCGGCCCGGGTCCTGAAGGAACAGGGAGTCGCCGACGTCGTCGTGGCCGACGACCGGGTGACCGGCGAAGCACCCGAGCGCGACCTCGCCGAGGTGAACGCCGCGCTGGTCACCGCAGGGGTCCGGGTCCGCGGCTTCGGGGTCGAACGGGCCTCGCTGGAGGAGGCGTTCGTGGCGCTGACCGGGGAGGGCTTCGATGTCGCGGGCTGAGGCGGAGCGGAGGGTGAGCCCCCTGTGGACCCTCGGCCTGTTCCGCAGCGAGCTGCTCACCACGTTCCGGCGCTGGCGCACCCTCGCCCTGCTGGGGGTGCTGGCGGCCGTGCCGGTCCTGATCGGCGTCGCCGTGAGGATCGAGACCGGTGACGGCTCGTCGGCCGGTGGCGGGGGCGGCGAAGGCCCCGCCTTCATCTCGCAGATCACCAACAACGGACTGTTCCTGGTCTTCACCGGTCTCGCCGCGACCCTGCCGTTCTTCCTTCCCATGGCGATCGGAGTCGTCGCGGGCGACTCCCTCGCCGGCGAGGCGAGCGCCGGCACCCTGCGCTACCTCCTGGTCGCCCCCGCCGGCCGGACCCGCCTGCTGCTCACCAAGTACGCGACGGTCATGGCCTTCTGCCTGGTCGCCACGCTGGTGGTCGCCGTCTCGGCGCTGCTCGTCGGCGCGCTGCTGTTCCCCCTCGGCGATCTCACGACCATCTCGGGCACCCGGATCAGCTTCGGCGAGGGTCTGGTCAGAGCCCTGCTCATCGCCCTGGTCGTCGCCGCGTCCCTGACCGGGGTGGCGGCGCTCGGCCTCTTCGTCTCCACGCTGACCAACAGCGGCATCGCGGCGATGGCGACCACGGTCGGGCTGCTCATCACGGTCCAGATCCTCGACCAGATCCCCCAGCTGCACGCGCTGCACCCCTACCTCTTCCCCCACTACTGGCTGTCCTTCGCCGACCTGATGCGCGAACCGGTGCACTGGGACGACCTGACGAAGAACCTCGGCCTCCAGGCCCTCTACGCGGCGGTGTTCGGCTCCGCGGCCTGGGCGAGGTTCACGTCGAAGGACGTCACCGCGTAGGGAGGCCGGCGACGCGCGGCTCGCCCCGTCGGGGTGTCTCGTACGGGAAGCGGGCGAGCGGCGCCTGCCGGGCGAAGAACGTCTTGGCGCGGGCCAGGGCGTCGGTGTCCTTCAGGACGTCACCCGGCCTGCTGCCGTTGCCGAGCAGCACGCCGCCGAAGCTCATTCCCATGTACGCCGCCGAGTTGTTCAGCGTGCCGACCAGCGGGCCGGCGACGTCCGGCTCCTCGTGCGCGAGCGCGGTGACGCCCCACAGGGTGCGTCCCGCCATCGTCGCCTTGAAGTCCAGCCCCGGCGTGCGCAGCCAGCCCGACCAGTGGTCCAGGTAGCGCTTGGTCTGCGCGGACACCGAGTACCAGTACAGCGGCGAGGCGATCACCACGTCCGTCGCCGCGAGCGTGGCGTCCAGCAGCAGGGCCACGGGGCCCCCGGTGGGGCGCACATGGTCGCTGTCGTGGCGCAGGTCCTCGAAGTCGGGGAGGGGGTGGGCGGTGAGGTCGATCCACTGCTGCTCCACATCGGGCGGCAGTTGTTCGGCGGCCCTGCGGGCCAGCAGTTCGGTGTTCCCGTCGGGGCGGGCGCTGCCCAGGACGAAGAGGAAGCGGCGACTCATGATCATCCCCAAGATGCTCGGCGTACGCCAATTACAGGCATCTGCATCATATGTACATGCAAGTAGTCTGCCAAGGTGCGCTCAGCCGACGGCCCCGCGCCGCTCCGCCTCCCGCGCGACGGCGAGCAGCACCTCCTCCCGCCCGTGCGCCGCCACCACCTGGAGTCCTGCGGGGCAGCCGTCGCCGCCGAACCCGGCCGGCAGGCTCAGCGCGGGGTGACCACTGACGTTGAACGCCCAGGTGAGCGCGGTCGAGTAGACGTCACCGGGGCCGTCGTGGCCGTGCGGGGCCGTGGGCGCCGTGGGAGTCAGCAGCAGGCCGGTGCGGGCGAGGAGGGCGTCCAGACGCCGGTCGTTCCCCGCGCGGACGCGGTGGGCGTCGGACCGGTCGGCGCCGGACGTGCGCAGGGCGAACCAGGCCCGGGCGGGGTCGAGGAGCGACGGCGGCTCCGAGGGACGTACGAGCCGTACGACACCGGCCTCGGCCAGCCGCCCGACCGCCGCACGGGCCAGGGCCACCGGCTCGGGGTCGGGATCGGCGAATCCGAGGTCGGGGGACCAGACGGCGGTGACGGGGAAGGACGGAACCGCCCCGGCGCCGGCGGCCGGCCCCGACACCACCCGCCACCAGGCGGCCGCGTCCGCCGCCGTGCGGGTGAGGACCCCGGGCGCCGCGAGGCCCGTACGGTCGGGCGAGGGCAGACGGCCGCCCGTCACCTTCAGCCCGACGACCCCGCACCACGCCGCCGGGATCCGCACCGAGCCCGCCCCGTCACTGCCCGTCGCCAGCGGTACCAGCCCGGCCGCCACCGCCACCGCCGACCCGGCCGAGGAGCCGCCGGGCGTACGGTCCGCCCGCCACGGGTTGACGGTGCGGCCGCGCGCCCCGAGCCCCCACGTCTGCCAGGGCGTCCCCGGGCCGGGCACGGCGGTGGCGCCCACCGCGACAGCGCCGGCCGCGAGCAGCGGTCCCGCCGCACGCCGCCCGGACCGTCCCTTCACCGCGATCGGCACCCCGGCCAGCGGCAGCCGCTCCCCGGCGTCGACCCGCGCGTCCACGTCCCCCGCCCGCCGCAGCGCCTCCTCGCCCCACACCTCGGTGAACGCGCACAGCACCGGATCCGCCCGTTCGATCCGCTCCAGCGCCTCCGCGGCCACGTCCACGGCCCGCAGCCGCCGCCCGCGTACGGCGGAGGCGATCTCCACGACGCCGTCCCCGCTCAGTGCGGCGCGCCCGTCAGACGGGCCAGCGGCTCCGTCCCGCGGGGCGGCCGGCCGCTCAGGTCGCCCAGCCGCCATTCCGGCACCCACGGCACGCGGTACACGTCGATCACCGACTCGATGTGCCGGACCCGGTGGGCGAGGGGGCGCGGCAGCCGTCCCGGCGCGTCCGCCACCAGGACCACGGCGTCCAGGCCGAGCCCCCGGGGCGCCTCTCCGCGCCGGAACACCTCCGCGGCCGGGAGCACGGCGTCCAGACCGGCCGCGTGGGTCCGGGCGACGAGCAGCACCGACCGCGGATCGGCGGGTCCGGGCCAGACACGTCCGCCGTCATGACCGCCGTAGACCGCGGCGAGCGTCGAGACGCCGGCGCCCCCGTGCAGGCCCACCCAGGAGAAGCGCCGTTCCGGCGACCGTGCGGGGGCGGACCGCGGCGGGGACGCCTCCGCCTCCGGCGCCGCCACCGGCCCCCGGATCCAGATCTCCGGTCCCTCTCGCATGCCTGTCCCCATGCCCCTCTCCTGCTCGCCTCCCCCGGTCCTCATGCCACCGGATGCCACCGGGCGGGCGGGAAACCGGCGTGCCCGGTCGTTGGGACGAGCCTGTGACAACGCGGTGACGTGAGAAGCGCGGGCGAGCGGACAGACTCGACGGTAGGTGTACGACCCGAATGAGGGGACGATGTCTCGACTCAGCCGCGAGAACAAGCGGGAACAGCAGCAGGCCGCGCACGCGGCGGACCTCGCGGCAGCGCCGATCGACGTCCGTGTCCCCGTCGGCGGCGGGGCCGGCACGGTCGGGGCGTCGGTCGGCGGGGTACCGGTGTTCGCGGGGCCGGGCGAGGAGATCCAGCAGGCGGTGCTGAACCGGCTGCACCGCATCGCCCTCGCCTCCGGGCACGCCGTCCTCGCCACCGTGCACGACGAACGCATCGGCTGCGTCGTCCCGCTCCGGGTCGACCCGGACGGCTCCAGCCACTTCACGGGCCGGCCGGCACGGATCCGCCCGGCGCGGGACCGGGAGCCGGCACGGGGGGCCGAGCCGGTGCGGCACGCGGAGTCCGCACCGGGGACGGAGCCGGACGCGGACCGGCCGACGCACCTCCTGCGCCCCGTGCCGGAACCGCAGGCACCGGAGGGTCCGGCTCCGGCACGGGACGCCGCCCCCACCTTCCGGCTGCGGCCGGTCACCGAAGAGGCGGCTGCCCGGGACGCCGTACCGACCTTCGAGCTGCGGGCCCTGCCCGCGTCGGCGGAGACCGCGCCGCCCGGCACGGTCGCGCCCCCGACGGGGGCGTTCGGTCCGCCTCCGCCGATGGACGCGAGGCCGCATGCCGCGGAACCGTCCCCGGCCCCGGAGCCCTTGTTCGACCCCGATCCCAAGCCCACCCCGCCCCGGGGGTTCGACGCCGTGGCGGAGGCGGTGCTCGGTGACGAACCCCTCGCCGCGTCCGGCGGGAACCACCTCGCCGAGCCCATGGCCCGGGTCAACGAGGCCGTCCGGTCCGGCCGGATCGACACGGCCGCCCGCCTGGCCGGGGAGACCCTGACGGAGGCGTCGGCCACCCTGGGGCCGGAGCACCCCGAGGTCCTCCGCCTGCGGGAACTCACCGCGTACATCGCCTACCTGGCCGGTGAGCCGCTGCACGCCTTCCGGCTCTCCCTCGATCTCGCCCTGATCTGCCGCCGCGCGCAGGACACGGAGGCCGCCTACGGCAACGTCCGCAGCGCGGCCACCGCGTGGCGCGCGGTGCGCGACCCGCTGCTCGGACTGGAGCTCGGGCACGAGCTGATCGCGCTGTGGTCCGAGCTCGCCGCGGCGGGCGGCCCCGCCGCCGACGAGATCGAGGAACTGGAGTCCGCGCGCGCCCGCATGGGCCGCCTGACCGAACGGGCCCGCACACGGCAGGCCTGAACGCGTCCCGCGCGGGCGGCCCCCGCCGGGCCCTCAGTGCAGGCAGAACTCGTTGCCTTCCGGGTCGGCCATCACCAGCCACCCCCCGGAAGGCTCCTGCACCCGCCGCAGCACGCGCGCGCCGAGCCCCTCCAGGCGCGCGAGTTCCTCCTCGCGGCGCCCCTCCCCGGGGTGCAGGTCCAGGTGCAGCCGGTTCTTGACCGTCTTCTCCTCCGGTACGCGCTGGAACAGCAGGCGCCGTCCGCGGCCGGTGCCGGTCTCCTCGTCGTACGGGTCGTCGGGATGCCGTACCGCGGCCAGGTCGCGCCAGGCGTGACGGCCGTGGGACTCGACGGTGAGCCCGGCCGGAACGGCTCCCGCGCCGAGCAGCTTCCCGATGAGCGCGCTGTTGTCCTCGACCACGTACCGGAGTGCGGCGGCCCAGAAGTCGGCCTGCGCGTGCGGGTCGGCCGCGTCGACGACGACCTTCCAGTGGACGGGCGTGGCCGGAGTCGGTGTCTGCGTCATGCGGTCAGTTATAGGACCCGGCACTGACACCGGCCGGCGGCTCGGCGTCCGGGCCGTCCGTGTCGTCCGTTCCGTGCGCGGGCTACGGCCTGGTCTCCAGCGCGTCCGCCCCGGACGCGGCGGGCACGCTCCGCGCAGCCGGCACCGCGTCCGCCGTGCCGGCCGGCGCGGGGTGAGCGGCCACCGCGGTCGCCGGCACGTCGAGCCCGCCGGCCAGCAGGCGGGCGGTACGGCGGGCGGAGCGCAGCGCGTCCCAGGTGAGCAGGGTGAGCGCCAGCCACACCAGCGCGAAACCGGCCCAGCGCTCGGGCGGCATGGCCTCCTTGAAGTACAGGACACCGAGCAGGAACTGGAAGACCGGCGCCAGGTACTGCAGCAGTCCCAGCGTCGACAGGGGCACACGGATCGCGGCGGCGCCGAAGCAGACCAGCGGGAGCGCGGTGACCAGTCCGGTCGCGGCGAGCAGCAGCGCGTGCCCCGTGCCCTCGACGGCGAAGGTGGAGTCGCCCCGGGCGCCCAGCCACAGCAGGAAGCCCAGCGCGGGCAGGAACTGGATCGCGGTCTCGGCGGCCAGCGACTCGACGCCGCCGAGGTCGACCTTCTTCTTCACCAGCCCGTACGTGGCGAAGGAGAAGGCGAGACAGAGCGAGATCCACGGCGGCTGGCCGTAGCCGACGGTCAGGACGAGCACCGCTGCGGCGCCGACCCCGACCGCCGCCCACTGGACGGGCCTCAGGCGCTCCTTCAGCAGCAGCACGCCCATCGCGATGGTCACCAGCGGGTTGATGAAGTAGCCCAGGGATGCCTCGACGACGTGCCCGGAGTTCACGGACCAGATGTAGACGCCCCAGTTCACGGTGATGACCGCCGCGGCGACCGTGACCAGCGCCAGCCTGCGCGGTTGCCGCAGCAGCTCGCCGAGCCAGGCCCAGCGGCGTATGACGAGCAGGGCGGCGGCCACGAAGAACAGCGACCAGACCATGCGGTGGGCCAGGATCTCCACCGCCCCCGCGGGCTTGAGCAGCGGCCAGAACAGCGGGACGAGCCCCCACATGCCGTACGCCGCGAAGCCGTTCAGCAGTCCTGTGCGCCGCTCTGCGGCCGACTTCCCGGTCACGGGCCCTCCTTCGTGCCTGACGCGTGCCCTGTATCCGGCGACGCCCGCCGAACGCGCGCGCGACGCCGCGAACGACGGTAACGCCGCACACCCCCGCGTGTCATGCCCGTACCGACATACGGTCATGACGGATCACGTCGCCGCTCCCGTTCCGGAACACCGTGTGCGGCGACTTGTATCCGCTTTGTATGCGCACCTCCTTCAATCGCCCCAGTCACCTCGGCGACCACGGGAGGAACCATGCGCATACGGAAGAGACAGGGCCGTCGGCTGCTCGCGGCACTGTGCGGCCTGGCCGCACTGATGGCGGCCGCCCCGGCCTCGGTCGCGGCGCCGGAGAAGGCCTCGGCCGAGCTCCAGGCCGCATCGACACGCCCCGCGTTCCGCATGCCGTTCGTCTGCGGACAGACCTGGCGCGGCAGCAACTGGCAGGGTCACAGCCCCGCCCACTCCATCGACTGGAACCACTACGACGCGAACGGCACCCCGGACGACCTCGGCCGCCGCGTCCTCGCCAGCGCCGGCGGCACCGTCCTCTCGTCGTACTACGCCACGAGCACCGGCTACGGGAACACCGTCGTCATCGGGCACGGCAACGGCTGGCGGACGCGGTACTCGCACCTGCAGTCCCGTGACGTGCAGGAGGGCGACACCGTCTCGCGCGGTCAGCGCATCGGCACCGTCGGCGCCACGTCCGCGCTCTACGACATCTCGCCGCATCTGCACTACGAGCAGATCCACGACGGCAGTGTCGTCGTCGCCGTCGTGCAGGGCGTCACCTGGTACGACTACCTCACGCGCTACCAGACCAGCACCAACGGCTGCTGAGCCCGGCGCCGCAGCCGGACCGGGGGAGTGGGTACGGCGGCCGTGTGCCGCCGTACCCACCCGTGCGGGGTGCCGTCCCGCCGCCACCGGCTCAGCGCAACGAGCGCAGCTTGGCGTCCACCAGCTCGGCCTGGTCGCGCACGTCGAGGCGCCGGTAGGCCGACAGCGAGCGGTGGAAGTAGCGCCGCGCGGTCTGCTTCCGGCCCGTCGCGTGGTGCAACTCGCCCAGCAGACACGCCACCCGGGCCTCCGCACGGCGGTCGCCGAGCCGCTGCTGCACCGCCAGCGCACCCACCAGCAGCGCCGACGCCCGGCCCGCGTCGCCCTGCCGCAGGCACAGCTCCCCGATGCTCTGCTGCACGTACGCCGCGCAGTGCGTGTCGGTCAGCTCGTCGAAGATCCCCAGGGCCCGCTCCAGCTCGGCCCGCGCCCTGTGCGGTGTGCCGCGCAGTTCGTGCAGTACGGCGATGCGGCGCCGGACCTGTGCCTCGCGGTGCCGGTCGCCGACGTCGCGGGACAGGGCGAGCGCGTCGTCGAGCCACGGTGCCGCGGCGTCCGCGTCGCCCCGGTCCAGCCACACCGAGGCGATCGCGTTGTGCGCGATGGCCTCACCGTGCCGGTCGGCCGCCGCCCGGAAGGTGTGCCGTGCCGCGGTGAAGGAGGCCAGCGCCGAGTCCAGGTCGCCGGTCACCCGGTGCACGGAGCCGATGCCGAGCCGGGCGACCGCCTCGCCCGAGCGGTGGCCGAGGGCGGTGAAGACCTCCCGGGAGCGGGTGAACGCGGTGAGCGCGTCGGCGTACCGGTCCTGGTAGAGGTGCAACTGGCCGAGGTTGCGCAGCAGCGCGGCGGACCGGGTGTCGGCGGGTGCGGGCCCCGCCTGGAGGGCCAGCCGGTGGGTGCGCAGCCAGTCGTCGTAGTGGCCCCGCATGTCGAAGAAGCCGGCCAGCTCGACGGCGAGGTCGCCCGCCCGCGCGTGGTCGCCGAGGCGCAGAGCGGACTCCACTGCGGCGACGAGGACCCGTCGTTCGCTCTCGAACCACTCGACCGGCCTGGTGCGTACGGCGCGGGCGACGCCGGCGGCCGGGCCGGGCAGCGGGACGGCTTCCCCCAGCACCCCGAGGAAGCGCGTCGGCATCGCGGCGTTCGCACAGCGGGCCAGCGCGATCAGGGCGTCCACGGTCCGCAGCCCGTGCTCGCGCCGGACGGCGGGGTCGTCCGCCTTGGTGAGTTCACGCGCGTAGATGTGGAGCAGATCGTGCATGCGGTAGCGCTGCAGGCCCAGCGGGTCGGTGCCCACCACCTCGACCAGGTGCTCGTCGAGCAGTGTCTCGAGCACCGGGGCCGGCTCCTCGGCGTCCCCCATCGCGACCGTGACGAGCCAGCCCGGTACCGCCTCGGCGGGCAGCCGGCCGAAGGCGCGGAAGGCGGCGGCGGCGTGTTCGGGCAGATGCCGGTAGCTCAGCTCCGCGCTCGCCCGGACCTCCAGCTCGCCGGCCCGCAACCGGTCCAGCCGGTCACGCTCGTCGTGCAGGAAGTCGGCCAGCGCGGCGACGGTCCAGCCCGGCCGGTTCGCCAGCCGGGCCCCGGCGATCCGCACGGCCAGCGGCAACGACCCGCAGCCGGCGAGCACCCGGTCGGCATGCGCGTCGGCGCCGCGCAGCCGCTCCTCACCGACGATCCGGCCGAGCAGCGTCCGGGCCTCGTCGTGCCGCATCACGCCGAGGGGGCAGTGGTAGGCGGGCAGGGACGGCATGCGCCGGCGCGAGCCGACCAGCACCGCGGACCCGCCGGTGCCCGGCAGCAGCGCGCGGACCTGCGCGCTGGTCGAGGCGTCGTCCAGGACGATCAGGAAGCGCCGCGCGGCCAGTCGGGAACGCAGCAGCGCGGCCCGCTCGCGCGGTTCGGCCGGAATGGCGTGGTCGATGACGCCGAGGCCCCGCAGCATCTCGGCGAGCACGTCGGCCGCCTCACGGGGGCGGCCGCTCATGCCGCCCAGATCGACGAACAGCTGCCCGTCCGGGAACAGGTGCCGCACCCGGTGGGCGACATGGACGATCAGGGTGGACTTCCCCGCCCCCGGCAGGCCCGACACCACGGCGACGACCGGCCGCCGGCCCGCCCCGGACAGCAGCTCCTCCAGGGCGGCGACCTCCACGTCCCGGCCGGTGAAGTCGGGTACGTCCATCGGCAGCTGGCACACCGGTGTGACCGGGGCGGCGCGGCGCCCGGCCACCTGCCCGTTGACCTCCTCACCGGTGGCGCGCAGCGGGGCACCGGGGGCGACGCCCAGTTCGGCGGCGAGGACCCGCTCGGCCTCGGCGTAGGCGACGCGGGCCTCCGTGACGCGTCCGGCACCGTAGAGGGCGCGGACCAGCATCTGCCACAGGTCCTCGCGCAGCGGGTCCTCGGTGAGACGGCTCCTGAGGTCGGCGACGAGCGGCGCGTAGTCGCCCAGTCGCAGCCGCACCTGGAGGCATTCGTCGACGGCGAGGGAGCGCAGCCCCTCGATCCGGGCGACGACCGGATCCCACACGACGCTGGGCGGCAGGTCCTGGAGCACGCCGCCCCGCCACAGCGCGAGCGCCGTGTCGTAGCCGCGCAGGGCGGCGCCGTCGTCGCCCCGGTCGCGGGCCGCGCGGGCACGGTCCAGGAGGTGCTCGAACAGCACCATGTCGTGATCGCCGGGTTCCACGTCCAGGGTGTAGCCCGAGGGCAGGGTGCGCAGCCCGTCGGTGACGATGCCCGCGGCCCGCAGGGCCGCCCGGACCGCGCGCACATACGTGCGGACGTTGGCCACCGCCGAGCGGGGCGCGCCGCCGGGCCACAGGACCTCCGTCAGGACGTCGAGCGAGACGAACGCCCCGGGCTCCAGCAGGAGCGTGGCGAGGACCGCCCGCGGCTTCGGGCCGCCCAGCGGCAGCGGCTCCGCTGCACCCCGGGCCCGTACCCGGAGCGGGCCCAGCACGCTGAATATCGGCTCCCCCATGCGCCTGCCTCCGCAAAGCCCGTGACAGCCCGTGACTGTGGGCCCAGCGTAGCCGTACACACAGTCGCCGAACAGGAGTTCAGCGATCCGGGACGGAGCCGACACCGTGCGGGCCACGTCATGTCGGCCCGCACCGGCCCGGGCGGCGACGGGAGGGGAGGACGCTCCCCGACGTGCCGCGGGAGCAGACGACCTGGCCCTGTGGACGGAGAAGCGCATGACCGACGTCCTCGCGGCCCGGCAGGCGTACGACGAGGCCCGGACGCCGTAGGGCGCCCGGGCCTCAAGCGGATCGCGGCGGCCGTCAGCCGACGACGGTCCAGGTGTCGCCGCCGGCCAGGAGCGCGGCGAGGTCGCCCTTGCCCCTCTGCTCGATCGCGGTGTCGAGCTGGTCGGCCATGAGGGTGTCGTAGACGGGCCGCCCGACGGAGCGGAAGACACCGATGGGCGTGTGGTGCAGGGTGTCGGGGTCCGCGAGCCGGGACAGCGCGAACGCGGTGGTCGGGGACGCGGCGTGCGCGTCGTGCACCAGGATCCCGGCCTCGTTCTCCGGGGTCACCGCGACCACCTTCAGATCACCGGTCCGCGGGTCGCGGACGACACCCTTGGAGCGGTCGGCGCCGAAGCGGATCGGCTCGCCGTGCTCCAGGCGGATCACCGCGTCCTCCGCCTGCTGCCGGTCCTTGAGGACCTCGAAGGCTCCGTCGTTGAAGATGTTGCAGTTCTGGTAGATCTCCACCAGCGCCGTGCCCGGATGGTCGGCGGCCTGGCGCAGCACCTCGGTGAGGTGCCTCCGGTCCGAGTCGACCGTGCGGGCCACGAAGGAGGCCTCCGCGCCGATGGCCAGGGACACCGGGTTGAAGGGGGCGTCGAGCGAGCCCATCGGCGTCGACTTGGTGATCTTCCCGACCTCGGAGGTGGGGGAGTACTGGCCCTTGGTCAGGCCGTAGATCCGGTTGTTGAACAGCAGGATCTTCAGGTTGACGTTGCGGCGCAGGGCGTGGATGAGGTGGTTGCCGCCGATGGACAGGGCGTCGCCGTCACCCGTCACCACCCACACCGACAGGTCCCGGCGGGAGGCCGCGAGGCCGGTGGCGATCGCGGGGGCGCGGCCGTGGATGGAGTGCATCCCGTAGGTGTTCATGTAGTACGGGAAACGGGAGGAGCAGCCGATGCCGGAGACGAAGACGATGTTCTCCTTCGCCAGGCCGAGCTGGGGCATGAAGCCCTGCACGGCGGCGAGGACGGCGTAGTCACCGCAGCCGGGGCACCAGCGCACTTCCTGGTCGGACTTGAAGTCCTTCATGGACTGCTTGCCCTCGGCCTTGGGGACGAGCTGCAGCAGCGCGTCGGTGTCAGTCATCGATGGCCTCCTTCAGCGCCGTGGCGAGCTGCTCCGCCTTGAACGGCATGCCGTTGACCTGGTTGTACGACTGCGCGTCCACCAGGTACTTCGCCCGGACGAGTGTGGCGAGCTGACCGAGGTTCATCTCGGGGACCACCACCTTGTCGTACTTCTCGAGCACCGCCCCGAGATTGCGCGGGAAGGGGTTCAGGTGCCGCAGGTGGGCCTGCGCGACCCGCTCCCCGGCGTTCCGCAGCCTCCGCACGGCCGCCGTGATCGGCCCGTACGTCGAGCCCCAGCCCAGCACCAGCAGGCCGGCGGTCCCGTCCGGGTCGTCGACGTCGAGGTCGGGTACGTCGATGCCGTCGACCTTGGCCTGCCGGGTGCGCACCATGAAGTCGTGGTTGGCGGGGTCGTACGAGATGTTGCCCGTGCCGTCCTGCTTCTCGATGCCGCCGATGCGGTGCTCCAGACCCGGCGTACCGGGGATCGCCCACGGGCGGGCCAGGGTCTGCGGGTCGCGCTTGTAGGGCCAGAACACCTCGGTGCCGTCGTCCAGCGCGTGATTGGGTCCCTGCGCGAACCGCACCCTCAGATCGGGCAGCTCCTCCAGGTCCGGGATCCGCCACGGCTCGCTGCCGTTGGCGAGGTAGCCGTCGGACAGGAGGAAGACGGGGGTGCGGTAGGCCAGCGCGATCCTGGCCGCCTCCAGGGCCGCGTCGAAGCAGTCGGCCGGGGTGCGCGGGGCGACCACGGGTACCGGGGCCTCGCCGTTGCGCCCGTACATCGCCTGCAGCAGGTCCGCCTGCTCCGTCTTGGTCGGCAGACCCGTGGACGGACCGCCGCGCTGGATGTCCACGATCAGCAGCGGCAGCTCCAGGGACACCGCGAGACCGATCGTCTCCGACTTCAGCGCCACCCCCGGACCCGAGGTCGTCGTCACCGCGAGCGAGCCGCCGAAGGCCGCCCCGAGCGCGGCACCGATGCCCGCGATCTCGTCCTCGGCCTGGAAGGTGCGCACGCCGAAGTTCTTGTGCCGGCTCAGCTCGTGCAGGATGTCCGAGGCCGGAGTGATCGGGTACGAACCCAGGAACAGCGGGAGGTCCGCCTGCCGGGAGGCGGCGACCAGCCCGTAGGACAGGGCCAGGTTCCCGGAGATGTTGCGGTAGACACCCGGCGGGAACGCCGTCGCCGCCGGCGCGACCTCGTAGGAGACCGCGAAGTCCTCCGTCGTCTCACCGAAGTTCCAGCCCGCCCGGAAGGCCGCGATGTTCGCCTCCGCGATGTCGGGCTTCTTGGCGAACTTCGACCGCAGGAACTTCTCCGTGCCCTCGGTGGGCCGGTGGTACATCCAGCTCAGCAGCCCGAGCGCGAACATGTTCTTGCTGCGCTCGGCCTCCTTGCGGCTGAGGTCGAAGTCCTTGAGCGCCTCGACCGTCAGCGTGGTCAGCGGCACCGGGTGCAGGTGGTAGCCGTCCAGCGAGCCGTCCTCCAGGGGGCTGCTGTCGTAGCCGACCTTCTGCATCGCCCGCCTGGTGAACTCGTCGGTGTTGACGATGATCTCCGCGCCGCGCGGCAGGTCGCCGATGTTGGCCTTCAGCGCGGCCGGGTTCATCGCCACCAGCACGTTCGGCGCGTCGCCGGGGGTGAGGATGTCGTGGTCGGCGAAGTGGAGCTGGAAGGACGAGACACCGGGCAGGGTTCCGGCGGGGGCGCGGATCTCGGCCGGGAAGTTCGGCAGCGTGGAGAGGTCGTTGCCGAAGGACGCGGTCTCCGAGGTGAAACGGTCCCCGGTGAGCTGCATCCCGTCACCCGAGTCCCCCGCGAACCGGATGATCACCCGGTCGAGCCGGCGGACGTCCTTCGTGCCCGCCGCTGTGCGCTGCTCTCCCACGACTGCTCCGTCGGCATGCTCCGCTGTGCTGCTGACCTGGCTGGTCACTGAACTGGACCTCCTCGAGGGCGGCTGTCCGGGACGGCCCTCCCGCGGGCCTTCCCCGGATCAACCCTACGTCCGTAAGGGTCGCCTTCCTTGGGTCATTCGCATGTTGGACACGACTTCGAGAGGTCCCACTAGGAGTTCAGGTAGGTCAGAACCGCCAGGACCCGCCGGTGATCGCCGTCGCTCGGGGAGAGCCCCAGCTTCAGGAAGATGTTGCTGACGTGCTTCTCCACGGCGCCGTCGCTGACCACCAGCTGCCTGGCGATCGCCGAGTTCGTCCGCCCCTCGGCCATCAGCCCCAGGACCTCCCGCTCCCGCGGGGTGAGCCCCGCGAGCACGTCCTGCTTGCGGCTGCGCCCCAGCAGCTGCGCGACGACCTCCGGGTCCAGCGCGGTCCCGCCCTCGGCCACCCGCACCACCGCGTCCACGAACTCGCGCACCTCGGCCACCCGGTCCTTCAGCAGATAGCCGACGCCCCGGCTGGAACCGGCGAGCAGCTCCGTGGCGTAGCGCTCCTCCACGTACTGCGACAGCACCAGCACCCCGACCCCCGGATGCGCCTTGCGCAGCTGTACCGCCGCCCGCACGCCCTCGTCCGTGTGTGTCGGCGGCATCCGGACGTCCGCCACCACGACGTCCGGGAGCTGGTTCTGCCCGTCCAGCTCGGTGACGGTCTTGATCAGTGCCTCTCCGTCGCCGACACCGGCCACGACCTCGTGCCCCCGGTCGGTCAGCAGCCGGGTCAGGCCCTCCCGCAGCAGCACCGAATCCTCGGCGATGACCACCCGCACCCTGTCCTCCACGTTCTCCGGCCCCCCACGCCCCTGTTCCGGGCCCGCCCTCCTGGCGGACCCGGTCGTCAACAGGTCCAGCATTCCAGCATTCGCCGGAGGACGGGCCGGGGTGACGGGATCAGGGGTGTCGCGGGTCTCCCGGTCTCAGCACGTGGTCATCGGGCGCGCTCCGCGCGCCACGGCAGTTCGGCGGTCACCCGGGTCGGGCCGCCGGCCGGTGAGTCCACCACCAGGATCCCGTCCACCGCGTCCAGCCGCTCCGCCAGCCCCGCCAGCCCGGAGCCCCGGGAGATGTCGGCGCCGCCCACTCCGTTGTCCTCGACCTGGAGCATCAGCCGGTTCTCCGACCGCCACACCTCCACGGCCGCCCGGGTCGCCCGCGCGTGCTTGCTGACGTTCTGCAGCAGCTCCGAGGCCGTGAAGTAGGCGATGCCCTCGATGGCCGGCGCGGGCCGCTCCGTCAGGTCCACCTCCACCTGCACCGGGACCGTGCACCGCGAGGCGACCGAGGACAGCGCCGCGTCCAGTCCCCGGTCGGTCAGGACCGCCGGATGGATGCCGCGCGCCAGGTCCCGCAGCTCCTGCAGCGCCGTCTTGACCTCGCCGTGTGCCTCGCCCACCATCCGCGCCGCGACCTGCGGGTCCTCCCGCAGCTTCTCCTTCGCCAGCCCCAGGTCCATGGCCAGCGCGACCAGCCGGGCCTGCGCCCCGTCGTGCAGGTCGCGCTCGATGCGCCGCAGGTCCGCCGCCGCCGTGTCCACCACGACCCCGCGGTCCGACTCCAGCTCCACCACCCGCGTGGCCAGCCGGGACGGTCCGAGCAGCCCGTGCACCATCAGCCGGTTCACCATCGTCAGCGCCCGTACGATCCATGGCGTGGCCAGCGTGAACAGCAGACCCACCCCCGCGGTCACCGAGATCTCGAAGGGGTTGTCCAGATAGATCCGGCGCTGCTCGTCGCCGTACAGCTGTATGCCGTCCTGCCCGGCGTACGCCGGGAAGACCCAGAAGTACAGCGGATACGTCAGCAGCGACCAGCCCAGCGTCCACAGGGTCACGGTGACGGCGAAGGAGAGCACCGCCCACGGCAGCTGGATCACCGCGTACAGCAGCGACCGCCAGGACGCGCCGCTCTTCAGCACGGCGCCGACCCACCCCATGAGCCCGTGCCGCTTCGCCCGCAACGGCTCCGGCTCGCCCACCTCCAGGCCCAGCAGCCCCCGTGCCCGCGCCCGCTCCACCGACCCGAGGCCCCGGCAGCCGGCGAGCGCCGCCGCCAGCACCGGGACGCCGAGGAACGTCACCAGCAGGCCCGCCCCCAACGACACCATGGTGACCGCGTACGTGAAGAGCAGGATGCTGATCGGCAGGCTCAGCAGCACGTACCCCAGCTCGCGCCAGGTGCGTCCCTCGACCGGCGCCCGCAGGGCGGCCGGCAGCCGGTGCCGCCGTCCCTCGGCGTTCCCGGGATGCCCGGGCCCCGCGTGGAGCCCGTAGCCCTGTCCGTACTCCGTGGCCATCGGCGTCGTCCTTCTTCTCGTCCGGAGCTGTGCTGTCCTGTGTCCAGACTGCTCCGCCGCAGGTCGGCGGACCATGGAGGCCGTCGCAGTCCTGGGCGGGGGGTTTTCCCTACCTCCGGCCGCGGGCGGACGCCTCCTTGGCCGTCCGCGCGTCCGGGGCCAGGGCACCGGAGCGGTCCCGCCACGGCAGCTCCGCCGTCACCGTCGTCGGACCGCCCTCCGGCGAGTCCACGACGAACAGGCCGTCCACCGCGCCCAGCCGGTCGGCCAGCCCCCGCATGCCCGTCCCGCCCTCCAGGCTCGCGCCGCCGCGCCCGTCGTCCCGGACCTGGAGGAACAGCCGGCCCTCCGACCGCCAGGCCTCGACCGCGGCCGACCGGGCCCCGCTGTGCTTGCTGACGTTCTGCAGCAGCTCCGAGACGGTGAAGTAGGCGATGCCCTCGATGGCGGCGGCCGGACGTTCGTCCAGGTCGACGGTCACCGTCACCGGCACCGTGCAGCGCGAGGCGACCGAGGACAGCGCGGCGTCCAGGCCCCGGTCGGTGAGCACCGCGGGATGGATGCCGCGCGCCAGGTCCCGCAGCTCCTGCAGGGCCAGCTTCACCTCGCCGTGCGCCTCCTCCACCATGGACGCCGCGGCGTCGGGGTCCTCCAGCAGCTTCTCCTTGGCCAGGCCCAGCCCCATCGCCAGATTGACCAGCCGGGCCTGCGCCCCGTCGTGCAGGTCGCGCTCGATGCGCCGCAGGTCCGCCGCCGCCGTGTCGACCACCACACCCCGGTCGGACTCCAGCTCGGCGATGCGCCGCTCCAGTTCGTCGGAGGGAGACAGCAGGCCGCGCACCATCGCCCGGTCCGCGTTGGTCAGCGCCCGCACGACGAACGGCAGCACCGGCCACAGCACGAACAGGCCGGTCAGCGTGACGACGAAGGTGAGGATCCCCCACGGCAGCCGGATCAGCTCGTACAGGACCGTGCGCCAGCCCACCGGATCCTTCAGCGCCATCCACAGCTGCGGCCAGAACCCGCCGGGCCCGCGCAGGGGCAGCCGGCTCGGCTCCTCCACCCGCACCCCGAGCAGCTTCCTGGCCCGCGCCCGCTCCAGCCGGCCCAGCAGCCGCGAGCCCATCAGTCCGACGGCGAGCAGGGGGAACCCGATCACCGTGACGGTCAGTCCGAGCCCGGTGGACAGCATGGTCACCGTGTAGACGAAGCCGACCAGCGACACCGGGAGGTTCACCAGGAGATGCGCGATCTCCTTCCAGGTGTGCGCGTCGTAGGCGAAACGGGCCGGCGGCGGGCGGTCGCCGTGCCCTGCCGGTTCCGGCAGGGCCGTCACGGGCGTGCCCGGGGGCGCGAAGCGTTCGGTCATGGGGCACAGCCTGCCCGGAGCCGGGGGCCGGCGCCATGGAGCGGACCGCCAGGGCGCACTGAGGAAAACCCCACCCTCGCGTGCGGAGCGGTGGCGGGCTGCTTACTGTGCCTTTATCAGGGCCTAGACTCCCGTGCGTACAGATCGTCGAACCAGGGCGTTCGGCGTTCACCGGCACGGATCGAGGGCACGGGACAGGCATGGGCCCGGGCGCCGATCCGAGGGAGTGAGGGGCGGACGTGCGGGAATCGACCGTCGTCGCGGCGGACTACTTCCAGTCCTACTCGGTCGTCGGACTGCTCGCCGTGGTCGGCCTGCTCTTCGTCGCCGTCGCCTTCGGGGCGGGGCGCCTGCTGCGGCCGGTGGTCCCCACGCCCGAGAAACTCATGACGTACGAGTGCGGAGTCGACCCCGTCGGGGAGGGCTGGGCCCACACCCAGGTCCGCTACTACGTCTACGCCTTCCTCTACGTGATCTTCGCCGTCGACTCGATCTTCCTCTTCCCCTGGGCCACGGTTTTCGCCGCCGACGGCTACGGTGCGACGACCCTCGTGGAGATGTTCATCTTCCTCGGCTTCCTCGCCGTGGGCCTGCTGTACGCATACAAGAAGGGCGTCCTGACATGGACGTGACCCCGTCCGCCCCCGAGCCGGTCCTGCTTCCGGAACCGAAGCGGCTCGGCGCGCTCGCCCGGCTGGCGCCCGAGCCGATGAAGGTGGTCCTCAACTGGGGTCGCCGCTACTCGCTCTGGGTCTTCAACTTCGGCCTCGCCTGCTGCGCGATCGAGTTCATCGCCGCGTCGATGGCCCGGCACGACTTCATCCGGCTCGGCGTCATCCCGTTCGCCCCGGGCCCGCGCCAGGCCGACCTCATGGTGGTGTCGGGCACGGTCACGGACAAGATGGCCCCCGCGGTGAAGCGCCTGTACGAGCAGATGCCCGAGCCGAAGTACGTCATCTCCTTCGGCGCGTGCAGCAACTGCGGAGGCCCCTACTGGGACTCCTACTCCGTGACCAAGGGCGTGGACCAGATCATCCCGGTCGACGTCTACGTCCCCGGCTGCCCGCCCCGGCCCGAGGCGCTGCTCCAGGGGATCCTGAAGCTCCAGGAGAAGATCGCGCGGGAGTCGCTGGGCGAGCGGTACGGCTCCGGGGCGCCCGGTTCCGCTTCCGCCGCGGGGCGCCCCTCGGCGGCGGCGCTGCGGAGCGGGCTGGTCGAACCGCCCGCGCCGTCCGGTGAGACCGGTGAGACCGGTGACAAGGGGGAACGATGACCGCGGTCGGCTGGCTCCCCGCCGGCGCCGGGGAACTGTTCGGTACCGAGGCCACGGCGGAGGAGTCGTACGGCGTCCTGACGGTCGACGTACCGTCCGCCTCCTGGACCGACGCCCTCCGGGCCGCGCGTGACCGCCTCGGCTGCACCTTCTTCGACTGGCTGAGCGCGGTCGACGAGCCCGGCACCGGGTTCCGCGTCACGGCGCACGTCGCCGCCCTGGCTCCGGTGCGGCGTCTGCTGCTGCGCACCACGGTGCCGCACGAGGCCCCGACGCTGCCGTCCGCCGTGGACGTCTACGCGGGCGCCGCCTGGCACGAACGCGAGACGCACGAGATGTTCGGCGTCGACTTCACGGGCCACCCCGCCCTGGACCACCTGCTGCTGCCGGACACCTTCGAGGGCCACCCCCTGCGCAAGGACTTCGTCCTCGCGGCCCGGGTCGCCAAGGCCTGGCCCGGCGCGAAGGAACCCGGGGAATCCGAACACGGCGGCCCCAAGCGCCGCCAGATGCTTCCCCCCGGCGTCCCCGACCCGAACGACTGGGGCCCCCTGAAGGGCCAGCTCCCCCCGGCCCCGGCCCGCCCGGCCCGGGGCGCGGGCCGCCCGGCGGCAGCCGCGGCCCGCACCCCCGGCGACCGCCCGCCCCGCCGCACACGCACGGCGGCTGAGGGCTCGGCGAGCCAGGCGGCGGGCCCGGAGGCCCAGGACGTGCCTGCGACACCGGCGCGCCGTACCCGTACGGCGGCTGAGGGCTCGGCGAGCCAGGCGGCCGCCACCGAGTCCTCCGCCCAGCCCTCGGCCTCGCCTCGCCGCACCCGTACGGCGGCTGAGGGCTCGGCCGGCCAGGCGGCCGGCCCGGGGGCTCCGGCGCGACGGGCGCGCAGTGCGAGTGAGGGATCGGCGTCGCAGCGTCCGGATACGCCCGCCGTCGGCGGCTCTCGCCGGGCGCGCACCGCGTCCGAGGGGTCGGCGAGTCAGCGTGCCGCGGGCGAAGCGGCGGCAGCGGGTGAGGAAGCCGCCGCCTCCGAGGGCCGGCCCGACCACAGGCCCCCCGTCGCCGCGCGCAGCCCCGACGCCCCCTGGCACCACGCCCGCCCGGCCTTCACCGAACCGGAACCGGAACGCCCCGCGCAGCCCAGCACCGAGCCCGGCACCGGAACCGGCCCCGAACCGCGGCCCGGCGCCGAGGCGCAGCCCGGCCCGCCCACCGAGCCCGAGCCCAGGACAGGCCCCGAACCCGAACCCGAAGCCGGGCCGCCCACCGAGTCCGGGCCCGAGCCAGGGCCGTCCACCGAGTCCGGGCCCGATGCCGAGTCCGAGCCCAGGACGGGCCCCGAACCCGAACCCGAAGCCGGGCCGCCCACCGAGTCCGGGCCCGAGCCAGGGCCGTCCACCGAGTCCGGGCCCGATGCCGAGCCCGGGCCCGGTCCGCTAGGCGAGCCCGGGTCCGGCGCCCAGCCGGAGTCCGGGCCGCCCGCCCAGCCCGAGCCCGGCTCCGCGTCCGGATCCGAGGCCGTGCCAGGGCCGCCCAGCGAACCCCAGGCCGGACCCGGCTCCGGTCCGGACCGCGCTTCCGTTGCCGAACCGGAGCCCGGGGCCGACCGCGGACCCCGAGCCGCCGACGACACCCGCCCGGGAACCGGCCGCAGCGACGACCCCGAGACCACCACCCCCGAAGACCCGTCAGGAGGCCAGCGGTGAACGACGCGCTCGACGTCGCCCTGCGACTCCTGGTCGTGTTCGTCGTCTTCCTCACCTTCCCCCTGATCGTGGGTCAGACCGAGCACAAGGTGATGGCCCACATGCAGGGCCGCCTCGGCCCGATGTACGCCGGCGGCTTCCACGGCTGGGCCCAGCTCATCGCCGACGGCGTGAAGTTCGCGCAGAAGGAGGACGTGGTCCCGGCCGGCGCGGACCGCCGCATCTTCCAGCTCGCCCCCGCCGTCGCCCTCCTGCCGTACCTCCTCGTCCTGCTCGCCATCCCGATCGGCCCCGGCGAGGGCGCGGTCGGCCAGGTGCTGGACGCCGGTGTGTTCTTCGTGCTCGCCGTCATGGGCGTCGGCGTCCTCGGCTCGCTCATGGCGGGCTGGGCCTCCGCCAACAAGTTCTCCCTCCTCGGCGGCCTGCGCACCGCGGCACAGCTCCTCGCGTACGAACTCCCGATGCTGCTCACCGCCGCCTCCGTGGCGATGGCCGCCGGCACGGTCTCCCTCGTCGGCATCCTCGACGCCTTCGAGTGGTGGTGGCTGCCCTGGCAGATCACCGGCGCGCTCGTCTTCTTCGTCGCCGGCCTCGCCGAACTCCAGCGGCCTCCCTTCGACATGCCCGTCGCCGACTCCGAGATCATCTTCGGCGCGTACACCGAGTACACCGGCCTGCGCTTCGCCCTCTTCCTCCTCGCCGAGTACGCGGGGATCGTCGTCCTGTGCGGACTGACCACCGTCCTGTTCCTGGGCGGCTGGCACGGCCCCTGGGGCGCAGACGGGCTCGGCTGGGTCTGGACCCTGCTCAAGACCGCGGTTCTCGCGTTCGTCGTCATCTGGCTGCGCGTCACCTACCCCCGGCTGCGCGAGGACCAGCTCCAGAAGCTCTCCTGGACCCTCCTCGTCCCCCTGTCCCTCGCTCAGATCGCCCTCACCGGCATCGTCAAGGTGGTGATCCGGTAACCATGGCTCCCCTCCCCGGCTCCGGCCTGGCCAAAGGCCTGGCCGTCACCCTCCGCACGATGACGAGGAAGTCCGTCACCGCGCAGTACCCGGACACCCAGCCCGACCTCCCGCCCCGCACCCGCGGGGTGATCGGCCTGTTCGAGGAGAACTGCACGGTCTGCATGCTGTGCGCCCGCGAGTGCCCGGACTGGTGCATCTACATCGACTCCCACAAGGAGACCGTCCCGGCGGCGACCCCCGGCGGCCGCGAACGCAGCCGTAACGTCCTCGACCGCTTCGCCATCGACTTCTCCCTGTGCATGTACTGCGGCATCTGCATCGAGGTCTGCCCCTTCGACGCCCTGTTCTGGTCCCCGGAGTTCGAGTACGCCGAGACCGACATCCGCGACCTCACCCACGAACGCGACAAGCTCCGCGAGTGGATGTGGACCGTTCCCGCCCCGCCCGCCCTCGACCCCGGCGCCGAGGAGCCGAAGGAACTCGCCGCCGCCCGCAAGACCGCCGACAAGCTCGCCGCCGCCCGGGCCGAACCGCAGGAGGAGGAGTCGTGACCCTCGCCGCCGTGGCAACGGCCGCGCACGCCACGACCACCACCGCCGCCGGGACGCACGGCTTCCTCTCCCCGACCGGGGTGGAGATCGCCTTCCTCCTCGTCGGCCTGGTCACCCTCGGGGCCGCCGTCATCACCGTCACCACCCGGCAGCTGGTGCACGCAGCCCTGTGGCTGGTGGTGGCCCTCGGTGGCCTCGCCGTCGAATACCTGCTGCTCACCGCGGAGTTCATCGCCTGGGTGCAGGTCCTCATCTACGTCGGTTCCGTCGTCGTCCTCCTCCTGTTCGGGCTGATGCTGACCCGGGCCCCCATCGGCCGCTCACCGGACGCCGACTCCGGCAACCGGTGGGTCGCCCTCGCCGTGTCCGTCGCCGCCGCGGCCGCCCTGGTGTGGGTGGTCGTGGACGCCTTCCGGACCACCTGGATCGACCTGGACGGCGCCCCCGCCGGCTCCACCGAGGTGACCGGCGCGAGCCTCTTCCAGCACTGGGTCCTCCCCTTCGAGGCCCTCTCCGTCCTCCTCCTCGCCGCCCTCGTCGGCGCGATCGTCCTGTCCCGCAAGGCGAAGGCCGACGCCGCGGCGACCCCCACCACGGGCACCCGGCGCGACACGGAAGGGGCCCGCTGATGCACCTCGCCTATCCCGCCGTGCTCTCCGCCCTCCTCTTCTGTACGGGCCTGTACGGCGTCCTCGCCCGCCGCAACGCGATCCTGGTCCTGATGTCCGTCGAGCTGATGCTCAACGCCGTCAACCTGAACCTGGTCGCCTTCGACGTGTGGCTCAGCCGGGCCGCCGAGGAAACCCTGCACTCCGGCCAGGCCCTGGCGCTGTTCACCATCGCCATCGCCGCCGCCGAGATCGGCATCGGCCTGGCGATCGTCCTCGCCGTGTACCGCAACCGCGGCACCTCGGACATCGACAAGCTCCGCGACACCGCCGAGGGCCCCGGAGGCGACGGCCCCGACGGCGACGTACCCGGCGGCGACGCCTCCGCGACCCGGACGGCCGCCGAGAAGGCTGAGGCCACCGCGTGACCACGACCACCCTCGCCGTCCTCGTCCCCCTCCTTCCGTTCCTCGGCGCGATCGCCGGGCTGCTCCTGGGCCGCACCGCCCCCGGATTCGTCCGCCCGCTCGCCGTCCTGCCCACGCTGGTATCACTCGGCCTCGCCGCCGTGGTCGCCGCGCGCCAGGGCGGCGACGGGGCCGTCGACGCCGCCACCGAGCTCACTCCCACCGGCTCGGTCCCCGTCGAACTCGCCCTGCACATCGACGGCTTCGCCGCGCTGACCGCCGTCCTGGTCACCCTCGTCGCCGGCTGTGTGCAGATCTACTCGACGGGCTACCTGCGCGACGACCCGCGCTACCCCTCCTACGCCGCCCTCGTCTCCCTGTTCACCTCCGCGATGCTCCTGGTCGTCTACTCCGGCGACCTGATGGTCCTGCTGGTCGGCTGGGAAGTCATGGGCATCTGCTCCTACTTCCTCGTCGGCCACTACTGGGAGACCCCCGAGGCGCGCGCCGCCTCCCTCAAGGCCTTCCTGGTCACCAAGCTCGGCGACGTCCCCTTCCTCATCGGCCTGTTCGCCCTGGCCACCGAAGCCGGGTCCTTCCGCGTCACCCGGATCCTCGGCGCCGTCGCGAACGGCGGCATCGAACACCCCACGCTGATCGCCCTGCTGCTCCTGGCGGGCGTGGCCGGCAAGTCGGCGCAGTTCCCGCTGCACACCTGGCTCCCCGACGCGATGGCGGGCCCGACCCCCGTCTCGGCGCTGATCCACGCCGCGACCATGGTCGCCGCCGGTGTCTACTTCGTCGCACGTCTCCTCCCGCTCTTCGAGGCCTCGCAGGCCGCGATGGTCGTCCTCGCCGTCATGGCCGCCGTCACCATGGCCGGCTCCGCGCTCGCCGCCCTCGCCCAGGACGACATCAAACGCGTCCTCGCCTACTCGACGATCGGCCAGCTCGGCTACATGACCGGCGCCCTCGCCGTCGCCGACCGCGGCGCCGCCGTCTTCCACCTCCTGTCCCACGGCGCCTTCAAGGCCCTGCTGTTCCTCGCGGCCGGCGTGATCATCCACGCCGCCGGCACCAACTCGCTGGCCGCCATGTCCCGCATGGGCCACCTGCGCGACCGCGTCCCCGACGCCTACTGGACGATGACCGTGGCGCTCCTCGCGCTCGCCGCGATCCCGCCGTTCAGCGGCTTCTTCTCCAAGGAGGCCGTCCTCGGGGTCGCCGAGCACGTCGTCACCGGCCACACCGAGCACGCACCCGCCGCGGCGGGCTGGATCGTCCTCCTCGCCGGCCTCGTCACCGCCCTGCTGACCGCCGCGTACGCGATGCGCCTGTGGCTGCTGGCCTTCCGCGGGTACGGCGCCGAGGCACCCGACCACGGCAGGCAGCCGCTGACGATGACCGTGGTGCTGTGGGTGCTCGCCGTCCCGTCCCTCGCGCTCGGCGGTCTCGCCTTCCGCGTGCTGCCCGACTGGTTCGACGGCCACGACCTGACCCCGACACTCACCACCTCCGTGCTCGGCACGGGCGTGGCCCTGGTCGGCGGCATCGTCACCTACGCCACCTGGCGGCACACCACCGCGCACGCGGTGTCCCGCGTCCCCCTCGGGGCCGTCGCCGCCCACCCCGAGGGCGACGCCGGTCTGGTCGAGGCGGAGGCCATCGCCAGCCACCAGGCGGCCTACGGGGACATCGCGTCCGCGACGGACCCGTCGGACCCCGGCCGGCTGCTGCTCGGCCCGCTGCACCGGCACGCGGCCGCCGGCTTCCACCTGGACGCCGTGTACACCGCCCTCTTCGTCCGCCCCGTCCGGGCGGGCGCGAGCCTCGTGCGGTTCCTCGACCGCGAGGTCGTGGAGACCTACGTACGCGGCGCGGGCGCGCTGCCCCGCTGGCTCGGTGCCGCCGTGCGACGGGCCCAGACCGGCAATCTGCAGACCTATGTGAGCGCGCTGCTCGCCGGCACCGTCGTCCTCGCGGTCGCCGTCGTCCTCGTCGCCACGGGAGCGTGAGCAGGCGTGATCGATATCAACGAGTCCGTGATGCAGTTCCTTCTGGCGTTCCTCGTCGTCGGCCCGCTCCTCGGCGCCGCCGCCGCTCTCCTGCCGGCCCCGCCCGGACTGAAGGGGACGTCACCCGAGCAGGCCGTGCTCCGCCACGGCGTGACCGTCACCGGGGCGATCCTCGTCGCGGCGATCGTCCTCGCGCTCGGCTTCGACCACGACCAGCCGTCGAAGATGCAGGCCACGACCGACATCAGCTGGATCCCCGCGCTCGACGTGCGCATCCACCTCGGCACCGACGGCATCTCCCTCCCCCTCCTGGTCCTGACCGCGCTGCTGACCTTCCTCAGCGCCCTCCACGCGTACTTCAAGCCGCCCACGGGCCCGTCCCCGAAGGCCTTCGTCGCCCTGCTGCTCGTCCTCGAGTCCGGCACCCTGGCGACCTTCGCCGTCCTCGACCTGGTCCTGTTCTTCCTCGCCTTCGAGACGGTCCTCATCCCGATGTACTTCCTCATCGCCCGCTGGGGCGGCGAGGGCCGGGCCGAGGCCGCCTGGAGGTTCATCCTCTACACGCTGCTCGGCTCCGTGGTCATGCTGCTCGGCCTGCTCCTGATCGGTATCAAGGCGGGCACTTTCGACATGGTGGCACTCGCCACTGACAACGGCCGGTCCCTGACCACGTCCGTGCAGGTCATCGCCGTTCTGGCGATCGGGATCGGGCTCGCGGTCAAGACCCCGATGTGGCCGCTGCACAGCTGGCTGCCCGACGCCCACACCGCCGCGCCGACCGTCGGCTCGGTCCTGCTGGCCGGCGTTCTGCTGAAGATGGGCACATACGGATTCGTGCGGATCCTGCTGCCCGCGGCGCCGGACGGATTCCGCACCTTCGCCCCCTACCTCGCCGCGTTCGCCGTCGTCGGCATCATCTACGGATCCCTCGCCTGCCTGGCCCTCGCCAGAAGGGGAGCCAAGGGCGACCTCAAACGCCTCATCGCCTACTCCTCCGTCGGCCACATGGGCTTCGTCCTGCTCGGCATCGCGACCATGACCCCCACCGGCGTCAACGGCGCCCTCTTCGCCAACGTCGCCCACGGCCTCATCACCGGCCTGCTGTTCTTCCTGGTCGGCGGACTCAAGGAGCGCACCGGCAGTACCGACCTCGACACCCTCGCCCAGGAGGCCGGCGCCGCCCTCTACGGCAGGGCCCCGCGCCTCGGCGGCCTGCTCGCCTTCGCCGCCGTCGCCTCCCTCGGCCTGCCCGGCCTCGCCGGGTTCTGGGGCGAGATGCTCGCGCTCTTCGGCGCCTTCGACCCCGCCGAGGGACTCAGCCGCCCCGCCTTTCTGACGTTCATGGCGATCGGCGCGTTCGGCACCCTGCTGACGGCCGCCTACCTGCTGATCGTGGTCCGCCGGGTCTGCATGGGCGCCGTCCCGCAGGACGCCCCGCACCTCACCGACGTGCGCTCCTACGAGTTCGCGGCCTGGACCCCGCTCGTCGTCCTCACCGTCGTCGCCGGGCTGTGGCCGGGGGCCCTCCTCGGACTGACCGATCCGGCCGTGCAGCAGTTCCTCCCAGGAGGCACCCGATGAGCTCCCTCGTCCAGTCCGTCGACTGGCTGGCCATCGCGCCGCCCACCATCGCGGCGGTCGTCGGACTCGTCGTCCTCGTCGCCGACCTGTTCGTGAGCGAGACCAGGAAACCGCTGCTCGGCTGGGTCTCGGTGGCCGGACTCGCCGCCGCCACGCTCATGCTGCTGCCCCTCCTCGACGCCGACCGCAGCACCTTCTGCCTGGCCGGCGACACCGGGGTGTGCAGCTACACCGCGGACCGCTTCACCCTCGTCATCCAGTTCCTGGTGCTCGGCGGCGCCCTCCTGGCCGCCCTCCTGTCCGTCACCGCGCTGAAGGACGACGGCAAACGGCTCCCCGAGGGGGAGTACTGGTTCCTGTTCCTGTCCTCCGCGGCCGGCGCCGCCCTGCTGCCCGCCTCCCGTGACCTGGCGACCCTCGTCGTGGCCCTGGAGGTCGCCTCCCTGCCCGCCTTCGCCCTCGTGGGCCTGCGGCACGGCGACCGGAAGTCCTCCGAGGCGGCGCTGAAGTTCTTCCTGTCCTCCGTCACCGCCACCGCGGTCAGCCTGCTCGGCATCAGCTTCGTCTACGCGGCCACCGGAACCCTCCACCTCACCCTGGTCGCCGAGCGGATCCAGACCGTCGACGGACAGCTCCACACGCTCGCCCAGACCGGCGTCGTCCTCACCCTCGTCGGCTTCGCCTTCAAGACGGCCGCCGTCCCCTTCCACTTCTGGGTCCCCGACACCTACGTGGGCGCCCCCCTGCCGATCGCCGCCTACCTGTCGGTCATCGGCAAGGCGGTCGGCTTCTCCGGCCTGATCCTCGTCACCGTCGTCGCCCTGCCGTCCTACGCCGACGTGTGGGGCCCCGCCCTCGCCGCGCTGGCCGCCCTCACCATGACCGTCGGCAACGCCGGCGCCCTCCGGCAGCGTGCCACGCGCGCGTACAGCGCGGTGCGCCTCCTCGCCTGGTCGTCCGTCGGCCAGGCCGGCTACCTCCTGGTGCCGATCGCCGCCGCCGCGTACTCCGACGACGCCGAGAAGTCGATCGGATCCACTCTCGCCTACGCCCTGATGTACGGCGCCGTCAACCTGGGCGCCTTCGCGGTGGCCGCCCTCGTGGGCCGCGCGCACCGCCTCAACCGCGTCGCCGACTACCGGGGCCTGTACGCCGCCAGCCCTCTCACCGCGCTCCTGATGGGCTTCTTCCTGCTCTGCCTCGCCGGACTCCCGCCGGGCGTCATCGGCCTCTTCGCCAAGGTCACCGTCTTCGCGGCGGCCGTCGACGCCGGCCTCGGCTGGCTCGCCGCCGTCATGGCCGTCAATGTCGTCATCGCGCTGGTCTACTACCTCCGGTGGACGGCCCTGCTGTTCCGCGCCCCCGAGGGCGAGCCGGTCCGGCACCGCATCCCCGTCCCCCTCACCGCCGCGATCGCCCTGACCGGCGTCATCGGCATCGCCCTGTCGGGTGCGCCCCAGCTGGTCCTCCGCTTCACCGACACCGGACTCTTCTGAGCACACCGGGCCGCCTCCCGCACGCGCGTACGGCCACTCGACGCCCACGCGCGCGCGTGCCGGGCGGCCCGTCCGGAGCCGCCCGGGACGGCCGTCACCCGGACGGTTGACACGCGCCACCGCGCCCACAAGGGAACTAGTGCCTCCCGCCTGGCGTTGACCGGTACGGGAGGGTCCACTGGACGTGACACCGCGAGACCAGTGGGCAGCGCAGGTCAGAAGGAAGATCAGCAAGCGAGGTTCCCCCTGCCGCACGATTTGGAGGGCGTACCGTGCACCGCCGGCACAACGGGCTCAGGACCGCAGTCCTCCTCGGGGGACTGTCCGCACTCATCATCGTCATCGGCAGCTTCTTCGGCCGTACGGGGCTCGTCGTCGCCGTCCTGATCGCGCTGGGCACCAACGCGTACGCCTACTGGAACAGCGACAAGCTGGCCCTGCGGGCGATGCGCGCCCGCCCGGTGAGCGAGTTCGAGGCCCCCGGGCTGTACCGGATGGTCCGCGAGCTCTCCACCCAGGCCCGCCAGCCCATGCCCCGCCTGTACATCTCCCCGACGGAGGCGCCCAACGCCTTCGCCACCGGCCGCAACCCGCGCAACGCGGCCGTGTGCTGCACCGAGGGCATCCTGCGCCTGCTCGACGAGCGGGAGCTGCGCGGCGTCATCGGCCACGAGCTCAGTCATGTCTACAACCGCGACATCCTGATCTCCTCGGTCGCCGGCGCCCTCGCCTCCGTGATCATGTTCCTGGTCAACTTCGCCTGGCTGATCCCCATCGGCCGCTCGGACGACGACGACGGCCCCGGTCTGCTCGGCATGCTGCTGATCCTGATCCTCGGCCCGCTCGCCGCGTCCCTCATCCAACTGGCCATCAGCCGCTCCCGGGAGTACGAGGCCGACGCCTCGGGCGCCCAGCTGACCGGTGATCCACTCGCCCTCGCCCGCGCCCTGGGCAAACTGGAACACGGCACCAAGCAGCTTCCGCTGCCCCCCGAGCCCCGCATCGAGACGGCCAGCCACATGATGATCGCCAACCCGTTCCGTCCGGGGCAGGGGCTTGCGAAGATGTTCTCCACCCACCCGCCGATGGCGGAACGCATCGCCCGGCTCGAGAAGATGGCAGGACCCCACCAGTGAAGACCATCCTGAATCTCATCTGGCTCGTCTTCAGCGGCCTCTGGCTGTTCCTCGGCTACCTGCTGGCGGGCGTGCTGCTCTGCATCACGATCATCGGCATCCCCTTCGGCGTCGCCGCGTTCCGCATCGGCGTCTACGCCCTGTGGCCCTTCGGGTACACGACGGTCGAACGCCGGGACGCGGGAGCCCCTTCCTTCCTCGTCAACGTGCTGTGGCTGCTCCTCGCGGGCTGGTGGCTGGCGCTCGGCCACATCCTCACCGGCATCGCCCTGTGCGTGACGATCATCGGAATCCCGCTGGGCATCGCCAACTTCAAGCTGATCCCGGTCTCACTGTTCCCGCTGGGCCGTGAGATCGTGCGGACCGACCGGGCGTTCACAGAGCGCTGGTAGGCGGAAACCCACGCTCAGATCTCCGTCATGGACCGGAAGTTGTCCACAGCCCCGAGGTTGTCCACAGGCCCGCACGGCTGTCGGCGGCGGCGCGCATCATGAACCCATGACCGAGCACGAGCAGTTGCCGACACAGGTGGTGGGCGAGGCCCGCACGACCCGTCCGCGGGGCCGGCCTTCCCTCTCCGGGTCCATCGACGCGGGGGCGTGGCCGCCCGCGTCGACCGCCGCTCGCCCCGGGCCACCGCCCTGCTCCTCGAACCCGGCCCGGGCGGCCACGGCCACGCCCGGTGCCTCGACCCCCCGGGCCTCACCGACCGGTTCCGCTCCTGAGCCCGGGCCACGGGCTGCACGGGCTGGTACGAGGAGGAGAACGCGGGCGCGGACCTGACGCCGTGGACCGGTCGCCCCGGCCCCGCGACACCGGTGCGGACGCCCCGGCCGGGCCCCGCACCCGTCGGCTACCGCCGGCCGCTGAGCGCGCGCACGCCGTACACCACCACGCCGGCCACCAGGACGCCCGCGCCCGCGGCCACCGACGTCCACGGCAGCGAGAACGCCAGCACCAGGCACCCGGCCAGCCCCACCGCCGGCACCACCCGCGCCGCCGCCCTCGCGTCGAGCGTCCAGGCCGACGCGTTGGCCACCGCGTAGTACGTCAGCACGCCGAAGGAGGAGAAGCCGATCGCACCCCGCACATCCACCGTCGCGGCCAGCCCGGCGACCACGAGGCCCACCGCCAGCTCCGCCCGGTGCGGCACCCGGAACCGCGGATGCACGGCGGCCAGGGCACCCGGAAGATGCCGGTCGCGGGCCATGGCCAGCGTCGTCCGCGAGACCCCCAGGATCAGGGCGAGCAGCGAACCCAGCGCGGCCACCGCCGCGCCCACCCGTACCACCGGCGCGAGCCCGGGGACGCCCGCGGCCCGCACCGCGTCGGCGAGCGGCGCGGTGGCGTCGCCCAGCCCCTTCGGCCCCAGCACCGAGAGAACGGCCACCGCGACAGCCGCGTACATGACCAGCGCGATGCCGAGGGCCAGGGGGATCGCCCGCGGGATGGTGCGTGCCGGGTCCCTGACCTCCTCACCGAGCGTGGCGATACGGGCGTACCCGGCGAAGGCGAAGAACAGCAGGCCGCCCGCCTGGAGCACCCCGCCGGCCCCGCCCGACACGCCGATGTCCAGCCGCCCGGCAGCGGCCTGTGGCGATGTCAGACACACGACCACGACGGATGCGAGGACAGCCAGGACCACACCCACGATCGCCCGCGTCAGCCACGCGGACTTCTGGACACCGCCGTAGTTCACCGCCGTCAGCAGCACCACGGCGGCCACCGCCACCGCGTGCGCCTGCTCCGGCCAGACGTACGCGCCCACGGTGAGCGCCATCGCCGCACAGGATGCCGTCTTGCCCACCACGAACGCCCAGCCCGCGAGGTAGCCCCAGAAGTCCCCCAGCCTCTCGCGCCCGTACACGTACGTGCCGCCCGAAGCGGGGTAGAGGGCGGCGAGGCGCGCGGACGAGGTGGCGTTGCAGTAGGCGACCACGGCGGCGACCGCCAGACCGAGGAGCAACCCGGAACCGGCCGCGTGCGCGGCGGGTGCCAGGGCGGCGAAGATCCCGGCTCCCACCATGGAGCCGAGACCGATGACGACGGCGTCACCGACACCGAGGGTGCGGCGCAGTTGGGGACCCGGTGTGTCTGTCACAGGACCGCACCCTACTGATCAGGCGCAACCACCACATGTACGGGTGGCGTCCTCCAGGTGCGAGGGCAAACGGGAAAGGGGCAGGTGCACGGCATGACGATCATCAGCTGGATCATCCTGGGACTGCTGGCCGGAGCGGTCGCGAAGTTCCTGCTCCCCGGCCGCGACCCGGGCGGCCTCATCGGCACCACCCTGATCGGCGTCGCCGGCGCGTTCATCGGCGGCTGGATATCGGCCCGCTGGCTCGACCACCCGATCACCAAGGACTTCTACGACGGCACCACCTGGGTCGCCGCGATCGGCGGTTCCCTGGTCCTCCTGGTCGCCTACCGCATCCTGTTCGGCCACTCGCGCGACTGACGCGGGGCGGGCGCCGTGCGGGCGCCCGCCCCGCTCATCCGCTTCCGGCGGTCCTACCGGTAGTTCACGAACTGCAGCGCGAAGTCGAAGTCCTTGCCCTTGAGGAGGGCGATGACGGCCTGGAGGTCGTCCCGGCTCTTGGAGCTCACGCGCAACTCGTCGCCCTGCACCTGGGCCTTCACGCCCTTCGGTCCCTCATCCCGGATGATCTTCGCGACCTTCTTCGCGTTGTCCTGGGAGATGCCCTCCTCGATGGACGCGAAGATCTTGTACTCCTTGCCCGAGAGCTGCGGCTCACCCGCGTCCAGGGCCTTCAGGGAAATTCCCCGCTTGATCAGCTTGGACTGGAAGACGTCGAGGACAGCCTTCACCCGGTCCTCGGAGTTGGCCTCCATGAGGATCTTCTCCCCGGACCACGAGATCGAGGCGCCCACGCCCTTGAAGTCGTAGCGCTGCGAGATCTCCTTGGCGGTCTGGTTGAGGGCGTTGTCGACCTCCTGCCGCTCGACCTTCGAGACGATGTCGAAACTGGAGTCGGCCATGTCCTGTGGCTCCTTGAATCGGGGTGCGTATCGGCTGCGCACCGAATGCGTACCGGCGTACGTGAGACGGCCCCGAGCCCGGCATCGGCCCCGGACCGCATCCGGACCAGCCTAGTCACCCGCCGGCCCCCGGGTGGCGATCAATCGGGTGGCGGAGCACCCCTGTCCATCGGGTATTGTTTACGTCGTTGCCACGGAGCACCGCCGCAAGGCGGTTCGAGGGCAGCGACCCCGGCGGTGTGCCCGAGCGGCCAAAGGGAGCAGACTGTAAATCTGCCGGCTCAGCCTTCCCAGGTTCGAATCCTGGCGCCGCCACACTGGGGTAAGCCCCCTCCGGACTGCGGAAACGCAGACCGGAGGGGGTTTCTCGTGTTCGGGTGCGGTTCGGGCCCGCGGGCGGGAGCCTCCGGGGCACACTGGCCCCATGTCGTCCCGTCGCCGTCCCTGCCCCGAGTGCCGTCGCGAGATCGCCGTGGTCGCCGGGCGGTACGCGCGGCACGACCCGCCCGGCGCCCGGGGGAGCGGGGAGCTGACCTCGTGTCCCGGATCGCGCAGGCAGGCCCCGCTCGGGGCGGAGCAGCCGTCGCTGGACGGGCACGTGGTGCCGGAGTTCCCGGGGCAGATGCCCCTCTTCTAGCGCTTCACGGCGCCGGAGGCCCTCAGTTGCCCGCCACCGACTTGACCGCCACCGACACCGGCACGGATCCGCTGATGAGCTCCAGCGTCAGTCCGGCCGTCGCCGGCGTCTCCACCAGTTCCGCCAGGACGGCGGCCACGTCGTCGCGCGGGACCGGGCCGCGGCCCGTGTGGGCCTCCAGGCGGATCAGGCCGGTGCCGGCGTCGTTGGTGAGCTGGCCGGGACGCAGGATCGTCCAGTCCAGGGCGTCCAGGCCGCGGACGTGGGCGTCCGCCTCACCCTTGACCCGCAGGTACACGTCGAAGACCTCGTCGCCCCTGTGCGCCGCGTCCGCACCCATGGACGACACGATCACGAAGCGCCGCACTCCCGCGCGGACGGCCGCGTCCGCGAAGAGGACCGCCGCCGCCTTGTCCACCGTCTCCTTGCGCTCCACCGTGCTGCCCGGGCCGGCGCCCGCCGCGAACACCGCCGCGTCCGCTCCCTGCAGTCGTTCCGCGACCTCCTCCACCGAGGCCGACTCCAGGTCGAGGACGACCGGTTCGGCGCCCAGTTGCCGCAGTTCGTCGGCCTGTTCGGGTGTGCGGATGAGGCCCGCCGCCTCGTGCCCGCGCGCGGCGAGCAGCCGCTCCAGCCGCAGCGCGATCTGACCATGACCACCAGCGATGACAATGCGCATGTCTTCGACCGTACGCCGAGGCGGCAGCATCTGCCGAGCGACGCCCGCGCGGCGCCCTTCACCCCGCGCGAACCCGCGCGCCCGCGCCGGCTCCCCCGCCTACGCGGACCCGCGCCCCTGCCGGGGCAGTCCCGGCCCCACCGTGCCCGACGAATCGCAGTACTCCCGCACCGCACTGGTCCGCGCCACCACCCGGCCCCCGTGCACCACGATGCGGCTGTACGCCAGTGACAGCGCGCCCGGGAGCCCGTCCCCGCGGACCGCGAGCAACTCGGCGGGGAAACCCGCCTCGACGCGCACCTCGGGCAGTCCCAGAACCGCCCGCGCCGACGTGCTCACCGCGGCATAGGCGTCCTCCACGGGCAGTCCCTGGTGCGAGGCCAGCAGATAGGCGGCCTCCAGCGGGTCGCCGCGGCCCACCGGGTTCGACACGTCCCGCAGGGCGCCGCTCCCGGCGGCCACCCGCACTCCCGCCGAGCGCAACAGCCGTACCGGTGCCGCGCCCCGGCCGTCCGCGGCGCCGCAGCCGCCCTGCGGCACACACACCACCGTCACGCCGGCAGCGGCGAGCCGGTCCGCGGTCCGGGCGGCCAGGTCGGCCGGCAGTCCGGCGAGACCGCCGCAAGGGCCGAGGGCGACCCCGGGACGCAGCCCGCCCGCCATCGCCGCGAACCGGGCCAGCCGGGCGGGATCGGCCGCGTCCGTGTGCAGGTCGACGGGGCAGCCGTGCTCGGAGGCGACCTCCAGGACCGCCTCCACGTAACCCGTGGGATCGGGGTCGAGGTCCGGACAGCCGCCCACCACGGAGGCTCCCATCTTCATCGCGTCCCGCAGCACCGCGAGCCCGTCCGCCCCGGCCACCCCGGTCAGCACCCGCGGCATCGCCACCGTCGTCAGCTCGGCCAGCCCGCGCAGCGAGCGCCCCGCCCGCAGGACGGCGGTCAGCGCGCCGAGGCCGGCCAGGTCGCCCACCCGCACGTGGGCCCGCAGCGCCGTCGCGCCGTGCCCGAGCTGCAGCAGCGCCGCCTCGGTCGCCCGCCGCTGGACGTCCCGGGGCTCGTACGAGACGGGGCCGTCGGCGGACAGCGCGGTGTCCGCGTGGGCGTGGGGCTCGGCGGGGGCCGGCAGGAGCAGGTAGCCGGTGAGGTCGACCCGGGTGCCGCACGCGCGCGTGCCGTCCGCCGCCAGGCTGCCGGCCGTACCGACCGCCTCGATGCGCCCGCCGCCCAGCCGTACGTCGACGGTGCGGCCGTCGGTGAGGCGTGCGCCGCACAGCAGGAGGGGGGCGGGGTCGGCCGCACCCGGACCCGGGAGCGAGGGCCACGGGTCGGACGGTGGCTGCGGCTGGCTTTCGGGCATCGCGCTCCTGGGGCTCGGGCTGCGCACGAGGTCGCACGTCACGCTGAGACAAGATCACGCAGAGTGAGTCGAGCCTAGGATGGCCGCCCGCCGCTCGCCGGGAGGAGCGCAATAGTCGTACCGGCGTGGTCCGCGGACGACGTGGGCCGGGGGACCGAAACGGATTTGGGCGAACGGCGACGGACCGTGTAATGTCTTCATCGCTCGCCCCAATAGCTCAGTCGGCAGAGCGTCTCCATGGTAAGGAGAAGGTCAACGGTTCGATTCCGTTTTGGGGCTCTGGTGCGTGAGGTTCCCGTCGCGAGGCGGGGCCCGATCGCATCAAAGCGGTGTAGCTCAGTCGGTAGAGCAAGCGGCTCATAATCGCTGTGTCACCGGTTCAAGTCCGGTCACCGCTACAGACAGTAGCCGATTGCGGGGTCGGTCCTTCGATCGGCTACTCTTCTTGCGTTAATACAGTCAATCCGTTCGTCAAGGAGCACTCACGTGGCTGCCACCGACGTCCGCCCGAAGATCACGCTGGCCTGCGTGGAGTGCAAGGAGCGGAACTACATCACCAAGAAGAACCGGCGTAACAACCCGGACCGTCTTGAGATGAAGAAGCACTGCCCGCGTTGCAATGCGCACACCGCGCACCGCGAGACGCGATAAAACAGGCTCGTACACGAGGCCGTCTCCCCAGTCGGGGGGCGGCCTCGTGTCGTTTCGGTTCCGATACAGGAGGTGCCGCGCGCATGGCGCTCGACCAGTCCTTCGTGGGGCGGAGCTACCCGCCCACCGAGCCCTACGAGGTGGGCCGGGAGAAGATCCGTGAGTTCGCCGAGGCCGTGGGGGACGCCAACCCGGCGTACACGGACACGGAAGCCGCCAAGGCGCTCGGTCACCCCGAGGTGATCGCCCCGCCGACCTTCGTGTTCTCGATCACCTTCAAGGCCGCCGGCCAGGTCGTCGCCGACCCGCAGCTCGGCCTCGACTACAGCCGCGTCGTGCACGGCGACCAGAAGTTCGCGTACAGCCGGCCGGTGCGCGCCGGTGACCGGCTGACCGTGACCTCGACCATCGAGAAGATCAGGTCGATGGCCGGCAACGAGGTGCTGGACATCCGCGGCGAGGTGCACGACCAGGCCGGCGAACACGTCGTCACCGCCTGGACCAAGCTGGTGGCCCGCCCGGCCGAGGAGGCGTGACGAACACCATGACGGCGAAGATCTCCTATGCCGACGTCGAGGTCGGCACCGAGCTGCCCGCGCAGACGTTCCCCGTGACCCGGGCCACCCTCGTCCAGTACGCGGGCGCCTCCGGCGACTTCAACCCCATCCACTGGAACGAGAAGTTCGCCAAGGAGGTCGGTCTGCCCGACGTGATCGCGCACGGCATGTTCACCATGGCCGAGGCGATCCGCGTGGTGACCGACTGGGTGGGCGACCCCGGCGCGGTCGTCGAGTACGGCGTCCGCTTCACCCGTCCGGTCGTCGTGCCCAACGACGACCGGGGCGCCACCGTCGAGGTCAGCGGCACGGTCGCCGCCAAGCTCGACGACAACACGGTCCGCGTGGACCTCACCGCGACCCACGCGGGACAGAAGGTCCTGGGGATGTCGCGGGCGGTCGTCCGGCTGGGCTGACCCGGACCGGCCGGGGGAGCGGGGCTGTCGGTGCCGTCTCGTAGTCTTGAGCGCGTGCAGGAAATCCACGACGCCCCCCTCGCCCCGCTGACCACCTTCCGGCTGGGCGGCCCCGCGACCCGGCTGGTCACCGCGACGACCGACGACGAGGTGACCGCCGTCGTCCGCGAGGCCGACGACGGGGGCACACCGCTGCTGATCATCGGCGGCGGCTCCAACCTGGTCATCGGCGACAAGGGCTTCGACGGCACCGCCCTCGTCGTCGCCACCCGCGGCTTCACCCTGGACGGCACCGTCCTGGAGCTGGCGGCCGGCGAGGTGTGGACCGACGCCGTCGCCCGCACCGTGGAGGCGGGCCTGGCCGGTGTCGAGTGCCTGGCCGGCATCCCCGGCTCCGCGGGCGCCACCCCCATCCAGAACGTCGGGGCGTACGGCCAGGAGGTCTCCTCCACCATCACCGAGGTCGTCGCCTACGACCGCCGCGCCCGGGAGACCGTCACCCTGAGCAACGAGGAGTGTGCCTTCTCGTACCGCCACAGCCGTTTCAAGTCCGACCCCGAGCGCTACGTCGTCCTGCGCGTGCGCTTCGCCCTGGAGGACGCGGGCGGCCTGTCCGGTCCCGTCAGATACGCCGAGACGGCCCGCGCCCTCGGCGTCGCCCCGGGCGACCGGGTGCCGCTGGCCACGGCCCGCGAGACGGTCCTGGCGCTGCGGGCGGGCAAGGGCATGGTCCTGGACCCCGACGACCACGACACCTGGTCGGCCGGTTCCTTCTTCACCAACCCGATCCTCGACGACGAGACGTTCGCCGCATTCCGCACACGTGTGCGGGAGCGGCTCGGTGACGGGGTCGAGGCCCCCGCCTATCCCGCCGGCGAGGGCCGCACCAAGACCTCCGCGGCCTGGCTGATCGACAAGGCCGGCTTCACCAAGGGGTACGGCCACGGCCCGGCCCGCATCTCCACCAAGCACACCCTCGCCCTCACCAACCGCGGCGACGCGACCACCGAGGACCTCCTGGCACTCGCCCGCGAAGTGGTCGCGGGGGTCCGGGACGCCTTCGGGATCACCCTCGTCAACGAGCCGGTCACGGTGGGAGTCAGCCTCTGACGCTGCCTGCCTGCCCGGGCGGGCGGGGGCGGTATTTCGGTTGCCGGTGCCCCGGCGCGGCGAGTACCCCTAGGTCCATGAGGAAGCTCCTGTGCGGCTGAGGGTCAGCGAGTTCCGGCCGCGTGCCGGGCCATACGCCTTCCGGGTGGTCCAGCCGCGCCCCGCGCTGCGGCACACGACACTCAGCGACCCGGTGCGCGGCTGGGGTTACCTGGTCGGGGACCACGACGGACTGGCCCGTCTCGCCGGGCTCCTCTCGTTCGCGGCCCACTCCCCGCACACGGTCGTCCACATCCCGCTGCGGCACGGCACCCCCAGGGCGTACGCGCCGGGCGTGCCCGTCGACCTGGTGCTCGCCCACCAGTCACTCGGACTGCGGCCCTCCGTGTGGCCCGCCCTGCGGCGCGGGCTCACCCGGGGCGCCCCGGGCACCGTCCGCACCGACGAGCGGCGCACCGCGCGCCACGCCGCCGCCTGGGAGGCGCGCTGGGACCAGCGCTGGGAGCGGCTCGCGAGGGCCGACCGGATCCGCCCCGCCGTCCACGCCCGGACGCTCTTCCTGTTCGGCGCGCGGGACACCTTCGCCTCCGCGTCCGTGCGCCTGGAGCTTGCGGCCGGTTTCGGACCGCTCGACAAGAGGGCCGCCAAAGGGTGGGACGTGCTGGTCACCTCGCTCACCCCGCTCCTGCCCCTGACCCGGGGGCAGGGGCCCGAGCTGGACATCGGCTTCCAGGCGTACCCGCCGCACCGGCACTTCAGGCCGCCGGGCCGGCCAGCCAGTTGTCGATCCCCGCGAGCAGCTTCTCCGTGACGTCCTCCGGGGCCGCCGAACCGCGCACCGACTGACGGGCCACCTCCGCGAGCTCCGCGTCCGTGAACCCGTGGTGGACCCGCGCGATCTCGTACTGCGCGGCCAGCCGGGAGCCGAACAGCAGCGGGTCGTCCGCGCCCAGCGCGAGCGGCACGCCCGCCTCGAACAGGGTGCGCAGAGGCACGTCCTCGGGCTTGTCGTAGACCCCCAGCGCCACGTTCGACGCCGGGCACACCTCGCACGTCACCTGGCGGTCGGCGAGCCGCTGCATCAGCCGCGGGTCGTCGGCCGCCCGCACCCCGTGCCCGATCCGGTGCGCCTCCAGGTCGTCCAGGCAGTCCCGGACCGACGCGGGTCCCGCGAGCTCGCCGCCGTGCGGGGCGGACAGCAGCCCGCCGTCCCGTGCGATCGCGAACGCCCGGTCGAAGTCGCGGGCCATCCCGCGCCGCTCGTCGTTGGACAGCCCGAACCCGACCACCCCCCGGTCCGCGTACCGCACCGCCAGCCGGGCCAGGGTGCGGGCGTCCAGTGGATGCTTCATCCGGTTGGCGGCCACCAGCACCCGCATCCCGATCCCGGTGTCCCGCATCGCCGTGTCCACCGCGTCCAGGATGATCTCCAGCGCCGGGATCAGCCCGCCCAGCCGGGGCGCGTACGAGGTCGGGTCCACCTGGATCTCCAGCCAGCCCGAGCCGTCGCGCACGTCCTCCTCCGCCGCCTCCCGCACCAGCCGCTGGATGTCCTCCGGCTCCCGCAGGCACGAGCGCGCCGCGTCGTACAGCCGCTGGAAACGGAACCAGCCGCGTTCGTCCGTGGCCCGCAGTCTCGGCGGCTCCCCGCTGGTCAGCGCGTCGGTCAGCGCCTCGGGCAGGCGCACCCCGTACTTGTCGGCCAGCTCCAGCAGGGTGGCGGGCCGCATGGACCCGGTGAAATGCAGGTGCAGATGGGCTTTCGGCAGCTCAGAGACATCACGTACACGCGGGGGGTTCGGGGGGTGCCCCCCTGGAAAGCTCAGCATTCCAGGATCCTGCCGCACGTCCCGTCCGTCCCGGTAGGGCTTTCCCCCTTCGTGGTCTTGCTCGCACAAACGAACAGGGGCGCCCGGGATGAACCCGGGCGCCCCTGGGGGAGGGAGGGAAGGAGATCAGTCCCGGGCCTCCGCGAGCAGCTTCTGGATCCGGCTCATGCCCTCGACGAGGTCCTCGTCGCCCAGCGCGTACGACAGCCGCAGATAGCCCGGGGTGCCGAACGCCTCACCGGGGACCACCGCGACCTCGGCCTCCTCCAGGATGAGCGCGGCCAGCTCGACCGAGTCCTGCGGTCGCTTGCCGCGGATCTCCTTGCCGATCAGCGCCTTCACCGAGGGGTAGGCGTAGAAGGCGCCCTCCGGCTCCGGGCAGACCACGCCGTCGATCTCGTTGAGCATCCGCACGACGGTCTTCCGTCGCCTGTCGAAGGCCTCGCGCATGGTCGCGACCGCGTCCAGGTCGCCGGAGACGGCGGCGAGGGCGGCGGCCTGGGCGACGTTGGAGACGTTGGACGTGGCGTGCGACTGGAGGTTGGTCGCGGCCTTGACCACGTCCTTCGGGCCGATGACCCAGCCGACCCGCCAGCCCGTCATCGCGTACGTCTTCGCGACACCGTTGACCACGATGCACTTGTCGCGCAGCTCGGGCAGCAGCGCGGGCAGGGACACCGACACGGCGTCGCCGTAGACCAGGTGCTCGTAGATCTCGTCCGTCAGCACCCACAGCCCGTGCTCCACGGCCCAGCGGCCGATGGCCTCGGTCTCGGCCTCGCTGTAGACGGCGCCGGTCGGGTTCGACGGGGAGACGAAGAGGACGACCTTCGTCTTCTCGGTGCGGGCCGCCTCCAGCTGCTCCACGCTCACGCGGTAGCCCGTGGTCTCGTCGGCGACGACCTCGACCGGGACACCGCCGGCCAGCCGGATCGACTCGGGGTACGTCGTCCAGTACGGCGCCGGGACGATGACCTCGTCGCCCGGGTCGAGGATCGCGGCGAAGGCCTCGTAGATGGCCTGCTTGCCGCCGTTGGTGACGAGGATCTGCGACGGGTCGACCTCGTAGCCGGAGTCGCGCAGCGTCTTCGCGGCGATCGCGGACTTCAGCTCGGGCAGTCCGCCGGCCGGTGTGTAGCGGTGGTACTTCGGGTTCTTGCAGGCCTCGATCGCGGCCTCGACGATGTAGTCGGGCGTCGGGAAGTCGGGCTCACCGGCGCCGAAGCCGATCACCGGTCGCCCGGCGGCCTTCAGGGCCTTGGCCTTGGCGTCCACGGCGAGGGTGGCGGACTCGGAGATCGCGCCGACTCGGGCGGAGACCCGGCGCTCGGTGGGAGGGGTTGCAGCGCTCATGGACCCATCGTTCCAGACCGGAAACCCGCGGGGCACGGGGGTTTCACGGACTGAACATGACCGGGCAAACCACTGGACACCAGTCCGGATCCACCCCGTGGTGGCCGCGTGGCCAGGACGATCTTCCGCCACTGCGCCGCCCGGGCGGTCCGTCCCGGGCACTTTCTGTTCGACGCCCGGCCCAGGAGCACGTACACTCTCACCTCGTTGGCCATCAGCGGCCCGCACTCAGCCGGTGCACACCAAGCACCCGGTCGTATGCGGTACGTTGGGGGACACACAAAGGGTCGTAGCTCAATTGGTAGAGCACTGGTCTCCAAAACCAGCGGTTGGGGGTTCAAGTCCCTCCGGCCCTGCTACACACACCATCGCCAGGATGTGTGCGCATGTACGTACAGCAATGCACCGCCGTGCGGGCTCAGACCGGGCGCGGCACGGCCACGACCCGGAATCAGGTGAGGACGAGTGACGGACGCCGTGGGCTCCATCGACATGCCTGATGCCCAGGACGAGGCGCCGGACTCCAAGAAGACCCGCAAGGGCGGCAAGCGGGCCAAGAAGGGTCCGCTGAGGCGCCTCGCGCTCTTCTACCGTCAGATCGTGGCGGAGCTGCGCAAGGTCGTCTGGCCGACCCGCAACCAGCTGACGTCGTACACGACCGCCGTGATCATCTTCGTGGTCGTGATGATCGGCCTGATCACCCTGATCGACTATGGCCTCAGCAACGCCGCCAAGTACGTCTTCGGCTGATCCCCGAGCGAAGAGCGCCGAGGTACCCGGCGCTCCTTTCGCATGTTCCACCCCTATGTATCCAGGAAGAAGCAGCCACCGTGTCTGACCCGAACGTGAACGACGCCGCCCAGCCGTACGGCGAAGGGGCCGAGTCCGCCGAGGACGCGCGCGCCGCCGTCGAGGGCGTGGACGTCGAGGACACCGAGGCCTCCGCCGAGGCCGAGGCTGCCGGCAGCACCGCGGACGAGACCGCCGAGACGGACGAGACCGCCGAGACGGACGAGACCGCCGAGACGGACGAGACGGCCGAGACGGACGAGACGGCCGAGGCCGATGAGACCACCGAGGCCGTCGAAGCGGCCGAGGAGGCCGAAGAGCCCGAGGACGACCGCGACCCGGTCGAGAAGCTCCGTGAGGAACTGCGGACCCTCCCCGGCGAGTGGTACGTCATCCACACCTACGCGGGCTACGAGAACCGGGTGAAGACCAACCTGGAGCAGCGCGCCGTCTCGCTGAACGTCGAGGACTACATCTTCCAGGCCGAGGTGCCGCAGGAAGAGGTCGTCCAGATCAAGAACGGCGACCGCAAGACGATCAAGCAGAACAAGCTCCCGGGTTACGTCCTGGTCCGCATGGACCTGACGAACGAGTCCTGGGGCGTCGTCCGCAACACCCCCGGTGTCACCGGCTTCGTGGGCAACGCCTACGACCCGTACCCGCTGACGCTGGACGAGATCGTGAAGATGCTCGCCCCGGAGGCCGAGGAGAAGGCCGCCCGCGAGGCCGCCGAGGCCGAGGGCAAGCCGGCGCCGCAGCGCAAGGTCGAGGTCCAGGTGCTGGACTTCGAGGTCGGCGACTCGGTCACCGTCACCGACGGCCCGTTCGCCACGCTCCAGGCGACCATCAACGAGATCAACCCCGACTCCAAGAAGGTCAAGGGCCTGGTGGAGATCTTCGGCCGCGAGACGCCGGTCGAGCTCTCCTTCGACCAGATCCAGAAGAACTAGTTCTTCTGGCGCACAGCTTCCGCGCAGGTCAGCCGAGCGCTCGCGCACTCGGCTGACCTGCTCGGTTTTTGGCCGCGCATCTATACCCGTTATCGTTGTGCGGTATGCCTGCGTCCGGGTTGTCCCCATGACGTGGGCAGGACCCGAATCGAAAGGACCCGGAGAGCCATGCCTCCCAAGAAGAAGAAGGTCACGGGGCTCATCAAGCTCCAGATCCAGGCCGGTGCCGCCAACCCGGCCCCGCCGGTCGGCCCCGCGCTGGGCCAGCACGGCGTCAACATCATGGAGTTCTGCAAGGCCTACAACGCCGCGACCGAGTCGCAGCGCGGTTGGGTCATCCCGGTGGAGATCACGGTCTACGAGGACCGTTCCTTCACCTTCGTCACCAAGACCCCGCCGGCCGCCAAGATGATCCTCAAGGCCGCGGGCGTGGAGAAGGGCTCCGGCGAGCCGCACAAGACCAAGGTCGCGAAGATCACGCGTGACCAGGTCCGTGAGATCGCCACCACGAAGATGCCCGACCTCAACGCCAACGACCTGGACGCCGCCGAGAAGATCATCGCCGGCACCGCCCGTTCCATGGGCGTCACGGTCGAGGGCTGACCTCCACCCCCGTAAGCCAAGCAGTAGTGGCAGGGCCTGCTCGGCCCGGACCACGACTCCTCAGATTCCACAGGAGCTTTCAGTGAGCAAGCGCAGCAAGTCTCTCCGCGCTGCGGACGCCAAGATCGACCGGGAGAAGCTGTACGCCCCGCTCGAGGCCGTCCGTCTCGCCAAGGAGACGTCCACGACCAAGTTCGACGGCACCGTCGAGGTCGCCTTCCGTCTGGGTGTCGACCCGCGCAAGGCCGACCAGATGGTCCGTGGCACCGTGAACCTCCCGCACGGCACCGGCAAGACCGCCCGGGTCCTGGTCTTCGCGACCGGTGACCGTGCCGAGGCCGCACGTGCCGCGGGCGCCGACATCGTCGGCGCCGACGAACTGATCGACGAGGTGTCGAAGGGCCGTCTGGACTTCGACGCCGTCGTCGCCACCCCGGACCTCATGGGCAAGGTCGGCCGTCTCGGCCGCGTGCTCGGTCCCCGTGGTCTGATGCCGAACCCCAAGACCGGCACCGTGACCCCGGACGTCACCAAGGCCGTCAACGACATCAAGGGCGGCAAGATCGAGTTCCGTGTCGACAAGCACGCGAACCTGCACTTCATCATCGGCAAGTCGTCCTTCGACGACACCAAGCTGGTGGAGAACTACGGCGCCGCGCTGGAGGAGATCCTCCGTCTGAAGCCGTCCGCCGCCAAGGGTCGCTACATCAAGAAGGCCGCCATCAGCACCACGATGGGCCCCGGCATCCCGCTCGACCCGAACCGCACCCGCAACCTCCTCGTCGAGGAGGACCCGGCCGCGGTCTGAGCCCACGGCTCACCCCAACCGGTCACGGGCCCCGCACCTGAACAGGTGCGGGGCTCGTCCCTTTTCGGCCGGGTCACGTGCCCCAGAAGTATTCGAACGCCACTGTCACAGCGGTGGGATAGTCTGCGATTTCTGCTGTGCACCAGCCTTGTGTTCCTTGGGGGGAACCGATGACTTGGGGGGATTCCATGAGAACGTCCGTACCTGCCGCCGGACTTGCCGCACTTCTGCTCGCCGCGGGCGCGGTCGGCTGTTCGGGCGACTCGGACTCCGAGACGCCCGCCATGTCGCCGGCCGCCGCCGTGGCCAAGGCGGCGAAGAAGTCCGAGGAGATCACCTCCTTCCGGTACACGATGACCGGCAAGCTGCCGGAGCAGGGCCGCGTCAAGGCCGAGGCGTCGATGCGGGTCAAGCCCGACCTGGCCATGAGCATGGAGATCACGGCGCTGGACAAGGGCTCCGAGGGTTCCGCCGAGATCCGGCTCGTCGACAAGGCCATGTACATCGGCGGCGCCGAGATGGCCAAGGAGATGGACGGCAAGAACTGGATGAAGTTCGACCTGGCCGCGCTCGGCGCCGACCAGGAGATGAACGAGCTGGGCGCCGGCGGCCAGGCCGAGCAGAACCCGGCGACCGAGTCCACGTTCCTCACCGGCGCCGACGACGTGAAGAGGGTCGGCACCGAGACGGTCGACGGCGTCGAGACCACCCGCTACTCGGGCACCGTCACCCTCGACGACCTGCGCGCCGAGCTCAAGAAGAAGGACGCCAAAGCCGCCGAGCGCGGCGAGAAGAGCATCCAGCAGTACGAGAAGATGGGCGTCGAGACGTTCACGATGGACGCCTGGATCGACGGCGAGGACCGCACCAAGCAGTTCCGGATGCGCGGCGAGGCCACCAACGGCCCGCTGGACATGACCATCAAGTTCCTCGACGTCAACAAGCCGGTGACGGTCGAGGCCCCGCCGGCCAAGGACATCGTCGACCTGGCCGAGTTGATGCAGGGGGCCGAGGAGAGCTGATCACCGGGGAACGGATTTGCTTCCCGGCGATCCGTTCCCGTAATCTCCTTCTGAAGCCAAAGACCGCTGGTCGTTGCCGTGCGCTCATCCGAGGGTGCGGTGGCCGAAGGATCCGCTGAACTGCGGACGACCCGCGCAGGTGTCAGTGGAAGAGTTCCCGGAGTTCGTCGCCTCGAGCAGGCGAATGCCGGTTGAGCTTCGCCCCGTGCGCCTGCGCCCGGGGCGTTTCGTTTTCCCCAGTCCTCCTTCGGGTCCGCGCGGTCCGAATCACCCGGAAGGAGGCCGAGGCTCTATGGCGAGGCCCGACAAGGCTGCCGCGGTTGCCGAGTTGACGGATCAGTTCCGCAACTCCAGCGCTGCCGTGCTGACCGAGTACCGCGGTCTCACCGTGGCCCAGCTCAAGCAGCTGCGCCGTTCGCTCGGTGAGAACGCCCAGTACGCCGTGGTGAAGAACACGCTGACCAAGATTGCGGCCAACGAGGCCGGGATCACGACGCTGGACGACCTGTTCAACGGTCCGACGGCAGTCGCCTTCGTCACCGGTGACCCGGTGGAGTCGGCGAAGGGTCTTCGTGACTTCGCCAAGGACAACCCGAATCTCGTCATCAAGGGCGGTGTCCTTGACGGCAAGGCGATGTCCGCCGACGAGATCAAGAAGCTTGCGGACCTCGAGTCCCGCGAGGTTCTGCTCGCCAAGCTGGCGGGCGCTTTCAAGGGCAAGCAGACGCAGACTGCTCAGCTCTTCCAGGCGCTCCCCTCGAAGCTCGTCCGCACCGTGGACGCGCTCCGTGCCAAGCAGGACGAGCAGGGCGGTGCCGAGTAATTCGGCTCGCTTTCCGATCCTCGCCGCATGAACCACATGAGGTGAGGGTCGATGCGGGCCCGACGTACGCCCGCCTCACCCCGTACATCCGGCACCTGCCGAATTAGTGGAAGGACCGCCATCATGGCGAAGCTCAGCCAGGAAGACCTGCTCGCCCAGTTCGAGGAGATGACCCTCATCGAGCTCTCCGAGTTCGTGAAGGCCTTCGAGGAGAAGTTCGACGTCACCGCCGCCGCGGCCGTCGCCGCCGTCGCCGCCCCGGGCGCCCCGGGTGCCGCTGCCCCGGCCGAGGAGGAGAAGGACGAGTTCGACGTCATCCTCACCGGTGCCGGCGACAAGAAGATCCAGGTCATCAAGGTCGTGCGTGAGCTGACCTCCCTGGGTCTGAAGGAGGCCAAGGACCTCGTGGACGGCGCCCCGAAGCCGGTCCTCGAGAAGGTCGCCAAGGACGCCGCCGAGAAGGCCGCCGAGTCCCTCAAGGGCGCCGGCGCCTCCGTCGAGGTCAAGTAAGACCTCGCGGGTCCGGCAGGATCCGCACCGCGTCCCTCGGGACGTGTAACGCTCAAGCACCGAGGAGCGATCATCCATCCGGGTGGTCGCTCCTCGGCGTCTCGGGGGGTCCTGCAGCGGCTGCCTTGCACCCGGGACGGCGGGGGGTATGGTGATCTTCGTTGTGCCTCCACAGGCCGCGAAGAATCGCCTCGCGGCAGACGGTCGTGGCAAGGGGGGCCTTGACGAACCGCACGCAGCGCGCAATTCTCAGGACGCGTCGTCACAAGGATCCGAATCCGAGGCATGGATCGACGGCAAAGAGGGCAGTATCACGGTGCGTTGAGGGCAGCGCCTTGTCGCAGGAGATGAGAACAACGAGGGCCTCCACCCGGTCTCGTACACCGAACTGGACATCAGTGTGCCAAGTGGCTACACTGACCCTTTGCGCTGCCTGTTAGCTGTCCCCTGCCCGTCACCAGGGGCATACCCTCACTCGAGCACGACGATCAGATGATCTCTGACCTGGGCTTTTGTCCACATCCGAGGAATCTGTCCCCGTGCACAGTGGGGGGCCGGTACGCGCGTAGTGAGTCCGAGCCCTCGGAAGGACCCCCTCTTGGCCGCCTCGCGCAACGCCTCGACCGCGAATACGAACAACGGCGCCAGCACCGCCCCGCTGCGCATCTCCTTTGCAAAGATCAAGGAGCCTCTCGAGGTTCCGAACCTGCTCGCGCTGCAGACCGAGAGCTTCGACTGGCTGCTCGGAAACACCGCCTGGCAGAGTCGGGTCGAGGAGGCTCTCGAGAACGGGCAGGACGTCCCCACCAAGTCCGGTCTGGAGGAGATCTTCGAAGAGATCTCCCCGATCGAGGACTTCTCCGGGTCGATGTCCCTGACCTTCCGCGACCACCGCTTCGAGCCGCCGAAGAACTCCATCGACGAGTGCAAGGAGCGCGACTTCACGTACGCGGCCCCGCTCTTCGTCACGGCTGAGTTCACCAACAACGAGACCGGCGAGATCAAGTCCCAGACCGTCTTCATGGGCGACTTCCCGCTCATGACGAACAAGGGCACCTTCGTCATCAACGGCACCGAGCGTGTCGTGGTGTCCCAGCTGGTCCGCTCGCCCGGCGTCTACTTCGACTCCTCCATCGACAAGACCTCCGACAAGGACATCTTCTCCGCCAAGATCATCCCCTCCCGGGGTGCCTGGCTGGAGATGGAGATCGACAAGCGCGACATGGTCGGTGTGCGCATCGACCGCAAGCGCAAGCAGTCCGTCACCGTCCTCCTGAAGGCGCTCGGCTGGACCACCGAGCAGATCCTCGAGGAGTTCGGCGAGTACGAGTCCATGCGCGCCACCCTGGAGAAGGACCACACCCAGGGCCAGGACGACGCGCTGCTCGACATCTACCGCAAGCTCCGTCCGGGCGAGCCCCCCACGCGTGAGGCCGCGCAGACGCTGCTCGAGAACCTGTACTTCAACCCCAAGCGCTACGACCTCGCCAAGGTCGGCCGCTACAAGGTGAACAAGAAGCTCGGCGGGGACGAGCCGCTGGACGCCGGCGTGCTCACCACCGACGACATCATCGCCACCATCAAGTACCTGGTGAAGCTGCACGCCGGTGAGACCGAGACGGTCGGCGAGTCCGGGCGTTCGATCATCGTCGAGACCGACGACATCGACCACTTCGGCAACCGTCGTATCCGCAACGTCGGCGAGCTGATCCAGAACCAGGTCCGTACGGGTCTCGCCCGTATGGAGCGCGTCGTGCGCGAGCGCATGACCACCCAGGACGTCGAGGCGATCACGCCGCAGACGCTGATCAACATCCGGCCGGTCGTCGCCTCCATCAAGGAGTTCTTCGGCACCAGCCAGCTGTCCCAGTTCATGGACCAGAACAACCCGCTGTCGGGGCTGACGCACAAGCGTCGTCTGAACGCCCTCGGCCCGGGTGGTCTGTCCCGTGAGCGGGCCGGCTTCGAGGTCCGTGACGTGCACCCCTCGCACTACGGCCGCATGTGCCCGATCGAGACGCCGGAAGGCCCGAACATCGGTCTGATCGGTTCGCTCGCCTCCTACGGGCGGATCAACCCGTTCGGCTTCATCGAGACGCCGTACCGCAAGGTCGTCGACGGCCAGGTCACCGACGAGGTGGACTACCTGACCGCCGACGAGGAGGACCGCTTCGTCATCGCGCAGGCCAACGCGCCGCTCAACGACGAGATGCGCTTCGTCGAGAACCGCATCCTGGTCCGCCGCCGCGGCGGCGAGGTCGACTACGTCCCCGGCGACGACGTCGACTACATGGACGTCTCGCCGCGCCAGATGGTGTCGGTCGCGACCGCCATGATCCCGTTCCTCGAGCACGACGACGCCAACCGTGCCCTCATGGGCGCGAACATGATGCGCCAGGCCGTGCCGCTCATCAAGAGCGAGTCCCCGCTCGTCGGCACCGGCATGGAGTACCGCTCCGCCGTCGACGCCGGCGACGTGGTCAAGGCCGAGAAGGCGGGTGTGGTCCAGGAGGTCTCCGCGGACTACATCACCACCGCCAACGACGACGGCACGTACATCACGTACCGCCTCGCCAAGTTCTCCCGGTCGAACCAGGGAACCTCGGTCAACCAGAAGGTCATCGTCGCCGAGGGCGACCGGATCATCGAGGGCCAGGTCCTCGCCGACGGTCCGGCCACCCAGAACGGCGAGATGGCGCTCGGCAAGAACCTGCTGGTCGCGTTCATGCCGTGGGAGGGTCACAACTACGAGGACGCGATCATCCTGTCGCAGCGCCTCGTGCAGGACGACGTCCTCTCCTCGATCCACATCGAGGAGCACGAGGTCGACGCCCGTGACACCAAGCTCGGCCCCGAGGAGATCACGCGGGACATCCCGAACGTCTCCGAGGAGGTCCTCGCCGACCTCGACGAGCGCGGCATCATCCGTATCGGTGCCGAGGTCATCGCCGGTGACATCCTCGTCGGCAAGGTCACGCCCAAGGGTGAGACCGAGCTGACCCCCGAGGAGCGTCTGCTGCGCGCGATCTTCGGTGAGAAGGCCCGTGAGGTCCGCGACACCTCGCTGAAGGTGCCGCACGGCGAGACCGGCAAGGTCATCGGTGTGCGCGTCTTCGACCGCGAGGAGGGCGACGAGCTTCCCCCCGGTGTGAACCAGCTGGTGCGCGTCTACGTCGCGCAGAAGCGCAAGATCACCGACGGTGACAAGCTCGCCGGCCGCCACGGCAACAAGGGCGTCATCTCGAAGATCCTGCCCATCGAGGACATGCCGTTCCTCGAGGACGGGACCCCGGTCGACATCATCCTCAACCCGCTGGGTGTGCCGTCCCGAATGAACCCGGGACAGGTCCTGGAGATCCACCTGGGCTGGCTCGCCAGCCGGGGCTGGGACGTCTCCGGCCTCGCGGAGGAGTGGGCCGAGCGACTCCAGGCCATCGGCGCCGACCAGGTCGAGCCCGGTACCAACGTCGCCACCCCGGTGTTCGACGGTGCGCGCGAGGACGAGCTCGCGGGCCTCCTCCAGCACACCATCCCGAACCGCGACGGCGAGCGCATGGTGCTTCCGTCCGGCAAGGCGCGGCTGTTCGACGGCCGCTCGGGTGAGCCGTTCCCGGACCCGATCTCCGTCGGTTACATGTACATCCTGAAGCTGCACCACCTGGTCGACGACAAGCTGCACGCGCGTTCGACCGGTCCGTACTCCATGATCACCCAGCAGCCGCTGGGTGGTAAGGCTCAGTTCGGTGGCCAGCGGTTCGGCGAGATGGAGGTGTGGGCACTCGAGGCGTACGGCGCCGCCTACGCGCTCCAGGAGCTGCTGACCATCAAGTCCGACGACGTCACCGGCCGCGTGAAGGTCTACGAGGCCATCGTCAAGGGCGAGAACATCCCCGAGCCCGGCATCCCCGAGTCCTTCAAGGTGCTCATCAAGGAGATGCAGTCCCTGTGCCTGAACGTGGAGGTGCTGTCCTCGGACGGCATGTCCATCGAGATGCGCGACACCGACGAGGACGTCTTCCGCGCAGCGGAGGAGCTTGGCATCGACCTGTCCCGGCGCGAGCCGAGCAGCGTCGAAGAGGTCTGACGGGAGTCCGGCGGCCTTCCCCGTGAAGGCCGCCGGCCCCAGGACCCCCGTTTCAGACCCCATGACTTACAACCCTGAGAGGGATTGACGCATAGTGCTCGACGTCAACTTCTTCGACGAGCTCCGGATCGGTCTGGCCACCGCTGACGACATCCGTCAGTGGAGCCACGGCGAGGTCAAGAAGCCCGAGACCATCAACTACCGCACCCTCAAGCCCGAAAAGGACGGACTCTTCTGCGAGAAGATCTTCGGTCCGACCCGGGACTGGGAGTGCTACTGCGGCAAGTACAAGCGCGTCCGCTTCAAGGGCATCATCTGTGAGCGCTGTGGCGTCGAGGTCACGCGCGCCAAGGTGCGCCGTGAGCGGATGGGCCACATCGAGCTGGCGGCGCCCGTCACGCACATCTGGTACTTCAAGGGTGTTCCGTCGCGGCTGGGCTACCTGCTCGACCTCGCCCCGAAGGACCTGGAGAAGGTCATCTACTTCGCGGCGTACATGATCACGTACGTCGACGAGGAGCGCCGCACCCGCGACCTGCCCTCGCTGGAGGCCCATGTCTCCGTCGAGCGCCAGCAGATCGAGAACCGCCGCGACGCCGACCTCGAGGCCCGCGCCAAGAAGCTCGAGACCGACCTGGCCGAGCTGGAGGCGGAGGGCGCCAAGGCCGACGTGCGCCGCAAGGTGCGCGAGGGTGCCGAGCGTGAGATGAAGCAGCTGCGCGACCGCGCGCAGCGCGAGATCGACCGCCTCGACGAGGTGTGGAACCGGTTCAAGAACCTCAAGGTCCAGGACCTCGAGGGCGACGAACTGCTCTACCGCGAGCTGCGCGACCGCTTCGGCACGTACTTCGACGGTTCGATGGGTGCCGCGGCGCTGCAGAAGCGCCTGGAGTCCTTCGACCTGGACGAGGAGGCCGAGAAGCTCCGCGAGATCATCCGCACCGGCAAGGGCCAGAAGAAGACCCGTGCGCTCAAGCGCCTGAAGGTCGTCTCCGCGTTCCTGCAGACGTCCAACAGCCCCAAGGGCATGGTGCTCGACTGCGTGCCGGTCATCCCGCCGGACCTGCGTCCGATGGTGCAGCTCGACGGTGGCCGCTTCGCGACCTCGGACCTGAACGACCTGTACCGCCGCGTCATCAACCGCAACAACCGCCTGAAGCGGCTTCTCGACCTCGGCGCGCCCGAGATCATCGTGAACAACGAGAAGCGCATGCTCCAGGAGGCCGTGGACGCGCTCTTCGACAACGGCCGTCGCGGCCGCCCGGTGACGGGCCCCGGCAACCGTCCGCTGAAGTCGCTGTCCGACATGCTCAAGGGCAAGCAGGGCCGCTTCCGTCAGAACCTGCTCGGCAAGCGTGTCGACTACTCGGCGCGTTCCGTGATCGTCGTCGGTCCGCAGCTGAAGCTGCACCAGTGCGGTCTGCCGAAGGCGATGGCGCTGGAGCTGTTCAAGCCGTTCGTGATGAAGCGCCTGGTCGACCTGAACCACGCGCAGAACATCAAGTCGGCCAAGCGCATGGTCGAGCGCGGCCGCACCGTGGTGTACGACGTCCTCGAAGAGGTCATCGCCGAGCACCCGGTGCTGCTGAACCGTGCGCCCACGCTGCACCGCCTCGGCATCCAGGCCTTCGAGCCGCAGCTCGTCGAGGGCAAGGCCATCCAGATCCACCCGCTCGTCTGCACCGCGTTCAACGCGGACTTCGACGGTGACCAGATGGCCGTGCACCTGCCGCTGTCCGCGGAGGCGCAGGCCGAGGCCCGCATCCTGATGCTGTCCTCGAACAACATCCTGAAGCCGGCCGACGGCCGTCCGGTGACCATGCCGACCCAGGACATGGTCCTCGGTCTGTTCTTCCTCACCACCGACGGCGAGATGCGCGACCTCAAGGGTGAGGGCCGTTCCTTCGCCTCGGTCGCGGAAGCGATCATGGCCTTCGACGCGGGCGAGCTGTCGCTCCAGTCGAGGATCGACGTCCGCTTCCCGGTCGGCACCATCCCGCCGCGCGGCTGGACCCCGCCGGCGCGCGAGGAGGGTGAGCCCGAGTGGCAGCAGGGTGACAGCTTCCGGCTGAACACCACGCTGGGCCGTGCGCTCTTCAACGAGCTGCTGCCCGAGGACTACCCGTTCGTCGACTACGAGGTCGGCAAGAAGCAGCTCTCCGAGATCGTCAACGACCTCGCCGAGCGCTACCCGAAGGTCATCGTGGCGGCGACGCTCGACAACCTGAAGGCTTCCGGCTTCTACTGGGCCACCCGTTCCGGCGTCACCGTCGCCATCTCCGACGTCGTCGTTCCCGAGGCGAAGAAGGAGATCGTCCGCGGTTACGAGGCGCAGGACGAGAAGGTCCAGAAGCAGTACGAGCGCGGTCTGATCACCAAGGACGAGCGCACGCAGGAGCTCATCGCGATCTGGACCAAGGCGACCAACGAGGTCGCCGAGGCGATGAACGACAACTTCCCGAAGACCAACCCGATCTTCATGATGGTGAACTCGGGTGCACGAGGCAACATGATGCAGATGCGTCAGATCGCCGGTATGCGTGGTCTGGTGTCGAACGCGAAGAACGAGACGATCCCGCGGCCCATCAAGGCCTCGTTCCGTGAGGGTCTGTCCGTGCTGGAGTACTTCATCTCCACGCACGGTGCCCGTAAGGGTCTGGCGGACACCGCTCTGCGTACCGCCGACTCGGGTTACCTCACCCGTCGTCTGGTCGACGTCTCCCAGGACGTCATCATTCGCGAGGAGGACTGCGGCACCGACCGCGGTCTGCGTCTCAAGATCGCGAGCCGGGGCGCGGACGGCGTGCTGCGCAAGGAAGGCGACGTCGAGACGTCCGTGTACGCGCGCTGCCTCGCCGAGGACATCGTGGTCGACGGCCAGGTGCTGGCCCCGGCCGGCACCGACCTGGGCGACGTCCTCATCGAGGAGCTCGTCTCCCGCGGCGTCGAGGAGGTCAAGACCCGCTCGGTCCTGACCTGCGAGTCCGCCGTCGGCACCTGCGCGATGTGCTACGGCCGTTCGCTGGCCACGGGCAAGCTGGTCGACATCGGTGAGGCGGTCGGCATCATCGCCGCCCAGTCCATCGGTGAGCCCGGCACCCAGCTGACGATGCGTACCTTCCACACCGGTGGTGTGGCCGGTGACGACATCACCCAGGGTCTGCCCCGTGTCGTCGAGCTCTTCGAGGCCCGTACGCCGAAGGGTGTCGCCCCGATCTCCGAGGCCTCCGGCCGCGTGCGGATCGAGGAGACCGAGAAGACCAAGAAGCTCGTGGTCACCCCGGACGACGGCAGCGACGAGACGGCGTACCCGATCTCCAAGCGCGCCAAGGTCCTGGTCTCCGAGGGCGAGCACGTCGAGGTGGGCCAGCAGCTCACCGTGGGTGCCACCAACCCGCACGACGTGCTGCGCATCCTGGGTCAGCGTGCCGTCCAGGTCCACCTGGTCGGCGAGGTCCAGAAGGTCTACAACTCGCAGGGTGTGTCGATCCACGACAAGCACATCGAGATCATCATCCGGCAGATGCTGCGCCGTGTGACGATCATCGAGTCGGGCGACGCCGAGCTGCTGCCCGGCGAGCTGGTCGAGCGCTCGAAGTTCGAGACCGAGAACCGTCGTGTGGTCCAGGAGGGCGGTCACCCGGCCTCCGGTCGTCCGCAGCTGATGGGTATCACCAAGGCCTCGCTGGCGACGGAGTCCTGGCTGTCGGCCGCCTCCTTCCAGGAGACGACCCGAGTGCTGACGGACGCGGCGATCAACGCCAAGTCCGACAGCCTCATCGGCCTCAAGGAGAACGTCATCATCGGTAAGCTCATCCCGGCCGGTACGGGCCTGTCCCGCTACCGCAACATCCGGGTCGAGCCGACCGAGGAGGCCAAGGCCGCGATGTACTCGGCCGTCGGCTACGACGACATCGACTACTCGCCGTTCGGCACGGGCTCCGGCCAGGCCGTTCCGCTGGAAGACTACGACTACGGTCCGTACAACCAGTAAGCGAGCAGCTTGATCCGAGGGGCGGTCACTCCGTACGGGGTGGCCGCCTCTCGGCGTGCCGGGCCGCGCTGTCGGCCGGGGCTGGTGCCGTCAGCGGGTGGGCTGGAGGTACGGCTGCAGGTGGTGCAGCCGAGTGTAGTAGTCCGGGTGTGAGGACAGGAGCTTGCTCACCGGCGTCTCGGTGACCGGCACGCCTCCGTTCGCCGCGCTCAGCGCGGCGGTCTGCTGCTGCTCCTGGTGGTGCAGCTTCTCCAGTACGGCGGCCAGCATCGGGGCGAAGCCGAGCGCTGCGGCGTGCTGGTCGGCGCGCAGCTCGGACCGGCGGCCGACGGCGGCGAGCGCGTACGGCATGGCGAGGATCAGCAGCGGCAGGCCGTAGAGGGTGCTGATCGTGGCGAGCGCGATGCCGCCGACGAACAGGCCGAAGAACAGCACGCCGAAGCAGGAGAACACCCGCGACACCCGGAACATGAATCCGGTGACCGCGCGCAGTACCCGCCAGGCGATCCGGCCGGGCTGCGCGTACCAGTAGCCGAGCAGTCCGGACCAGGCGTGGCCGCCCACGTGGTGGCCCAGCTCGTGGGCCAGGACGGCGGCCAGCTCGCCGTTGGGCAGCTGGTTCATGGCGAACCGGGTGACCCCGACGATGTGCCCGGCCGCGGCGACCGCGTTGAGGCTGTCGCTGTCCTCGACCCACAGCTCGTAGTTCCGGCCCTCGACGCCCGCGCGGGCGGTGACCTCGCGCCAGACCGGCTCGATTTTGGCTCTTTCCGCAGGGGTGGGGTAGCGCAGACGGAGCAGATGGCGCGCGAGGGCGCTTTCGGTCGGCCGGTGGAACACGAGCGCGCCGCTGGCCAGCCAGGCCAGGACGACCAGGACGCCGAATCCGCCGAGCGGGACCGAGATCAGGGCGACGACCACGAGGCTGCAGAGGAAGTTCGGCAGGTAGAGGAGCAGATTGCCGAAGGCGGTGGCGTCGGTGCGGCGCTGCTGCCCGGAGATGTGGACCCGGCCGCGGTCGGTGCTGATGTGGTGCGGGTGCAGCGGGGAGTCGGGCGCGGGCGGCGCGGGCGGCGCGGGCGGCGCGGCGGCCTGCGGGTAGGGAGGCTGCGGGGCCGTCGTGCTGTGGGGGTACTGCGGGGTGGTCGGGTACTGCGGGGCGGTCGGGTACTGCGGGGCTTGTGGGTACTGCGGGGCGTGGGCGTACTGCGGGGGGTAGGGGTACTGGGGTGGTGGTGCCTGCGGAGCGGTCTGCTGGGCGTGGGGCGGCGGGTACTGCGGTGTGTGCGGGTACGGCTGCTGAGGGATGCCGGGCCGGGCCCCGGGCGGGGGCTGGGGTGCGGCCTGCTGGGGGTGGGGCCCCGGGTATCGCGGAGGGACCTGCGCGGTCTGCGGCTCGTGCGGCCGACCGGTCGGCTCGGGGTACTCCGGTGGGGTCGGCGGGGGCTGGGTCATGGTGCGTCCTTCGCTTTCACGTGAGCGGTGGCCGGCCCGTGGGTCAGCCGATCAGCAGGGAGGCGGGCAGCAGGAGCGTCCCGGTGCAGAAGGCGATCAGGCCGGCGCGGATCCACTGGTGCTTGCGCCAGGCGATCCGGCTCGTCTCCGTGAGCGCCGCCGTGAGACCGGCCACCGGGTCGGCCTCGGTGTCGGCGAGCGCGGCGTCCAGCCGGCCCGCCCGCACGGCCCGCCGGATGTCCCCGAAGTACGAAAGCGGCTGCCCCTGGACCCACGTCCCGCTGCGGTAGCGGGGCAGCACGGCCAGGAGCAGCGAGAACAGGGAGAAGGCGAGGGCCGACGTCCCGGCCCACCACACCGCGGCGCCGGCGCCCGAGAGGGTGTCAGGGGACCAGTTCCGGCCGGCGAGCAGTCCGCTGAAGACACCCGCGGTGATGCCGAGCGCGGCGACCAGGACGGCTGCCTTGCTGTCGGCGCGCGCGATCTCGGTACGCAGGTCCGCCAACAGCCGCTCGCAAAGCTGCGCGCGTGCCGCCGTGGGCGGTGAGGGGGTGCGCGGGGGCGCCGGATCCGGATCGGGGGTGCCCGTGGTCGCCGTCGTCGGGGCGGGCACCGGGTCGGTGGCCGTCACAGGCCTTCCTCCTGAGCGGTGTCGCCCGGCGGCCGCCCTGCCTCGGCGCGGGCTTCGGCGGAGTGGCCGGTCGGTGCGGGGGCTTCGCCAGGCGGGGCGGCGTCGTCGGGTTCGGGGGTCGCGGTGGGCGGTGCGGGCTGCTCGGGCGGTGCGGTGGGCGTGGTGCCGTAGCCCGGCGGCGGCTGCCACGCGGGGGCGGGCGGGGCCCCCGGCATGGGTGGCGGCGTGTAGGGGGCCGACGGGGCTCCAGGCATGGGTGGCGGCGCGTAGGGGGCCGACGGGGCCGGGACCGCGTAGGGCGGGGTGGGCTGTGCTCCCGGGGTGTACGGGCCGGGGGCCGGGTGCGGAGAGGGGGACGTGTGGCCAAGGGGCGGCGTGTGGGGCGGGGTGGGCTGTGCTCCCGGTGTGAGGGGACCGGGGGCCGTGGAGGGCGGCGGGAACGTGTGGCCCCCGGGTGGGACGTAGGGCGTGGTCGGCGGTCCGGGCGGCGTGTACGGCGCCCCGGGCTGGGACGGCACGACCGGACCCCCGCCGCCGCCCGCGCCCGCGGGCGCGGGCGCGGGTGTGTCCGGGCCGGGAGGGTCCGCCGGGGGGAGCGGGGACGGGTTCTGAGGGACGCCCGGGAGGCGCTGGTTGAGGATGTCGCTGACCGTGCGCAGGGCCAGCTGCTTGGGTCCCTCCAGCTCGAACCTCTCCGCGCCCTCGCTCCCCAGCAGCTCCTTCACCAGCTCCATCTGCGCCTGGATCATGCGCAGTTGGTCCTCGCGCATACTGGTCATCACGAGCCGCGAGTCCTCCGGGTGCTGGGCGAGATGGAGCGCCCAGGCCTGCACACCGCCCTGCGACAGATGCCACTGGTAGAACGCGATCTTCTCCGCCTCGATCTGCTGCAGCTCCAGCATCTGCCGGCCCTGCAGCATCATCTGCTCGTGCTGCCAGCGCTGCTGCTGGAGGGCCAGTTCCTGCTGGCGGCGCCCGTACTCCATGGCCCGCCCGAGCTGCAGCTCGTCCTGCTGCCGGAACCGCTGGTCCGTCTCGACGTCCACCCGCATGCCCTGCTGCGCCGTGCGGATCTGCTCGGCCGCCGAGTGGTCGATCGCCTGGAGGCGCTGCTGGTGGTCGATGTTCGCCTGGTCACGGCGCATCCGCAGCGTCCAGGTGACCTGGAGTCCCGCGGTCGCACCGAGCGGCCCGACGAGCGTGACCGCCCGCAGCAGCTCCCGCTCGGCCGCCCCGCTGTCGGCGATGGCGAAGCCGCGGGTGACCGGCCGGGCCGCCTGCTGCAACTCGCCGGTCAGCAGCGCGGGCACGTCCCTGATGCCGCTCGCCACGAACCGCGCGGGGTCCACGACCTGCCAGGAGACGTCCACCTCCGCCGTGAATTCGAAGGCGTCGTTGTCGCTGGGCAGGGCGAGGGTGTCGGTGAAGGGATGCACGCCCATGTCGATCTCGTACACCGCGGTGTACCGGCGGGCCGCGATCTCGCCGCGGCTCGGTCTGGTCGGCGGGGGGTAGGCCTCGTACCCGCCCTTCGGGGTGGAGAAGACGAGGGCGTGGTCGATACGGACCACGTGCTTCAGGGACAGCTCGAAGCGGGACAGCTGCCGCACGGTGAGCACCGGGTCGATCAGCCGCGTGTGCCGGTCGGCGGGCTGCTGCCACTCGGGTGGGCGGTGGAAGGAAGGCATGGCGCGTCTTTCGTCAGCGGGGTGGAAGCGTGCTCAGCAGACGGGCGGCCACCTCCGGGGGAGGGTTGCCGTCCTCGCCGGGCATGGTGCGCAGCAGATGACTCAGCCGCTGGTACTCGGTCGGGGTGGTGACGAGCCTCGGCAGAAGCGCGGCGAGCGCCCATTCGGCGGTCGTGGAACGGCTCGCGATCAGCACCCAGTCGCGCAGCGTGTCCAGGGCCGGCCGGGTGTACTGCGGGTCGTCGAGGGCCTCCCGCCACAGACGCGCGATGCCCTGGGCGGCGGTGCCGTCGTCGTCGGCCGAGGCGCGGGCGTACCAGCTCAGGACCAGCGGGGTGCCGTACCGCTCGTCGCCCTCGGTGCGACGGCAGGCGTTGACGAAGCCGCCGAGGGACAGGTCGCGCACGGCCCGTTCGTCGTCGAGTCGGGAGAGCAGGTCGGCGAGGACCTCGTCGGCGGCCCGCGACAACAGCAGCAGCTCCACCGCCTCGGCGAGTTCCCGCGCCATCTCCACGTCGAAGTCGTCCGGATCGCCCCGGTGCCGGTACAGCGCCCGGGTGGCGTCGCGCAGCGCCGCGAGTGCCTGAGCCGGCCGTTCGGGGCCGATCAGCGCGTACGCCCGGACCGCCACCCAGCGCAGCCGCCGGTCCTCGGCCGTGGACCAGGCGTCGAGGATGCGCGGGATGTTGGGCGTGTCGATGTGGTGGGCCAGGGTGAGCGAGTTGACCGCGACGAGTCGGTGCCGGAACCGGTTGGAGGTCGCCCACACCTCGATGACCAGCGCCATCGCGGACGGAAGGTCGGTGCGGGCGAGGACGGCGACAGTGGAGGCGGCCCGGGTACGGACCAGCGGCCGGCCGTCGTCGGCGAGCCGGCGCAGCCAGGCGATCAGCGCGGGGCGGGCCGACGGGTGGCCCGTCCACACCTCCCGCAGCAGCACCAGGGCGGCCCGCTCGTCGTGGAACGCGGCCTTGGTCTGGGTCACCGGGCCCCACTCGGTGTGCTCCTCGGCCGTGTAGCGGTGGGCGCGGGCGAGCTGGAGGCGCTTGCCGATGTGGGTGCCGAAGACGGGGACCTCGGGGACGCGGGCCCGGTTCTCGGTCTGCTGCAGGAAGCCGTAGAGCAGGTCGCTGAGTTCGGCGGTGAGCGCGTACGGTCCGTCGTCGAAGGCGGCGAGCGCGACGAGGAACGCCTTGTCGCGCAGGTGGACGGTGGTCTCGTCCTCCTCGAACCACTCCTGGACCTGGCTCTCCAGCGAGGCGAGCGAGAAGCCGGCGACCTCCTGTTCGGTGGCCTCGCCCGCGGCGTACCGGCCGAGGAGCTGGGCGAAGGCGGCGACCTCGCGCAGCTGGTGGCCGTGGTCCAGGAACTCCTTGACCTCCGGGAGGCCCAGCAGGCGTCCGGCGGTCGCGTCGGTGGTGCGGGCGCGCAGGTGTGCGGCCAGGACGTTCTCGGCCGCGGGCGGCCGCCAGTCGGCGGCGGACACGTCGTCCTCCAGGACGGCGGCGGGGCCGACGGTGATCACCGCGTAGGCGTCCTGCTCGGCGAGCCGGTCCGCGGCGCCGAGCAGATGGGTCTCGCGCAGGGCGTTGCCCCGGCGGGTCGCGAGGTCGCACAGCACGTATCCGCGGGCGCGGCCGCTTCCCCGGCCCGCCCCCCTGCCCGGATCCGGGTCGTCGTCGCGCGTGGTGAGACGGTCGGCGAGGGAGGCGGGCGTGGTGTCACGGTCCAGGGCGAGCACGGGGGTGGCGCCGACTGCGCGCAGCAGCATCAGGGCGGCCGTCCGGCGGCCGGTGAAGCGGGCGCCGGACAGCACCAGGACGCGTTCCCGGCGCAGACGCAGCACGAGGTCGTCGAAGTCGTCGCCGTCGGCGGTGACGAAGGAGGCGGCGAGCCGTTCCAGGGTGCCGCGTGGGATCTCGCCCGAGGCGGAGACGGCCGTGGACAGCCCGGGGAACGTCCAGTGGTGGACCGTCTTGCTGCCCATGACGACGTCGCCGGTGACCCGGCCGCCGGAGACGCCGTGCTGGTCGCCGGCGGTGTAGCCGCCGCCGAAGCCGGCCCGGGTGCCGACCCTCATGGTGCGCGGGCTGTGGTCGACCAGGTCACGCCGGGCCGACCAGGCGTTCTGCGGCTGGTCCCGTTCCTCCGACTCCTCGGCGGCACCGTCCTTGGGGGCCTCGTCCGGTGCGGTCTCGCCCGGTGCGGGGGCGGCCGCGGGGCTGCCGCCTCCCGGGCCCGCGGCCGGCTGGTCCTGGCCGCTCACGGCCGCTCACTCCGCTCCGTCTTGCTGCCCATGACGACGTCGCCGGTGACCTGACCGCCGGAGACGCCGTGCTGGTCGCCGGCGGTGTAGCCGCCGCCGAAGCTCACCGTGCCGCCGCTGATGTCGAAGACCGGGCCCGGCGCCGGGGCTCCCCGATGTCCGGCCGGCGCCGGGCGGCTCTGGTGAGGACCGTCCTGCGGTGCGGGGGCGGCCGGCGCCGGACGGTCCCCCGATCCGCCCGGCGCCTCCCCCGCCCCCCGGTCACCGTGGTCCTGGGACGCACCGCTCCGGCCGCCGGAACCGTCGGGTACGGGGCCGTGCAGCCACGCCGTCAGCGGGCCGTTCTTGCTGTCCACCGTCACGCGGTGGAAGTCGGCGGCCGGGACGCCGACGTGGTCGTGCCGTACGACACCGGTGTAGACGGCGTCGGAGACACACAGGGCGAAGTCGTCGGCGCGCTCGCGCAGGGCCGCGCGCAGCAGGGCGGCGTCCAGCAGCCGGCAGGCGTGGTTCAGGTCGGAGCCGACCCAGCCGTCATGGCGGTCGACGGCCACGTATCCGCCGGCGACGACACCGCGCAGCCGGATCTGCGCGGAGCGGGACGCCATGCGGTTGACGGCCCGCAATTGCTCCGGGACACCGGTGAGCAGGGCCCGCAGCAGCGCCGTGACCGGGGCGTTCGCGTCGATCAGCTCCATCACGGAGTCCCCGCGGTCGGCCCGCATGCGCAGGGTCTCGTCGATGCCGGCGGTCTCCAGCGCGCGGTCGGTGACGTCGTACAGCATGCGCCGCAGATACGCCTGTTCGACGTCGTCCCGGTCGCTGAACCTCTCGATGTCCAGCAACAGGATCGTGCGGCTCACGGGGTCGGTCATGGTCGCCCTTCGAACGGTGGGGGATGGCCGTGCAGGGCAGCAGAGTGTCGGGAGCGGGAGGTGGGGCGTGAGGGCGTATGACCCACTGGAACTGTGACCGCGTACACAGAACGCCACCGCCCCGGGAAGCGCCGCCGTCAGCGTGGGGTCACACGGGCCCGCTGCCCCGTCCCGCCGGCCCGCCCGCCGGGCCGTGTCGGGGGCGCGTGGTTTCCCCGGGCGGTGGGGGGCCGTCCGCCGGCGGGCTCGCGTCGGGTGGGCGCTGGGGTGACGGGATGCCGGGGACCGGCTGGTCCGTGGCGGCGATCCTGCGGAGGATCCCGGGGCGGAGGATCAGCAGCGTGCGCCGGCCGGTCGAGACGGCCTCCTTCTCGCGCAGTTCCCGCAGCAGGCGCTGGACCATCTCCCGCGACGCGCCGACGGAACCCGCGAGCTCCTGCTTGCTGAGCGGTACGGCGAGCTCGATGCCCTCGGCGGTACGGCGGCCGTGGCTGCGGGCCAGGTCCAGCAGGAGCACCGCGAAACGCTGCCGGACGCTCATCGACGCGAACTCCAGACGCCGCCGGTCGGCCGCCCGGGTGCGGTCCGCCGTGAGACCGAGGAGGGCGAAGGACACCGCGGGGGAGTGGCCCAGGAAGTCCTTGAAGAGCCCGTGCTCCACGGCCACCGCCCGCACCGGCTCCAGCGCGGTCACCGTCGCCGACCGGGGACGCCCCGTCAGCGCCGCCGACTCGCCCACGACGTCACCGGCGCCGCGCAGGGCGAGCAGCGCCTCGTAGCCGTTGGCCGCCGCCGCCGTGACCTTCGTCCAGCCCTGGACGAGGAAGAGGACGTGCGAGGAGGGCTCGCGCTGGTGCAGCAGGACGACCCGGGGAGCGAAGCGCAGCTCGCGCCCGAGGGAGAGGAGTGCGGTGCGTTCCTGGCTCTCCAGGCGGGCCAGGAACGGTACCCGGTCCTCCAGACCGCCGTCGTCCGGTCCGTGCGGCGCCGATGTCATCAGGCTGAACCCCCCGTTCGTCTGCGGCGGACGGATCAAAGTACTGAGGGTCGCATCTGTGAAGGGCGCGATCCGGCCACCACGGGATACCGGCCACGGACCGGCCACCCGGCGGCCGCCACCGGCGGGAGTGGTCGTGGGCGGGCCGTCCGGAGGGGTCCGGGGAACCGGCGGGGCGAAGGGGGAGAAGTCCGGCGTGTCGGGCCGCGCTCCATTTGTTTTGACCGGAGTCCGTGAGCTAGGTACGCTCAGACCTTGTGCCTGGGGTGTGCCCTGGCCTTCGTGCGTGCCATCACACCGCACCGGGGGCTGTGAAACGGCCACCGCGATTCAGCGCTTCCTTCTGCCTTGCGGTGGGAGTCCGCCGGATTCGACACACCCGACCGCGTGGGTCGGAGATGTTCCAGGTTAGCTGTACCCATCGGCACACAGAAACCGGAGAAGTAGTGCCTACGATCCAGCAGCTGGTCCGCAAGGGCCGGCAGGACAAGGTCGAGAAGAACAAGACGCCCGCACTCGAGGGTTCTCCTCAGCGTCGTGGCGTCTGCACGCGTGTGTTCACGACCACCCCGAAGAAGCCGAACTCGGCCCTGCGTAAGGTCGCGCGTGTGCGTCTGACCAGCGGGATCGAGGTCACCGCTTACATTCCGGGTGAGGGACACAACCTGCAGGAGCACTCCATCGTGCTCGTGCGCGGCGGCCGTGTGAAGGACCTGCCGGGTGTTCGCTACAAGATCATCCGCGGCTCGCTCGACACCCAGGGTGTCAAGAACCGCAAGCAGGCTCGCAGCCGTTACGGCGCCAAGAAGGAGAAGTAAGAATGCCTCGTAAGGGCCCCGCCCCGAAGCGCCCGGTCATCATCGACCCGGTCTACGGTTCTCCTCTGGTGACCTCGCTGATCAACAAGGTGCTGCTGAACGGCAAGCGCTCCACCGCCGAGCGCATCGTCTACGGTGCCATGGAGGGTCTGCGTGAGAAGACGGGCAACGACCCGATCATCACGCTGAAGCGCGCGCTGGAGAACATCAAGCCGACCCTCGAGGTCAAGTCTCGCCGTGTCGGTGGTGCGACGTACCAGGTTCCGATCGAGGTCAAGCCCGGCCGCGCCAACACGCTCGCGCTGCGCTGGCTGGTCGGTTACTCCCGCGCACGTCGCGAGAAGACCATGACCGAGCGTCTGCTCAACGAGCTCCTCGACGCCAGCAACGGCCTCGGCGCCGCTGTGAAGAAGCGCGAGGACACGCACAAGATGGCCGAGTCCAACAAGGCCTTCGCGCACTACCGCTGGTAGTCGCAGACCCCATCGAGACCGAGAGAAGACTGAAGCCTTATGGCTACCACTTCGCTTGACCTGGCCAGGGTCCGCAACATCGGGATCATGGCCCACATCGACGCGGGCAAGACGACCACCACCGAGCGGATCCTGTTCTACACCGGCGTTTCGTACAAGATCGGTGAGGTCCACGACGGCGCTGCCACCATGGACTGGATGGAGCAGGAGCAGGAGCGTGGCATCACGATCACCTCTGCTGCCACCACCTGCCACTGGCCGCTGGAAGACGTCGACCACACCATCAACATCATCGACACGCCGGGCCACGTCGACTTCACCGTCGAGGTGGAGCGTTCCCTGCGCGTGCTCGACGGTGCCGTGACGGTGTTCGACGGCGTCGCCGGCGTCGAGCCCCAGTCCGAGACGGTGTGGCGTCAGGCGGACCGCTACGGCGTTCCGCGTATCTGCTTCGTCAACAAGCTCGACCGTACCGGTGCCGAGTTCCACCGCTGCGTCGACATGATCAGCGACCGTCTGGGTGCCCAGCCGCTGGTCATGCAGCTGCCGATCGGTGCCGAGGCCGACTTCAAGGGCGTCGTCGACCTCGTGACGATGAAGGCCTTCGTGTGGTCCGCCGAGGCGGCCAAGGGCGAGATGTACGACATCGTCGACATCCCGGCCACGCACACCGAGGCCGCCGAGGAGTACCGCGGCAAGCTGCTCGAGGCCGTCGCCGAGAACGACGAGGAGCTGATGGAGCTGTACCTGGAGGGCACCGAGCCCTCCGTGGAGCAGCTGTACGCGGCGATCCGCCGCATCACCATCGCCTCCGGCAAGGGCGGCGGCACGACCGTCACCCCCGTGTTCTGCGGCACCGCGTTCAAGAACAAGGGCGTTCAGCCCCTGCTCGACGCGGTCGTGCGCTACCTGCCCTCCCCGCTCGACGTCGAGGCCATCGAGGGCCACGACCCGAAGGACGCGGAGAAGGTCGTCGCGCGCAAGCCGTCGGAGGACGAGCCCCTCGCCGCGCTCGCGTTCAAGATCATGAGCGACCCGCACCTCGGCAAGCTCACCTTCGTCCGCGTGTACTCCGGCCGTCTGGAGTCCGGCACCCAGGTGCTGAACTCCGTGAAGGGCAAGAAGGAGCGCATCGGCAAGATCTACCGCATGCACGCGAACAAGCGTGAGGAGATCGAGTCGGTGGGCGCCGGTGACATCGTCGCCGTCATGGGTCTGAAGCAGACCACCACCGGTGAGACGCTGTCCGACGACAAGAGCCCGGTCATCCTGGAGTCCATGGACTTCCCGGCGCCGGTCATCCAGGTCGCCATCGAGCCCAAGTCGAAGGGCGACCAGGAGAAGCTCGGCGTCGCGATCCAGCGCCTGGCCGAGGAGGACCCGTCCTTCCAGGTCCACTCGGACGAGGAGACCGGCCAGACCATCATCGGTGGTATGGGCGAGCTGCACCTCGAGGTGCTGGTCGACCGTATGCGCCGTGAGTTCAAGGTCGAGGCCAACGTCGGCAAGCCCCAGGTCGCGTACCGTGAGACGATCCGCAAGGCCGTCGAGCGCGTGGACTACACCCACAAGAAGCAGACCGGTGGTACCGGTCAGTTCGCGAAGGTGCAGATCGCGATCGAGCCGATCGAGGGCGGCGACGCCAGCTACGAGTTCGTGAACAAGGTGACCGGTGGCCGCATCCCGAAGGAGTACATCCCTTCGGTGGACGCCGGTGCCCAGGAGGCCATGCAGTTCGGCATCCTGGCCGGCTACGAGATGACGGGCGTCCGCGTCACGCTCATCGACGGTGGCTACCACGAGGTCGACTCCTCCGAGCTCGCGTTCAAGATCGCCGGTTCGCAGGCCTTCAAGGAGGCCGCGCGCAAGGCTTCGCCCGTGCTCCTGGAGCCGATGATGGCCGTCGAGGTCACCACGCCCGAGGACTACATGGGTGAGGTCATCGGTGACATCAACTCCCGCCGTGGCCAGATCCAGGCCATGGAGGAGCGGGCCGGTGCCCGCGTCGTGAAGGGTCTCGTGCCCCTCTCGGAGATGTTCGGTTACGTCGGCGACCTGCGCAGCAAGACGTCCGGCCGTGCCAGCTACTCCATGCAGTTCGACTCCTACGCCGAGGTTCCGCGGAACGTCGCCGAGGAGATCATCGCGAAGGCCAAGGGCGAGTAAGGGACTCCGTTTAACGGACTCCCCATCCACGCTTTAGGCTTGACCCCGGAGCCTGCAAGTGGGCATTCCGCCGCCAATCCGGCGGAATGCCCAGGGTCCGGGTTTCCCAGCAAAGATCACCTGGCGCCGATGAGTAAGGCGTACCAGAACCACTCTCAGGAGGACCCCCGTGGCGAAGGCGAAGTTCGAGCGGACTAAGCCGCACGTCAACATCGGCACCATCGGTCACATCGACCACGGTAAGACGACCCTCACGGCCGCCATTACCAAGGTGCTGCACGACGCGTACCCGGACCTGAACGAGGCCTCGGCCTTCGACCAGATCGACAAGGCTCCCGAGGAGCGCCAGCGCGGTATCACCATCTCCATCGCGCACGTCGAGTACCAGACCGAGACGCGTCACTACGCCCACGTCGACTGCCCCGGTCACGCGGACTACATCAAGAACATGATCACGGGTGCGGCGCAGATGGACGGCGCCATCCTCGTGGTCGCCGCCACCGACGGCCCGATGCCGCAGACCAAGGAGCACGTGCTCCTGGCCCGCCAGGTCGGCGTTCCGTACATCGTCGTCGCCCTGAACAAGGCCGACATGGTGGACGACGAGGAGATCCTGGAGCTCGTCGAGCTCGAGGTCCGTGAGCTGCTCTCCGAGTACGAGTTCCCGGGCGACGACCTGCCGGTCGTCAAGGTCTCCGCGCTCAAGGCGCTCGAGGGCGACAAGGAGTGGGGCAACTCCGTCCTCGAGCTGATGAAGGCCGTGGACGAGAACATCCCGCAGCCCGAGCGTGACGTCGACAAGCCGTTCCTGATGCCGATCGAGGACGTCTTCACGATCACCGGTCGTGGCACCGTCGTCACCGGTCGTATCGAGCGTGGTGTCCTCAAGGTCAACGAGACCGTCGACATCGTGGGCATCAAGCCGGAGAAGACCACCACCACGGTCACCGGCATCGAGATGTTCCGCAAGCTGCTCGACGAGGGCCAGGCCGGTGAGAACGTCGGTCTGCTGCTCCGCGGCATCAAGCGCGAGGACGTCGAGCGCGGCCAGGTCATCATCAAGCCCGGTTCGGTCACCCCGCACACCGAGTTCGAGGCCCAGGCCTACATCCTGTCGAAGGACGAGGGTGGCCGTCACACCCCGTTCTTCAACAACTACCGCCCGCAGTTCTACTTCCGTACGACGGACGTGACCGGCGTCGTGACCCTCCCCGAGGGCACCGAGATGGTCATGCCGGGTGACAACACCGAGATGAAGGTGGAGCTCATCCAGCCCGTCGCCATGGAGGAGGGCCTGAAGTTCGCCATCCGTGAGGGTGGCCGGACCGTGGGCGCCGGCCAGGTCACCAAGATCAACAAGTGAGCTTGCTGATCTGACCTGGTAGCTCCTGCTGCGAGCATCTGAGAGGGCCCGCACGACTTCGGTCGTGCGGGCCCTTTCGCCCGTGCGGTGCTCCTCGGCGTCAACGCAGCGCCGGGCGGGTCGCTCGGTCGCGTGAACGGTGCCGCATATGCATGCGGTGTATGCCGTGGCGTCCTTAGGTTCGCCGCATGGTCAGCTCATCCCATGAGACCCTGCACCGGATCTTCCAGCAGGACCCGGGTCTCTTCGCCCGCGCCGCCAGACACGTCGGCGTCGCCTTTCCCCCGCCCGTCTCCACCACCGCACTCTCCACGGACCTCACGGAGACGCAGCCGCTGGAACGCCGGGTGGACACGCTGCTGCAGATGGACACCGAGGACGGCAGCTTCCTCCTGGCCGTCGAGTCGCAGAGCCGGCCGGCCCCGGCCAAGCCCGCCAGTTGGGCCTACTACCTGTCCTACGTGTACGCCAAGTACCGCATTCCGCCGGTACTCCTCGTCGTCTGCGCGGACCGGGGGACGGCCGAGTGGGCGGCCCGGCAGGTCGACATCGGCCCACGGCAGTGGTCCTCGCTCACCCTGCGCCCCCTCGTCCTGGGGCCCGACGACGTACCGGTGATCGACAGCCCCGACGAGGCCGCTCGCGACATCCCGCTCGCGGTTCTGTCCGCGGCGCTGCACCGCCGTGATCCGGGCGCCGATGCCATACTGAACGCGCTGGCCAAGGCACTCAAGAGCGTGTCGGCCGACGACGAGGACACCGCAACCACCTTCATCGAACTCACGGAACAGGGCCTCGGCACGACGCGGGCCGCAGAATTGTGGAGGCATCTCATGGCCGTCGACCTTTCGTTCTTCCAGTCGCAGACCGCTCAGCAGCTCCGGGCGGAGGGCCGGGCGGAGGGCCGGGCGGAGGGCCGGGCGAAGGACCTCCTGCTCCTGCTGGGGCATCGGGGTGTCGAGGTCTCCGAACAGGACCGGGAACGCATCGTCGGCTGCGGTGACCCCGACGTGCTGGGCGCGTGGTTCGAGAAGGCCCTCACCGCCAGATCGACGGCGGAGGTCTTCGCGTCGGCCGGTGAGTCGGGGCTCGCCGACTGATGGACCTTTCCCTCTTCCAGTCGCAGACCGCTCAGCAACTCCGGGCGGAGGGCCGGGCGGAGGGCCGGGCGGAGGGCCGGGCGGAGGACCTTCTGCTCCTGCTGGGGCATCGGGGTGTCGAGGTCTCCGAACAGGACCGGGAACGCATCGTCGGCTGCGGTGACCCCGACGTGCTGGGCCTGTGGTTCAGGAAGGCCCTCACCGCCACGTCGACGGCGGAGGTCTTCGCGTCGGACGGGGAGGCCGGGACCGCGGACCGGTGACAGCGAAGCGGCCCCGGGCGCGCCGTCGTGGCGTGCCCGGGGCCGCTTCCGTCCCCCGTCGGTCAGGTCATCACACGCGCTGCCACAGCGCCGGGACGTTCGGGGGTTCCCAGCCCGGCTGGGCCTGGTGGCCCTGGAGGCAGCGGTAGGTGGCGCCGCCGTAGGTGACCGTGTCGCCCGGCTGGTAGACGGTGCCCACCGACCAGGTGCCGCCCCCGGGCGGCGGCTCCTCGCCGCCGCCGTCGTCGGTCGTCTTCAGGGTGAGGCCGTAGTTCTGGAGCAGCGGATTGATCGGCTGGTGGAACGTCGTACCGCCGCTGCTGCAGTTGCCCGAGCCGCCCGAGGTGACGCCCTGCGCCTGGCTGCCCGAGATGTACGAGCCGCCCGAGTCACCGGGCTCGGCGCACACCGTGGTCTGGGTGACGCCGGTGATGGTGCCCTCGGGGTAGGTCACGCTGGTGTTGTGCTGCTGGATGGTGCCGCAGTGCCAGCCCGTGGTGGAGCCGGAGCGGCAGATCGAGGCGCCGACCGTGGCCTGGGTGGAGCCGGTGACCTGGACGTTCTGACCGCCCGCGCCCTTCACGAACGGCGTCGCCGTCCACTGGGAGTTGGTGGCCACCCACGCCATGTCCCGGCCCGGGAAGACCGAGCCCTGGAAGGTGCCCTGGGCCACCCGGTTGTGGCCGCTGGTGCTGTCGCCGGTCCGGCCGCAGTGCCCGGCCGTGGCGTAGCCCTGCTGCGTGCCCTTGGTGACCGGGAAGCCGATCGAGCAGCGGCCGCTGTTGTTGATGTAGTACGCCTCGCCGCCCCGCAGGTCGTACAGCGCGCGGGGCCGGTCGGCCGACTTCTCGATCCGGGTGAGGGAGTTGTCGACGCCGGCCGCCGACAGGAACGTGCGGGCGGCGGAGGGGCGTACCGCCCGCACGGTGACCGTGTTCGTGCGGACGTCGACGTACCAGACGGGGGCGTCGGTGGTGTCGTTCCGCTGAGCCGCCCGGTCCAGGCGGGACTTGGCCGCGTCCAGGTCGCTCAAGGAGTGACGCACGACGCTGGCCTCGGCGCCCTGTGCCTCGATGGCCGGTACGTCGCGGGCGTCCGTGGTCGCCACCGTCAGCGTGCCGGAGTCCGCGCCGCGCACCCAGGCGCCCGCGAAGTCGGAGCCCAGCGCCGCGCGGAGGCGGCCCGCGGTGGCGCCCGCCTCCGCCTCGTTCGCCAGGCGGCGTTCCGCCTGCGCGCGGTTCAGACCGAGGTCGCGCTCCATGGCCTTCAGGAGGGCGGGCGGAGCGGCGTCCGTGCGCAGGGTCTCCGCGGCCGAGGGCGCGGCCGGGGGAGCGGCCGGTCCCGCGCTCGCGGAGCCGCTGAGCCCGGCCACGAGCAGGGCGGCCGTCGCCGCGGCGGCGGCCGCCGCGGCTCTGGCGTGCCGGGGGAGGTGTCGGTGGGGCATGGAGCATCTCCTCGGGTCGGTGGGGAGGTGCCGAAACCGTAGGGAGGGACGAGCGGATGCCGTAAGCCGTCGGCCGGCCCCCTCCCCGGCGTTATGGAACGGGCTGTGCGGCGCGCCACTCCGCGTAGCTGTCGCTGCGGGCCGCCACGCCCTCGTGGGCCAGCCGGGCCTGGGCGAGGACGGTGGCCGCGGTCTGCGCCCGCTGCGTCACCCGGTGCCAGCCCAGCAGATGCCGCCAGGTCAGTGGCGTGCCGGTGAGCGGGCGGGTGATGATCCCGGGCGTGTTCGGGAAGGTCGCCCGGCACAGTCCGACCGCCCGGCCGACCTGCACCAGGTGGACCAGGGACGAGGTGTCCGTCTCGTACATACGGTGCGGGGTGAAGCCGGCACGGGCGCAGGCCGCCGTGAAGCAGTCCCCGAAGCAGCCGTCGCCCGGCACACAGGCCCACTCCTCACCGGCCAGCTCCGTCAGCTCGACCTCGCCCGGGCGCGCGAGCGCGTGCCCCTCCGGCACCATGACGAACACCGGGTCGACCGCGACCTCCTGCCAGACCAGGCCCTCCGCGCCGGGTGGCGGGGCCGAACCGCACGTCCCCGCGAGGGCGAAGTCCAGCCGCCCCTCGGTCAGCAGGCCGGCCAGCTCCCGTTCGGACCAGGAGGTGCAGGTGGTCACCCGCGCGTCGGGCGTCACGTCCGCGAGCCGGTCCACCACGGCGCCGAGGAGGGGGCCGTGGGTGCCGCCCAGCCGGAGGCACGCCGTCGCACGGGATGTCCGGGCGAAGCGGGCCGCCTCCTGCTGCAGCTCGGTCACCGCGGGCAGCACGATCCGGCTGCGCTCCAGCACGAGTTCGCCCAGCGCGGTGGCCCGCACGCCGTGCCGCCCCCGCTCGAACAGCTCGCCCCCCAGGGCGCGTTCGATCCGCTTGAGCTGGGCGCTCAGCGCGGGCTGCGCTAGCCCCAGGTCGGTCGCCGCCCGGGTGAGACTGCCCGCGTCCGCGATCGCCCGGATCGTTCTCAGATGCCGCAACTCCAGCTCCATGAGGGGAGCTTGCGGCGTGGGAGGGGCGGGGGCAAGGGGTTGGTACGGACCTGCTGTCCGGTCGGCTGTCGGCGCGGGTGGCGCGGGCCGGTCGTCAGCGGGGTGCGCGCAGCCCGTCGACGAGGACACCGGCCAGCCGGCGCGCGTCGTAACCCGGATCGCTCTCCGCGCCGATGCAGAGGTTCCCGACGCCGCGCATGAGGGTGAGGGCGTCGATGTCGGTGCGGATCTCACGGGCGGAGATCGCGGCGTCGAGCAGCTCGGCGCAGACGGGCAGGAGACGGTCGACGAAGTAGGTGTGCAGTCCTTCGAAGCCGCTGTCGCCGGAGCGCAGGACGGCGGCGAGTCCGTGCTTGGTGACCAGGAAGTCGACGAAGAGGTCGATCCACTGCCGCAGGGCGGCGTGCGGGGTCGCGGCGGCGGCCAGGAGGGCCGGCCCGGCCTCGGCGCAGGCGTCCACCTGGTGCCGGTAGACGGCGATGATCAGGTCGGCCCGGGTCGGGAAGTGGCGGTAGAGGGTGCCGAGCCCGACGCCGGCCCGGGACGCGATGTCGCGCACCGGGGCGTTCACACCCGACGTGAGGAAGGCCGCGACGGCCGCCTCGAGCAGCGTCTCCTTGTTGCGCCGGGCGTCCTTCCGCCGTGCCCGGTCCCCGGGCCCGGCGCCCTCGTCGCTCTGGTTCACCGCGTTGTTCCTCCAGCTCTCGCGCGCTCCCGCATGGTCTCACGCATGCCCGCGCACGCTCACTCCTCGGGGCGCTTGCCAAAACGGAACAGTGTTCCGTATCGTTTCGAGCGTACCGGAACGGCGTTCCGTTTCTGATTCCTTCTGTCATGAGGAGACACAGTCATGCGATACCGCACCCTCGGCCGGACCGGCGTCCAGGTCAGCACGCTCGCGCTCGGCGCGATGAACTTCGGCGCGATCGGGCGCACCGGCCAGGAGGAGGCCACCGCCATCGTCGACGCCGCCCTGGAGGCCGGTGTCAACGTCATCGACACAGCCGACCGGTACGGCGACGGGGAGTCGGAGGAGATGGTCGGCAAGGCCATCGCCGGGCGCCGCGACGACATCGTGCTGGCCACGAAGGCGACCATGCCGATGGGGGAGGAGCGCAACCACCGGGGCGGTTCGCGCCGCTGGCTCGTCACCGCGCTGGAGGACAGCCTGCGCCGGCTCGGCGTCGACCACGTCGACCTCTACCAGATGCACCGCTGGGACCCGGCCACCAGTGACGAGGAGACCCTGTCGGCACTCACCGACCTGCAACGCGCTGGGAAAATACGCTACTTCGGCTCCTCCACCTTCCCCGCGTACCGCATCGTGCAGGCGCAGTGGGCCGCGCGGGAGCTGCGCCTGGGCCGGTACGTCACCGAGCAGCCCAGCTACTCGATCCTGCAGCGCGGCGTCGAGGCCCATGTCCTGCCGGTGACCGAGGAGTACGGGCTCGGCGTGCTGGCGTGGAGCCCGCTGGCCTCGGGCTGGCTGTCGGGCGCGGTACGCGCGGGACGCGACGTCACCACGCACCGCTCGACGGTCATGCCGGACCGCTTCGACCCCGCGCTCCCCGCCAACCGGGCCCGGCTCGACGCCGTCGAGCGGCTGGCCGCGGTCGCCGACGAGGCCGGACTGACGATGATCCAGCTTGCGCTCGGCTTCGTGACGGCGCATCCCGGTGTGACCAGCGCGCTCATCGGTCCTCGCACGGTGGACCACCTGCGGGCGCAGCTCGCCGCCGCCGACACCGTGCTCCCCGCCGACGTGCTCGACGCCGTCGACGCGATCGTCGCTCCCGGCACCGACCTGGCGCCCCACGAGAAGCACGACACGCCGCCCTCGCTGCTCGACGCCTCTCTGCGCCGCCGCTGACCGGAACAGCGGCGCGCACGGGTATTGACGCGCCGCTCGGCCAGACCTTAGCGTCCGCCCATCCCTAATGTTTCGGATTTGGCTTCGAAACATTCGAGAACGACGATGGGAATGAGACTCCCCGCATGAGATCCATTCGTTTCGCCACCGTGGCCGTCGCCACCGCCGCTCTGACGCTGCCGCTCCTGGCGGGCACGGCGACCGCCGACCCGTCCGCCGGCCGGAAGGCCCCGCCGCACTCCAACGCCGCGTTCGACCGGCTGCGTGCGGCCGCTCCCGAGGGCTTCGTCGTGGGCACCGCCGTGGCAGGCGGCGGCCACCACCTGGAGCAGGACTACCCGGACCCCTTCACGTACGACAAGGAGTACCGGAAGCACCTGGGACGCCAGTTCAGCTCGGTCTCCCCCGAGAACCAGATGAAGTGGGACTACATCCACCCCGAGCGGGACCGCTACGACTTCGGGCAGGCCGACGCCATCGTCGAGTTCGCCAAGCGCCACAAGCAGGTCGTGCGCGGCCACACCCTGCTGTGGCACAGCCAGAACCCGGCCTGGCTGGAGGAGGGCGACTTCTCGCAGGAGGAGCTGCGCTCCCTCCTGCACGACCACATCACCACCGTCGTCGGCCGCTACGCCGGCAAGATCCAGCAGTGGGACGTCGCCAATGAGATCTTCGACGACCAGGGCAAGCTGCGCACCCAGGACAACATCTGGATCCGCGAGCTGGGGCCGGGCATCGTCGCGGACGCCTTCCGCTGGGCCCACGAGGCCGACCCCGAGGCGAAGCTGTTCTTCAACGACTACAACGTGGAGGGTGTCAACGCGAAGAGCGACGCCTACTACACCCTCATCCAGGACCTGCTGAAGCAGGGCGTGCCCGTGGACGGCTTCTCCGTCCAGGGACACCTGAGCACGCGCTACGGCTTCCCGGGCGACCTGGAGGGCAACCTGCGCCGCTTCGACGCGCTCGGCCTGGAGACCGCCGTCACCGAGCTGGACGTCCGCATGGACCTGCCGGAAAGCGGTGTGCCCACCGAGGCCCAGGAGCGGAAGCAGGCCGACTACTACCAGCGGATGCTCCAGGCGTGCCTGGCCGTCGAAGGCTGCAACTCGTTCACCATCTGGGGCTTCACCGACAAGTACTCATGGGTGCCGGTGTTCTTCGAGGGTGAGGGCTTTGCGAACGTCATGACCGACGACTTCGCGCGCAAGCCCGCCTTCTACGCGCTGCGGGACACGCTGAAGGAGGCGCGGCACGACGACTGCGAGAAGCGCCGGTAGAACCGGCACAGGCCCCCGGACGGGCGGCACACACCCGTCCGGGGGCATCCTCCTCTTCCGACCCCGCGGGCCTCACGCCCTACGGGCCACCGCCACATAGGCCCCGCTGTGGACGCCGTCCTGCCCGGGAACCGGCTCCCCGAGCTCCGGATGCCACTCCTCGGCCGCCGCGATGCCGGCGTCGACGATCTCCAGCCCCTCGAAGAACCGGGTGCCGGGCGCCAGCGCCTCCGTGAGCCGCTCCACCAGCTCCTACGCCCCGTCGGTGGCGTAAGACGCAGTTCGGCCACCCAGGTTGGAAGCGCAGCCGCTCGAACGTGTGAATTGCGCGTTCTGCCCGCACCGGGGTTCATGTCGCGATCTAACGTGAGTTGTGGCGGTTCGGTTCACCTGTGGTGACTGTCCGTCGGTTGTCCGGTGCTGTCCGGGCTGACGGGGCGGTTGGTGCGGGTAGGGCGCCGCGGTACGGCGCGGGACGACGGAGGGGTGCGGCATGACAGCAGTCGACGGTGAGGCGGTACGGCTCAAGGGGGAGGCGGACGAGCCGGGGTGGGAGGTGGACCCGGACGACGAGTGGGGTGTCGCGGTCATCACCACGGTGGGGCGGCAGTTGAAGCTGCGGCGCGAGGCGGCGGGGATGCGGGCCGGCGAGTTCGGGAGGGCGATCGGGTACGGGGAGGACCTTGTCTACAAGGTCGAGGGCGGGAAGCGGATTCCGCAGCGGGAGTATCTGGACAGGGCCGACGAGGTGCTGGGGGCGGGTGGGCTGCTCTCGGCGGCATGGGAGGACGTGAAGAAGGTCCGGTACCCGAGAAAGGTCCGGGAACTGGCCAAGCTGGAGGCGCAGGCGGTCGAGATCGGTGTGTACGAAAGCATCAGCATCAACGGTCTGCTGCAGACGTCGGAGCATGCGCGAGCCCTGTTCGAGGTATGGCAGCCCGCCTATTCGGAAGAGGACTTGGAGCGCGTGCTGGCAGCACGAATGGCTCGCCAGGTCATCTTCGAGCGTTCACCCGCGCCCGCGCTGAGCTTTGTCGAGGAAGAAGCGGCTCTGCGACGTCGTGTGGGGAGCACAATGGTGTGTCGGCGGCAGCTCGAACATCTGCTGGAGGTGGGTCGGCTGCGCAACGTCACCCTCCAAGTGATGCCGACGAGTAGCAAAGCCCACCCCGGACTGAGCGGAAGGATCGAGATCCTGAAGTTCGCGGACGGAACTGCTGTGGGGCGATCGGACGGCGCATTCAACGGCCGCCCCACCTCGGACCCGAAGCAGCTCCGCATCCTTGAGCTGCGGTATGGCACCATCCGAGCTCAGGCGCTCCCGCCCGAGGAGTCGCTGGCCCTCATCGAGCAAGTGCTTGGAGAGACATGACACGCAAGGCCTCTGCAGGGGACGCCTCCGAGCTGAAGTGGTACAAGAGCAGCTACAGCAGCGGCCCCGACGGTGACTCCTGCGTCGAGATCGCGATAGCACCCCCCACCATCCACGTCCGTGATTCCAAGAGCCCCGCCGGACCCCGGCTCGCGCTCACGCCGGACGCGTGGGCGAGCTTCGTGGCGTACGCGTCGGAGCGCTGACGCGTCAACGGTGCGCGTCGAGATCGACCTCGCGAGGTTGCCGGGATCGGTGGCACCCGCCATCCGGACTCCGTACACCCCGTCCAGATAGCGGACGATCCGGCCCGGCTCTTGGTATCGCGTTAACGCAGGAGTAACACTGGGAAGGTCGGCCGCTCCGTCGTATACGAACGGGGCGGCCCTGTCCCGCGCGCGGCAACGGCGCCGAGCGCTCATCACCGGTCACGCACCGGTGTCAGCCGTGCCAGGAAGGGACCCCGTGACCACACGACCCGACCCCAAGATCTCGCTCGACCAGCTGCGCGCCGAGGTGGAGCGCCGTAACCCGGCGGAGCCGGAGTTCCACCAGGCCGCGCGCGAGGTGCTGGAGACGCTCGCTCCGGTACTGGCGGCCCGGCCCGAGTACGCCGACCCCGGGCTCGTGGAGCGGCTCGTGGAGCCGGAACGGCAGATCATGTTCCGGGTGCCGTGGCAGGACGACAACGGCCGGGTCCACGTCAACCGTGGCTTCCGGATCGAGTTCAACAGCGCCCTCGGCCCTTACAAGGGCGGACTGCGCTTCCACCCCTCGGTGAACCTCGGCATCATCAAGTTCCTCGGCTTCGAGCAGATCTTCAAGAACGCGCTCACCGGGCTCGGCATCGGCGGCGGCAAGGGCGGCAGCGACTTCGACCCCCAGGGCCGCAGCGACGCCGAGGTCATGCGCTTCTGCCAGTCCTTCATGAACGAGCTGTACCGGCACATCGGTGAGTACACCGACATCCCGGCCGGTGACATCGGCGTCGGCGCCCGCGAGATCGGCTACCTGTTCGGCCAGTACCGGCGGATCACCAACCGCTGGGAGGGCGGCGTGCTGACCGGCAAGAGCGCCGGCTGGGGCGGCTCGCTGATCCGACCGGAGGCGACGGGATACGGCAACGTGCTGTTCGCGGAGGCCATGCTGCGCGCCCGCGGCGAGGACCTCGAGGGGCAGACCGCGGTCGTCTCCGGCTCCGGCAACGTGGCGATCTACACCATCCAGAAGCTGGCCGCCCTCGGCGCCAACCCGGTGACCTGCTCCGACTCCGGCGGCTACGTCGTCGACGAGAAGGGCATCGACGTGGAGCTGCTGCGCCAGGTCAAGGAGGTCGAGCGCGGCCGGGTGAGCACGTACGCCGAGCGCCGGGGCGCCTCCGCGCGGTTCGTGCCCGGCGGGCGGGTCTGGGAGGTCCCGGCGGACGTCGCCCTGCCGTCGGCGACCCAGAACGAACTGAACGCCGTGGACGCCGACGCCCTCATCCGTAACGGTGTGAAGGCGGTCTCCGAGGGCGCCAACATGCCGACCACGCCGGAGGCCGTGCAGCTCTTCCAGCGGGCCGGTGTCGCCTTCGGCCCCGGCAAGGCGGCCAACGCGGGCGGCGTCGCCGTCAGCGCGCTGGAGATGACGCAGAACGCGTCGCGCACCTCGTGGAAGGCGGACCAGGTCGAGCTGGAGCTGGCCCGCATCATGACCGACATCCACACCACCTGCGCCGAGACCGCCGAGCGTTACGGCGCCCCCGGCGACTACGTGACCGGCGCGAACATCGCCGGCTTCGAGCGGGTGGCGGACGCCATGCTCGCGCAGGGCGTCATCTGAGCCGTAGGCACCGTCTCGTCACGGTGTGGGGATGCCGGCCGGACGGGCCGGGCGCCCGAAACGGACGGGGACGCCCGGTGAGTACAGCACGCTCACCGGCTCCCCGGCCGGCCTCGGCAGCCCTGCCGCGGTGATCAGGTCCTCCTCGCACTCCACCAGCTCCGCCCGGTGCAGCGGCCAGCGCGGATGCTCGTTGGGCAGGTACATCGACCGCCCGAAGAAGGCGTTGTGCATGCCCCAGCGCGCGGTGAGGAAGTGCTCCAGCTCGGTCGGCTCCTCGACCGGCTCGCCCCGGCGCACGGTGAGACGGTTGCCGGCGCCGCGCGGCCCCGGCCAGCGCCGGGAACCGGTGTAGGTGACGGTGCCGCCGTCGAGGTGGTCGACGCTCATCCGCGACCAGAGGTACGGCATCCGGAACCCGAGGCGGGCGACCACCACCGGGATCAGCCGGGAGGCGTCCAGGGAGAGGAAGACGACGCCCCGCCGTCCGTGCGCGTCGACCGAGTAGAGGCGGACGTTGGTCTCGGGAAAGCTGCCGAGATAGGGGACACCCGGCAGACGGAGCCACCCCACGCGGTGCATCCGGAACGCGACGAGACCGACGTACGTGACTCCGTCCAGCGTGTCCGGCACCGTGCCCGGTGGCAGCAGCCCGGCCACGTCGGCCGGGTCCACCGCCCAGTGCACGAACGTCAGGTCGAGCCAGGACTGCGTGAGCAGCGGGCGCGCGATCGCCTCCGGCGGATCGGGCGTGACGGGCTGCGGTGTCTGCGGCACCCCGCCAGTATCGCGGAGCGGCCCGGCAGCGGTCCGGCTCCCCGGGGGCGTGGCGGACACCGGCCACGATGTGCCCCACATGGCCCTGGCGAGCGCCGGGTCCGTCCGGGAAGGCTGGGGACCATGCAGAAGCTCTCCCTCGACGCCCTCGCCCGCGAACACCTGGAACGCGCCGCCGCCGCGCCCAACGGCCGCAGCGCCGCCACCGTCTACGGCGGGCACGAACACACCCTGCGCCAGACCCTCCTCGCCCTGACCGCGGGCACGAGCCTCGCCGACCACGACAGCCCCGGCGAGGCCACCCTGCTGGTGCTGCGCGGCCGTGTCCGCCTCACCAGCGGCGAGAGCGAGTGGGAGGGCCGCACCGGCGACCTCATCGTCATCCCCCCGGCCCGTCACGGCCTCCATGCCCTGGAGGACGCGGCGGTGATCCTCACGGTCGCGCGGCGCGGATGACGGCGCGGGCCGCGGCGGGTGACCTCCCGTGAGCACGGAGCGCCTGCCGGCGAGCCCCGTCCCGGTCAGACGGAATGGACGAAGTGGGTGTAGGCGGCTTCCGCGAGGCGTCCGGCGGGGGTTCCGTACGGGGCGTGGGAGAGGAAACCCGCGGTGTCGCCGTCGTACTGGAGACGGCCGGACGCGAGCACCGTGACGTGGTCGGCGTCCTCGGCGAGGTCGGCGACGTCGTGCGTGGACATCAGGACGTGGATCCGCCTCGTCGCGGCGGCAGCGGCGATGACGTCGCGGAACACACGCCGCTGGGCGGGGTCCATGCCGGCGGTGGGCTCGTCCAGGAGCAGGACGCGGCAGTCGTGGACCAGGGCCGAGGCGACTCCCAGCCGGCGGAGCTGCCCGCCGGACAGCTTGGCGGCCTTCTGACCGGCGTGCTCGGCCATGTTCACCAGGCGGAGAGCGTCCTGCGCCCGGGTCCAGGCGTCGGTGCGGCTCATGCCCTTCAACCAGCCGGTGTAGGCGACCTGCTCGCGGCAGGTCAGACCGGGGGCCGCGGTGATGTTCTGGGGCATCCAGGAGACGTGGCGGCGGTACGCGCGTGCGCGGGAGTCCAGGTCGTCGAACATGACGTGGCCGGCCTGGGGCTCGACAACGGCGGCGGCGAGTTTGAGGGACGTGGACTTCCCCGCGCCGTTGGGACCGAGGAGGATCGTCACCCCTTCACGGACGCGGTAGGTGAAGCCGTCCAGCACGGGCCGGCTGCGGCGCTTGTAACGGTAGGTGCAGTGGGTGAAGGAGACGGTCACGGGAGTTTCCTCGCGGTGATGAAGGTGGCTGCGATACCAGCGGTGATCGACAGGACTGCGGCCGCCGTGGCGTGCCCGGTACCGGGCGGCAGGGCGGTCACGGCCCACGCGTGGAAGACACTGCCGGTGCGGCGGCCGAGCAGGATGACGGCGAACACCCAGCCCAGCGGAACGACGATGCCGGCCCGCCCGATGACGGCGCGGGCGGTGAGCATGAGTCCCGTCAGGAACAGCGTGTTGCGCCCGGCCTGCAGGGCGGTGTCGGCGTCGGTGACCTCGTGCACCAGGGCCGTCGCCACCAGTGCGGCCCCCATCGCGGCGGCCGCCAGCGAGGTGTCCAGCCAGGCGGTGCGGCGGATGCCCGTGAGCTCGCTGTGCGGCTGCCGGGAGTCCAGGCAGTGCGCGAGGGGTCCGGCGACCAGCAGTGGCAGGAAGAACGCCAGCGGCACGGTGTTGCCCGCGTTCACGGTGATGGCCGGGAGGATCACCGCCCCGTCCCGCACGGCGAGCAACAGCAGCGCGTACACGGCCAGCGCGGCCGTGAGGACGGTCGGGACGAGACGGACCCTCAGCCACCAGATCACGTCGGCCGCCCCTCACAGGCCGCGGCCTTGGTCTTGGCGAACCACTGCTTCTGCTCGCCGACGGACTGCGCCGAGACGCGTTCGACGGTGGCGACGGCCTGCTGGTACTGGGCACGCGTGTAATAGGGGTCCTCGGCCGTGACGCGCTGGTACGGCGTGATGTCGCCGAGCTTCTTCTCCAGCCAGAAGTGGATCGTGCGGGCGAGCTTCGGGTCCGCGTCGCATCCGAACCGCACGGCACCGGCGACGATCGAGCGGTCGAGCCGGCCCTTGTGGTGGGCGATGCCGAGTTGCATGTAGGCCGTGCGGTCGGTGTTCTGCTGGGTGAAACGCCCGTAGGCCAGTTGGTCCACCACTCTCTGGGGCAGCGAGGTGGTGACGGCGTAGGTCTCGAGGACGCGGAACGCCCTGGCGACCTGCGCGTGCACCTCGGGCAGGTCGTGGGCCCCCTGTTCGGGCAGGCACACCTGGGGGCGGGTGCCTTGGCACGCGAGAGCGACGTGGGTGTTGAGGCTGGGGTTGTAGTCCCAGTCCTTGACGATGCCGTAGGCGGCGAGGGTGGGGGCCACCACCAGCGCGGTGGCGGTCAGGGCGCGCAGCACGGGCCGCCGGCGGGCCCACACCAGGGCCACGGCGGCGGCCACGCCGAGCGTCGGCATCATCTGGGCGGCCATGGACTCCGCTGTCGCGGATTCACCGACGCCCAGGTGGGCGAAGTACTCGCCGGAGAGGTGCCGCAGGGCGAACGGCTGCATGGCGTGCGGATAGGCCACGATGATGAACACCCCGCACGCGAGCACGGGAGCGGCGATCAAGGGCTTGACGTGGTGGCCGACGGTGAAACCGATCACGGCCCAGGCGACGGTCAGGACACAGGTGAGCAGGAGCGGGGGCAGACTGGCAGGGGTGGGCCAGGTCGGGCGTTCGGTGAAGGCCCAGGCGGCGGACGCGACGAACATCAGCCATCCCACCGTGACGACGGGCACCAGTGCCTGGGCGATCACCTGCCAGGTGGGGCGGTACGCGGCGAGCTGCCAGGTGCCCGCTTCCCGCACGCGGGCCGCGGACCAGGCGGCGAGCGCGGCGACCAGGGCGTAGGTGGGGGCAGCCATGTACTCGATGGGGCGCTGGACGAGCAGCGGGGCCCACGGGTAGGGGAAGTAGTGGATCTGGTCGGCCGCCTCCTGGGTGTAGTACAGGACGGTGATGCCGATGGCGATCGGCAGGCACATGACCGCGGGGGACGTGCGGAAGAGGGTCCGTGTCTTCAAGTGGTGCTCTCCGGCGGGAGCAGGTGGTGCACGGAAGGATGCCTTCCGTGCACCACTACGGGCTGGGCGTGGGAACCTTGCGCCTAGTCGGCCTGGGAGGTGTCCACGTAGACCTCGGCCACGTTCAGCAGGCAGCAGGAGCCGCCCTGGGCGATCTTGTCGGCCTCGAACTGCAGCGTGTGCTCACCGGTCGGCACGTTGGTCCACTCACCGTTGGACCAGGAGCTGGAGCCGTTGAAGCAGTTGGTGAACGTCTTGCTGCCGAGGTCGTCGTTCGGCGTCCAGGTGTCGATCTTCCACATCTTGACGACGACCTGCTTCGAGGTGCCGTACTGGGCGAAGCAGCTGCGGAACTGGACCTGGCTGTAGGTGCCGGAATCGGTCCACTCACGGGAACGCTCGCCGTCGGTCCAGCTGGAGATGTAACTCGACCAGTTCGCCGAGGCCGTGGTGGCGGTGAAGCCGACGACGGCCATGGCGGCGGTGACGGTGAAGGCCGCCTTCCTCCGGAAGGCCTTCGATGCGCTGAGCTGCACAGCAATCACTCCTTGCAAGGTAAGTTGATCATGAGCGGGTGACTGCGAGAGGCTAAGCAGAAGGTGAATACTTGTCAAAGTCTTTTAAAAACAGCCGAGTTGAGGTAGCGGCGCGGCCGGCGGAAGTCCTGGGCGGCCGGGTGCGGTCCAGGTCGTGACGCACCCCGCACGGCTCCGAGGGCGCGACGTCACCCGCTGCGGGCGCGGTGGTGTGCGGGTGGGCGCCCGGATCGGCGCGGGCCGGGGAGTGGCGGGGGAGTGGCCGCGGGGTGGCGGGTGCGTCGGGGAGTCCCGGTTTGATCCGCGTCACTCCAGGGGTACTCTCTTGCGCCCGATTGGCCAGGCCCCCACCCGCTGTGGCAAACTGTCGGAGTTGCTCGGTCGAGCGTTGATGCTGCGCGCCTCCCGCCGGGAGGACCGGAAGCGAGTCCCACAGTACTCGTCGTCCCTGATCAGGGGCGGACGTACGGGAATCTTCCGGGAAGCGTATGTGCAGCGCCGGCCAGGTGCCCGGTGGGCCTTTCGCCCCCGGTCCGCGGTTCTGGTAGGGCCGTGTCAATCCCGCAGGGATGTTCGAACAAGGGACATTCATGTCAGCGGGAGTGCGACACGCCCGACCGCGTGGGTCGGAGGACGAGACCTGGAACGCCGGGTTCCGGAGCGTAAGAGAGACAGGACTACGGAGTAGCCATGGCGGGACAGAAGATCCGCATCCGGCTCAAGGCCTACGACCACGAGGTCATCGACTCCTCGGCGAAGAAGATCGTCGAGACGGTGACGCGCACTGGTGCGTCGGTCGCGGGCCCGGTGCCGCTGCCCACTGAGAAGAACGTGTACTGCGTCATCAAGTCGCCGCACAAGTACAAGGACTCGCGCGAGCACTTCGAGATGCGCACGCACAAGCGCCTGATCGACATCCTCGACCCGACCCCCAAGACCGTTGACTCTCTGATGCGACTCGACCTCCCGGCCGGTGTCGACATCGAGATCAAGCTCTGAAGGCCGGTGATCTGAAGATGACCAAGCAGATCAAGGGCATCCTGGGCGAGAAGCTCGGCATGACGCAGGTGTGGGACGAGAACAACCGCGTTGTTCCGGTCACCGTCGTCAAGGCCGGCCCCAACGTCGTCACCCAGGTCCGCACGAACGACGTCGACGGCTACGAGTCGGTCCAGATCGCCTTCGGCGAGATCGACCCGCGCAAGGTGAACAAGCCCCTCAAGGGCCACTTCGCCAAGGCCGACGTCACCCCCCGCCGTCACCTCGTCGAGATCCGCACCGCGGACGCCTCCGAGTACACGCTGGGCCAGGAAGTCACCGCTGAGGTCTTCGAGGCCGGCGTGAAGGTCGACGTCACCGGCAAGAGCAAGGGCAAGGGCTTCGCCGGTGTCATGAAGCGTCACAACTTCAAGGGCCTCGGCGCCGGTCACGGCACCCAGCGCAAGCACCGCTCGCCGGGCTCCATCGGTGGCTGCGCCACCCCGGGTCGCGTGTTCAAGGGCCTCCGTATGGCGGGTCGCATGGGCAACGAGCGGGTCACCACCCAGAACCTGACCGTCCACGCCGTTGACGCGGAGAAGGGTCTGCTGCTCATCAAGGGCGCGGTTCCCGGTCCGAACGGCGGCCTCGTCCTGGTCCGCACCGCGGCCAAGGGGGCCTGAGGTAACCGATGAGCACTGTTGACATCCTTTCGCCTGCCGGCGAGAAGACCGGAAGCGTCGAGCTCCCCGCGGAGATCTTCGGCGTGGAGAAGATCAGCATTCCGCTGATCCACCAGGTCGTCGTCGCGCAGAACGCCGCTGCCCGCCAGGGCACCCACAAGACCAAGACCCGCGGTGAAGTCCGTGGTGGTGGCCGCAAGCCGTACCGCCAGAAGGGCACCGGCCGCGCCCGTCAGGGCTCGACCCGCGCGCCGCAGTTCGCCGGTGGTGGCGTCGTCCACGGCCCGCAGCCGCGCGACTACTCGCAGCGGACCCCGAAGAAGATGAAGGCCGCGGCCCTGCGCCACGCCCTCACCGACCGGGCCCGCCACAACCGCATTCACGTCGTCACCGGCGTGATCGAGGGTGAGACGCCCTCCACGAAGGCCGCTCGGACGCTGTTCGGCAAGATCTCGGAGCGCAAGAACCTGCTCCTGGTCGTCGACCGCGCCGACGAGGCCGCGTGGCTGTCCGCCCGCAACCTGCCCCAGGTCCACATCCTGGAGCCGGGCCAGCTGAACACGTACGACGTTCTCGTCTCGGACGACGTGGTCTTCACCAAGGCCGCTTTCGAGTCCTTCGTCGCCGGCCCGAACAAGGCCAACGACAACGAAGGGAGCGAGGTCTGATGGCTGCCCGTCACCCCTCGATCGCCTCGAAGGCCGCGAAGGCGGCCAAGGCCGCGCGCGTCGCCAAGGCGCGCCGCCACGAGGCCGAAGGCAAGAACACCGTCGTCACCCCGGCGAGCAAGGCCTTCACGGACCCCCGTGACGTCCTGCTGAAGCCGGTCGTGTCCGAGAAGAGCTACGCGCTCATCGACGAGAACAAGTACACGTTCATCGTCGCGCCGGGCTCCAACAAGACCCAGATCAAGGAGGCCGTCCAGGCGGTCTTCGAGGTCAAGGTCACCGGGGTCAACACGATCAACCGCATCGGCAAGCGCAAGCGCACCAAGACCGGTTTCGGCCAGCGTGCGGCGACCAAGCGCGCGATCGTGACCCTCGCCGAGGGCGACCGTATCGACATCTTCGGCGGTCCGACCGCGTAAGCGGTCAGGATCGTTCGATATCGGACGAGGACTGAGAAATGGGTATCCGCAAGTACAAGCCGACGACTCCGGGCCGTCGTGGCTCCAGCGTCGCCGACTTCGTCGAGGTCACGCGGTCCACGCCGGAGAAGTCGCTGGTCCGTCCCCTGCACAGCAAGGGCGGCCGTAACAATTCCGGACGTGTGACCGTCCGCCACCAGGGTGGTGGCCACAAGCGCGCCTACCGCGTGATCGACTTCCGTCGTCACGACAAGGACGGCGTGCCGGCGAAGGTCGCGCACATCGAGTACGACCCCAACCGCACCGCGCGCATCGCGCTGCTGCACTACGCCGACGGCGAGAAGCGCTACATCCTCGCCCCGCGCAACCTGCAGCAGGGCGACCGCGTCGAGAACGGTCCCGGGGCCGACATCAAGCCGGGCAACAACCTGGCCCTCCGCAACATCCCGGTCGGTACCACGATCCACGCGATCGAGCTCCGTCCCGGTGGTGGCGCCAAGTTCGCCCGCTCCGCCGGTGCCTCCGTGCAGCTGCTCGCGAAGGAGGGCACGATGGCCCACCTCCGCATGCCGTCCGGAGAGATCCGTCTGGTCGACCAGCGCTGCCGCGCGACGGTCGGCGAGGTCGGCAACGCCGAGCAGTCGAACATCAACTGGGGCAAGGCCGGCCGCAAGCGGTGGCTGGGCGTCCGCCCGACCGTCCGTGGTGTCGTCATGAACCCGGTCGACCACCCGCACGGTGGTGGTGAGGGCCGTACCTCCGGTGGCCGCCACCCCGTGTCCCCGTGGGGCAAGAAGGAAGGCCGTACTCGTTCGCCCAAGAAGGCGTCGAACAAGTACATCGTCCGCCGCCGCAAGACGAACAAGAAGCGCTAAGGACGGGTTGAGATGCCTCGTAGCTTGAAGAAGGGACCCTTCGTCGACGACCACCTGATCAAGAAGGTGGATGTCCAGAACGAAGCCGGTACCAAGAACGTCATCAAGACCTGGTCCCGTCGCTCGATGATCGTCCCGGCGATGCTGGGCCACACGATCGCGGTGCACAACGGCAAGACCCACATCCCGGTGTTTGTCACCGAGTCCATGGTCGGCCACAAGCTCGGCGAGTTCTCGCCGACGCGCACCTTCCGGGGTCACGTCAAGGACGACCGGAAGTCGAAGCGCCGCTAGTCAGCGGGGTGGATTGACCATGACAAACACTGAAGGGACAACCATGGAAGCCAGGGCCCAGGCGCGGTACATCCGCGTCACGCCCATGAAGGCCCGCCGCGTGGTGGACCTCATCCGTGGCATGAGCGCCACGGAGGCTCAGGCGGTCCTGCGTTTCGCCCCGCAGGCCGCGAGCGTGCCGGTCGGCAAGGTGCTGGACAGCGCCATCGCCAACGCCGCGCACAACTACGACCACACCGACGCCGACAGCCTCGTCATTTCCGAGGCGTACGTCGACGAGGGCCCGACCCTGAAGCGGTTCCGGCCGCGCGCCCAGGGCCGTGCCTACCGGATCCGCAAGCGGACCAGCCACATCACCGTGGTCGTCAGCAGCAAGGAAGGAACCCGGTAATGGGCCAGAAGGTAAACCCGCACGGGTTCCGGCTCGGTGTCACGACCGACTTCAAGTCGCGTTGGTACGCCGACAAGCTGTACAAGGACTACGTCAAGGAAGACGTCGCCATCCGTCGGATGATGACGTCCGGCATGGAGCGCGCCGGCATCTCGAAGGTGGAGATCGAGCGCACCCGTGACCGCGTGCGTGTGGACATCCACACCGCCCGTCCCGGCATCGTCATCGGCCGCCGCGGCGCCGAGGCCGACCGCATCCGCGGTGACCTGGAGAAGCTGACCGGCAAGCAGGTCCAGCTGAACATCCTCGAGGTCAAGAGCCCGGAGACGGACGCTCAGCTGGTGGCCCAGGCCGTCGCCGAGCAGCTGTCCTCCCGCGTCTCCTTCCGTCGTGCCATGCGCAAGAGCATGCAGGGCACGATGAAGGCCGGCGCCAAGGGCATCAAGATCCAGTGCGGTGGCCGCCTCGGTGGCGCCGAGATGTCCCGCTCGGAGTTCTACCGCGAGGGCCGTGTGCCCCTGCACACGCTCCGCGCGAACGTGGACTACGGCTTCTTCGAGGCCAAGACGACCTTCGGCCGCATCGGTGTGAAGGTCTGGATCTACAAGGGCGACGTCAAGAACATCGCCGAGGTCCGCGCCGAGAACGCCGCTGCCCGTGCGGGTAACCGCCCGGCCCGCGGTGGCGCCGACCGCCCGGCCCGTGGTGGCCGCGGTGGCGAGCGTGGCGGCCGCGGCCGCAAGCCGCAGCAGGCTCCCGCTGCCGAGGCCCCCAAGGCCGAGGCTCCGGCTGCCGCTCCGGCTGAGAGCACCGGAACGGAGGCCTGACCGACATGCTGATCCCCCGTAGGGTCAAGCACCGCAAGCAGCACCACCCGAAGCGCCGTGGTATGGCCAAGGGCGGTACGACGGTTGCGTTCGGCGAGTACGGCATCCAGGCCCTCACGCCGGCGTACGTGACCAACCGCCAGATCGAGGCGGCCCGTATCGCGATGACCCGCCACATCAAGCGTGGCGGCAAGGTCTGGATCAACATCTACCCGGACCGCCCGCTCACGAAGAAGCCTGCCGAGACCCGCATGGGTTCCGGTAAGGGTTCTCCGGAGTGGTGGATCGCGAACGTGCACCCGGGACGGGTCATGTTCGAGCTGTCCTACCCCAACGAGAAGATCGCCCGTGAGGCGCTGACCCGTGCGGCCCACAAGCTGCCGATGAAGTGCCGGATCGTCAAGCGCGAGGCAGGTGAAGCGTGATGTCGGCCGGTACCAAGGCGTCCGAGCTGCGCGAGCTGGGCAACGAGGAGCTTCTCGCGAAGCTTCGCGAGGCCAAGGAAGAGCTGTTCAACCTCCGCTTCCAGGCGGCGACCGGGCAGCTCGAGAACCATGGCCGTCTGAAGGCGGTCCGCAAGGACATCGCGCGGATCTACACCCTGATGCGCGAGCGTGAGCTGGGCATCGAAACGGTGGAGAACGCCTGATGAGCGAGAACAACGTGACTGAGACGAACACTGAGGCTCGGGGCTTCCGCAAGACCCGTGAGGGCATCGTCGTCAGCGACAAGATGGACAAGACCGTCGTCGTCGCTGTCGAGGACCGCAAGAAGCACGCGCTGTACGGCAAGGTCATCCGCAGCACGAGCAAGCTCAAGGCCCACGACGAGCAGAACGCCGCCGGCGTCGGCGACCGCGTCCTCCTGATGGAGACCCGGCCGCTGTCCGCCACGAAGCACTGGCGCGTCGTCGAGATCCTCGAGAAGGCCAAGTAATTCCTGCGGCAAACCGCAGGGTAGTTCCGCCAGGCTCCGACGGGGCTGCGGCTGTTCGTTCAGCGCAGCAGCCCCGCCGGGGAACCGGCAGACGATCAGGAGATAGACGTGATCCAGCAGGAGTCGCGACTGCGTGTCGCCGACAACACTGGTGCGAAGGAGATCCTTTGCATCCGTGTGCTCGGTGGCTCCGGTCGCCGCTACGCGGGCATCGGTGACGTCATCGTCGCCACCGTCAAGGACGCGATCCCCGGTGGCAACGTGAAGAAGGGTGACGTCGTCAAGGCGGTCATCGTTCGCACCGTCAAGGAGCGCCGCCGTCCGGACGGCTCGTACATCCGCTTCGACGAGAACGCCGCCGTCATTCTGAAGAACGACGGCGACCCTCGCGGCACCCGTATCTTCGGCCCCGTGGGCCGTGAGCTGCGCGAGAAGAAGTTCATGAAGATCATCTCCCTCGCGCCGGAGGTGCTGTGAGCATGAAGATCAAGAAGGGCGACCTGGTTCAGGTCATCACCGGCAAGGACAAGGGCAAGCAGGGCAAGGTCATTGCCGCTTTCCCGCGCGAGGAGCGCGTCCTGGTCGAGGGTGTCAACCGGGTCAAGAAGCACACGAAGGCCGGCCCGACCGCTCGCGGTTCCCAGGCCGGCGGCATCGTGACCACCGAGGCCCCGATCCACGTCTCCAACGTCCAGCTGGTCGTGGAGAAGGACGGCAACAAGGTCGTCACGCGCGTCGGTTACCGCTTCGACGACGAGGGCAACAAGATCCGCGTTGCCAAGCGGACGGGTGAGGACATCTGATGACGACCACCACCACTCCGCGTCTGAAGACGAAGTACCGCGAGGAGATCGCGGGCAAGCTGCGCGAGCAGTTCTCCTACGAGAACGTCATGCAGGTTCCCGGCCTCGTCAAGATCGTGGTCAACATGGGTGTGGGCGACGCCGCCCGCGACTCCAAGCTGATCGAGGGCGCCATCCGCGACCTCACCACGATCACCGGTCAGAAGCCGGCCGTCACCAAGGCCCGCAAGTCCATCGCGCAGTTCAAGCTGCGTGAGGGCCAGCCGATCGGTGCCCACGTCACGCTCCGTGGCGACCGCATGTGGGAGTTCCTGGACCGCACCCTGTCGCTCGCGCTGCCGCGCATCCGCGACTTCCGCGGCCTGTCCCCCAAGCAGTTCGACGGCCGTGGCAACTACACCTTCGGTCTCACGGAGCAGGTCATGTTCCACGAGATCGACCAGGACAAGATCGACCGTGTCCGGGGTATGGACATCACCGTGGTGACCACGGCGACCAACGACGAAGAGGGCCGTGCCCTTCTCCGTCACCTCGGCTTCCCGTTCAAGGAGGCGTGAGCGAGATGGCGAAGAAGGCTCTCATCGCGAAGGCTGCTCGCAAGCCCAAGTTCGGAGTGCGCGGCTACACCCGCTGCCAGCGCTGCGGTCGTCCGCACTCCGTGTACCGCAAGTTCGGCCTGTGCCGCGTGTGCCTTCGTGAGATGGCTCACCGTGGCGAGCTGCCGGGCGTGACCAAGAGCTCCTGGTAATCCGGTAGTTCCGGACTCCCAGGGCTCTCGGTAAGCAATGGGAACGGCAGGAGGCCCGCCCCGCATGGCTTAGGCTTGTGGGGTTGGGCACCTGCCGTGCCCGTACGCACGCGGGCAGCTGCCCGCTCATGTTTGCTTACTACGCCGTAGGTCCACCGCGCCGCACCCGTCCCGTCTCGGATCGGGGAGAGGGATGGCGCACCAGGAAACCCCGGCGAGAGAGGCCGAAGGCCAATTCATGACCATGACTGATCCGATCGCAGACATGCTTACGCGTCTGCGGAACGCGAACTCGGCGTACCACGACTCCGTGGCGATGCCGCACTCGAAGATCAAGTCGCACATCGCGGAGATCCTCCAGCAGGAGGGCTTCATCACGGGCTGGAAGGTCGAGGACGCCGAGGTCGGCAAGAACCTCGTCCTGGAGCTGAAGTTCGGCCCCAACCGTGAGCGCTCCATCGCGGGCATCAAGCGGATCTCCAAGCCCGGTCTCCGGGTGTACGCGAAGTCCACCAACCTGCCGAAGGTGCTGGGCGGCCTCGGCGTGGCGATCATCTCCACGTCGCACGGGCTCCTCACCGACAAGCAGGCCGGCAAGAAGGGCGTGGGTGGGGAAGTCCTCGCCTACGTCTGGTAGCGGAAGGGAACGGAGGAAACAGCTATGTCGCGCATCGGCAAGCTCCCCATCGCGGTTCCCGCCGGCGTGGACGTCACCATCGACGGCCGTACGGTCTCGGTCAAGGGCCCCAAGGGCACGCTGACCCACACCGTCGTGGCGCCGATCGAGATCGCCAAGGGTGAGGACGGCGTGCTCAACGTCACCCGCCCCAACGACGAGCGTCAGAACAAGGCCCTGCACGGCCTGTCCCGCACGCTGGTGGCGAACATGATCACCGGCGTGACCCAGGGTTACGTGAAGAAGCTCGAGATCAGCGGTGTCGGTTACCGCGTTGTCGCCAAGGGTTCGAACCTGGAGTTCTCCCTCGGTTACAGCCACCCGATCACGGTCGAGGCCCCCGAGGGCATCACCTTCAAGGTGGAGGCCCCCACCCGTTTCTCGGTCGAGGGCATCGACAAGCAGAAGGTCGGCGAGGTTGCGGCCAACATCCGCAAGCTGCGCAAGCCCGACCCGTACAAGGCCAAGGGCGTCAAGTACGAGGGCGAAGTCATCCGCCGCAAGGTCGGAAAGGCGGGTAAGTAAGCCATGGCATACGGGCAGAAGATCCTCAAGGGCGACGCCTACAAGCGTGCTGCTATCAAGCGTCGTCACATCCGGATCCGCAAGAAGCTCGCGGGTACCGCCGAGCGTCCTCGCCTGGTCGTGACCCGCTCCAACCGCCACATCGTGGCGCAGGTGATCGACGACCTGAAGGGTCACACCCTGGCGTCCGCGTCCACCCTGGACGCGTCCATCCGGAGTGGCGAGGGCGACAAGTCCGCGCAGGCCAAGCAGGTCGGCGCCCTGGTCGCCGAGCGCGCCAAGGCCGCCGGTGTCGAGGCCGTCGTGTTCGACCGTGGTGGCAACCAGTACGCCGGGCGCATCGCCGCTCTGGCGGACGCCGCCCGCGAAGCCGGTCTGAAGTTCTGAGCCGGTTCCGTAGCTAGCGGAAACAGAGAGAGGTAATTCCAATGGCTGGACCCCAGCGCCGCGGTGGCGGTGCCGGTGGCGGCGAGCGGCGGGACCGGAAGGGCCGTGACGGCGGCGCAGCTGCCGCCGAGAAGACCGCATACGTTGAGCGCGTCGTCGCGATCAACCGTGTCGCCAAGGTTGTGAAGGGTGGTCGTCGCTTCAGCTTCACCGCGCTGGTCGTGGTGGGCGACGGTGACGGCACCGTGGGTGTCGGATACGGCAAGGCCAAGGAGGTGCCGGCCGCCATCGCCAAGGGCGTTGAGGAGGCCAAGAAGCACTTCTTCAAGGTCCCCCGCATCCAGGGCACCATCCCGCACCCCATCCAGGGTGAGAAGGCTGCCGGCGTCGTGCTGCTCAAGCCCGCGTCGCCCGGTACCGGCGTGATCGCCGGTGGTCCGGTGCGTGCCGTGCTCGAGTGCGCCGGTATCCACGACGTGCTGTCGAAGTCGCTCGGCTCCGACAACCAGATCAACATCGTGCACGCGACCGTGGAGGCCCTCAAGGGCCTGCAGCGTCCCGAGGAGATCGCGGCCCGCCGTGGTCTGCCCCTCGAGGACGTCGCTCCCGCGGCTCTTCTCCGTGCGCGTGCCGGGGCGGGTGCGTAGGTCATGGCGCAGCTCAAGATCACGCAGGTCAAGTCCTACATCGGCAGCAAGCAGAACCACCGTGACACGCTGCGTTCGCTTGGCCTGAAGAGGGTCAACGACGTGGTCGTCAAGGAGGACCGCCCCGAGTTCCGCGGCATGGTGCACACCGTCCGCCACCTCGTGACGGTCGAGGAGGTCGACTGATCATGGCGGAGAACAACCCGCTCAAGATCCACAACCTCCGTCCCGCCCCCGGCGCCAAGACCGCGAAGACCCGTGTCGGTCGTGGTGAGGCGTCGAAGGGTAAGACGGCCGGTCGTGGTACGAAGGGCACCAAGGCCCGTTACCAGGTTCCGGAGCGCTTCGAGGGTGGCCAGATGCCGCTCCACATGCGCCTCCCGAAGCTGAAGGGCTTCAAGAACCCGTTCAAGACCGAGTTCCAGGTCGTCAACCTGGACAAGCTCGCCTCCCTCTACCCCGAGGGCGGGGAGGTCACGGTCGAGGACCTGGTCGCCAAGGGTGCCGTGCGCAAGAACCAGCTCGTCAAGGTCCTGGGCCAGGGCGAGATCTCCGTGGCGCTGCAGGTGACGGTCGACGCCGTCTCCGGCTCCGCCAAGGAGAAGATCACCGCCGCCGGCGGTACCGTCACCGAGCTCGTCTGACCCGTTCAGGTGTCTCGATGACGTAGAGCGATCCCGACCGGGGATACCCCACAAATGGGGTATCCCCGGTTGGTCGTTCCTAGGGCGGCAGTCTCGCCGGTAAGGTGGCCTGCGCTGCCCGCTGACCTCGGGCGCCCCACACGGGGCACTCAGAGCGGCAGTTGACCGTTACGTAATCGTCCTTAGTCGGAATCTCAAGACCGTCACCCTTGACGCAGTTGCGCGGGGGGTCGCAGGAGGCACCGTGCTCACCGCGTTCGCCCGGGCGTTCAAGACGCCCGACCTGCGCAAGAAGCTGCTCTTCACGCTCGCCATCATTGTGGTGTACCGCATCGGTACCAACGTTCCCATTCCGGGCGTGGACTACCGCAACGTACAGACCTGTATCGACAACGCCGAGGCCAACTCGGGTCTGTTCGGTCTGGTCAACATGTTCAGCGGCGGCGCGCTGCTCCAGATCACGATCTTCGCGCTGGGCATCATGCCGTACATCACCGCGGCCATCATTCTGCAGCTGCTGACGGTGGTGATCCCGCGCCTGGAGGCCCTCAAGAAGGAGGGCCAGGCCGGTACGGCGAAGATCACGCAGTACACCCGTTACCTGACCGTCGCGCTCGCCATCCTCCAGGGCACCGGCCTGGTGGCCACCGCCCGCAGCGGTGCCCTGTTCCAGGGCTGCCCGGTCGCGAGCCAGATCGTCCCGGACCAGTCGATCTTCGTGACGATCACCATGGTCATCACGATGACCGCCGGCACGGCGTTCGTCATGTGGCTCGGTGAGCTCATCACCGACCGCGGCATCGGCAACGGCATGTCGATCCTGATGTTCATCTCGATCGCCGCGACCTTCCCCTCCGCCCTGTGGGCCATCAAGGAGCAGGGCAGCCTGGCGGGCGGCTGGATCGAGTTCGGCACCGTCATGCTCGTCGGGTTCGTCATGGTCGGCCTGGTGGTCTTCGTCGAGCAGGCCCAGCGCCGGATCCCCGTGCAGTACGCCAAGCGCATGGTCGGCCGCCGTTCCTACGGCGGTACGTCGACGTACATCCCGCTCAAGGTGAACCAGGCGGGTGTGATCCCCGTCATCTTCGCCGCGTCGCTGCTGTACATCCCGGCGCTGATCGTCCAGTTCTCCAACTCGACGGCGGGCTGGGCGACGTGGGTCGAGGCGAATCTGGCCAACCCCGCCGCCACGGCGCACATCATTCTGTACTTCCTGATGATCGTGTTCTTCGCGTTCTTCTATGTGGCGATCTCCTTCAACCCCGAGGAAGTCGCCGACAACATGAAGAAGTATGGTGGCTTCATCCCGGGCATCCGGGCTGGCCGACCGACCGCTGAGTACCTCAGCTTCGTACTCAACCGGATCACCTGGCCGGGTTCGCTGTACTTGGGTCTGATCTCTCTCGTGCCGACAATGGCGTTGGCTGGTTTCGGGGCGAACCAGAACTTCCCGTTCGGCGGGACCAGCATCCTGATCATCGTGGGTGTCGGTCTCGAGACGGTGAGGCAGATCGAGAGCCAGCTCCAGCAGCGCAATTACGAAGGGTTCCTCCGCTGATGCGAATCGTCCTCGTCGGGCCGCCGGGTGCTGGTAAAGGTACGCAGGCCACCCGCCTTGCCGAGAAACTGCGCATCCCGCACATCTCCACAGGTGACCTGTTCCGCGCCAACATCAGCCGGCAGACGGAGCTCGGGAAGCTCGCGAAGTCCTACATGGACGCGGGCAATCTCGTCCCCGACGAGGTCACCATCGCCATGGCCAAGGACCGCATGGAGCAGCCCGACGCCGAGGGCGGCTTCCTGCTGGACGGCTTCCCGCGCAACGTGTCGCAGGCCGAGGCGCTGGACGAGCTGCTGCAGACCGAGGGCATCAAGCTGGACGCCGTGCTCGATCTGGAAGCTCCCGAGGACGAGGTCGTCAAGCGGATCGCCGGGCGGCGCGTCTGCCGCAAGGACTCCGCGCACGTGTTCCACGTGACGTACAGCCCGCCGAAGCAGGAGGGTGTCTGCGACGCCTGCGGTGGTGAGCTCTACCAGCGTGACGACGACTCCGAGGAGACGGTGCGGACGCGGCTGGAGGTCTACCACACGCAGACCGAGCCGATCATCGGCTACTACCGGGCGCAGGGGCTCGTGGTCACCATCTCCGCGATGGGTCCCGTCGACGAGGTCACGGGCCGTGCGCTGGAGGCGCTGAAGAGCGGTAAGTAGTTCCGTACGTCGGTCGCAGCCGCGGTTCCTTGGCGCAAGGAGCCGCGGCTGTGGCTTGAGCGGGGTGTTCGCCCGGCCCGGCGGAGCCGCCCGCGGATCGCGCCCCGTATCGTTGGATGTGCTCGTTTCCCTGCCTGGTCCCAGAAAGGCCCCCGTCCCCCATGGTGCAGATCAAGAGCCCTGAGCAGATCGCCAAGATGCGTGAGGCGGGGCTGGTCGTCGCCGCCATCCACGCGGCCACCCGTGAGGCCGCCGTGCCCGGGGCCACGACGAAGGATCTGGACCAGGTCGCGCGCAAGGTCCTCGCCGAGCACAACGCCAAGCCGAACTTCCTCGGCTACGGCGGTTTCCCCGCGACGATCTGCACCTCGGTCAACGAGGTCGTCGTCCACGGCATCCCCTCCGACGACGTCGTGCTCAAGGACGGCGACATCATCTCCATCGACTGTGGCGCGATCATCGACGGCTGGCACGGTGACGCCGCCTACACCGCCTTCGTCGGGTCCGGCCACTCCCCGGAGCTGGTCGAGCTGTCCCGGGTGACCGAGGAGTCGATGTGGGCCGGCATCGCGGCCATGAAGCAGGGCAACCGGCTCGTCGACATCTCGCGCGCCGTGGAGACGTACATCCGTCGCCAGCCGAAGCCGGGCGGCGGCAAGTACGGGATCATCGAGGACTACGGCGGCCACGGCATCGGCACCGAGATGCACATGGACCCGCATCTGCTGAACTACGTCGACCGCAAGCGGGGCAAGGGCCCCAAGCTGATCCCGGGCTTCTGCCTCGCCATCGAGCCGATGGTCTCCCTGGGCACCCCGAAGACGGAGGTCCTCTCCGACGACTGGACCGTCATCACCACGGACGGCACCTGGTCGTCCCACTGGGAGCACTCCGTCGCCCTGACCGCCGAGGGCCCCCTCGTCCTGACGGCCCCCGACGGCGGCAAGGCAAAGCTCGCCGAGATGGGCGTCACGGCGGCGCCGGACCCGCTCGGCTGACGACCGGAAACGGGCGCGTCCGCCGGTCGAAGGCCGGCGTCGAGGGGTGGGCTCCGGTCGGTTAAGGATCTCCCGGGTGGGGCAGGCTATCTCGATTCGTGTTTCCGGGTGCGCTGACGTAGACTGACTCGTCGGCTCTTGTGCACCCGCATGTCTGCATGTGCTCACCACGGTGCACGCCGGAGTCGATCAAGGTAGTCGATTCGAAGGGCGAAGCGTGGCCAAGAAGCAAGGTGCCATCGAGATCGAGGGCACTGTCGTCGAGTCTCTTCCGAACGCCATGTTCAAGGTCGAGCTCCAGAACGGCCACCAGGTCCTGGCACACATCAGCGGCAAGATGCGCATGCACTACATCCGCATCCTCCCTGACGACCGGGTCGTGGTGGAGCTGTCTCCGTACGACCTGACGCGTGGCCGGATCGTCTACCGGTACAAGTAGATCTTGCCCGCGCCCCGGCCCGCCGGGGTGATGGCACTGACCCGGAGAACCTCACATCCCATGAAGGTCAAGCCGAGCGTCAAGAAGATCTGCGACAAGTGCAGGGTGATCCGCCGTCACGGCCGGGTCATGGTCATCTGCGAGAACCCGCGCCACAAGCAGCGCCAGGGCTGACCGCAGCACGACCGACCCTCTGCGACTTCCGCAGAACTTCGCGCGACGCGAGCAGTACACGTTCATACGCAGGTCCCGAGCCGCACGGCTCGACACCCCCGGCTCGGAGGCCGGGGACCCGGTCCGTACCTCGTACGGCGGGCGGGGAGCCGGTCCTGTGGAAGACCTCCGACAATCAACTGGAGCCATTGAATGGCACGCGTTTCCGGTGTTGACATCCCGCGCGAAAAGCGCGTGGAGATCGCCCTCACCTACGTGTTCGGCATCGGCCGGACCCTTTCGCAGCAGACGCTGGCCGCCACCGGCGTCGACCCGAACACCCGCGTTCGCGACCTCTCCGAGGAGCAGCTCGTCGCGATCCGCGAGTACGTCGACAACAACATCAAGACCGAGGGTGACCTCCGTCGCGAGATCCAGGCCGACATCCGCCGCAAGGTCGAGATCGGTACCTACCAGGGTCTGCGTCACCGTCGCGGTCTGCCCGTCCGCGGTCAGCGCACCAGCACCAACGCGCGTACCCGCAAGGGCCCGCGTCGCGCCATCGCCGGCAAGAAGAAGCCGGGCAAGAAGTAGTCCTCAGCGGACGCTCATCCAGCGGTCTTGCTGCAGGACCGACCACCTCCCGTAGGAGTTATAGATGCCCCCCAAGGGTCGTCAGGGCGCTGCCAAGAAGGTGCGCCGCAAGGAAAAGAAGAACGTCGCTCACGGCCACGCGCACATCAAGAGCACGTTCAACAACACCATCGTCTCGATCACGGACCCGTCCGGCAACGTGATCTCCTGGGCCTCCGCCGGCCACGTCGGCTTCAAGGGCTCCCGGAAGTCCACGCCGTTCGCCGCGCAGATGGCCGCCGAGTCGGCCGCCCGCCGCGCCCAGGAGCACGGCATGCGCAAGGTCGACGTGTTCGTCAAGGGCCCGGGCTCCGGTCGTGAGACCGCGATCCGTTCCCTGCAGGCCACGGGTCTCGAGGTCGGCTCCATCCAGGACGTCACCCCGACCCCGCACAACGGCTGCCGTCCGCCGAAGCGCCGCCGCGTCTGACGCACGGCGGCTTCGGTCGGCTTCGGGTTCCGGGCGGTACGGCTCGTAAGGGCCGTATCGCCCGTACCCTTGCAGTACCCGCACTTTTCACCGGGTGCGGTTTCCGTCGGGCGTCAAATAGCGGGCGTCCACGAGAGAAGGATCTGATCCACACATGCTGATCGCTCAGCGTCCCTCGTTGACCGAAGAGGTCGTCGACGAATTCCGCTCCCGGTTCGTGATCGAGCCGCTGGAGCCGGGCTTCGGCTACACCCTCGGCAACTCCCTCCGCCGCACCCTCCTGTCGTCGATCCCCGGTGCCGCTGTCACCAGCATCCGCATCGACGGCGTCCTGCACGAGTTCACCACCGTGCCGGGCGTCAAGGAGGACGTCACCGACCTGATCCTCAACATCAAGCAGCTGGTCGTCTCCTCCGAGCACGACGAGCCCGTGGTGATGTACCTGCGCAAGCAGGGTCCGGGTCTGGTCACCGCCGCCGACATCGCGCCCCCGGCCGGTGTCGAGGTGCACAACCCCGACCTCGTCCTCGCCACGCTCAACGGCAAGGGCAAGCTGGAGATGGAGCTGACCGTCGAGCGCGGTCGCGGCTACGTCTCCGCCGTGCAGAACAAGCAGGTCGGTCAGGAGATCGGGCGTATCCCGGTCGACTCGATCTACTCGCCGGTTCTCAAGGTCACCTACAAGGTCGAGGCGACCCGTGTCGAGCAGCGCACCGACTTCGACAAGCTGATCGTCGACGTCGAGACCAAGCAGGCGATGCGTCCGCGCGACGCCATGGCCTCCGCCGGCAAGACCCTGGTCGAGCTGTTCGGTCTCGCCCGCGAGCTGAACATCGACGCCGAGGGCATCGACATGGGCCCGTCCCCCACGGACGCCGCCCTCGCCGCCGACCTGGCGCTGCCGATCGAGGAGCTGGAGCTCACCGTTCGGTCGTACAACTGCCTCAAGCGTGAGGGCATCCACTCCGTGGGTGAGCTCGTCGCTCGCAGCGAGGCGGACCTGCTCGACATCCGCAACTTCGGTGCGAAGTCGATCGACGAGGTCAAGGCGAAGCTGGCCGGCATGGGCCTGGCCCTCAAGGACAGCCCGCCCGGATTCGACCCCACCGCCGCCGCGGACGCGTTCGGTGCGGACGACGACGCGGACGCGGGCTTCGTCGAGACCGAGCAGTACTGAGTTCGGGACCGACGGTCCATATCCGGGTGCGGGTGCGCTGTGGCTTGTCGCGCAGTTCCCCGCGCCCCTTCCGGGAGCGCCCCTTCGGGGCTGCTTCCGGATCTCCGACAGGCGACCGCCTGCTCGGATACTGACTCCGGTACCTGATACGGCCGGGGCAGACACCTAGGAGAAACACCATGCCGAGGCCCACCAAGGGTGCCCGTCTGGGCGGCAGCGCCGCGCACGAGAAGCTGATGCTCGCGAACCTCGCGAAGGCGCTTTTCGAGCACGGCCGCATCACCACCACCGAGGCGAAGGCGCGCAAGCTGCGTCCGTACGCCGAGCGTCTGGTCACCAAGGCGAAGAAGGGCGACCTTCACAACCGCCGTCAGGTGCTCCAGGTGATCACGGACAAGAGCATCGTCCACACGCTCTTCACCGAGATCGGCCCGCGGTACGAGAACCGTCCCGGTGGCTACACCCGCATCACCAAGATCGGCAACCGCCGTGGCGACAACGCGCCCATGGCCGTCATCGAGCTGGTCGAGGCGCTGACGGTGCAGCAGGAGGCCACGGGCGAGGCCGAGGCCGCCACGAAGCGCGCGGTCAAGGAAGACGCCCTCAAGAAGGACGAGGCCGTCGAGGCCAAGTCCGACGAGGCTGCCGAGGCTCCGGCCGAGGAGTCGAAGGACGCGTAAGCGTTCTGCCGGGGGCTGTGCGTTCGCGGCTGCGGCGCTGTCGTGGCTGGTCGCGCAGTTCCCCGCGCCCCTTCGGGGCGCGTTGCGGGTCCGCTTCTTTCCAGGAGCGGGCCCGCTTCCGTGTGGGTGAGAGGATCTCTGTGTGAGTGACGAAGTGCGGCCCGGGTTCGTGCGGGTGCGGCTGGATCTTTCCTATGACGGGACCGAGTTCTCCGGCTGGGCCAAGCAGGCCGGTGGACGGCGGACCGTGCAGGGGGAGATCGAGGACGCCCTGCGGACCGTGACACGGTCCGGCGGGACGACGTACGAGCTGACCGTGGCCGGACGGACCGACGCCGGTGTGCACGCCCGGGGCCAGGTCGCGCACGTCGACCTGCCGCGGGAGGTGTGGGCCGAACACCACACGAAGCTGCTGAAGCGGCTCGCCGGACGGCTGCCGAGGGACGTGCGGGTGTGGGCGCTCAGGGAGGCGCCCGCCGGGTTCGACGCGCGGTTCTCCGCGATCTGGCGGCGCTATGCGTACCGGGTGACCGACAACCCCGGGGGCGTCGACCCGCTGCTGCGCGGCCATGTGCTGTGGCACGACTGGCCGCTCGACGTCGACGCCATGAACGAGGCCGCGCGCGGGCTGCTGGGGGAGCACGACTTCGCCGCGTACTGCAAGCGGCGCGAGGGTGCGACGACCATCCGCACGCTCCAGCAACTGAGCCTGGAGCGGGGTGCGGACGGGATCATCACGGCGACCGTCCGGGCGGACGCCTTCTGCCACAACATGGTGCGTTCGCTGATCGGCGCGCTGCTGTTCGTCGGCGACGGCCACCGTCCGCCGGACTGGCCGGGGAAGGTGCTGGCGGCGGGTGTACGGGACTCGGCCGTCCATGTCGTACGCCCGCACGGCCTGACCCTGGAGGAGGTCGGGTATCCCGCCGACGAGCTGCTGGCCGCCCGCAGCAGGGAGGCCCGCAACAAGCGGTCCCTGCCGGCGGCCAGGTGCTGCTGATCCCGGTCCGGCGGCGGCGCTACCCGTTCGCCGCCGCCGACGCCTGGGCCTCGCCCCTGCGGCGGATCTGACGGAACGTGAACTCCTGGAGGTCGTCGCCCGTGGCGAACACGGTCTTGTCCTTCGTCGTCACGTCCTTGCCGTCCGTGAACCCGGCGAGGGTGAAGTAGGCGTAGCGGCCGTAGGAGTTGGTGGTCGACCGGCAGACTGCGCCGACGCAGAAGTCCTTGACGCCTCCGCCCGACAGCGACTTGACGATGCTCCTCTTGTCGGCCTGCTGCTTGGCCCTGGTCGCCTGGGCCTCGGTCCCGAAGACCGCCACGCCGACCGTCACCGCCACCTTGTCCTCGGTGTAGGTGACCCGGATCAGGCGGGTGCAGCCGTTGTCGGTGAGGACCTTGGGGAGCGTGGCCTTCGCGGCCGAGGCGCAGTTGGTGGTGTCGGCCGTCGGGCCCTTCTTGTACACCGTCTCACCCATGGTCAGCTGCGTGCCCGGGAAGAGGAGGTCGGGGCTCAGCGGGGCCTTGTCCTTCTGCGCGCTGGCGATGAAGTCCTTCGGGTCCAGCGGAGGCGGGGCGCTGGTGGGGGCGAACGACGGGACCGTGCCGGTGGGGCTCGGCAGGGAGACGTCGGAGCCACCGGGCAGCTGGGAGGAGGCGCCGGGCGAGGCCTTCCCGCTGTCGTTCGCCGACACGACGGCGACCGCCACGGCGGTGCCTATCGCGACGGTGGCGAGTGCGCCGCCGCCTATGAACAGCAGCCGGCGCCGTTTGGCGCGGGCCTCGGACGCGTCGGCGAGCGCCGCCCAGTCGGGCGACTGGCCGGAACCGCCGCTGTTCCACGGCTGCTGGGAATTCGGTTTCCAGGGATCCCACTGCTGCGGAGGTCCCCCCTGACCAAAGCTCATGGGGCGCATCTTAGACGGGACAAGAGGTGTGCTGGTCCGCGTCAACGGGCGTCACAGGCCCTAGCTTTGGCTCCATGGCAACGGGCAAAAGCGACATCTCCGGGTGGTTGGTGCGACCTGCGGGCGGCTGGTGGTGGGCCGGACTCGTGGGTGTGCTGGGAGCGCTGACGGCGCATACGGTGCTGGTGACCTCGGACGGAGGCATGGACAACGGGATCGTCGTGGACGCCGCGCGGACCTGGCTGGACGGGGGATCGCCCTACGACGACCGGCACTTCCTCTATTTCCCGAGCGCGGTCATGGCCGCCGTCCCGCAGGCGCTGCTGCCGCGTTCCGTGCTCGACGTGCTGGTGCCGGTCGCGGTGACCGTCGCCCTGGCGCTGGGCTGGGCCTGCGCGCTGCTGCTGCACCGGGTGCCGCTGCGCAGCAGGCTCGCCGTCCTCGGGCTGCTGGGCCTCGCCGCCGGCTTCGCGCCGTTCGGGCAGCTGGTGCGGCTGGGGAACTGGACGGTGACGGCCGTGCTGGCGCTGCCGCTGTGCCTGCTGCTGGCGAGCCGGAACCGGTGGGTCGCGGCGGGTGCGGTCATCGGAGTGGCGGTGGCGCTGAAGCCGCTGCTCGCGCCGATGGCGCTGCTGTTCCTCTTCGCCCGCCGCTGGGGTGCGCTGGCCCTGGTGGTCCTGGTGCCGGCGGTCTCCTCCGTGGTGGCGGCGCTGTTCCTGCCCGACCCCACGGGCTTCCTCACCCGCACCCTGCCCTTCCTGCTGAGCGGCGACGACGCCTTCGTACGCCTCTACGAGGCCTCGCCGGCGGCCGTGCTGCCCCGGCTCGGCCTGCCCCGGGCCCCGGCCACGGCGCTCGCGCTGCTCATGGCCGCCACGGGCGTCGTGTGCGCGTACGTGCGCTGGCGCGGGCCGGGTCCGGTGCCGCTGCGCCTCACGGAGACGTCCGCCGGGCTGATGCTGTCCGCGTTCCTGGTGTCCCGGCCCTCCTACAACCACTACCTCCTGGTCGTGCTGCCGCTGCTGCTCGCCGGGCTGCCGTATGCCGGTGCGGTGGCCCGGCGGCCCTGGTTCTGGCTCTCCCTGGTGCCTCAGCTCCCGGGGGTGACCTGGCCGTGGCTGGAGTCGGGGAAGCGGCGGGCGTTCCGGGACGCCTTCACGCTGTGTGCGCTGGCGGTGACCGTCTCGTACCACTGTGTGCGGGGTGCGCGGGTGACCCGCGGGGCCGACGGACCGCCGGAGACGCGGGAGGGGCGGCGTCCGGCCGTAGAATCGGCGTAGCCCACCGACGGCGGTCTCGTTTTGACCCGTCCGGCCGAGCATGGGTATTCTGCATGTTCGTTGTGTGTAGTGGCTTACTCATTCTCACGTGAGGGGCCCTTACACCGGTCCACCGGGCCGATGACCAGCGACCAGCACGCGGTTTGCGTCACCGCTGTGCGGTCAGGGCTGTCGTGATCGTCTTCGGTGACCTTGTCAGGACCATTCACTGAAGAAGCGAAGGCTACGAACCGTGCGTACGTACAGCCCCAAGCCCGGCGATGTGACGCGCCAGTGGCACGTCATCGACGCTCAGGACGTCGTCCTGGGCCGTCTGGCCTCCACTGCGGCCTCCATCCTGCGCGGCAAGCACAAGCCGATCTACGCGCCCCACGTCGACACCGGTGACTTCGTCATCGTCATCAACGCGGACAAGGTGCACCTCTCCGGCAACAAGCGGACCCAGAAGATGGCGTACCGCCACTCGGGTTACCCGGGTGGTCTGCGCTCCGTCCGCTACGACGAGCTGCTCGCGAAGAACCCCGAGAAGGCCATCGAGAAGGCCGTCAAGGGCATGCTCCCCAAGAACACCCTGGGCCGTCAGATGCTCTCGAAGCTGAAGGTCTACTCGGGCGACCAGCACCCGCACGCTGCCCAGCAGCCGGTGCCGTTCGAGATCACCCAGGTCGCGCAGTAAGTCCGGCCACCCCTAAGACTGAAGAGAATCTGAGGAGAATCGTGGCCGAGACCACTGCCGAGCAGCCGCTCGAAGAGCTTGACATCGACAGCTACACCACCGAGTCCGAGGTGCCCGTCGAGGGCGAGTACACCTCGGAGTCCATGGCCTCCCGCTTCGGCGAGCCCCAGCCGGCCGCCGGCCTGGGCCGCCGCAAGAACGCCATCGCCCGCGTCCGGATCGTCCCGGGCACCGGCAAGTGGAAGATCAACGGTCGCACCCTCGAGGACTACTTCCCGAACAAGGTGCACCAGCAGGAAGTCAACGAGCCCTTCAAGGTGCTCGAGCTCGAGGGCCGTTACGACGTCATCGCCCGCATCGCGGGTGGCGGTGTCTCCGGTCAGGCCGGTGCGCTCCGTCTCGGTGTCGCCCGTGCGCTGAACGAGGCGGACGTCGACAACAACCGCGGCGCGCTGAAGAAGGCCGGCTTCCTGCGCCGCGACGACCGTGCGGTCGAGCGCAAGAAGGCCGGTCTGAAGAAGGCCCGCAAGGCCCCGCAGTACAGCAAGCGCTAATCACAGGGCGCTCGCGCGTACTCCGAACGCCCCGGCGGCACGCCACAGTGCTGCCGGGGCGTTCGTTTATTCACTGCCGTGGGCGTATAACGGCACAAGGCGCTCAAACGCTAATGTGATCTGATGGTCGGGCGTCGGGTGTCGGGCATGGCCGGTGCCCGGCGGGGCGGCTGCGGTGGGCCCGGGGTGCGTGCCTGGGACGCGTGTCCGGGGTGCGGAGCCGCGGTCGCATCGCCGGCTGCGGCGGTCGTGAGGTCGCGAACTGGTGACGTCGTGAACTCGTGACGGTCGTCGGGTCCCGGCCGTCGACACACACGCCTCGTCAGTGGCACGGCCATCGGCCGTACGGCTGCACATACTGAACTGACGCTTCCTCAGGAGGACAAGTGGGACGACTCTTCGGCACGGACGGCGTGCGCGGTGTCGCGAACGCGGACCTGACGGCGGAGATGGCGCTCGGCCTGTCCGTCGCCGCGGCGCACGTACTGGCCGAGGCGGGCACGTTCGAGGGGCACCGGCCCACCGCCGTGGTCGGGCGTGACCCGCGCGCGTCCGGAGAGTTCCTGGAGGCCGCCGTGGTCGCCGGCCTCGCGAGCGCGGGCGTGGACGTCCTGCGCGTCGGCGTGCTGCCGACGCCGGCGGTGGCGTACCTCACCGGCGCGCTCGGCGCCGACCTCGGTGTGATGCTCTCCGCGAGCCACAACGCCATGCCGGACAACGGCATCAAGTTCTTCGCGCGCGGCGGGCACAAGCTCGCCGACGAGCTGGAGGACCGGATCGAGTCCGTGTACGAGGAGCACCGCACCGGCGCGCCGTGGGACCGGCCGACCGGCGCCGGCGTCGGCCGTGTGCGGGACTACGAGGAGGGGCTGGAGAAGTACGTCGCGCACCTCGTCGGCGTTCTCCCGAACCGGCTGGACGGTCTGCGGATCGTCCTCGACGAGGCGCACGGTGCCGCCGCGCAGGTCTCGCCGGAGGCGTTCACGCGGGCCGGGGCCGAGGTCGTCACGATCGGGGCCGAGCCGGACGGGCTCAACATCAACGACGGCTGCGGCTCGACCCACCTCGACCGGCTCAAGGCCGCGGTCGTCGAGCACGGGGCCGCGCTGGGTATCGCGCACGACGGCGACGCCGACCGGTGCCTGGCCGTGGACCACACCGGTGAGGAGGTCGACGGCGATCAGATCCTCGCGGTGCTGGCGCTGGCGATGCGGGAGCGGTCCGCGCTGCGGTCCGACACCGTCGTGGCGACGGTGATGTCGAACCTCGGGTTCAAGCTGGCGATGGAGCGGGAGGGCATCCGGCTGGTGCAGACCGCTGTCGGTGACCGTTACGTGCTGGAGGAGATGAAGCAGAAGGACTACGCCCTCGGGGGCGAGCAGTCCGGGCACGTCATCATCCTCGACCACGCGACGACCGGTGACGGCACGCTGACCGGTCTGCTGCTCGCGGCTCGGGTCGCCGGGACCGGGCGGACGCTGCGGGAGCTGGCGTCGGTGATGGAGCGGCTTCCGCAGGTGCTGATCAACGTTCCGGACGTGGACAAGTCCCGGGTGAAGACCTCCGCGGAGCTCGCGGCGTCGGTCGGCGAGGCGGAGCGGGAACTGGGGGAGACAGGGCGCGTGCTCCTGCGGCCCTCGGGCACGGAGCCGTTGGTCCGCGTGATGGTCGAAGCGGCGGACATCGACCAGGCCCGTTCGGTGGCCGGGCGCCTGGCGGACGCGGTGAAGTCCGCGCTGGGGTAGGTGCGCGTCGCGCGTCGTGTGCCTGCGGCGCAGCGGTCTGTGCGGTGGGGGTGCGCGTAGCGCCTTCGGGTGGTGGGTGGGTCGGGGTCGGGTCGGGGGTGTCCGTCCTCGGACCGGCGCGACCGGGTCGGCCGGTGGAGGTGCGGGGTGCTTGTTCGCACCAGCCGCTGCGGGCGCACACCCCCGCCCCGCCCCCTCCGCGCCGTCGGCGGCCGCAGGCGGGCTACACCGCGAGCGGCCCGCCGTTCCCGCCGTCCCGCCCGGCAACCGTTCCCGCCGTCCCCGGCGTTCTCGCGGGCAGTCGTGCCGCTGGGGCGGCACGGGTGGGCGCGACGGCACCCCGCGGGCGCCGGGCTGCGCAACCTCCCCCGGTCAGCATCCGCGCCGGGCACCCCCTGGGCGCCGGGCTGCGTCCAACCTCCCCCCGGCCTCCACCCGCGCCGGGCGTCGTGTGCCTCCGTCAAGCGGACCTGCGTCTGTGCAGGCGTTCGTGCTGCCTGGACCAGAGGGCCTTCTGCGTCAGCAGGGTCAGCGTCCCCGCGAGGGTGATCCCCAGCAGGTTGAGCAGCAGCTGCTGGGACGAACCCCACGTCTGCACCGTGTCCCCGTAACTCAGCGCCACGGCGGCGTTCGCCGCGGCCGGCACCGTCGTCACCGAGATGGCGACCCCCACCAGCGCACCCGACTTCGCCGACGTCAGCGACAGCGTGCCGGCCGCTCCGGCCAGTACCGCCACGACGAAGGAGAACCAGTCGGGCGCGTACACGAAACCGGTCTGCGGCCGCTCGCCCTCCAGCTTCTCCTCGGTGAACAGTCCGACCGCGTCCATGAAGAGGCTGAAACCCACCGTCAGCGCCATCGCCACCGCGAACCCCACCAGCAGCGCCACCATCGAACGCGCCGCGAGACGCGGCCGGCGCTGCACCACCGCCGTGGAGATGCCGGCCAGCGGGCCGAACTCCGGGCCCACCGCCATGGCGCCCACGATCAGGACCGCGTTGTCCAGGACGACACCGCACGCCGCGATCATGGTCGCCAGTGTGAGGAACGCGAGATAGGTGACCGAGAGGGTCGACTCCTCGTGGGTGGCCTCGGTCAGGTGCTCCCACAGCACCGCGTCCGCGCTCTCGCCCGGTGCCTCCTTCTCGGCCTTGTCCGCGCGCTGCGACAGCGCCAGGTCGACGTTCTCCACGGCGATGGAACCGGTCGCGTCCAGTCCGAGCCGCTGCAACCCGCTGAGCAGGTCGTCCCCGGCCTCCCGGGCCACGTCGCACAGCACGACGTCCCCGGCGGGGTCGCGGGCGGCACCCGGCAGGACACAGAGGTGCGCGGTCCCGATCGTCCCCTCGATCAACCGGACCACGTCGTCGGTCCGTTCGGCGGGTGTGATCAGGCGCAGGTGCAGCATGGCGGCAGCGTAGCCGCCGTGGTCCGGTTCACAGCTTGCGCAGGCTGAGACGCTGGACCTTGTGGTCCGGGCCCTTGCGCAGGACCAGGGTGGCCCGGCCCCGGGTGGGGGCGATGTTCTCCACCAGGTTGGGCTTGTTGATGGTGCGCCACATCGTGCGGGCGTAGTCGAGGGCCTCCTCCTCGGAGACCTGGGTGTACTTGCGGAAGTACGACGACGGGTCCTGGAACGCGGTCTCGCGCAGCCTCTTGAAGCGGTGGAGGTACCAGCGCTCGATGTCCTCGGTGCGGGCGTCGACGTACACGCTGAAGTCGAAGTAGTCGGCGAGCCCGACCCGGGTGCGGCCGTCCTGGCCGGGCAGGGCGGGCTGGAGGACGTTGAGTCCCTCGACGATCAGGATGTCCGGGCGGCGCACGGTGAGCTTCTCGCCCGGGACGATGTCGTAGATCAGGTGGGAGTAGACGGGGGCCGTGACCTCGGCCTTGCCCGCCTTGATGTCGGCGACGAAGCGGGTGAGGGCGCGGCGGTCGTACGACTCGGGGAAGCCCTTGCGCGACATCAGGCCGCGCTCCTGGAGCTCCCTGGTCGGCAGCAGGAAGCCGTCCGTGGTGACCAGCTCCACGCGGGGGTGTTCCGGCCAGCGGGACAGCAGGGCGCGGAGCAGCCGGGCCACGGTGGACTTGCCGACGGCCACGGAACCGGCGACCCCTATGACGAAGGGTGTGCCCGACTGGGAGCCCTGCTCGCCGAGGAACGTGTTCAGGGCGCCCCGGAGGCCGTCGGTGGCCCCGACGTAGAGATTGAGCAGCCGGGAGAGCGGGAGGTAGATGTCCCGTACCTCGTCGAGGTCGATGACGTCACCGAGACCGCGCAGCTGTTCGACCTCGGCGGCCGACAGTGGCAGCGGGGTCTTGTCGCGCAGCGCGCTCCACTCGGCGCGGGTGAGGTCGACGTAGGGAGTCGCCTCCGGCCGCTGCCGGTGGGCGCTCCGGGGCATCGAGGAGACCGGAGAGATCACAGTCCATTGTTAACGGAGTTCGAACGCGGCGACAGGTGGGCTGCGTCACGCCCGCCCGTCGCCGGGGATCACGTGCTGATCACGGTCGCATACCGGGTGGTCGTTCGAAGATCATTTCGTGGGGTTCCCGTGGTTAAGGTGCGCGCAATGCGTCGCGGATTCCTCCCGCGCCTTCGAGAAAGAGTTCCCCCGTGAGAACCAGCGCCGTCCGTCGTACCGTGTTCGCCGCCTCCGCCGCCGCACTGGCCCTGCTCGTCACCGCCTGTGGTGGCTCCGGCGACGAGGGCAAGAGCGGCGACGGCAAGGGCAAGGCCGACTCGGCCGCTTCCGCCGCGCCGGCGGACAAGGCGCTCGGCGCCGCCGAGCTGGAGAAGGCCGCGCTCGCCCAGTCGGACGTCAAGAGCGGAAAGGTCGCCACCAAGCTTCCGGCGACGGACGACATCACCGAGGACCAGGTGAAGTCCGGCGACGCGGCCTGCCTGCCGCTGGCCCACGCCCAGGCCGGTGTGGCCCAGGGTGAGCCCGCGGCGACCGTGAAGCGGTCCTGGACGGGGGAGCCCGTCAAGCCCTCCGAGGGCACGAAGCCCGAGGACGCCCTGCTGGCCGCCCTCGACGTGGACAAGATGCTGATCAACCTCGCCTCCTACGACGGCGACGGTGCCGCGCAGGCGCTGAAGGGCCTGACCACCGCCGCCGAGAAGTGCGCGGGCGGCTTCACCGCCACCGTGGCCGGTGAGGAGATGAAGGTCGTCAAGGTCGCCACGACCGCCGCGCCGGAGGGCGGGGACGAGGGCACCGCGATCACCCTGACCGTGGCCGCCGAGGAGGACGTCAAGGCACCGAGCAAGATCGTCGTCGTCCGCAAGGGCGCCACCCTGGTCTCGTTCAGTGCCGTCAATCTGGCCGCCATGGCCACCGGCGAGGACTTCGAGGTCCCGGCGGACGTCGTCGACGCCCAGGTCGGCAAGCTCGGCTGACGTCGCGTCGCCTTCCCACCGGTGCTTCGTGCACCGGTGGGAATTTCCGATTTCGGGCAGACAGAGGCCCTTTCCGGTGGCTGACGGATCGTAGGCTGCCGGTCATGTGCGGAATCGTGGGATACGTGGGGCCGCAGTCGGCGCTGGACGTCGTGACGGCCGGACTGAAGCGACTGGAGTACCGGGGCTACGACTCGGCGGGTGTCGCCGTGCAGGCCGACGGCGGGCTGGCGACGGCGAAGAAGGCCGGCAAGCTGCTCAACCTCGAGAAGGAGCTGGCCGACCGTCCGCTGCCGGCCGCGACCACCGGTATCGGGCACACCCGTTGGGCCACGCACGGCGGCCCGACCGACGCCAACGCCCATCCGCACATCGACAACGCGGGCCGGGTCGCCGTCGTCCACAACGGCATCATCGAGAACTTCGCCGCCCTGCGCGAGGAGCTGGCGGAGCGCGGCCACGAGCTGCGCTCCGAGACGGACACCGAGGTCGTCGCCCACCTGCTCGCCGAGGAGTTCTCCGGCTGCGCCGACCTGGCGGAGGCCATGCGGCTGGTGTGCCGGCGCCTGGAGGGCGCGTTCACCCTCGTCGCCGTGCACGCCGACGAGCCCGACGTGGTCGTGGGCGCGCGCCGCAACTCGCCGCTGGTGGTGGGCGTCGGGGAGGGCGAGGCATTCCTCGCCTCGGACGTCGCCGCCTTCATCGCGCACACACGGTCCGCGATCGAGCTGGGCCAGGACCAGGTCGTCGAGCTGCGCCGGGACGCGGTGACGGTCACCGACTTCGACGGCGGCGCGGCCGACGTCCGCGAGTACCACGTCGACTGGGACGCCTCCGCCGCCGAGAAGGACGGCTACGCCTCCTTCATGCTCAAGGAGATCGCCGAGCAGCCGAAGGCGGTTGCCGACACGCTGCTGGGCCGTATCGACGGGTCGGGCTCGCTGACCCTGGACGAGGTGCGCATCCCGGCGAACGTGCTGCGCGAGGTCGACAAGGTCGTCATCGTCGCCTGCGGTACGGCCTTCCACGCCGGGCTGATCGCCAAGTACGCCATCGAGCACTGGACGCGGATCCCCTGCGAGGTGGAACTGGCGAGCGAGTTCCGTTACCGGGACCCCATCCTCGACCAGCAGACCCTGGTCGTCGCCATCTCCCAGTCCGGCGAGACCATGGACACCCTGATGGCGCTGCGTCACGCCCGCGAGCAGGGCGCCAAGGTCCTCGCGATCTGCAACACCAACGGCTCCACGATCCCGCGGGAGTCGGACGCGGTGCTGTACACGCACGCGGGACCGGAGGTCGCGGTCGCCTCGACCAAGGCGTTCCTGACCCAGCTGGTCGCCTGCTACCTCGTCGCGCTGTACCTCGGCCAGGTGCGGGGCACCAAGTGGGCCGACGAGATCCGGGCGGTGGTCCGGGACCTGTCCTCGGTCTCCGGTGCGGTGGACCGCGTGCTCGGGACCATGGGGCCGGTGCGGGAACTGGCCCGTTCCCTCGCGGCCAAGGACACGGTGCTGTTCCTGGGCCGGCACGTCGGCTACCCGGTGGCGCTGGAGGGGGCCCTGAAGCTGAAGGAGCTCGCCTACATGCACGCGGAGGGCTTCGCGGCGGGTGAGCTGAAGCACGGGCCGATCGCGCTGATCGAGGACGACCTGCCGGTCGTCGTGGTCGTCCCGTCGCCGCGCGGGCGCTCCGTCCTCCACGACAAGATCGTCTCCAACATCCAGGAGATCCGCGCGCGGGGTGCGCGGACGATCGTCATCGCGGAGGAGGGCGACGAGGCGGTGGTGCCGTACGCGGATCACCTGATCCGGATCCCGGCCACCCCGACGCTGCTCCAGCCGCTGGTGGCGACGGTGCCGTTGCAGGTCTTCGCGTGCGAGCTGGCGACGGCCCGGGGCAACGAGGTGGACCAGCCGCGCAACCTGGCGAAGTCGGTGACGGTGGAGTAGGCCCCGACCGGGACCCGGAGGGGTGGGTGCGGGAGGCCGGGTCCCTGTGGGGGAGGATGGGTCCGTGAGACCGGAAGAAGCTCGGGAACCGCGTCGGCGGACCCTGCGCGCGGCGTTCACCCCGGTGCGGGTGGCGCTCGCGGGCGTCGTCGCGGCGGCCGCGGTCTCCGCCTTCCTGGTCGTGGACTCCCACCGGATCGACTCCGCCCCGCGGGGCGGAGACGCGCGATGCTCCGACGTCGTGGACCGGCTGCCCGACGAGGTCGACGCGGGATCGCGTGACTGGGCCCTCGGGGACGGTGTCGCCTCGTGGGGCGACCGCGCGCTGGTGCTGCGCTGCGGGGTCGACGAACTCCAGCCGAGCGTCAACCTCTGCGTTTCGGCCGACGGGGTCGACTGGGTCCTGGACGAGGACCGGATGAAGGCGGAGGGCGTGAGCGTCCTCACCACCTACGGGCGCTCTCCGGCGGTGGAGGTCACCTACGACGGCCCGCGGGAAGACGTCGGCGGGATCCTCGTCGAGCTCAACGGGGCCGTCGACCGGATTCCGCAGCAGCGCAGATGCATCGGGGCCAGCGACACCTTGTAGGTGCTTCGCGGGGCAGCCCCGGCCGGCGGTCGTAGGCTGCCCGTATGAGCATCATCGGAGTGGGGATCGACGTGGCCGAGGTCGACCGGTTCGCGGCGTCCCTGGAGCGGACGCCCGGTCTGGCCCGGCGGCTCTTCGTGGACAGCGAGCTGCTGCTGCCCAGCGGGGAGCGGCGCGGCGTCGCCTCCCTCGCCGCGCGGTTCGCCGCCAAGGAGGCGCTGGCCAAGGCGCTCGGGGCGCCCGCGGGTCTGTACTGGACCGACGCCGAGGTGTGGTGCGAGGACAGCGGGCAGCCGCGGCTGCGGGTCAAGGGGACGGTCGCCGCCCGGGCGGCGGAACTCGGCGTACGGTCCTGGCACCTGTCCCTCAGCCATGACGCCGGGGTGGCCTCGGCCGTCGTCGTCGCGGAGGGGTGAGCCCGGTGCTCGCGTTCCCGGGTGCCGGTGTCGACCTGCCCGTCTGGGGCGACGCGTTCCTCGTCGTCGGCGCCGTGCTCACCGTCGTCTTCGCTCTCGTACGCTTGGTGCGTCAACGTCGTAGGTGATTGCGGTGTGTGCGTCGCCTGAACGGGGGTAGACGCGAGAAGCCGGTGCCCGGAGCGGGGCCGATCGAAAGGGAGGGCTAACAGTGACGTCGACGATGGCACGGACGGACCGAGCTCACAGCGTGACCGAGCTGCCGGAGGTCGCCGATCCCGGCCAGGTCGCGCCGCAGGACGCCCGGGAGCTGTCCAAGCAGTTCTTCCGTCGGCTGACGGAGCTGGAGGAGGGCACCCACGAGTACCAGTACGCGCGCAACACGCTGATCGAGATGAACATGTCCCTCGTCCGCTACGCGGCGGGCCGGTTCCGCAGCCGCGGTCCGGAGGAGATGGAGGACATCGTCCAGGTCGGCATGATCGGGCTGATCAAGGCGATCGACCGGTTCGAGCTCTCCCGCGAGGTGGAGTTCACCTCCTTCGCGATCCCCTACATCGTCGGCGAGATCAAGCGCTTCTTCCGGGACACCTCCTGGTCCGTGCACGTGCCGCGCCGCCTCCAGGAGGCCCGGGTGCAGCTCGCCCGCGCCACGGAGGAACTGCGCAGCCGCCTGGGCCGCACGCCCACGACCGCCGAGCTCGCGCAGCTGATGAGCCTGACCGAGGAAGAGGTCAACGAGGCCCGGATCGCGTCCAACGGCTACAACTCCGCGTCGCTCGACGCCGCCATCGGCAGCGAGCCCGACGGCGAGAGCGTGCTCGCGGACTTCATCGGCACCGAGGACGCCGCGCTGGAACTGGTCGAGGACTTCCACGCGCTCGCCCCGATGATCGCCGACCTCGACGAGCGCGAGCGCAAGATCGTGCACTGGCGGTTCGTGGAGGAGCTGACGCAGGCGGAGATCGGTGAGCGCCTCGGCTGCTCGCAGATGCACGTGTCGCGCCTGCTCTCCCGCACGCTGAAGAAGCTGCGGGCGGGCATGCTCGCCACGAACTGAGGCGACGACGGACTCACGGTGGGTGAGGTGCGTGCGGGGTGCGGCCAGGGGGCCGCACCCCGCACGCGTGTCCGCCGGTTACGGGAGACTCGGACGCATGCGGACTGCGTACAGCGTGGAGACGGTCAGGACGGCGGAGCGGGAACTGATGGCACGGCTGCCGGAGGGGGCGCTGATGCAGCGCGCCGCCGCCGGACTCGCCGCGGCCTGCGCGGACGTGCTGGGGCGGGTGTACGGCAGCAGGGTCGTCCTGCTCGTCGGCAGCGGGGACAACGGCGGCGACGCCCTGTACGCCGGTGCCCGCCTGGCCCGGCGTGGCGCGGGCGTGAGCGCGGTGCTGCTCGCACCGGAACGCGCCCACGCGGGCGGGCTCGGGGCGCTGCGCCGGGCGGGCGGACGGGCGGTGGGCACGGACGGGGCCCGGGAGCTGATCGAACGGTCGGACCTCGTCGTCGACGGCATCGTCGGGATCGGCGGCACGGGCGGGCTGCGCCCGGAGGCGGTACCGCTGGCCGAGGCGGCCGAGCGGGCGCGGGCGGCCGTGGTCGCCGTCGACCTGCCGAGCGGGGTCGACGCCGACAGCGGCAGGGTGCGGGGGAGGGCGCTCCGCGCCGACCTCACGGTGACCTTCGGCACGCACAAACCGGGGCTGCTGATCGATCCGGCGCGGGAGTACGCGGGGACCGTGCGGCTGGTCGACATCGGGCTGTCGCTGCCCGAGGAGCCGGAGCTGGAGGCCCTGCAGCACGCGGACGTGGCGCGGCTGCTGCCGGTGCCGCGGGTCGAGAGCGACAAGTACCGGCGGGGTGTCGTCGGCATCGCCGCCGGGTCCGCCCGCTATCCGGGCGCCGCGGTGCTCGCGGTGGCCGGGGCGCTGCGGGGCGGGGCCGGGGCCGTCCGGTACGTCGGTCCCGCCGGGGAGGCCGTCATCGCCCGCTTCCCGGAGACGCTGGTGTCGGACCGGGGTCCGAAGCACGCGGGGCGGGTGCAGGCGTGGGTGGTCGGGCCCGGGGCCGGGGACGACGCGGCGACGGTGGCGGAAGTGCTGGCGGCGGACGTGCCCGTGCTCATCGACGCGGACGGGCTGCGGCTGGCGGAGGCGTCCGCGGTGCGGGACCGCCGGGCGCCGACGCTGATGACCCCGCACGCGGGGGAGGCCGCCGCGCTGCTCGGCGTCGAACGGGAGGAGGTCGAGGGCGGCCGGCTCTCCGCGGTGCGGGAACTCGCCGGGCGGTACGGGGCGACCGTGCTGCTGAAGGGGTCCACGACGCTGGTCGCGGGCGCGGGCGGCGGGCCCGTGCGGGTGAACCCGACGGGGACGTCGTGGCTGGCCACGGCGGGCAGTGGTGACGTCCTGTCGGGACTCGGGGGCTCGCTGCTGGCGGCGGGTCTCCCGGCGGTGGACGCGGCGAGCGCGGCGGCGTATCTGCACGGGCTGGCGGGGCGGTTCGCGGCGGACGGGGCGCCGGTGGGGGCGCGGGACGTGGCGGATCGGATCGCGGGGGCGTGGCGGAGCGTGGCGCGGGGGTGAAGGGACGAGTGGGCGAGTGGGGTGCGCGGGGCGGGCCGGAGGCTTTCTCGCCCCCGCCGCCCCTTCCCTTCCCGTCCCGGTGCTGCGCCCCCGGACCCCCCTTCGGCCCTGGACGGGCGTCGTCCTCGGACGCCGGACGGGCTGACGGGAAGGGCCGGCGGAGGGCTCTGAGAGACTGGGGCGGATGAGAGAGACAGTTGCCCCGGGGGGCGCGGAGCTGCGGGCCCGCGCGGAGATCGACCTCGCCGCCGTGCGGGCCAATGTGCGCGCCCTGCGGGAGCGCGCGCCCGGCGCCGCCCTCATGGCCGTCGTCAAGGCCGACGGGTACGGGCACGGCGCTGCCGCCTGCGCCCGCGCGGCCGTCGAGGCCGGGGCGACCTGGTTGGGCACCGCCACCCCGCAGGAGGCGCTCGCGCTGCGCGCGCCGGGTGCCGGGGTGCCGGACCACGTACGGATCATGTGCTGGCTGTGGACGCCCGGCGGTCCCTGGCGGGAGGCGGTCGAGGCCGGCCTCGACGTGTCCCTGAGCGGCACGTGGGCGCTGGACGAGGTGACCCGGGCAGCCCGCCTCGCCGGACGGCCCGCGCGGGTGCAGCTCAAGGCCGACACCGGGCTCGGGCGCGGCGGCTGCCAGCCCGCCGACTGGGCGGAACTGGTCGCGGGCGCCCTGCGCGCCGAGGCCGAGGGGCTGCTGCGGGTCACCGGCCTGTGGTCCCACTTCGCCTGCGCCGACGAGCCGGGGCACCCCTCCATCACGGCCCAGCTGACCCGCTTCCGGGAGATGGTGGCCTACGCGGAGCGGCAGGGCGCCGACCCCGAGGTGCGCCACATCGCCAACTCGCCCGCCACCCTCACCCTCCCCGAGAGCCACTTCGACCTCGTCCGTCCCGGCATCGCCATGTACGGCGTCTCACCCAGCCCCGAGATCGGCACCCCCGCCGACTTCGGACTGCGCCCGGTGATGACCCTGTCCGCCTCGCTCGCGCTGGTGAAGCGCGTTCCGGGGGGCCACGGCGTCAGCTACGGACACCACTACGTCACGCCGGGCCCGACCACCCTCGGCCTGGTCCCGCTCGGCTACGCGGACGGCATCCCGCGCCACGCCTCCTCCTCCGGGCCCGTCCTGGTCGAGGGCAAGTGGCGCACGGTCGCGGGGCGGGTGGCGATGGACCAGTTCGTCCTCGACCTGGGCGGCGACGACCCCGGCCCGGGCGCGGAAGCCGTCCTCTTCGGCCCCGGTGACCGCGGCGAGCCGACGGCCGAGGACTGGGCGCAGGCGGCCGGGACCATCGCGTACGAGATCGTCACCCGGATCGGAACGCGCGTTCCGCGCGTCCATGTGAACGAGGGGCCGGATCCGGTCGGCGGCCCGGGGAGGGGGAGCGGTACGTGAGCGAGACCATCGCGGAGGTCGCCGCCTCCGCGGCCGACGTGACCCGCGGGGGCTGGCGCCGGGCCACGGGCGTCGCGGGCGTCGCGATAGGCGTGCTCGCCACCGGAGCCGCCGCGGGCGTCGCCATAGAGAGGATGACGGTCGGCCGGGGCATGCGCAGGAAGGCCAGGCTCGTCCTCGACTCCGCGGGGCCGTACGGCGCGCTGCGCGGCACACCCGGCAGGGCGTACGCCGACGACGGTACCGAGCTGTACTACGAGGTCGACGACCTCGACCCCGACCCGGAGGCGACGCCCGCGCGGCGACGCCGGCTGTTCGGCCGCAGGTCCCCGGCTCCGGTGACCGTCGTCTTCTGCCACGGGTACTGCCTCAACCAGGACTCCTGGCACTTCCAGCGGGCCGCGCTCAGGGGTGTGGTCCGCACCGTGTACTGGGACCAGCGCAGCCACGGCCGCTCGGCGCGGGGCGCGGCGCAGACGGAGCGCGGCGAGCCGGTCACCATCGAGCAGCTGGGGCGGGATCTGAAGGCCGTCATCGACACCGCGGCGCCCGAGGGGCCCCTCGTGCTGGTCGGTCACTCCATGGGCGGCATGACGGTGATGGCCTTCGCCGACCAGTACCCGGAACTGATACGGGAGCGGTGCGTGGGCGTCGCCCTGGTCGGTACGTCGTCGGGGCGGCTCGGGGAGGTCAACTTCGGGCTGCCGGTGGCCGGTGTCAACGCGGTGCGGCGGGTGCTCCCGGGGGTGCTGAAGGCGCTCGGGCAGCGGGCCGAACTCGTGGAGAGGGGGCGCCGGGCCACCGCCGACCTGTTCGCCGGGATCATCAAGCGGTACTCCTTCGCGTCCCGGGACGTGGACCCGGCCGTCGCCCGGTTCGCCGAGCGCATGATCGAGGGCACGCCCATCGACGTGGTCGCCGAGTACTACCCGGCGTTCAACGACCACGACAAGACCGAGGCCCTCGCCCACCTCGCCGGCCTGCCCGTGCTGGTGCTGGCCGGAGTGGAGGACCTGGTGACGCCCAGCGAGCACAGCGAGGCGATCGCCGATCTGCTCCCGGAGGCGGAACTGGTGCTGGTCCCGGACGCCGGGCACCTGGTGATGCTGGAGCACCCGGAGGTGGTCACCGACCGCCTCGCCGACCTGCTCGCCCGCGTCGGAGCGGTGCCCACGGCGGCTACCGTTGGTGGCTATGGAAGCAGCAGCACCGCACAACCCGGCTGAGCCGCCGGCCGCGAACTCCGTCGAGCTGACCGTCACCTCCGCCGAGCAGATGCGCGAACTGGGGCGCAGGCTCGCCAAGCTGGTGCGGGCGGGTGACCTCCTCCTGCTCTCGGGCGAGCTCGGCGCCGGCAAGACGACGCTGACCCGGGGACTCGGCGAGGGGCTCGGCGTACGGGGCGCGGTCACCTCACCGACGTTCGTGATCGCCCGCGTGCACCCGTCACTGGGGGACGGCCCGCCGCTGGTCCACGTCGACGCGTACCGCCTCTCCGGCGGCCTGGACGAGATGGAGGACCTGGACCTCGACGTCTCGCTGCCGGAGTCCGTGATCGCCGTGGAGTGGGGCGAGGGCAAGGTCGAGGAGCTGACCGACGACCGCCTCCGGATCGTCATCCACCGCGCGGTCGGCGACACGTCCGACGAGGTGCGGCACGTGACCGTGACCGGTCTCGGCGAGCGCTGGGCGGGGACAGGCCTGAGCGCGCTGGCCGCCTGAGGCGCCGTTCCCCCAAGGGGGCGGGCGCCGTCGCGCCGTGCTTTCCGACAGGACGTCGGCAAACTGTTGCGTTCGGGGTCCCCAGCGTGGTCACATGGTATCCAGTTCGTAGTTAGGTCTACCTAACTACGCCCGCCCCCGGCCCCCAGGAGGCGTCCATGCCGGCCACCCAGAGCTCCGTTGAGTCCACGCAGCGGCCGCGGCCGCTCCCCGGGGTGTCCATGCGTGATCTGCTCGCCGCCTGCGCCGCGGCCGCGGCGGTCTCCACCCCGCCCCGCGCCCCCGAGCGGCCCAGCGCCGGACGGGTCCGGGACCACCGCGAGGCGGCGTAGCCCCGGGCCTCACGGCACGACGACGACCGTCCGCCCGATCGTCGCGAACGTCCACATCGCCGCGCCGTCCGCGCGCGTCTCGCGGATGCCGCCCGTCCGCTCCCGCGGGTCGAGCGCCGGCGCCGAGCCGTCCACCGCCGCGCTGAACCCGATCGCGGTGCCGTCGACGCTGGCGAACCGCACGACGTGCTCGACCGGGACGCCGTCCGATCCGGTGACCGCCCCGGACCGGGAGGTCACCCGGTAGGTGCCGGGCGCCGGGTCCACCGTGCTGGGGCTGACCCCGAAGGTGCGCCGCACCGTGCCGTTCTCCTCCACCAGCCACACCCGGTCGGCGTCCAGCGCGTACACGACCCGCTTGCCGAGCCCCGAACGGGCGGGCAGGGCCGTGCGGCGGTCCTTGTGCGGGGACGCCTCGCGCACGGCCCCGGCGGGCCCGGCGGCCGGGTGGCGCAGGTCGGCCGGGACGGTCACCGCCGCACGGTGACCGAGGTAGCCGACCGTCGCGAGGGCGGCCGCGGTCAGCCCCGCCACGATCATCGAGCTGCTGCCTGCCACCACCGTCACCTCTGTCCCGCTCTGTACCACTCTGCCCCGGCATGTACGTCCGCCGACGTGACCGTAGCAGTCCGTGACCGTCCGGCCCGTGCGGCCGTGGCCGGGGCGCGGGAGCCGTAGGCTGTTTGCGTGCTCTTGCTCGCTCTGGATACCGCCACCCCCGCCGTCACCGTCGCGCTGCACGACGGCGACGACGTCATCGCCTCGTCGAGCCGGGTGGACGCCCGCCGGCACGGCGAGCTGCTGCTCCCGGCGATCGACCGGGTCCTCGCCGAGGCAGGCCTGCCGCTGGACGCCGTCACCGGCATCGTCGTCGGTGCCGGCCCCGGCCCGTACACCGGGCTGCGGGTCGGCCTGATGACCGCGGACACCTTCGGGCTCGCGCTCGGTGTACCCGTGCACGGTCTGTGCACGCTCGACGGACTCGCCTACGCGGCCGACCTGGAGGGCCCCTTCGTCGTGGCGACCGACGCCCGCCGCAAGGAGGTCTACTGGGCCCGCTACGCCGACTCGCGCACCCGCCTCACCGAGCCCGCCGTGGACCGGCCCGCCGACATCGCCGGCCAGGTCGCGGGCCTGCCCGCGGTCGGCGCCGGCGCCCTGCTCTACCCGGACACCTTCCCCCAGGCGCACGAGCCCGAGCACGTGACCGCCGCCGCCCTCGCCCGGCTGGCCGCGGAGCGGCTCGCGGCGGGCCGGGACCTCCCCGCGCCCCGGCCGCTGTACCTGCGCCGCCCCGATGCCCAGGTCCCCAAGAACTACAAGGTGGTCACCCCCAAGTGACGGGAACCGAGACGGCCGTGCTGCGCGAGATGCGCTGGTGGGACATCGACTCCGTACTGGAGCTGGAGCGGGACCTGTTCCCCGAGGACGCCTGGTCGCGCGGGATGTTCTGGTCCGAGCTGGCCCACGCGCGCGGGCCCGGGGCCACCCGGCGCTACGTCGTCGCCGAGGAGGGCGACCGGATCGTCGGCTACGCGGGCCTGACCACCTCCGGCGCGGAGTCCGACGAGGGGCAGCCCACCGCGAGCGCCGACATCCAGACCATCGCCGTCACCCGGGACCACTGGGGGACGGGCCTGGGCTCCCGCCTGCTCACCGAGCTGCTGCGGGCGGCGACCGCCTTCGAGTGCGCCGACGTGATGCTGGAGTGCCGGGTGGACAACGTCCGCGCCCAGAAGCTCTACGAGCGCTTCGGCTTCGAGATCATCGGTGTCAGGCGCGGCTACTACCAGCCGGGGAACGTGGACGCCCTGGTGATGCGGCTGACCGACCCGTCCACCTCTGTGAACCCGGGGAACCCCGGCAACGGCGTACAAGGAACCGAGATCCATGGCTGACGAACCCCTGGTACTGGGGATCGAGACCTCCTGCGACGAGACCGGTGTCGGCATCGTGCGCGGAACCACCCTGCTGGCGGACGCCGTCGCCTCCAGCGTCGACGAGCACGCCCGCTTCGGCGGCGTCGTCCCGGAGGTGGCGAGCCGCGCCCACCTGGAGGCGATGGTCCCCACCATCCGGCGCGCACTGCGGGAGGCGGGCGTGAGCGCCCGCGACCTCGACGGCATCGCCGTCACCGCCGGTCCCGGACTCGCCGGCGCCCTGCTGGTCGGCGTCTCGGCGGCCAAGGCGTACGCCTACGCCCTCGGCAAGCCGCTGTACGGGGTCAACCACCTCGCCTCCCACATCTGCGTCGACCAGCTGGAGCACGGCGCGCTGCCCGAGCCGACCATGGCCCTGCTGGTCTCCGGAGGCCACTCCTCCCTCCTGCTGTCCACGGACATCACCTCCGACGTCCGCCCCCTGGGCGCGACCATCGACGACGCGGCCGGCGAGGCCTTCGACAAGATCGCCCGCGTGCTGAACCTGGGCTTCCCGGGCGGCCCGGTCATCGACCGCTACGCCCGCGAGGGCGACCCGGACGCGATCGCGTTCCCGCGCGGACTGACCGGCCCCCGGGACCCGGCGTACGACTTCTCCTTCTCCGGGCTGAAGACGGCCGTGGCCCGCTGGATCGAGGCCAGGCGGGCGGCGGGCGAGGAGGTGCCGGTGCGCGACGTGTCGGCGTCCTTCCAGGAGGCGGTCGTGGACGTCCTCACCCGCAAGGCCGTGCGGGCCTGCAAGGACGAGGGTGTCGACCACCTGATGATCGGCGGTGGAGTGGCCGCCAACTCCCGGCTGCGGGCCCTGGCCCGGGAGCGCTGCGAGGCGGCCGGCATCCGGTTGCGCGTGCCCCGCCCCAAGCTGTGCACGGACAACGGCGCGATGGTCGCCGCGCTGGGCGCGGAGATGGTCGCCCGGGGCCGTCCGGCCTCCGACTGGGACCTGTCGGCCGACTCCTCCCTCCCGGTCACGGACCCCCACGTCCCCGGCACCGCCCACTCCCAGTCCCACGACCACGTCCACGAGAGCACCGGGGAGAACCTGTACTCATGACGGTCGCGCTGATGTGGGAGGCCAGGGCGGTCCCCGGCCGGGGCGCGGACCTGCTGGCCTGGACCGAGGAACGGGTCCGGGAACTCCCGGAGCGGCCGCTGCGCCGCGAGACCTTCCGTGCCCCGCAGGACCGTGTCCTGGTCATCACCTGGTGGGACGCCCCGTACGACGCGGACCTGCCCGAACTCCCCGAACCGGACGGCGAGCTGACCTCCCGTCCGGTGCACCGGTGGCGGTTCGAGTCGCTCGGGTGACCGGACCGGTACGCAATGCATCGATCCGGTAACCGAGTGAGGTGAGGTCGTCACCGGTACGCCTGTCGCCGGGGACAATGTGAACGTGTCCCCTACACGTGACGTAGAACTCGCCGACGGCACACCGGTCCGGTTCCTGCTCGCTCCAGCGGCCGGTGCGACGCCCGCCGAGCCCGACGACGACCTGCCGGAAGGCATGGGACGTGCGGTGCCCGTGGCCCGTGGCACCCGTTCCGTCGCTCATTTCGCGGCCGGAGCGCTGCGTGGCGCGCTCAGTCCGCTCGGACCGCTGATCCAGGAGGTCCATGACGCCGCCACAGCCGTGCCCGACCCGCCGGCCGAACTGAGCGTGACCTTCGGAGTCCAGATCGGCCAGGACCTCAAGCTCGGGGTCGTCGGTGGTACGGGCCAGGCGCATCTCACCGTCACCGCCACATGGAGGCCCGACCCCGGACCCGGTGCGACACCCGCGGCGGAGTGACGCGTGGGATGGTTCGGAACCGCAGGGGACGGTGCCGTTGATCCCTCCCGGCACGTCGTGTCCGTCCGCCGGTCCGAGGGCGGCAAGACCGTGGGGGCTGGGTTCGTGCTCGGTGCTGACACCGTGCTGACCTGTGCCCATGTCGTCAACGCCGCCCTGGACCGGCCGATGCTCGAGCCGCGGGCGCCCGGGCCGGACGAGGTCACCGTCGAGGTCCGGGACGAGATGGGCGCCGGACACCGGTACTCCGCCCGAGTGGCCCACTGGATCGCGCCGCGCGCCCGCGACGGCGGCACGGTGCGGCCGGATGACGACGAGTGGCTGGGCGACCTCGCGGTGCTGCGGGTCGACGGACCGCCCGGTGGCCTCCTCGCCGGGCCCAGGCTGGTCGACATGGAGGTCGGCCAGGAAGTCGAGGCCTGGCACGGCACCGGTGGGGCAGCCACCTACGCCCGCCTCACCGTTCACGGCCTGGACCGTTTCCGGGCTTATCTGGACGGCGCCGCCACCGGCATGGCGGTGGGTCCCGGGTACAGCGGGGGCCCACTGTGGTGCCGTGCGGAGAAGGCCGTGGCCGGTTTGGTCGTCGCCCACTTCATGCCGCCCCGGGACCGGGCCACGGGCGCCCGGCTGCCTTACAGCCCTCAGCACCTGGTGCGGCGCAGCTGGGCCGTGCCCTGGCAGCGTGTCGCGGACGAGTTACGTCCGCTGGGCGTGCTCGGCGGCGAGGCACCCGAACTGCTGGATACGGACGACCACGCCTTCCTGCTGCTGACGGAGGCGATCGAGGACGTCTTCCCCTCGGCGAGCAGCCGGGTGACGGGCGCTCAGCGCCTCGCCCGTGCCTGCGGCGTCGCGCCCGGCAGTGCTGTCACCCCGCCCACGCCGGAGGAGTTCGCCGCCTTCCTCCTCACTCACCCGCGGGCCCTCGCGGCCCTGGCCGGACACCTGCGGCGCGATGCCCCGCGGGACGCCGACCGCATCCTGGCGGCGGGGGGCCTGTCCCGCACGCCGCGGCTGCTGTCCCCGCAGGAGTACGCCGCCCTGCGGGGTCACCTGAAGACCATGGAGCCGGACGTGCTCGCACGGTTTCCCGAAGCCGTCCGGGCCGCTCTGCCGCACCTCGCGGCGTTCCCCTGCGGGGACACGACGGAGTCTCTCCTCGATCACCTGGAGGGACTGCCCGGGGACGGCCACGCGGGGAGCGCAGGGCCCAGGGTGCCCGCGCTGCTGCGGGTCATGGAGTACGTCGGCGCCTTGTGCCCCGGTTCCAGGCGGGCGGAACTGCGGCTGTGGGCGGACGGGGTGGCGCGTCGCCTCGGCATCGCGCGGGCCGCGATCGGCGAGCGTCGCTCGGACGCCCAGGAGTGGGCGCGGTCCCTGCGTCACCGGACCGCCCGGGTCCGTCTGCTGGTCCAGGTGACACGGGCCGGGCAGGGCCGTCACCGGCTGCGGATCTGGTGCGACGAGGGCTCGGGGCCCCGGCAGGTCTCGACGGACAGCGTGCGCTCGTACTCGGCGTCCGACGCGGCACGCGAGGTGCTGCGCGTGCTGGACTCCCTCACTCCGCCCGCCGATGACGAACGGCCGCCCCTGCTCGAAGTGCTCGTGGACCGGACCGGTCTCAACCTGCCCGTCGACGAGTGGACGGCACGCGATCCGGACGCGCTGGTGCCCGGAGTGCTCGGCGTGGAGTTCCCGCTGGTGGTGCACTGTCCCGAACTGCTGCGCAGGCACGGGCGTTTCATGGCCCACTGGCGGAGCCGCTGGAACCGGCTCGACTCGGGCAAGACGTTCGTGGTCTCCGAGCCGATGGACCGGGAGACGATCTACTCGAGCCTGGTCAACCAACTCGACACCGTACGCGTCTGTGTGGACGTGCCGCCCGGACCGAGGGACGGCATCGTGCAGACGTGTCTCGCCCTGGGCATACCTGTGGTGGTGTGGGACCGAGGCCGCGACGGCGCCTCGCACACCGTCCGGTACGTGGCGGACCTCGCCACCCGGGAACTGCCCGACGGAGTACGCGACTACCGGGCCAACGCCAAGGCCAGCCCGCCCGACTTCCCAGGCCGCCCGGTCCTCGCCTGGGCCGACGCCGACCGCACCGTGCCACGCCTGCACCTGACCGAACCACAGGAGAGCGCATGACATCCGCTGCCGATGCCGAGTGGCGCCTGTTCCGCGGCGACGGCGTCCCACGGTACGTCACCCTGCCGTCGGCACCTCCCTGGCGCCGCTTCGTCCCCGCACGGGCGACGCGGCCGGAACTGCCGTACGTCATCGCCCCACAGCACGCCGACGTCGTCAACGCGGCACTGCATCTGCGCCGTCCGCTGCTGGTGACCGGGCCGGCCGGCACCGGCAAATCCTCGCTGGCCCGGGCCATCACCCACGAGCTGTGTCTGGGTGAACTGCTGCGCTGGCCCGTCAACAGCCGCTCCACGGTGAAGGATGCCCTCTACCAGTACGACGCGATCGGCCGCCTGCGGGAGACGACCCTCAGCCGGGACCGGGGCGAGCGGGAGCCGTCCATCGGCACGTTCATCCGTCTCGGACCGCTCGGCACCGCGCTCGTCCCCTCGGCCGGTCCGCGCTGCCTGCTCATCGACGAGATGGACAAGGGAGACGTCGACCTGCCGAACGACTTGCTCACGGTCTTCGAGGAGGGGTTCTTCGACATCTCGGAACTGACCCGGCTGCCGGAGGACACGGCCGATGTCGAGGTGCAGACCTGCGACCACAGGGGCACCGTCCTGGTGCGCCAAGGCCTCGTCCAGTGCGCGGAGTTCCCGGTGGTCGTCATCACCAGCAACGGTGAACGCGACTTCCCGCCCGCGTTCCTGCGCCGCTGTCTTCGTCTCGACCTGCCGCTGCCCGACGAGGAGCGGTTGCGCACCATCGTCGCCGCGCACCTCGGCGAGGAAGCGATGCGGGAGGCGGACGACCTGATCGAGGCGTTCCTGCGCCGCCGTGCCCTGGGCGAACTCGCCACGGACCAGCTGCTCAACGCGGTGTTCCTGCGGATCGGCGGCGTCGACCTGGACGCGGAGGGGCTGCTGGACGCCGTACTGCACCAGCTCACCGGGGCCATGTGATCATGCCGGCCGGTGGAGAGCGGCTCGGCGAGGTGCTGCGGCTCCTCGGTGCCTGCAGGCTGGACCTGGACGCCGATCAGGTCCTCGACGTGCTGTGGCTGGCCCGGCGGCTGCCCCCGGACACCGAGGCTCCACTCCACCGGCAGGCGCCCCACCGGTTCGAGCAGCCGGAGCCGCCCGACGGCCCCGGCCCGGAGGACCGGGGCGCGCCGCAGCGGCCGGCCCGCGAACCCGCCGACCCGGAGCTGCCGGACCTCACCAGCCCCACCACCCTGCACGCGGCCGTCCGGCACACGCCGGCCCCCGACGTGCGGCCCCGGCCAGCCGGTCAGGAGCTCCGGCGGGCCCTGCCGGTGCGGGTGCCGGAGGAAAAGGCCCTCGGCAACGAGCTGGAACTCGGCCGCTCGCTCAGGCCGCTGCGCCGGCGCCACGACAGCCGGCACCGCACGGAGATCGACGAGGACCGTACGGCCGCCGAACTCGCCGAGACCAACCTGCCCGACGTGGTGGAGCGCCCGCTGCGGGAGCGCTGGCTCGACCTCACACTGCTCGTCGACGACGGACTGTCCATGCTGCTGTGGCACCGGCTCGGCACCGAGTTGCGCACCCTGCTGGAGCGACTGGGCGCCTTCGCCGTCAACCGTGTCCTCGGTCTCGACAGCCGCCACGCCGGACACCCACGGCTGCACGCCCGGCCGTTCCGTCCGGGCAGCACCGAGCTGCCGCTGAGCACAGTCAACGATCCCTCCGGCCGGAGCCTTCTGCTGGTCGTCAGCGACGGCATGGGCGCCGCCTGGCGCTCCGGCGCGATGTACGGGCTGCTGGCCGAGCGGGCGGCCCGCGGGCCCGTCGCGGTCCTGCACACCCTGCCCCCCGACATGTGGGAGGCCTCCGGCATCTCCGCCGAGCGCTGGCAGGCCACCACACGGCGCATCGGCGGTGCCAACACGTCGTGGAAGGTCGTGGACCCCGTACTCCCGCAGGAGCTCAGTCGCTTCGAGGACACCCCGGTCCCCGTCCTCGAACCCACGGCTGACTCGCTCGGGGTCTGGGCACGTCTGCTCGCGTCCCCGGGCATCACGGTGGAGCTACCGCTGTTGACCCGCCCCGACCGGTACGCCGCCGTCGCACCCGCCCGGGACCTGAGCAGCGCCCAGCACTTCCGCGACGCGGCCACCCCGGAGGCGTACCGCCTCGCCGCCCATCTCGCGGCGGTGGCCCCGCTCTCCGTGCCCGTGATGCGGCTGGTGCAGGCGGCGGTCCCCTGGCGGGCCACGCCCTCCCATCTGGCGGAGGTGTTCCTCGGCGGCCTGGTCCGGCCGCACCCGGCGCCCGTGCCGGGTCCGCTGCCGGCCAAGCACCGGGTCTTCGATTTCTCCGAGGCGTCCAAAGCCGTGCTTCTGGACGCGGTGCCGCAGGCCGAACTTCTGCGTACGGGCCGCAGGATCGGGCGCCGTCTCGAAGAGCTCGCCGGCAACGCGCCCGATTTTCCCGCCTGGCTGCTGCACCCGGACGGGCCCGACACGCTGCCGGGCTCGCAGCAGCCCTTCACGCGTGTCGAACGCAGGCTGCTCGCGCGTTTCGGTGTGTCGCTGGGGGGCGCGGGCTCCGACGCCGGTTCCGGGACAGCGGGGCCCGCCGTCGTCACGGACGACTGGGAGCCGCTCACCGAGAGCGACCCCCGCCGGATCGGAGGCTTCGAACTCCGCGGCCGAAGGCGCGGCCGGCGAACGCTGGTCTACCGAGGCTTCGGCGCACGAGGCCAGGAGGCCGTGCTGCGGGTGCCCCGCCCGGACCTGCCCGCCGTCAACGCCGGACTGGTCGCGGTGGAGGCCGAGGCGCTGACCCGTCTGCAGGGCCAGTACGCCCCTGCACTGCTGGCCACGGGGCTGGAGGAATCCCCTCCCTGGCTCGCCATGACACCGATCGCGGACGCGCAGGCGCCCGACGCACAGCCGCCGCGCCTGGCGGAGATCTTCGCCCGGGCCCTGACGGACGGCACCGCGCCCTTCGACATCCTGCAGGGGCTGCTCGTCTCCTGCTATCTCGCCAACGCGGTCGCCCTGTGCCACCTCAACGGCCTGGTGCCGGCCACCCTGGACGCGGACAGCGTCTACGTGCTCCGCCGCACCGTGGTCCTCGGCGACCTGTCCGACTGCGCGGTGGACGGCCGTTACCTGGGATCCGGCGCGGAGCCCGTCCCTGCGGACAACGTACGAGCCCTGGGGGAAATGCTCCAGGTCATCAGCAGCAAGGCGGGCTGGGATCTGCCGGGGCTGCCGGAAGGCATGCACCTGTGGCAGGGCGACACCTGGGAGCAGTTGCGGCGGCTCGTTCTGCGCTGCATCGATCCCGAGCCGACCGCACGGCCGCCCGCCAGTGAGGTCGCCGAGGTCCTGACCCGGTACGTGGCCCGCACCCGCCTCCAGATGGCCGGCGCCGCGTCGCACGGCATCAAGGCAGGCCCGGCCGCTCGTGTGCGGCTCAGCCCGCCGCCCGCGGATCCCGGCGCCGTGCGTCCCTCGCTGCGGCTGCCGCGTCGGGGAACCGCTCGACGGGAGGCCGAGGCACGGCTGCGACGTGTACGTGGACCCGTGCCGCACAGCAGGCGTCTGACCCTGGTCGGCGCCTACCACTACAGCGGACGCGCGACGACCACCATGGTGCTCGGCTCCGTTCTCGCCGCGGTGCGCGGCGAACCTGTCCTGGCCCTCGACGGGTCCGCCTCCGAGGGATCGCTGGACGCCTTCCTCACCGACCGCAACCGCGCCGTCGTGCGGGACCTGGCGGCACTGCCGCCGAACCCGTCGTACGAGGAGATTCGCGCACGTACCACCCGTTTGCCGTCGGGGCTCGAAGTCGTCGCCCACAGGAGCGGGCACTTCAGCGCCAACCCTGCCCATCAGCAGGAATACGCCCACGTGCTGGGACAGACCGCGCCCTACTACCCGTACGTCCTCACGGACTGGACTCCACTCCGGTTCGACCGGTCGGCCGATGCCGTCCTCGACCACACCGACCGGCTGATCATCTGCTGCGGTACCTCGGACTGGTTCCTCCACGCGGCTGTCCGCACCCTCACCACCATCCGGGCGGCGGGCCGCGAGGCACTCGCACGGCGAGCGCTCGTGGTCGCCACGGACATCGACGGGCCCTCGGCCCGGGCCCTTCCGGAGACGTTCGCCGGGCGGCTGCGGATCGAGCCCGGGCAAGTGGTGAGAATCCCCTTCGACACGGCCCTGCAGTCCGCGGGCTGGGAGCTGAACCGGCTGCGTCCGGCCACCACGGCGGCGTTCCTCCGTCTCGCGGAGCTGGTGGCTCCGGAGGACTGACCGAGGCAGGGCAGAGGGCACGCGGCGAGGGCGAGCGTGGCCGTGGGGCCGACGTCCGTGCCGCCGGCAGCCGGTCCCCGGCGGCCGTTCGGAGAGCGGTTCTCGCGCCCCGACGGCGCGAATGATTCGGTGGGAGCAGCGAATGTTCCGCGGTTCCTCATGCCTCCGAGGTCTTCGTCAAGCGGTCCGACGGGGATACGATCGCCGCCATGACTTCCCCGCAGCCCGCTGAAACCCGGACGCAAGGGCGCAGCGCGCAGACCGCGACGCTCGCCGAGATCGCCCGTGAGGCCGGCGTCTCCGCGCCGACTGTTTCGAAGGTCCTCAACGGTCGTGCCGATGTCGCTCCCGGCACCCGCAGCCGGGTCGAGGAGCTGCTGCGTGCCCACGGCTACCGGCGCCGCCGTGCCGAGGCCACCCGCTCGCCCCTGATCGACCTGGTCTTCCACGAACTGGAGAGCGCCTGGGCGATGGAGGTCATCCGGGGCGTGGAGAACGTGGCGCGGGACGCGGGGCTGAGCGTCGTCCTCTCCGAGAGCGCGGGGCGGCTCACGCCGGGACGGACCTGGGCCGACCAGGTCGCCGCCCGCCGCCCGCACGGCGTGATCCTCGTGCTGTCCGGCCTCGACGAGTCCGGGCGGGCCCTGCTGACCAGCCGGTCCATCCCGTTCGTGGTGATGGACCCGGCCGGTGACCCGGGCACCGACGTGCCCTCCATCGGCGCGACCAACTGGCAGGGCGGGCTCGCCGCCACCCGGCATCTGGTCGAGCTGGGCCACACCCGGATCGGCGCGATCAGCGGACCCTCGCGGATGATGTGCAGCCGCGCCCGCGTCGACGGCTACCGGGCCGCCCTGGAGACCGCCGGGCTCCCGGTGGACCCGTCACTGATCGTGTCCGGCGACTTCCACCACGACGCCGGCTACCGGCAGGGCCTCGCCCTGCTGCGCCGCGAGGACCGGCCCACCGCGGTCTTCGCCGGCAACGACCTCCAGGCCCTCGGACTGTACGAGGCCGCGCGCGAGCTGGGCCTGCGGATCCCGGAGGATCTGAGCGTGGTCGGGTTCGACGACCTGCCGGTGGCCCGCTGGGTGGGTCCGCCGCTGACGACCGTACGGCAGCCGCTGACGGAGATGGCGGAGGCGGCGGCCAGGCTGGTCCTGGACCTCGGCAAGGGCGCGGACGCGCCGGCGGCGACCCGGGTGGAGCTGGCGACGAGCCTGGTGGTGCGGAGCAGCACGGCCGCGCCCGCCGCCTGAGCGCTCGAAAGTTTCGCCCCGGACGAAGGGCTGCCCGCGCCCTGGGACTCCGACCGCCTGGTGGCCGGCGAAACCGGACGCGGGGGAGCGGTGGGCCTCGCTGAGGTGAGCGGTGGGCGCCGGGCCGCCAGGGAGGAGAGACTCGAAGAGAGTCTCCGGCGCCGGTGTCGATTCCCGTGTCTCCCGTTCGACGCAGGGGTGAGAGGCCGGGAACGGACCCGGTCCGCACGACACGAGGAGCCACCATGCCCCGCTATCTCTCCATGATCCGGATCGATGAGAACAACGCCCCCGAGGGCGGCCCCAGCCCCGAGCTGATGCAGCGGATGGGCGAGCTGATCGAGGAGATGACCAAGGCCGGGGTCCTGCTGGACACCGGCGGTCTGACGCCGACCGCCCAGGGCACCCGCGTGCACTACGAGGGCGGCGAACTGTCCGTGACCGACGGGCCGTTCACCGAGTCCAAGGAGGTCATCGGCGGCTACGCCATGATGCAGGCCAAGGACCTGGCCGAGGCCGTCGAGTGGACCAAGCGGCTCCTGAAGGTGCACGAGCCGTACTGGACGGTGACCTGTGAGGTGCGGGAGGTCGTGGAGGGCTGACCGGCCCCGCCCGCCGGAGATCCTTCCTTGGCTCCGCCGCCGTACGGGTGTCTGATGGTGGGCTGTGACACCACAGCCCACCGCCGGACCCCGTGACACGGCCCGGACCGTCGAGACCGTCTTCCGCATGGAGTTCCCGCGGGTCGTCGCCGGGGTGACCCGGGTCGTACGGGACGTCGGCATCGCCGAGGAACTCGCGCAGGACGCCCTCGTCGCCGCCCTGGAACAGTGGCCGGAGCGCGGGGTGCCCGACAACCCGGGCGCCTGGCTCATGACCACCGCGCGCAACCGCGCCGTCGACCTCGTCCGCCGCCGCGAGACCTACGCCCGCAAGCTGGCCGAGATCGGCCGGGACCAGTCGGCGGTGACGGCCCCGCCGGAGGAGCCCGCCGACCCCGACGACATCGACGACGACCTCCTCCGTCTCGTCTTCACCACCTGCCACCCGGTGCTGTCCGCCGAGGCCCGGACCGCCCTCACCCTGCGTCTGCTCGGCGGCCTGACCACGGCCGAGATCGCCCGCGCCTTCCTCGTCCCCGAGGCGACGGTCGCCCAGCGCATCGTGCGCGCCAAACGCACCCTGGCGACCAGGAACGTCGCCTTCGAGGTCCCCTACGGCCCGGACCGCGGGGCCCGCCTCGGTTCGGTCCTCGACGTCATCTACCTGATCTTCAACGAGGGGTACTCCGCCACGGCCGGCGACGACTGGCTGCGCCCGGCCCTGTGCGAGGACGCGCTGCGGCTGGCCCGCGTCCTGTCCGGGCTGATGCCCGGTGAGCCCGAGGTGCACGGACTCACCGCGCTGCTGGAGTTCCAGGCCTCCCGCGCCGCCGCCCGCACCGGTCCGGACGGCGAACCGGTGCTGCTGCAGGACCAGAACCGGGCCCGCTGGAACCGCCTGCTCATCCGCCGCGGCGTCACCGCCCTCGCCCGCGCCGAGGCCACCGCCGCCGACGTCCCGGGCCGGTACGCCCTCCAGGCGGCCATCGCCGCCTGCCACACCCACGCGTACCGCTACGAGGAGACCGACTGGCCCCGCATCGCCACCCTGTACTCACTCCTCGCAGCCCGGGCCCCCTCCCCGGTCGTCGAACTCAACCGCGCGGTCGCCGTCTCCATGGCCGAGGGTCCCGCCGCGGCGCTGCCCCTCGTCGACGCCCTGACCGACGTGCCGGCGCTGCGGAACTACCACCTGCTGCCCAGCGTCCGCGGCGATCTGCTGGCCCGCCTCGGCCGCCGGGAGGAGGCCCGGGCGGAGTTCGAGCGGGCGGCGTCGCTGACCCGCAACGCGCGAGAGAGGGAACTGCTGCTGCGCCGCGCGGCCCTCAGCGGCGCCTGATCAGCGCACGGGGTGCCCCAGCAGCATGGCCGGCGCGCCGTCGACGCGGGTCAGGAACACGGTGACGGACCCGGCGCCGTGCGGCTTGGGCAGGACCTTGCGGCGCAGTTCCTCCGGCTCGACCGCCGAGCCGCGCTTCTTGACCGTCAGGGTGCCGGTCCCGCGCTCCCGCAGCAGCGCCTTCAGCTTCTTGGCGTTGAAGGGGAGCGTGTCGGTGATCTCGTAGGCGGTGGCGTACGGCGTGCGGTGCGCCGCGTCGGAGGTGACGTATGCGATGGTCGGGTCGATCAGCCCGCCGTCCAGTTCCTCGGCCACCTCGGCGACCAGGTGGGCGCGGATGACGGCGCCGTCCGGCTCGTACAGGTACCTTCCGACCGGCCGGACCGCGGGGTCCGGGAGCATGGCGTCGGGGCTCGCGAAGAGGCCGGCTCCGGACGGCAGCAACGTCGCCCGCCGCGCCCCCGGCGTCACGCCGGGGCCGAACCACAGCACGGCCTCCTTGACGTCCCCGCCGTCGGAGACCCACTCGGCCGTCGCCTCCGCGGGGATCGCCTCGTGCGGGATGCCGGGCGCGATCTTCAGGAGGCCGAGCGGTGCCGCGAGGGCGGCGGACACGGCCCAGGACAGGGGAGGGGAGTAGGCCTCCGGATCGAAGATCCGGCCGCGTCCGGAGGAACGCCGGGCGGGGTCGGCGAACACGGCGTCGTACCCGGTCGTGTCCACCTCCGTCACGTCGGCCTCGCGCACCTCGATCAGGTCGGCGAGACCGAGCGCGTCGGCGTTGGCGCGGGCCGCCTCGCAGGTCAGCGGGTCCCGGTCGACGGCCAGCACCCGGATCCCGGCGCGGGCGAACGCGATCGCGTCGCCGCCGATCCCGCAGCACAGGTCGGCGACGGACCGCACCCCCTTCGCCCGGAGGCACTCGGCCCGGTACGCCGCCACGCTCGCCCGGGTCGACTGCTCGACCCCGTTCGGCGTGAAGAACATGCGGCGCGCGTCCTCGGCACCGAACTTCGCCACCGCCCTCTGCCGCAGGCGTGCCTGGCCGAGTGCCGCCGACACCAGTGCGGCGGGATGCTCGCGGCGCAGCCGGGTCGCGACGGCGAGTTCGTGCGCCGGGTCGGTGTCGCGCACCTCGTCGAGGAGGGCGCGGCCTTCGGGGGTGAGGAGGGGGGCGAGGTCGTTCACCGGGTCATTGTGGGCCAGTCGGTGGACCGCACGCCTCCGGCCGCGGTGTCGGGGCAGGGCCGGGCCCTCCGGCTGCGAGGATGCGGCCCCATGCGAGAAGTAGGACAAAACGATAAAAAGCAGGCGCGGCGTGGCGTCCGGATCGGCCTCGCCGTACTCGCTCTCGCCACCATCGCCTCGGGCTGCGGACAGGGCGGCACCAGGGCCGAACCGGCGGGCGGCCAGCAGCCCCTCCAGGCACCGCCGGCCCGCGCGCTCGACTCCTACGCCACCAAACTGCGCGCCGCGCACGCCGCGCGGGTCGCCGCCGCGAAACGCTGGGGCCTTCAGCGCGTCCCCCTGACCGCCCCCTCACCCCCCGGGCGGAAGCCGAGGATCACCACCCGCGACGGGTTCGAGGTCGACGGCCACCGCCGGCTGGGCCTCCCGCCGGTCTTCACCACCGTCCCCACCGAGGAGAAGATCCTCTTCCTCACCATCGACGACGGCGAGGAGAAGGACCCGGCGTTCCTGCGGATGATGAGCGACCTGCGGATCCCCTACAGCGCCTTCCTCAGCGACTACCTCGTCAAGGAGGACTACGGCTACTTCGCGAGGATGCAGGACGCGGGCGCCGGCCTGCACAACCACACCCTCCACCACCCCTACCTGCCGGGCCTGTCCCGGGCCGGCCAGCAGCGCGAGATCTGCGGCATGCAGAACGTCATCGAGAAGCGCTACGGCACGCGCCCCACCCTCTTCCGCCCGCCCTACGGCAACTACGACAAGGACACCCTGCGCGCCGCGAAGTCCTGCGGGATCACCCACGTCCCCCTCTGGAGCGAGGAGGTCTTCGTCGACCGCTGGGAGTACCGCGAGTGGGACCGCTCGCTGCACCCCGGGGACATCGTCCTCACCCACTTCCGCGGGCGCGGGGAGTGGAAGGGCACGATGCCGGACATGGTCCGCCGCTTCCTGGACAAGGTCACGGCCGAGGGCTACGCGGTGGCGCGGCTGGAGGACTACCTGTGAGAGCCCGTCTCCTGGCGGGCGCCGGTGCCCTGCTGGTCGCGATCGCCGGATGTGGTCCGTCGGGCGGGACGGGGGAGGACGGGGCGGGCCGCTCGCCCGGAGCCGGGCCGGCGCCGGAGGCCGGTTCCCTCCCCTCCGTGGTCGACCACGTCCCGACCGGCGACAGGGTCGTCTTCCTCACCTACGACGACGGCGCCGAACGCGACCCCCGGTTCATCGACCTGGTGCGCGAGCGCCGGCTCCCCGTCAGCATGTTCCTCACGGACAGCGTCGTCGGCCCCGGCTACGCCCACTTCGCCCGCCTGCGCGCGGTCGGCGCGAGTCTGCAGAACCACACCCTCGACCACCCGGCCCTGCGCGGTCTGCCGTACGCCGGTCAGCGCGCCGAGATCTGCGGGCAGCAGCGCAAGCTCGCGTCCCGCTTCGGCGTGCGCCCCCGCCTCTTCCGCCCGCCCTACGGCACGTACGACACCACCACCCTGCGCGCCGCCGCCGACTGCGGCATCGAGGCGGTGGTCCTGTGGCGGGCGGTCCTGGAGCCCGACGGCCACCTCACCTACACCCGCGGCCCCCACCACCTGAATCCCGGCGACATCGTCTCCGTACCGTCCGGCGAGGCCCCGTCCCTGTCACTGGCGGAGCGGACGACACGGCTGCTGGGGGAGCTGGAGGAGCGGGGACTGAGAGTGGGGCGCCTGGAGGACCACGTCGGACGCGCCGGCCGCTCGCCGGATCCCGGCGGGCACCGCTCACCCCACAGCCCGTCCGGCGTTTGAGGACGAGGCCCGTTCAGGGCCGAAGCGGGGCCCGGGGGCGCAG
>NZ_JFCB01000004.1 GCF_000725125.1 Streptomyces toyocaensis
TTCTTCAAAGGGTTGGACCCCGAACTTCGGTTCAGGGTCCAACCCTTTTTTGTTCTGCGTCACTTGAAGTTCACGTTGCGCAACCAGCATCCCTCCCATGGGTACTGCTGCACTGCTCAGGGCTGCGGGTGTCGGAGCCGGTGACGAGGTCGTCCTACCTGCCTTCGGCAACGTGGAGCTTGCCGACGCTGTGGCGACGACCGGGGCGCTGCCGGTGTTCGCCGACATAGACCCGGCGACGTACTGCCTGGAGCCGGCCGCGGTCGACGCGGCCGTAACTCCGCGCACAGCGGCCGTCGTTGTCGTGCACCGCTTCGGCAGGCCCGCCGACGTCGGGCCGCTGCACGCACTCGGCCGGCGGCGCGGGTTGCTGGTGTTGGAGCACGGGGAGACCGAGGCCCCGTTCGACGAGATAGCGCAGCGGCGGGAGCGGGCGGCGTTCCTCGACGCCAAGCTGAGGGGCGTGCGCACCCCCGAGGGCGGAGCCGGGCACACCTACCAGCAGTACGTGGTGAGGGTGCCCGGGAACGGGCGGCCCGATCGCGACGCCTTCGCACGGGCCATACGGGCCAAGGGCGTTGACTGCCGGGTCCCGGTCAAGACGCCGGTGCACCGGCTCCCCGAGTTCCGGCGGTGCGTGTCCCTGCCCGAGACCGAGCGGGCTGCCGACGAGGCGCTCGCGCTCCCGGTGGACGGCACGCTGACCAAGAGGGAGATGCAGCGCATCGCGTCCGCCTGCAATGCGCTGGGCGGTCTTCTGCAACCGGCCGTCTGAGCGTGGTTGGGAGCACGGGGAGGTTCGGGGTATGATCTATTCCGTTGCTGCGGGGGAAACCTCCCAAGAGGCAACAGGCCCCTATAGCTCAGTCGGTAGAGCGTCTCCATGGTAAGGAGAAGGTCAACGGTTCGATTCCGTTTGGGGGCTCCGAAAGAAAGGCCCCGCCCCTTCGGGCGGGGCCTTTCTCATGTCCTACGGCAAGGCGTGCGCTAATCCGTCTGCAGGCCGGGAACGCGCATGGCGAGGATGGCCATGTCGTCGGACGGCGCATCGGTGGCGAAGCGCTCCACGGCGCGCATGATCCGGGCGGCGACCGCGCCGGCCGTCAGGCCCGTGCAGGTCGTCAGGACCTCGGCCAGGCCGTCGTCGCCCAGCATCCGGGGGCCCTCGCGGCGTTCGGTGACTCCGTCGGTGACGCAGAGAAGAACGTCTCCGGGATCGAGGGTGACCGTCTCCTCGTACAGGTCGAGGTCCTCCAGAACGCCCAGGAGCGGCTGCGGTTCGGCGGCCGGTTCGACCGTGCCGTCCGGGCGGAGACGGAGCGGGAGGGGATGGCCCGCGCAGACCACCTTCAGTTCGGCGCTGCCGTCCTCCTGGGGGCGCATCTCGCCGTACAGGAGCGTGAGGAAGCGGCTGCGGGCGCCCTCGTCCAGGATCGCGGAGTTGAGGCGCTCCAGGACCGCCGGGCCGCTGAGGCCCTCGCGGGCGAGCAGGCGGAGCGCGTGCCGGGCGAGGCCGGTGACGGCCGCCGCGTTCGGGCCGGTGCCGCAGACGTCGCCGATGGCGAAGCCGTAGGCGCCGTCGCTGATCGGGAAGAGGTCGTAGAAGTCGCCGCCGACCTCGTTGCCCTCGCCGGCCGCGCGGTAGATGACCTCGACCTCGACGCCTTCGATCGTGGGCAGTTCCGGCGGCAGGAGGCTGCGCTGCAGGGACTGGCTGATGGCCGTGCGCTCGGAGTAGAGGCGGGCGTTGTCCAGGGCCAGGGCGGCACGCCGGGAAAGGTCCTCCGCGAGCTCCAGGATCTCCTGACGGAAGTGCTCGTCGGTCGGCTTGCCGAGCGTGAGCATGCCGATGACGCGGTTGCGGGCGACCAGGGGGAGGACCACGGTCTCGCCGCCGACCGCGGAGGCCGTGGCGAGCGTCGGGCCGATGCCCTTGGTGACCTGCTGGGCCGGACCGCCGCTGAGGCCGAGGCTGCGCATGGAGGTGCGCAGGGCCGCCTGGTGGGCGACCTCCGCGGGAGCCGACCAGACGCGGGCGCCGGGGGTCGGGACCGGATCCGGTGGGGGGATCTTCGACAGCAGGGACTTGATGCCGTCGATCAGCTCCTCGTCCTCGTGGAGCACGTAGGACAGATACGGCTCGGAGGCCTGGTCGGCGATCGTGTAGACGGCGCACCAGGTGGCGAGGGTAGGGACGGTCATCTGGGCCATCAGGGCCAGCGTCTGGTCCCGGTCCAGGGTGCCGGCCAGCAGGTCGGAGGCCTCGACGAGGAAACTGAGCGAGCCGCGGCGCAGACGCTCCAGTTCGCCCAGGCGGGCCGACTCCACCGCGAGGGCGATGCGGTCCGCCGCGAACTGCAGGCGCAGCGCCTCTTCATTGGAATACCTGCCGGGCGCCTCGGCCGCCACGCCGAGGGAGCCGGTGAGGCGGCCCTCGACCTTCAGCGGGACGGTGACGACCGAGCGCATGCCGGTGCCGTTGAGGAGGGGGACCGCGCCGGGGACGGCAGTGAGATCCTCATGGACGGCGGGCATGCGGGCGGAGCCGTAGCGGCCGGGGCCCGCCTCGACGGGCACGCGGGCGAAGCGCTGGCGGGCCGAGGGGAGGCCGGTGGAGGCACGGACCTCCAGCTCCGTCTCGTCGTCGGTGGCGAGGAGCAGGAAGGCGGAGTCGCCGTCGAGCATGTCGCGGGCGCGTTCCACAGTGCGCTGCAGCAGGCCGTCGAGGTCGTCCGGTGCGGGGGAGCCGATGAAGACCTCGAACGGGTCGGTGCTTGGCCCCTCGGAGCCGCTGTCGGACGCGGGGCCGCGCAGAGGGGTCTGCAGAACCGCCCGTTCGTGGTCCCGCACGAGCAGACAGACGGTTGACGGCTCTCCGTCGGTGTCGCGGACACGCAGGTGGGAGGCGTACACCGGGATCACCCGGCCGTGGGCTCCCCTGATGCCGTAGCTGCCTTCCCAGCGGGAGAGCCGCAGCGCGTCGGCGATGCCGGTGCCGGTGCCCGGGGTGTGCGGCCAGGCCGCGAGGTCGGTGAGCGGTTTACCGGTGACCTGCTCGGCGGAGTAGCCGAACAGGTCCTCCGCGTCCTCGTTCCAGGCGGCGATGGAGCCGACCCGGTCGATCTGGACGACGGCGACCCGGACCCGGGTGTCGGCGAGCGGGAGGAGGTGGGCGGGCAGGGAGGGACCGGCCGCGCGGGTGCCGACCGGGCGCTCGGGAAGGTCGAGCCGGAACCAGACGGTCTTGTGGGTGGGCGTGTAGTCCACGCCCCAGTGGCCGGCCAGAGCCGCGCACAGCTGGAGTCCGCGGCCGCCCTCGCGGTCGGGGCTGCCCATGTTGACGGGCGAGCCCTGGAGGGGGACCTCCCGTTCCGGATACCGGTCGGCCACCTCGATCCGTACGCCGTCGTCGCTGCGCAGGCACAGCAGGTCGGCGGAGGTGCCGGCGTGGACCACGGCGTTGGTGACCAGTTCGCTGGTGAGAACGACGGCGTCGTCGACGATGTCGCCGAATCCCCAGCCCTGGAGGGTGTCGCGGACGAAGGAACGGGCGCTCGCGACGGACCGTCCGACGGGCTCGAAGGTGGCGGCCGCGCGCGCGGTGATCACAGAACTCCTCGACCGGTTCTCGACGGGGTCTTCGTGGCCGACCGGCGCGCGCCGCGGGTGCGGCAGGCCGTCAGCCGGCCGTGGGTCCGGGGGCTGCTCCCCCGGGATCAGTCCGGTGGTCATGTGTGCGGCCGCCCCTCCGATGCCCGCTCGTCTCCGTGCCACCGCCCAGGCCGGACGGACCGGCGTGGCTGGACAGCCGGATGCAAGGTTACTTACCTTCGCGGTCCGAGCGGATGCCGGTCCGCTGTGTTTCCGTCCGGAGGTGTCTGCTCACCGGCGGGTGTGCGGACGATGTGCGAAGCTGCCGAACTGTTATGGCCTGGTTCGGTGAGGGTGAAACACTGGGCAGGCTTGTAGTGAAGGTCCTGGCAGGCGGTGTGTCCTTCGCGGCGGCTGGGCAGCAGCCCCTGGTGGCGCCCGGGAACGTCGGGCGGGACATCGCAGTCATACGGGAAAAGCGCAGAAGCAACGGGAGCACCCTGGTGGTGCGCCCGGGCACAGCGGTAACGGTCGACCCCTGCGGGAGGGACACAGTGGAGTCTGGCGCAGCGACGCGGGGCACGAAGACGACGCGCGCGAAAGGCGGACAGTCCCTGGGCAAGCCGGGAAGGGCACGGGGCGGGACCACGACGGTCGACACGGCGGCCCTGAACCGCCTCCTGGCGGCCCTGCTGGCGATGCGGGACGGCAACTTCCGCAAGCGGCTCACGGTGTCCGGCGACGGAGTCATGTCGGAGATCGCGGCGGTCTTCAACGAGGTGGCCGACCGCAATCTCCACCTGACGGGTGAGCTGGCGCGCGTGCGGCGCATGGTCGGCCGGGAGGGAAAGCTCACGGAGCGACTCGAGACGGGCGCCTCCCAGGGCTCCTGGGCGACCGCGATCGACAACTCCAACGCGCTGGTGGACGACCTGGTGCGGCCGGTTTCCGAGGTGAGCCGGGTGCTGTCGGCGGTGGCCGAGGGTGACCTGTCGCCGCGCATGGAGCTGCGGACGCAGTCGCCGGAGGGGACGGCGCATCCGCTGCGCGGCGAGTTCCTCAAGGTCGGCCGTACCGTCAACAACCTGGTCGACCAGTTGTCGACCTTCACCGACGAGGTCACGCGCGTGGCCAGTGAGGTGGGTACCGAGGGCAAGCTGGGCGGTCAGGCCCAGGTGCGGGGTATGTCGGGTTCGTGGAAAGACCTGACCGACTCCGTCAACACGATGGCGGAGCGGCTGACGGCGCAGGTGCGCGACATCGCGCTGGTGACGACCGCCGTCGCGCGCGGTGACCTCTCCCGCAAGGTCACCGTGCATGTCGAGGGCGAGATGCTCGAGCTGAAGAACACCGTCAACACGATGGTGGACCAGCTCTCCGCGTTCTCCTCCGAGGTGACACGCGTCGCCCGCGAGGTCGGCACCGAGGGGGCTCTGGGCGGTCAGGCGCAGGTGCCCGGGGTGGACGGTGTGTGGAAGGAGCTCACCGACTCCGTCAACACGATGGCCGGCAATCTCACGGCGCAGGTCCGCGGGATCGCCGAGGTGACGACCGCGGTCGCCAACGGTGACCTGTCGCGGAAGGTGACGGTGCCCGCGCGCGGCGAGGTCGCGCAGCTCGCCGAGACGATCAACCAGATGACCGAGACGCTGCGGATCTTCGCCGACGAGGTCACGCGGGTCGCCAACGAGGTCGGGGCGGAGGGGCGGCTGGGCGGTCAGGCGAACGTGCCCGGGGCGGCGGGGACGTGGAAGGACCTGACGGACTCCGTCAACACGGTGTTCCGGAACCTGACCACTCAGGTGCGGGACATCGCGGCGGTGACGACGGCGGTGGCCAACGGTGACCTGTCGCAGAAGGTCACCGTGGACGTGGCCGGCGAGATGCTGGAACTGAAGAACACCGTCAACACGATGGTCGACCAGCTGTCCGCCTTCGGTGCCGAGGTCACGCGCGTGGCGCGGGAGATCGGCGTGGAGGGCGAGCTGGGCGGCCAGGCCCAGGTGCCGGGCGCGGCGGGGACGTGGAAGGACCTGACGGACTCCGTCAACACGGCGTTCCGCAACCTCACCGGACAGGTGAGGAACATCGCCCAGGTGACGACGGCGGTGGCCAACGGCGACCTGTCGCAGAAGGTCACCGTGGACGTCTCCGGCGAGATGCTCCAGCTGAAGAACACCGTCAACACGATGGTGGACCAGCTGTCGAGCTTCGCCGACCAGGTGACGCGGATGGCCCGGGACGTGGGCACGGAGGGCCGGCTGGGCGGTCAGGCACGCGTGGACGGCGTGTCGGGCACCTGGAAGGAGCTCACCGACTCCGTCAACTCCATGGCGTCGAACCTCACCGGTCAGGTGCGCAACATCGCCCAGGTCACGACGGCCGTCGCGCGCGGTGACCTGTCGCAGAAGATCGACGTCGACGCGCGCGGGGAGATCCTCGAGCTGAAGAACACCATCAACACGATGGTGGACCAGCTGTCCTCCTTCGCCGATCAGGTGACCCGCGTGGCCCGTGAGGTGGGCACGGAAGGACGGCTGGGCGGTCAGGCGCAGGTGCCCGGTGTCGCCGGTGTGTGGCGGGACCTGACGGACTCCGTGAACGGCATGGCGTCCAACCTGACCGGTCAGGTGCGCAACATCGCGCAGGTGGCGACGGCGGTGGCGCGTGGTGACCTGTCGCAGAAGATCACCGTGGACGCGCGCGGGGAGATCCTGGAGCTCAAGAACACGCTGAACACGATGGTGGACCAGCTGTCGTCGTTCGCCGAAGAGGTCACCCGCGTGGCCCGTGAGGTGGGTACGGAGGGCATCCTCGGCGGTCAGGCCGAGGTGCAGGGTGTCTCGGGCACCTGGAAGGACCTCACGCAGTCCGTGAACGGCATGGCGAACAACCTGACCCTCCAGGTGCGCAACATCGCCGAGGTCACCACCGCGGTCGCCAAGGGCGACCTGTCGAAGAAGATCACGGTCGACGCCAAGGGCGAGATCCTCGAGCTGGTCACCACCGTCAACACGATGGTGGACCAGTTGTCGTCGTTCGCCGAGCAGGTGACCCGCGTGGCCCGTGAGGTGGGCACGGAGGGCATCCTCGGCGGGCAGGCCAATGTGCCGGGCGTGACGGGCATCTGGAAGGACCTGAGCGACAACGTCAACCTGATGGCCAAGAACCTCACCACCCAGGTGCGGAACATCTCGCAGGTCTCCGCCGCCGTCGCCAACGGCGACCTGACGCGGCAGGTCAGCATCGAGGCGCGCGGCGAGGTGGCGCAGCTCGCCGACACCATCAACACCATGGTGAAGACGCTGAGCGCGTTCGCCGAGCAGGTCACCAAGGTGGCCCGCGAGGTGGGCACGGACGGCATCCTGGGCGGCCAGGCGCACGTGCCGGGTGTGGCCGGTACGTGGAAGGACCTCACCGAGTCGGTGAACCAGATGGCGTCCAACCTGACCGGACAGGTGCGCAACATCGCGATGGTGACGACGGCCATCGCCAAGGGTGACCTGACGAAGAAGATCGACATCGACGCCCGGGGCGAGATCCTGGAGCTGAAGACGACCATCAACACGATGGTCGACCAGCTGTCGTCCTTCGCGGAGGAGGTCACCCGGGTGGCCCGCGAGGTGGGCACCGAGGGCCAGCTGGGCGGCCAGGCACGCGTGCGTGACGTCGACGGCACCTGGCGGGACCTGACCGAGTCGGTGAACGAGATGGCCGGGAACCTCACCCGGCAGGTGCGTGCCATCGCGCGCGTGGCGACCGCGGTGACCCGCGGCGACCTGAACCTGAAGATCGACGTGGACGCGTCCGGGGAGATCCAGGAACTCCAGGACTACATCAACAAGATGATCGCCAACCTGCGCGACACCACGATCGCCAACAAGGAGCAGGACTGGCTCAAGGGCAATCTGGCGCGGATCTCCGCGCTGATGCAGGGCCGCCGCGACCTGGACGACGTCGCATCGCTGATCATGAGCGAGCTGACGCCGGTGGTGTCCGCGCAGCACGGCGCGTTCTTCCTGGCGATGCCGCTGGTCGACGGCGAGGACCTGAACGCGGCGGACGACGACCAGTTCGAGCTGCGCATGCTCGGTTCGTACGGCTATTCCATGGGTTCCATGCCGACGTCGTTCCAGCCGGGTGAGGGGCTCGTCGGGACCGCCGCCACGGAGAAGCGCACGATCCTGGTGGAGAACGCGCCCAGCGGCTACCTGAAGATCTCCTCGGGGCTCGGGGAGGCTCCGCCGGCCCAGGTGATCGTGCTCCCGGTGGTGTTCGAGGGGAAGGTGCTCGGCGTCATCGAACTGGCGTCGTTCACGCCGTTCACGGCGATCCAGAAGGACTTCCTCAACCAGATCGCCGAGATGATCGCGACGAGCGTCAACACCATTTCGGTCAACACCAAGACCGAGCGGCTGCTGGCGCAGTCGCAGGAGCTGACCGAGCAACTGCGCGAGCGGTCGGCGGAGCTGGAGCAGCGGCAGAAGGCGCTGCAGGCGTCCAACGCCGAACTGGAGGAGAAGGCCGAGCTGCTGGCCCGCCAGAACCGCGACATCGAGGTGAAGAACACCGAGATCGAGGAGGCGCGGCAGGTCCTGGAGGAGCGCGCCGAGCAGCTCGCGGTGTCCATGCGCTACAAGAGCGAGTTCCTGGCCAACATGTCGCACGAGCTGCGCACGCCGCTCAACTCGCTGCTGATCCTGGCCAAGCTGCTCGCCGACAACGCCGACGCGAACCTGTCCCCGAAGCAGGTCGAGTTCGCCGAGACCATCCACGGTGCGGGGTCCGACCTGCTCCAGCTCATCAACGACATCCTCGACCTGTCGAAGGTCGAGGCGGGCAAGATGGACGTCTCCCCGACGCGTATCGCGCTCGTCCAGCTCGTGGACTACGTGGAGGCCACGTTCCGGCCGCTGACCGCGGAGAAGGGCCTGGACCTGTCCGTACGGGTCTCGCCGGAACTGCCGGCCACCCTGCACACCGACGAGCAGCGGTTGCTCCAGGTGCTGCGGAACCTGCTGTCCAACGCGGTGAAGTTCACCGATTCCGGGTCGGTCGAGCTGGTCATCCGGCCCGCCCGGGACGACGTCCCGCAGGCCATCCGGGAGCAGTTGTCGGAGGCCGGGTCGCTCACCGACCCGGACGCGGACCTGATCGCTTTCTCGGTGAGCGACACCGGCATCGGCATCGCGGCCAGCAAGATGCGGGTGATCTTCGAGGCGTTCAAGCAGGCCGACGGCACCACCAGCCGGAAGTACGGCGGTACGGGGCTGGGGCTGTCCATCTCGCGGGAGATCGCCCAGCTCCTCGGCGGTGAGATCCACGCGCAGAGCGAGCCGGGCCGCGGCTCCACGTTCACGCTGTACCTGCCGCTGCACCCCAGCGAACTGCCGCCGCACGGCTACGCCCAGCCCATGCCGGCGCTGGAGGCCGGTGACCTGGTGGCGTCGGCCGAGCCCGTCGCCCCGCGGGCCGAGACGCCGGCGGAGGTCACGTCGTACCGGGACACCCAGAACGGTCCGGCCGCGCTGTTCCGGCGCCGCCGCAGGGTCGCGCTCGAGCAGCGGCCGGCAGCCGCCGAGCCGGAGCAGTGGCCTGGCGTGGAACAGCAGGAGTCGGCGCCCGGGTCGTCGCGCAGGGGCGTCCGCTTCGGCGGTCAGAAGGTGCTGATCGTCGACGACGACATCCGCAACGTCTTCGCGCTCACCAGCGTCCTGGAGCAGCACGGGCTGTCCGTGCTGTACGCGGAGAACGGCCGTGAGGGCATCGAGGTGCTGGAGCAGCACGACGACGTGGCGGTCGTGCTGATGGACATCATGATGCCCGAGATGGACGGCTACGCCACGACCACGGCGATCCGCAGGATGCCGCAGTTCGCCGGGCTCCCGATCATCGCGCTCACCGCGAAGGCGATGAAGGGCGACCGTGAGAAGGCGATCGAGTCGGGTGCCTCCGACTACGTGACGAAGCCGGTCGACCCCGATCACCTGTTGTCGGTGATGCAGCAGTGGATGCGGGGGGAGTGAGGCCGGCGCCCGGAGGGCACGCGGAGGTGACGGGAGGCTTCGGTGTTCATGCGGAGTTGCCGAGGCGGTGCGCGCGAAGTCGTGTAGAAGTACGGGATCCGGGGAACCTTCTGGTCTCCCGCCGCGTTTCTGCTGTGTGCACAGTGACATCACGGTGACAGGGTGTGGCGACAGGCGGGGTGCGGCTACGATGACCGGCACAAGGACGGGCGGCGCAAGGGAGTCGTCCCCTGGGGCGGTACCCACGGGTGCGTCCCCAGGTCCTGCGGACAGGGGAGGCCCCAAGCCGGGGCGAGGAGGGCGGGCCATGGTGCAGAAGGCCAAGATCCTCCTGGTCGATGACCGGCCGGAGAATCTGCTCGCGCTGGAGGCGATCCTCTCGGCGCTCGATCAGACGCTGGTGCGGGCATCGTCCGGGGAGGAAGCACTCAAGGCACTGCTCACGGACGACTTCGCGGTCATCCTGCTGGACGTCCAGATGCCGGGCATGGACGGTTTCGAGACCGCCGCGCACATCAAGCGGCGGGAGCGGACCCGGGACATCCCGATCATCTTCCTCACCGCGATCAACCACGGCCCGCACCACACCTTCCGCGGCTACGCGGCGGGCGCGGTCGACTACATCTCCAAGCCGTTCGATCCGTGGGTCCTGCGCGCGAAGGTCTCGGTCTTCGTCGAGCTGTACATGAAGAACTGCCAGCTGAGGGAGCAGGCGTCGTTGCTGCGGCTCCAGCTGGAGGGCGGCGACAAGGACGCCGGTGAGGCGAAGGAGCCCGCGGGGCTGCTCGCCGAGCTCTCGGCGCGGCTCGCGGCCGTCGAGGAGCAGGCCGAGGCGCTGACCAAGCAGCTCAACGACGAGTCGACCGACGCCGCCGCGGTGGCCACGGCCGCCCATCTGGAGCGGAAGCTCACGGGGTTGCGGCGGGCGCTGGACGCCCTGGAGCCCGGAACCGGCAGCGCGTCGTCGGTGCCCTCGCAGAACTGACCGCGCACACACCGGGCTTGCCCGGTCCCGCGGAGTGCACCCTGCCTGAGGGCTCGTCAACTCCGATCGCCGTATGTTCCCGCGCGTCAGCTTCGCGCCTCGACGCGTGCGACACGAACGGGTGAAGCGACCGCCACGCGTGTCCCCTGACGTCTCCACCGGTAACCTCACACCTATGGCCTCACGTCCCTCCGCAGCCAGGAAGCCGCCCGCGAAGAAGGCCGCCGCTTCCGCGAAGGCCCCGGCGAAGAAGGCCGTTGCCAGGAAGCCGCCGGTGAAGAGGGCTCCCGCCAAGAAGCCCCCGGCCAGGAAACCGGCGCCGGCCCCGAACCCGACCAGCGGCGTCTACCGGCTCCTGCGCGCCCTGTGGCTGGGCCTCGCGCACGCCGTCGGCGCCGTCTTCCGCGGCATAGGGCAGGGCGCGAAGAACCTCGACCCCGCGCACCGCAAGGACGGTCTCGCGCTGCTGCTGCTCGGCATCGCCCTGATCGTCGCCGCCGGCACCTGGGCCGACCTGAAGGGTCCCGTCGGCGAACTCGTGGAGATCCTGGTCACCGGTGCCTTCGGCCGGCTCGACCTGCTGGTGCCGATCCTGGTGACCGTCGTCGCCGTACGGTTCATCCGGCACCCGGAGAAGCCCGAGGCCAACGGACGGATCGTCATCGGCCTGTCCGCGCTGGTCATCGGCGTGCTCGGACAGGTCCACATCGGATGCGGGTCGCCCGCGCGCGGGGACGGCATGCAGGCCATAAGGGACGCGGGCGGGCTCATCGGCTGGGCCGCGGCCACGCCGTTGTCGTCCACCATGACCGACGTCCTCGCCGTGCCGCTGCTGGTGCTGCTCACGGTGTTCGGGCTGCTGGTCGTCACGGCCACGCCGGTGAACGCCATCCCGCAGCGCCTGCGCCTGCTCGGGGTGCGGCTCGGGCTCGTCCACGATCCCGATCCGGAGGAGTTCGGCGAGGACGACACGCGCTACGAGGAGCAGTGGCGCGAGGCGCTGCCCGCGAGCCGCCGCAGGAGACGGCCGGCCCCCGACGAGTACGACCCCGGCAGCCCGGAGCAGGAGGCGCCGGCGCGACGCCGCACGAGGCCCCGCAGGTCCGCGGTGCCGCAGCCCGACGTGGACCGGCCCTTGGACGCGGTGGACGTGGCCGCCGCCGCGGCCTCCGCGCTCGACGGCGCCGTGCTGCACGGCATGCCGCCCTCGCCGGTCGTCGCCGACCTGACCCAGGGCGTGAGCACCGGCGACCGCGAACCGACCACTCCGACGCCGGTCCCGGCCGCCCGCCCGCAGCAGGACGGGCCGAAGGCGGAGAAGCCGGCCCGGGACAAGCCCCCGGCGGGCGTCCTGGACATGACCAAGGAGCCGCCCCGCGAGCCCCGCGACCTGCCGGCCCGCGCCGAGCAGCTCCAGCTCTCCGGCGACATCACCTACTCCCTCCCCTCGCTCGACCTGCTCACCCGCGGCGGCCCGGGCAAGGCGCGCAGCGCGGCCAACGACGCCATAGTCGACGCCCTGCGGAAGGTCTTCACCGAGTTCAAGGTGGACGCCGCCGTCACCGGCTTCACCCGCGGCCCGACGGTCACCCGCTACGTCGTGGAACTCGGCCCGGCCGTGAAGGTCGAGCGGGTGACCGCGCTGACCAAGAACATCGCCTACGCCGTCGCCAGCCCCGACGTGCGGATCATCAGCCCGATCCCCGGCAAGTCCGCCGTCGGCATCGAGATCCCCAACACCGACCGGGAGATGGTCAATCTCGGCGACGTGCTGCGGCTCGCGGAGTCCGCCGAGGACGACGACCCGATGCTGGTCGCCTTCGGCAAGGACGTCGAGGGCGGTTACGTGATGGACTCGCTGGCGAAGATGCCGCACATGCTGGTCGCCGGCGCCACCGGCTCCGGCAAGTCGTCGTGCATCAACTGCCTGATCACCTCGGTCATGATGCGGGCGACCCCGGAGGACGTCCGGATGATCCTGGTCGATCCCAAGCGCGTGGAGCTGACGGCGTACGAGGGCATCCCGCACCTGATCACGCCGATCATCACCAACCCCAAGCGGGCCGCCGAGGCCCTGCAGTGGGTCGTGCGCGAGATGGACCTGCGTTACGACGACCTCGCCGCCTACGGCTACCGCCACATCGACGACTTCAACCGCGCCGTGCGCGAGGGCAAGGCCAAGCCGCCCGAGGGCAGCGAGCGGGAGCTCCAGCCGTACCCCTACCTGCTCGTGATCGTCGACGAGCTGGCCGACCTGATGATGGTCGCCCCGCGCGACGTCGAGGACGCCATCGTGCGCATCACGCAGCTCGCGCGGGCGGCCGGCATCCACCTGGTGCTCGCCACGCAGCGGCCGTCGGTCGACGTCGTCACCGGCCTGATCAAGGCGAACGTGCCCTCACGGCTGGCGTTCGCGACCTCCTCGCTGGCGGACTCACGGGTCATCCTCGACCAGCCGGGCGCCGAGAAGCTGATCGGCAAGGGCGACGGCCTCTTCCTGCCGATGGGAGCGAACAAGCCCACACGCATGCAGGGCGCGTTCGTGACCGAGGAGGAGGTCGCGGCCGTCGTCCGGCACTGCAAGGACCAGATGGCGCCCGTCTTCCGGGACGACGTCACCGTGGGGACCAAGCAGAAGAAGGAGATCGACGAGGACATCGGCGACGACCTCGACCTGCTGTGCCAGGCGGCCGAGCTGGTCGTCTCCACCCAGTTCGGGTCCACGTCCATGCTCCAGCGCAAACTGCGCGTCGGTTTCGCCAAGGCCGGCCGGCTCATGGACCTCATGGAGTCCCGGAACATCGTCGGGCCGAGCGAAGGTTCGAAGGCACGTGACGTTCTTGTGAAGCCTGATGAGCTGGATGGCGTGCTCGCGGTGATCCGGGGGGAGTCTGAAGGGTAGGCGGACGGGACAGGGTCGTCACCTCCGGGCACCCGGGTGGCCGATCGTGACCCACCCGTAAGCGATCATTGAGCAACCGTTTCCCGCCTCCGTACGTCAACTTGAGGGAAACGGCACACTGCAGTCCCACCATCGGGATGTCGGGCCATACCGATGGCGTACAAAGTCCCACCGCCCGGTTGCCTCACCCTCTCGTACCCCTCCTAGACTGAACCTCCAGCACAGGCGGCTACACGCTCGAAAGGCGCCCCCGTGTCCATCGGCAACTCCCCTGAAGACGAGCGTCCCTTCGAAGACGTTTCCGAGGAAGCCCGCCCCTCCGTCGGCCGCGCGCTGCAGCAGGCACGCATCGCCGCCGGGCTCACCGTCGACGACGTCAGCACCGCCACCCGCGTCCGCATCGCCATCGTGCACGCCATCGAGGCGGACGACTTCACGCCCTGCGGCGGCGACGTCTACGCACGCGGGCACATCCGGACCCTGGCCAAGGCCGTGGACCTCGATCCGGCCCCGCTGATCGCCCAGTTCGAAGCCGAGCACGGCGGTGGCCGTCCGGCCCCGACCCCGGCCGCCCCGCTCTTCGAGGCGGAACGCATCCGTCCGGAGCGGCGCGGGCCCAACTGGACCGCGGCCATGGTCGCGGCGATCGTCGTGGTGATCGGCTTCGTCGGATTCACGATGGTCAAGGGCGACGACGACGGCGGCAAGGCGAACGTCGCCGACGGCGCCACGCCCACCACGTCCACCTCGCCCACCCCCAAGTCCGAGAAGCCGGTTGCGCCCGAGCCGGAACCGTCGGACAGCGCCATCGCCGCCGCCCCGCAGGACAAGGTGACGGTCCAGGTCACCGCGGCCGACGGACGCAGCTGGATCTCCGCCAAGGACCACAGCGGCCGGCTGCTCTTCGACGGACTGCTCAAGCAGGGCGATTCCAAGACGTTCCAGGACAGTTCCAAGATCAACCTGGTCCTCGGTGACGCCGGCGCGATCGACCTGTTCGTCAACGGCAAGAAGATCGAGGACGACTGGCAGCCGGGTGCGGTCGAGCGCCTGACCTACACCAAGGGTGACCCGCAGGCCGGATGAGCGGCGTCGAAGGGCGCATCGGCGACGGGGGCGGTCGAGATCGGCCAACCCCGTCGACGTGGGGTGTCTGCGGGACGAAGTAGTCTTGAGCCCATGCCTGAACGCCGTACCGTCGCACTCGTCACCCTTGGCTGCGCCCGTAACGAGGTGGACTCGGAGGAGCTCGCAGGCCGTTTGGAGGCGGACGGCTGGCAGCTCGTGGAGGACGCCGAGGACGCCGACGTCGCCGTCGTCAACACCTGTGGGTTCGTCGAGGCCGCCAAGAAGGACTCGGTCGACGCCCTCCTGGAGGCCAACGACCTCAAGGGACATGGAAGAACGCAGGCCGTCGTCGCGGTGGGCTGCATGGCCGAGCGGTACGGCAAGGAACTCGCCGAGGCCCTTCCCGAGGCCGACGGCGTGCTCGGCTTCGACGACTACACCGACATCTCCGATCGCCTCCAGACCATCCTCAACGGCGGCATCCACGCCTCCCACACCCCGCGCGACCGGCGCAAGCTGCTGCCGATCAGCCCGGCCGAGCGGCAGGACTCCGCCGCCTCCGTCGCGCTCCCGGGACACGGCCCGGTGGATCTGCCCGAGGGTCTCGCCCCCGCCTCCGGCCCCCGCGCCCCCCTGCGCCGCCGGCTGGACGGCTCCCCGGTCGCCTCCGTGAAGCTCGCCTCGGGCTGCGACCGGCGCTGCTCCTTCTGCGCCATCCCCTCCTTCCGCGGCTCCTTCATCTCGCGCCGGCCCGGCGACGTGCTGAACGAGACGCGGTGGCTGGCCGAACAGGGAGTGAAGGAGGTCATGCTGGTCTCGGAGAACAACACCTCCTACGGCAAGGACCTCGGCGACATCCGCCTGCTGGAGTCCCTGCTGCCCGAGCTCGCCGAGGTCGACGGCCTCGAGCGGGTGCGGGTCAGCTACCTCCAGCCGGCCGAGATGCGGCCCACCCTCATCGACGTGCTGACCTCCACGCCCAAGGTCGCCCCCTACTTCGACCTGTCCTTCCAGCACTCCGCGCCCGACGTGCTGCGCGCGATGCGCCGCTTCGGCGACACCGATCGGTTCCTGGAACTGCTCGACACCATCCGGAGCAAGGCGCCCCAGGCCGGTGTGCGCTCCAACTTCATCGTCGGTTTCCCCGGCGAGTCCGCGGCCGACCTGGCCGAGCTGGAGCGGTTCCTGAACCACGCGCGGCTGGACGCCATCGGCGTCTTCGGCTACTCCGACGAGGAGGGCACCGAGGCGGCCACGTACGACCGCAAGCTGGACGAGGAGGTCGTCGCCGAGCGGCTGGCCCGTGTCTCCCGGATGGCCGAGGAACTCGTCTCGCAGCGCTCCGAGGAGCGGGTCGGCGAGACCGTGCACGTGCTGGTGGAGTCGGTGCACGAGGAGGAGGGCGTGTACGGCCGGGCCGCGCACCAGGCTCCCGAGACGGACGGCCAGGTGCTGCTCACGAGCGGCGAGGGTCTGAGTGTCGGCCGTATGGTCGAGGCGAAGGTGGTCGGCACGGAAGGTGTCGATCTGGTTGCCGAGCCACTGTTCCAGGGTTCGCTCGCGCGTGGTGAGGAGGCGGGCAGATGACGGGTGTCCCGGCATCGGCGGCAGGTGGCCCCGCCGGCGCGAGGAGCGCGGCGGGCGCCGCGGCCGGAGGCGTGTCCGCCGCCGGCCGCGCCGTCGCACGGGAGGCCCGGGGCGCGGCTCCGGGGTCGTCCGGCCGGGGCGGCGACCGGGCGCACGGCGACGAGGCGGCTGCGGCGCGCTCGCCCCACGAGGGCGTCGGCGCCGAGGACGGTACGAAGCCGGCGCGCGGTGCCAAGATCGCGGCGGCGGCCGTCAACCAGGCCAGCGTCTGGAACATCGCCAACCTGCTGACCATGCTCCGGCTGCTCCTGGTACCGGCGTTCGTGATGCTGATGCTCGCCCACGGTGGTGACGACCCGGCATGGCGGTCGTTCGCCTGGGCGGCCTTCGCCGTCGCCATGATCACCGACCTGTTCGACGGTCATCTGGCGCGCACCTACAACCTCGTCACCGACTTCGGGAAGATCGCCGATCCCATCGCCGACAAGGCGATCATGGGAGCGGCGCTGATCTGTCTCTCCGCTCTGGGCGATCTGCCCTGGTGGGTCACCGGGGTCATCCTCGGCCGGGAACTCGGGATCACCCTGCTGCGTTTTCTGGTCATTCGCTACGGCGTCATCCCGGCGAGCCGCGGGGGCAAGCTGAAGACCCTCACGCAGGGCGTGGCCGTCGGCATGTACGTGCTCGCGCTGACGGGGTGGCTGGCGACGCTGCGGTGGTGGGTGATGGCCGCGGCCGTCGTGCTGACCGTGGTCACCGGACTCGACTATGTGAAACAGGCCATTGTGCTCCGCAGAGAGGGAATCGCCGAGCGCAAAGCCGCGTTGGAGGAGACGGAAGCGTGAGTTCCACGGCCACCGACGTGGTGCGACTACTCACCGTGAACGGCGGAACCCTCGCCGTCGCCGAGTCGTTGACCGGTGGCCTGGTGGCGGCGGAGATCACCTCGGTGCCCGGGGCGTCCAAGGCCTTCCGGGGCTCGGTGACGGCCTACGCCACCGACTTGAAACACCGGCTGCTCGGCGTGGACGCCACTCTGCTGGCGCAGCGCGGAGCGGTGGACCCGCAGGTGGCGGCTCAGATGGCGGCCGGAGTCCGCGCGGCGCTGGGCGCCGACTGGGGCATCGCCACGACCGGTGTCGCCGGTCCGGACCCCCAGGACGGGCAGGCCGTCGGGACGGTCTTCGTGGCCGTGCACGGGCCCCCCGGGGCGGGCTCCCGTTCTGCCGGTGGCGGAAAAGTGGAGCATCTGCGGTTGAACGGCGACCGTGCGGAAATTCGTATGGAGAGTGCACGGAGCGTACTCGCCCTGCTTCTGAGGGAGCTTGAGGGCGAACAGACCGGGAATGAGCGGGCACAGGATACGGAACGGAACGGGGGGTTTTGATGTTTGCAGCCCTGAGTGAACACGACATCGCTCCCCGCACGGCCGCGGCGCGAGGCGGTACGGTGGGGCGAGAAGGATGCGGCTACGCGGTCCGAGGAGGGAGCCACCGATGATTCTGCTCCGTCGCCTGCTGGGTGACGTGCTGCGTCGGCAGCGCCAGCGCCAGGGCCGTACTCTGCGCGAAGTCTCCTCGTCCGCCCGAGTCTCACTCGGCTATCTCTCCGAGGTGGAGCGGGGGCAGAAGGAGGCTTCCTCCGAGCTGCTCTCCGCCATCTGCGACGCGCTGGACGTACGGATGTCCGAGCTCATGCGGGAAGTGAGCGACGAGCTCGCCCTCGCCGAGCTGGCCCAGTCTGCTGCAGCGACCCCCAGCGAACCCGTACCCACGCCGGTTCGTCCGATGCTGGGTTCTGTTTCGGTGACCGGTGTGCCACCGGAACGGGTGACCATCAAGGCGCCCGCCGAGGCGGTGGACGTCGTCGCCGCCTGAGCACGATGTCCGGCGCCCGCGCGGTGTGAAGGTGTGAGATGCCCCGGTAGGGGCCTCTCCGGAAATCCGGAGAGGTGCCGCCGGGGTTTTTCGCATGCGGGGGCCGCTCCACGTGTCCCGTGTGCGTTTGCCGGTGCGGCCCGGGGCCGTCATCGTGGAAGGACGAGGCGGGGACCAGCCACGGAGGTGCGGATGTACGTCGTGAAGAGCCCGTTGTCCGACGAGAACCTGAAGACCGTGTCGGAGGCGCTGCAGGGCGCCCTGGTCGACCTGGTGGATCTCGCCCTGGTGGCGAAGCAGATCCACTGGAACGTGGTCGGGCCACGCTTCCGTTCCGTCCACCTCCAGCTCGACGAGGTCGTGACCCTGGCGCGGGGGCACTCCGACACGGTGGCGGAGCGCGCCGCCGCACTGGGCGTCTCGCCCGACGGGCGTGCGGCGACGGTGGCCGTGGGCAGCGGGATCGGCGTGACGCCGGAGGGCTGGGTCGACGACTCAGCCGCCGTGGGAGCGCTCGTGGACGCGCTGGGCGCGGTCATCGCCCGGATGCGCGAACGGGTCGCGGCGACCGCGGACCCGGACCCGGTGAGCCAGGACATCCTCATCGCGGTCACGGCGGACCTCGAGAAGCAGCACTGGATGTTCCAGGCCGAGAACGGGTGACGTCGCCTTGAGGGCCGCCGGCCCTTCGGCGAGCGGTCCGGGTGCCGTCGCGACGGCACGGACGGTGCGCTGGGGGACCGCCCTGGGATGCGGGGCGCTGTGGTGGTGGGCGGTGGCGCGACTGTTGCTGGCCCCCGAGGCCGGTGCGCTGGAAGGGGCGGTCGCGGCCGGCGGCTGGGGGCTCAGCCTGCTGCCGGTGCACTGCACTCCGCGGGCACGGGCCCATGGCGCGCTCATGGCGGGGCGTTGGCGGCGGGCCTGGCGCTCGGGCGATCGGTGAGGGCAGCGCGTCCGCGTCCTGCCGTGTGGTCGCGGACGCGGGCGTGATCAGCGCGGTCGGGTGGGGGCCGGGCCCGGCTGGCATGTGGGACACCAGTACGTGGGGCGGTCGCGGGAGCCATCGCCCTGGTCGGCGACGCGGACGGGTGTGCGGCAGCGCAGACAGGGGCGGCGTGCCCGGCCGTACACGAAGAGGTCCTGGCCGCGGCGGCCCGTCGTGCTGCGGATCGGGCGTTCGCGATTGAACTCCAGCAGTCTCCTCGAGAGTTCCGGCAGCTTCGCGGCCCGCTCGGCGGGAAGTTCCCCCACGGGGAGCCAGGGAGTGACGCCGATCAGGAAGCAGAGCTCGCTCTTGAAGACATTGCCGATACCGGCGAGATTCCGCTGGTCGAGGAGAGCCTCGCCGAGCGGGCGGGCCGGGTCCTTCAGCAGGTTGGCCAGCGCGACGTCCGGGTCCCAGTCCGGGCCCAGCAGGTCGGGCCCGAGGTGGCCGACCGCGCGGTCCTCGTCGGCGGTGCGCAACAGTTCCAGCACGGGCAGCCGGTAGCCGACGGCGGTGCGGTCGGCGGTGCCGAGGATCGCCCGGATCTGGTGCGACGGGCCGCCGTTCCAGCGCTGCCCGTCGGCGTACACCCGCCAGGAACCGTCCATCCTCAGGTGCGAGTGCAGGGTCAGGCCGCCCTCGACGCGGGTCAGCAGGTGCTTGCCGCGCGGGGTGACGTCCAGCACGGTGCGGCCGGTGAGGTCGGCCGTGGCGTACCGGGGCACCCGGAGGTCGCTGCGGGTCAGCGTCCTCCCCGCGAGGGCGCCGTGCAGCCGTCGCGCGGCCTGCCAGACCGTGTCTCCTTCGGGCATGCGTCAAGGGTGGCACGTCGGACCGGCCGGGTCAGGCGCGCAGGCGCAGACCTCGGGGTGTGGCCACGAAACCCGCGCTCTCCAGGAGGGCGCCCAGCGGGGACGTCAGAGCCGGGGTGCCGTTGACGCGCTCCACCGTGACCGTGCCGAGGGAGCCCGCGCGGGCCGCCGTGGCGAGGGCTTCGGCGGCGGCCGGGAGACGGGGATCCCCGGCGGGTTCGCCGTCGGGGTCCGCAGGCCAGGCCAGCAGGGTCTTGCCGCCGCGTTCCATGTAGAGCGTCAGCTCGCCGTCCACCAGCACCACCAGGGAGCCCGCCTTGCGGCCGGGCTTGTGTCCGGCGCCGGTCGGGGGCTCGGGCCAGCCCAGCGCGGCACCGTAGGCGTTGGCCGGGTCGGCGGCGGCGAGGACGACGGCCCGCGCGGTGCGGTCCTGGCCGGTACGGCGGCCGGCGAAGGGGTCGTACGACGGACCTCCGCCGTTCCGCCAGGGGGGCGGGGCCTGCGGGGCCAGGTCGCGCGGGGAGGCGTAGTCGCCCGGCGACAGGCGCGGGTACGGGCTGTCGCCGGCGCCGGGGGAGCCGTCGTGGCCCTGCGCCGGGTCGAAGGAGCCGGGCCCCGCGTCGAAGGGGCCGGGCTCGTCCGCGGGCGGGAGGGTCTCGCCCCGTTCGCGGGCGTTGGCCGCCGCGCGCAGGCGGTCCACGGCCCCGTCCATGGCGAACTGGGCGGCGCCCAGGCCCTCGACCACATAGCCCCGACGGGCCTGTCCGGTCTCCTCGAAGGCAGACAGAACGCGGTACGTCGCCGAGAAGCCGCCCTCGACGCCCTCCGCGGAGACGGCCCCCCGGGTCACCACACCGTGCCGGTCCAGCAGGGTGTGAGCCAGCGCGTGCGCCCGCACCGTGGTGTCGGTCTCCCGGTCCGGGAGCAGGGACCAGCGGCCGGCCACGGTCGGCGGGCCGGTCCGCGAGGCGGCACGGGCGGCTGCCGTGAGGGAGCCGTAGCGCCCGCGCGGGACCGGGCGCTTCGCGCGGTGGGCGGTGGAGCCCGCCGTGCGCCCGGAGCCGAGCAGAGAACGCATGGGACCGAGGGTGTCGTTGGTGAGCCGTCCGGACCAGGCGAGGTCCCACAGGGCGTCGGCCAGCTGCGGATCGGTGGCCTCGGGGTGGGTGGTGGCGCGGACCTGGTCGGCGATCTGCCGGAAGAACAGGCCGTAGCCGCCGGAGAGGGTGTCCAGCACGGACTGGTGGAGGGCGGTCGGCTCCAGGGGGTGCGGGGGCGGCAGGAGCAGCGGGGCGGCGTCCGCGAGGTAGAGGGAGACCCAGCCGTCCTTCCCGGGCAGTGAACCGGCACCGGCCCACACCACCTCCCCGGAGGCTGTGAGCTCGTCCAGCATCGCCGGCGCGTAGTTCGCCACGCGGGACGGCAGGACCAGCTTCTCCAGGGCGGACGCGGGCACGGACGCGCCCTGCAACTGCTCGACGGCGCGCACCAGTCCGTCGACGCCCCGCAGGGTGTGCCCCTTGCCGATGTGCTGCCACTGGGGCAGGAACTGGGCGAGCGAGGCCGGTGGCACCGGCTCCAGCTCGTGCCGCAGCGCGGCCAGGGAGCGGCGGCGCAGCCTGCGCAGTACGGCGGCGTCGCACCACTCCTGCCCGATCCCGGCCGGATGGAACTCGCCCTGGACGACCCGGCCCGCCGCCGAGAGCCGCTGGAGGGCGCCCTCGGTGACCGCCACGCCCAGTCCGAAGCGGGCCGCCGCCGTGGCCGACGTGAACGGGCCGTGGGTGCGCGCGTACCGCGCGAGGAGGTCGCCGAGGGGATCCTTGACGGGTTCGGTGAACGCCTCCGGAACACCCACCGGCAGGGCCGTCCCCAGCGCGTCGCGCAGCCGACCGGCGTCCTCGATCGCCGCCCAGTGGTCGGCCCCGGCCACCCGCACCCGGAGGGCGCGCCGCGCGGACGCGAGGTCCCGCGCCCACTGCGGCTCGGCGCCGCGCTCGGCGAGTTCCGCATCGGTGAGCGGACCGAGCAGCCGCAGCAGGTCGGCCACGCCCTCCGCGTCCTTGACGCGCCGGTCCTCGGTGAGCCACTGCAGCTCGCGCTCCAGCTCGGTCAGTACCTCGGCGTCGAGCAGTTCGCGCAGCTCCGCCTGGCCGAGCAGCTCGGCAAGCAGCCGCGAGTCCAGCGACAGGGCGGCGGCGCGGCGCTCGGCGAGCGGGGAGTCGCCCTCGTACAGGAACTGGGCGACGTACCCGAACAGCAGGGAGCGGGCGAAGGGGGACGGCGCCGGGGTGGTGACCTCCACCAGCCGTACCGTGCGGGACTCCAGGTCGCCCATCAGCTCGACGAGTCCCGGAACGTCGAAGACGTCCTGGAGGCACTCGCGGACGGCTTCCAGGACGATCGGGAACGAGCCGAACTCGCCGGCCACCTGGAGCAGCTGGGAGGCCCTCTGGCGCTGCTGCCAGAGCGGGGTGCGCCGGCCCGGGTTGCGGCGCGGCAGCAGCAGTGCGCGGGCCGCGCACTCGCGGAACCGGGCCGCGAACAGTGCCGAGCCGCCCACCTGGTCGGTGACGACCTGGTCGACCTCGCCCTTGTCGAAGACGACGTCGGCGGCGCCCACGGGGGCCTGGTCCGCGTCGTACTCGGCACCGGCCCTCATGGGCTCGTGGTCGAGCAGGTCCAGGCCCATCAGGTCCGCGTCCGGCAGCCGCAGCACGATGCCGTCGTCGGCGTGCATCACCTGGGCGTCCATGCCGTACCGCTCGGAGAGGCGGGCGCCGAGCGCGAGCGCCCACGGGGCGTGCACCTGGGCGCCGAACGGCGAGTGCACGACCACCCGCCAGTCGCCCAGCTCGTCGCGGAAGCGCTCCACCACGATGGTGCGATCGTCGGGGACGTGGCCGCAGGCCTCGCGCTGCTCGTCGAGGTAGGACAGGACGTTGTCCGCGGCCCAGGCGTCCAGTCCCGCCGCGAGGAGCCGCAGCCGGGCGTCGTCCCGGGACAGCGAGCCCACCTCGCGCAGGAAGGCGCCCACCGCGCGACCGAGCTCCAGCGGCCGGCCCAGCTGGTCGCCCTTCCAGAACGGCAGCCGTCCGGGCACGCCCGGCGCGGGGGAGACCAGGACCCGGTCGCGCGTGATGTCCTCGATGCGCCAGGAACTGGTGCCGAGCGTGAAGACGTCACCCACGCGGGACTCGTAGACCATCTCCTCGTCGAGTTCGCCGACCCGCCCGCCGCCCTTCTTCGGATCGGCGCCCGCGAGGAACACCCCGAAGAGGCCCCGGTCGGGGATCGTGCCGCCGGAGGTGACGGCGAGGCGCTGGGCGCCCGGGCGGCCGGTGATCTCACCCGTGACCCGGTCCCACACCACGCGCGGGCGCAGCTCCGCGAAGGCGTCCGACGGGTAGCGGCCGGCGAGCATGTCCAGGACGCCCGTGAAGGCGGACTCGGGCAGGGAGGCGAAGGGCGCCGCGCGGCGGACCGTGGCGAGCAGGTCGTCGAGCTGCCAGGTGTCCATGGCCGTCATGGCGACGACCTGCTGGGCCAGGACGTCGAGAGGGTTGGCGGGAACCCTCAGGGACTCGATCGCCCCGGTGCGCATCCGCTCGGTGACCACGGCCGCCTGCACGAGGTCGCCCCGGTACTTCGGGAACACCACGCCCGTGGAGACCGCGCCCACCTGGTGCCCCGCACGGCCGACGCGCTGGAGGCCGGAAGCGACGGACGGCGGGGACTCCACCTGGACCACCAGGTCCACGGCGCCCATGTCGATGCCCAGCTCCAGGCTGGAGGTGGCGACCACCGCGGGCAGCCGGCCCGCCTTGAGGTCCTCCTCGACCAGCGAGCGCTGCTCCTTGGACACCGAACCGTGGTGGGCGCGCGCGATGACCGTGGGCGCGCCCTGGGCGGCGCCGGAGCCGCCCATGAGCTCGGCGGGGGAGTGGTGCTCGTCCAGGGGCTCACCGGTGGCCCGCTCGTAGGCGATCTCGTTGAGCCGGTTGCACAGGCGCTCGGCGAGGCGGCGGGAGTTGGCGAACACGATGGTCGAGCGGTGCGACTGCACCAGGTCGGTGATCCGCTCCTCGACATGCGGCCAGATCGACGGCCGCTCGGCGCCTTCCGCGCCGTCGGCGACCGGGGAGCCGCCCAGCTCGCCCAGGTCCTCGACCGGCACCACCACGGAGAGGTCGAACTCCTTGCCGGACTCCGGCTGCACGATCTCCACCCTGCGGCGCGGGGAGAGGAACCGGGCGACCTCGTCCACCGGGCGCACCGTCGCCGAGAGGCCGATGCGGCGGGCCGGGCGGGGCAGCAGTTCGTCCAGTCGCTCCAGGGAGAGCGCGAGGTGCGCGCCGCGCTTGGTGCCCGCGACCGCGTGCACCTCGTCCAGGATCACCGTCTCCACGCCCGTCAGCGCGTCCCGCGTGGCGGACGTCAGCATCAGGAACAGCGACTCGGGCGTGGTGATCAGGATGTCCGGCGGGCGCGTGGCCAGGGCGCGCCGCTCGGCGGGCGGGGTGTCGCCGGAGCGGATGCCGACCTTCACCTCGGGCTCGGGCAGACCCAGGCGGACCGCTTCCTGGCGGATTCCGGTCAGCGGGCTGCGGAGGTTGCGCTCGACGTCGACGGCCAGGGCCTTCAGGGGCGAGACGTACAGCACACGGCAGCGCTTCCTGGGGTCCGCGGGCGGCGGCGCGGTGGCCAGCCCGTCCAGGGCGGCGAGGAAGGCGGCCAGGGTCTTCCCGGAACCGGTGGGTGCGACCACCAGCACGTCCGAGCCCTCCCCGATGGCCTGCCACGCGCCCGCCTGGGCGGCCGTGGGCGCGGAGAACGCCCCCGTGAACCAGCCGCGGGTCGCGGGGGAGAAGCCGTCCAGGGCTCGCTGCGGATCGCTGACCATGCGTCCATCGTGCACCCGGCCACTGACAATCGGGCCGGGGCGGGGGCGGGGGCGGCCGGGCCGAGGAGGATGACGGCGCACCGCGCGTGACAATGGCCGTATGGCGGAATCGCGCAGGGAGCGGGCGCGGCACTGGCAGTACGACGAACTGCCCGGTGTCGATCTGCTGCGTGCCCGGTACATACGCAAGACGTTCGTCCGGCACACCCATGAGCACTTCGTGATCGCCGCCATCGCCGACGGGGTCGAAATCTTCCACCACGGCGGCGGCGATCAGTACGCGGGCGCCGGAGCCCTCGCGCTGGTGAACCCCGACACCCCGCACACCGGCCGGGCGGGTGTCCCCGAGGGATGGCGGTACGGGGCGGTGTACCCCTCGCCGGAAGTGGTGGCCGCGATCGCCGCGGAGACCACCTCGCTGCGCGGTGCCCCGGGTTTCGTCACGCCGGTGCTCGACGACCCGTACACCGTGCGGCTGGTGCACCAGGTGCTGCGGGCCACCGACGAGGGCAACGCGCTCGCCGCCGACACCCTGCTCCGGGTGGCGGTGACCCGGCTGCTCCGGCTGAACGGCGGAACGCTGCCGCGACGCGAGGTGCGTACGGCGGGCTCCCGGATCGCGGCACGCGCGCGTGCCGTGCTCGAGGAGAGGATGGCCGGGCCGCCGACCCTGGAGCGGCTGGCAGCCGAACTCGGCACCAGCCCGTTCGCCCTGTTGCGCGCGTTCCGGGACACCTACGGGATGCCGCCGCACACCTGGCTCACCGACGCGCGGGTGCGGCGTGCGCGGCGCCTGCTGGACGCGGGGACGGCGCCGTCGGAGGCGGCCCTCGCGGTCGGGTTCAGTGATCAGCCGCATCTGAACCGGCACTTCAGCCGCATCGTCGGCGTGCCGCCGGGCGCCTACCAGCGCGAGCGCAAGAACGTACAAGACGCCCGGGGCGGCCTTCCCGTACCGTCCGGGGCGTGGCAGCGCAACGGACAGCAACAGCACTCGCGGACGTACGGGACGACGGCGGAGGAAAGCCGGACGGCGCCGTCGTGCGGGACGCCCTCGGCGTCGGGATCGCCGTCGGACTCTCCGGCTTCGCCTTCGGCGTGACCTCGGCGGGCAGCGGTCTCACCCTGCTCCAGACCTGTGCGCTCAGTCTGCTCGTGTTCACCGGCGCCTCCCAGTTCGCGCTGGTGGGGGCGCTGGCCGCCGGCGGTGGGCCGTTCACCGCCGCGGCGGGGGCGTTCTTCCTCGGGGTGCGCAACGCCTTCTACGGGCTGCGGCTGTCGCAGTTGCTGGCGCTTCCCCGCGCGGTGCGGCCGTTCGCCGCGCAGTGGGTCATCGACGAGACGGCCGCCGTGTCGCTCGCCCAGCCCACCCGGCGCGGCGCACGGATCGGCTTCGTGGTGACCGGGCTCAGCCTGTACGTCCTGTGGAACCTCACCACGCTGCTCGGCGCGCTGGGCGCGGAGGCGATCGGGGACACCGGCGCGTGGGGGCTGGACGCGGCCGGTCCCGCTGTCTTCCTGGCGCTGCTCGCGCCGATGCTGCGGACCGGCACCGAGCGCACCGTCGCCGCGCTCGCCGTCCTCCTGGGGCTCGGGCTGCTGCCCCTGCTGCCGGCCGGTGTGCCGGTGCTGGTGGCCGCGCTCGCGGCACCGGCCGTCCTGTGGGCGCGGGGCCGCGCCCGCGCGTCGCGCGGTGACGCACCGGGGGAGGACCGTTGACCATCTGGATCGCGATCGGCGTGACCGTCCTCGGCTGCTACGCCGTGAAGCTCGCGGGGCTGCTGGTGCCCGCCGGGGTCCTGGAACGGCCCCTCGTCCGGCGTCTGGCCGCGCTCCTGCCGGTGGCCCTGCTCGCCGCGCTGACGGCCCAGCAGACCTTCTCCGTCGGCCAGACCCTGGTCCTGGACGCCCGAGCGGCCGGACTGGGGGCGGCCGCCGTGGCGCTGATCCTGCGCGCCCCGTTCCTGCTCGTGGTCGCCGCGGCCGTCGTCGTGACGGCGGGGGGTGCGGGCACTGGGCGGGTGACACGGGCCCGCCCCCCGCCGTCACGAGTACCGCAGGAGACAGGCCGCCCGTCAGTCGACGGCGCGGCCGTACGCCACCAGGGTGCTCAAGGACTCGATCGTCACCATCGGGCGGGCCTCCAGAGCGGGGCCCGGGGCCCACTGGCGCCAGCGGACGGGCCAGCCGCCGTCCTCCCGCTGCTCGGCCACGAGGTGGTCCAGCGAGCGTGCCATCTCCTCGTCGGTGAACCACGCGCGGGCCAGGGAGTGGGGGGTCCGCGCGTAGTCGTGCGGGAAGTGGTGCTCGCCCGGCGCGTAGCCGGGGGCGATCGGGTACGCGCCGAGGTCGTCCGGGTCGAGCGCCGCGAGCCGCTGCCGGCGCACCAGGCGGCCCAGCCGCTCGGCGGCGGCCTCCGCGCGGGCGCGGTCCGGCGCGTGGTCCAGGAAGGCCACGGCGGCCTCGATCTCGTAGGGGTGGGACCTCTCCAGGGTCTCCGCGGCCTGCCAGCAGAAGTCCGTGGCGCGGAACAGCCAGGCGTGCCACACCTCGTTGCGGTGCAGCAGCCCCACCACCGGCCCGGTGGCCAGCAGCTCGCCGGGCGGGTCGTCCACGACCGGCACGAAGGGCGCCGCCGGGTAGCCGCGCTGACTCGGGTGGACGGCCGGAAGCGCGCCGTCCGGTGTGGAGACGGACGTCAGGTAACGGCACACGTCCTCCGCGCGCCGGCCGCCGCAGCGTCCCACGGCGTCCAGCACGCGCAGCGCGCGGGCGGTGTGCAGAGGCTGGCTGACCGGGCCGCGCAGATCGGGCTCCAGCGCGTGGCCGTATCCGCCGTCCTCGTTGCGGTAGGCGTCCAGCGCCGTCTCCACCGGAGCCGCGCCGCCGTCCCGGAAGAGGTGGGCGAAGAGGTGCTGCTCCAGCACCCGTGCGGTGAGCCGGACGAACCGTTCCGCTCGCGCGAGCGCGCCGTTCGGCGGGGACGTCGGGGGCGGTGGGGCGGTTCTGGTGTCGGCCATGGGAGTGACCGTAGGCGCACAGCGGCGCCGACGGGCGCAGTGGCCGGGGGCCACCCCCACAGGCGGGATACTGAGGGCATGCGGTTGACGGTTTTCTGGGAGCGGATGGCGGAGCACTTCGGCGCGGACTACGCGGACACCTTCGCGCGCGACCACGTCATGTCCGAGCTCGGCGGGCGCACCGTGCACGAGGCGCTGGCGGCCGGCTGGGACGCCAGGGACGTCTGGCAGGTGGTCTGCGCGGTGATGGACGTCCCCCGGGAAAAGCGCTGATCGTCACAGATTCCGCCCCTGGCGGACGGCCGTCCTCGGCGTGGGTGAGACTTGGGCCGTGGCACCCACCGACGAGACCGGGCCGGCGGCCCCGGAACCCACCACGCCCGGCACGCCGCCGCCCGCAGGGCCTCCGGTGGGGCCCGCGGTCGCGCCGGGCCCCCGTATGCCGCGCTGGCTGCCGCGTGCCATGGTGCTGGCGTTCACCCTGTTCGGTGTGTTCCAGCTGGGCAGCTGGGCCTTCCACCAGCTCACCGGCCTGCTGATCAACGTTCTGATCGCGTTCTTCCTGGCGCTCGCCGTGGAGCCCGCGGTGAGCTGGATGGCCGCGCGCGGGGTGCGCCGGGGTCTGGGCACCTTCCTCGTCATCCTGGGCATCCTGGTCGTGGGCGCGGGCTTCGTCACCCTGCTCGGGTCCATGCTCGCGGGGCAGATCGTCAAGATCGTCGAGGACTTCCCGGACTACCTCGACTCCGTGATCAACTGGGTCAACGCCCACTTCGACACCGAACTGCGGCGGGTGGACATCCAGGAGGGCCTGCTGCGCTCGGACTGGCTGCGCAATTACGTCCAGAACAGCGCCACCGGGGTGCTGGACGTGTCCGCCCAGGTCCTCGGCGGTCTCTTCCAGCTGCTGACCGTCGGCCTGTTCTCGTTCTACTTCGCCGCCGACGGACCGCGGCTGCGGCGCACCGTCTGCTCCCTGCTGCCGCCCGCACGGCAGGCCGAGGTGCTGCGCGCGTGGGAGATAGCCGTGAACAAGACGGGCGGCTACCTGTACTCGCGCGGACTGATGGCACTCGTCTCCGGACTGGCGCACTACGTCCTGCTGGAACTCCTCGAAGTGCCCTACGCGCCCGTGCTGGCCGTGTGGGTGGGCCTGGTGTCGCAGTTCATCCCCACCATCGGCACCTATCTCGCGGGCGCGCTGCCCATGCTGATCGCCTTCACGGTCGACCCGTGGTACGCGCTGTGGGTGCTGATCTTCGTGGTGTTCTACCAGCAGTTCGAGAACTACGTGCTGCAGCCCAAGCTGACCTCCAAGACCGTGGACATCCACCCGGCGGTCGCCTTCGGGTCGGTCGTTGCGGGCACCGCCCTGCTGGGCGCCGTGGGCGCGCTGATCGCGATCCCCGCCGTCGCCACCCTCCAGGCGTTCCTCGGGGCGTATGTGAAGCGGTACGACGTCACGGACGACCCCCGTGTGCACGGCCACCGCGGTCCCGGCGGGGCGCCGCGGGCGCTCACGCGCATCCGCCGTGCGTGGGCCCGCCGGCCGGGAGCGGCGCGCCCCGGCAAGGAGGAGACCGGCGCTTCCTGAAGAGCAGGCCGCCCCGTGCGGGTGCGGCGCGGCGCGGCTTGACACGAAAATCGAACATCTATTCTTATGGGAACGCCGGTGAGGCTCAACGGCGGGTGTTCCGTCCCGGTAGGGGTAGGAAAGCACCCGTGTTATCCACAGGCCGGACGTGCGTCGGGGCGCGTTGTCAGTGGCAGGCGTTAGCGTCTTTGACGTGAAGCGATCGACTCAAGCAAACCGGGTGGAACCCATGGCAGGAACCGACCGCGAGAAGGCGCTCGACGCCGCGCTCGCACAGATTGAACGACAATTCGGCAAGGGCGCGGTCATGCGCATGGGCGAGCGGTCGAGGGAGCCCATCGAGGTCATCCCGACCGGGTCGACGGCGCTCGACGTGGCCCTCGGCGTCGGTGGTCTGCCGCGTGGCCGTGTGGTGGAGATCTACGGACCGGAATCCTCCGGCAAGACGACCCTGACCCTGCACGCGGTGGCCAACGCGCAGAAGGCAGGCGGTCAGGTCGCCTTCGTGGACGCGGAGCACGCCCTCGACCCCGAGTACGCGAAGAAGCTCGGCGTCGACATCGACAACCTGATCCTGTCCCAGCCGGACAACGGCGAGCAGGCTCTGGAGATCGTGGACATGCTGGTCCGCTCCGGTGCCCTCGACCTCATCGTCATCGACTCCGTCGCCGCGCTCGTCCCGCGCGCGGAGATCGAGGGCGAGATGGGCGACAGCCACGTGGGTCTGCAGGCCCGCCTGATGAGCCAGGCCCTGCGGAAGATCACCAGCGCGCTCAACCAGTCCAAGACCACCGCGATCTTCATCAACCAGCTCCGCGAGAAGATCGGCGTGATGTTCGGCTCGCCGGAGACCACGACCGGTGGCCGCGCGCTGAAGTTCTACGCCTCGGTGCGCATCGACATCCGCCGCATCGAGACCCTCAAGGACGGCACCGAGGCGGTCGGCAACCGCACCCGCTGCAAGGTCGTCAAGAACAAGGTGGCGCCGCCCTTCAAGCAGGCCGAGTTCGACATCCTCTACGGCCAGGGCATCAGCCGCGAGGGCGGCCTGATCGACATGGGCGTGGAGCATGGCTTCGTCCGCAAGGCGGGCGCCTGGTACACGTACGAGGGCGACCAGCTCGGCCAGGGCAAGGAGAACGCCCGCAACTTCCTGAAGGACAACCCCGACCTCGCCAACGAGATCGAGAGGAAGATCAAGGAGAAGCTGGGCGTCGGCGTACGGCCCGAGGAGCCCGCGGCCGAGCAGGGCGCGGACGCCACGGGCACGGCTCCGGCCGAGCCGGCCGCGGTTGCGGCCCCGGCGGCCAAGGCCACCAAGTCCAAGGCCGCGGCGGCCAAGAGCTGACCCGTGACCCGACGAACCGACTGGGCCGAGTACGAGTTCGATGCCTCCGGTGCCCCACGGGGGAGGGGCACCGCGGGCGGCGAGGGCCCAGCGCTGGGCGGTGACGCGGAGTACGACGACGGCACGGGCGGCCTCCGTGACGCGGACTCCGGCCCCGGCCGACGCGGCCGGGGCGCACGGGCGGGCGGCTCGCGTGACGGCGGGCCGCGCGGTGGACGCGGGCGCGGACGCCGGAGCCCCGGCGACGCGGCCGCGGCGGACGGGGGCGCCTCTTCCTCGTCGAGGGCGGAGCGGGAGGAACCTCCGGGGGACCCGGTCGAGCGGGCGCGGGCCATCTGTCTGCGTCTGCTCACCGGGACCCCGCGCACCCGGCAGCAGCTCGCCGACGCCCTGCGCAAGCGGGAGATCCCGGACGAGGCCGCCGAGGAGGTGCTGTCCCGGTTCGAGGAGGTCGGGCTGATCAACGACAGCGCCTTCGCGGACGCCTGGGTGGAGTCCCGGCACCACGGCCGGGGGCTGGCCCGGCGCGCGCTCGCGCGGGAGCTGCGCACCAAGGGCGTCGACCCCGCGCTCATCGACGCGGCCGTCTCCCGGCTCGACGCCGAGCAGGAGGAGGAGACCGCCCGCGAACTGGTCACCCGCAAACTGCGCACCACTCGCGGACTCGACCGGGACAAACGCGTCCGCCGTCTCGCGGGCATGCTCGCCCGCAAGGGATATCCCGAGGGCCTCGCCCTGCGCGTCGTCCGGCAGGCGCTCGAGGAGGAGGGCGAGGACACGGACCTCCTCGGCGACGAGCCGTTCTGAAGCGGCGGGTCCCGCCTCGGTCGCCCGTGTCCGGTCCTGCGGATCATCCGGCGGGGACGGCGTACACCAGCAGATTCCGCTGGTAACCGCCGCGTTCGCGGTCGTACGGGGGCGCGCAGGTGACCAGGGTCAGGACCGGCCGCCCGTGACGCCGGAACACCTCGTCGGGGAGCCTGTCCTTGTCGACCACCTCACGGGCCGTGACCTCGTACCGGACGGGAGGCGCGTCCTCGCGGGCGACGGTGATGGCGTCGCCCTTCCGGACCCCGTACAGCTTGGCGAAGGCGCCCAGATCACCGGTGCGGTCGTCCACGTGGCCGATCAGGACGGCGGAGCCTGCGGGGGCGCCCGGTGCGGGCCCGAAGCGGTACCAGCCGGCCTGCCCCGCGTCGTCGGGGATCTCGACCGTGCCGTCGCCCCGGACGCCGACGTCCTGGACAAGGGCCTCCAGGGAAACCCGGGGAACGCGCAGCGCCGTCGGTTCGGACGCGGGGCCGGTTGTCTTTCCCTCGCCCGGCGCGTCGTCGAGAACCCCGGACGACGTCGCGGTCGCGGGCTCCTGGGCACGCGGACGGGCGCCGAAGTCCGACGGCACCGAGGTTCCGGACGGCCACAGCGACCAGACCAGCAGCGCCGCCAGGACGACGGCGGCGACCGCGGCGGCCACGACGGCCGCCGCGGGGGGCCGTCCGGCCCCTGTGGAGGAACGCACGGCCGTCAGTCGCCCCGGGCGCGCAGGTGGCGGGCGGCCAGCAGACCGGCGACCGCGACGGCACCCGCGGCGCTCCAGGCCAGCCAGGCGGTGGCGGACTCGTTGTCGGAGGCCATGGCTCCGCTCTCGCCGGCGTCCACACCGTTCGGCGCGGAGTCCATGCCGCTGATCGTCTGCGTCTTCAGCGCGAGGTTCTTGTCCTCGGCGCTGCCCCAGGCGTAGACGACCGTGCTGGTGCCCTCGGCGAGGTCGAGGTCCGCGGGGCCGATGGCCACGGTGTCGGTCCCGGCCAGGACGACATCGGCGTTCACCGTGCCGGCGGGCACCTCGAGCGACTTCTCGTTCGGGTTGGTCAGGTCCCGGACGACCGGCTCGCCGCCCGCTCGGACGTCCACGGCGGGTGCCGCGGCCACGTGACGGACGGTCAGCCGCGCCTGACCGGCCGCAACCTCGGAGGTGTCGTTGACGAACGCGGTGAGCGTGGGGTTGCCCTGCGCGTCGAGGTGGGCCGCGAGCGTGGCGTTCGCCCCGGCCGGGACATCGACGCTCTTCTGGATGGCGGGATCACCGTCGGGGCCCTCGCCGTCAGGGAAGATCTTGATGTCGTAGGTGCCCGCGTCCAGGGGCTGGGGCTCGGTCAGGGTGCCGGGCTTGAAGTCGGGAAGCAGTTCGTTCCCGTTGGCGAACACGTCGACGGTGAGGCCGGGAACGCCGTGAAACACGGACACGGACGCCTTGCCGTCCTCCTGCGCCGTACTCTGCGCGGAGGCGGGAACGGCCACGGCGAGGGACAGTACGCAGGCACCGGCGGTGGCGGCGACTGTCTTCCTGCTGCGCTTCGTCATCGGAACTCCCTTCGTGGGGGCCGGTCTGCGCTGCCGCGGTCGTCATCACGAACCCCGTGGCGGCGCCTGATCCATTGTGGGAAGCGATGAGGCTTTCCGCCACTTGAGTCACATAAGTGCATTTTTGCACCACATGGCCGCTTGTTGCCGACCTGGTGCGGGTCGGTCCGCGCCGATGCGCATGCGCCCTCATCATGCGAAAAAATTTTCACGTAACTATTGACGTGCTTTCTTGAGGGAGGAGAGCCTGGAGGTGTGCCCTCCTCCGGAAGGTGTGACGATCATGACCTCCCTGTGCCTGCCCTCCTCGCCCGCCGCGAAGGCCGCCAGCGCCGCCTCGACGTCCGGACGTTCACGTCCACCGCGTCCGGTGGCCGCGGTGCTGGCCGACCGTCTCGACGACGTCCCGGTGGTTGATGAAGCTGCCCGCCTCGCCGTCGCGCGCGGTGCTCCGCTGCTGCTGATCGCGGTGCTGCCGCCGCTGCTGCCGCGAGCCGCGGCGGCGGCACCGGACGGCGCCACGGCCCGCGCGGTACTGGGGCGTGCTCTGCCGCACCTGGCCCGGGCGGGCATCGGATTCGAACCGGCCGTCTGTCACCGTCCTGCCGGGCGGGGCGGCCGGCTGCGCGCGGCGAGGGATCTGCTGGACGTGGCCATCGCCCACGGCTGCTCACGGCTGGTGGTCTCCCGCAGCGGACCGGAAGGGCTCGACGCGAGCACGGTGATGGAGGCGGCCGCCATCAGGGGCGGCCCGTTCGTCCACGAGGCTCCGCCGGTGCCCTGGGCGCCGCTGACCGCCCCGCGCTCCCTCGTGTGACGCGGACGCCGGGAGGCTTATGGGGCGGCGTGTCCGGAGTCGGCTGCCGGAGTGTCCTCGCGGTGGATGAAGGTCGTCAGCAGGTCACCGACGGGGTGGTCGGCCTCGGTGGGGTGGCGCAGGGCGACGGTGAAGTCGATCGTGTAGCGGTTGCGGCGGCCGACGCGCGTGCGCGTGAGGTATCCGGACGTTTCGAGGTCGGCGACGATCAGCTGGACGGCGCGTTCGGTGATGCCGATGCGCTCGGCGACATCCCGGAGCCGCGCGTCGGGGTCCTGGGCGAGAGCGATCAGGACGCGCGCGTGATTGGTCAGGAACGTCCACTGGTCGCCACGTGCGGAGGAAGGCCGGCTCATGGCCCTCATCATACGAAGCCGACTTCACCCGACCAAGAGTGTTTCGCGAAATTTGATTGACGAAAACATTTTCGCGTAACTCTTGACGGGTTTCGGGGTGCCGGGTGATGATGAACACATCACCTGATGTCCCCACTTGTCCCCTTCGGAGAGGGTCCTCGATGTCCGTCCGCACTCAGACCCGTCCCGCCGCGACCGGCTCCCCGGCGCTCCCGGTCTCCCTGCCGCACCCGGTCACCGCGCTGGTCACCGACCAGCTCGACGACCTCGTCGTGGTGGACGCGGCGGTCCGCCTGGCCGCCGCCCGCAACGCACCGGTGCTGCTGGTCGCCGTCCTGTCCGCCCGGCGGCAGCCGGCGGACCGCACCCGCGCGGACGCGCAGACGGACCGGGCACCCCTGGCCCGGGTACTGCCCCGGCTTCGCAGCGCCGGTGTCGGCTACATCCCCGTCGTTCACCACGTACCGGCTCCCGCGGACGGTCGGACGAGGCCCAGGGCCGCGGACGGGGTGCTGGCGCTGGCCGTGCGGCACCACTCGCCCCTCGTGGTCGCTTCCGCCCGGGGGCCGGCGGGCCTGGACGCACACAGCCTGATCAGGGCCTCCGCCCTGTGCGGCGGCCCCTCCGTTCACGCCGTCACACCCGGCTCCCCGGACGGCGCCCGCCGCGGATGCCAACACGTCCCGGCGGATTCGTCGCCCGCCGTGATGCGCACCGTGGGCACGTCGGCCGGGCGGCGCCCGCCCGCCGTCTCCGCGCTCCGACTCCGTCCGAGGAACTCGATGTCCCATGAATGATCTGTCGTTCACCGTCCCGCTGTGGGTGTGGGCCTCGGTCTCGCTCGTCATCGCCGTCATGCTCGCCGTCGATCTGATCGCCCACCGGGACAACCACGTCATCGGGTTCAAGGAGGCGGCCGTCTGGTCCGGGGTGTGGATCGCGATCGGCCTGGCCTTCGGGCTGGTCCTGTTCGCGTGGCAGGGCGGTGAGGTGTCCTCCACCTACTACGCCGGATACCTGATCGAGAAGGCACTGTCGATCGACAACGTCTTCGTCTTCGCCCTGGTCTTCTCGTTCTTCGCCGTGCCCGACGCATACCAGCACAAGGTCCTGTTCTGGGGTGTCATCGGCGCACTGGTGTTCCGGCTGGTCTTCATCTTCGTCGGCGCCGAACTGCTGCAGCTCTTCTTCTGGACCGCCTACGTGTTCGGTGCGTTCCTCATCTGGACCGGCTACAAGATGGCCGTCTCCAAGGACGAGGAAGTCCATCCGGACCGCAACATCGTCGTCCGTCTGGTCAAGAGGATCATTCCCACGGACCCGAGGTTCCACGGTGGCCGCTTCTTCACGAGGATCAACGGGCGGCGTGTGGCCACCCTGCTGTTCGTGGCCCTGGTCGCGATCGAGGCCACCGACCTGATCTTCGCCGTCGACTCCGTCGCCGCGATCCTCGCGATCACCACCAACACGTTCCTGGTGTGGACCGCCAACGCCTTCGCGGTGCTCGGCCTGCGCAGTCTGTACTTCTGCCTGGCAGGCCTGCTGCGCCGCTTCGCCTACCTCCACTACGGGCTCGCGGTGCTGCTCGCCTTCGCCGGCGTCAAGCTGATCCTGTCCGAGACTCCCGTGGGCAAGCTGCCCATTCCCCTGACCCTCGGCGTCATCGTCGTCACCATCACCGTGTCCATCGGCTGGTCCCTCATCGCCACGCGTGACGACCACGGCGACCACGGCGGCGCCACGCCGGGTACGAGCAGCGCGGACGGCGCCAACACCGGCCGGGAGACGGGCCAGGGCTCTGCGCCTTCCACCCGCTCGCACGGTACGGAGCCGCCCCGACCGTAGCGATCATTCCGCTCCGCCGCCCACGGTCCGCTGTCCGCACCGGGGGCGAGGGGCCGAGGGCCGAGGGGCCGGGTGCCGGGCGTCGACGCGGCGCCGGCCCCCGGCCTCAGCGCGACGCCGCCCCGGCGTCCGCCTTGGCGTCCGTCTCCGTCTCCGCCGCCCCCGGTCCGCCGAGCACTGCCTCGGCCGCCGTGTACAGGTCCGCGGGGCGAACCCCGCTCAGCGCGGTGACCAGGTGGCCGTCGGGCCGTACCAGCAGCACGGTGTGGGCCGCCGCGCCCGGGTAGCTCTCGGCCACCAGCAGTTCGGCCCGGTGCGGCAGCGCCGAGACGGCCGCCGCCAGCCGGGGCATGATCCCGGCGGACACCCAGTGCCGGCGATCCCACACACCGGTACCCGGCGCGATCAGCACCACCAGCAGGGCACCCCGGCCGAGCCGGTCCCGCAGCCGGACGAACGTGCCGTCCTCCGCCGTGACCCGTACGTCCGTCACCGCCGAGCCGGGAACCGTCCCGACGGGCGCCTCGCCCTCGAGGCGGCCGGGCGCGAGCGGCGAACCGGCGTACGTGCCGGGCGCACCCAGCGCGCCGTGGCCCAGGTGACCGTCCGCCAGGAGCGTGTCGTGCCCCCGCGTGGAGCCGGGGACGCAGGAACGCAGCCCCCCGCCGCCACGCACCAGTGGCAGCGCTTGGTCGGCGGCGCGCAACCGGGAGGCGACGATCGCCCGGCGCTCGGTCTGATAACTGTCGAGCAGCGCCTCGTGCGGACCGTGGTGCCAGGCCAGTGCCAGCTTCCAGGCGAGGTTGTCGGCGTCGCGGAGGCCCTCGTCCAGCCCGTGCGTGCCGAGGGAGCCGAGCAGGTGGGCCGCGTCCCCGGCGAGGAACACCCGGTCGGCCCGCCAGCGCCGGGCCAGCCGGTGGTGCACGGTGTGGACCCCGGTGTCCAGCAACTCGTACGGCGGCGTCGGACCGCCGGCCCAGCCGGCCAGCGTCTCCCGGACCCGGGCGAGCAGCAGTTCGGGCGTGACCAGGTCCTTGCCCGGCGGCAGCAGCCAGTCCAGGCGCCACACCCCGTCCGGAAGCGGCCGCGCGGTGATCTCCCCGGCTGAGGGCCCGGACGAACGCCACGGCGGAATACGGTGCAGCAGTGCCTCGTCGTGCCAGGGCAGTTCGGTGCGCAGCGCGGCCACGGCGTGACGTTCCACCGCGGTGCGGCCGGGGAAGCGGATGTCCTGGAGCTTGCGCACGGTCGAGCGCGGGCCGTCGCAGCCCACCAGGTAACTTCCGCGCCACCAGGTGCCCGTCGAGCCGCGGGTGTGCGCGGTCACGCCCGAGGGCTCCTGCTCCATGGTGTCCAGCCGGCTGTCCACGGCGATCCTGACGAGCCGTTCGCCGGCGAGGGCCCCGCGCAGGGCACCCGTCAGGACGTGCTGGGCGATGTGCAGGGGAGCGGGATCCGCGTCGCCGAACGCGACCTCGCGCGTCACCTGCTTGCGCCGCATCGACCGCCATCCGGCCCAACGGGCACCGGCGTGCGCGAGCGGCACACCGGTCAGCCGTTCCAGGAGCGCGGCGGTGTCCTCACGCAGGACGACGGTGCGCGCCGGACGGGGCTCGTCCTTGCCCGGCCCTTCATCGAGGACGACGCACGGCACCTCCTGACGTGCCAGCGCCAGAGCGAGCGTGAGCCCGACCGGCCCCGCTCCGACGACGATCACCGGGTCCACGGCGCGGCGCTCCCTGCCCGGAGTGACGTCCGAGGGGACGTGGAGGAACGGGAAGATGGAGCAGGGTGCACGATCACAGAACGTATGCAACCTATTGCCGGTGCTTGCGTCAAGTGACCGAAGGCCGGTGGCGATCATGAAGTGGGGCAGGGCCGCCCCTTCACTTGACGGTTCATCACATGAGTCCGGTGTGCACCACTCTTCAGCGCCATGGGCGCCGGCCGGCACTCGACATGAGTGTGGCCCGCCGTTTCCCGGCGGGCCACACTCATGTCAGGTGTCGGCCGGGCGTCACTTCTCCGCGCCGGTCCCGTGGGTGCCCCCGACCTCGGCCGCGTTGAGGTCGTCGACGTCCTCGACGCCGAGCACGGCGCCCGTGCTGCGCTTGCTGCGGCGCAGGCGTCCCTCGAGCCAGGAGGCGAAGGAGGTGAGGATGAAGTTGAGGACGATGAAGATGACCGCCACGACGATGAAGCTGGGGATGACGTTGGCGTAGTTGGCCGCCAGCGTGCCGCGCGAGTTCAGCAGCTCGGTGAAGCCGAGCATCACACCGCCCAGCGCCGTGTCCTTCACGATGACGACCAGCTGACTGACGATCGCCGGGAGCATCACCGTGACGGCCTGCGGCAGCAGGATGCTGCTCATGGTCTGGCTCTTGCGCAGACCGATCGCCTGGGCCGCCTCGCTCTGGCCCTTGGGGAGGGCCAGGATGCCGGCCCGGACCACCTCGGCGAGGACCGAGGCGTTGTAGAGCACCAGACCCGTGACGACCGCGTAGAGCGGCCTTTCCGCGCTGCTGACGTCCGTGGAACGGGCGAAGAACTCGTTGGCGAACAGCATCAGCAGCAGTACCGGGATGGCGCGGAAGAACTCGACCACGGCGCCGGCCGGGATGCGCACCCAGCGGTGGTCGGACATGCGCGCGATGCCGAGGACCGCGCCCAGCGGGAGGGCGATGACCATGGCGAGGCCCGCCGCCTTCAGCGTGTCGGCCAGGCCCGGCAGCAGGTACGTCGTCCACGCGTCGGCCGTGGTGAAGGGCTTCCACAGGGACCACTCCAGCTGGCCCTTGTCGTCCAGCACCTGCCAGACCCACCACAGCAGCAGGGCGAGCAGGGCGAAGAAGACGACCGAGAAGATCAGATTGCGCCGCTTGGCCTTCGGGCCGGGGGCGTCGTAGAGAACAGAAGTCATCGCTTCACCGCCAGGCGCTTGCTCAGCCAGTTGAGGATCAGGCCGGTGGGCAGGGTCAGAACCACGAACCCGAAGGCGAAGACCGCGCCGATGAGCAGCGTCTGTGCCTCGTTCTCGATCATCTCCTTCATCAGGAGCGCGGCCTCCGCCACACCGATGGTGGCCGCCACGGTGGTGTTCTTGGTCAGGGCGATCAGCACGTTGGCGAGTGGCCCGATGACCGAGCGGAACGCCTGCGGCAGCACGACGAGCCGCAGCACCTGGCTGAAGCTCAGTCCGAGGGCCCGCGCCGCCTCCGCCTGCCCGACGGGCACCGTGTTGATGCCGGAGCGGATCGCCTCGCACACGAACGCGGCGGTGTAGGCGACGAGGCCGAGCACGGCCAGGCGGAAGTACTTGAGTTCGAAGTCGTCCGGCGCGCCCATCGCCACGCCGAAGATGTCGGCCAGGCCGAGCGACGTGAAGACGATGATGACGGTCAGCGGAATGTTCCGGACGATGTTCACGTAGGCGGTGCCGAACCCGCGCATCAGCGGCACCGGGCTGACCCGCATGGCAGCCAGCAGGGTGCCCCAGATCAGCGATCCGATGGCCGAGAAGACGGTGAGCTGCACCGTGACCCAGAAAGCGCCCAGCAGGGACGGGTCGTCATAGTCTGAAAGAAAGTCGAACACGATCTCCCGCGCTTCCGGGTGTGTGACGTACGTGGCGGACGTGGCGCGCCGCCCCCGCAGAAGTGGGCGGCGGCGCGTCGGCGGATCCCCGCGTCGGCCGCGGGGATCCTGCGCCGGCGGAGTCCCGCGCTACTTGACGATCTGGCCGATCTTCGGGGCCTGCTCGTTCTTGTAGTTCGCCGGGCCGAAGTTCTCCTCGACGGCCTTCTGCCACGAACCGTCGCTGACCATCTTCTCGAGCGCCTTGTTCACCTTGTTCACGGTCTCGGTGTCGCCCTTCTTGACGCCGATGCCGTAGTTCTCGTTGCTCAGCTTCAGGCCGGCGAGCTTGAACTTGCCCTTGTACTGGTCCTGCGCGGCGTAGCCGGCGAGGATCGAGTCGTCGGTGGTCAGCGCGTCCACCTGGCCGGTCTGCAGGGCGGACAGGCACTCCGAGTAGCCACCGCGCTCACTGAGCTGGGCCTTCGGCGCGAAGTCCTTCTTGACGTTCTGCGCCGAGGTCGAGCCGGTCACCGAGCACAGCTTCTTGTTGTTCAGGTCCGTCGCCTCGGTGATGTCCGAGTCACTCGTGACCAGCAGGTCCTGGTGGGCGAGCAGGTACGGGCCGGCGAAGTCGACCTTCTCCTTGCGCTCGTCGGTGATGGAGTAGGTCGCCGTGATGATCTTCACGTCGCCGCGCGAGAGGGCGTTCTCGCGGTCGGCGCTCTTGGTCTCGACCCACTCGATCTGGTCGGGGCCGTAGCCGAGTTCCTTGGCGACGTAGGTCGCCACGTCCACGTCGAAGCCGGAGAAGGAACCGCCCGGCTCCTTCAGACCCAGACCCGGCTGGTCGTACTTGATGCCGATCTTGATCTTGTCGCTGCCGCTTCCGGAGGAGGACGAACCGCTGTCACCGTCGTCGCCGCCACAAGCGGTGGCGGTCAGGGCGAGGGCGAACACGGCGGCCGAGGCGGCGGTGACCTTGCGGAGCTTCATGGTGCACATCCTTTGACTGGTGAAATGACGCGGCCCGGTCCATGTCCGGTGACGCAGGTCGGCAGGGCGCGAGGCGCGCCGTCAGTGGTGGAGGATCTTCGACAGGAAGTCCTTGGCGCGGTCGCTGCGCGGGTTGCTGAAGAACTGGTCCGGCGAGGCCTGTTCGACGACGCGGCCGTCGGCCATGAACACCACGCGGTTGGCCGCCGAGCGGGCGAAGCCCATCTCGTGGGTGACGACGATCATCGTCATCCCGTCCCGGGCGAGCTGCTGCATGACCTCCAGCACCTCGTTGATCATCTCCGGGTCGAGAGCCGACGTCGGCTCATCGAAGAGCATGACCTTGGGTTCCATCGCCAGGGCACGTGCGATGGCGACGCGCTGCTGCTGGCCGCCGGAGAGCTGCGCGGGGTACTTCTCCGCCTGCGCGCCCACGCCGACCCGGTCGAGCAGGGCACGGGCCCGCTCCTCGGCCGCCTTCTTGTCCTTCTTGCGGACCTTGACCTGGCCCAGCGTCACGTTCTCGAGCACGGTCTTGTGCGCGAAGAGGTTGAAACTCTGGAAGACCATGCCCACGTCAGCACGCAGCCGGGCGAGCTCCTTGCCCTCGTGGGGCAGGGGCTTGCCGTCGATGGTGATCGAGCCGGAGTCGATCGTCTCCAGTCGGTTGATGGTGCGGCACAGGGTGGACTTGCCGGACCCGGAGGGTCCGATGACCACGACGACTTCGCCACGGGCGATCGTCAGGTCGATGTCCTGGAGTACGTGCAACGCGCCGAAGTGCTTGTTGACGCTCTTCAGGACGACCAGATCGCCGGTCGCGGCCACTTCTTCCTTGGCCACCGATACTTCGGTCATCGCTCTCGGGCTCCGTCCTCCTCGGTTTCGGAGGACAGTAGTAACCCGTCAGACGTGCGTCATTACATCTGAGGGGAATCTGAGCATCACGATCCGATAGCAATCGGACACCTGTCGTAGCACTTGTGAGCAGGGGTGATTTCGGCGCGGTAACGGTACGGAAGCGCAACCGGAACCCTCTTGACGCCGTCCTCCCTCATCGGCGTGACTGCAAGGTGCGGGACACGCACGCACGCGTAGTCCACACGAAGAGATCGTACGGCCGATGAACCGAAGGGGGCCCTGGTGAGACTGCTTCTCGTCGAGGACGACAACCACGTCGCCGCCGCCCTGTCGGCGGTACTCGCGCGGCACGGGTTCGACGTCACCCATGCGCGCAGCGGCGAGGAGGCCCTCCAGGCGCTCGTTCCCGGAGGTGAGGGCTTCGGTGTGGTGCTGCTCGACCTGGGGCTGCCCGACCAGGACGGATACGAGGTCTGCGGCAAGATCCGCAAGCGCACCAGCACTCCGGTGATCATGGTCACCGCGCGGTCCGACGTCCGCTCCCGCATCCACGGCCTCAACCTGGGCGCCGACGACTACGTGGTCAAGCCGTACGACACGGGGGAGCTCCTCGCCCGGATCCACGCCGTCAGCCGGCGCAACGTCCAGGAGGAGGCCACCGTCAGCACGGAGACCGAGCTGCGCCTCGGCTCCGTCCGCATCGAGCTGCCGACCCGCCAGGTCAGCGTGAACGGCGCGGCCGTCCAGCTGACCCGCAAGGAATTCGATCTGCTCGCCCTGCTCGCCCAGCGGCCGGGGGTCGTCTTCCGCCGTGAACAGATCATCAGCGAGGTGTGGCGCACCAGCTGGGAGGGGACCGGGCGCACCCTGGAGGTGCACGTCGCCTCCCTGCGCGCGAAGCTGCGCATGCCCGCCCTCATCGAGACCGTGCGCGGCGTCGGCTACCGGCTCGTCGCGCCCACGGCGTAGCGGGGCGGCCGGGTGCACACGCGCCTGCTTCCGCTGCTCATCGTCCTGATGGCGGCCGTCCTGCTCGCCCTCGGCGTACCGCTGGCCGTCAGCCTCGCCGGCGCCCAGCAGCAGAACGTCGTCGTCGACCGGATCGACGACACGGCCCGCTTCGCGGCACTCGCCCAGTTCGTCACCGAGCCCGCCGACCCGGCCGGCGGCGACGTCGACGAGCGCCGCGAGACGCTCGGCAGCGAGCTCAGCAGCTACCACGAGGTCTACGGCATCCGTGCGGGCGTCTTCTACCGCAACGACTCACCCATGGCGCACGCCCCGGACGACTGGTTCCTGCCCCGCACGGGCGAGGTGCGCGACGCCTTCGAGGAGGCGCGGCTCAGCCGCCGCAGCCACGATCCCGAACAGGTGTGGCCCTGGCAGCGGCGCAGCCTGGTGGTGGCCTCGCCGGTCATCCGGGACGGCGACGTCGTCGCGGTCGTGGTCACCGACTCGCCCACCGGGCAGATGCGCTCCCGCATCCTCAGCGGCTGGCTGGTCATCGCCGCCGGGGAGGCGGCCGCGATGCTGCTGGCCGTCGGCGCGGCCCTGCGGCTGACCGGTTGGGTGCTCCGTCCCGTACGGATCCTGGACGCCACCACGCACGACATCGCCACCGGGCGGCTGAAGTCCCGGGTCGCCGCGGCCGGCGGGCCGCCGGAACTCAGACGGCTCGCCCGGTCGTTCAACGAGATGGCGGACAACGTCGAGAGCGTGCTGGAACAGCAGCGCGCCTTTGTCGCCGACGCCTCCCACCAGCTGCGCAACCCCCTGTCGGCACTGCTGCTGCGCATCGAGCTGCTGGCCCTGGAGCTGCCCGAGGGCAACGAGGAGATCGCCTCCGTCCAGGCCGAGGGCAAGCGGCTCGCGCGGGTCCTGGACGACCTGCTCGGCCTGGCGCTCGCCGAGCACAGCGAGGCCGACCTGCAGGTCTCCGACATCGGCGCCGTGGCCGCCGAGCGCGTCGCGGCCTGGTCGCCCACCGCCGAGGCCAAGGGCGTCCGGCTGACCGGCACCTGCCCGCCGACCACCGCCTGGGCCGACCCGGTGGCGCTGTCCAGCGCGCTGGACGCGGTCATCGACAACGCCGTGAAGTTCACGCCCGAGGGCGAGACCGTCGAGGTGACCGTCACCTCCAACGGCGACGTGTCGACCGTCGTCGTCACCGACAACGGTCCTGGCCTGACCGACGAGGAGCTGACCCGCGTCGGCGACCGCTTCTGGCGCAGCGGCCGGCACCAGAACATCAAGGGCTCGGGCCTCGGCCTGTCCATCTCACGCGCCCTGCTCGCCGCGGGGGGCGGCTCGATCGCGTACGAGCGTCACGAACCGCACGGACTGCGGGTGACCGTGACGGTGCCGAGAGACGCCCCCGCGGGTGAGCCGGAGGCTCAGGGCTTGACGGACCGGTAGTAGCGGCGGGCGCCGTCGTGCAGCCGGAGCGGATCGGTGTAGATCGCGGTGCGTACGTCGACGAGCTGGGCCGAGTGGACGTGCGCCCCGATGTTGTCCCGGCTCTTGAGCACGACGCGGGTCAGCCACTCGACGAGCCGGGGGTCCACGTCCGACCGGGTGATCAGGAGATTGGACACCGCCATCGTCGGGACGGCCGCGCCGAGCTGACTGCCCGGGTACGCCGACTCCGGCATGTCGGTGGCGCGGTAGTGGCGAGTGGCGCCGCCCTGATCGTGCAGCTCGGACACCAGATCGGCGTCTATCGGCACGAACCGCAGCGCGGCCTTCTCGGTGTACGTCTTCAGACCGTCCGTGGGCAGTCCGCCCGACCAGAAGAACGCGTCCAGTCCGTGGCCCAGCCGCTCCGGCCCGCTGTCGATGCCCTCCGACGAGGGCCTGATGTCCGTCTCCGGATCGATGCCGGCCGCCTTCAGCACCTGGTCGGCGATGAGCCGGACCCCCGAGTTCGGCGATCCGATGGCCACCCGCCTGCCCCGCAGGTCCTGGACGGAGCGGATACCCGAGTCGGCCGCGACGGCGAGCTGCACGTAGTCGTCGTACAGGCGCGCCACCCCGCGCAGCCGGCGGGCGCCCGACCGGTCGTCCAGCCGGTACGTCTCGACCGCGTCGGCCGCGGCGATCGCGAAGTCGGCCTCCCCGGTCGCCACGCGCCGCACGTTCTCCTGGGATCCGTCACTCGTCTCCAGCCGGACCTCGAGATCGGGCATGTGCCGGCCGAGCGACGTGCGCAGCAGCTCACCGTACTTCTGGTAGACGCCCGAGCGGGTGCCCGTGCTCAGTGTGACCGTCCCCCCGGGAGGCTCCTCGCTCCACGGCGCCAGCCACCACAGCAGCAGTCCGAGCGCCACGAAGGCGGCGGCCGCGCCCCGCAGGGCCCGCCGCCTGCCGATCCGGGACAGCGCGTGGGACATGCGGGCGATCCTGCCAGCCCGTGCGGCAGCTGACCAGGGCGGAGCTCACAGACCGCGACCTGCCGCGGGCCGGGGGAGTGTCCGCGGCGGCCGCTACAGTCGCGGCATGAGTGCTTCGCCCGCCGACCTGGTCCGCGAGTTCCACCGTGCCTTCGCGCTCGACGCCCGTGACACACCGGCCGAGGTCCCCCCGGAACTGGCCGCCCACCGTGCGGAACTGCTCGCGGAGGAGGCGAAGGAGGTCGCCGAGGTATCGGTGACCGGACCGCTCGACAGGCTCGCGCACGAGCTGGCCGACGTCGTCTACGTCGCCTACGGCACGGCGCTGGTGCACGGCATCGACCTCGACGCGGTGATCGCCGAGATCCACCGCTCCAACATGACCAAGCTCGGTCCCGGCGGGCAGGTCAGCCGGCGTGCCGACGGCAAGGTGCTCAAGGGGGAGCACTACGAGGCGCCGGACGTCCCCGGGGTGCTGCGGCGGCAGGGGTGGGTGCCGCGCGGGCAGGCCTGACGGAGGCGGCCGGTACCCCGGGGCAGCCGCCCCCCGCCCCGGCCCCCGGGCCGCCGCGGCGGAAGGCTGTCCGCGGCACGGCCTACCCTTAGGGGCATGAGCAGCATCGACCGGAGCCAGTCAGTGGGCGGCACGCGCACCTATGAAGTACGCACCTACGGGTGCCAGATGAACGTCCACGACTCCGAGCGGTTGTCCGGGCTGCTGGAGGACGCGGGCTACGTCCGCGCCCCCGAGGGCTCCGACGGCGAGGCGGACGTCGTCGTCTTCAACACCTGCGCCGTCCGTGAGAACGCCGACAACAAGCTGTACGGCAATCTCGGCCACCTCGCCCCGAAGAAGGCGAGCCGCCCCGGCATGCAGATCGCGGTCGGCGGCTGCCTCGCGCAGAAGGACCGCGACACCATCGTGAAGCGGGCCCCCTGGGTGGACGTCGTCTTCGGCACGCACAACATCGGCAAGCTGCCCGTCCTGCTGGAGCGCGCCCGCGTCCAGGAGGAGGCCCAGGTCGAGATCGCCGAATCGCTGGAGGCGTTCCCCTCCACGCTGCCCACCCGGCGTGAGAGCGCCTACGCGGCCTGGGTGTCCATCTCCGTCGGCTGCAACAACACCTGCACCTTCTGCATCGTCCCGGCGCTGCGCGGCAAGGAGAAGGACCGCCGCCCCGGCGACATCCTCGCCGAGATCGAGGCCCTGGTCGGTGAGGGCGTCTGCGAGATCACCCTGCTCGGCCAGAACGTCAACGCGTACGGCTCCGACATCGGCGACCGCGAGGCGTTCAGCAAGCTGCTGCGGGCCTGCGGGAAGATCGAGGGCCTGGAGCGCGTCCGCTTCACCTCGCCGCACCCGCGTGACTTCACCGACGACGTCATCGCCGCCATGGCGGAAACGCCGAACGTGATGCCGCAGCTGCACATGCCGCTGCAGTCCGGCTCGGACCCGGTCCTGAAGGCGATGCGCCGCTCCTACCGGCAGGAGCGCTTCCTCGGGATCATCGAGAAGGTCCGGGCCGCGATCCCGCACGCGGCGATCAGCACCGACATCATCGTGGGCTTCCCCGGCGAGACGGAGGAGGACTTCCAGCAGACCCTGCACGTCGTCCGTGAGGCCCGCTTCGCCCAGGCGTTCACCTTCCAGTACTCCAAGCGTCCCGGCACCCCCGCCGCGGAGATGGACGGCCAGATCCCGAAGAAGGTCGTCCAGGAGCGCTACGAGCGGCTGGTCGCCCTCCAGGAGGAGATCTCCTGGGATGAGAACAAGAAGCAGGTCGGCCGCACCCTGGAGCTGATGGTCGCGGAGGGCGAGGGCCGCAAGGACGACACCACCCACCGCCTCTCCGGCCGCGCCCCCGACAACCGCCTGGTGCACTTCACCAAGCCGGAGCGGGACGTACGCCCCGGCGACGTGGTCACCGTCGAGATCACCTACGCCGCCCCGCACCACCTCCTCGCCGAGGGCACCGTGCTGGACCTGCGCCGCACCCGCGCGGGTGACGCCTGGGAGAAGCGGAACGCCGAGAAGGCGGCCCGGCCCGCGGGCGTGATGCTCGGCCTGCCCACGGTGGGCGTACCCGAGCCGCTTCCGGCGGTCACCGGGGGCTGTGCCGTCGACTGACCGAACCGGCACGGCGCCCGGCGGAGCTACCGTCTTGCGGGGCCGGTCCCGAGCGCCGCAGTAGGCTGCTGATCATGCTTGTCGCCGCCGCAGTCTGCCCCTGCCCGCCACTGCTCGTGCCCGAGGTGGCCGCGGGCGCCGCCCCCGAGCTGGACACCGCGCGTGCGGCCTGCGTGGACGCGCTGGGCGTGCTCGCCGCGGCCCGGCCCGATCTGCTCGTGGTGGTGGGACCGGGGGCCGGCGCCGGCGTCGAGAGCTACCCGGAGGGCACCCCGGGATCCTTCCGCGGCTTCGGCGTCGACCTGGACGTACGGCTGGGCCGGGGCGAGGACACGTCCGGGCGGCACCTCCCCTACGGGCTCGCCGTCGGCGCCTGGCTGCTGCGCCGGACCGGGTGGGCGGACGCTCCCGTCGAGGGACGGGGTGTGGGGGAACCCCTCGCCGCCGAGCGGTGTGCCGAGGAGGGAGAGGCCGTCGCGGGCCGGGCGGAGCGGGTGGCGCTGCTGGTGATGGGCGACGCCAGCGCCTGCCGCACGCTCAAGGCGCCGGGCTACCTCGACGAGCGTGCGGCCCCCTTCGACGCGGGCGTCGCCCGCGCCCTGGGCGCCGCCGACGCCGGAGCGCTGCGTGCGCTGGACGACGGACTGGCGCGCGAGCTGAAGGTGTCCGGCCGCGCCCCCTGGCAGGTGCTCGCCGGCGCGGCGTCCGCGAACGGAGGGCTGAAGGGCGCGCTGCTCTACGAGGACGCCCCGTACGGGGTGGGCTACATCGTGGCCACCTGGTCCTGAGTGTCCGGCCGACGGCCGGAACCCGCCGGGACGGCGGCGGACGGCCGGGAGCGCTCGATGTGCTCCGCGACCGTCCGTCGGTGTACCGCTCGGCTCAGGAAGCGGGCGGCGGTCCGGCCGGCGGCGTGGTGCCCCCCGCGCCGGGCTCGTTCTTGTGCGTGATGCGGTCCACGGCGCTCTTCGCCTTGCCCGTACCCGACTGGATCCGGTCGCTGTACTTGCCCTTGGTCCGCTCGTCGACGGTCCGCGCGGCCCTGTCCAGACCGTGCTGGATCTTGCCCTCGTGCTGCTGCGCGAGGCCGGAGACCTTGTCCTTGGCCGGGCCGAGTTTGGCCTTCAGATTGTCCAGCAGACCCATGATGTACCTTCCCTCGCGGCGATCTACGTGCGGGCGCCCTCACCGGCTTCGCTGCCGGCGGCCTCGGAGGACTGCTGCTTCGGAATGTCGACGGCCTCGGTGGCGGTGACCTCACCGGCCTCCTTCACCGCGGGCTCGGCGCTCTCCCGCGCCTCGGCGGATCCCTTCGGCTCCTCTGTCCCTGCCGCGCCCGCCGTTGTGTCACCGGTCGCCCCGGACTGAGACTCGGCGGTCCGCGTCTCCTCCGTGGTCTTCGACCTCCACAAAAGTCGTGCAAAAACGCCCATATCCACTCCATACGTTACTCGTGCGGGCGAAGTTCCGCGTTGCCCGGTGTGCCCGTTCGTGTGACCCGGGTCGTCGCCACCGCGATCCGGCGGCATGAACCTCGCAACGGGCAACGACCCGGCGGACGCCACGTCACGTAACCCGATCGAGGGCGGGGTGCGAGGTTTGCGAGACTGGATCAGTGAGCAGCGCACCCCTCGCCCCCCGCGTCATCGCCGTCGTCGGACCCACCGCGGCCGGAAAGTCCGATCTGGGCGTCTTTCTGGCCCAGCGGCTCGGCGGTGAAGTCGTCAACGCCGACTCCATGCAGCTCTACCGGGGGATGGACATCGGCACCGCCAAACTGACGCCCGAGGAGCGCGGCGGTGTTCCGCACCACCTGCTGGACGTCTGGGACGTCACGGTCACCGCCTCCGTCGCCGAGTACCAGCGGCTGGCGCGGGAGCGGATCGACGCGCTGCTCGCCGACGGACGCTGGCCCGTCCTGGTCGGCGGGTCCGGTCTCTACGTCCGGGGGGCCGTCGACAACCTGGAGTTCCCCGGCACCGACCCGGATGTCCGGGCCCGGCTGGAGGACGAACTGACCCTGCGCGGCCCGGGAGCCCTGCACGCCCGTCTCGTCGTGGCCGACCCCGAGGCGGCACGGGTGATCCTGCCGAGCAACGGCCGCCGCATCGTCCGCGCGCTCGAAGTGATCGAGATCACCGGCAAGCCCTTCACCGCCAATCTTCCGGGCCACGACTCGGTCTACGACACGCTCCAGATCGGCGTCGACGTGGCCCGTCCCGAACTGGACGAGCGCATCGCCCGCCGGGTCGACCGGATGTGGGAGGCGGGCCTCGTGGACGAAGTGCGCGCACTCCGGGCGCAGGGGTTGCGCGAGGGGCGTACGGCGTCGCGCGCCCTCGGCTACCAGCAGGTGCTCACTGCGCTCGCCGGGGAGTGCACCCTCGACGAGGCCCGGTCCGAGACCGTGCGTGCCACCAAGCGCTTCGCGCGCCGTCAGGATTCATGGTTCAGGCGCGATCCCCGGGTGCACTGGTTGAGTGGGGCCGCGGAGGACCTCGCGGAACTTCCACGGCGTGCGATGTCGTTGGTCGAACGACCGGTTACAGCCTGATCACGTCCTGGCATCGGGACGCCCAGGCCGTCATCGGGGCCCGTGACGCCGTGCCATCATCGAGCTTCGATCGACCAAGTGGAGTCCTAGTTGGGAGGGCGCGTGGCGATGGAGGCCGGCCCTCGCGACACCGCACACGGCACCGAGCACCTCATCACCGAGCGGGGTGCTGCGGAGCAGGAAACCGACCGTCTCAGCCCCGACGGGCCGGAGGAGACGCAGGGCGGTGTGACCGACGACGGCCCGGAGCCGGACGAGATGTTCGCGGGCGGCGACGAGGTCGAGGTGGAGCTGCGCCCGCAGCGCAGGCTGCGCATCTGGCAGCTCGCGCCCATCGTCGGACTGGCCGCGGTCGGCTCGCTGATGTTCGCCTTCCCGCTCGCCTTCGACTTCGGCGACAGCGGTGCCGTGATCGCCATGCTGGGACTGCTGATCTGCTCCTGCTCGGCGGGCTGGGGCATGATGGCCGCCCGCAGGGTGGGCTACACCTGGCCGGGCCTGCCGGCCCGGGGCTCCGGGCGCAGACCCGACTGGCGGGTCGTGGCCGCCTACGCCGTGATGGTCGCCGCGGTGGTGACCCTGGCGGTGTGGCGGGTGGCCCGGCTCCGCTGACGCCTCTCGGGCCGCCGTCCACAGGCGACGCGCGCCGTGACGGCCACCCCTTACGATCGAGGGATGAGCACGCGGATCGCCTTCCTCAAGGGGCACGGTACGGAGAACGACTTCGTGATCGTCCCGGACCCCGAGAACGCCGTCGACCTCCCCCCGGCCGCCGTCGCCGCCCTGTGCGACCGCCGCGCGGGCATCGGCGGTGACGGACTGCTGCACGTGGTGCGGTCCGCCGCCCACCCCGAGGCCCGCGCGATGGCGGCCGAGGCGGAGTGGTTCATGGACTACCGCAACGGCGACGGCTCGGTCGCGGAGATGTGCGGCAACGGGGTGCGTGTGTTCGCGCGCTACCTGCAGCGCGCCGGGCATGTGTCCGAGGGGGACCTCGCGGTCGCCACGCGTGGGGGCGTGAAGACCGTGCACATCGCCAAGGAGGGTGACATCACCGTCGGCATGGGCCGGGCGCGGCTCCCCGAGGGCGAGGTCACCGTGAGCGTCGGCGAGCGCGACTGGCCCGCGCGGAACGTGAACATGGGCAACCCGCACGCCGTGGCCTTCGTGGACGACCTCGCCCACGCGGGCGATCTCCTCACCCCGCCCCCGGTCAGCCCGGCGACCGCCTACCCGGACGGTGTGAACGTGGAGTTCGTCGTCGACCGCGGCCCGCGCCACGTGGCGCTGCGGGTGCACGAGCGCGGGGCCGGCGAGACCCGGTCGTGCGGCACGGGCGCGTGCGCGGTCGCCGTGGCCGCCGCCCGCAGGGACGGCACCGACCCGGCGGTCAGCGGCACCCCGGCGACGTACACCGTGGACGTGCCGGGCGGCACGCTCGTGATCACCGAACGGCCGGACGGCGAGATCGAGATGACGGGCCCCGCGGTGATCGTCGCCGAGGGCGTGCTCGACGCCGAGTGGCTGGGGAACGCCCCGCGCTGACCGGGGCACCGGCTCGGTATCCCAGCCTCGCACCCGCCCGGAGGTCGCATCCGCAGGAAGGGGAGCTCCCTCGGCTTCGGGATCACGGCGGACCGTCACTCCTTCGGCCGGAAAGCGGCCTCCGATCGACCTTCGCTCGATGGGGTGATCCGTTTCACGCTCGGCCGGAGGCGGTGAGCCCGACGGGGTCGGGCTCGGTAGCATCAAGCACCGGCCCGGACGGGGGACGAACGCCGTTCCCCGAGCCCGAGTCCGCCCTGGGGCGCGCCGTCCGCCGGTCCACGCAGCCGGAGGTGCCCAATGAACGCGGAGGCCGTGAATCCTGCGACCCCAGGCGCTGTGACATCTGATCACGCCACACCCACGGGGTCCCGCAGGAAGGCCCGCCCCCGGCTGGACCTGCGCCGACTGGGCCGTGCCGCTCTGCTCGGCACCACCGCGCGCGACCGGCTCCCCGACGCCATCGGACACGTCGTCGACGCCCATCGCGCCCACCACCCCGACGCCGATCTCGAAATCCTGCGCCGTGCCTACCTGTTGGCCGAGTCCTCCCATCGCGGCCAGATGCGCAAGAGCGGTGAGCCGTACATCACCCACCCGCTGGCCGTGACCCTGATCCTGGCGGAACTGGGTGCCGAGACGACGACGTTGACCGCGTCCCTGCTCCACGACACCGTGGAGGACACGGAGGTGACGCTGGATCAGGTGGGCGACCAGTTCGGCGAGGAGGTCCGCTATCTCGTCGACGGCGTCACCAAGCTGGAGAAGGTCGACTACGGTGCCGCCGCCGAACCGGAGACCTTCCGCAAGATGCTCGTCGCCACCGGCAACGACGTCCGCGTGATGTCGATCAAACTCGCCGACCGGCTGCACAACATGCGCACCCTCGGCGTGATGCGTCCGGAGAAGCAGGAGCGCATCGCCAAGGTGACCCGGGACGTGCTGATCCCGCTCGCCGAACGACTCGGTGTCCAGGCGCTCAAGACGGAGCTGGAGGACCTGGTCTTCGCGATCCTGCACCACGACGAGTACGAGCACACACGCGAGCTGATCGTCCGCAACGCCGCCCGTGCGGACGACCCGCTCGCCGACGTCGCCGAGGACGTGCGCAAGGTGCTGCGCGAGGCGGACATCGCCGCCGACGTCCTCATCCGCCCGCGCCACTTCGTCTCCGTGCACCGGGTCTCGCGCAAGCGCGGCCCGCTGCGGGGCGCCGACTTCGGCCGCCTGCTGGTGCTGGTGAACGAGGACGCCGACTGCTACGGCGTCCTGGGGGAGCTCCACACGTGCATGACGCCCGTGGTCTCGGAGTTCAAGGACTTCATCGCCGTACCGAAGTTCAACCTGTACCAGTCGCTGCACACCGCCGTGGCCGGCGGGGACGGCCAGGTCGTCGAGGTCCTCATCCGCACCCACCGGATGCACAAGGTCGCCGAGGCCGGAGTGGTCGCCCTCGGCAATCCCTACGCCGCTCCGCCGGAGGACCAGTTCACGGGCGACGGCGAGCGTGTCGACCCCACCCGGCCCGGTTGGCTCTCCCGGCTGCTGGACTGGCAGCGGGCCGCGCCCGACCCCGACACCTTCTGGTCCACCCTGCGTGAGGACCTCGCCCAGGACCGCGAGATCACCGTGTTCCGGCCCGACGGCGGCACGCTGGGCCTGCCCGAGGGGGCGACCTGCGTCGATGCCGCCTACGCGCAGTACGGGGAGGACGCCCACGCGTGCATCGGCGCCCGCGTCAACGGCCGGCTGGCGACGCTGAGCACCGTGCTGAAGGACGGCGACACGGTCCAGCTGCTCATGGGCCAGGACGCGGCCTCCGAGCCCTCCCGGGAATGGCTGGAGCACGCCCACACCCCGGCGGCGCGCATCGCCATCCAGCGGTGGCTGACCACCCACCCCGCACCGGACGACGCGGCAAGGGCCGAGGCGCCCGCCGGGCCCCGGCCCGCCGCCGGCGACCCCGCCGTCCCGCAGCCGCCGGACGCCCCGGAGACGGCGCCCGTCCGTCCCGCCGCCGCCCAGGTCCTGACCGACCGGGCCGGCGCGACGGCACGGCTCGCGGGCTGCTGTACGCCCGTACCGCCCGACGAGGTGACCGGCTTCGCCGTGCGCGGGGGAGCGGTCGCCGTGCACCGCGCGGAGTGCGCCGCGGTGGCGCGGATGAGGAGCGCGGGGCGGGCGGAGGTCGGCGTGCGCTGGGGGGAGGGCGCAGAGTGCCGGGTCACGCTGGTCGCGGAATCGTTCGTCCGTCCGCATCTGCTCGCGGACCTCACGGAGGCCATGGCCCTCGAGGGCGCCGAGATCGTCTCCGCGACCGTGGAGCCGCCCGACCGGCAGCAGGTACGGCACACGTACACCGTGCAGTTGCCGGACGCCGCCCACCTGCCCGCCCTGATGCGCGCGATGCGGGACGTGGCCGGTGTGTACGACGTGAGCCGGGCCCAGCCGCACGGCCAGAGCGCCTGACCGAGGGGCCTGGCGTCCGAGCGGCGGTGTGATTACCCGATCGGGTGGGCCGGAAGCGCGCCGTCGCCGTCGCGCCACCGCGCGCTGATAGCCGTGGGACATGCCGCTCACCCGCCACCACGCCACCCGCCGCCGGAGGGCGGCCACGACCCTGCTCGCCTCCGCCGTCTCCGTCTGCCTGCTCGCCTCGGGCGCGCCCGCCACTCCCCTCGGCATCGGCGACCGCCTCTTCCCGCACCTGGGCAATCCCGGCTACGACGTGCTGTCCTACGACCTGGCCCTCACTTATCCCGGCAGCAACGACCAGCCGCTCCAGGCCGTCACCACGATCGACGCCCGCGTCACCGCGGACCTGGACCGCATCAACCTCGACTTCGCCCACGGCACCGTCCGCTCGGTCGACGTGGACGGCCGCCCCGCGTCCTTCACCGGCGCCGGCGAGGACCTGGTGATCACCCCTGAGGAGGCTCTCGACGAGGGCCGGTCGACGCGCATCACCGTCCGGCACACCAGTGACCCCGCTCCCGCCGGCCGCGAGGGCGGCTGGGTGCGCACCGCGGACGGTCTCGCCATGGCCAACCAGGCCGATGCCGCCCACCTGGTGTTCCCCTGCAACGACCACCCCTCCGACAAGGCGATGTTCACCTTCCGGATCACCGCCCCCGACGGTCACACCGCCGTCGCGAACGGTCTGCCGGCGGGCGTCGGCCGCGCGCGGGGGGCCACCACGTGGACGTACAGGACCCCGCACCCCATGGCGACCGAGCTCGCCCAGGTGTCCATCGGCCGCTCCACGGTCCTGCGCCGCACCGGCCCGCACGGGCTGCACCTGCGGGACGTCGTCCCCGCCGCGCACGCCGCGAAGGCCGAACCGTGGCTGGCGAGGACGCCCGGTCAGATCTCCTGGATGGAGGAGAAGGCCGGGCGCTACCCGTTCGCGACCTACGGCCTGCTCCTCGCCGACGCCTCCATCGGCTTCGCACTGGAGACCCAGACGCTCTCCCTCTTCGAGCGGGAGATGTTCACCGACCCCGGCCTCCCGGCCTGGTACGTGGAATCGATCATGGTGCACGAGCTGGCCCACCAGTGGTTCGGCAACAGCGTCAGCCCCCGTAGCTGGTCGGACCTGTGGCTCAACGAGGGGCACGCGACCTGGTACGAGGCGCTGTACGCGCAGGAGAAGGGCGGCAGATCCCTCGAGGCCCGCATGAAGGCCGCCTACGAGGCCTCCGACGGCTGGCGCGCGGCAGGAGGACCACCCGCCAGGCCCGAGCCGCCGGAGCCGGGCCGCAAGATCGGCATCTTCCGGCCGAACGTCTACGCGGGAGGGGCGCTCGTGCTGTACGCCCTGCGCGAGGAGATCGGCCGCACCGCCTTCGAGCGCCTGGAACGGGAGTGGGTCACCCGGCACCGCGACGGCACCGCCTCCACCTCCGACTTCGTCCGCCTGGCCTCCGTCATCGCCGGACGCGACCTGACCGGCTTCCTCCACCCCTGGCTCTACGGCACCGCCACCCCGCCGATGCCCGGCCATCCGGAATGGCGGGCCGCGGCCCGGGACGCGACGCCCGCCCGCCGCCCGGTCGCCCCCGCGCATCGACTGGACGCGAGCCGGGAATAAGACGGTGACGAGACGAGCCGTACCGTGCGACCATCGTCAGGTCCGCAACACCGAAGGGCAGGGGAATCTCCCGAACCCCCCGGACGTTGTGGACAGTGACGGAAGGTCCCAGGACCGGTTCCGTCGCAGAATCCTCACCGACGACGTAAGGACCCAATGACCTCCTCTTCTTCCCCTTCCCAGGACACCAAGCGCCTCGCGCACACCTACCCCGAGGGTCTTCGGGCCGATGCCCTGATGGAAGAGGACGTCGCCTGGAGCCTCGAGATCGACGGAGAGCGGGACGGCGACCAGTTCGACCGCTCCGAGCGCGCGGCCCTGCGCCGCGTCGCCGGCCTCTCCACGGAGCTCGAGGACGTCACCGAGGTCGAGTACCGGCAGCTCCGCCTGGAGCGCGTCGTGCTCGTCGGGGTATGGACCTCGGGCACCATGCAGGACGCGGAGAATTCGCTGGCGGAGCTCGCCGCCCTCGCGGAAACCGCCGGCGCCCTTGTCCTCGACGGCGTGATCCAGCGCCGTGACAAGCCGGACGCGGCCACCTACATCGGCTCCGGCAAGGCCGAGGAACTGCGCGACATCGTGCTCGACACGGGCGCGGACACCGTCATCTGCGACGGTGAGCTCAGCCCCGGCCAGCTGATCCACCTCGAGGACGTCGTCAAGGTCAAGGTCATCGACCGTACGGCCCTGATCCTCGACATCTTCGCCCAGCACGCCAAGTCCCGAGAGGGCAAGGCGCAGGTCGCGCTCGCGCAGATGCAGTACATGCTGCCGCGGCTGCGCGGCTGGGGTCAGTCGCTGTCCCGGCAGATGGGCGGCGGCAAGGGCGGCGGCCTCGCCACCCGCGGCCCCGGTGAGACCAAGATCGAGACGGACCGGCGCCGGATCCGCGAGAAGATGGCGAAGATGCGCCGGGAGATCGCGGAGATGAAGACCGGCCGCGAGATCAAGCGCCAGGAGCGCAGGCGCAACAAGGTGCCGTCCGTGGCGATCGCGGGCTACACCAACGCCGGCAAGTCCTCGCTGCTCAACCGCCTCACAGGTGCGGGCGTACTGGTGGAGAACGCCCTGTTCGCGACCCTCGACCCGACCGTGCGCCGGGCCGAGACCCCGAGCGGCCGGCTGTACACGCTGGCCGACACGGTCGGATTCGTCCGGCACCTGCCGCACCACCTCGTCGAGGCGTTCCGCTCCACGATGGAGGAGGTCGGCGACGCCGACCTGATCCTGCACGTGGTGGACGGTTCGCACCCGGTCCCCGAGGAGCAGCTGGCCGCCGTGCGCGAGGTGATCAGGGACGTCGGCGCCACCGACGTACCGGAGATCGTCGTGATCAACAAGGCCGACGCGGCCGACCCGCTGACGCTCCAGCGGCTGCTGCGGGTGGAGAAGCGCTCCATCGCCGTGTCGGCCCGCACCGGCCGGGGCATCCGGGAGCTGCTGGCGCTCATCGACGACGAGCTGCCCCGCCCGTCGGTGGAGATCGAGGCGCTCGTGCCGTACACCCACGGCAAGCTGGTCGCCCGCGCCCATGACGAGGGTGAGGTGATCTCCGAGGAGCACACCCCGGAGGGCACCCTGCTCAAGGTCCGGGTGCACGAGGAACTGGCGGCGGAACTCATGCCGTACGTTCCCACTCCGGCCGGCTGATCACTCCGGCAGCACGACGAAGGCCCGCCCCCGCTCACGGCAGGGGCGGGCCTTCGCGCGGTGCCGTCACCGGCCGCCGTAGGTCCTGCTCATGTTCTGGTACACCGCCTCGGCGTCCTCACCGAGCCGCGGCCCCGCAAGCCAGGTGTTGTCGGTCGGGCCGATCGAGGTGTTGGAGACCAGCACCGTCTCGCCGTCGAGCACCCGGAACCAGCCGCCACCGGACGAACCGCCGGTCATGGTGCAGCCGATGCGGTACATCGACGGCAGGTCCGCACTGAGGGAGAAGCGGCCCGGCGCGTCGAGGCACTTGAACATCTGCAGGCCGTTGTAGGGCGGTGCGGCCGGGTAGCCCCAGGCGCCCATCTGGCCCGCCGCGGCCGCGGACGGTGCGGAGAAGTCCACGTCGAGCGCCGCGCCCACGGTCTCCTCCAGCGACTTGCCTCCCTGCTCCGGCTTGACGTGCAGCACGGCGTAGTCGTACGCGGCCCCGGCACCGCCGGATTCCGAACCGCCCTGGATCCAGCCGTTGGACGTCGAGGCCCAGTCCGCCCACCAATTGCCGTACGGGGCGATCTCGGAGGCGCTCGCGCTGCCGAGCTCCGCCTCGGACCTGCCGAGGTCGTTGTAGGCCGGGACGAAGACGAGGTTCCGGTACCAGCCGCCGTTGCCGCCGGCGTGCACGCAGTGCCCGGCCGTCCAGACGAGGTTGGACTTGCCCGGGTGGTTCACGTCCTTGACGACCGTGCCGGAACAGACGGCGGGGCCCTCCGGGGAGTCGAAGAACACCTTCCCGACCGGCGCGGCGTTGTCGTGGTACGGCGTCTTCTCGGCCTCCGCCCGGACCGGGACGGGCTCCGGTTCGCTGAGCCCCTGGGCGGCCGAGGCGTCCTTGGTGGTGACGGTCTTGTCGGCCTCCTCGGCGGAGCGCATCCGCTCCGGCTCCCACAGGCCCTCGATCACCGGGTTGACGAAGTCCTGCGCCTCACTGAGCCACTTGTCCCGGTCCCAGTCCTTCCAGCCGCCGTCCTTCCACTTGTCCACGTCGATCCCGTGCTCCTCGAGCCGGTCCGCCAGGTCGGACGGGAGCGTGACCTTGCCGCCTCCGTTGCCGTCGGCGGCCCGGGACGCGGCGGCGTCGGGCTTGTGGCTCGCCTCGTCCTCACCGGAACCACCGCACGCGGTGGCGGTGAGCGCCAGGGCGGCGACCAGCCCGGTGGCGGCGAGGACGGTGCGACGACGTCCTCGCGCGCGTGCGGCGGACATACGTGTGGAACGCATGGTGTGTTGACCCCCGTTGTACCGAATGAATGTCGTGCCGCGCGAGAACGTCCCGCCGTTGCGGGGGCGGCGCACAGGGCGCCGCCGTCCGGTCCGGGTGCGCGGCGGTACCCGGTCCGGACGGGCCGGTCACCGACCGGCGAACTTCTCGCTGACCGCGTCGTACACGCCCTTGGCCTCGTCACCCAGCCGCGGGCCGGCCAGCCAGCCCGACGTCACCGGGCCGATGGAGGTGTTGGACACCAGCGCGGGCTTCCCGTCCGCACCTGCCGCGATCCAGCCGCCGCCGGACGAACCGGCGGTCATGCTGCACCCGATGCGGTACATCGTCGGGTCGGACGTGCTGATCGACAGCCGGCCGGGCTTGTCCGCGCAGCGGTACAGCGACTGACCGTCGTACGGCGGAGCGGCCGGGTAACCGATCGCCGTCATCTTCTCGATCTCCGACACGGCGGGAGCGCCGAAGTCCACCGGAAGCGCCGACCCGACCGTCTCCTCAAGCGACTTGCCGTCGCCGCCCTTCTCGGGCGTCACGTGGAGGACCGCGAAGTCGTACGAGGCGCCGTCACCGCCCGTGGCGCCGCCCTGCTCGATCCACTGGTCCGAGGTCTGCACCCAGTCGCCCCACCAGACACCGTGCGGAGCGATCTCCTCCTTCGTGGCGCTCTCGAGTTCCTGCGCCGACTTGCCGGAGTCGTTGTAGGAGGGCACGAAGGCGATGTTGCGGTACCAGCCGCCCTTCTTGCCGGCGTGCACGCAGTGGCCCGCGGTCCACACCATGTTGGACTTGCCCGGGTTGGCCGGGTCCTGCACCACGGTCGCCGAGCAGACCATCGTCCCCTCGGGGGAGTCGAACAAGACCTTGCCGGCCGTCGGGGCGTTGGCGTGGTACGACGGCGGGACAGCCGCCGCCCGCACCGGTTGCGGCGTCGGGTCGGTCACGCCCTGGTCACCGGAGATGTCGCTCTCGACGACGCCCTGGTCCGGCTCCTCGGCGTCCCGCATGCGGTCCGGGTCCCACAGGTCCTCGATGATCGGATTGACGAAGTCCTGCGCCTCACGCAGCCAGTCGTCCTTGTCCCAGTTCTTCCAGGCGCCGTTCTTCCACTTGTCGATGTCGATCCCGTGTTCCTTGAGCCGGTCCCTGATGTCGTCCGGGATCGTGAGCTTGCCGTCTTCCGCGGCGGCGGACGCGGAGGCGTCCGCGCTCACGTCGGTACCCCCCGAGCCACAGGCGGTGGCGGTGAGCGCGAGCGCGGAGGCGAGTGCCACGGAGGCCAGAACGGGGGAGGTTCCGCGCCGTGCCCTCCCCCCTCGGCGAGCAGTGGACGACGGCCGTATGGATCGCATGATGTGACTCCCCCTGAAATGAACGTACTTGGCGCTGTGGCCGTCTTCGCCCCCGGACTCGTGGGGAGTTCACGGGAGCTCCCACGGCCTTCGGGAACGGCACCACACACTATGCGTTCGCCGTGGGGGGCGTCCGACGGAACGGCAACGGTTCGGCTACAAGCCGTCTGACCTGGTGCATCGTCCGGACATCTGCCGATTTGCGGCCGGTGTGCGGTGCGTGCGCGGCGGGCCCGGGCGCTCGCGGATGCCGGGGCGACCCGTAACCCGGTGAGCGGCCCGGGGTTGGTAGCGGTGGGGCCGCTGTCCGCGCGCGGAGTCCCCCGGACGCCGTGTCCCCGGACCGCCCGGGCCGCTCCGGCCCACCCCGCACGCCACGAGGACCAGCCATGCACACGATGTCCGCACCGGCCGACCACTCGAGCCCCGTGCTTCCGGGCCGGGGGTGGAGCCGCCCGGTGCCGAGCGGCCCAGCGGCCCTCCGTCCCGGCCCCACGACACCGGACTCCGCGTCTCGTCGGGCCGCCCGTACGTCCCCTCCCCCGACCGAGGAGCCTCGTCTTGATCGCGTCCCCAGCCCTCGCGGTGATCGCACGAATGTCAGTGCCGGGTCGTAGGGTGGTCGCGCTATGACGAAGCCCTCACTCCCCGAACTCCTGCACGCTGCCGTCACTGCCGTCGGCGGCACGGAGCGCCCCGGCCAGGTGGCCATGGCCGAAGCCGTCGCCGAGGCGATCGACGACGGCTCCCACCTGCTGGTCCAGGCCGGCACCGGCACCGGAAAGTCACTGGGCTACCTGGTGCCCGCCCTCGCGCACGGGGAGCGGGTGGTGGTGGCGACGGCGACCCTGGCCCTGCAGCGCCAGCTCGTGGAGCGGGACCTGCCGCGCACGGTGGAGTCGCTGCACCCGCTGCTGCGCCGGCGTCCCGAGTTCGCGATGCTCAAGGGCCGCTCCAACTACCTGTGTCTGCACCGGCTCCACGAGGGCGTTCCGCAGGACGAGGAGGAGGGACTGTTCGACCAGTTCGAGGCAGCGGCCCCCACCAGCAGACTGGGCCAGGACCTGCTGCGCCTGCGCGACTGGTCGGACGAGACGGAGACCGGCGACCGGGACGATCTCACCCCGGGTGTGTCCGACCGCGCCTGGTCCCAGGTGTCCGTGTCGTCGCGGGAGTGCCTGGGCGCCACGAAGTGCGCCTACGGCGCCGAGTGCTTCGCCGAGAGTTCCCGTGAGCGCGCGAAACTGGCCGAGGTGGTCGTCACCAACCACGCCCTGCTCGCGATCGACGCCATCGAGGGTGCGCCTGTGCTCCCGCAGCACGAGGTGCTCATCGTCGACGAGGCCCACGAGCTGGTCTCCCGGGTCACCGGTGTCGCCACCGGGGAGCTGACCCCCGGGCAGGTCAACCGCGCGGTGCGGCGCGCCGCGAAGCTGGTCAACGAGAAGGCGGCGGACCAGCTCCAGACCGCCGCCGAGGGGTTCGAGCGGCTGATGGAGCTGGCCCTTCCGGGCCGGCTGGAGGAGATCCCGGAGGACCTCGGCTACGCGCTCATGGCGCTGCGTGACGCCTGCAGGACGGTCATCTCCGCGATCGGGAGCACCCGCGACAAGTCCGTCCAGGACGAGGACGCCGTCCGCAAACAGGCACTGGCCTCCGTGGAGGGCGTGCACGACGTGGCGGAGCGGATCACGAACGGTTCCGAATGGGACGTCGTGTGGTACGAGCGGCACGACCGCTTCGGCGCGTCCCTGCGCGTGGCGCCCATGTCCGTCTCGGGCCTGCTGCGCGAGAAGCTGTTCACCGACCGGTCCGTCGTGCTGACGTCCGCGACGCTGAAGCTGGGGGGCGACTTCAACGGCGTGGGCGCCTCGCTGGGACTCGGTGCCGAGGGGGCCGAGGGCGACGACCTCCCGCGGTGGAAGGGCGTGGACGTCGGCTCGCCGTTCGACTACCCCAGGCAGGGCATCCTGTACGTCGCGAAGCACCTGGCGCGCCCGGCTCGTGACGGGGACCGCGCGGACATGCTGGACGAACTCACCGAGCTGATCCAGGCGGCGGGCGGCCGCACCCTGGGCCTGTTCTCCTCCATGCGGGCCGCGCAGCTCGCCGCCGAGGAGCTGCGGTCGCGCATTCCGGAGTATCCGATCCTCCTGCAGGGCGAGGAGACGCTCGGCGAGCTGATCAAGAACTTCGCGGCCGACCCGAAGACCTGCCTCTTCGGCACGCTGTCGCTCTGGCAGGGCGTCGACGTGCCGGGCCCGAGCTGCCAGCTGGTGGTCATGGACAAGATTCCCTTCCCGCGCCCGGACGACCCCTTGATGAGCGCCCGTCAGAAGGCCGTGGAGGAGGCCGGCGGCAACGGGTTCATGGCGGTCGCCGCCACCCATGCCGCGCTGCTCATGGCGCAAGGCGCCGGCCGCCTGGTCCGGGCCTCGGGCGACCGGGGAGTGGTGGCCGTACTGGACCAGCGGCTGGCCACCGCTCGCTACGGGAGCTATCTGAAGGCGTCGCTGCCCGATTTCTGGTACACGACGGATCGCAACCAGGTCAGAAAGTCGCTGGCCGCCATCGACGCGGCGGCCGGGCGGGCCGAGGCCGAGAGGGAAGCCGGCCCGTCGGAGCAGACCGGGGGGCAGTGATCCCGGTGGCGTGCCACGGTACGCCACCGTTTCGAGCGCATCCGTCACCCGTGGATCCGGACAGCACAGGACCCCGGAACCGGCGCAGGGGTTCCGGGGCCCGGTCAGGGGGCGGGGCGGCGGTCGGGGCCGGCCCCGCGCTGTGCTCAGACGCGGCGCAGAACGGCCACCACCTTGCCCAGAATGGTCGCGTCGTCGCCGGGGATCGGCTCGTAGGCGGCGTTGTGCGGGAGCAGCCACACGTGGCCGTCCTCGCGCTTGAAGCGCTTGACGGTCGCCTCGCCGTCGAGCATGGCCGCCACGATGTCACCGTTCTCGGCGACCGGCTGGCGGCGGACCGTGACCCAGTCGCCGTCACAGATCGCCGCCTCGATCATGGAGTCACCCACGACCTTCAGCACGAACAGCTCTCCGTCACCGACGAGCTGCCGGGGGAGCGGGAAGACGTCCTCGACGGACTCCTCGGCGAGGATCGGGCCACCGGCCGCGATGCGGCCGACCAGCGGGACGTAGGACGCGGCCGGCTTCCCGGCGGTGTCCGTGGGCTGCACGGAGGCGGCCTGGTCGGAGCCGCGCACCTCGTACGCCCGCGGGCGGTGCGGGTCGCGGCGCAGGAAGCCCTTGCGCTCGAGCGCCATGAGCTGGTGTGCCACCGAGGAGGTGCTGGAGAGGCCGACCGCCTGGCCGATCTCACGCATCGACGGCGGGTACCCCCGTCGCTGCACCGAGTCCCTGATGACCTCGATCACCCGGCGCTGGCGGTCGGTGAGACCGGAGCTGTCCGCCCGGATGCCGGGAGGTCGGCCCGGGAGGGACCGCTTGGGCCCCTCGGGATTCGTGGCTTCGTTCATCGCGTGCACCGCCTCGAGTCGGCCCTGGGAGCGGTCCTGGGCAGTGATGGCGGCACTGTCTGCGGTGGTGGTCACGTCGGCCCCTCTCGATGGTCTCCCTGCAGCACAACGGTAGTTGCTTTCGAAAGGTTGCGCCAAACACACGTTCGAGTGAAAAAATGCGAATTGCCGTACGCAATCCCTCACCGAGGTGTATTGGTCGCCGCGCTTCCTGCCGGACAAACAGGCCATTTGTTGTACTCTTCACCGCCGAGGTGATGACCTCCGGCGGTGCGGCCCCCAGTCTGCCATCGGGCGCCCCGAAGTACCGGAAGCGGCCACCCCCGGTGCGGGAGTCGCACGCCTCCTCCCCTTCGCGGGCACGGCATCTCCCTGTCGCGCGGCCCGCCGCCCGTGTGTCCGCGCGACACGCGTGCAGGGCGTGAATGTATGAGCCAATCCCCACATCTAGTGGTTGGATTGCGGCAGCAGCCCAGAAGTTGTGGTCCCCCCGGTCTCGGCGCCCTCTGCGATCGCCTATGCTGGTGCTGCTTCGTGAGGCCCGTGAGGCCCAGCGAGGTCATTGAGTCTGCTGTGAGGAGGGTTGGGAGTTCATGCACTGCCCCTTCTGCAGGCACCCCGACAGCCGTGTCGTCGACAGCCGTACGACCGACGACGGCACGTCGATCCGCCGGCGTCGCCAGTGCCCGGACTGCTCCCGTCGTTTCACGACCGTGGAGACGTGTTCGCTCATGGTGGTCAAGCGGTCCGGAGTCACCGAGCCTTTCAGCCGTACCAAGATCATCAACGGGGTGCGCAAAGCCTGTCAGGGGCGGCCCGTCACCGAGGACGCCCTCGCCCAGCTCGGCCAGCGGGTCGAGGAGGCGGTACGGGCCACCGGGAGTGCCGAGCTCACCACCCACGACGTGGGACTGGCCATACTCGGCCCGTTGCAGGAGCTCGACCTCGTCGCCTACCTGCGGTTCGCGTCCGTCTACCGGGCGTTCGACTCGCTCGAGGACTTCGAGGCCGCGATCGGGGAACTCCGGGGGGCGCAGCGGCCCGCGGCGGACGACGGGGGCGACGGGGACGGCGACGGAGCCGTCCCGGGGAGCCAGGAAGACGACAGCGGGCCCGACGGGGCCGTCCAGGTCCCCGAACCCGCTCCCGCCGCCGACTGACCGGCGGTCCGGCCCCGGACGCCAGGTACGGGGTTCCGGCCGGGCGGCGGCGATGAGAAGACCTGTTGCGGGCAGGTGAGTGGGTGCCCGCAGCATCAGACAGAACACCGTGCCACGGGAACATCGGGGCACTTCAGGGCGTTTTCGCCCGTACAGGGAGGCGGCATGACAGAGACGGCGAGCGGTCCGGCACGGAGTTCCCGAGCCAAGGGCAACAAGACCGGCAGGGGACTGCGTGTCGAGCGCATCCACACCACCCCTGGAGTCCACCCCTACGACGAGGTGGCCTGGGAGCGCCGTGACGTCGTCATGACGAACTGGCGCGACGGCTCGGTCAACTTCGAGCAGCGCGGCGTCGAGTTCCCCGACTTCTGGTCGGTGAACGCGGTCAACATCGTCACCAGCAAGTACTTCCGCGGTGCCGTCGGCACCCCGCAGCGCGAGACCGGCCTCAAGCAGCTGATCGACCGCATCGTGAAGACCTACCGGAAGGCCGGTGAGGACCACAAGTACTTCGCCTCGCCCGCCGACGCCGAGATCTTCGAGCACGAGCTGGCGTACGCCCTCCTGCACCAGATCTTCAGCTTCAACAGTCCCGTGTGGTTCAACGTGGGCACGCCCCAGCCCCAGCAGGTCTCCGCCTGCTTCATCCTGTCCGTCGACGACTCCATGGAGTCGATCCTCGACTGGTACAAGGAAGAGGGCATGATCTTCAAGGGCGGCTCCGGAGCCGGCCTGAACCTCTCCCGCATCCGCTCCTCCAAGGAACTGCTCTCCTCCGGCGGCAACGCCTCGGGACCGGTCTCCTTCATGCGCGGCGCCGACGCCTCCGCCGGAACGATCAAGTCCGGTGGCGCCACCCGCCGCGCCGCCAAGATGGTCGTCCTCGACGTGGACCACCCGGACATCGAGGACTTCGTCGAGACCAAGGTCAAGGAGGAGGAGAAGATCCGCGTCCTGCGCGACGCGGGCTTCGACATGGACCTGGGCGGCGACGACATCGCCTCCGTCCAGTACCAGAACGCCAACAACTCGGTCCGCGTCAACGACGAGTTCATGCAGGCGGTCGAGCAGGGCGGCAAGTTCGGCCTGCGTGCCAGGATGACCGGTGAGGTCATCGAGGAGGTCGACGCCAAGGCGCTCTTCCGCAAGATCGCCGAGGCCGCGTGGGCCTGCGCGGACCCCGGCATCCAGTACGACGGCGTCATCAACAACTGGCACACCTGCCCCGAGTCCGGCCGGATCACCGCGTCGAACCCGTGCAGCGAGTACATGCACCTGGACAACACGTCCTGCAACCTGGCCTCGCTGAACCTGATGAAGTTCCTCAAGGACGACGGCCAGGGCAACCAGTCCTTCGAGGCCGAGCGCTTCCAGAAGGTCGTCGAGCTGGTCATCACCGCGATGGACATCTCGATCTGCTTCGCGGACTTCCCCACCCAGAAGATCGGCGAGAACACGCGCGCGTTCCGCCAGCTCGGCATCGGCTACGCCAACCTCGGCGCCCTGCTGATGGCGACCGGCCACGCCTACGACTCCGAGGGTGGCCGAGCCCTCGCCGGCTCGATCACCTCGCTGATGACGGGCACGGCTTACCGCCGCTCCGCCGAACTCGCCGCGGTCGTCGGCCCGTACGACGGCTACGCCCGCAACGCCGACGCCCACAAGCGCGTCATGAAGCAGCACGCCGACGCCAACGGCACCGCCGTGCGCATGGACGACCTGGACAGCCCGGTCTGGGCCGCCGCCACCGAGGCCTGGCAGGACGTCCTGCGCATCGGTGAGAAGAACGGCTTCCGCAACTCCCAGGCCTCCGTACTCGCCCCGACCGGCACCATCGGTCTGGCGATGTCCTGCGACACCACCGGTGTCGAGCCCGACCTGGCGCTGGTGAAGTTCAAGAAGCTGGTCGGCGGCGGCTCGATGCAGATCGTCAACGGCACCGTCCCGCAGGCCCTGCGCCGCCTGGGCTACCAGGAGGAGCAGATCGAGGCGATCGTCGCCCACATCGCCGACCACGGCAATGTGATCGACGCCCCCGGCCTCAAGCAGGAGCACTACGAGGTCTTCGACTGCGCCATGGGCGAGCGCGCCATCTCCCCGATGGGCCACGTCCGCATGATGGCCGCGATCCAGCCCTGGATCTCCGGTGCCATCTCCAAGACGGTCAACATGCCGGAGACGGCGACCGTCGAGGAGGTCGAGGAGATCTACTTCGAGGCCTGGAAGCTGGGCGTGAAGGCGCTCGCCATCTACCGCGACAACTGCAAGGTCGGACAGCCGCTCTCCGCGAAGACCAAGGAGAAGGAGAAGACCGAGGTCACGGAGAAGGCCGAGGAGACGATCCGCGCCGCGGTCGAGAAGGTGGTCGAGTACCGACCGGTCCGCAAGCGCCTTCCGAAGGGCCGTCCCGGCATCACCACCTCCTTCACGGTCGGCGGCGCCGAGGGCTACATGACCGCCAACTCCTACCCGGACGACGGTCTCGGCGAGGTCTTCCTGAAGATGTCCAAGCAGGGCTCGACGCTCGCGGGCATGATGGACGCCTTCTCCATCGCCGTCTCGGTGGGCCTGCAGTACGGCGTCCCGCTGGAGACGTACGTCTCGAAGTTCACCAACATGCGCTTCGAGCCGGCCGGGATGACGGACGACCCGGACGTGCGGATGGCGCAGTCGATCGTCGACTACATCTTCCGCCGCCTGGCGCTGGACTTCCTGCCCTTCGAGACGCGCTCCGCGCTCGGCATCCACTCCGCCGAGGAGCGTCAGCGTCACCTGGAGACCGGTTCGTACGAGCCGTCCGACGACGAGGTCGACGTCGAGGGCCTGGCCCAGTCGGCGCCGCGTGCCCAAGAGCTGAAGGCGGTCGCCATGCCGAAGGCCGAGGCCGAGGCGGCGGTGCCCGCACCGAAGCAGGCCCACACCAGCGCGGAACTGGTCGAGATGCAGCTGGGCATCCAGGCCGACGCCCCGCTGTGCTTCTCCTGCGGTACGAAGATGCAGCGGGCAGGATCCTGCTACATCTGCGAGGGCTGCGGCTCGACGAGCGGCTGCAGCTGACGCGACCGGGCGCTGTCCCGGAGTGAGTGAACACGCCAGGGCGGTGGTGCCGGGTTTCCGGCACCACCGCCCTCGGTGTTCCCCTGGGGCGCGCAGCCCGGGCGCGCCGGGTCACGCCCGGCGCGGGGCCCCCATCGCGCGCGAGAAGGCCGCCGGGTCGCCCTCGAACCCCTGGACGCCGGGACGGAACTCCCAGGGGCCCGATCCCTCCCGGACGAACTCCGCGACCGTCGCGGCCGTGGCCCCGGGGACACCGCCGAAGTCGTCCTCGGCCAGGACGGTGTATCCCTCGCGGATGCGCAGACCCGCGTTGGCCACCCCGGAGAAGGTCCGCGGTGCCTGGTGCTGCTGGACGACCACACCGACCACCACGCGCGCGTACCGCTCGTCGAGCCGGTCCAGTTCCAGCGTCATGACCTCGTCCCAACCGAAGCCCAGGCCGTCCTTGCTGTCCCGGTTGAGCGTGATCGTGCCGTCGGGGGAGCGACTGTCGAAGTGCACCACATAGGCGGGGTCGCCGTGCGGGTCGCTCGCCGGATAGGGGGCGGCGACGAGATCGAGGTCGGTGGAGGGCCCTCCCGACGGACTCGGGTCCCACCTCAGCGCGATCTCGACCTTGCGGATGCCCTTGTTGAGGCCGTTCACCAGTCTTCCCCTTCCTCGTGACCGTCCGCCGGCGCATCCAACTGCCGGACGTCTGCGGCAGGTTGCCCATCCTGCCACGCGCCGGGCGGCGGGGACCGGCAAGCAGTCCCTCCGAGGGTGACCGGTGCCACGCTCCCTGGCCTTACGATGGCGCGGTGCTGGTCAAGTGGATTCGCTGCACCGTGGTGGACCGCCGCGGGTTCGAGCGGGGGCAGCGGAAGTGGGCGGGGCTTCTGGGGGAGCCGGGGTTTCGCGCGCAGGGAGGGGGATGGAGCCGGGGCCGGCCGGACGTGGCGCACATCTTCTCCTTCTGGGAGAGCCGCGCCTTCTACGACTCGTTCATGGCGCGCTCCCACGACCGGCTCGCCTCGGCACAGTCGGGCACCTTCAAGGACGCCCAGGTCAGACTCTTCGACCACCGCTTCGACGTGAAGACCGGGTTCGAACCGCGCTTCACCGACGCCGATCTGCTCAGGGTCGCCCTGTGCCGGGTCCACGAGGAGCGGGCGGAGCATTTCGTCCTGATGCAGGAGAAGGTCTGGAACCCGGCGATGGCCGGCTCGCCCGGCATGGTCCGGGGTCTCTTCGGCGAGGCACCAGGGAACGAGTTCCTGGTGCTGTCGATGTGGCGCTCGGCCGCCGAGCACGGCAAGTACCGCACGGAGCGCGTGGAGCGGCTCGCCCTGCGGGCGCAGACGGAGGCCGACGTCGCGGCCCTGGCGGGGGACATCGTCGACATGGAGGCGGCCTGGACGGTTTGATCCTCCGGTCCGGGAGCAGGTGTTCCGGTGCGTCGCGCGGTGGAGGACCTGTGTGACGCACGCCGTACGGGGCCCGCACGATTCCCCGTCGGGACGTCATTCGATCTAGGGTCTTGGCATGGCACGACCACGGCGCATCGTCCTTGTCCGGCACGGCGAGTCAATGGGCAACGCCGATGACTCCGTCTACGAGCGCGAACCCGATCACGCCCTGTCCCTGACCGAGCGAGGCAGGCGGCAGGCGGAGGAGACGGGGAAGCGGCTGCGGGACCTGTTCGGCGACGAGCGGGTCAGCGTCTACGTCTCCCCGTACCGCCGGACGCACCAGACGCTGAGCGCCTTCGGGCTCGACCCCGGGCTGATACGCGTGCGCGAGGAGCCCAGGCTGCGCGAGCAGGACTGGGGCAACTGGCAGGACCGCGAGGACGTGCGCCTGCAGAAGGCCTACCGGGACGCGTACGGTCACTTCTTCTACCGCTTCGCCCAGGGCGAGTCCGGTGCCGACGTCTACGACCGGGTCGGCGGCTTCCTGGAGAGTCTGTTCCGCAGCTTCGAGGCTTCCGACCATCCGCCGAACGTCCTCATCGTCACCCACGGTCTGGCCATGCGGCTGTTCTGCATGCGGTGGTTCCACTGGACCGTGGCGGAGTTCGAGTCGCTGTCGAATCCGGGGAACGCCGAGATGCGGGTGCTCGTTCTGGGGGAGAACGGCAAGTACACCCTCGACCGGCCCTTCGACCGCTGGCGGGAACCGGAACCCTACGGGATCACCGGGTGGACAGAGGGGCACCGGATAGAGTGGCAGGGCGATGACCGCTGATTCCTCCCCCGCCGGGCGCCTGGAGCGCGCCCTGGCCAGCCTGCGCGGACTGTCCGTGGGCGACGCGCTCGGCTCCCAGTTCTTCGTGCCGGTGAACTACCCGCTGCTCAAGCGCGGCGAACTGCCCCCGGGCCCGTGGCAGTGGACCGACGACACCGAGATGGCGTGTTCGGTCGTCGCCGTGCTGGCCGCGCACCACCGGATCGACCAGGACGCCCTCGCGCGGTCCTTCGCCGAGCACCAGGACTTCGACCGGGGGTACGGTCCCGCGGTCGGGCGGCTGCTGCGGCTGGTCCGCGAGGGCGGCGACTGGCGCGAGCTCTCCGCCGCGCTCTTCAACGGCCAGGGGTCGTGGGGCAACGGAGCCGCGATGCGCATCGCGCCGCTGGGCGCCTGGTACGCGGACGACCCGGAGCAGGCCACCCACCAGGCCGAGATCTCCTCCTACCCCACCCATCAGCACCGTGAGGCCGTCGTGGGAGCCATGGCCGTCGCCGCGGCCGCCGCGCTGGTCGCGGCCCCCGGCGGACACCCCGGCGCCGAGGCGCTGCTCGACGGGGTCGTCGGTCTGGTGCCCGCCAGGAGCGCGGTCGGCGCGGGACTGCGCAGGGCCCGGGACATGCTCGACTACGACGACGCGGCGACCGTCGCTGCCGTGCTCGGGTGCGGGCGGCGTACGACGGCGCACGACACCGTGCCCTTCGCGCTCTGGTCGGCGGCCCGGGCGCTCGGGGACTACGAGCGGGCCTTCTGGACGACCGCGCAGGTGGGCGGTGACGTGGACACCACCTGCGCGATCGTGGGCGGCGTGGTCGCCGCCGGCAAGGCCGGGGCGCCGCCCGCCGAGTGGGCCGACCGGGTCGAGCCGCTGCCGGAGTGGCTGCGCACCTCGACCTGAGTCCGGCGCCCTCACTCTTCCGAACTCTCCGTGTGCCTCGGGAACTCTCCGTGACCGGTCGCTCGTTGTCGGGGCATCCATCTGTGGGACGTGGAGCCCGACACGCGCGGGTGCGTCTGCCGGGCGACGACGGACCGGAGGAGAGGAGGCGGAGGTGGCGACCAGGGACGTGGGGCCGGCCGTGCTGCTCACCCCGGGGGCCGTCGTGGTGTGGTTCGTCGTGGTGTGGTTCGCGGGCCGGCCCGGCGCTTCCCGGCCGACTGCCGTGGCGTCGGCCGGAGAGCCGCCGGGCCCCTGGGGAGGTGTTCCCCGCTCAGCCCATGCCGGGTCCGGCCGAGCCGGACAGTGCCTGCAGGTCGCTCGTGCGGACCCGTATGACGAACCACGCGGTGGCCACGGCGAGCACGGCCATCGCGGCGGCCGGGACGAAGGCCGTGGAGATTCCCTCCGTGAGCACTTCGTGTCCCCAGGGTGCGGGCAGTTGCTGAGTCCGGGCGAACTCCGCCTTCTGTTCCGCCTTTCCCTCGGCGAGGAAGCCCGGGACCTGCTTCTCCGCCTCGTCCCTGCTGGCCGTGGAGAAGACGGTCGTCAGCAGGGCCAGGCCCACCGACCCGCCCACCTGCTGGGTCGCGTTGAGGAGTCCGGAGGCCGCGCCGGCCTCGTGCTGGGCCACCCCGGAGACCGCGGTGAGGGTCAGCGTCACGAAGTTCAGGCCCATACCGAAGCCGAAGATCAGCATCGGGCCGAGGATGCCGCCGACGTAGGAGCTGTCGGAGCTGATCAGCGTCTGCCAGGCAAGACCGGTCGCGGCGAGCGCCGAACCGGCGAGCATGAACGGCTTGGGGCCGAAGACCGGGAGGAACCGCTGGGACACACCGGCTCCGAGCGCGATCACGACCGTCACCGGCAGGAAGGCGAGGCCGGCCTCGATCGGGCTGTAGCCGAGCACGTTCTGCACGAAGAGGACGATGTAGAAGAACATGCCGAACATCGCCGCGGCGAGGCTGAGCATGATCACATAGGTGCCCGAGCGATTGCGGTCGGCGAACATCCGCAGCGGGGTGATCGGTTCCTTGGCCCGGGACTCGATCAGCGCGAAGGCCACCAGCAGGACGACGGCGGCCGTGAAGGAGCCGACGGTCACACTGTCCCGCCAGCCTTCCTCCGCGGCGCGGATGAAACCGTAGACGAGGGAGGCCATGCCGGCCGTCGAGGTCACCGCGCCCGCGATGTCGAAGCGGCCGGTGTGCCGCTCGGACTCGTTGATGTACAAGGGCGTGAGGACGACGATCAGCACGCCGATCGGTACGTTCACGAAGAGCACCCACCGCCAGTCGAGCCACTCGGTGAGCATGCCGCCCGCGAGCAGGCCGATGGCCCCGCCGCCCGCGGAGACCGCGGCGAAGACACCGAAGGCACGGTTGCGCTCGGGCCCTTCCGGGAACGTGGTGGTGATGAGCGCGAGCGAGGTGGGCGAGGCGATCGCGCCGCCCACACCCTGCAGTACGCGCGCCGCCAGCAGCTGCCACGGTTCCTGGGCGAATCCGCCGAGCAACGAGGCGAAGGTGAACAGCAGGATGCCGGTCATGAAGACACGGCGGCGGCCGAGGATGTCGCCCGCGCGACCGCCGAGCAGCAGCAGGCCGCCGAAGGTCAGGGTGTAGGCGCTGACCACCCAGGTGAGATCGGTGGTGCTGAACCGGAGAGCGTTCTGGATGTGCGGCAGCGCGATGTTCACAATCGTCGCGTCGAGCACCACCATGAGCTGGCAGGCCGCGATGACGGTGAGTGCGATGCCGGGGCGCCCGTCCCGGCGGGCCGCTCCTGGCTTGTGGTCATGGATCAACGGAGAGGTTGTCACTATGGGTCCCCCACACGAAGGCTTCAGTGAACGCTCGCGTTCACTGTTGCGTCCACCGTAGGAGTCCCCGACAGTGAACGCAAGCGTTCACTGAATGCATCGCCGCCCGGCGCGTCCCCCTCAGTCGCCGCGCGGTGGTGCCGAATCCCCGAAATGCCCGCTTCGTCTGCTCGTTGGAGAGAGTCGGATGGAAACTTCGAGCAGGGCGGCCGCCCCCGCTCAGGCGGCCGCTTCCCGTCGCCGCGGCGCCGTACTGGAACGCGCGATCCTCGATGCCGCCCTGGAACAGCTCAGCACGGTCGGCTGGAACGGCCTGACGATGGAGGGCGTTGCCGCGGGCGCCCAGACCGGAAAAGCCGCCGTCTACCGGCGCTGGCCGTCCAAGGAGGACCTCGTCGCGGACGCCCTGCGGGCCGGGCTCCCGAACTTCGACGCGGTACCGGACCGCGGAAGCGTGCGCGACGACCTGCTGGACCTGTGCATGCGAGCGCGCGACGCGATGTTCTCCCGGTCGGGATCCGCGTTGCGCTCGGTCATTCACGAGTGCGACACCGTGCAGGCCGAGCGTTTCCACGCCGTCATCATCGACGGTGTCGTGGGACCCACCATAAAGATGCTCCGCGAGGTGATCGAGCGCGGCATCGAGCGCGGAGAGGTGCGCCCCGACGCGGCGAACGGCTATGTCTTCGACACGGTTCCGGCCATGATGATGTACCGCTCGAAAGTGTGCGGCAGCGAATGGACGGACGTCGAGCTGGAGGAGATGATCGACCGGTTGATGGTCCCGCTGCTGCGGCGGAGCGGCTCCTGAGCGGGTGCCGGACGGGCGCCGGCGCCGCTCGGGGAACCGGGGTGTCGCGGGCCGCGCGGGGCGGCGTACGCTAAGGGCGCCATGCCGTACGAACCACCCACTCACACCGTCGAGCGCTCCCTGCGTGCCACGACCGGGGCCAAGACCGTCGCAGGTGTCGACGAGGTGGGGCGCGGCGCGTGGGCCGGCCCCGTCACCGTCTGCGCGGCGATCACCGGCCTGCGCCGGCCTCCGCAGGGCCTCACCGACTCCAAGCTCCTCACCGTCAAGCGGCGCACCGAACTCGCCGAGACGCTGCGGACCTGGGTGACGTCGTACGCCCTCGGGCACGCGTCCCCCGAGGAGATAGACGACCTGGGGATGACCGCCGCGCTGCGCCTGGCGGCGGTACGCGCGCTGGACGCGCTCCCGGTGCGGCCCGACGCGGTGATCCTGGACGGCAAGCACAACTACCTCGGATCGCCCTGGCAGGTCCGTACCGTCATCAAGGGCGACCAGTCGTGCGTGGCGGTCGCGGCGGCCTCGGTGATCGCCAAGGTTCAGCGCGACAAAATGATGGCCGAACTGGGCATCGACCATGCAGACTTCGGTTTCGCGGACAACGCCGGGTATCCGTCGCCCGTGCACAAGGCCGCATTGGAGGTCCGGGGGCCCACCCCGTACCACCGGTTGTCGTGGGCGTATCTTGATGCGCTGCCCCAGTGGCGGCACCTCAAGAAGGTCCGCACCTGGACGGACGGGCGCGTTCCGGAGATCGAGGGTCAGCTCGGCTTCGACTTCTGACGAACCGCTCGCACGCATGTGCCACCCGGCGGCGCGTGCCGTACCGACGTTTGATAAAAATCAGCTCATGCCTCTCCTTCCCGAGGAGCCTCAGATTCACGAGAGTGCCCAGGGTCCCCGCACCGCGCCGACCCCCCGTCCCGTACCCGGTCCCCGCCCCCCGGCTTCGTCGCGTCCCGGTCGTCCCGGCCCGCCGCGGCCCGCGCCGCCGGTGCAGCGTGCGTCGCGCGACGCGACTCCCGCGGCCGAGCCCGCTCTTGCGGAGCGGCCCGCCCCCACGGAGCGGCCCGCCCCCACTGCGGCCACCCCGCAGATCCAGCTGATCCCGGCCTCGGCCCAGGGGGCGCTCGACGCCGCCGAGGAGGCCGTGGACCTGCTGCTGGACTCGGGCCGCGCCCCCGGCGACGTGCTGGTGGTCACCACCGGCGAGCCGCACCCGTGGGCCACCCACGAACTGTCCTTCGGCGAGGCCTCCTACTGGGCCCAGCACGACGCCGGGGACGACGTCTTCTACGCGGACGCCCGGGTCGCGGACCGTGCCGGGGCACGGCCCGTGGTCGTGGTCGCCGTCAACGGCGGCCCGGAGTCGGCGGCCGTCTCCGCCCTGTCGGCGGCTCACGCCCGGGCCGGCGCCCTGCTGATCGTCTGCGGCGACCCGCAGCGCATCAACTCGTTGCTAGGCGCGGCTGTCTGAGCCGGCGGTACGGGGTCCGGCCGGACCCCGGGGGACGCGGAGGCCGCGTGCGCGGCATCCGTACGGCCGGCGCGTCGGCATGCCCGGTACGCGGGACGTGCGATGCACGCCGCCGTCCGGCCGGGACGGGCGCCGTGCGTCCGCACCGCGCCGTTCCGTGACCGGCCGACGGCCCCTGCGGTCCGGGCCTCCGCCGGGCGTCCCCGCGAGCTCAGCGGGCCGCCGCGCGGCGCAGCACCTCCGAGGCGGCACCGCCGGTAGGCGGAATCCGCGGCGGTGCCTCGGACAGGGCGAAGGGCTCCGGTGCCGAGCCGGCGCTGGGGTGGCGGCCCCCGCGCCCCTCGCCGAGGACCTGCCAACCGTCACGGGTCAGCGTGATGTACGCACCGCAGCGCAGCCCGTGCAGGGTGCACGCGTCCCGCAGCCCCCACATCCACGCGCCGTCCTCCTCCGTCCAACGGGCGTCGCCGTCACGGCAGTAGAGCAGCACGGCGGTGCGCACCGGTGTGCGGCGCCGCAGGTCGTGCGGGATGACCCGGCGCAACTGGGCCAGCAGCACGTTGCGGAACATCCAGCCGTCCGCCGAGGCGGCGCGGCGGGTGAACGAGGCGCTGGCGCACACCCGTTCCTCGGGATCGAGCACGGCGACGACCGCGGTCGCCGGGCCGGGGTGATGCCGGGCGTGCAGTCCGCTGACCACCTCACGCGGACTGCGCAGCAGCGGGATTCCCGCGGCGGCCCACTCCGCGGGCTCGAGCACACGGGTGGCGGAAGCGGCGGACGTCGACAGCGATGCCGCCGAGGACGGAGCGAATCCGAAGGTCACGGTCCTCCCTTCGGCTACGCCCAGACTGCGGGCGGGGTCGGATTCGGGGGAGCGCCCACGCAACAGAGCCCTACCTGATCGGCGGACGAACCGTGCGGGTGCGGACTTCAATTCTTCCTGTCGAACTTGGATGCGGCAACGAGCAATTGGGGCAGCGGACCGGTATCGGGTGATCCACGGTTAATATCCCCACCCTTCGGGTGCGCCGAACCGTCAGCCCTGTACGGCCAGCACCAGCGGAAGCACACCCTGTGCACCGGCCCGCCGCAGCAGACGCGCAGCGACCGCGAGTGTCCAGCCCGTCTCCGTGTAGTCGTCCACGAGCAGAACGGGGCCCCGGGCCTGTGCGAGCGCGGCGGCGAGGTCGGCGGGAACGGCGAGCGCCCCGTCGAGCGCCTTGAGGCGCTGGGCGCTGTTGCTCCGGGACGCGGGGTGCGCCTCACCCGTGTAGCTCACCTCCCCGAGCAGCGGCAGCCGGCCGACCTCCGCGATCCGTGCTCCCAGTGAGTGGATCAGCCGGGGTCTGCTGCGGGAGGCGAGGGTCACCACACCCACCGGCCGGGCCTGCGCGTCCGCCGCCCCCGGAGCCCACCCGCCGGGGCCTTTGGCCCAGTCGGCCAGCACGCCCACCACGGCCTTGGCGACATCGTCCGGCACCGGCCCGTCGGGCGCCTGCGGCGCGAACATCGGGCGCAGCCGGTTGCCCCAGCCGATGTCCGACAGCCGCCCCAGCGCCCTGCCCTGCGCCGCCTGTTCGCCCGCCGGGATCCGGCCCTTGAGGTCCATGCCGATCGCGGGGAGTCCGGTGGGCCACATCCGCCGGGGCTCCACCTCCACACCCGCCCGGCCGAGATCCACGCGGGCCGCCTCGAGCGCGGTGGCGGAGGCCTCGGCGGTGTACCGGGCGCCCGCGCAGTTGTCGCAGCGCCCGCAGGGCTTGGCGCCCTCGTCGTCCAACTGGCGCTGCAGGAACTCCATCCGGCACTCCGTGCTCGCCGCGTACTCGCGCATCGCCTGTTGTTCGGCCTTGCGCTGCCGCGCCACCCACGCGTACCGCTCGGCGTCGTACGTCCACGGCTGCCCGGTCGCGATCCAGCCGCCCTTGACGCGCTTCACCGCGCCGTCCACGTCGAGCACCTTGAGCATGGTCTCCAGCCGGGAGCGGCGCAGCTCCACCAGCGGCTCGAGGGCCGGCAGCGACAGGGGCCGTTCCGCGTGTGCGAGGACGTCGAGCGTGCGGCGCACCAGATCCTCGGAGGGGAAGGCGAGCGACGCGAAGTACTCCCAGATCGCCTCGTCCTCCTTGCCCGGCAGGAGCAGCACCTCGGCATGCCGGACACCGCGCCCGGCGCGGCCGACCTGCTGGTAGTAGGAGATGGGGGAGGACGGGGAGCCGAGATGCACCACGAAGCCCAGGTCGGGCTTGTCGAACCCCATACCGAGGGCGGAGGTGGCGACCAGGGCCTTCACCTTGTTGGCGAGCAGGTCCTCCTCGGCCTGCTGCCGCTCGGCGTTCTCCGTCCTGCCGGTGTAGGAGGCGACGGTGTGCCCGCGCTGCCTCAGGAAGGCGGTGACCTCCTCGGCGGCGGCCACGGTCAGCGTGTAGACGATCCCCGAGCCCGGCAGCTCGTCCAGGTGATCGGCGAGCCAGGCCATCCGGTGCGCGGCATCGGGCAGGCGCAGCACGCTCAGGCTGAGACTCTCCCGGTCCAGCGGGCCCCGCAGCACCAGCGCGTCCGACGAACCCCCCGTGCCCAGCTGTTCCGCGACGTCGGCGGTGACGCGGGCGTTGGCGGTGGCGGTGGTGGCGAGTACGGGTACCCCGTCCGGGAGGTCGGCGAGCATGGTGCGCAGCCGTCGGTAGTCCGGACGGAAGTCGTGTCCCCAGTCGGAGATGCAGTGCGCCTCGTCGACCACGAGGAGTCCGGTCGCGGCGGAGAGCCTGGGCAGGACCTGGTCGCGGAAGTCCGGGTTGTTCAGCCGCTCCGGGCTCACCAGCAGCACGTCCACGTCCCCTGCGGTGATCTCCGCCTGGATGGCGTCCCACTCCTCGCTGTTGGAGGAGTTGATGGTCCGGGCGTGGATGCCGGCTCTGGCCGCCGCCTCCACCTGGTTGCGCATGAGCGCCAGGAGCGGGGAGACGATCACGGTGGGGCCGCTGCCCTGCGCCCGCAGCAGCGACGTGGCCACGAAGTAGACGGCGGACTTGCCCCACCCCGTGCGCTGGACGACCAGGGCCCGGCGCTTGTCGGCGACCAGTGCCTCGATCGCCCGCCACTGGTCCTCGCGCAGCCGGGCCTCGCCCGAGGCATCGCCGACGAGACGGGCGAGGACCGCGTCCGCGGCCGTCCGGAGGTCCGTGTTGCTCGTGTGCTCCATGGGTCCCATACAACAGGACGGCACCGACATCCGGTCGGCCGCGGGGGCGGGCGGGGAGTGGGACGCCCGGGTCCTCCGGCCGAATGACATGTCCCTGATTTGACTTATCCACAGGAAGAACCGGAATGTCGCGATCTGCGAGATCGTCTCGGCATGACGAACCACAGCGAGACCACGGGATCCCCCGAAAACCATGGCATTGCGGGAGACGACGGGCGTGAGTACGCCGGACCGCCGCAGCGTGACCGGCCCACGAGCCCGGAGGGCATCGCCTGCACCGCGTACGACAGCCACGGCGACGGGCAGCAGATCACCCTGCGTTCCCCGGCCGAGCTCGCCGACGCCCTGCCCTACCTCCTCGGCTACCGTCCCGAGGACAGCATCGTGCTGGTCGCCCTGCACGAGAAGGACGGACGCGGCCGGTTCGGCGGCCGTGCCCGTCTCGGCATCCCCGCCGGCGCGGACGACTGGCCCGCCGCCGCCCGGCAACTGGCGCACGGCCTGGTGACGGGCAGCGAGCGCAGGGGCGCCCGGCCCGAGCAGATGGTCGTCTTCCTCTGCCACGAGCCGGGCGAGGGCGAGACCGGCCGGCAGGTCAAGGAACGCCTGGGGCCGCTGGCCCACGCCCTGCGTCTGGAGTGCGGCGCCCTGGACATCCCTGTCGTGGAGGCCCTGTGCGTCTCGGGCGGCCGCTTCTGGTCGTACTGCTGCGACGACCGGGGCTGCTGCCCGGCCGAGGGGACACCGCTGGGCCTGCCCGGCACCTCGGTGCTGGCCGCCGCCGCCACCTACGCCGGGCTCCAGATCCGCGGCAGCCTGGGCGAACTGCGGGCAAGGCTGCTCCCATGGCAGAGCCCCGCCGCCCGCGAACAGGAGCGGGCCCTCGACACCGCCGGCGTGACCCTGGTCCCGAGGATGCTCGACGCGGACGGCCGTCATGAGGTCGCCGGGGAGACACTGGGGCTGGCGGAGCGGATCATGGGCCGCCTCGCGGGCGCCGCGCCCGCGTCCGGCATGCTCCCGGCTGATCTGCGTGACGACGACCTGCTCGAGTGCGACGAGGCAGCCGCCCTGATCCTCGGTCTGCAGGACCGCACGACCCGCGACCGCGCCGCCGAGTGGATGGAGGGCGACGACGCGGGCCCGGCCCTCCGCCTGTGGCGGGCCCTGGCGCGCCGCTGTGTCGGACCGTACGGCGAACACGCCGCGGCGCCCCTCACTCTCGCCGGGTGGGTCGCCTGGTCCACCGGTGACGAGCTGGAAGCACGGGAAGCCCTTGCCCTGGCCCTGGCCGCCGACCCCGACTACCTCTTCGCCCGTCTGCTGCATCAGGCGTGCAACGAGGGCCTCGACCCCGAGTCGGTCCGCCGCTGCCTGCGGGCGGAACGCGACGACCGCGGACACGCGGAGTCCGGCGACGCGCCGGCCTTGGCCACGGAACCGCCGAAGGGGGGCCGCGGCGAACCCTCGTGCACCGGTCCGGCGCTGCCCAGGCCGGTGGCGCCCCCCTTGCCCCGCCGCCGACGCCACCGCGCGGCCGGGAGCGGCAGCGGTTCTCCTCGAGGGGTGCGCGCGGAGGGAAGCCGGCCGGGAGGGCGGCTGCCGTATCCGCCGGCGTCGGCGAGGAGCACACGTCACGGCACCGGAACCGGTGGCGGGGGAACGCGTGGGACGCGTTCCGGCGCCGCGCTTCCCGGTGCGACGGGTCCGGGCCCCGGGGGTCGGCGCGGTGTGCCGGGGGGAGGCGACCACCTGCCGTCGGGTTCCCGGGATCCTCGCGCCGGGGGCGAGGGTCCGGGCGGGCGGACCGGTCGTCCGGGCGGCGGCCGTGACGAGTGAGGACCCAGGCGGCGGGCGCGCCCTTCGCCGGGCGGCTCGGCCGGCCCGGTCCTGTCGTGCCGCGGAGACGGCCGAGGGGCGCAGCCGGGGTGTGACCTGGGGCGACGGGCGTCGCCGGATCACGCGAGGAGTTCGGCGGCGCAGGCACCGGACCGAAGTGGATCAGCCACCGATACGACCGGCGAAGGAGGTGTTTATCGTCAGGCAGACGACTATGATCGCCGCATGCCCTACGACCCGTCAGCCTTTCCACCCTTCGCCGTCACCGTGGACCTGGTCGTGCTGACCGTGCGCCGCCATGCTCTGTGTGCGTTGGCGGTACGCAGGGGTGAGCCGCCGTTCCAGGGGCGCTGGGCGCTCCCCGGTGGCTTCGTCCGGGCCGACGAGGACCTGGCACAGGCCGCGGCACGGGAACTGGCCGAGGAAACGGGACTGCGGGTGCACGACCCGGCCGTCCCCGCCCAGGACAACGGCGCCCACCTGGAACAGCTCGCCACCTACGGTGATCCCAAGCGTGATCCCCGCATGCGTGTCGTCAGCGTCGCCCACCTCGCGCTCGCCCCCGACCTGCCGGCTCCCCGGGCCGGCGGCGACGCCAGCAACGCGCGCTGGGCGCCCGTCGAGGAACTGCTCCAGCAGGGCGGTTACGGCAGGGAGGGCGAGCCGGTGGCACCGCTCGCCTTCGATCACGCGCAGATCCTCTCGGACGGGGTGGAGCGCGCCCGCTCCAAGATCGAATACTCGTCGCTGGCGACGGCCTTCTGTCCGTCCGAGTTCACCGTCGGTGAGCTGCGCCGGGTCTACGAGGCGGTCTGGGGCGTGGCACTCGACCCGCGCAACTTCCACCGCAAGGTGACGGGTACGCCGGGCTTCCTGGTCCCCACCGGAGGCACGACCACCCGGCAGGGCGGCCGCCCGGCCCAGCTCTTCCGGGCCGGCGGAGCCACCCTGCTCAACCCCCCGATGCTGCGCCCCGAGGTCTGAGGCGCGGGCGCCGGACCGGCCGGCGGACCCGACAGGCCGACCGTACCTTGCGGCAGTAGGCCGTGCGGTGCCCGAAAAACCCGTTTTGGCGCGCTATGTTGCATCGCGTGATCCAGGCCATCGGACTGACCAGCCACCCCCGCAAAGAGCTGCCGCCCGCCGTCGACGACGTCTCGTTCGAGGCGCACGCGGGCCGCGTCACCGCGTTGCTCGGCGCACCGGGCGCCGGCAAGACGACGGCCCTCGGGCTGATGCTCGAACTCCAACGCGGCCGTGGCGTGACCCACTTCAGAGGCCGGCCTTTGCATCGCATCCCTCATCCCGCCCGCGAGGTCGGCGTATTGCTGGGCGACGTACCGGGCCACCCCGCCCGCTCCGTCCGTGGGCACCTGCGCATGCTGTGCGCCGCCTCCGGCGTGCCGGGCCGCCGTGCGGACGAAGTTCTCGAAGCGGTCGGGCTCGTGGGTCTGCGCGACGAACGCCTCGCCACGCTGTCGCGCGCCATGGATCGCCGGCTGGGCCTGGCCTGCGCGCTGCTGCCGGACCCGCACACACTCGTGCTCGACGACCCCGCTCGGGGGCTCTCCGCCGCGGACAAGGACTGGCTGCACGGCATGCTCCGGGCGCACGCGGCCCAGGGCGGCACGGTTCTGTGGGCCACCGCGGAGGCGAAGGAGGCGGCGCGGATCGCGGACCACGTCGTCACGCTGGAGCGCGGAAGGCTCGTCGCCGACCAGGACGTCGCGGACTTCTCGCGCACCCGGCTGCGCCCACGGGTGGCCGTCCGCAGTCCGCACGCCGCCCGCCTCTCCGCGCTGCTCGCGCAGGAGGCCCGATCCGCACAGCGGTCCGTGGAAGTCGTGCGGGAGGCCGGCAACCGCCTCTGCGTCTACGGCAGTACCTGCGCGGACATCGGCGAGACGGCGTTCCGCAACGGCATCGTCGTCCACCAACTCGCTGACGAGGTAGGGGACATGGGGCCCGGCGCCGGGACGGACGAAGGGGCCGCGGGCACACCGGGATCCACGGTGGGCACCTCGCGCCGTGCCGCCCCGGCCCGCCGCCCTGGTGCTCCGGCCGCCGAGGCGTCCCTCGCGCTCGTGCAGCATGACGGGAACAGGCCGGAGGCGGCCGACGCCGGGGGTGCCCCGCCGCAGCCCGTACGGCGCTCACGCCGGGCCGGCCGGACGCCCGGCGCCGACCGCGCCTCCACCGCCGGGGCCGATCTGCCACCGCCCATCTCCGTCCGCCCCGCGCCCAGGCCCCTGCGCCCCGTCCGCTACGAGATCCGCCGCGCCACGGGCGTCGCGACGGGGTTCCTCGTCGGGGCCGCGGTGCTCGTCGTGTCCGCGCTCACCGCCGTACTGCTGGCACGTGTGGGGCACACCCCGCAGCCGCGTCTGCTGGCCGCCTGGCCCGAGGAGTTGCCGCTGCCGCCCGCGGCGCTGGGAGCGGGACTGCTCGGCGCGCTGGCCTTCGGTGACGAGTTCCGCCACCCCGCGCTGGCGGCGGACCGTGGCACGGTGCCCCGGCGGTTGGGGCTGCTCACCGCCAAACTCCTCGTCGCCTCGGCCACCGCACTGGTCCTGGCCGTCCTGACCGTCGGATGCGATGCCGAGTTGCTCTACCTCGTCTACGGCCGGGAGGTCGTCCGGGTTCCCGCCGACTGGCTCCCGCTGAGTGCGGCCTGGCTCGGACTGGTGGCGGGATGCGCCTGCGCCGGCGTCCTCGCCGCGGGCGTCTTCCGGTCCACGACCGCCGGGCTGGCCGCGGTCGTCGCCGTGCCCCTCCTCGTCGTACCGCTCGTGCGGAAGGCGGTGGAGGGGCCGTCCGTGCGCACCCCGGAGCCCTTCGCGGGGAGACTGCCGCTCCGGTGGCCCTTCGGTGGCGAGCACCACCTGGACGTGGTGCTGCGCCTGCTCGCCCAACCCGTGGGCGGGGCGCTGGCGTTGTCGCTGGGGGCGCTGCTCTGCGCGTACCTGCTCACCGGTCTGCGGAGCAGGGTCCGATGATGACCGTCCGTGAACACATCGGCCCACCCGTGCCCACAACTCCCCGTTGTATGCACACTTCTTTCCGATAAGGCGTCAATTGCGACGGGGTGAGCGATCACCCTTTCGTGTGCTTTTCACCAAAGACCTCAAGGGAGTTGGCGGCGACGCCGACAAAGGATGCGTGAGTACCCTTGCGCACACCATGATGACCGCCGCCCGCTCCGCAGACTCCGGCCTCGCGAACCCGGGCGAACTCGACCGCTACCCCTATGCGGAGACGCCCGCCGCAGACCGTGTCGGCGCCCCTGCCTGGGACGGCACGGATCCCGAGCTGGGCCGCGTGAGCCGGCGTGCCGCGAGCAGCCGTGGGCGCGGACTGCACGGCCAGCTCGTCCAGCAGTTGGGACAGATGATCGTCTCCGGGGACCTGGGCGCCGACCGTCCGCTGGTCCCGGAGGAGATCGGCCAGCGCTTCGAGGTCTCCCGCACCGTCGTCCGCGAGTCGCTCCGTGTCCTGGAGGCCAAGGGCCTGGTCAGTGCCCGGCCGAACGTGGGCACGCGCGTGCGCCCCGTCAGCGACTGGAACCTCCTCGATCCGGACATCATCGAGTGGCGGGCCTTCGGGCCGCAACGGGACGACCAGCGCCGCGAGCTCAGCGAGCTGCGCTGGACGATCGAGCCGCTCGCCGCCCGCCTGGCGGCCGGCCACGGCCGGGAGGACGTCCAGCAGCGCCTGTCCGACATGGTGGAGATCATGGGCCACGCCCTGGGGCAGGGTGACGCGCTGACGTTCGCGCGGGCGGACTCCGAGTTCCACTCCCTGCTCATCCAGGTGGCGGGCAACCGGATGCTGGAGCACCTCTCGGGGATCGTGTCCGCCGCGCTGCAGGTCTCGGGCGGCCCGGTCACCGGCTGTGAGCGGCCGAACGAGCACTCGCTGACCCACCACGCCCGGATCGTCGACGCCCTCGCCGGCGGCGACGGCGCGGCGGCCGAGGCCGCCATGCGGCAACTCCTCACGGTCCATCCCGAGGTGGAACGCGTGGTGCCCGCGCCGCGCGAGCACTGACCGCGTTCCGCGGACGGCACGGTGCGGCATGCCATCCCCCTCCTGTGGCAGCGTCCCACCGGTGACCGTCCCCCCGTCGGACCCCGCGGGATCGTCCACGATCCCGCGGGGTCCGACGCGGCAAAGAGGGTAGAAGAATCCCCGGGGAGACGACCTCCTCGCCCCCGGGTGACCAGATTTTTACCCCTACGACCGCTTCTGTTCGCTTACGGGGTGTGACTCGGGCCACGCGAATTGGGCGTAACGCTCCCGAGGAGAACGCGATGACCTAAGAGGTGACAGCCGCGGAGGGAATACGGACGCCGAGCATGGCGCTGTGCATCTTCCCCGGCCCCCGCCCGCACCGTCGGCCCATCCCCAGGCCGGCGGTCGGCTCCTGTCCCCTGTGGACGGGGCCGGAAGCCGTTTTCCAACGTTCCGAGAGGTTGTTCGTGTCGGCCAGCACATCCCGTACGCTCCCGCCGGAGATCGCCGAGTCCGTCTCTGTCATGGCGCTCATTGAGCGGGGAAAGGCTGAGGGGCAGATCGCCGGCGACGACGTGCGTCGGGCCTTCGAAGCTGACCAGATTCCGGCCACTCAGTGGAAGAACGTACTGCGCAGCCTCAACCAGATCCTCGAGGAAGAGGGTGTGACGCTGATGGTCAGTGCCGCAGAGCCCAAGCGCACCCGAAAGAGCGTCGCAGCGAAGAGTCCCGCCAAGCGCACCGCGACCAAGACGGTCGCGGCCAAGACGGCGACCGCCCGGAAGGCCACCGCTTCCGCCACGCCGGCGGCGCCCGCCACCGACCCCGCCGTCGAGGAGGAGGCACCCGCCAGGAACGCGGCTGCCAAGAAGACCACCGCCAAGAAGGCGACCGCGAAGAAGGCCACGGCCAAGAAGGCGACCGCCAAGAAGACCGCGGGCAAGAAGGACGACGCCGAGCTGGTCGACGAGGAGGTCCTCGAGGAGACCAAGGCGGACGAGCCGGAGGGCGCGGAAAGCGCCGGTTTCGTGCTCTCCGACGAGGACGAGGACGACGCGCCGGCCCAGCAGGTCGCCGCCGCCGGCGCCACCGCCGACCCGGTCAAGGACTACCTCAAGCAGATCGGCAAGGTCCCCCTGCTCAACGCCGAGCAGGAGGTCGAGCTCGCCAAGCGCATCGAGGCGGGTCTGTTCGCCGAGGACAAGCTGGCGAACGCCGACAAGCTGGCCCCGAAGCTCAAGCGCGAGCTGGAGATCATCGCCGAGGACGGGCGCCGCGCCAAGAACCACCTGCTGGAGGCCAACCTCCGTCTGGTGGTCTCCCTGGCCAAGCGCTACACCGGCCGTGGCATGCTCTTCCTGGACCTCATCCAGGAGGGCAACCTCGGTCTGATCCGCGCGGTGGAGAAGTTCGACTACACCAAGGGCTACAAGTTCTCGACGTATGCCACCTGGTGGATCCGCCAGGCCATCACCCGCGCGATGGCCGACCAGGCCCGCACCATCCGTATCCCGGTGCACATGGTCGAGGTCATCAACAAGCTCGCGCGCGTGCAGCGCCAGATGCTCCAGGACCTGGGCCGCGAGCCCACCCCGGAGGAGCTGGCCAAGGAGCTCGACATGACCCCGGAGAAGGTCATCGAGGTCCAGAAGTACGGCCGCGAGCCCATCTCCCTGCACACCCCGCTGGGCGAGGACGGCGACAGCGAGTTCGGTGACCTCATCGAGGACTCCGAGGCCGTCGTGCCGGCCGACGCCGTCAGCTTCACGCTCCTGCAGGAGCAGCTGCACTCCGTCCTGGACACCCTGTCCGAGCGCGAGGCGGGCGTCGTCTCCATGCGCTTCGGTCTCACCGACGGTCAGCCGAAGACCCTCGACGAGATCGGCAAGGTCTACGGCGTGACGCGCGAGCGCATCCGCCAGATCGAGTCCAAGACGATGTCGAAGCTGCGTCACCCGTCGCGCTCCCAGGTGCTGCGCGACTACCTCGACTAGGCCGCCCGGCCACGACGCGGTCGTGCGCCGCGTCCGCGAAGGCCCGGTTCCCGTCCTCGGGAACCGGGCCTTCGCGCTGCCGCGCGGGTGCGGGCCCGGACGAGGTCGATCACTCTGGGTGCTTCAGGAGCACCCCAGTGTGAGGAGTGTGCATGCGACGTCGTCTTGCCCGGGCCCTGGCCCGGCCGCTGGCCCTCGCGGCCGCGGTGAGCGTCATACCGCTGGCCACGACCGTTCCGGCGGCCGCCGACAGCGTCGTCGTCGGCGGCTTCCCCGTCGAGGTCTCGCAGAGTCCGTGGACGGTGGCGCTGTCCAGCCGTGACCGGTTCGGAGGTACGCGAGCGGGACAGTTCTGCGGGGGTGTGGCGGTCGGCCGGACCACCGTGCTCACCGCTGCCCACTGCATGGACAAGGAGGTGCTGGGGGCCTCGCCGGAGCGGGTGCCCGACCTGAGGGTGATCGCGGGGCGCACGGAACTGCTCTCGGACCGTGGCCAGGAGATCGCCGTGCGCGAGACCTTCGTGAACCCGGGCTACGACGGTGCCACCAACTCCGGCGACTTCGCCGTGCTCAGTCTGGCCGAGCCGCTGCCCGCGGGCGCGGTCATAGGCATGGCCGCGGCGGGAGACGCCGCCTACCGGGCGGGCACCGCCGCCACGGTCTACGGCTGGGGGGACACCACGGGGTCCGGCTCCTACGCCGGCAGCCTGCACGCCGCCCGTGTGCGGGTGCAGCCGGACGCGCTCTGCGAGCGCGCGTATCCGGGCGGTTCCGAGGGCACCTACCGCGCCCGGACGATGCTGTGCGCGGGGGAGGTGGCAGGAGGGCGCGACGCCTGCCAGGGGGACAGCGGCGGGCCGCTGGTGGCCCAGGGACGGCTGATAGGTCTCGTCTCCTGGGGGGCCGGCTGCGGCTGGGCGGGCAGTCCAGGGGTCTACACGCGGATCTCCGACGTCCTGCGGACGCTCGGGTGGTCCCAGGCCTGAGGGAACCCAGCAGGGCGCCTGCGGGGCCCTGGGCGGATTTCAGGCGGAAGTGAGTACGAGAAGACGGGCGACCGCCTCCGCGGAGGAGGCGGTCGCCCGTCCGCCGGCCTGTGCCGGGCTGCTCGTCGTCGGACGCGAGGCGTCAGCGCTCTTCTTCGGGGGCGGGCGCGGGAGCGGTGAGTCGCTCCGTCTCGTCCTGTATCTCGGCGGCGATCTTCTTGAGTTCCGGCTCGAACTTGCGCCCGTGGTGGGCGCAGAAGAGCAGTTCTCCGCCGCTCAGCAGGACGACGCGCAGGTATGCCTGGGCGCCGCAGCGGTCGCAGCGATCGGCGGCCGTCAGCGGGCTCGCGGGGGTCAGAACAGTAGTCACGTCGCCTCTTCTCTAGCTCGACGAGCTGTCGTACCAGGGTCAACATCCAACCAGCCCCAAAACGTTCCCGCTCGTGGCTTCTCTTCGAAAAAATTCTTCCGAAGTGGGTGGCTGTTGCCGGTTGGCGGCGAATGTGCCGTAGTGCGTGTCTCTGTGTCGTACGGATTCGCGTTCGTATCGGTGGTCGGCCCTCCCGGCTGGGTTGCCGGTTGTTCATGAGGACGTGCCCGGAGCCTAAATGGTTCATGCCTGGAAGGGAACGTGATGTGTGCTTCACTCCATCGAGGGATCGAACACGCATACGACACTCGACTAGGGTGGGCAGGGACGAGGGTGGCGTTACAACGGCTCTACCAGGCCTCGGTACCCTCTCACCGGTGACTGACGCCGCGCCCTTACCCATGAGGGCCCCATCTGAAATTCAGCGAGGAGCGAACCGCGTGACCGCCGAGACGTCCGTGCCGTCCACAGCGCTGCTGGCAGGAGCAGACCGGGACGGGTCCAACTACACCGCGCGGCACCTGCTCGTCCTCGAGGGGCTCGAGGCCGTGCGGAAGCGCCCCGGTATGTACATCGGATCCACCGACAGCCGTGGACTGATGCACTGCCTCTGGGAAATCATCGACAACTCCGTCGACGAGGCCCTCGGGGGCTACTGCGACCACATCGAGGTGCTCCTCCACGACGACGGCTCGGTGGAGGTCCGGGACAACGGCCGGGGCATCCCGGTCGACGTCGAGCCCAAGACCGGCCTCTCCGGTGTCGAGGTCGTCATGACCAAGCTGCACGCCGGCGGGAAGTTCGGCGGCGGCTCGTACGCCGCCTCCGGCGGTCTGCACGGCGTCGGCGCCTCCGTCGTCAACGCCCTCTCCGCGCGGCTCGACGTCGAGGTCGACCGCGGCGGGCACACCCACGCGATCAGTTTCCGGCGCGGTGTGCCCGGCGCCTTCGCGGCCCTGGGCCCGGACGCGAAGTTCGAGGCCGGAAGCGGACTGCGCAGGACCAAGAAGATCCCCAAGACCCGCAGCGGCACCCGCGTCCGCTACTGGGCCGACCGCCAGATCTTCCTCAAGGACGCCAAGCTCGCCCTCGAGACGCTGCACCAGCGCGCCCGGCAGACCGCGTTCCTCGTGCCCGGCCTGACCATCGTCGTCCGTGACGAGTACGGGCTCGGCGAGGGCGGCAGCAAGGGCGAGGAATCCTTCCGCTTCGACGGAGGCATCAGCGAGTTCTGTGAGTTCCTGGCCACCGACAGGCCGGTCTGCGACACCCTCCGCTTCACCGGGCAGGGCACTTTCAAGGAGACCGTCCCCGTCCTCGACGAGCACGGCCAGATGACGCCCACCGAGGTCACGCGCGAACTCGGCGTCGACGTCGCGATGCGCTGGGGGACCGGCTACGACACCACGCTCAGGTCGTTCGTCAACATCATCGCCACGCCCAAGGGCGGCACCCACGTCGCCGGCTTCGAACAGGCCGTCGCCAAGACGATGAACGAGGTGCTGCGCGCGAAGAAGATGCTGCGCGTGGCCGAGGACGACATCGTCAAGGACGACGCCCTCGAGGGCCTCACCGCGGTGGTCACGGTCCGCCTGGCCGAGCCCCAGTTCGAGGGGCAGACCAAGGAGGTCCTCGGCACCTCGGCGGCCCGCCGCATCGTGAACACCGTGATCTCCAGGGAGCTCAAGGCGTTCCTGACCTCCACCAAGCGTGACGCCGCACAGCAGGCCCGCGTCGTCATGGAGAAGGCCGTCGCCGCGGCCCGCACCCGCATCGCGGCCCGCCAGCACAAGGACGCCCAGCGCCGCAAGACGGCGCTGGAGTCCTCCTCGCTGCCCGCCAAGCTCGCCGACTGCCGCAGCGACGACGTCGACCGCAGCGAGCTGTTCATCGTGGAGGGCGACTCCGCGCTCGGCACCGCCAAGCTCGCCCGGAACTCCGAGTTCCAGGCCCTGCTGCCGATCCGCGGGAAGATCCTCAACGTTCAGAAGTCGTCCGTGACGGACATGCTGAAGAACGCCGAGTGCGGCGCGATCATCCAGGTCATAGGGGCCGGGTCGGGGCGGACCTTCGACATCGACACCGCTCGCTACGGCAAGATCATCATGATGACCGACGCCGATGTCGACGGCTCCCACATCCGCACGCTGCTGCTGACCCTCTTCCACCGCTACATGCGGCCCATGGTCGAGGCCGGCCGGGTGTTCGCCGCCGTGCCGCCGCTGCACCGCATCGAGCTGATCCAGCCCAAGAAGGGCCAGGACAAGTACGTGTACACGTACTCGGACCGGGAGCTGCGCGACAAGCTCATGGAGTTCCAGAGCAAGGGCGTGAGGTACAAGGACTCGATCCAGCGCTACAAGGGCCTCGGCGAGATGGACGCCGACCAGCTGGCCGAGACCACCATGGACCCGCGCCACCGCACCCTGCGCCGGATCAACCTCACCGACCTGGAGGCCGCGGAGCAGGTCTTCGACCTCCTCATGGGCAACGACGTCGCCCCGCGCAAGGAGTTCATCTCCAGCTCCGCGGCGACACTGGACCGGTCCCGCATCGACGCGTAGCCGTCGCACGCGGGCCGTGCACGGTCCAGTCACCTGATGGGGTGAACAGGAACGGGAAGAAGAGTCGGGGATCTTCCCGTTCTGTCCATCCTTGGGCATGCAGCCAAGCAATGCGGGGGACGTGAGCTACGACGATCCCTGGTACGACGCCCTGGCCTCGGGCTGGGGCGAGTCGCCCCGAGCGGCGGGAGCGCCCTCGGCACGATGCGAACAGGACACCGCGGCGGCCGCCGACGTGTACCTCGAGATACAGCGCAGCGCGGCCTTCCAGGAGGTGCGCGGCCGGTACCGGCGGTTCGTCGTCCCAGGGGTCGTGATCTTCTTCGCCTGGTACCTGGCGTACGTCGTGACCGCGACGACCGCGCCGGGGCTGATGGCACGGCCCGTCGCGGGCGCCGTGAACCTGGGCATGCTCGCCGGACTCGGCCAGTTCCTCACCACCTTCGTGCTCACCTGGGCCTATGTGCGTCACGCGCGCTTGCGCAGGGACCGGGCGGCGCTTCAGCTGCGCTGGGACACCCAGGAGCTGGCGCGGGGCAGAGGCGGTGCCTCGTGACGGACGATCACCAGACCTCGGCCCTGCTGCTGTTCAGTGTGTTCGTCGCCGTCACACTGGGCATCACCACCTGGGTGAGCCGCCACCGGCAGGGTTCGGCCGAGGAGTTCTACGCGGGTGGCCGGCTCTTCTCACCGATGGAGAATGGTTTTGCCATCGCGGGCGACTACATGTCGGCCGCCTCCTTCCTCGGCATCTCCGGACTCATCGCGCTCGTCGGCTACGACGGGATGCTCTACTCGGTGGGCTTCCTGGTGGCCTGGCTGGTGGTCCTGTTCCTGGTCGCCGAACTGGTGCGCAACTGCGGGCGGTTCACGCTCGCCGACGTGGTCGCGGCACGCATGCGGGAACGGCCCGTGCGCATCGCGGCGGGAACCTCCTCGGTCACCGTGTCCGTTCTGTACCTCGTGGCGCAGATGGTGGGCGCGGGCAGCCTGGTCGCGCTGCTGCTCGGCGGCACCGGCGAGGCCGCGCAGGCGTGGACCGTCGTCGGCGTCGGCGTCCTCATGGTGATCTACGTGTCGCTGGGCGGGATGCGTGCCACCACGTGGATCCAGATCGTCAAGGCGGTCCTGCTGCTCGGCGGCACCGTCGCGCTGACCGTCCTGGTCCTGTTGCGGTTCCACGGCGACATCAACCGGCTGCTGCACACCGCGGCCGGGCGCAGCGGGCACGGGGACGCGTTCCTGGCGCCCGGGCTGGCCTACGGCGGGGACTGGACCGCGCGGCTGGACATCATCAGCCTCGGGCTCGCCCTGGTCCTCGGCACGGCTGGGCTGCCGCACATCCTGTCCCGCTTCTACACGGTCCCCACCGCGCGGGCGGCGCGGCGCTCGGTGGTCTGGGCGATCGGGCTCATCGGCGGCTTCTACCTGATGACGATCGTGCTCGGCTTCGGGGCCGCCGCCGTCATCGGACCGGACGCCGTGCGCGCCTCGCACGCGTCGGGGAACACGGCGGTGCCCCTGCTCGCCCTCGACCTGGGCGGCGGCGCCGGCACCACGGGCGGGACGGTGCTGTTCGCGATCGTCGCCGCGGTCGCCTTCGCCACGATCCTCGCCGTGGTCGCCGGGATCACGCTGGCCTCCTCGGCGTCCGTCGCGCACGATCTGTACGCCTCCCTGCGACGCCGGCGCGGCACACCGCGCAGCGAGGTGGCCGTGGCCCGGGTCGCCGCGGTCGGCATCGGCCTGCTCGCGATCGCCCTCGGCCTGCTGGCCCGTGACCTCAACGTCGCGTTCCTCGTGGGCCTCGCCTTCGCCGTGGCCGCGTCCGCGAACCTCCCCGTGCTGCTCTACTCGCTGTTCTGGCGCCGCTTCACCACGCGCGGAGCGGTGTGGTCCGTGTACGGAGGGCTGGTCCCGGCCGTGGCGCTGGTCCTGCTGTCCCCCGTGGTGTCGGGCGGCCCCGACGCGCTCTTCCCCGGCGCCGACTTCCAGCTTTTCCCGCTGCAGAATCCTGGGCTGGTCTCCATCCCGCTGGGCTTCCTCGCCGGCTGGCTCGGCACGGTCACGTCGGCCGAGGTCCCCGACGAGGCCCGGCACGCGGAGACCGAGGTGCGTTCACTGACGGGCGCGGGGGCGGTCTAGGGACGGTCGGGGCGCCGGCGGAGACGTACGGCGCCGGCATCCGTAAGGAAGGAAGGCACGGTTCTTTCCCCCGCCCCCATGGGCCGTGTCCTCAGGCGCGGGTCGCCCACACGTAACGGTGTTCCGGGCGGCCCGCGTCGCCGTACCTGAGGGTCAGCGTGGCCCGTCCGGTGCGCTCCAGGAGCTTCAGATAGCGCTGGGCGGTCTGGCGGCTCACCCCGGTGCGCCGGGCGATCTCCTGGGCCGACAGCGGGCCCTCGGCGTTCATCAGGGACTGCCGGACCAGTTCCGCGGTGGTGGGGGAGTGCCCCTTGGGCAGCGAGGGTTCGGCCGGCGCCGACAGCGCGCCGAAGATGCGGTCCACCTCCGCCTGCTCCGCCTCGCCGCCGCCGTCGAGGGTACGGCGCAGTTCCGCGTACGCCTCCAGTTTGGCCCGCAGCCCGGCGAAGGCGAACGGCTTGACCAGGTACTGCAGCGCGCCCTGGCGCATCGCCGCCTGCACGGTGGACACGTCACGGGCCGCCGTCACCATGATCACGTCGGTCTGGTGGCCGAGCCGGCGCATCTCCCGGACGACCTCGAGCCCCGTCCCGTCGGGCAGGTAGTGGTCCAGGAGGACGAGGTCCGGCCGGGGCACTGCCGCCAGGGCGGCGAGTGCCCCGGCCGCGCCGTGTGCCGTGCCGGCGACACGGAAGCCCGGCACCTTGTCCACGTAGGCGGCGTTGACCCGCGCGACCCGCACGTCGTCGTCCACCACCAGGACCTCGATCATCGTGACTCCTCCTCGGCGGTCCGCGGGGCGGGGGCCCCGGTGAGCGCGGGTCCCGCGCCCGGTTCGGTCAGGGCCTCGGGCAGGACCACGGTGAACTCCGCGCCTCCGCCCCGCGCCTCCCCCACGCTCGCCCTGCCGCCCTGCCGCTCGGCGAGCCTGCGCACCAAGGACAGTCCGATGCCCCGTTCACGGTGGGCCGGGGGCTCCTTGGTCGACCAGCCCTCGGCGAAGATCACCTCGCGCCGGTCGGATGGGACCCCGGGCCCCGTGTCCCGCACCATAAGGACCGCCGTACGCCCCTCGGCGCGCAGTTCGACCTCCACGCGTGCGTGCGGCGTCCCGGCGGCGGCGTCCAGGGCGTTGTCCACCAGGTTGCCGACGACGGTGACGAGTCCCCGGGGGTCGACGAGCCGGTCCGGCAGCCGGGTCCGGTCCGAGATCCGGAGGGCCACCTGGCGCTCCGCCGCGACCGTCGCCTTGCCCACCAGCAGGGCGGCGAGAAGCGGGTCGTGGATCTTCTCGGTGACCTGCTCCGACGTGGCCCGGTGGTCGCCGACGACCTCGCCCACGAACTCCAGGGCGTCGTCGTACATCTCCAGCTCCAGCAGGCCGAGCAGCGTGTGCATGCGGTTGGCGTGCTCGTGGTCCTGGGCGCGCAGCGCGTCGATCAGCCCGCGGGTGGAGTCCAGCTCCCGGCCGAGCCGGTCCACCTCCGTGCGGTCGCGCAGGGTGGCCACGGCGCCGCCGTCGTCGGTCGGCATGCGGTTGGCGACCAGGACCCGCCGGCCGCGGACGGTGAGCAGGTCGGTGCCGGTCACCCGGCCGGCCAGCACGTCGGAGGTGCGTCCCGCGCCGAGCGCCTCGTCGGGGGAGCGGCCGACGGCCTCCTCGCCGATCCCCAGCAGGCGCTGCGCCTCGTCGTTCAGCAGGCGGACGCGGCCGCCGCGGTCCAGGGCGACGACCCCCTCCCGGATGCCGTGCAGCATGGCCTCGCGCTCCGCGAGCAGGGCCGCGATGTCGGAGAAGGCCAGGTCGCGGGTCTGCCGCTGCACCCGCCGGGAGATGAGCCAGGCCGCGAACGCGCCCACGGCCAGGGCACCGCCGGCGTAGGCGAACAGGCCCGGGATTGCGTGGATCAGCCGCGCACGGACGCTGTCGTAGGCGATGCCGACCGAGACCGCGCCGACGATCTCGCCCTCGTCGTCCCGCAGTGGCACCTTGCCCCGCGCGGAGCGGCCCAGGGTGCCCTCGTCGATCTCCATGACCTCGTGCCCGGCGAGCGCCTCGCCGGGGTCGGTCGACACCAGACCCCCGATCCGTCGCGGGTCGGTGTGCGACCAGCGCACGCCCCGCTCGTCCAGCACCACGACGTACTCGGCGCCGGTGGCCGTCCGGATGCGTTCCGCCTCCCGTTGCACCGGTCCGTCCGGCGTCGGTGCCGTGCTCCGCAGGTCGTCCGCGATCCGCTGCTGCTGGGCGGTGGTCTGCGCGATCGCGAGCGCCCGGCGCATCGCCTGGTCGTCCAGCTGGTCGCCGAGCGGTGCGAGGAACAGGCCGGTGGCGAGCACCGCGACCCCCGCGGCGATCGCCAGCTGCATCAGCAGGACCTGCGAGAACACCCGCCGCGGCAGGCCGAGGCGCAGACGGCGTGCGGGGGGAACGGAACTCATGCCCAAGACGGTACGTGGCGGGGTGCCGGCTGCCGCGGGGGTGTGGCGGGGATCTCCCGGGCACCCCTGCCGTGTCCCGCCGGTCAGCTCGCCTGCCGCGGCGGTCAGCTCGCCAGCGCCGCCACGGTCACCTCGCGGACGTCCACCACGTCCATCCGCGCGGGCGAGCCCAGGACCGATCCGCAGCTCTCCGGACGGGGTGGCAGGGACGCCCCCTGGGCGACCTCCACCAGCCAGCGCCGCCCGTCCGCGTGGGCGACGGTCACTTCCCAGCGGGGCCCTGCGCCGTCCGTCCGTACGACGCTCAGCGCCTCCGCGGCGTACTCGCCCACCGCGCGCCGGACGGCCAGCTCGGCCGCCTGGCCTGGCCGCTCCCAGGCGGAGGCGCCCCGGCACCCCTCGACCACGATCCGGCCCTCCCGCGCGCCCTGCAGCACGCCTTTGACGGCATGCGCCTCGGCCCTGCCGTACGCGTAGCCGTACGGCAGGACGAGCACCGTGGGCGAGAAGCGGTGACCGCCGAGGTGGGTGACCTCCCAGACGCCCTCGACCTCCGAGGCGGCGAGCTCGGCCGCCAGGGGCCGCCCGAGCAGCGCGCAGCAGCGGTCCCGCTTGCCGTTGGTGCAGACGAGGGCCAGCGGGTCGCCCTGGTGGGGCACGCCGCCGAGCGTCGCCGCGAAGCTTTCGGGTTCGCCGCGGCCGAGCGCGGCGAAGTCGAGATCGAGCAGCCGTTCGGGGTCCGTGACGGTGGCGGTGTGCAGCCACACGTTTCCCGGAACGGTGTGGGCCACGTACATCCGGCGGGTGGCGGGCACCCGGCGGTCCGCGTGACGCCCGGGGCGGCGAATGAGCGCGATCCGCACCCCGGTGCCCTGCGCGGCGGACTCCAGGGTCCGGCCCAGCGCGGGATCGAGGTGACTCGACGTGAGCGCCTTGGCACCCCACGGCCCGGGCTGCTCCAGCAGCAGCCAGGTCCTCGCGGTGGCCGCGGTCCCGGCGACCGGCTCGTCGAGCTCGCGGGAGAGAGCTGAGCACGTACTCACAGAGGTGAGCCTAACCTGACTTGCCTCCAGGTGGCTCGCTGACCCATCCGTGTCCGCTCCGTCCGGCCGGAAGGGCCTGCGCCCGTTCGTGGCGGACGCAGGCCTTTCCCGGTCGTCAGGCGTCTGGGATGTCCGCCTTGGCCCGGATCAGTGTCTCGCGGCTGATCACGACGATGTTTTCGTAGTCGGCTCGCGCCGCGTCCGGGGGAAGTTCGGGATCGAGGCGTGTGGTGGCCTCGGTGCCGATAACGGCGAAATTACCGTCGGAGAGTTCGAAGATGTCCGGGCAATTCTGACCGGTCTGACATCCTCGGGCCCGTGGAGAGGGCCCGATCCGACGGACAATGTGACTCACGTGCTGTCCTTCCGGTTTCCAGGCTGCACCCCTTGGAAACAGTGCCTGGACCGGATCTGGTGGTGCAGCACAGCTGCTGCACCAGGAACGAACGTGTGACTACGCGTCAGGTGCGGACTATTTTTAGCGTTTTCTGCGGGTCCTGGCAACGAGGTCGGAGGTTCCGGAGGTGGCGTGTGGGTGCGCGACCTGCCGCGCGCCCGGACGGGAGAGTCTCCTTCGCGCACGCCTGCCACGGCTTTGCCGATATTTGACCCGAAAAAGTGCGGGCGTCCCGCCCGCCGGCGCGTGCCGGCAGGCACCTCAGGCCTCGGGAGGCATGGTGCCGGGGGGTGGCCCGTCGGGCGGCAGTTCGCCGACCACCCACCATTCGTCGCTGTCCGACTCCTCGAGCTGCCGCAGGAGGCGGTCGACGAGGAATCCGAGCCGCGCTTCCTCGCTCGCGCTGTCGAGGGTCGACCTGTGGTGCTCCGTCGCGTGCCAGTATTCACGGCAGATCGGATTCTGGAACATGCCGCGCACCGACCCGTAGAATTGCTCCCGACTGAGGTTGCCGATGCGGTAGTTGAACACCATGCTGGTGTACATCGCGTTCGCGTAGAGGAATTGCCTTTGTTTCTTCGGAGGAACCGTCGGATCGTACGCGTCGAGCACCTCCATCAACGCGGAGTTCTCATCGTCCATAGCCTTGCTCAGCAGTTCCCAGTGCAGCCGGTGCTGGTGGGCGAGAGCCGCCGTGCGCTGGGCGTCGCCCGCAGCGCGCTCCAGGCGTTCGAGTCGCTCGCCGAGTGCGCAGCCGCTGCGCTGATGGGCCGCCAGCGCGGTGACGGCGCCCGCGAGAAAACCCATCCCCGCCGCGGCAAGGGGAAGAAACCTTCCTGCTGCGGCATTCCTTGTGGCCATGTCAATTACCCCCGATCGGGCCGCCGTCCGCCGGTCGTCGGGTGGCGTGGGTGGTGGGAGGGACCGGCGAGCGGTGGGCGGCGCTTGCCGCCTTCCAGGGTGCCGAGCGGCTCTGATCGGCGGGAAGGCGGAGAGGAAGGCGCACGGAGGAAAGGAGGGTCGCACACACCGGCGCCATGCCCAACGTCTGCCCCGCACACGCTGGTAGGAATCGTGCACTTCGCGCCGGTCGGAGTCGCTCGTATCCTGGGGCGCCGGTGGAGTCGTCGGAGGTACGCCGGGGCGCATGGCGGCGTACACGAGTGGGAGAGGGCGCGTCGTGGAGCGGAACAGCGGTCGGCACGTTCCGGTGGTCGTTCTGGCCGGGTTTCTGGGTTCGGGGAAGACCACCCTGCTCAACCATCTCCTCCACCGCAGCGGTGGCAGTCGTATCGGGGCCGTCGTCAACGACTTCGGGGCCGTCGAGATCGACGCCATGGCCGTGGCCGGAGCCCTTGGGGACTCGACCGTGTCGCTCGGCAACGGGTGTCTGTGCTGTGCCGTCGACAGCAGCGAACTCGACGAGTACCTGGAGCGGCTCGCCCGGCCGTCCGCCGGGATCGACGTCATCGTCATCGAGGCCAGCGGCCTGGCCGAACCGCAGGAACTCGTGCGCATGGTGCTCGCCAGTGAGCACCCGGACATCGTCTACGGCGGACTCGTCGAGGTCGTGGACGCAGCCGAGTTCGACGACACCCGGGCCAGGCACCCCGAGATCGACCGGCACCTCGCACTCGCCGACCTGGTGGTCGTCAACAAGGTCGACCGGGTGCCGGACGCCGCGCGGGTGACGGGACTCGTCCGGTCCCTCGTCGACCGCGCCGCCGTGGTGCCCGCCACGCACGGCCGTGTCGACCCCGAGTTCCTCTTCGACTGCCGGCCGAGCGAGGAGCGCGTCGGGCAGTTGTCGTTCGACGACCTGCACCGTGACGACCGCGGGCACGACGGGCATCTGCACGCCGGGTACGACAGCCTCTCCTTCGTCCGCGGGCGTCCGCTGGATCCCCGGCGGCTGATCCGGTTCCTGGACAGCCGGCCCGCGGGGCTGTACCGGATCAAGGGCTACGTCGACTTCGGGCCGTACGACACCGGCAACCGGTATGCCGTGCATGCCGTGGGGCGCTTCCTGCGGTTCCACCCCGAGCCCTGGCCGGCCGGGGCGGAGCGGCTCACGCAGCTCGTCCTCATCGGGGCGGACATCGACACCGCCGCCCTCCACACGGAGCTGGAGGCGTGCCTGGGCGACGACGTCCCACACGCCGACGAGCAGGGCATGTGGGGCGTTCTGCGCTATGTCCGCCGGACGGCGGAGGACCCGGCGGCCTAGGCCGGCCCGAGCGCCCTCAGGACACCGGGCCCGCCCGGCCGAGTGCTCTCAGGACACCGGACCCGCCCGGCCGAGTGCTCTCAGGACACCGGGCCCGCCCGGCCGAGTGCTCTCAGGACACCGGACCCGCCACCACCGACACCGTCTTCTGCAGGGACACCCCCGAGCCGTCGCGGCGCGGGTCGGGGTCCGGGAGCGCCACCGCGGTGCCGTTCTTCTGGGCGGCACGCGCCGGCACCGGGCCCGCCCAGGCCAGCGACAGGCAGTCCTCGCCCTTCAGGAACCGCTGGCAGCGCACGCCGCCGGTGGCCCGGCCCTTGCGCGGGTACTGGTCGAACGGGGTGAGCTTGGCCGTCGTCTGGACGGAGTCGTCCAGCGTGCCGCGCGAGCCCGCGACCGTGAACACCACCGCGTCCACCGCCGGATCGACCGCGGTGAAGCTGATGACCTTCGCGCCCTCGGCGAGCTTGATGCCCGCCATACCACCCGCCGGGCGGCCCTGCGGGCGGACCTGCGCCGCCGGATAGCGCAGCAACTGGGCGTCGTCGCTGATGAAGACCAGGTCCTCCTCGCCCGTACGCAGTTCCACCGCGCCGACGATCCGGTCGCCCTCCTTGAGCGTGATGACCTCCAGCTCCTCCCTGTTGGAGGGGTAGTCGGGCACCACGCGCTTGACGACGCCCTGTTCCGTGCCGATCGCCAGGCCGGGCGACGCCTCGTCGAGCGTGGTCAGGCACACCACCTGCTCGTCGTCCTCCAGGGACACGAACTCGGCCAGGGGGGCGCCGCCCGAGAGGTTCGGCGTCGGCATCTCCTCGGGCAGCTGCGGCAGGTCCACGACGTTCAGCCGGAGCAGGCGGCCGGACGAGGTGACGACGCCGATCTCGCCGCGGGCCGTCGCCGGTACCGACGAGACGATCACGTCGTGCTTGACCCGCTTGGCGCGGGAGGTGTCGCCGAACGGCTCGTCGTTCGCCGTGCGGGCCAGCAGACCCGTGGACGACAGCAGGACACGGCACGGGTCGTCCGCCACCTGCAGCGGTACGGCGGCGGCGGACGCACCGGCCGACTCCAGCAGGAGCGTACGACGGTCGTTGCCGAACTTCTTCGCCACGGCGGCCAGTTCCGCGGACACCAGCTTGCGCAGCTCCGCGTCCGAGTCGAGGATCCGGGTCAGCTCCTCGATCTCCGCGTTCAGCCGCTCCTTCTCGGCCTCCAGCTCGATGCGGTCGTACTTGGTGAGGCGGCGCAGCGGCGTGTCCAGGATGTACTGGGTCTGGACGTCGCTGAGGGAGAAGCGCTCCACCAGGCGCTGCTTGGCCTGCGCCGAGTTCTCGCTGGAGCGGATGAGGCGGATGACCTCGTCGATGTCCACCAGCGCCGTGAGCAGGCCCTCGACCAGGTGCAGACGGTCACGCTTCTTGCCGCGGCGGAACTCCGAACGCCGGCGCACGACGTTGAACCGGTGGTCGAGGTAGACCTCGAGGAGCTCCTTGAGGCCGAGGGTGAGCGGCTGGCCGTCCACCAGGGCCACGTTGTTGATGCCGAAGGACTCCTCCATCGGCGTCAGCTTGTACAGCTGCTCCAGTACCGCTTCCGGCACGAAGCCGTTCTTGATCTCGATGACCAGGCGCAGCCCGTGCGCACGGTCGGTGAGGTCCTTGACGTCGGCGATGCCCTGGACCTTCTTCGAGCCGACCAGGTCCTTGATCTTGGCGATCACCTTCTCGGGGCCGACCGTGAAGGGCAGCTCGGTGACGACCAGGCCCTTGCGGCGCGCCGTCACGTCCTCCACCGTGACCGTCGCACGGATCTTGAACGTGCCGCGGCCCGTCTCGTACGCGTCGCGGATGCCGGAGAGGCCGACGATCCGGCCGCCGGTGGGCAGGTCGGGGCCCGGGACGTGCTTCATCAGGGCGTCGAGGTCGGCGTTCGGGTACCTGATCAGATGGCGCGCGGCCGCGACGACCTCGCGCAGGTTGTGCGGCGGCATGTTGGTGGCCATACCGACGGCGATGCCCGACGCACCGTTCACCAGGAGGTTCGGGAAGGCGGCGGGCAGGGCGACCGGCTCCTGCTCCTGACCGTCGTAGTTGGGCGCGAAGTCGACCGTGTCCTCGTCGATGGACTCGGTCATCAGGCTGGTGGCCTCGGCCATCCGGCACTCGGTGTACCGCATGGCGGCGGGCGGGTCGTCGTTGCCCAGCGAGCCGAAGTTGCCGTGGCCGTCGACCAGGGGGACACGCATCGAGAACGACTGGGCCATGCGCACCAGGGCGTCGTAGATCGACGCGTCGCCGTGGGGGTGCAGCTTGCCCATCACCTCACCGACGACGCGGGCGCACTTCACGTAGCCGCGCTCGGGCCGCAGGCCCATCTCGTTCATCTGGTAGACGATGCGGCGGTGCACCGGCTTCAGCCCGTCGCGCGCGTCCGGCAGGGCGCGGGAGTAGATGACCGAGTACGCGTACTCGAGGAAGGAGCCCTGCATCTCGTCGACGACGTCGATGTCGAGGATCTTCTCCTCGTACGAGTCGTCGGGCGGCGGGGTCTTCGTGCTGCGGCGGGCCATCGCTGCCGGCTCCTTGCTGAAGCGTGGGACGGGATCTGACGCGGACCATTGTGGACTGTTGCACTGACAGGCGGGACCAGGACCCGGCTCCGACCGGTCGGTTCGGCGGGTGCGGCGGCGCGAGCAGGGTACGCCGCGCGAGCGGCCCGTGCCGCACGCGGTCACGGCGCCCGTGGTCACGGCGTCCGCGTCCGGGCACGTCCACCACACCGGTACCACCCGCCCCAGCGGGTTCTCGCTCTCGGCGTAGCCGCCCCCGGGCGGGAACTTCGCCCGCCGTCCGCACGCTTGCATACAGTGGCAGGACCGGCAGAAACGGCGGTTTCAGACGACCGTCTCCGCAGTGAAGGGACGTACATGCCCATGGGTCACACGGCCACAGCCCAGGCAGGCTCCGGCGGCCTGACAGCGACCGAGCACCGCCTGGCCAACGGCCTGCGCGTGGTGCTCTCCGAGGACCACCTGACCCCGGTCGCCGCGGTGTGCCTCTGGTACGACGTCGGCTCACGTCACGAAGTCAAGGGACGCACCGGTCTGGCTCACCTCTTCGAGCACCTGATGTTCCAGGGCTCCGCCCAGGTGAAGGGCAACGGTCACTTCGAGCTGGTCCAGGGCGCCGGCGGCTCCCTCAACGGCACCACCAGCTTCGAGCGCACCAACTACTTCGAGACCATGCCCGCCCACCAGCTGGAACTCGCGCTCTGGCTGGAGGCCGACCGCATGGGCTCCCTGCTGACCGCCCTGGACGAGGAGTCCATGGAGAACCAGCGGGACGTCGTCAAGAACGAGCGCCGCCAGCGCTACGACAACGTCCCCTACGGCACCGCCTTCGAGAAGCTCACCGCCCTCTCCTACCCGGAGGGCCACCCGTACCACCACACGCCCATCGGCTCGATGGCGGACCTGGACGCGGCCACCCTGGAGGACGCGCGCCAGTTCTTCCGCACGTACTACGCGCCGAACAACGCCGTGCTCTCGGTCGTCGGCGACATCGACCCGGAGCGGACGCTCGCCTGGATCGAGAAGTACTTCGGCTCCATCCCGTCCCACGACGGCAAGCCCGCACCGCGCGACGGCGCCCTGCCCGACGTCATCGGCGAGCAGCTGCGCGAGATCGTGGAGGAGGAGGTCCCCGCCCGTGCGCTGATGGCCGCCTACCGGCTGCCGGAGGACGGCACGCGTGCGTGCGACGCCGTGGACCTGGCGCTCACGATCCTCGGCGGCGGCGAGTCCTCGCGGCTCTACAACCGGCTGGTGCGCCGCGACCGCACGGCCGTGGCCGCCGGGTTCGGCCTGCTGCGGCTCGCCGGAGCCCCCTCCCTGGGCTGGCTGGACGTGAAGACGTCCGGAGACGTGGAGGTGCCGGTCATCGAGGCCGCCATCGACGAGGAACTGGCCCGGTTCGCCGAGCGGGGCCCCACGGCCGAGGAGATGGAACGCGCCCAGGCCCAGCTGGAGCGCGAGTGGCTCGACCGGCTCGGCACGGTCGCGGGCCGCGCCGACGAACTCTGCCGGTACGCCGTCCTGTTCGGTGACCCGCAGCTCGCCCTGACCGCCGTCCAGCGCGTCCTCGAGGTGACGGCGGAGGAGGTGCAGGAGGTCGCCAAGAGCCGCCTGCGCCCCGACAACCGCGCGGTGCTCGTCTACGAGCCCGTCGCCCCGGACACCGAGGACACCGAGGAAGCCGCCGCAGCCGCCGGCAGCGACGAGAACAACGAGGAGGCGGCGAAGTGACCGAGCTCGCCACGATGGACTTCCACCCCCGGCCGCAGGCGGGCGAGGCCAAGCCCTGGGCCTTCCCGGCCCCCGAGCGCGGTGCCCTCGACAACGGCCTGACCGTCCTGCGCTGCCACCGCCCCGGCCAGCAGGTCGTCGCCGTCGAGGTGCTCCTCGACGCACCCCTGGAAGCCGAGCCGGAGGGACTCGACGGTGTCGCCACGATCATGGCGCGCGCCTTCTCCGAGGGCACCGACAAGCACTCCGCCGAGGAGTTCGCCGCCGAACTGGAACGCTGCGGCGCCACCCTGGACGCCCACGCCGACCACCCCGGTGTCCGCCTCAGCCTGGAGGTGCCGGCCTCGCGGCTGCCCAAGGGGCTCGGGCTGATCGCCGACGCCCTCAGGGCACCGGCGTTCGCCGACAGCGAGGTCGAGCGCCTCGTCCGCAACCGCCTGGACGAGATCCCGCACGAGCTGGCCAACCCCTCGCGCCGCGCGGCCAAGGAACTGTCCAAGGAGCTCTTCCCTGCGAGTTCGCGCATGTCGCGGCCGCGCCAGGGCACCGAGGAGACGGTCGCCGGCATCGACTCCCCGGCGGTGCGCGCCTTCTACGAGAAGCACGTCCGCCCCGCCACGGCGACCGTGGTCGTCGTCGGCGACCTCACCGGTGTCGACCTGGACGCGCTGCTCGGCGACACCCTGGGCGCCTGGACCGGCTCCCCGGGCCGGCCGCGGCCGGCTCCGCCGGTGGTCGCCGACGACACCGGCCGGGTCGTGATCGTGGACCGCCCCGGCGCCGTCCAGACGCAGCTGCTGATCGGGCGGGTCGGCCCCGACCGGCACGACCGTGTCTGGCCCGCGCAGGTGCTCGGCACGTACTGCCTGGGCGGCACCCTCACCTCCCGCCTGGACCGCGTCCTGCGCGAGGAGAAGGGCTACACCTACGGCGTGCGGTCGTTCGGGCAGGTCCTCAGGTCCGCCCCGGACGGCTCGGGCGCGGCGATGCTGGCCATCAGCGGCTCCGTCGACACGCCCCACACCGGCCCCGCCCTGGACGACCTGTGGAAGGTGCTGCGCACGCTCGCCGCGGAAGGGCTCACCGACGCCGAACGCGACGTCGCCGTGCAGAACCTGGTGGGCGTGGCGCCGCTCAAGTACGAGACCGCCGCGGCCGTCGCGAGCACCCTGGCCGACCAGGTGGAGCAGCACCTGCCGGACCACTACCAGGCCGACCTCTACCGGCAGTTGGCCGCGACCGGCACCGTGGAGGCCACCGCGGCGGTGGTGAGCGCCTTCCCGGTCGACCGTCTGGTGACCGTCCTGGTCGGTGACGCGGCGCAGATCAAGGCACCGGTCGAGGCCCTCGGGATCGGCGAAGTCACCGTCGTGACGGCCGAGTAGCGCGACGCCGGCGGGCACACGCGCACGGGCCCTGGCGACACGAACGTCACCAGGGCCCGCTTATGCCCGAATTGGGGCGGAGGTTGCCTGTCTGCCCTGTGGGATGCGCTACAAAACGCGCGATTCGTTTGGGGATTGCGGGCGGTCCCGCTTAGCTTCATCCGGGCTGTTCGTCGGGCAGTGCGCCGCACCCGCGGCAGCGGACAGCCATCGCCGAGTCCCCGTACGGCGCGAGCCAGGGGAGCCGGGGACCCATCCAGTCCCTGGGGTGAATCGGACGCCCGCGCGTGTCGCGAGGGGGTCCGTAGGAGACCTTCCTGCTCCGAACCCGTCAGCTAACCCGGTAGGCGAGAGGGAAGGAAAGGACCAACCTGTACATGGCGTTCACCCGCGCCACCGGGAAGCACCGCCGTCCCAGCCGCGTGCAGCGCGGCACCGCCCGCGCGGCGGGCGTCGCGGCCCTCGCCGGCACCGGCGTCGTCGGCTCCCTCGCGGCTCCCGCGCTCGCCGCCGGGCCCGCCACCGCGCAGACCGGCCTCACCCCCGTGGTCACCCTGGGCGACGCGGTCGCCGACCGGATCGACGCCCAGGCGGCCGCCCAGCACGAGGCCGCACGCGAGGCGGCCGAGGCCGCCGCGCGGAAGGCCGCCGAGGAGGCGGCGCGGGAGAAGGCGGCGGAGGAGGCCGAGAAGGCCCGCGCGGAGAAGGAACGCGCCGCGCGTGAGGCCGAGCGCGAGCGCCTCAACACCTTCGTCTCGCCGATCCCCGGCTCGTACGTCTCGACCGGTTACAAGAGCGGCGGCGCCGTCTGGTCGTCCGGCAGCCACACCGGTGTCGACTTCCACGCCGCGAGCGGCACCCCCGTCCAGTCGGTCGGCATCGGCACCGTCGTCGAGGCCGGCTGGGGCGGCGCGTACGGCAACCAGGTCGTCATCAGGATGAACGACGGCACGTACACCCAGTACGGGCACCTGTCGTCCATCGCCGTCTCGGTGGGGCAGCAGGTCACCGCGGGCCAGCGGATCGGCCTCTCCGGCGCCACCGGCAACGTCACCGGCGCGCACCTGCACTTCGAGGCCCGCACGGGCGCCGACTACGGCTCCGACCTCGACCCCGTCGCCTACCTCCGCGCGCACGGCGTCAGCCTCTGAGACGCGCGCACCCGCGCCAGACGAAGCCCCGGCTCCCGAGCCGGGGCTTTCGGCGTTCCGGGGGCGCCGCTCGTCCAAAAAATATGCATGGATTCCGGCCCGCCGTCGGAAATTGCCGTCGATTGCAATAGAGTCACGGAACGGACGTCAATCGTCGGCGTTTCACGGGGATTAAGCCGGAGGTCGGTCATGCGTATTCCCGCGCACTCGGTGTGCACGGCGATCCGGGACGACATCGTCGCGGGTGTCCACGAGCGCGGCAGCCGGCTCACCGAGGAACTCCTCGCCCGCCGTTACGGAGTCTCCCGCGTGCCCGTCCGCGAGGCGCTGCGCACGCTGGAGGCCGAGGGCTTCGTGGTGACGCGGCGGCACGCTGGCGCGTGCGTCGCCGAACCGTCCGAGCAGGAGGCCGCCGACCTGCTGGAGATGCGCGTGCTCCTCGAACCGCTCGGTGCCTTCCGCGCGGCCCAGCGCCGTACCGACGCCCACCTGAAGGTGCTGCGCGGCCTGGTCCGGCTGGGCCAGGAGCGCGCCCGCCAGGGCAACAGCGACGACCTGCGCTCCCTGAGCGGCTGGTTCCACGAGACGCTCGCCCAGGCCTGTGGCAGTCCGGCGCTGAGGGTGACGCTGACCCAGCTGCGGCACAAGATCGCCTGGATGTACGTCACCGAGGGACCGCCCGACCCGGTCGAGCACTGGTCGGAGCACGGCGTGATCGTGGACGCGGTGGCGCGCGGCGACGGCGACCGGGCGCGGGCCGTCGCGGCGCTGCACGCCGAGCGTGCGAGCGCCGGGCACCGGCTGCGTTTCGGCTCCGGCGCCGCCGGGCGCGCCGGCCGCGCGGGCCGTGTGAGGAACGCGCAACATCCCGTAAACATGCCGAGTCTGCGCCCTTAACACGGGTGACGTATACAAAAGAGGTGCACAACTCGGGGTCTTTTCTGCTGCCCTGAAAAGGGCGGAGCGGGAAAAGGGAAAGGCCCGCCCGGTGGTCCGGACGGGCCTTTCGGAGATTGTGGAGGCGTCTGTTGATTCAGCGCCCCGCGCCTTCTGTTTCCTTTCAGACGGTCTCGGGAAGCTCCTCGAGCCCCTCGGAGACCAGCTTCGCCAGCCGGTCCAGGGCGGCGTCGGCCCCCTCGGCGTCGGAGGCGAGGACGATCTCCTCGCCGCCCTGGGCGCCCAGGCCCAGGACGGCGAGCATGGAGGCCGCGTTGACGGGGTCGCCCCCGGCCCTGGCGATCGTCACCGGGACGCCTGCGGCCGTGGCGGCTCGGACGAAGATGGAGGCGGGGCGGGCGTGGAGACCCTCGGCCCAGCCGACGTTGACGCGGCGCTCAGCCATGTGTTGCTGCCCTTCGGTGTTCAGGGTTGTCTAGACCAGTTTCCCACATCGTGAAGCGTGCCGGGAGCGGCATGCGTGCCCGCTCCCGGTGACAGCCGGACCGCGGCCTCGGTCCGGCTGCCGTCCACCACACACTGCCTCGCGCCGTTGCCGTACGCGAGCCGTACTCTGGGGCTCATGCAGATCGCGTCGGACAGGCACGAGTATCCCGCCCACTGGGAGGCCGACGTGGTGCTGCGCGACGGTGGCACCGCGCGCATCCGCCCCATCACCGTCGATGACGCCGAGCGCCTGGTCAGCTTCTACGAGCAGGTGTCGGACGAGTCGAAGTACTACCGCTTCTTCGCGCCCTACCCCCGCCTGTCCGCGAAGGACGTCCACCGCTTCACACACCACGACTTCGTGGACCGGGTGGGACTCGCGGCCACGGTCGGCGGCGAGTTCATCGCCACCGTACGCTACGACCGGATCGGTCCCGACGGAACGCCCGCGGCTTCACCGGCCGACGAGGCCGAGGTCGCCTTCCTCGTGCAGGACGCCCACCAGGGCCGGGGCGTCGCCTCCGCGCTGCTCGAACACATCGGTGCCGTCGCCCGGGAGCGCGGCATCCGCCGGTTCGCCGCCGAGGTGCTGCCCGCCAACACCAAGATGATCAAAGTGTTCACCGACGCCGGGTACACCCAGAAGCGCAGCTTCGAGGACGGCGTCGTACGCCTGGAGTTCGATCTCGAGCCCACCGACCGCTCCATGGCCGTGCAGTACGCGCGCGAACAGCGCGCCGAGGCGCGCTCGGTGCAGCGGCTGCTCGCCCCCGGCTCGGTCGCCGTCGTCGGCGCCGGGCGCGCACCCGGCGGTGTGGGGCGCAGCATCCTCGACAACATCAGGGACGCCGGCTTCACCGGGCGGCTCTACGCGGTGAACAAGGCCTTCGCGGAGGACCGGAAGGAGCTCGACGGGGTCGCCGCGTACCGGTCCGTCCGGGCCGTCGACGGCCCCGTCGACCTGGCGGTCGTCGCGGTGCCCGCCGAGCATGTCCCCGAGATCGTCGCCGAGTGCGGCGAGCACGGCGTGCAGGGGCTCGTCGTGGTCTCGGCCGGTTACGCCGAGTCCGGGCCCGACGGCCGCGAGCGCCAGCGTGCCCTCGTACGGCAGGCGCGCTCGTACGGCATGCGGATCATCGGCCCGAACGCGTTCGGCGTCATCAACACGTCCCCGGACGTACGGCTGAACGCCTCGCTCGCCCCCGAGCCTCCCCGGCCGGGACGGATCGGCCTGTTCGCCCAGTCCGGCGCGATCGGCGTCGCCCTGCTGTCGCGCCTGCACCGGCGCGGCGGCGGCGTCACCGGCGTCACCGGCGTGTCCACCTTCGTCTCGTCGGGCAACCGGGCCGACGTCTCGGGCAACGACGTCCTCCAGTACTGGTACGAGGATCCCGACACCGACGTCGCCCTGATGTACCTGGAGTCCATCGGCAACCCCCGCAAGTTCACCCGCCTCGCCCGCCGGACCGCGGCGGCCAAGCCGCTCGTCGTGGTCCAGGGCGCCCGCCACGGCGCGGGGCCCCGGGGGCACGCCGTCCGGGCGACCCGGCTGCCCCACGAAACCGTGTCCGCGCTGCTGCGCCAGGCCGGGGTGATCCGCGTGGACACCATCACCGAACTGGTCGACGCGGGCCTGCTGCTCGCCCGCCAGCCCCTGCCGGCCGGGCCCCGCGTGGCGATCCTCGGCAACTCCGAGTCCCTGGGCCTGCTCACCTATGAGGCCTGCCTGGCCGAGGGGCTCCGTCCGCACCCCCCGCTGGACCTCACCACGGCGGCGTCGGCGGCGGACTTCCACGCCGCGCTCGCCCATGCGCTGGCCGACGACACCAGCGACGCGGTCGTCGTGACCGCGATACCGGCGGTGGGGGAGGGGTCGGTCGGTGACGCGGCCCTGGCCCAGGCGCTGCGCTCGGCCGCCGCCGCCGCTCCGGCCAAGCCGGTCCTCGTGGTCCACGTCGAACTCGGCGGCCTCGCGGAGGCCCTGTCGGCGGCGACCAGTACGGCACCCCAGCCGGCGGGCGCCCCCGCGCCGCGGACGGGCAACGGCCCGGCGGGGGAGCGCGACGCACCGCGGGGACACGCGGGAGCGGAGTCCCGGACGGCGGTGGACGGGACGGTGCAGGAACCGGACGTACGGCTGGACAACGCGCCCGCGCGTGCACCGGACGCACGGCCGGACAGCGCGCCGCGGGAAACGGGCGCACCGCGGGGCACGGCATCCCGGCCGTCCGGCGCCGCACCGTCGTCGGCTGCCGCGGGCGGCCCCGCGGCTCCCGTCGTACCTCCCGAGGGGGCCCACCTCATCCCCGCCTACCCCGCTTCCGAGCGTGCCGTCCGGGCCCTCGCCCAGGCCGTCGCGTACGCCCAGTGGCGGCGGGAGGCCGCCGAGCCCGGCAAGGTGCCCGAGTACGACGACATCGACGTCAGGGGCGCCGCCGCGCTCATCGACGGACTGCTCACACGCGGACAGGGCCTCACCCTCGCCGGTGAGGAGACCTGTGACCTGCTGGGCACGTACGGCATCCAGGTGCACCGCGCCCTGCCCGCACCCACCCCCGACGCCGCGGCCGGGGCGGCGCGCAGCCTCGGCTACCCCGTGGCCCTCAAGGCGACCGCCCCGCACCTCAGGCACCGCGCCGACCTGGGCGGCGTCCGTCTGGACCTGGCCGACGAGGACCAGCTCCGCCGGGCGTACGCCGAGTTGACGGAGCTGTTCGGTGCCCCGGCCGAGCTGCGCCCCGTGGTGCAGCGCATGGCACCGCGCGGCGTCGACACCCTCGTCCGCGCGGTCATCGACCCCGCCGCCGGAGCGGTGCTGTCCTTCGGTCTCGCCGGGCCTCCCTCACAACTGCTCGGGGACATGGCGCACCGGCTGATCCCGGTCACCGACCGGGACGCGACCTCTCTGGTGCGATCGATCCGGACGGCCCCGCTCCTGTTCGGCTGGCGGGGTTCGGCACCGGTCGACACCCCCGCGCTGGAGGAGCTGATGCTGAGGGTCTCGCGGCTGGTCCACGATCATCCGGAGGTCGTCGCGGTCACCCTGGAGCCGGTCGTCGTCGCCCCTCACGGCGTGAGCGTCCTCGGCGCCTCGGTACGCCTGGCCCCGCCGCCCGCCCGTGACGACCTCGGTCCGCGCACCCTCCCGGCGTACTGAGCCCGCCGGGGAGAGCGGACCGCGGTGAGCGGTGCCTCGCAGTCAGTGGTCCCCCGTAGGATGGGCGTCATGGCCAAGACCAGTACGACGACCCAGGGGCTGCGGGCGGCGATCGAGCGCAGCGGCTACTACCCGGCCCTCGTGGCCGAGGCGGTGGAGGCCGCCGTGGGCGGCGAGCCCATCCGGTCGTACCTGGTCCACCAGGAGACGACGTTCGACCAGAACGAGGTGCGGCGGCACGTCACCGTGCTCGTGCTCACCGGCAACCGCTTCATCGTCAGCCACACCGACGAGCAGGCCGCGGACACCACCTCCCCGACGCCCTACGCCACCACCTCCACGGAGTCGGTCAAGCTGAGCCGGATCTCGTCGATCGTGGTCAGCCGCGTGGTCGCCAACCCGGAGTCGTACACCCCCGGCACGCTGCCGCGCGAGATCGTGCTCACCATCGGCTGGGGCGCCGTCTCCCGCATCGACCTGGAGCCGGCCGCCTGCGGCGACCCCAACTGCGAGGCCGACCACGGCTACACGGGCAGCTCGACGGCCGACGACCTGAGCCTGCGCGTCAGCGAGGCCGGTGACGGGCCGGAGACGGTGCGCCAGGCGCTCACCTTCGCGCAGGCCCTGTCCGAGGCGACCGCGGACCCCACCCGCTGATGGCCCACCCGTCTCCCCCCGCCTCCCATGACCGAGGGCGCTCCGCGCCCGCCCCCCTCGATTCCGCGGTCTGGGACCATCCGGAACCGCTCTCCCTCGACTCCGCCCCCGTGCCCGAGTACGGCACCGGGTCGCTCGCCGACCTGCTGCCCACGCTCGCCGCAGGCCTGGGCGTTCCCGGCATGACCGCCGGCATCGGCGAGCTGACCCCCGCCGACCGGAACTGCGTATTCCTGATCGACGGCCTCGGCTGGGAGCAACTGCGCGCGCACCCGGAGGACGCCCCCTTCATGACGTCGCTGCTCGGCAGCTCGCGCGGCGGCACCGGCCGCCCGATCACCGCGGGCTACCCGGCGACCACCGCGACCTCCCTCGCCTCCGTCGGCACCGGCCTGCCGCCCGGCGCCCACGGCCTGCCCGGCTACACCGTGCGCGACCCGGACACCGGCGAGCTGATGAACCAGCTTCGCTGGCAGCCCTGGACCCCGCCCGCCGCGTGGCAGCCGTACCCCACCGTCTTCGAGCTCGCCCACCGCGCGGGCGTGCACGCCGCCCAGGTGTCCTCACCGACCTTCGCGAACACCCCGCTGACCAAGGTCGCGCTCAGCGGCGGCGCCTTCCACGGCAGGCTCTCCGGCGAGGACCGCATGGACCTCGCCGCCGCACAGCTGGCCGGCGCCGACCGCGCCCTCGTCTACACGTACTACGCCGAGGTCGACGGCGCGGGCCACCGCTTCGGCGTCGACTCCGACACCTGGCGCGGTCAGCTCGCCCACGTCGACCGGCTCGTGCAGCGCCTCGCCGAGCAGCTGCCGCCGCGCAGTGCCCTGTACGTCACCGCCGACCACGGGATGATCGACGTCCCCTTCGACGAGCAGCACCGCATCGACGTCGACGAGGACTGGGAGCTGAAGGCGGGCGTCGCTCTCCTCGGCGGGGAGGGCCGCGCCCGGCACGTGTACGCGGTCCCCGGCGCGGCGAACGACGTACTGACCTGCTGGCGCGAGGTGCTCGGCGAGCAGTTCTGGGTGGCCTCGCGCGACGAGGCGATCAACGCCGGCTGGTTCGGCCCCGCGATCGACGACCGCGTGTACCACCGCATCGGCGACGTGGTCGCCGCCGCGCGGGACGACGTCCTGCTGATCGCCTCGGAGCGGGAGCCCAGGGAGTCGGCGATGGTCGGCAACCACGGGTCGATGACCCCTGCCGAGCAGCTCGTCCCCCTGCTCGAAGTACGCTCCTGAGTCCCCGCACGCACACCCTTGCCGAAAGGTGCTTGACCTCCCATGCCCGAGCTGGTGTTCTTCTCCGGAACGATGGACTGCGGGAAGTCGACACTGGCTCTCCAGATCGAGCACAACCGCTCGGCGCGCGGCCTGGTCGGCATGATCTTCACCCGCAACGACCGGGCCGGCGAGGGCAAGCTGTCCTCCCGCCTCGGTCTCGTCACGGACGCGGTGGAGGTCGGTGACGGCGCGGACCTGTACGCGTACCTCGTCGACCACCTGTCGCAGGGACGCCGGGCCGACTACGTGATCGCGGACGAGGCGCAGTTCCTCGCACCGGAGCAGATCGACCAGCTCGCGCGCGTGGTGGACGACCTGGAACTCGACGTCTACGCCTTCGGGATCACCACCGACTTCCGCTCCAAGCTCTTCCCCGGCTCCCAGCGCCTGGTCGAACTCGCCGACCGCGTCGAGGTGCTCCAGGTCGAGGCGCTGTGCTGGTGCGGTGCCCGCGCCACGCACAACGCCCGCACGGTCGGCGGGGTCATGGTCGTCGAGGGCGCCCAGGTGGTCGTCGGCGACGTCACGGGCTCCGCGGACGAGATCGGCTACGAGGTCCTGTGCCGCCGCCACCACCGCCGCCGCATGACGGCCGCGACGGCCCGAGCGGCGGCACTGTCCCCGGACGTCCTGCCGGTGTCGTCCTCCTGACGGGCGCGGTCAGCCGATGCGGGCGCCCGCGCCGCCGACCCGGACGCGCGGGTCGCCCGCGCGCAGTGTCACCGTGAGTTCGCCGGGGCGGCCCAGGTCCTCGCCCTGGTGCAGGGTGAGGACGGCGTCCTCGGGGACCAGGCCGACTTCACGGACGTACGCACCGAACGCGGCGGCCGCCGCGCCGGTCGCCGGGTCCTCGACCACGCCGCCGACGGGGAAGGGGTCACGGACGTGGAAGACGGTGGCCGACTCCCGCCACACCAACTGGACCGTGGTCAGGTCCAGTCGGTGCATCAGCGTTTCCAGACGCGCGAAGTCGTACGCCAGGTCGGCGAGGCGGGCGCGCGTCGCCGCCGCGAGCACGAGGTGGCGGGCGCCGGCGAAAGCGATCCGCGGGGGGAAGGCCGGATCGAGGTCGGCGGCCGGCCAGCCGAGCGCGGCGAGCGCCTCCGCGAGGTCGGCCTCGGCGATCTCCTCGATGCGGGGCTCGACACTGGTGAGCGTGGCCCGGACCGTCCCGCCCTCCTCGGTCACCTCCACCGGCACGGTGCCGGCCCGTGTCGCGAACACCAGTTCCCCGGGGCCGATCCGCTCGGCCAGCGCGACGGCGGTCGCGACGGTGGCGTGCCCGCAGAACGGCACCTCGGCCCTGGGACTGAAGTACCGGATGCGGTACGCCCGCCCCTCCCGGCCGCCGAGTCCCTCCGGGGGCGCGGTCAGGAACGCGGACTCCGAGTACCCGAGCTCGGCGGCGACGGCCAGCATCCCGTCGTCGTCGAGCCCGGTGGCGTCCAGCACGACGCCGGCGGGGTTCCCGCCGTCGGGGGAGCTGGAGAAGGCGGTGTAGCGCAGCACCTCGGGCCGCGGCACGTTCATCGTCATGACGGCGCAACACCGTTCCTACCCACGGCTATTCCGGCCCGGGGCCATGTGTCTCAGGCACCGAGGTGCCCTCCGTCGCCGGTACCGAGGAGAGGGACCGAGAGCCGGTGCTCGACGGCGGTGGGCAGGATCCACAGCTCGGTACGCCGCCTGCGGTCCTCCGCGCCCCGGCGCCCGGAGCGGCGGATCCCGGGCACGGACACGGCCAGGGCGACCAGGGACACCGCGAGCCCGGCCCCGAGGAGCACACCGGCGAGTACGGCGCCGTCCGCCACGGCGAACGGGAGAGCGAACCCGAGGCAGAGCGTGCCGAGACCGCCGAGCACGGAAACCATCCACCACAGGGGCGTGAGCGGATGCTCGTCGCGCAGGTGGTCCGCCAACTGCCTGTCGGTCGGACGCCGCCGTGGGTGCTCGCCGGCGACCGCGAACAGCTCGGCCCGCCCGCGCAGCGCCCACACGGCGTGCACTCCCACCCATGCGACGGGCAGCACGAACAGCGTCACCAGCACCAGACCCGCCTGCACCGCCCGCGGCACCGGCACCCAGTCGGCGGCGTCGGCGGCCACGGACGCCACAGCGCCTCCCGCGACCACGGCGCCCGCCACGCTCGTCGCCACGAGCCGTCGCCTGGCCGCCCGCACCCGGGCGCTCAGAGGGAACTCGACCGCGTCCAACCTCTTCTCCCCTCGACGACCGGGGGTACTGTACGCACCCCCGGTGAAGCGCCCCGACCCGGGCGCCCCGCCTCACCCCGCGACCTCCACCACCGCGAACCGCGCGCCCTCCGGGTCCGCCACCACGGCGACGCGGCCCTGGTCGCCGTCGTGCGGCGGTTCGAGCAGCCGGCCGCCCAGGCGTTCGACCCGGCTCACCGCCTCGTCGGCGGCGACGACGGCGAAGAACGTCGTCCAGTGCGGGCCCCGGTCCCGGGGGAGGGCGTGGCCCAGGCCGTGGACGGCGGCGACGGGGCGGCCGGCCAGGTGGAGGGTGACGTGGTCGTGGTCGGCGGAGACCGTGCGCTCCTCGTCGTGACCGAACACGGTCTCGTAGAACTTGGCCACGTGGGTCGACTCGTAGGTGGTCAGCTCGTACCAGGCGGGTGTGCCGGGTGCGCCGGTGACGGCGCGGCCGGTGTGTGCGGCCGGCTGCCAGATGCCGAAGACGGCGCCGCCCGGGTCGGAGCCGATCGCCAGACGTCCGGCGCCGCCGGCGTCGAGCGGGCCCACCCCGACCGTGCCGCCGCACGAACGCACCGCGGCGGCCGTCGCGTTCACGTCGTCGGAGGCGAAGTAGGGGGTCCAGGCGATGGGGAGGTGGCGGTCCGGGGGGAGCACACCGATGCCGGCCACCGGATACCCCTCCCGTAAGGCGCTCACGTAGGGGCCCAGTTGCCCGGGGCCGGGACGGAACTCCCAGCCGAACAGCGCCCCGTAGAACTCCTGGATCGGGTCAAGGCGGTGCACCATCAGACTCACCCAGCAGGGTGTGCCGGGTGTGTGCCGTTCGGGCGCCTCGCCGTTCGGACGGGTGCTCCCCCCTGCGTCGGTCATCGTCACTCTCTTCCCGGCCGCTTGCTCGCGGGCCGTGGTCGTCTCGCGGGGGCGTGTACCGTCCGCTCGGCGGATCGTTCCCGCGCCGCTGCCGGCACCGTATGTGCCCGGTCCCGTACGCCTCGTGACCGGTCCTGCCCGGCCGAGCAGAGTAGCCGCAGCCGGCCGACTCGGCCACCTCGTGCGCGAGGATGGTGACCATGAACGCCATCATCTCCGCATCCGAACTCGCGACCGAGCTGGCGGGCGCGAATCCGCCGGTGCTGCTCGACGTCCGCTGGCAGCTCAGCACGTCCCGGGCCGCCGGTGAGCCGCCGTTCGACGGCCGGGCCGCGTACCTGGCCGGCCACCTTCCCGGTGCCGTCTTCGTCGACCTGGACGAGGAACTGGCCTCCGCACCGGGCACGCGGGGCCGCCATCCGCTGCCCGACCTCGCGGTGTTCGGCGCCGCGATGCGGCGGGCGGGCGTGTCCGCGGCGACGCCGGTCGTCGTGTACGACGGAGGAATGGGCTGGGGGGCCGCCCGCGCGTGGTGGCTGCTGCGCTGGACGGGTCACCCTGACGTGCGGGTCCTCGACGGCGGGTTGCCTTCGTGGGAAGGGCCGTTGGAGACCGCGGTGCCGCGGCCGGAGGCGGGAGACTTCGTGCCGACGGCCGGCGAGGCCGGGCTGCTCGACGCCGACGGCGCGGCGGCGCTCGCGCGTGCGGGGGTGCTGCTGGACGCCCGGGCGGGGGAGCGGTACCGCGGCGAGGTGGAACCGATCGACCCGGTCGGCGGGCACATCCCGGGCGCGGTCTCGGCGCCGACCACGGAGAACGTCGGCCCCGACGGACGTTTCCTGCCGGCCGGGGAACTGAGCGCCCGCTTCAAGGGCCTCGGCGTGTCGGAGAGGGCGCCGGTCGGCGTCTACTGCGGCTCGGGTGTCTCCGGCGCGCACGAGGTGCTGGCACTGGCCGTCGCGGGCATCCCCGCGGCGCTGTACGTCGGGTCCTGGTCGGAGTGGTCGTCTGACCCGGAGCGGCCGGTCGCGGTGGGCCCGCACCCGCAGTAGGCCGGGAGCGGGAACCCGCGAGGGGGCGTCCGCCGTGTGGCGGGCGCCCCCGGGCGTCGCATCACCGTCCACCGGCCGCGTCAGCGGACCGCTCGGACGGCTTACTCCTGTTTCTTCCGCCGGGTCCCGAACACGATCTCGTCCCAGCTCGGCACCGCCGCGCGGCGGCCCGGACGGACACCGTCCGCCTCGGCCTGACGGTCGGTCGAGCCGACGAGACGGTCCCGGTGACTGCCGACGGACCGCGGCATGAGGACGTCCGCGTACGCGGAACCGGCCGAGGCCGCGGGGGCCGGCGGCTCCTCCGCCTCGGGCTCGGGATCGGGATCCTCCGGAGTGTTCTCGGGCGCGCGCTCCGGCACCACCAGGTCGCCCCGGAAGCTCGGCACCGCCTCCAGCAGGCTGGTCAGCGAGTCCCGTTCGGCCGAGGCCGTGGCCGCCGTGGACTCCTCGGCGGGCTCGGACGCCTGCGTGGGCAGGCCCGGCCGCTCGCGGTCGCCGGGACGGTCCAGCGGACGGTCGCGCGGCAGCCGCGCGATGCGCGGGACGAACGGGAAGCTGGGCTCGGGCGCGGCCAGGTCGTCGGACTCGCCGATCAGCGAGCGCGCCTCGTCGTCGACGGCCTGGACGAGCCGCCGGGGCGGGTCGTACGTCCAGCTCGCCGAGTGCGGCTCACCCGCGACCCGGTAGACCAGCAGCACTTCCCAGGTGCCGTCGTCACGGCGCCACGAGTCCCACTGGACGCTGTCCTTGTCCGCGCCGCGCAGCAGCAGCCGCTCCTGAACGGCCTCGCCGAGCGGGGGACCGGAGTTCTCGCCGGGCCGGCGGACCGGGGTCTTGCGGGCGCGCTCGGCCATGAAGGCGCGCTCGGCGAGGACCGGGCCCTCGAAGCGGCGCACGCGGTCCACGGGGATGCCGGCCATCTGGGCGACCTCTTCCGCGGTCGCGCCGGCTCGTATACGCGCCTGGATGTCGCGGGGGCGGAGATGGCTCTCCACCTCGATCTCGATCTGGCCGAGGCGGGGACGGTCGCCGCGCACGGCGGCGCGGAGCCGTTCGTCGATCGGAAGCGTGTACTCCGTGCTGTCCGCAGCCTTCAGCACCAGCCGTGTGCCGTCATTCGAGACGGCCACGACACGCAGTTCGGGCATGGGGACCTCCCGGGTGGTGCCTGCCGACGTCACGTGCGTCGCTGCTTCCGCTAGTCGAGTGTGGCCTGCCCGGGTGCAGCCTGCCACAACCTTGCCGAGTTGCCCGGCGTGTCGGGCGCGGGCCCTGGAACGCCGTTATGGCACGGTTACCTATTCGCAACGCTAAGTGACCAACTGCGTCACCCTGTGCAACTAGCCCCCTCCCGGCGGTCCTCAAAGGTCCCGGGCACCCTGACGGGAGACCGGTCCCAGGGCTCGCAACAGTACTCCATTTGGGCCACGTGCGTGGATTGGCGCGCCGCCCAAGGCATCCTCTATCCCCCCAGGACCCTCCGCAAGTACGCGTTCCGGAAGCGCCGTTCCGGATCGAGCCGGTCCCGCAGTGCCGTGAACTCCTCGAAGCGCGGATACACCCGGGAGAGGTACTCGGCGTCCCGCGTGTGGATCTTCCCCCAGTGGGGACGCCCCTCGTGGGCCGTGAAGATGCGCTCGGCCGCGGTGAAGTACCGCTGATAGGGGGTGCCCTTGAACATGTGGACGGCGATGTACGCGCTGTCCCGCCCGGACGCCGTCGACAGGGTGATGTCGTCAGCCGGCGCGGTGCGCACCTCGACGGGGAAGCTGACCCGCAGCGGTGAGCGGTCGACCATGGTCTTCAGTTCCCGCAGCGTCTCCACGAGCGCCTCGCGCGGGACGGCGTACTCCATCTCCACGAAGCGCACGCGGCGCGGCGAGGTGAAGACCTTGTACGGGATGTCGGTGTAGGTCCGCGCGGAGAGTGCCCTGCTGGAGACCCGCGCGAGGGCCGGGACGCTCGCGGGCGCCGCGCGGCCGACCCAGTTGGCCACCTGGAAGACCCCGTTGGAGAGGAACTCGTCCTCGAACCAGCCCTTGAGCCGCGGCACCGGCCGCTCCGGGCCCGCGCTGCGGTTGTTGCGCTTGGTGTTGGTGTTGCCGGTGTGCGGGAACCAGTAGAACTCGAAGTGTTCATTCTCGGCGTGAAGTTGGTCGAACTCGGCACAGACCCGGTCGAAGGGCATCGGTTCCTCGCGGGCCGTGAGCAGGAAGACCGGTTCCACCGCGAACGTGACCGCGGTGATGACGCCGAGGGCGCCGAGGCCGATACGGGCGGCCGCGAAGACGTCCGGGTTCTCCTTCTCGGAGCAGGTGAGCACCGAACCGTCCGCGAGGACCAGCTCAAGACCCCGGATCTGCGTGGCGAGTGAGGCGGAGTCGCGGCCCGTCCCGTGGGTGCCGGTACTCGTGGCCCCGGCGACCGTCTGCTCCATGATGTCGCCCATGTTGGTCAGCGACAGCCCCTCCCGCGCGAGGGCCACGTTGAGTCGCTCGAGCGGGGTGCCGGCCTCGACCGTGACCGTACCGGCCGCGCGGTCGACGTCCCGTATGCCCGTCAGCAGGTGAGGGCGGATCAACAGGCCGTCGGTGGCGGCCACGGAGGTGAAGGAGTGCCCGGTGCCGACCGCCTTCACCGGCAGCCCGTCCTCGGCGGCCCGGCGCACGGCGGCGGCCAGCTCGTCGACGGAGGCGGGCGCGACCTCCCGCGCGGGGCGGACGGAGACGGTCCCGCCCCAGTTACGCCATGTGCCGTTCCTCGCGCTCGCTGTGCTGCCCAACGGAGCCTCCCCGACCCGGAGCCGGCCGCTTGAGCCGGCGGTAACCGAGGAAACCGACCGCGACCGCGACGGCCCCGGACACCGCCGGAACCCCGTACCCGGCACGCGCCCCGGCCGCGTCGATCACCCAGCCGGCCGCGGAGGAGCCGACCGCGACCCCGACCGCGAGCCCGGTGCTCACCCAGGTCATGCCCTCGGTGAGCTGCGCGCGTGGTACGTGCTCTTCGATGAGGGACATCGTCGTGATCATCGTCGGAGCGATGGACAGTCCCGCAACGAACAGCGCCACGGCCAGAAACGGCAGGTTCCCGACCAGTAGGAGTGGGATCATACTCACGGCCATGGCGCACACGCCCAGCAGCCAGCGGCGCTCCGGCGCCCCCGCGAAGTGCAGCAGCCCGAACACGGCACCCGCCACGCACGAGCCCAGCGCGTAGACGGCGAGCACCACACTCGCCGCGGCCTTGTGCCCCTCCTCCTCGGCGAACGCCACGGTGACCACGTCCACCGCGCCGAAGATCGCCCCCGTCGCCACGAACGTCGCGACCAGGACCTGCAGGCCGGCGGAGCGCAGCGCGGTTCCGCCGCCCTTGTGCTCGCGCGGATGCGGCTCGGGCTCCGTGGCGTGCTGAGCGGTCAGCCAGAAGACACCGGCCGCCAGGAAGCAGGCCGCGAGCAGGGGACCGGCCTCCGGGAACCAGGCCGTCGACAGCCCGATGGAGACGATCGGCCCGAAGATGAAGCAGATCTCGTCCATCACGGACTCGAAGGAGTACGCGGTGTGCAGCTGCGGGGTGCCCCGGTACAGCGCCGCCCACCGGGCGCGGATCATCGCGCCGACGCTCGGCACGCAGCCGATGCCGACACACGCGACGAAGAGCACCCACTCCGGCCACGCGTAGTGCGCCGCGAACAGCAGCAGCGCCGCCGCGCCGAGCGAGAGCAGGGTCGCCGGGCGCAGCACCCGCCGCTGCCCGTACTGGTCCACCAGCCGTGAGACCTGGGGACCCGCCACCGCCGCCGAGAGCGCGATCGTGGCCGACAGGGCGCCGGCCAGTCCGTACCGCCCGGTCAGCTGGGAGACCATCGTGACCACGCCGATGCCCATCATCGACAAAGGCATCCGGCCGAGGAACCCCGCGGCGGAGAACGCCTTGCTGCCGGGCGCGGCGAACAGGGCGCGATAAGGGCTGGGCACGGGGTCTCCACAGGTCTCAGTAAGGTGCGACCGCAGTCGATACAGATTACGCGCGCGGTCACCCGAATGCACCAGGGACCGCGGAGTCAGCGGCCGGTGACACCCCCACCGTGTCCCGGTCGCCGGTGCCGAGTGGCAGGATCGAGACATGCCAGACGTGCTCGACGCCAGTCCCTATGACGCTCTGCTCCTGCTCTCCTTCGGCGGCCCGGAAGGCCCGGACGACGTGGTCCCGTTCCTGGAGAACGTGACCCGCGGGCGCGGCATCCCCAAGGAACGCCTCAAGGAGGTCGGACAGCACTACTTCCAGTTCGGCGGGGTCAGCCCCATCAACGACCAGAACCGTGCCCTGCTGCGCACGCTGCGCGAGGACTTCGCCGGGCACGGCCTGGACCTGCCGGTCTACTGGGGCAACCGCAACTGGGCGCCCTACCTCACCGACACCCTGCGCGAGATGGTCCGCGACGGCCGCCGTCGCATCCTGGTCCTGGCCACCAGCGCCTACGCCTCGTACTCCGGCTGCCGCCAGTACCGCGAGAACCTCGCCGACGCCCTCGCGGCCCTGGAGGCGGAGGGCCTGGAGCTGCCGAGGATCGACAAGCTGCGCCACTACTTCAACCACCCCGGCTTCCTGGAGCCCATGATCGACGGGGTCGTCCGCTCCCTCGCCGACCTCCCCGAGGACGTCCGGGACGGCGCGCACATCGCCTTCTGCACCCACTCCATCCCGAACGCCTCCGCGGACACCTCCGGCCCCGTGGAGGGACACGGTGACGGCGGGGCGTACGTCGCGCAGCACCTGGACGTGGCGCGGCTGATCGCCGACGCCGTCCGGGAGCGCACCGGCGTCGACCACCCCTGGCAGCTCGTCTACCAGTCGCGCTCGGGCGCCCCGCACATCCCGTGGCTGGAGCCCGACATCTGCGACCACCTCGAGGAGCGGCACGCCGCCGGGGTCCCGGCCGTGGTGATGGCCCCCATCGGCTTCGTCTCCGACCACATGGAGGTCCTCTACGACCTCGACACGGAGGCCACGGCCCGGGCGCAGGAGCTGGGGCTGCCTGTGCGCCGTTCGGCGACCGTCGGCGACGACCCCCGGTTCGCCGCAGCCGTCCGCGAGCTGATCGTGGAGCGCGCCGCGACCGAGCGCGGGCAGGACGTCACACCGTGCGCCCTGGGCGCCCTCGGCGCGAGTCACAACGTGTGCCCGGTGGGCTGCTGCCCGCCCCGTGCCCCGCGTCCCGCCGCAGCGGGCGTCGACAGCCCCTACGCATGAGGAGCCCCGTGACCGACCCCCTGCTCGCGGAACTGCTGGACCTGGCCCGGGAGGCCGCCCTCCGCGCGGGCGAACTGCTCCGGGACGGCCGCCCGGCCGACCTCGCCGTCGCCGCGACCAAGTCGAGCCCGATCGACGTCGTCACCGAGATGGACATCGCGGCGGAGAAGCTGATCACCACGATGATCGCCGAGCGCCGCCCGGACGACGGCTTCCTCGGCGAGGAGGGGGCGGCCACCGAGGGCAGCAGCGGCATCCGCTGGGTGATCGACCCGCTCGACGGCACGGTGAACTACCTGTACGGCCTGCCCACCTGGGCCGTATCCATCGCCGCCGAGCAGGACGGCGAGACCGTCGTCGGGGCCGTGGTGGCCCCCATGCGCGGCGAGGCGTACCACGCGGTCCGCGGCGGCGGGGCCCGGGCCACCGGCGCCTGGGAGGGCGAGCGGGAGCTGAGCTGCCGGCCCTCACCGCCCCTGGACCAGGCCCTCGTCTCGACCGGCTTCAACTACGTCACCGAGGTACGCGCCCACCAGGCCGACGTGGTCCGGCGGCTGATCCCCCTGTTGCGCGACATACGGCGCGGCGGCTCGGCCGCCCTCGACCTGTGCGACGTCGCCGCGGGACGTCTCGACGGCTACTACGAACGCGGGCTGCACCCGTGGGACCTCGCCGCCGGGGACCTGATCGCCCGGGAGGCGGGCGCGCTCACCGGTGGCCGCCCCGGGGACGGTCCCTCCCGTGAGCTGACCGTCGCCGCCTCCCCGGGCGTCTTCGGGCCCCTGCAGCGGCTTCTGGAGGACCTGGGGGCCTGGCACGACGGGACGCCCTGACGCCGGCATCGCGGCACGGCGACACAGACGAACGGGCCCCGGCGCTGGTTTCGCCGGGGCCCGTTCGGGTGCGAGTCGGTCAGACGCTGTGGAGACCGACCTCCACGCCGTGTTCGGCGGCGAGGCGGCGCAGGTCGTCGAGTTCGCCCTGTTCCACGTCGACGAGGAACTCGTCGCCCTCGTCGCGCGCCCGCGTCAGATCGGACTCGGTCGCCCTTATGCGCTGCAGAAGTCCTGCGGTGAATGCGTCCATGCTGCGCCCCCTCGTCCTGGGTCGGTGGGTCGGTGGCACGGGGGTGTGCCGTTCGGAAGGGATGATCACGTCCGAGGCGGATGCCCGGCGCCACCCGGCCGGGCGGCGACGGTGCCGGACACCCACGCCCGCTCTGCGGAAGCGGACTGCGTCGCACCGCATCGTGGTGCGGTACATGCGGAGCGTGATCGCGGGATGTAAAACCCGTCCTCCCCAAGCTGTCTTCCGCGGAAACCTAACCGCCCGAGAAAATCTCGTATTCCCGCCCCGTTCGCCCGCGGGTTCCCGGGCGCCCGCCCCGCGTCGCCGTCCGCCCTCCGCCTTACAGCCGACTTACGGCCGAAAAGGGCAGGATGGAGGCAACACACCCACCCGCACCCCTGCCCGCGTGCGCCCTGAGGCGCCGCGCGGGTGGGACCTGAGGAAGGACAAGCGACGTGCGCGTACTCGTCGTCGAGGACGAGCAGCTGCTCGCCGATGCGGTGGCCACCGGACTGCGCCGGGAGGCCATGGCCGTCGACGTCGTGTACGACGGTGCGGCCGCCCTGGAGCGCATCGGCGTCAACGACTACGACGTGGTCGTCCTCGACCGCGACCTCCCGCTGGTGCACGGCGACGACGTCTGCCGCAGGATCGTCGAGCTCGGCATGCCCACGCGCGTGCTGATGCTCACCGCCTCCGGCGACGTCAGCGACCGGGTCGAGGGCCTGGAGATCGGCGCCGACGACTACCTGCCCAAACCGTTCGCGTTCAGCGAGCTCATCGCGCGCGTGCGTGCGCTCGGGCGGCGCACGAGCGTGCCCCTGCCGCCCGTCCTGGAGCGCGCCGGGATCAAGCTCGACCCCAACCGCCGTGAGGTCTTCCGCGACGGCAAGGAGGTCCAGCTCGCGCCGAAGGAGTTCGCCGTGCTGGAGGTGCTCATGCGCAGCGAGGGCGCGGTGGTCTCCGCGGAGCAGCTGCTGGAGAAGGCGTGGGACGAGAACACGGACCCGTTCACCAACGTGGTGCGGGTGACCGTGATGACCCTGCGCCGCAAGCTGGGCGAGCCGCCGGTCATCGTGACCGTGCCCGGCTCCGGCTACCGGATCTGATCCCCGTGGCCGCCACCCCCACGCCGGCGTCGCCGCAGGCCCCGCCGAAGCCCACCTGGGACCCCCACAGGCCGGTGCCGCCCTTCCCCTGGCTGCGCCCCACCATCCGGATAAGGCTGACCCTGCTCTACGGCGGCATGTTCCTGATCGCCGGGATAATGCTGCTGTCGATCATCTATCTGCTCGCCGCCAACGCCCTCAACGTGGGCAGCGACCTGCCCTTCCGGATCGAGTCGGGGCAGGTCTCCAGCGACCAGTGCAACCTGCGCATCGCCGAGCTGCCCGCCGACGACCTCAACCGGGCGCTGAACCAGTGCGTCAACGAGCAGCGCCAGCACGCGCTGGACGATCTGCTCAGCCGCTCGCTGCTGGCCCTGCTCGGTCTCGCGATCATCGCCTTCGCCTTCGGCTACGCCATGGCGGGCCGCGTCCTGTCGCCGCTGGGCCGGATCACCCGCACCGCCCGCGCGGTGGCGGGCTCGGACCTGTCGCGCCGGATCGAGCTGGACGGCCCGGACGACGAGCTGAAGGAGCTGGCCGACACGTTCGACGACATGCTGGAGCGCCTCCAGCGGGCGTTCACGGCCCAGCAGCGCTTCGTCGGCAACGCCTCGCACGAGCTGCGCACCCCGCTGGCGATCAACCGCACGCTCCTGGAGGTGCATCTCTCCGATCCCGAGGCGCCGGTGGAGCTCCAGCAGCTCGGCAAGACACTGCTGGCCACCAACGAGCGCAGCGAGCAGCTCGTGGAGGGCCTGCTGCTGCTCGCCCGCAGCGACAACCAGATCGTCGAGCGGGGGCCCGTGGACCTCGCCGAGGTCGCCGGCCAGGCCATCGACCAGGTGCACGGCGAGGCGGAGGCCAAGGGCGTGGTGATCCGCGGCACCCGCGCGCCCGCGGTCGTCCAGGGCAACGGTGTGCTGCTGGAGCGGATCGCCCTGAACCTGGTGCAGAACGCCGTGCGCTACAACGTGCCGGAGGACGGCTGGGTCGAGGTCACCACGGAGGTGCAGCACGGCCAGGCGGTCCTGGTGGTGTCCAACACGGGCCCGGTCGTACCGGCGTACGAGATCGACAATCTCTTCGAGCCGTTCCGCCGGCTGAGGACCGAGCGCACGGGCAGCGACAAGGGCGTGGGACTCGGTCTGTCCATCGTGCGGTCGGTCGCCAGGGCGCACGGCGGGCACATCTACGCGCAGCCGCGGGAGGGAGGCGGGCTCGTGATGCGTGTCACCTTGCCGATCTGAGATCATGCCCTCGACACAACGGGGTGTTCGCTTTGAGCGGAATTTTCGGGGCGCCTTTCCGGTATTCCCGTGTGTGATCGATCACAAGCGCGATTTCCCCGTCATCCACTCTCCGTGATCATGCCTGCGGTCGAAAGGTCGGGAAAGTCCCGGTTTTCAGGGGCCCTGATCACGGGAAGTACACGGTGAGGCGCCTTTGATGTGCGGCGTTCGGACCGTGTACGGTCCCCATCGCCATCCATGCCGATCACTCATGAGGAGTCCGGTTGGGTGTCGATTGAATAACAGACCTTGATGTGAGGCAAAATCTCCGCCTCAGGTCGGGCACAAGTCCGGCCTCTCACGCGTTACGTGCGCTGGAGACACCGCATACACCCAGAGGGGGAGAGCGACATGGCAACCGACTACGACACTCCACGCAAGACCGATGACGACGTCGACTCGGACAGCTTGGAAGAGCTGAAGGCCCGGCGCAACGACAAGTCGGCCTCGGCCGTGGATGTCGACGAGTTCGAGGCCGCCGAGGGCCTCGAACTGCCCGGAGCGGACCTCTCGAACGAGGAGCTGGCCGTCCGGGTCCTGCCGAAGCAGCAGGACGAGTTCACCTGCATGAGCTGCTTCCTGGTGCACCACCGCAGCCAGCTGGCCCGCGAGAAGAACGGCCAGCCGATCTGCCGCGACTGCGACTGAGGCGGGGTCGGCCGTGACTGGCTCGACCCCACCGCGGAAGCGCCGCTTCTTCACGAGGGGAGCGGACCAAGGGCCCCAGGAGGGCCCGCTGCACGAAACGCGTGACCAAGAGCGAGGCTCAACCGGTACCGGGGCGGCCTCGCTCGAAGCAACGCCCGGCCGGGGTGACCTCCCGGCGTCCCCGGAGGTCACCGCGCCCGTGGCGCACCGGCGGGCCGCCGTGTTCCGCGAGAAGGCCAGGGAAGGCGCCCGCAAGGGCGGTGCCCGCGCCCGCGCGGGACTGGCGCACCTCGCGGACCTGATCATCGAGATCGCCCCGCGGGTGCCCGTGCGCGATCTCGAGACGCTGCGCCGGCAGTTCCCGGGGCTCGGCCCCGAGGAACTCGCGGACCGGCTCGTCGCGGGCGCCGCGAAGGCCACCGCGACGGTCGGGGCCGGCGTCGGCGCGGCCGCGATGATGCCCGTACCGCCCGCGATGCCGACGGAACTGGCCGCCGAGATCACCGGCGTCGCCGCGATCGAGCTCAAGCTGATCGCCGAACTCCATGAGGTCTACGGCGTACGGCCGCCCGGCGGCCTCACCCAGCGCAGCACCGTGTACCTGAACTCCTGGTCGGAGGAGCGCGGCGTCGAGGCCACCAGACCCTCGACCCTGAACGCGGCCGTGAACAGCCGCATGAAGCGGGAACTGCGCCAGCGGATCATGAAGCGCACGGTCCGCAACCTGCCGAACCTGATGCCGTTCATGGTGGGAGCCGCCGTGGGAGCGGTCATGAACCGCCGGGACACCAGAAAGCTCGCCGCGCACATCCGGGACGACCTGCGCAGGATCCAGGTGCCCTGGGACGCGCTGACCGGCCTGCCCGCCCTGGAGCGCCCCGAGGACGCCCTCCCCGAGGACGCCCTCAAGGAGCTCGGCGGCCACCCCGGGACCGGCCGCGGGCACCGGGCCCCGTGAGAGCCGGCCGACGGGCCGTACCGCCCGCCCCGGTGGTCCGGCGCCGCCCGCGTGCTCCCCGTACGCCCTACGCGGCGTCCGCCGCGTCCTTCGCCGCCCGGAGCGCCTGCGCCAGGCGCTCCGGCTCGCGCGTCGACAGGAAGACGTAGGGAGTCGGGTCCTCGGGGTCGGTGACGTCCACGCGCAGAGCACCGGGAACGTACGCCCGCAGCAGCATGAAGCAGCGCGGATCGGCCTTGTGGGAGCGCCATGCGCGCGCCTCCCCGGCGTCCAGGACCTCCGCCTCGCCCAGCGCCGACACCGGGATCCTCGCCTCGCCCGCGATCAGATGACCGCCCACGACCCGGATGCGCACCGAGCCGTACGAACTGACCACGACCGCCGCCGCGGCGGTGCCGCCCGCCAGGCCGCCGAGCATCGGCAGCGTGCCGAACGGAAGCAGGATCAGCGCCAGGGAGATTCCCGCCAGGAGGGAGATCAGCCACCAGGAGCGCGGGGCGGTGAGGCGTTCTTCGTACGGGGCGGCGGAGAGCTGCATGAATCCAAGCTTGGCACGGTGTCCGTCCCGGACTCACGCGCGGGTAAGGTCTGCGCCTGTGAGTGGTACTTCCGCAGCTCTTCAGCCTCCCGCCGACGCCGTGCGGCCCGTGCGCCATCCGGACGCCCCCGCACCCGGCGAACTCCTCGGCGCGCACTACGGCCAGTGTTTCGGCTGTGGCGAGGAGCAGCCGCACGGGCTGCACCTCCAGGCGCGCGCCGGCGAACACGTCTCGATCACCGCCGAGTTCACCGTGCAGGCCGCCCACCAGGGCGCCCCGGGACTCGCGCACGGCGGCGTGCTCGCCACCGCCCTGGACGAGGCACTCGGCTCCCTCAACTGGCTCCTGCGCACCATCGCGGTGACCGGCAGGCTGGAGACGGACTTCGTCCGGCCCGTGCCGGTCGGCACCGCGCTGCATCTGGAGGCGGAGGTGACGGCGGTGGCGGGACGGAAGATCTACTGCACCGCCACCGGTCGCATCGGCGGCCCCGAAGGGCCCGTCGCGGTCCGCGCCGACGCCCTGTTCATCGAGGTCAAGGTCGACCACTTCATCGACCACGGCCGCGAGGAGGAGATCCAGGCGGCCATGAGCGACCCCGACCAGGTGCGGCGCGCGCGTGCCTTCGAGGTGAACCCGTGAGCGCGCCCCGCCCCGGCGCACTCGAGGTCCTGATCAGGCGTGTCGACCCCGACGTGCCGCTTCCGGCCTACGAGCACCCGGGCGACGCGGGGGCCGATCTGCGGACCACCGAGGCCTGCGAACTGGCGCCCGGCGAACGCGCCGTACTGCCCACCGGGGTGTCTGTGGCGCTGCCTGAGGGGTACGCGGCCTTCGTGCACCCGCGATCCGGTCTCGCCGCCCGCTGTGGCGTCGCCCTGGTGAATGCCCCCGGGACGGTCGATGCCGGGTACCGTGGGGAGATCAAGGTGATCGTGGTGAATCTCGACCCGCGCGGGACCGTGCGGTTCGAGCGCTTCGACCGGATTGCCCAACTGGTCGTGCAGCAGGTCGAGAGGGTCCGCTTCGTGTCCGTAGCGGAGCTGCCCCCCTCGGTCCGGGCCGAGGGGGGCTTCGGGTCCACCGGCGGCCATGCCGCGGTGGACGAAGGTAAGAGCGGCACAAGCGTTCAGGCCGCCGTGGGCGGTACAGCGGGTGGGAATCGATACGCTTCGGTCGTATCCGACCGGGAAGGACAGTGACGTGTTCGGACGTCGCAAGAAGAAGGATGCCGCCGACGGTGCGGCCGGCGAGGCCGAGCAGGTCGTCGACGGTGTCGACGCTGAGGCGGGCGACGAGGAGGCCGAGCGGCTGAGGCTCGAGCCGGCGCCGCGGCCCGACGGGCCCTGGGACAGCACCGAGGTCCGTGAGCCGGGCGAGGGCCGGGTCGATCTGGGCGGGCTGTTCGTGCCCGGAGTCGACGGCATGGAGCTGCGGGTGGAGGTCGCGGGCGACGCGATCGTCGCCGCCACCGTCGTGCTGCGCGACAGCGCCATCCAGCTGCAGGCCTTCGCCGCCCCCAAGCGCGAGGGCATCTGGAGCGAGGTGCGCGAGGAGATCGCCACGGGCATCACCCAGCAGGGCGGCATCATCGACGAGGCCGAGGGTCCGCTGGGCTGGGAGCTGCGCGCCCAGGTGCCGGTGCAGCTGCCGGACGGGACCGGCGGCTTCCAGGTCGTGCGGTTCGTCGGGGTGGACGGCCCCCGCTGGTTCCTGCGCGGGGTGATCTCGGGTCAGGGCGCGGTGCAGCCGCAGGCCGCCGGGCTCCTCGAGCAGATCTTCCGCGACACGGTCGTCGTGCGCGGGGAGGGTCCGATGGCGCCGCGCGACCCGATCGTGCTGAAGCTGCCGAACGACGCCCAGATGGTCCCGGAGAACGTGCAGCAGGAGGAGGGCTCCCGCTTCGCCGGCGGTATGGGCCAGCTCCAGCGCGGACCGGAGATCACCGAGGTGCGCTAGCCCGGCGACGACAGCCGGTCCCCGGGGCCGCGTCCCCCGGGGACGCGGCCCCGTCCCGTGCGCGGACTTCAGGACAACCCGGCCGGGACGGACCGTTGATCGACCGGGGTCCGGGCGGGGATACTGGCGTCCGGTCCACGGGGGAGGGCAGCCGCATGAGTCAGGTGGTCACCGAGGCCATGGTGCGCGTCGAGGACGTCCACAAGTCGTACGGCACCGGAGCCGCCGCGGTCCACGCACTGCGCGGCGTCTCCTTCGAGGTCCCGCGCGGCGAACTGGTCGCCCTCAAGGGACGCTCGGGATCCGGCAAGACCACGCTGCTGAACATCGTCGGCGGCCTCGACACCCCCGACCGGGGGCGGGTCCACGTCGACGGCAGCGACCTCGCCGGGCTCGACGAGAACGGGCTGCTCGCCCTGCGCCGGGACCACGTCGGGTTCGTCTTCCAGTCCTTCGGCCTCATCCCCATCCTCACCGCCGCGGAGAACGTCGGCGTCCCGCTGCGGCTGCGCCGGGCGGACCCGCGCGAGCGCGAGGAACGCGTCGACCTGCTGCTGTCCCTGGTCGGGCTCGCCGACCACGCGGCCCAGCGGCCCGGCGAGCTGTCCGGCGGCCAGCAGCAGCGGGTCGCCATCGCCCGCGCCCTCGCCAACAGCCCCTCCCTCCTCATCGCAGACGAGCCGACCGGCCAGCTCGACGCCGAGACCGGGCAGGCCGTCATGGAGCTGCTGCGCGCGGTCGTCCGCAGCGAGCACGTGACCGCGCTCGTCGCCACGCACGACGCCGCGCTCCTCGGCCTCGCCGACCGCGTGCTGGAGCTGAGCGACGGCGAGATCGCCGAACACTGACCCGGGTCGTCCCGGTGGGCCTCACCGGCCGCGGCGGGCGGGGCGCCGCACGCCGGCCCGGCGGCTCCCACCAGGCCCGGGACCGTATCGTGGAACCGTTCCAGCCGCACGGTGACGCACCGCGCGGGCGGGCGTACGGGCTCGGTCCGGCCCGGGGAGCCCGCAGAACCGGAAGGCAGCCCTCATGACCCGTGTGCTGGTGGTCGACGACGATCCGGCCATCGTGCGCGCCCTCGTGCTCAACCTCAAGGCCCGTTCCTACGAGGTGGATTCCGCCCACGACGGCGCCGGCGCGCTTCGTTCGGCCGCCGCGCGCCATCCCGACGTCGTCGTCCTGGACCTCGGCCTGCCCGACATGGACGGCGTCGAGGTGATCAGGGGACTGCGCGGCTGGAGCCGGGTACCGATCCTGGTGCTGAGCGCGCGGCACGCCTCCGGCGAGAAGGTCCAGGCGCTCGACGCGGGCGCCGACGACTACGTCACCAAGCCCTTCGGCATGGACGAACTGCTGGCCCGGCTGCGCGCCGCCGTACGCCGCGCGGAGCCCGCCGGCGACGGGGGCGACGCGGTGGTGGAGACCGACGGGTTCACCGTCGACCTGGCCGCCAAGAAGGTCAACCGGGGCGGCAAGGACGTACGGCTGACCCCCACGGAATGGCACCTGCTCGAGGTGCTGGTGCGGGCCGGCGGGCGGCTGGTGGCGCAGAGGCAGCTGCTGCGCGAGGTGTGGGGGCCGTCGTACGGGACGGAGACCAACTACCTGCGCGTGTACATGGCGCAGTTGCGGCGGAAGCTGGAGGCGGATCCGTCACGTCCCCGGCACCTCATCACCGAGCCGGGCATGGGCTACCGCTTCGAGAAGTAGAGGCCACGGGCATGGTCGCGACCGGGCTCGGCGGTGGCCGGTTCGGACCGGGGCCGCAGCGGGTACGGAACCGTCGGTGCACCCCGGTACGCTTCAGATATGAGTGCTGTTCCTCGTCCCGAGAAGCCGGCAGGCCGGTTCCGGCGCATGCTCGACCGGCTCTCCTCGTCTCAGGAGGACCTGGAGTCCGAGGAGCTGCGTGAGGACGCCGAGACCGCCGGCTGTACGCGGATAGGCGACTGCCAGGACCGGCAGATCGTGACGGTTACTGGTACCTTGCGCACGGTCACGCTGCGGCCGCGCGCGGGAGTCCCGGCCCTGGAGGCCGAGCTGTTCGACGGTTCCGCCGCCCTGGACGTGGTGTGGCTCGGCCGGCGTTCCATCGTGGGCATAGAACCGGGACGCAGGTTGATCGCATCGGGCCGGATCTCCATGAGCCGGGGCCGCCGGGTGCTGTTCAATCCGAAATACGAACTGAGACCCCTCGGACGGGAGTAGCCGGTGACGTCGCTCGACAAGCCGACAACCGAAGACACATCCGCGGACGACGCCCGGGCGGTGACGGAGGCCGCCCTGTTCGAGGCGTTCGGCGGGGTGCGGGGCATGGTCGAGACGGTGCTGCCCGGGCTCCTCTTCGTCAGCATCTACACGCTCAACAAGGACCTGCACATGTCGGCGATCGCGGCGCTCGCCGTGTCGCTGGTGATGGTCGTCGTCCGGCTGGCGAGGAAGGACACCGTCAAGCACGCCTTCAGCGGCGTCTTCGGCGTCGCCTTCGGTGTGGTCTTCGCGATGATGACGGGCAACGCCAAAGACTTCTACCTGCCGGGCATGCTGTACACGCTGGGCCTGGCCCTGGCCTACATCGTCACGGCGATGGCGGGGGTCCCGCTGATCGGCCTGATGCTGGGCCCGGTCTTCCGGGAGAACCTCTCCTGGCGCACCCGCAACCCCGGCCGGAAGAAGGCCTACACCAAGGCGAGCTGGGCCTGGGGGCTGATCCTGCTCGGCAAGAGCGCGATCCTCTTCCCGCTGTACTGGTGGGCGGACACCACGCAGCTGGGCTGGGTGCTGGTCGCGCTGAAGATCCCGCCGTTCCTGCTCGCGGTCTATCTGACCTGGGTGTTCCTGGCGAAGGCGCCGCCGCCGATCGACGTGTTCGCCGAGATGGAGGCGGAGGAGGAACGCAAGGCCGCTGCCTCCGAGTAGGCGCGCCGCGCCTTCCGGGGGCCGCCGCCCCCAGGCCCCCGCACCGGCCTTGAACGGGTCTCGTCCCCGAACGCCGGACGGGCTGAAGGGGGGCGCCCGGAGTCTTCCGGGCGCCCCCTTCCTCATGACTCCTTGCGGACCGAGAGCAGGTCCTCAAGTTGCTCCTCGCGGGCCTGGGCCGCCACGAAGAGGAGTTCGTCACCGGCTTCCAGGGAGTCCTCCCGCGTCGGCGTCAATACGCGCGTGCCGCGGATGATGGTCACCAGCGAGGTGTCCTGCGGCCACTCGACGTCCCCGACCTGTGTGCCGGCCAGCGCCGACTCCTCGGGCAGGGTCAGCTCGACCAGGTTGGCGTCACCGTGGCTGAAGCGCAGCAGCCGGACCAGGTCGCCGACGCTGACCGCCTCCTCCACCAGCGCCGACATCAGGCGCGGCGTGGAGACGGCGACGTCCACGCCCCACGACTCGTTGAACAGCCACTCGTTCTTCGGGTTGTTCACCCGGGCGACGACGCGCGGAACGCCGTACTCGGTCTTGGCCAGCAGCGAGACGACCAGGTTGACCTTGTCGTCGCCGGTCGCGGCGATGACGACGTTGCAGCGCTGCAGCGCGGCCTCGTCCAGGGAGGTGATCTCGCAGGCGTCGGCGAGCAGCCACTCCGCCTGCGGCACGCGCTCCACCGAGATGGCGGTCGGCGCCTTGTCGATCAGCAGCACCTCGTGGCCGTTCTCCAGCAGCTCGCCCGCGATCGAGCGGCCGACCGCGCCGGCTCCGGCAATGGCGACCCTCATCAGTGACCGCCCTCCTCTTCGGGACCCTTGGCGAACGCCGCCTCGACCCGGTCGATCTCGTCGGTGCGCATCATCACGTGCACCAGGTCCCCCTCCTGCAGCACCGTCTGCGAGCTGGGCAGCATCGCCTCGCCGAGCCGGGTCAGGAACGCCACGCGTACGCCCGTCGCGTCCTGCAGCCTGCTGATCCGGTGACCCACCCAGGCCGTGGAGGCGTGCACCTCGGCGAGCTGGACCCCGCCGGTGGGGTCGCGCCACAGCGGCTCGGCGCCCGAGGGGAGCAGCCGGCGCAGCATCTGGTCGGCCGTCCAGCGCACGGTCGCCACCGTGGGGATGCCGAGACGCTGGTAGACCTCGGCGCGGCGGGGGTCGTAGATGCGGGCGGCGACGTTCTCGACGCCGAACATCTCCCGTGCCACCCGCGCGGCGATGATGTTGGAGTTGTCGCCGCTGGAGACGGCGGCGAAGGCGCCCGCGTCCTCGATGCCCGCCTCACGCAGGGTGTCCTGGTCGAAGCCGATCCCGGTGACCCGGCGGCCGCCGAACGAGGAGCCCAGCCGGCGGAAGGCGGTGGGGTCCCGGTCGATCACGGCGACCGTGTGCCCCTGCTCCTCCAGGGCCTGGGCCAGTGCGGAACCCACCCTTCCGCAGCCCATGATGACAATATGCATCGCGTCACACCGCGCTTCCTGCAGGCCCTTCGACCTTCATGACCTTCGTGCTCATGTCTCTCTTTCGGCTCGCCAGGCACGACATCGCGGCCCTGGGATCGGGGCCGCAGGCAACATCATGCCGGGGGATCGCGGTCCAGACGCCCTCCGGGGCCAGGCCGCCGCGTCCGCGTACCGCGTCCAACGTATCCGCACCACCGGGGAACACCGGAAGCCCCGGGCAAGGAGAGAACCAGCCATGACAGCCGAGATCGACGTCCTCGTCCTGGGCGGCGCGGGCGTGGACACGATCGTGCACGTGCCCGAACTGCCGGTGCCGCTCGCCGACAGCCACATGATCCGGCCGGGCATCGTCACCCGTGCGGGGCAGAGCGGCGACTTCCTCGCCCTCGGCACCAGCGCGCTCGGCCTGCGCACCCACCACCTCGACCTGATCGGCGACGACCATGAGGGCGACCTCGTCAGGGCGCTGCACCGGGACCACGGCATCGCGCTCACCGCCGTACCGCAGCCGTGCGGCACCAAGCGCGCGGTCAACCTGGTCGGCCCCGACGGCCGGCGGCTCTCCCTGTACGACGCGACCCGCTGGGCCGAGACGGACCGGCTGCCCGAGGAGACCGTACGGTCCCTCGCCGCCGTCAGCCGGCACGCGCACGTCGTCATCACCCAGCCCTGCGCGCAGGCCCTGCCCCTGCTGCGGCAGGCGGGCGTGACGGTCTCGACGGACCTGCACGACTGGGACGGCGCCAACCCGTACCACGAGCCCTTCGCGTTCGCCGCGGACGTCGTCTTCCTCTCCGCGGCCGCCCTGACCGACCCGGAGGCCACGATGCGCCGGATCGCCGGGCGCGGCCGGGCCCGGATCGTCGTCGCCACCGCGGGGGCCGAGGGAGCCCTCCTGCTCGCCGACGGCGAGCTGACCCGTGTCCCCGCGGCCGAGCCCCCGGCGCCGGTCGTGGACTCCAACGGGGCCGGCGACGCCTTCGCGGCCGCGTTCCTCCACGGCTGGCTCGGCGGCGAGCCGCCCCGTCGCTGCGCCCGGCTCGGAGCGGTGGCCGGCGCCCACGCCTGCACGGTGCCCTCGACGCGGGTGGCGGCCATCGGGCCCCGGGCCCTGCTCGCCGGAGCCGCCGAGCCCGCACCCGGGTCGGTCAGCGACGCGTGATGCTGCGCACGCTCGCCACGGTGAGGATGCCGAGGCCGACGAGGGAGGCCGCGGCGCCGATCAGTTCTGCGGTCGTGTGCATGGGACCTCCGCGTGGCGTGGCGACGACGGCCGGGTGGTCAGTCATATAGGCATGGAACCTCCGCGGCCTGCGGAATCCGCGCCCCGGCGCCCTGTGATTTCACCCGGAGAGCAGAGGCGTATGGATGCCGTATGGATGTGGGGTGGCGGGTGGGCCCCCCTTCGTCCGACGGCTTACGATCCACTGTTGTGTCCAAACTGACCGACGTGCCCAAACGCATCCTGATCGGGCGCGCACTGCGCAGCGACCGGCTCGGGGAAACGCTTCTGCCGAAGCGCGTCGCACTCCCCGTGTTCGCCTCCGACCCGCTGTCCTCCGTGGCGTACGCCCCCGGCGAGGTCCTGCTGGTCCTGTCCGTCGCGGGCCTGTCGGCGTACCACTTCAGCCCCTGGATCGCCGCCGCGGTCGTCGTGCTGATGTTCACCGTGGTCGCCTCCTACCGCCAGAACGTCCGTGAGTACCCGAGCGGCGGCGGCGACTACGAGGTGGCCACCACGAACCTCGGCCCCAGGGCCGGGCTGACCGTCGCGAGCGCCCTGCTCGTCGACTACGTCCTCACCGTCGCCGTGTCGATCTCCTCCGGCATCGAGAACCTGGGCTCCGCGGTCCCGTTCGTCGTCGAGAACAAGGTGGCGTGCGCGATCGGCGTGATCGTGCTGCTGACGCTGATGAACCTCCGGGGGGTCAGGGAGTCGGGCACGCTCTTCGCGATCCCCACGTACGTCTTCGTCGCCGGCGTCTTCACCATGATCGCCTGGGGGGCCTTCCGCGGGATCGTGCTCGGCGACGACATGCGGGCACCGACCGCGGACTTCGAGATCAAGCCCGAACACCCCGGCCTCGCCGGCTTCGCCCTGGTCTTCCTGCTGCTGCGCGCCTTCTCCTCCGGCTGCGCCGCGCTCACCGGTGTCGAGGCGATCTCCAACGGCGTACCGGCCTTCCGCAAGCCCAAGTCAAGGAACGCGGCGACCACGCTCGCCATGATGGGCCTGCTCGCCGTCACCATGTTCTGCGGCATCATCGCGCTGGCCGCCGCCACCGACGTCCGCATGGCCGAGAACCCGGCCAGGGACCTGATCCGCGACGGCGCCCCCCTCGGTCCCGACTACGTCCAGCATCCGGTGATCTCCCAGGTCGCCGAGGCCGTCTTCGGCCACGGCAGCGTGCTGTTCATGATTCTCGCCGCCGCCACCGCGCTGGTGCTGTTCCTCGCCGCGAACACCGCCTACAACGGCTTCCCGCTGCTCGGCTCGATCCTCGCCCAGGACCGCTACCTCCCCCGCCAGCTCCACACGCGCGGCGACCGCCTCGCCTTCTCCAACGGCATCCTGCTGCTCGCGGGCGCCGCCGGGCTGCTGGTCGGGATCTACGGCGCCGACTCCACACGGCTGATCCAGCTCTACATCGTCGGCGTGTTCGTGTCCTTCACGCTCAGCCAGACGGGCATGGTGCGGCACTGGAACCGGCTGCTGGCCACCGAGAGGGACCAGGCCAAGCGCCGCCACATGATCCGCTCGCGGGCCATCAACACCTTCGGTGCCTTCTTCACGGGCCTGGTCCTGGTCGTCGTGCTCGTCACCAAGTTCACCCACGGTGCCTGGGTCGCGCTGCTCGGCATGTGCATCTTCTACGCGACCATGACGGCGATCCGCGGGCACTACGACCGGGTCGCCGAGGAGATCGCGGCGCCGGAGACCCCGACCGACGACAGCGTGCGGCCCTCCCGCGTCCACTCCGTCGTCCTGATCTCCAAGATCCACCGCCCCACCCTGCGCGCCCTCGCCTACGCCAGGCTGATGCGCTCCGACACCCTGGAGGCGCTCAGCGTCAACGTGGACCCGGAGGAGACCAGGGCCCTGCGCGAGGAGTGGGAGCGGCGCGGCATCGACGTACCCCTCAAGGTGCTCGACTCCCCCTACCGGGAGGTCACGCGGCCGGTCATCGAGTACGTCAAGGGCCTGCGCAACCAGGCGCCGCGCGACGTGGTGTCCGTGATCATCCCGGAGTACGTCGTCGGCCACTGGTACGAGCACCTGCTCCACAACCAGAGCGCGCTGCGGCTCAAGGGCCGGCTGCTGTTCACCCCCGGTGTCATGGTGACCTCGGTGCCCTACCAGCTGGAGTCCTCGGAGGCCGCCAAACGGCGGGCCCGCAGGCGGCAGGACTGGGCCGCCCCCGGCTCGGTGCGCCGCGGCCCGAAGGAGCGGGCGAAGGACACCTCCCCGCGCACGTAGACTGGTGGGCTGTTGTCACGGGTCGCAGCGCCCGTCCGCCCGTTCCCGATGTTGTGGAGTCACCCCGCCATGCAGGCAGAACCGAGGAAATCACTGGTGGGGGAGGAGTACGAGGTCGAGGTCGGCCCCGTCGCCCACGGCGGCCACTGCATCGCCCGTACGTCCGAGGGCCAGGTCCTCTTCGTCCGGCACGCCCTGCCCGGCGAGCGGGTCGTCGCGCAGGTCACGGAGGGCGAGGAGGGGGCCCGCTTCCTGCGCGCCGACGCGGTGCGGGTGCTGGACGCCTCCAAGGACCGGATCGACGCCCCTTGCCCGTTCGCCGGGCCCGGCCGCTGCGGCGGCTGCGACTGGCAGCACGCCAAGCCCGGCGCGCAGCGGCGCCTGAAGGGCGAGGTCGTCGCCGAGCAGCTGCGGCGCCTGGCCGGGCTCACCCCCGAGGAGGCCGGCTGGGACGGCACCGTGATGCCGGCCGAGGGCGACAAGGTCCCCGCCGGCCAGGTCCCGGCGTGGCGCACGCGTGTGCAGTACGCGGTGACCGCGGACGGCCGCGCGGGACTGCGCCGGCACCGTTCGCACGAGGTCGAGCCGGTCGACCACTGCATGATCGCCGCGGAGGGCGTCAGCGAGCTGGGCATCGAGAAGCGGGACTGGACCGGCATGGACTCCGTCGAGGCGATCGCCGCGACGGGCTCCCAGGACCGCCAGGTCGTCCTCACCCCGAAGCCCGGCGCCCGTCTCCCGCTGGTCGAACTCGACCGCCCCGTCTCGGTCCTGCGCATCGACGAACGCTCCGGTCAGGTCCACCGCGTCCACGGCCGCCCCTTCGTCCGCGAACGCGCCGACGGCCGCACGTACCGCGTCGGCAACGGCGGCTTCTGGCAGGTTCACCCGAAGGCCGCCGACACCCTCGTCACCGCGGTCATGCAGGGCCTGCTGCCGCGCAAGGGCGACATGGCCCTCGACCTCTACTGCGGCGTCGGCCTGTTCGCGGGCGCCCTGGCCGACCGGGTCGGCGAGGCGGGCGCGGTCCTCGGCATCGAGTCCGGCAAGCGCGCGGTGGAGGACGCCCGCCACAACCTCGCGGACTTCCCCCGCGTCCGCATCGAGCAGGGCAAGGTCGAGGCGGTCCTGCCCCGCACGGGCATCACGGAGGTCGACCTCGTCGTCCTCGACCCGCCGCGGGCCGGCGCCGGCCGCAGGACGGTGGAGCACCTGTCGTCCCTGGGCGCCCGCAGGATCGCGTACGTCGCCTGCGATCCGGCGGCGCTGGCGCGCGACCTGGCGTACTTCAGGGACGGGGGGTACCGGGTGCGGACGCTGCGGGTGTTCGACCTGTTCCCGATGACGTCGCACGTGGAGTGCGTGGCTATTCTGGAGCCTGCTGAGAAGGGCGCCTGACCTGCCGTTTTGTGGTCCGGGTGGGTTGCTCGACCTGTTTCCTTCCGTACAGACCTGACGCTCGTTCTGATGGCGCGTCAGGTGAGCCTCGAACCCACCGAGCAGTAAGGGTCGTCGCGTGATGCCGAGTTCGCCGCCGCAAGTCAGGCCCACGGCCAAGGCGTCGTCGGAGTAGCCGAACGGTGCCCGGGTTGGGGGATCGCCCGGCTTGAGTACCTGTCGGCACTGTCGTGGACGGCGCCTTCCGTGCATCCGCTGGACACGCTGCCGTCGGCGTCCACGGCCCGTGTGGTGTCTAGGGGCAGGTGAGGGTTTTGGAAGCCATCGGCTCCTGGACACCCTCCTGCCCCACCCACGAGCCGATCGCGATCCCGTCACCCACGCACTGAAGTGGTCGGCCTGGAGAAGCCATCGCCAAGCCATCGCCCGCAGCTGCCACTACCGAACGCAGCTCAGGACACGAACCGCTGCTGGAGTACTGGACGGGGACCTCGTCGCCTGTGCCGGTACGGGCAGCCCGGCCCCGGGGCCTGGCGGTCTGTCCCAGCGGCTCGCGCTCTGCCGGACGCTACTCGGTGCGCAGTGCCGTGGCCGTATGTGCCCTGGCGGCCCAGCCGGCCGGGATCAGCGCGCCCAGCATCGCGATCACGACGCCGCCGAGGCCCAGCAGGAGCAGCTGGAAAGGCCCGTACACATCGAGGACAAGCGACGGCAGACCGGTGCCCACGGCACTCCCCATCACCGGCACGACGACGCTGTGCAGCGCGTACCCCGCCGGCACGCCGATCAGCCCGCCGATCACGCCGATCACCGCCACCGAGGCGAGCACGAGGCTCATGGTCTGCCGCGGCGTCATGCCGATCGCCTTGCAGACGCCCAGGTCGTGGATGCGTTCCCGGGTGTCGAGGACCACGGAGTTGAGTACGCCGAGGCCGGCCACGGTGATCAGCATGAGGGTGAGCACCGCCGCCATTGCGGCCATGATGAGGATGACGCCGTCCTGGCCCTCTTCGGTGCTGGTCGTGGCGTCGCCGCCCAGCGGCTGCACGACCGCGGCGACCTTCCGGGCGTACTCGTCGGCGGAGACGCCGGACTTCGTTTCGACGAGGAAGGTACTGGGCTCGGCCGACTTGAAGTCGGCCATGTCCGCGTGGATCTCCAGCTGGCTGCCCGACGTGTCGAAGGACTCGCCCACGATCCGCAGGTTCGCGGTCTCCTTCTCGTATGTCACCCGCACCGTGTCACCGATCTTGGTGCTGGTCCTCTCCAGGAAGCGCGAGGGCACCACGACCTGCCCCTTACCGGTGATCCAGTGCCCGGAGAGCATCTCGTAGCTGCCGGAGCGCGAATCACCCTCGTAGAGGCTGGCCTGGATCGAGCCGGAGACCCCGGCCACTGCGACCTCGGTCCGGGCCTTGCCGTAGTACGACTCCGTGCCCGGCTGCGACGTGACCATGGACCGCACCTTCGCAGGGTCGGCGACCTTGGGCTTCTTGGACGTGCTCGCCGCGCTGTTCTCCACGGGAGGCGGGCCCGACTCGCTGCCGCCGGGGGGAGGTGGATCTCCCCCGCCGCCCCCTACAGAAGGAGGCGGCGGGGGAGCGACCTCGATCGCCTTGGTCGTCGTGACCGTGACCGCGGCACGGTTCTCGGGGTCCTGCGAGGTGCCGATCGCGTTCAGGGACGAGGTAAGACCCACCGTGAACGTCGCTGCGGCCGTGCCGAAGGCCACCGCGAGCAGCATCGCGAGGGTACGTACCGGATGCGTGAAGGGGGTGGCGAGACCGTAGGTCACCGGCCGCGGCAGCGGCAGCATCCCCATCGCCCGGTGCGCCCACCGGCCACGCCCCGTGCGCGGCGCCCGGCCGACCGCGATGGCCTCGACCGTCCGCAGCCTTCCGGCCCGCAGCGCGGGAATCAGCGCCGCGAGCCCCACGACGACCAGGGCTGCGGCCGGCACGGTGACATCCACCCACCAGGCCACCGAGAGCGAGACTCCGCCGTACACCGACTCGGTGTCGGACAGCAGTGGCACTGCCAGGAAGTTGCCCAGGGCGACGCCCAGGCCGATGCCGACGACGGCCGGGATCAGCGCCTGGGCCACGTAGGCGCGTACGACCTCGCGCGGAGTGAAGCCGATGGCCTTGAGGATGCCGATCCTGCGCAGGCTGGTGCCGACCGCGCCACTGATCACACTGCTGACGATGATCACCGACATCACGATGCCGAGCGCGCCGAAAGCCATCACAAACGGGACGGTCGCCGCCGCACCCTGATCGGCGGCGCGCTTGGTGTCCAGCCAGGACTGGGTCCCAAGGAGCGCTGCGGGCCCCACGGACTCGGCGAGCTTCTTCCGGTCGGCGAGTATCTGCTGCTTCGTGCTCGCGGAGTCGAAGCGGTAGAGCATCTGACTCACGACCGGGTAGCCCTTCGACGCCAGCGCGTCGACCTGCGCGGGAGCCGCCCAGGAGTCGGCGGTCTTGCTGGCGGAGACGGCGAAGCCGACGATCGTAAGGGTCGGGGCGTCCTTGGCGTCCGACGTCCTCATGGGGGTGCCGATCCCGACGGTGGGCCCTTCGAACGACGCGTCGAGCACGATCTCGCCCGGCTTCTGCGTCCACCGGCCCGACTTCAGATCCACCCGGTCCACGGCGCCGTCAGGGCCGGGCCGCCCGACCAGGGTCAGCGTCGGCAGTTGGAAGCCCGCCCGGTCCACCGGACGGACCGACGTGGACGGGTACGGTCCCGCGCTCGCGGCGACGCCGGGCAGCTTCCCGGTCTTCGCCAGCTCCGCCGCACTCGCCTTGGCCGGATCGAACTGCGCGGTGATGTGCGAGCCCCGCTGCTTCTTGAAGGCGTTGTCGAAAGGAGCGGTCGCGGCGACCATCAGCGCCCCTGCGACGACGGCCGTGGCCACGGCCATCATCGTGGCCACGGCGATCACCACGGTCTGCACCCGCCGCCTGCCGACGCCGGAGCGTACGACCCGGCCCAGCGCGCCGGTACCGAACAGGCTCATCGGACGGCCCGCGCGTACGTGTCGAGGGCGAGGTGACCGTCGACCAGGTGGATCGTGCGGCTCGCGCACGCCTCCGCAAGGGACAGGTCGTGCGTCACCAGGACGATCGTCTGTCCTGCGCGGTGCAGATCAAGGAGCAGGGTGCGGACGTCGTGGCCCGATGCGGTGTCGAGCGCACCGGTCGGCTCGTCGGCGAGCAGCAGCGCGGGCCGGTTGACCAACGCCCTGGCGACACCGACCCGCTGGCGTTCACCTCCGGACAGTCGGCCCGGGTAGGCGCGGGCGTGCTTCTGGATGCCCAGCATCTCCATGAGCTCACCCGCGCGGGCCGCGGCCTTACGCCGGCTGGTCCCGGTCAGCTGGGCCGGGAGTTGGATGTTGTCGGTGACGGTGAGGTCGTCGAGAAGGTTGAAGAACTGGAAGGCCATGCCGACGTGTTCGCGACGGAACTTGGCGAGGGCGTGCTCGCTCAACTGGTCGATCCGTCGCCCAGCCACGACCACAGCGCCATCGGTCGGTTTGTCCAGGCCGGCGACGAGGTTCAGCAGCGTGGACTTGCCGCTGCCGGAAGGACCCGTAACGGCAAGGGCCTCACCTTTGGCGACGCTGAGTGTGAGCGGTCCGAGCGCCGGCGCGCCAGCGCTGTCGTAGCGCTTCGCCACACCCTCCAGTTCGATCACTTGATGCATACGAGTTGTCCGTCCTTGCGGTCGCGAGAGGCACATGCCGTTGCCGGTCCTGCGAACCTAGAGGTGCCGCGTACGGGGCGCCTCGGCCGCGGAACCAACCCGCGGAGGATTCGGCCGCGGAGTCATCCCTGAGAAGTAGGCCTCTGGGGCAATGCCCTGGCCGGACAGGCGGACGCGGGCCGAGCGGAGAGCGCAGCACAATGCACGGATGGAGACGGAAGACCGGCGCAGCTGGCATCGGCAACTCATCGACGCGCTACGCCCGGAGGCGAAGGCCGCTGCGTTGTCCCGGCGAGCGGTGCGCGCCGATGTGGTGCTGGCGGTCGTACTGACCGTCATTGCCCTGTTCGTGGCGGTGCGCTATCCCGGCGACGGACCGGTGAACAGCAACCCCCCTACGGTGGACGCCGGGACCGGGGTCCCGGCCCCGCCCTCGCCCCCCGACCCTGGTCAGGCGCCCGTGGAGGAAGAACCCTCCTCCGTGCCCTGGGCCCTGGTAGTGCTGTCGACGCTGCCGCTGGCAGCCCGGCGCCGGTATCCGCTGACCCTATTCGTGGTGGTGCTCGGCGCGGCACTGGCCATCGGCAGCTCCGCCTCCTGGATCACCGTCCTGGCCTGTGTCATCGGCGCCTACAGTGCCGTCGTATACAGCCGTTACCGGATAACGGCGATCGCCGTCCTGGTGATCGCCGCCGCGCTGTCCGGTTTCGCATTCCGCAACGCGGACCCCGTGCTCCCCGCATGGTCCAGCCCGGGCTTCGTGCTCCTGGTGGCCGGGATGCTGGCCAGCCTCGTCCGCTTCCTGCAACTGCGGCTGGCGTCCAGCCGGGACCGGATGACAGAACTGCAGGCCGCTCAGGAGGAGGCCACGCGCCGCGCCGTCGAGGAGGAGCGTGCCCGTATCGCCGCCGAACTGCACGACGTCGTGACCCACAATGTGAGCGTGATGGTGATCCAGGCCGGCGCGGCCCGCAAAGTGATGGACATGGCGCCCGAGCAGTCGAAGGAGGCACTACTGGCCGTCGAGGCGGGCGGTCGGGCCGCCATGGCCGAACTCCGCCATGTGATGGGCCTGCTGGCCGCCCCGGACCACGAGAGGCCCGACAGCCTGGAGCCCCAGCCCGGGCTCGCACAGCTCGACGCGCTCGTCGCACGAGTACGCGCCGCCGGTACGCCCGTGAGCGTCGGGGTGTCGCTGCCGCCGGATCCGCTGCCGCCGGGGGTGGACCTCGCCGCGTACCGCGTCGTACAGGAGGCACTGACCAACACGATCAAGCATGCGCGCGGCGCGCAGGCGTCCGTCGCCATCGGTTACAGTGACGCCTGTCTGGAGATCGAGATCACGGACACCGGCGGCACCAAGGAGTCCCCGCCGACGCAGAGCAACGGCCGTGGCCACCTGGGGCTGCGCGAACGGTTGGCCGTCTACAAGGGCGAGCTGACGGCCGGACGGACAAACGCCGGCGGCTACCGGGTCACGGCCCGCATCCCGCGGAGCACCGTATGAACAAGGACCAGCCACCGCTGCGCGCCGTCATCGCCGACGACCAAGCCCTCGTACGCACCGGTTTCAGAATGATCCTGGCCGCGGACGGCATCGAAGTGACGGCCGAGGCCGCCGACGGGGCCGAGGCTGTCGCAGCGGTCCGCCGTACGCGACCCGACGTCGTCCTCATGGACATCCGGATGCCGCAGATGGACGGCATCGAGGCCACCAGGCGCATCATCGGCGACGCCGGTCCGGCCGAAACGCGGGTCATCATCCTCACCACATACGACCTCGACCACTACGTCTACGCCGCGCTCACAGCCGGCGCCAGCGGCTTTCTACTCAAGGACGTCACCCCCGAACATCTGGTCTCCGCCTTACGCCTGGTGCAGACCGGCGACGCTCTCCTCGCGCCCACGATCACTCGTCGGCTGATCGAGCGCTTCGCCCGTCACGACGAACCGCAGACCATCGCCCCGCACCGCGATCTGTCCGGCCTGACCCCGCGCGAGCTCGAGGTGCTCCGCCTACTCGCGACGGGCCTCAGTAATGCCGAACTCGCCTCCCGGCTGTTCCTCAGCCCGACCACGGTCAAAAGCCACGTCGGCCGCATCCTGTCGAAGCTGGACCTGCGCGACCGCGTCCAGGCCGTCGTCTTCGCCTACGAGGCAGGGCTTGTCGCCCCGGGTGGGACACCCAGATGATTGATTCCGAGGTCAGTGGTCGTACGCCCCCGGTGACCAGACGGCCGCCGGAACTTCTCCCAGTACAGCGCGAGGTCCTCGGCGACCGTGCCCGTCAGGTTCATCGGCGCAGGTGCAGGGTGCTGTGGGCTGCCGGACATGACTCCATCATGGCGGCCGGAGAAGTAATGCGGGTCATGATGTCCGAGCCGGTGTGCGCAGGCGGGCTCGGGCAGGGAGAGCTGGCAGCGACAGGACCATCTCGTCGACGGCGGTCGGCAGCCTCTGCCGTTCTTGCCACTCGCACGGGCCCGGTCGACCAACTGCCCGCACTGCTCGCCGGCACCATGATCGGGAGCTACACCGAGGATCGTAGAGACCTGCGGGAGCCGGCCGAGGCCATGCCGAGCCATGTGTGGGGGTTACCTTCCCAGCACCAGCCGAGTTTGGGAGCGTGCCGGCTGATCCAGATCGCTGGGACGCGGCGGTCGCCGGAACGTGAACCGCCGAGAGAGAAGCACTTGTTCTTGACCAGAATCCCGGGGAAGTGGGTGATCATCGCGATTCCTTCCTCGATGGTGAGCAGGCTCCGTCCCTTCGCGGTGATGGCGTCCATGGCGTCGTTGGGTACGGCGCCGCAGAACTGCTCTCCGCGCTCGATGTCCAGCAACAGGTAGGCGCGCTGGCCGGGGAGGCCGATCTCCTTGATGGTGACGAATCGCTCAAGGGCGCCGGGCTCGAAGGACCGGTCGACGAAGCCGGGCTTGGCCTTTCCGTGGAGGGTGGTGCGGGGCATCATCTGCTCGATTGCGACGACATTGCGAGTGACCACGAGCAGGAAGGGGATGTGTCCGGTGCCCGGTTCCCCCACGCCGTGTCCGATGTCGGCGGTGAGGTTGCGTAGGGGTGCGACCAGGGCGGTGAACTGTTGCGGGGTCAGGCCGGCCGTCGTCGGGTAGTCCCGTTCGATGAGCCGGCGGACCTGCCGGTCGAATTCGGCGCCGGAATCGATGGCGGTGTGTGTCATGGAATCCTTTCGGGTGGTGCGGTTGACAAGGCGCGTCGACGTCGGGCAGCTCGGCGAATTGCAGCAGCACGCCTTCGTCGAGCTGAACGGTGGCGAACGGGCCCCACGACGGTGCCTCGGGCAGTTCGAACAACGTGCGGAAGAACCCGGCCGACTCACCGCGGTTCCTGGCGGGGATGACGGTGTGGGCGAACGTCACCGGCATCGTTGTCTCCTGGGCTACGGCAACGGTTCTCTGTTGATGCGGGCGCCGGTTTCCAGCGCCGTCCACAGGGCACCGTCAGGGCCGAGGGCGATGCCGTGCGGCTCAGAGCCGGATGTGGGCAGGTCGTGCACCTTGATCACGCCGTCGGTGGTGATGGAGCCGACGCGGTTGCCGCCCCACTCCGTGAACCACAGGGCGCCGTCTGCGCCCGGAGCGATGGCGTGCGGCCGGCCTGTGCGGTCGGGCAGCGGGAACTCCGTGATCTCGCCCTCGGTGGTGACGCGGCCGATGTGACCGGCGGCGATCGCGACGTACCAGACGGCGTCGTCGGGACCGAGTGTGATGCCCACCGGTGCGGCGGCCGCGGTGGGCAGCGGGTGCACGGTGACCGTGCCGTCGGTGCCGATCCGGCCGATCGCGTTGGCCTGGTTCATGGTGAACCACATCGCGCCGTCCGCGCCTGCGGTGATCGCGGACGGGAACGCGCCGGTGGCCGGGAGCGGGAACTCGGTCACTTCACCGTTGGTGGTGATGCGACCGATGCGGTCGCCTGTGGTCTCGGTGAACCACAGCGCCCCGTCGGATCCGGCCGCGATGCCGAACGGCCCGCTTTCCGGGGTGGGCAACGCGAACTCCGCGACGGCGCCGTCGACGGTGATCCGGCCGATGCGGTGTGCTTGATATTCGGTGAACCACAAGGCGCCGTCCGGCCCGGTGGTGATGATCGTCGGTCCGCAGCCCGGGTCGAGCCGCCAGCTCTCCGGTTCGTCGCCGGGCACGAGCCGGCCGATCTGGCCACTGTGGACCAGCGTGTACCACAGTGCGCCGTCCGGACCGGTGGTGATCGCGTACGGTCCGCTGCCGGCCACGGGATGTTCCTCGATCGACACGTCTGTCACACGGCCTCCAGTCCGTGGTCGGTGGCGATACGGGCGATGTCGGCCGGGATGCCGGCCATGATGGTGTGGGCGTGCTCGGTGACCAGCTCGGCCGGCCAGTCCCACCAGGCGGCATGAAGGAGCCGGTCGATGTCGACGTCGTCGAACCGTTGCCGGATCAGGCGGGCCGGGTTGCCGCCGACGATGGTGTACGGAGGTACGTCCGCAGTGACGACCGCTCCCGCGGCGATGATGGCGCCGTCGCCGATTCGTACGCCGGGCATGACGGTGGACCGGTGGCCGAACCAGACGTCGTTGCCGACCACTGTGTCGCCCCGGCTGGGCATGCCGGTGACGATGTCGAGGGTCCGCTTGGCCCACTCACCGCCGAACATGGTGAACGGGAAGGTGGACACGCCCATCGTCGGGTGCTCGGCGCCGGCCATCAGGAACCGGGTGCCCGCGGCGATGGCGCAGTACTTGCCGATGACCAGCCGTTCCGGGCCGTAGGCATAGAGCACGTTGTGGTGCTCGAAACCGGTGGCGCCGTCCGGGTCGTCGTAGTAGGCGTACTCACCCACGACGATCTTCGGTGAGCTGACCAGTGGTTTGAGGAACACCACCCGGTCATGTGCCGGCAGCGGGTGAAGGACCGTCGGATCAGGTGTCAACTTCCAGCTCCTGGTGAGGGGATGTGTGCGGGGACGGGGTCGAGGAAGCCGTGAACGCGGCGTAGTCGGGTGCGTTCGTAGACCATGACGACCAGGCCGATGACCACGGGGAACTGACGCTGGGCCGTGGCCACCACGTCCTCGGTGGCGTCGCGGCCCTCGGCAGCCACGATCGGAACGAGGTAGCCGACGTCGTCGGTCCAGAGCTCATCGACGAGCGCCCGGAGCCTGGCCGGGCGCGCTCGTACCAACTCGCCAGGTACCGCCTGGCCGGCTCATCGGTGCCGGACATGGTCGATCTCCCTCCGCCGCGCTGCTCCGTCAAGCTACGGCCGTTGACGGGGTGCGGAATCTGTTACGTCCCGGCAATCCGGCCTGGGATTTCCGGACGGTTTAAGTACCCTCGCCAGGTGTTGCACGGACGGAGTGACGAGATATCAGTCATCGACCGGTTGCTGGCGGACTGCCGGACCGGGCTCAGCGGTTGCCTGCTCATCACCGGGGAGCCGGGGATAGGCAAGACCGCACTGCTGGAGCACGCGGCGTCCGCGGCCGACGGGGTGCGGGTCGTGCGCAGCACCGCGATCGAGTCCGAGGCACACCTGCCGTTCGCCGGCTTGCACCTGCTGCTGCGACCCGCTCTCGACCGCACGGACGCCCTCCCTGCACCCCAGGCGCGTGCCTTGCGTGGGGCCTTCGGTCTCGCCCCGGCCGAACCGGGCGACCGCATGCTCGTCGGCCTCGCTGTCCTCTCCCTCCTCGCCGAATTCGCCGCCGGTGGTTCCGTTCTGTGTCTCGTCGACGACGCGCAGTGGCTGGACCGGGCGTCGGCCGAGGCTCTGCTGTTCGCCGCACGGCGGCTCGACGCCGAGGGCATCGCGTTGATCATCGCCGCCCGGACCGGCTTCGACGCCTCTGGACTCGCCCATATGCCCCTGACGGGGCTTGATGCGCCTGCCGCCGCCGGACTACTGGCCGAGCACGCCGCCACGCTGACCCCCTCCGACCGGTACCGGGTACTGGCCGAAGCACAAGGCAACCCTCTCGCCCTCCTCGAACTGCCGGTCGCCCTCGCCGCGGACCGGCCGGTCACCACCGGTCAGGCCCTGCCCATGACCGACGCGGTCCAGGCGGCCTTTCTCGACCAGGTGCGGCGGCTACCCGAGCCGAGCCAACACCTGCTGCTCGTCGCGGCAACTGAGGACACCGGTGACCGCGACGTCGTCCTGCGCGCGGCCGGCCCTCTCGGCTGCCGCCCCACGGATCTGGTGCCGGCGGAAACGGCGGGGCTGCTCCGGGTGGACAACCACACCGTGCGCTTCCGCCACCCCCTCGTGCGGTCAGCCGTCTACCAGGCGGCGCCGATCAGCCTCCGCCTCGTGGTGCACACAGCCCTCGCCGAAGTCCTGCACCGGCCGGAAGACGCCGACCGGCGCGCCTGGCACCACGCCGTGGTGGCCGCCGGCCCCGACGAGCATGTGGCCGCGGAACTGGAGAACACCGCCCAACGGGCCACCGAGCGAAGCGGATACGCCGCCGCCGCGGCGGCCTACGAACGGGCAGCACAGCTGACGGAGTCCGGCACGGACCGGGCCCGCCGATTCGTGCTGGCCGCAGAAGCCATCGCAGAGGAGGGTGACATCGAACGCATGACCGAGCTCGCCCGTCACGGCGCCGCCGCCACCGACGACCCGGACTTGACTGTCCGCGTCATCCGAGTGCGCGCCGCCGCGGCGTTCCATCACGGCTTGCTCCGCACGGCCCGCCAGTTGCTGATGGAGGCAGCCGAGCTCACCCGGGCCGGCGATCCGGAGTCGGCCGCCCACATGATGCTCGACGCGGTGCACGCCGCCTGGTATCTCGGGAAGCACGAGATCGCAGACTCCGCGAACCGGCTGGATGCCTTACCGTTGCCGCCCGACGACCCGCTCACCCACGTCGCCCGCCTGCTGACCTGGGTGGTGCGGTCCGCGATCGGACAAGGGGACCGGGATCCCGAGACTCTCACACGACGGATCGCAGCCGCCGAACGGACGGGATTCGGCGGCCCGCACGACACGATCCTGGTCGGAGCCACCAGCCTTCAGGCCGCCGGCCAGGACACCGAGGCACACCGGGTGGCCGGCGAGCTCCTCGCCCAGTGCCGCGGCCGTGGGTGGATCGGCCGCACGCCGCCGGTGCTGGCGTGTGCGGCCCGAGCCTCACTGTTCCTCGGCCGTCACACTGAAGCTTGGGACGAGGCGACCGAAGCGCTGCACATTGCAGAGGAGCTCGGACACCGGCAGTGGACCGCCGAAATCAGTGGCGTGCTGGCCTACCTGTCCGCGGTGGCGGGCGACGAGCGACGCTGCTACGCCTTCGCCGACGACGCGCTGGCCGCGCCAGAGCCTGGCGCGCCCCCACCCGGCATGTCCTGGGCACACTGGGCGCTGGCCCTGCTCGACCTCGGTCACGCTCGATGGGAGTCCGCCCGCACCCGCCTGGCCGCTCTTCACACCGGACCGGTGCGGCATCAGCTTCCCGGCTTGCGCAGCATTCCTGACCTGGTCGAGGCAGCGGTGCGACTCGGCCGGCCGGCCGACGCCCACAAGCCGCTCGCACGGCTCACGGACTGGGCACACGATGCCACGCAACCGTGGATCGACGCGCACGTCCAACGCTGCCGCGCACTGCTCGCGCCGGAAGCAGACGCTGCAGAGCTGTACCAGGCCGCATTGCGGCTGCACCCCGACGACCGGCAGTTCGAACGCGCGCGAACCGCTCTGCTCTACGGCGAATGGCTGCGCCGCATGCGCCGCAAGACCGAGGCCAGGACCCAACTCCGCGACGCCTTCGAGACCTTCCGGCGACTCGGCGCCACGCCTTGGGCGGAGCGAGCCCGCGCCGAGCTCGACGCGACCGGGGAAGTCGTACGGAAACCCGAGGCCGGCCAGGGCGGACCACTGGCCGTGCTCACCTCGCAAGAACGGAAGATCATCAGGCTGGCAGCGCGCGGCCTGTCCAATCGGGACATCGCCGCCCAGCTGTTCCTCAGTCCGCGCACCATCGGATATCACCTCTACAAAGCGTTCCCCAAACTCGGCGTCACCGCACGAACTGAACTCGCCGCCCTCGAACTCACAGATGCCGCACCATGACCCCATTCCGTGGCCCAGGCCGGCTTCGGCCCCGTCGGCGCCGGTGAGATCGGGCCCGTCGGTGAGCACACGGTCCGCCGGTGTGCGTGATCGCAGCTCGGCCGGCAAACCCGAAGTGTTCCAGGAGCCGGTGTGAGGTCCCGATCCCGGACCACGCGCCCTGCGGCGCAGCTGACCTGGCGCGATCCATACCGCCGATCCACGCGTCTACGAGGGCCGATCCAGGGCATTCGGTGGTACGGATCGCCATACGAAGAGACCATATGGAAGGATTTGTCCCATGCCTGAGGACTTCACCCCCGCCTACACCGTGCCGGGAATCGAACGTGAGGCGGCAGGCCGGCTGATCGGCCTGCTGCGCACACGGCTGCACGCGCTGAACGATCTGCACCTGACGCTCAAGCACGTGCACTGGAACGTGGTGGGGCCCCATTTCATCGCCGTGCACGAGATGATCGACCCCCAGGTGGACCGGGTGCGCGACATGGCCGACGACACGGCCGAGCGCATCGCCGCGCTCGGAGGCGTCGCCCAGGGCACGCCCGGCGTGCTGGTGACGGAGCGCACGTGGGAGGACTATTCCATCGGCCGCGCCGACGCCATCGCCCACCTCGGCGCCCTGGACCTGGTGTACACCGGGGTGATCGAGGACGTACGCGCCGCCATCAAGGTGGCGGGCGACATCGACGCCGCGACCGAGGACCTCCTCATCGAGCAGTTGCGGGACCTGGAGCAGTTCCAGTGGTTCGTGCGCGCCCACCTGGAGAGCGCCGGCGGCACACTCGCGACGGCGGGAGCGCGCACCGAGGAGGAGGCGGCTGCTCGCGGTGACCGGATCGCCTGACCCGCGGCAGCGCGTCTCCCAGGCGGAGGCGAGAGATCAGTGGGACGGCGCGCGCACGGACGGTCCCGGCAGGAACCAGCCCCCCGCGGTGGCCGCGCCGGCACCGGCGTCCCGCTTGTTCCCGCAGCGGCAGTCGAGCACTGTGTGGGTGCGTGTCGATGAGAAAGGACACCGCCTCCGTGCCTCTCGGTGCCGGTGGTCGCTGAGAGAGTGAAGTGCGCCGGGCCGGGTGGTCCTCGCATCGGGAACGGCGGTCGCCGAGTCGCTCGTCGTGCGCGCGCTGGTCGAGTGCTACAACCGCGCCCACCTCGACGTGTCCACGCCCTTCTTGCCGAGGACGACACCACGGAGAGCGAAAGCAATGGCGCCCGGGGGTGATCCGGGCGCCCGTTCCACACTCATCCCGACCTGCCCAGACGGGCCACGGACACGGTGTCCCGGGCGCCCGCCCTGCTCGATCCCCCGCGGATCGGCGTGCGACACGGGCGGTAGCCCGCACCGCGTTCACCGTCGTTCCGGCGCCGAGCACCGGGCCCTCGTGCGGGAGTCGAGCTGCTTGAGGAAGCGGGCCTGGTCCGCGGGGAACCCCTTGGCGTAGAGCTGTCGGGGCGCGAAGACCGCGGTCATCGTCAGGCGCCAGTCCGAACGCTCGATGTCGTGATCGACCAAGGAGTGGGTGGCGCCGGGGTAGTGCGCGACGCTCAGGGACGCCGCGGGAAGGAGCGACCGGTAGACGGCCTCGGTCTCTCCCACGTCCACGTTGACGTCATGGCCGGCCAGCACCAGAAGGAGCGGCGTGCCGCGCATCGCGCGCAGATCGGCGGTCGCGTCCGAGCGGTGGTTCTTGGTGATGAACCCCCATCGGGCCGCTGTCATGCCGCCCACGTCACCGACCGCGGTCCGGTACTCGTCGAAGGACGCCCCCCGCTTCAGCAGGCGCAGGGTCGTCTCCCGCCGGCGCAGCGCCGCGGCCCTCTCCTGGCTGGTCGCACCGTCCCGGTCGAGTTCGGCGAGGAGGTTGTAGCGGCCCTGCCGGAGCCAGTTGACGGCCGGCGAGACGGCGATGACGAAGTGCAACCGCCGGTCCCGTGCGGCGGCCTTGGGCAGGACCCAGCCTGCCTGGCTCGCCCCCCACAGGCCGACGCGGCGGCCGTCGACGTCGGGGCGGTTGCGCGCCCAGGCCACGGCGGCCAGCGTCTCGTCGGCCCGGTCGCTCATACTCTGGTCGAGCCAGTTGCCCTGTGATCCCCCGATCCCGGGCTTGCTGAACGACAGCGAGGCGTACCCGGCGCGGGCGAAGGACTCCCACAGCGGCCGGTAGAACGTCTCGTGCGTCGCGTCGACCGGCCCGTCGCCATGGACGAACACCACCAGGCCGAACGGTCCCTCACCCTCCGCGGGCCGGGCGAGTACCCCTTCCAGCAGTTTTCCGTCGTGCCGCAGCGACACCTTTTCCTCGCGCAAGGCGTAGGTGTTCTGCCACGCCGCCACCCCGGCGAGGCCGCAGGCCGCCAGCAGCAGTCCCACAACCGTCCACACCACCCACCGCCGCCCGCGCCGCGTGGGCGTTCCCCGTGTCCGGAACACCACGACCCCCAGAACTATCGCTTGAAAAACGGTCGTAGACAGAATGAACGTATTACTCTTGATAGTGCAAGGCGGTTCGTCGCCGGACGAGGGAGTGGCGTGGAGTCAACGACCAGCAGGACCCAAGGCGCGGACAACCGCCCGGTGGTGCACAGGGGGGTGCCCGAGGGCAGCGAGGAACGGGTGGCGGCCCTGTACTGGGAGGCCTTCGGCCGCAAGCTCGCCCCGGCGCTCGACCCGCCCTGTGCCGGGCGGTCGTTCATCGCGGCCCACCTCCACCGCGACCGGGGTGTCGTCGCGCTCGCCGCGGGCCGGGTGGTCGGCGTGGCCGGTTACCGGCTCGGGGACCGGGCGCTGACCGGTGGCGGTGTCAGGGACGTCCTGTCCGCCTACGGCTTCTTCCGCGGCCTTCCCCGGCTCGCGCTCCTCGCCCTGTTCGAACGCACGCCCGCGGCGGGGGAGCTGGTCATGGACGGCATCGCCGTCGACGCGGCGCACCGGGGCCAAGGTGTCGGCAGCCTCCTCCTGCGGGAGATCGTCGCCGTCGCCGCCGGCCACGGCTGCCGACGCATCCGCCTGGACGTCATCGACACCAACCCCCGGGCCAGGGCGCTGTACGAGCGGCACGGCTTCACCTCCCACCGCACCGAGCAGACCCCCTACCTGCGCAGTCTGATGGGTTTCGGGGCGGTCACCACCATGTACCGCCCTGTCACCGACGCGGACACGGACGCGACGAGGGGGCGGGAGGCGCGATGAACACCACCGCCCCCGACAGGGTCGACCGGCCCGAGATCCCGACCCGGTTGGTCGTCCACGCCCTGGTCCGCGAGGACGGCACCGTCGACGCCGGCGAACTCTACGACGTCGCCGGCCTGCTCGGCATGAGTGACCAGCAGGTCCGGCTCTGCGTCAAACGGTTGGTCGCCGAAGGCCGGTTCACGCAGGAAGGCCGCGGCCGCAAGGCCACGCTGCACGCCGTGGCCGACGTGACGGGATCCCTGGCACCCGACGCCGCCTACGTCCGCCATGCCTACCGGCAGGACGCCGGACTCGCCTCGTGGGACGGCACATGGCACCTGTTCGCCTTCGCCGTTCCCGAGTCGCGCCGCACCGCCCGCGACGCCCTGCGGGAGCACCTCCTCCATCTCGGCGCCGCACCCGTCCAAAGCGGCCTGTACGCCAGCGCCAACCCCATCGCCGAGTTCGTCGACGCACAGGCGCGGCACCTCGGCGTCCTCGGTACCCTCACCCGTTTCACCACCACCGACCTGCGGATCGGCGACATCACCGATCCGCGGGCCCTGGCCGCCGCACTGTGGCCACTCACCGGGATCGCCGGGCGGTACGACCACCTTGCCGCCTTCGCCGAGGGCTGCCTGGCCGGGCTCACCGAGGAGCCCGACCCGTCGGACGCCCGGCGGCTCACCGCTGCCGTCGAACTCGCCGCCCGTTTCGCCGCAGCGATGCGATCCGATCCCCTCCTGCCACCGGAACTGCTGCCACAACCCTGGCCCGGGATCCGCGCCCGTCACCTCGCCGCAGACTGCTGGAAGCGACTGCGGCAAGGTGCCCGCGCAGACGGCACTCCCGCCCTCCGCCTCTTCGCTCTCTACTCCGACGCGCTGCGCCCCGCGGACGGCCGGCCGCGCGCGAAGTGATCACGGCTGCTCCAGCGCGGCGAGTGCCGCACCGGAGAGCTCCCCGCAGGAGCACGGTGGCGCCCGCCCGATCGGCAGGCGCGGAAGCCCGCTCGCCGGGTACTCCACTCTTCCGCGACGGCTCACGAGGTCGCATCGGCGGGACGCCGGTGCGGGAGTCCGACGCGGCGCCGGTTCCACGGCACCGTACGGGGGCCGCCCGGTACCGACGCACCCGCACGGCTGGTGAGGAGGATCGATGAACGGGACGACACGGCGGACGGTCGTGGTGACCGGGGCGAGCGCGGGGATCGGGCGGGCGACCGCCACGATGTTCGCCGCACGCGGTGACAGGGTGGCGCTGCTGGCCCGGGGCCGGGCCGGACTCGACGCGGCCGCGGCCGACGTCCGGGCGGCCGGGGGACAGGCGCTGCCTCTCGTCACGGACATGGCGGAGTGGGACCAGGTGGAGGAAGCCGCCCGCCGCGTCGAGGAGGAGTTCGGTCCGGTCGACGTCTGGGTGAACAACGCCTTCAGCGCGGCCTTCGGCAGGTTCACCGACGTTCCCCCCGAGGAATTCCTGCAGGCCACGAGGTCGACGTACCTCGGCTACGTGCACGGCACCCGGGCGGCGCTGGACCGCATGGTGCCCCGGGACCACGGCGCCGTCGTGCAGGTCGGCTCCGCGCTCGCCTACCGCGGCATTCCGCTGCAGAGCGCGTACTGCGGAGCCAAGCACGCCATCCAGGGCTTCACCGAATCGGTGCGCTGCGAACTGCTGCACGACGAGTCGGCGGTACGCGTCACCATGGTGCAGATGCCGGCTGTCAACACTCCGCAGTTCACCTGGCTGCGCACCCACCTGCCGCGCCACGCCCGGCCGGTGCCGCCGATCTACCAGCCCGAGCTCGCCGCCCGGGCCGTGCTGCGCGCCGCGGACCACCCGCAGCGACGTGAGTACTGGGTGGGGACGTCCACGGCGCTGACCCTGCTGGCCAATGCCGTCGTACCCGGGGTGCTCGACCGCTATCTGGCGCGCACCGGCTTCGGCTCGCAGCAGACCGACGCCCATCCGCAGCCCGGAGGGCACGGCAACCTCTTCGCACCGTCGGACGAGAAGGAGGACTACGGCGCACACGGCGTGTTCGACGACCAGGCGCACGCCTTCGACCCGCAGGTGTGGGCGAGCCGTCATCACGCGGGCAAGGCGGTGGCCGCCGCGGGCCTCGTCGGCGCGGGGTACGCGCTGCTGCGTCGCCGTGCGGCGGGGTGAGCGGCCCGGAGACCGGTTTGCGGGAGCGGCGCCGTGGATACACGGTCGACGCATCCCGGACGGCGCGGCGGTGAGGACAAAGACGCCCACGGGACGCGGCGGGCGCGGTGGGGATGTCATCGCGGCGCTGACCATCGACCACCGGGAGGTCGAAGAGAGTGTCGTCCATGCAACCGGTCGATCTGCCCCTTCCCGTCGTCAGGCGCCCGCGGCCGCCGGCGGACGTGGGTTCTCTGGAGCGTGACCTGCGCGCCCGCGTCGACGGGGAGGTCCGGTTCGACGCGGGTACGCGTGCGGCGTACTCGACGGACGGCTCCAACTACCGGCAGGTGCCGATCGGGGTGGTCGTGCCGCGGACGGTGGAAGCGGCCGTCGAGGCGGTGGCGGTCTGCCGGGAGCACGGGGCACCGCTGCTGTCCCGCGGCGGCGGCACCAGCCTGGCCGGCGAGTGCTGCAACACCGCGGTGGTGGTGGACTGGAGCAAGTACGGCAACCGGCTGCTGTCGGTGGACCCGGAGAACCGGCGCTGCGTGGTCGAGCCGGGCATCGTCCTGGACGACCTGAACCGGCAGCTCGCCGGGTACGGGCTCATGTACGGGCCCAAACCGGCCACCCACCCGAACTGCACCCTCGGCGGGATGATCGGCAACAACTCCTGCGGGTCGACGGCCCAGGCCTACGGCAAGGTCGTCGACAACCTGCACCGCCTTGAGGTCCTCACCTATGACGGGGTGCGGATGTGGGTGGGACGGACCGGCGACGCCGAACTCGAGCGGCTGACCGCCGCAGAGGGGCGTCAGGCGGAGCTCTACCGGGGCCTGGTGGCCCTGCGGGACCGGTACGCGGGGCTGGTGCGCGAGCGCTATCCCGACATCCCGCGCCGGGTGTCCGGCTACAACCTCGACTCGCTGCTGCCCGAGCACGGGTTCGACGTCGCCGGCCTGCTGACCGGCTCCGAGTCCACGCTGGTGACCGTCCTGCGCGCGGAACTGGAACTCGTACCCGTACCGGAGCACACCTCTCTGGTCGTGCTCGGCTACGAGGACATCTGCCGGGCGGCCGACCATGTGCCGGCGGTCCTCGAACACGAGCCGGCCGCCCTGGAGGGCGTGGACCACCAACTGGTCCACTTCCAGCAGGTCAAACACCTCAACCCGGACGCCCTCAAGGAGCTGCCCGGGGGCCGGGCCTACCTGATGGTGCAGCTCGTCGGTGACACGCGCGAGGAGGTCGAGGACAAGGCACGGGCGCTGATCGACGCCAAGCCGGACGACGTCGACCACACCTGGTACGAGGACGAGCAGCACGTGCACGAGCTGTGGCTGGTCCGCGAGTCCGGTCTCGGAGCCACCGCGCACGTGCCCGGCGAACCGGACACCTGGGAGGGCTGGGAGGACTCGGCGGTCCCGGTCGACCGCCTCGGCGACTACCTGCGCGACCTCAAGCGGCTCTACGAGGAGTTCGGCTACGGTCACCCGTCCGTGTACGGGCATTTCGGCCACGGCTGCGTCCACACCCGCATCCCCTTCGACCTGGAGTCCGAAGAGGGCATCGCCCGGATGCGGGCCTTCGTGGAGAAGGCCGCCGATCTGGTCGTGTCCTACGGCGGATCGCTGTCCGGCGAGCACGGCGACGGCCAGTCCCGGGGCGAGCTGCTGGTGAAGATGTTCGGGCCGGAGCTGATCGAGGGCTTCGAGCGGCTGAAGGGCCTGTTCGACCCGGGGAACCGCATGAACCCCGGCAAGATCGTCCTGCCCCACCGTCTCGACGAGGACCTGCGACTGGGTGCGGACCATCTCCCCTGGGAACCGGAGACCGTCTTCTCCTTCCCGCACGACGGAGGCAGGTTCAGCCGGGCCGCCGCCCGCTGCGTCGGAGTGGGCAAGTGCCGCTCCTCCGAGGGCGGCGTCATGTGCCCCAGCTACCGGGCCACCCGCGAGGAGGAACACTCCACCCGCGGCCGCGCCCGCCTGCTCTTCGAGATGGTCAACAACGACAGCGACTCACCGGTCACCGACGGCTGGCGGTCCGACGAGGTGAACGACGCGCTCGACCTGTGCCTGGCTTGCAAGGGCTGCAAGACGGACTGCCCGGTCAACGTGGACATGGCCACCTACAAGGCGGAGTTCCTGCACCACCACTACAAGGGACGGCTGCGGCCCCTCGCGCACTACTCCATGGGCTGGCTGCCCGCGCTCGCGCGAGGAGCAGCTCTCGCACCGCGCACCGTGAACGCGTTGACGTCGGTGCCCTGGGTGGCCCGCGTGGTCAAGGCACTCGGCGGCGTCGCCCCGGAGCGCGACGTGCCCCTCTTCGCCGAACAGCGCTTCACGGACTGGTGGCGTGAGCGGGGAGGGACGCGCGGTGCGGGACACCGGGGCGAGGTCGTCGTCTGGCCCGACACGTTCACCGACCACTTCCACCCGGCGGTCGGCAGGGCCGCCGTCGAGGTCCTGGAAGCGGCCGGCTTCCGGGTCAAGGTGCCCGAGGCGGCCGTGTGCTGCGGGCTGACCTGGATCTCCACCGGGCAGCTGAACGTCGCCGGGCGGGTCCTCGGGCACACGATCGACGTGCTGCGCGAGGACCTGCGCCGCGGCACGCCCGTGGTCGGCCTGGAGCCGAGCTGCACGGCCGTCTTCCGCGCGGACGCGGCCGAGCTCCTGCCCAAGGACCCTGACGTCGAACGGTTGCGCGAGCAGACCCGCACGCTGGCCGAACTCCTCGTCGAGCGGGCCGGGGACTGGCAGCCGCCCCGCGTCGACGCACGCGCCGTGGTCCAGCGCCACTGCCACCAGTACGCCGTCATGGGTTTCGACGCCGACCGAAAGATCCTGGAACGCGCCGGGGTGGACGCCGACGTCCTGGACGCCGGCTGCTGCGGACTCGCCGGCAACTTCGGTTTCGAGAAGGGCCACTACGACGTCTCCATGGCGTGCGCGGAGGCGGGACTGCTGCCCGCCGTGCGCGACGCGGACGACGCGACGCTGGTGCTCGCGGACGGCTTCAGCTGCCGCACCCAGGTCGACCAGGCCGGCACCGGACGCAGTCCCCTGCACCTGGCGGAAGTGCTGGCGGCCGGGCTGACGGGCCGGGAGGCCGTGCCCGACCGGCCCGGGGCCCCGGGGGCCCGTGCTCTGCTGCCACCGGGCGTCGCCGGTGCGGCCGCGGGGGCGCTGGCGGTGTGGTGCTCGCGCCGTGCGCGCCGTCTCCGGCGATGAGTGTGCCTCACCCCCTCCCGGCGGGGCGCGCGACGTCGGCGGATACGCCGCGACGTTCACCAGCCGGTGGACGGGAACGCGTCCGGAGCACTGCCGAACCGCGCGGAGCACTCCAACAGCAGGGCGTGGACGAACCCCTGGGGCACGTTGCCCCGCAGCTGACGCTGCGCCACGTCGTACTCCTCGGCGAACAGTCCGGTGGGACCGCACGCCGAGCGGGTCCGCTCGAACCACCGCGCCGCCTCGGTGTGCAGGCCCTGCGCGTGGGCGGCCAGCGCCATCGTGAAGCCGCACAGCAGGAACGCGCCCTCGGCATCGCCCAGTGGCTCGTCCCCGTGCCGGAAACGGTAGACGTAACCGTCCGCCGCCAGTCGGCGCACCACCTGTGAGCGGGTGAGGGAGAGGCTGGGATCGGTGCGCGGCACCGCCCCGCGGGCCAACGGCAGCAGAAGGGCCGCCTCCGGCCCGGTGTCGTCGTCGGCGCGCTGCCAGTGACCGCCGGGATGGACGCAACGCGACCTGGTGGCGTCCAGGATGCGATCGGCCAGGCGTGACCAGTCCGCCGACGCGGGTGTGCGCAGCTCCCGTGACAGGTCGCGCAGGCCGACGACACAGCAGAGACGGGAGTGGGTCCACCAGCGGTCCTCCAGCTCCCACAGTCCTGCATCGGGCCGCGTCCAACGGTCCGCGACGGCTTCGGCGGCCAGGGCGGCGGCTTCGGCCGCCCGGGTGTCCAGGACGCCGTGGCGGGCGGCTGCGGCGAACAGCTGGAGTGCCTCCCCGAAGACGTCGAGCTGGAACTGGCGGCCCGCGCGGTTGCCGGTCCGGTCGCCGCCGCCCGGGTAGCCGACGAACGGCAGGCGGCGTTCCGGTGGCAGCGGGCCCCCGTCCACCGTGTAGGCGGGACGCAGTGCGATGCCGTCCTCCAGGACGCGGTCCGCGACGAAGCGGACCGCCCGGTCCAGCAACGGGTGCGGGCCGTGTGCGGCGACCGCGATGCCGGCATAGCACTGGTCGCGGACCCAGGCGAACCGGTAGTCGTAGTCGCGTCCGGTGTCGGCGCGTTCGGGCAGCGAGGTCGTGGCCGCTGCGACCATGCCCCCCGCGGTACTGGTCAGTCCGTTCAGCACCGCGTACGCCATGCGGGTGTCGCGCGGGGCGGCGGTGTCCGAGCAGTCCGGCACGACCTGCTTCCACCACCGTTCGGTGGCGTTCCACAGGGAGCGCGGGTCGAGAGGAGCGTTCTGCGGTTCCGTGGCCAGTTCCAGGACCAGGTCGTGGGTACCGCCCTCCGGCAGGCGCAGCCTGGCGTGCAGGCCGCCGTCGGGGCCGGGACGGGCGTCCTGCGCTCCGGTGAGCCTCACCTGCAGGGAGCCGGTGAGCGCCCGCCAGGTGCCGCCGTCGTGCCGGACCCGCGTCATGGGGCACTGCCCGTAGCCGGCGCGCGCGTCGAGCTCGACGTCGACGAGGGCGTCGCCGCGTACGGCGCGGATCTGCCGCAGCAGCACCACGCGCCGGGGGTCGGTGGGGACCGCCAGGGCCTCACGGCAGGAGACGATCCCGCCGGCGGTGACCCACCGGCTGACGCGGATGAGCGTGCCGTCCTCGTAGTAGCCACCCCACACGTTCCACCGGTCGGCGGGGCGGACGCTGTAGCGGCCGGGCCCGCCGAGGAGTCCGCTGAAGACGGCCCCGTCGTGCCAGGCGGGCGCGCACAGCCAGGCGATCCCCCCGCGCGGATCGATGAGCGCCCCGCGCTCTCCGTCGGCGATCAGGGCGTAGTCGCGCAGTGTCCACGGGCTGTCCGCCGGGGTCGGCGCCGCATCGTCGGTCGTGCCGGGCCGGGTCATGCGATGCGATGGAGGTCGGCGGCCGGCCGGTTCAGGGTGAGGCCGTGGCCCGGTTCGCCGGAGGCGCCCGGCGTGACGGTGCCGCCCCGCGGGTCGAGTGTGCCGTGGAACAGCATGTTCTCGATGCGGACGTGGTCGTGGAACCACTCCAGGTGACGGGTGTTGGGCACGGCCGCGGCGACGTGCGCGTGCAGGTGCGGGGCGCAGTGGCCCGAGATGTGCAGCCCGAGCCCCTCGGCCACGGCAGCGGCGCGGAGCCAGACCGTGACGCCGCCGCAGCGCGTGACGTCGGCCTGGAGGCAGTCGACGGCCCCCGAGGCCGCCATCCGGGCGAAGTACGGCAGGCCGTAGCCGTACTCGCCGGCCGCGACGTCGGCGGTGACGGCGTCGCGCACCTCCCGCAGGCCGGACAGGTCGTCGGAGGAGACGGGCTCCTCCAGCCAGGTGACACCGAGGCCGGCCATGGCGGCGGCCATGCGTACGGCCTGCTTGCGGGTGTAGCCGCCGTTCGCGTCCACGAACAGTCCGGCGGTGTCCCCCACGGTACGGCTGGCCAGCGCCGTGCGGTGCAGGTCGCGGGCCTCGTGACGGCCCCAGGACTCGGCGACCTTGATCTTCACGCGGTCGATGCCCTGGTCGGTCCAGCCGCGCAGTTGCCGCTCGAGCTGGGTGTCGTCGTAGGTGGTGAGGCCGCCGCTGCCGTACACCGGGACCTCGTCACGGGCCGCGCCCAGCAGACGCACGAGCGGCAGGCCCAGCAGGCGGGCCTTGAGGTCCCACAGCGCGGTGTCGACGGCGGACACGGCGCCGGCGGCGATGCCCGGCCTGCCCGTGTTGCGCAGGGCCCGGCTCACGCGGTCGTTGGCGGCGGGCACGTCGAAGGCGTCGTGTCCGACGACGAGGCCGGCCAGCTCGTGCCCGACGACGGGCGCGGTGGCGGGCGAGCCGTAGGTGAAGCCGAGGCCCGTCCGGTCCGCCGCGGTGGCCTCGACCAGCACCAGGGTCGTCGCGTCCCAGGTCAGCGTGGCGTCACCGCCCGGCAGGTCCGTGGGGATCCGGTACACCGAGACGTCCAGGCGCTCCACGACGGGTCCGTCTCGGAACGCCTGGAACTGCGGCGCCGCCTGGGTCACTTGTTCTCTTCGGCGCTGTCGTGGCGGCCGGCGCCGGGGCGGTCGTCGCGATGGCGGCTGCCGGGCAGCATCTCCTGCACCTTGGCCTTGAGTCCCTGTTTCACCATGGAGCCGCGGTCGCTGTCGCCCTTGAGGATCGCGGTGGCCGCGGCCTCGATCTGGTCCAGCGAGGCGTGCGGCGGGATCGGCGGCACGGCCGGGTCGGTGCGGAAGTCGATGACGAACGGCCGGTCGGCGGCGAGGGCCCGGTCCCAGGCGGCCTCGACCTGCTTGGGCTTCTCCACCCGCACACCGTCCAGGCCGATGCGCTGGGCGATGTCGGCGTAGGGGAGGTCGGGGATGGCTTGCGACTCCTCGAACTGGGGGGCGCCGGACATGGCGCGCATCTCCCAGGTGACCTGGTTGAGGTCGCCGTTGTTCAGCACGGCGACGATCAGCCGCGGGTCGGACCACTCGCGGTAGTACTTCGCGGCGGTGACCAGCTCCATCATGCCGTTCATCTGCATGGCGCCGTCCCCGACCAGGGCGATGGCGGGACGGTCGGGATGGGCGAACTTCGCCCCGATGGCGTACGGCACGCCGGGGCCCATCGTGGCCAGGGTGCCGGACAGGGAGCCGCGCATCCGGCCACGCAGCCGCAGGTGGCGGGCGTACCAGTTGGCGGCGGAGCCGGAGTCGGCGCTCAGGATCACGTCGTCGGGCAGCTTGCCGTCCAGGGCGTGGACGACGTACTCCGGGTTGACGGGGTCCGCGCTGACGGCGGCGCGGCGCTGCATGACCTCCCACCAGCGGGCGACGTTCTTCTCGATCTTCTCCCGCCAGGCGCGGTCCTCCTTGCGGTGCAGCCGGGGCAGCAGCCGCCGCAGGGTCTCGCGGGCGTCGCCGACGAGATTGACCTCGTTCGGGTAGCGCAGGCCGATCATGTGCGGGTCGATGTCGATCTGCACGGCCCGCGCCTGGTCCAGCTCCGGCATGAACTGCGTGTACGGGAAGCTGGAACCGATCATCAGCAGGGTGTCGCACTCCTGCATCAGTTCGTAGGAGGGGCGGGTGCCCAGCAGTCCGATGGAGCCGGTGACGAAGGGCAGGTCGTCGGGCAGGGCGTCCTTGCCGAGCAGGGCCTTGGCCACCCCGGCACCGAGCACGTCCGCCAGCCGTTCGACCTCCTCGCGGGCGCCGCGGGCGCCCTGTCCGATCAGGACCGCGACCCTCTCGCCGGAGTTCAGCACGTCGGCGGCCCGCTGGAGGTCCTCGTCGGCGGGGACCGGCGCGTACCGTCCCAGCCCGAGGCTGGAGGGCACCATCTTGAAGGCGTGCGTGGGCGGGCTGTAGTCCAGCTCCTGCACATCGCCGGGCAGGATGATCGCGGTGACTGTCCGCTTCGCGTACGCGGTGCGCAAGGCCCGGTCGATCAGGTTCGGCAGCTGCTCCGGGACCATGGCCGTCTCGCAGAAGTCCGAGGCGACGTCCTTGAACAGGCTCGCCAGATCCACTTCCTGCTGGTAGGAGCCGCCCATGGCGCTGCGGTCGGTCTGCCCGACCAGCGCCACCACCGGTACATGGTCGAGCTTCGCGTCGTACAGCCCGTTCAGCAGGTGGATCGCGCCCGGTCCGGAGGTCGCCGCGCACACGCCCACCTTGCCGGAGAACTTGGCGTAGCCGACGGCCTGGAACGCGGCCATCTCCTCGTGCCGGGCCTGGACGAACTTCGGCCGGTTGTCGGCGCGCCCCCAGGCGGCCAGCAGCCCGTTGATGCCGTCACCCGCGTAGGCGAAGACATGGTCCACGTCCCACTCACGCAGCCGCTGAAGAACGTAGTCGGACACCTTCGTGCTGGCCATGCGAACTCCCTTCCCGATCCCGCTGGTGGACGACCGTCCCCGGCGCCGGTGCGCGTGGGAAACCACACCCCCTGGGTAACCGTGCGGCTACGCGGGAAACGTCGCCCCGGCGAGGCCGGGTGCCACGCTGCGACGACGCCCGGCGGACGGACGGGTACGGACGCGCCATGGCTGCAGGTCGCCGACGTCGACGCGCCCGCGATCCACGCGTACGGGCGCATCGGCGTCGCCTCCTGCGGACCGGACGGCAGCCGGTACCCGTCAGGGGGCCAGTTCGATGGCGATCTCGGGCGGCTGGTGCAGGGTGTTGTGGACCGTGCAGTGCGAGGCCACGGCCAGCAGGCCCGCGCGGCGCTGCTCGGGCAGCTCCGGTGGCGGGTCGATCACGAGGCGCAGGGCCGACACCCGGGCCGGCCGGTCGGTGGCCATGGTGAACTCGGTGCGGACCCGCAGTCCGGTGCGGGGCAGGCCGTGCCGGTGGAGGTAACGGCCCGCGTAGAAGGCCACGCAGGTGGCCAGGGAGGCCGCGAAGAACTCGGTGGGAGTCGGCGCGGTGTCCGTGCCTCCCGCCTCCAGCGGCTGGTCGACCCGGAGGCGGTGTCCGCGGACATCCACCGTGTAGGCGTCCTGCTCGACGTGGGTGACCTCGAGACGGTGCACGTCCACGGGCTGCGGGCGGTTCGTGCCGAGGGTCTGTGGTGTGCTGCCGGTCATGGCCGGTCCCCCTTCGCTGGTGTCGGTCCCCCGGCTGCCAGTCGACCACCGGGGGCGGTGTGCCGGGAGGGGCCGACGGGGCACGACGGGGGCCGTTCGGCTCTCGTGCACGCCGTCGCGGCCCGGTACCCCTCCGGTGTACGCGGGGTGCCTGATCGGTGCGGACGGCCGCCGGCTCCCGCTCAGGGTGCCGAGGAGGCCTCACGGGACGGCCCGGCCGGCTCGGCACCCCGCTCGGCCAGGCCCGCGTGCCGGAGGAGCAGGTCCGCCAGGTCACGCGCCTCGCCCGCGGTGAGCGCAGCCCACGTACCCGGTTCACCGCCCCGGTCCGGGCCCACGTCCAGTGCGATCCGGCTGATGGGCCGGTCCGCGGTCGCGAGCCGCAGGCGCCGTACGGCGATCCTGCGTCCACAGGTCGTCACGATGCCGCCGTTGGTGGGGGGCCGGTGGTCGGGTCCTGCCGTCCTCATCGCTCTCACGCTCCTTGCGGGTCGGTCTCGGTCCCCGGCGGGTCTCGCCGTGGCTTCCCTGCCCGACGGGGCACCAGGAACAGCACCTCGCGCGGCCGCGTTGTTCCCCGCCGCGCACGGTCCTCCGCAGCCGGCGCCGAAGACCGTGCGTCAGCGCCGTACGGCACGGACGAGCGTGTCCAGAGCGGTGCGGCCGCGGCCCTCGGTGTCGAGCACCGGCCGGGTGACCGTCTCGGCCCGCACGACGTCGGCGTACGGCCGCCAGGCGCCGGCGACCCGGGCGGGGGTGTGCAGCACGTCCGGGTCCCGCGGGCCGCCGTGGCCGTGCTCGAGGTTGGCGGCGTCGTGGCCGACGAGCAACAGCGTCCCGCCCGTGCGCACGGCGGTGGCGGCCCGGGACAGCACCTCGGCCAACCGCGGCCACGGGACCTGCAGATACGCGATCAGCGCCAGGTCGTACGACGCGGCCGGGGGCGCCCAGTCCATGAGGTCGGCCTGGACGGTGCGCACACGCACGCCCCGTCCGGCGGCCAGCCGCGCGGCCTTCTCCAGGGCGACGGCGGAGAAGTCGACGGCGTCCACCTCCCAGCCCCGTTCCGCGAGCCAGACCGCGTTGCGGCCCTCGCCGGCGGCGATGTCCACCGCCCGCCCGGGTGGCTCAAGACCGGCGAGCTCCTGTTCGACGAAGCGGTTGGGTTCGGCCCTCCAGACCAGTTCGCCGCCGCGGTATCGCTCGTCCCAGTCCGCTGCGTCCATCGTGCGCACCTCGTTTCCTCACGTCCGGTCGGAGTCCCCCTTCCCATCGAAGCGCACCGGGGCGGGCTCAGACGTCGGCGGAAGCGGGCAGGGTGAGCCAGGCGCCGTAACCGCCGAGCAGGTCGGAGACGTCCGCGTGGCCCCTGTGGCGCAGCAGGCTGGCGGCGATGGAGGAGCGGTGACCGCCCGCGCAGTGCACGACCACCGACCGGCCGGCGGCGATCTCGTCCGCGCGGCCGGCGAGTTCGGCCAGCGGGATGTGCAGCGAGCCCTCGATGAAGCCCTCTTCCCGCTCGGCGGTGCCGCGCACGTCCACGACCAGCGGCGGCTCGTCGCCGTCCAGCAGCCGGCGCAGCTCGTCGGCGGTCAGCCGGCCGGCCTGCTCCATCTCGTCGGCCAGCAACGGGAAGGCGCCCTCGGGCTCGCGCAGGTAGCCGCCGACCTTGTCGAAGCCGATCCGGGCGAGCCGGGTGACGATCTCCTCCTCGCGGTCCTGCGGTGCGACCACGAGCACCTCCTGCTCGGGGCCGACGACCGTACCGGCCTGCTCGGCGAACCGGCCGTCCGCGGGCACGTTGACCGCGCCGCGCAGATGGCCCGGCGCGAAGTCCTGCGGAGAGCGGGCGTCGATCACGACCGCTCCCGCCGCGCGCCGCTCCATGAACTCATCGGCCGACAGCGGCCGGGGAGCGGCGGCGGCGTCGAACAGGCCGTGCTCCTTGCGGTTGAGGATGGCGTCGTACACGAAGTAGGCGGGCGCGGAGGGCTGTCCCGCGGTCACCAGCTCCACGAACCGTTCCTCGCTCATGGGCCGGCAGGCGTAGTTGGTGGCGCGCTGCTCGCCGATGGTGGACTGCCGCCGGGTGGAGAGGTTCTTGCCGCAGGCGGAGCCGGCCCCGTGGGCGGGGAAGACCCGGACGGCGTCGGGGAGCGCCATCAGCTTGCGCTGGACGGTGTCGTACAGCATCCTGCCGAGTTCGTCGGCGGTCACGCCGATCGAGGCCAGCAGGTCGGGGCGGCCCACGTCGCCGATGAACAGCGCGTCACCGGTCAGGACGCCGTACGGGACGGCGTCCTGCGCGTGCTCACGCACCAGGATGCTGATCGACTCCGGCGTGTGGCCGGGCGTCTCGAGGATCTGCAGCTGCACGTCGCCGAGGCCGATCCGCTCGCCGTCGGTCAGCTTGCGGATGGGGTACTCCGCCTCGGCCCGCCGCCCGTAGCCGATCCAGGCTCCGGTGCGGTCCGCGAGCTCCAGGTGGCCGGCGAGGAAGTCGGCGTGGAAGTGGGTGTTGATGACACCCTCGATGGTGAAGCCGTGGGCTTCGGCGTCGGTGAGGTACTCGGAGACGTCGCGGCGCGGGTCCACCACGACGGCCTTGCCGGTGGTCTCGTCGGCGATCATGTAGGACGCCTGGGAGAGGCAGCCCAGGTAGTACTGGGCGAAGAACATGGTCGGTCGACCTCCATGTCGGAAGCGGGGCATTTTACCCCCGGGGGTATCTGGAAGGGTCGGGTCCGCCCTTGCCGGGGCGGGAGGGGGGAGGCCGGCCCGGGCCGGGGGATGCCCGGGCCGACCGGTCAGAGGCGGCCGGTGAGCATGCCGTGCCAGTACACCGGCGGCAGCCCGTACCGCTTGAACGCCCACATCGTGCGCCGCTCCTTGAAGGGGTCGATCAGCGGGAAGGAGGGGGTGGGCTTGAGGTCGTAGTCGAACTCGGCGAGCAGCATCCGGTCGCGCGCGGTCACCAGCGGGCAGGACGTGTAGCCGTCGTAACGGTGCGACGGCGGGCGTCCGTTCATCACGTCCAGCAGGTTCGCCGCGACCACGGGGGCCTGCTTGCGGACGGCCGCCCCGGTCTTCGAGGTGGGCAGGTCGGCCACGTCGCCCAGCGCGAAGACGGTCTCGTGGGAGGGGTGCTGCAGGGTGTACTTGTCGGCGGCGACGAACCCCTGCGGACTGGCCGGGCCGGCGAGCGGGCTCGCCTTGACCCAGTCGGGCGCGCTCTGCGGCGGCACGGCGTGCAGGAGGTCGTAGCCGATGGTCTCCTTCGTGCCGTTCGCGTGGTCGGTGAGGGTGACCTGCCGCGCGTCGCCGTCGACGGCGGTCATCTCGGAACGCAGCCGCACCTCGATGCCGTACCGGGCGGCCACCTGCTCCAGCACCCGCGACCAGGCGGGCACCTTGAACAGTGCCGGATCGGGGACGACCAGAATGATCCGGATGTCGTCGAGAACCCCCTGCCGGCGCCAGTGGTCGGCGGCGAGGTAGGCGATCTTCTGCGGGGCGCCGCCGCACTTCAGCGGGGACGCCGGGTGGGTGAAGACGGCCGTGCCGGAACGCGTCCGCCGGATCAGCTCCCAGGTGCGCGGGGCGAACTCGGGCGCGTAGTTGCTGCTCACCCGGTCGTGCCCGACGGCCTCGGCCAGTCCCGGCACGCCGTCCCAGTCGAGCTGGATGCCGGGCGCCATCACGAGGTGGTCGTAGGTGAGCTCGGCGCCGCCGGACAGGGCCACGGTGCGGGCCTCCGGGTCGACGGCCACGGCCCGGCGACGGATCCAGCGCACGCCGTCCGGTACGACCGACGCCTCGGGCCGGCGGGTGATGCGCAGGGGTGCCTGGCCGCCGCCGACCAGGGTCCACAGCGGCTGGTACCAGTGGGTGTCGGACGGCTCGATCAGGGTGATGTCGCTGACGCCGGCGCGGCGCAGGCGGGCCGCGACGCTGATGCCTGCGCTGCCGCCGCCGACGACGGCGACTCTGTGACGGCCGGAGAGTGGGGCGTCGTCGGGGGAGGGGGTGGCTGCCACGGCGGAGTCCTTTCCAACGGGTGGGGTGCGGAGGCCGGTTCCAGGGCGCGACGGACGGTGATGCGTGGAGAGGGGCCGGGATCAGGCGGAGCGTCCGGGTGAACCGGTCGTGACGGGGCGTCCGCCGCGGGCCCACCCGCGGGTACCGCCGGTCACGGAGCAGGCGTCGAGGCCACGGGAGTTCATCCAGTCGGCGGCCGTCCTGCTGCGGTTGCCGCTGGCGCAGATCACGTACACCGGCCGGCCCGCGGGCAGTTCGGCGCACCGGGCGGGCACGGTACGCAGGGGCATCAGCCGCGCGCCGGGGACGTGCCCGGCCGCGTACTCGTCCGGCTCCCGTACGTCGACCGCCAACGCGCCCTCGGCCCAGGCGGCGGCGAACACGTCCTGAGTCACTTCACGGGCCATGTCGTTGCCTCCTCAATTACCCCTGGGGGTATTCATGTGGTGAGAGTACGGCCGCCGCACGATGGACGTCAAATACCCCCCGGGGTATCTGGTGCCGAGGCGAGGGCCCCGGCGCCCGGGCCGGGCCGGCCCCCGCGCGTCGCGGTCCTGGGCAGCCGGATGATCATCCGCGTCACGCCCCCCGGCCCGGAGGCCGCGGTGACCGTGCCCCCGTGGGCGGTGACCAGCTCCTTGACGACGGCCAGGCCGATGCCGCTGCCACCACCCGCGCGGGCGCGCGCCCCACGCCACAGTCGGTCGAAGACCTGCGGCAGCTCCTCGGCGGCCATGTCCCACACATACCCGCCCGGAAGGTGTGCCGGCGAGGGCCGAACGGCCCCCGCCGCCCGTCGGCCGTCTCCGTACCGCCTCCACACCCGGCGCACGGCGACTGCGGGGTCCGGCGGGACGGTGACGGTGCGGGGACGCCAGGACGCTCCCGCCCAGCCGAGGAGGTGCGTCATGAGGCGCAACACCAGGATCGCGACGGCAGTCGCCGCGGGCGCCGTCTCGTACGCGGCACGATCGAACTGCCGAGTACGGAGCCCACCGGGACAATGGAAGAGGTGGTCGGCCGCCCGGCGGCACGGCGTGGCCGCGTCCTCCCGACGGCGGCCACGCGAGCGAGGAGGTCACCATGACCAGCATCACCCAACGCGTCACCACCCTGTTCCGGATCAAGGCGGACAAGGCACTCGACAGGGCCGAGGACCCGCGCGAGGTCCTGGACCACTCCTACGAGCAACAGCAGCACCTGCTCCAGCGGGTGCGGCGCGGGGTGGCTGACGTGGCGACCAGCCGCAAGCGGGTCGAACTGCAGCTCAGCCGGCTCCAGCAGTCCACCGGCACGCTGCAGGGCCAGGCGGAGCGGGCGCTGGCCGCCGGGCGCGAGGACCTGGCCCGCGAGGCGCTCACCCGCCGTACGGCCGTGGCGGCACAGATCACCGACCTGCGGGCCCAGCACACCTCCCTGAAGGACCAGGAGGACAAGCTCACGCTTGCCGCCCAGCGCCTGGAAGGGAAGGTGGACGCCTTCCGGACGCGCAAGGAGACCCTCAAGGCCGGGTACACCGCGGCCGAGGCCCAGACCCGCATCACCGAGGCCGTGACCGGCATCGGTGAGGAGATGGGCGATGTGGGTCTGGCCGTGCGGCGCGCCCAGGACAGGACCGAGCAGTTGCAGGCGCGCGCCGGCGCGCTGGACGAACTCATCGACTCCGGCGCGCTGGACGACGCCACCCTGCCGGCCGGCCGGGACGACATCCAGGCCGAACTCGAACGCGTCACCTCGGGCCAGGACGTGGAGCTCGAACTGGCCCGGATGAAGGAGGAACTCCCCGCGGAGCCCGCTCCGCGGGCGGTGGACACCGGCCAGGCCCGCCCGGAACAGGAGAAGAAGTCATGATCATGCGGATTCTCGGCGAAGGCCAGTACGACGTCGCCGACGCGTACCTCGACCAGCTCAACCAGCTCGACTCCGCCCTGCAGAATGCCGCCGACGCGGACGACGAGACGGCGTTCGCCGCCGCCCTGTCGGCCCTGCTGGACGCCGTGCGCAGCCTTGGCACACCGCTGCCGGCCGAGCGGATCACGCCGTCGGACCTGGTGCTGCCCGACGAGACGAACGGCCTCCCGCAGGTTCAGGAGATGCTGTCCGACGAGGGCCTGATCCCGGGCTGACGGGAGGACCACGATGCGCAGCCGTTTCGAGCCCGACCGGCAGCTGACCGCCCGCATGGCCGTCACGATGTTCCTCCTCGGCCTGCTGTACGTGGGGTTCGTCGCCGCACTGATCGCGCTGCTCCAGTCCGTCGTGCTGGTGATCGTCATCGCCGCCGCACTGCTCTGGGCCCAGTACTGGTACTCCGACCGGATCGCGCTCTACGCCATGCACGGCCGCGTCGTCACGCCCGGGGAACAGCCCCGGCTGCACGGAGTCGTCGACCGCCTGTGCGCCACCGCGGACATGCCGAAGCCGCAGGTCGCCGTCTCCGACATGGATCTGCCCAACGCGTTCGCCACCGGCCGCAACGCCGACCACGCCGTGGTCTGCGTGACCACCGGACTCGTCCGGCGTCTGGAGACCGAGGAGCTGGAGGGCGTCCTGGCGCACGAGCTCTCCCATGTCGCCCACCGCGACGTGGCGGTGATCACCGTCGCCTCGTTCCTGGGCGTGATCGCCGGCCTGGTCGTCCGCTTCGCCTTCTACTCCCAGCTGTTCGGCGGGCGCGGCCAGCGGGACCAGAACACCGCCGTCGTGTTCCTGGCGGTGATGGGCGTCTCGGCCCTCGTCTACGCGATCAGTTTCCTGCTGATACGGGCCCTGTCCCGCTACCGTGAGCTGGCCGCCGACCGGGCGGCGGCCATGCTGACCGCCAAACCGTCCGCCCTGGCCTCGGCGCTGACCAAGGTCAGCGGTGACATCGCCCGCATCCCCACGAGGGATCTGCGTACGGCCCAGGCGTTCAACGCCTTCTTCTTCACCCCCGCCCTCGGGCCCGGCACGGCGATGGCGAACCTGTTCTCCACGCACCCCTCCCTGGAACGCCGCCTGGAAGCGCTCGCGGACCTCTCCGCGGAACTCGGCGAACCGGGCGGGCCGTGAGGAAGGAGCCGGACCGTGGGCTTCTGGGACGCCCTGCTGGGCCGGAGCAGACCCGTCCGGCCCGACCTGGACCAGCTCTTCGCCCTGCCCTCGGCGGCGATCACCCTCCAGGCCGCCGTCGGCATCACCCCGACCGGAGCGGGCTCGGTCTGCTTCGCCGCGATCGAAGGCGGCGCCTTCGAGCAGGTCCGGCGGGAGGCGGGGGCCCTTCTGGAGGCCGACACGGAACGCGGCGACGCCCCTGTGGAGTTCAGCCGCGACACCTACGGCTACACGTGGCTGCTCTCCCGCCGCCCCCCGGACAGCCTGCCCGCCCTCGTGAGCGATCTCCACGCGGTCAACACCGCTCTGCAGGACGCCGGCTTCGGCCCGCACCTCCTCTGCTCCCTGGTCGCCTTCCGCACCGTCGGCCGGCGGCCCCTCGCGCTGGTCTACCTCTACAAGCGCGGCACCTTCTACCCGTTCGCCCCACTGCCCGGCGACACACGCGACAACCCGCTGGAGCTCCAGGTCAAAGCCGTGCTCAAGGACGACCTGCGCATCGAACGGGACCTGAGCCGCTGGTTCCCGCTCTGGGGCGCCCCGGGGCTGTGACTCGGCACGACCGGATCGCCGTCGCACCCGGTGACCCTCGTTCGGAGCAGCGTCCCGCCTGTCGCCCCGGGATGCGCCGTCCCTGTCGATAGCGTCCGACCGGCTGCCGCCGGGCCGAAACGGCGGACCCGTCAGCGCGTCGCAGGGAAGAGGTTCCATGACGTCTCGATCCATTCGCCTGCTGGCATCCGGGCTGGTCCTCGCCTCGGCCTGGACCTGCCTCGCCCTGGGGGGCACCCGAGCCGCCGCGGACGCCGCACCCAAGCGGGGTGACGACGGCGTGCCGGGCCGGTTCAACGCCATCACCGACGTCCCGGGCGTCCTGGTCGGGCAGGTGCAGTCGACCGAACCGCCCTATCTCACCGGCTCGACCGTGGTGTACACCCCGGACGAGCCGGTCGCCGGTGTCGATGTGCGGGGCGGTTCCCCGGGCACATGGATGACGGACATGCTCAGCCCCGCCAACGCCAATCCGGGGACGGACGCCATCGTCCTCACCGGGGGCAGCGCCTGGGGCATGGACGTCGGCGTCGGTGCCATGCACTGGCTGGAGGACCACAAGAACGTCGACATCCCCATCGTGCCCGGAGCGGTGATCTACGACATCGGCCGGGGCGGGGACGACAGGGCCCGTCCCACGGCCGACTGGGGCTACCGGGCGATGGACGCGGCCAAGGACGGACCGGTCCGTCAGGGCACCGTGGGCGCCGGGACGGGAGCCGTCACCGGGAACGGGACCCTGAAGGGAGGCGTGGGCACGGCCAGCGTCGTGCTGGACGACGGGACCGTCGTCGGAGCGCTGGTCGTGGTCAACGCCCTGGGCTCCACGGTGAATCCGAAGGACTGCACCCTGTACGCCGCCGAACTGGGCCTCGGCCAGGAGTTCGCCGGGCTGCGCAAGCCCTCACCCGCCGAGTGCGCGCCGCTCGAGGGAACGGCCCCGAACCGCAACACCACGATCGCGGTCGTGGCCACCAGCGCGAGCATGGAGAACGCGGCGGCGACCAGGATGGCCGCGGCGGCACAGGACGGTCTGGCCAGGGCGATGAACCCCGCCCACACGCTCTACGACGGCGACACCGTCTTCGCGGTGGCCACCGGAACCGGCCGGAAACTGGCCAACAACGATCCGGACGACGCCCCGGCCCTCGCCCGGATCGGCGCCGCGGCGGCCGACACCCTCACCCGTGCGGTCGCCCACGCCATGCTCGCGGCCACCTCCGCGCGTCAGTACGAGAGCTACTGCGACACCTACCCGTCGGCCTGCGCGAACCTCCAGCGCCACCGGTCCGGCCGGGGAGGCGCCTGACACCGGGAGGCACTGGACCGCCCGCGGGGGGAGGCTCCTGAGGCGCGTGCGCCGAGCAGATCCGGGACGTCGACGAGATCCTCGCGGCGGGCACCCGTCAGCGGATCAGCGAGCGGCCCGTGGGAGCCAGCCGGAGGGTCAGGGGGGCGGCCGTCCGTGCCCCCTCGACGGCCGGCAGGACCACGTCCCGGACGAGGGGGTGATCGCGCACGTCGGCCAGGTGCCGCCGGTGGTCGCTCTCGTCCGGGTACGAGGTGAGGACCACGGCCACGTTTTCACCGGTGCGGACCGGCAGCCTGGGGAACGTGTTGGGGGCGGACTCGGTGACCAGGACGGCGAGCGGCGCGGGTCCCGTCTGGTGGAGCACCGGGAGAAGACCGTCCCGGACCAGGTCGAGGCCGTCGTGCCGTCCGGGTGGGAAGGACCACAGCGTGGCGGCCACGAAGCGCTCCGGTTCCGGGGCGCCGGCCCGTGGCCGCTCGGCGGGGGAGACGGCGAAGCCGGTCCCGGCCGACAGCGGTCGCAGCAGGAGCACGTCGTCGGAGTCGATCATGGTGGCGTTGGCCCGGGGACCGTGCTCGGCCCAGACCGGGCCGCCGTAGAACGCCGTCAGCGCGTGGTGACGCGCCGTCATGTCCCGGAAACCCCGCAGCCAGACGAAGCGGTCGGGGTCGTCGAGGTCCCGGAACTGGCCGAGGACGACCATCCCGGTCTCCTCCTGGGTCTCCACGAACTCCCGGTCGAACAGCTCGATGAGCTCGTCGCGCCGGCCGGGACGCAGCGTGTACTGACGCAGTTCGACCACGGAGGGGTGGTCGACGGCATGGGTGGCAGGCACAGCGGGCTCCTGTTCGGTGGTCTTTCGCCGGGTGTCTTCCCCGGGTGTCTTCTCCGGGCGCGGACCGACGGTAGGGGAGCCGTGTGTCAGGTGCTGTCAGGGTTTCCTGGGAGAATGCGCCCATGTCTGCCGGTCGACTGCTGTCGATGCTGCTGTTGCTGCAATCCCGTGGCCTCGTGTCCGCGCGGGAACTCGCCGAGGAGCTGGAGGTGTCCGTGCGGACCGCCTACCGCGACCTGGCACGACTGCAGGCGGCCGGGGTCCCGGTCTACGCGGAGCCGGGGCGCGGGGGCGGCTACCGGCTGCTCGACGGGTACCGCACCCGCCTCACCGGGATGAGCGAGGGCGAGGCGCGGGCCCTGTTCTTCGCCGGGCTGCCCGGGCCCGCCACCGAGCTGGGCATCGCCGCCGAGGTGACGGCGGCACGGCTGAAGCTGCTGGCCGCGCTGCCGACGGCACTGCGCGAGGAGGCGACGCGGACCGCGGCGGTGTTCCACCTGGACGCCCCCGGCTGGTACCGGGACCCCGAACGGGCGCCGCACCTGCCCCTGTTCGCCGACGCGGTGCTCACCGGCCGCGCCGTGGACGTGCGCTACCGCCGCTGGAAGGCCCCGCACGAGGTGTCGCGCCGCCTGCGCCCCTACGGCCTGGTGCTCAAGTCCGGCACCTGGTACCTGGTCGCCGCCGGGGAGGACCGGATCGCGACCTACCGGGTCGCCCGGGTCCTCGACGCGGTGCCGAGCGAGGAGCGGTTCGACCGGCCGCCGGACTTCGACCTGGGTGCGTACTGGACCTCCTACCTGGACGATTTCCGGACACGCCGCTACACCGGCACGGCCACCGTCCGCCTGTCGCCGCGGGGGCGACGGCGCCTGCCCGACAACGTCCCCCCGGAGGTGGTCTGGGCCGTCGACACCACGGCGGTCGCCGTCGGCGGCGACGGGTGGGTGGAGGCCGTCATCCCGACCGAGAGCACGGACCACGCCTGCGGTGAACTGCTCCGGCTCGGCACCGACGTCGAGGTCGTCGCACCGGCCGAACTGCGCCGGGCGATGGCCGCCACGGTGGGCGCACTCGCGCGCACCTATGGGCCCGCCTGACGTCGGAACGTGGACGCGGCGGCCGCGTTTCCCTGGCTGCGGGCGAAGCGCTGCTCACCAGGTACCCAGGGATCTCGCCACGATCCCACGGCAAGACGGGACGGGCCGGATCACCGCCCCCTGGGCGGTCGCCGGCGACGCGTCCAGTGGGTGGGCACACCGTTGAGCCTGCTCGACGAACCGGTCGCCGCTGACCACGACTTCGCCTTGACGGTGTGGTCCTTCACGGCCACGGAGCGTGCCGTACCGCCTCGGCGTGAGGCCCACAGACGCTCCGCCGCGCATGCGTCCACCAGCGGGGCCGCCACGCGGCGGCCCGGGTCAGGACACTGCCAGACGGCGTTAGTGGACAGGTGCCGTCGGTCCGCGTTGCGGAGGTCGAAGGAGCCGGTGTCGACCACCAGCGGGTTCGCGGGCGCCGGGACTGCGTCCCGCCGGACGAATTCCAATTCGATGCATCCCCGGCCGGTGTCGGTCGGGATGGCCTTGCTGCCACCGATGATCATCAGTGGGACCGACGGGTCAGGGGACGTTGACACCGTGCAGCCGTCGGCGTGCCGCACGCGTCACGGTCGTCCACGGCGGAGTTCGGTGCGGCGGGCTCGTGCGAGCAGTGATGGCCAGTATGCCCATGTACCACTCAATAGGGGAATCCTCCGGCAGCCGCAGCCTCTGATCCAGTTGGATGGCAGTGCCGGGCCTGCTTCTTGGCAGGCGCAGGCACAAGGCCGCGCGGGAACAAGGAGAAAGCCATCACAGCGACAAGGGACGCCGTGGAAACTGACGGGTTCCGGGCGGCTGTAGTCGCCCTGACCCGGCGGCGAGTCGAGATCTACAGGGACGCCGGCGAGACATGGAGGTTTGCCGAAAGCCTTAAGTCCGTCAGTGAGGACACCGCCCAGGAGTACGAGGGCCGCACGATCCTCGAGCTGGTTCAGAACGGGCACGACGCACTCGGCCATGCCGAGCCGGGGAGGATTGCCGTTCTAGCGGTCTCGGGAGAGGGAGGAGGTGTCCTCTACGTCGCCAACGAGGGCTCGGTCTTCGCCAAGGAGAACTTCCGTGCCATCACCGAGCTCGCCCTGTCCAGCAAGGCCGCAGGCGAAGGGATCGGCAACAAAGGGCTCGGATTCCGCAGTGTGCTGCAACTGACGGACTGGCCGGAGATCTACTCGAAGTCCTCTCCCGGCTCGACGGTGTTCAACGGCTACTGCTTCCGCTTCGCCAGGCCTGAGGACGTGCGCACCCTGGTGGACGACCCCGCACTCGCGATCCGAGTGATCGAGGACATTTCGCCGCTGGCACTTCCGGTACCGGCCGACGCCACCGATCCCGTACTCGAGGAACTTGCCGAGGACGGGTACTCCACGGTCGTCCGGCTACCGCTGCGCGACCGGCACGCCTGGGAACTCGCTGTGGCGCAGGCGCGGGACATGATGAACGGTGACGCCCCGCTCTTGCTATTCCTCGACCGAGTGACTGAACTCCTCGTCGAGGTACGCGACGGCCCCGACACCGGCTTCCGGAACGTCCTCTCGCGCACCGCGCGCTCCTCGGACCTGATCACCGCATGCGAGAACGACTGGGTACGTGAGGTCGACCTCGCCGGGGCGGGCCGTTACTTGCTGGCGCGCCGTACGCTCGATCCCGATGCCCTCAGCGGAGCGATCAGCCGCAGCGTCCACGCGCGCGAGATCGACGCCGCCTGGGAGAGCTGGGATGCCGAGGCTTGGGTGGCGGTCGCGCTGCGCCTCGACGAGCCGCTCACCCACGGGCGCATGTACACCTTCCTGCCGATGGCCGAGGGCGTCCGCGCCCCGTTCCCCGGCCACGCCCATGCCCCGTTCTTCACCAAACTGGCCCGCCTCGACATCAGCGAGGCGGTGACGCTGAACGCCTTCCTTCTCGACCAGCTCGCCGTACTGACGGTCGAACTGGGCAGGCGTATTCGCGCGCAGACCCCGCACCTGCGCGCCGCGGATCTCGTGCTCGATCTCATGTGCTGGGACACACCCGGACGGCTGGACGCCGCCTTGGACGGAAAGCTCGCCGCCGAACCGATCGTCCCCTTGCACAGCCGGAGGGCGTGGGGCTCGCTGCAGGACTCCTACGGATGGCCCGACGTCAAGCGTTCCTGGCGCGTTCTCACCACCGAGGCGCTCACGAAAGCCGGGGCCGACCTGCTGACCCCGTCGGTCGGCCCTGTCCGCCACACGCGTCTGGATAAGCTGTGCAGGGCCGTCCTCTCCAGGCCCTTCCGTCCGCCGGCGCTCCTGGCCGCCGAGTGGGCCGAAACCGTGGCCCGGTCTCTGCGAGGCGGCGGGGAACCGGCAGGACAGGAATGGGCGGACTTCTACAGCGACCTGTCCCACGCGTTCGCCCGGGATCAGGGCGTGCTGCGAGGTCGGCACATCATCCTCACCCAGGACATGCGGCTGAGGAGCGCCCTCGGGAGCCGGGACGCGTCCGGCAGGCAGGACGCGACCGTCTTCTTCCACCCCGACCCCGACGACATTGCCGACGACGACCCGGTCACCCGGGTCCCGGGTGACCTCAAAGCACTCCGGCGCCGTATCTCCTTCACCCACCCGGCGATCACTTGGGACACGGCCGGACGCGGATTCCTCGAGCGCAACGAACTGGTGCGCCCCTACCAACTGGACCGCGTCTTCGACGCGCTGGCCGACCTGCTCTCCGCCCAGTCCTCGGAGGCACTCAGCCGGGACGCCCTCACCTTTGCCTTCCGGCAATACCCCTTGCTCACCCAGGCGCAGCGCAGACGGCTCGCAGCCATTCCCTTTCGGCTGCCTCTGGCCAACCCCGGCCGTTGGGGCAGAGCCTCGTCCTGCTCCTTCTCGCCCGCCTGGGGCACTGAGGGGGCGCGGCGGCTGGAGCGGTTCCTCGCCGAGGGGGGAGCCCGGATCCCGGCCCTGGCCGCACAGCGGGACCAGGGGATCAGGAGCCCCGAGGAGTGGCCCGCGCCGATCCGGGACCGGGTGGCCTACACCGAGTTCCTGGAGGCACTCGGTGTGTGCGACGGCCTGAGGCCCGGGGCCGTCGGGGAACGTCTCGGCGCATGCCAGGGGTACGAACTGCGTCCCTCGGGCCTCGCCGTGCGCCTCGGACTGGAGGATCCTCTCGCCGATGCCTGGTCCGCCGACGTCAGAAGCGGGTGGACCAAGTTCGCACACCCATACACGCCGTACGAGTTCACAGACGGGCTGGCCCACCTGGCGGGAGCGACCGAGGTCGCCGGGCTCGGCTCCACCGCCCGGCGCGAGTTCGCCGAATTGCTGATGCACGGGCTGCGTACCTGGGGCGAGGACGTTCTCACCGTCACGGTGCACAGGCCCACCTACCCTTTCAAGGACGCGCACGTCTGGCCCACTCCTCTGGCCTCTTACCTCCGAAGCCTGGCCTGGCTTCCTGTGGAGGACCCGGACGGTACGTCCTTCGTAGAGCCCCGTCGGGCTTGGTTCAGTACCGACGGCGAACTGCCGGCCTTCGTACCCGCGCTGCCCCTGTCGACGCGGCGTCTGCTCAGCGACAGGGGCGTCGTCGAGCGGATGCTCCGGCTCGGTCTCCGCAGGTGGGACGATCCGCAGCACGCCGGGGCGGCGGTGAAGCAGCTGGCGGCTGTGCTCGACAGAGGTGACGTGCCCGAGTACCTCAGTGTCTCCTTCAAACGGCACTATGAGCGGGCGTGGTCGAACATCGCACGGACGGCTCGGTGGCCCTGGGCACAGGGTGAGGAAGCCCGTCTCGTGGTCAGTCGCATTCATGTACTCGGCACTTTCATCCCGTCGTCAGACGAAGCACCGGTCATCGTCTGCGACGAGACGGACCCCCTGAAGGAAGCGCTCATCGAGCCGGCGGGGCATCCCGTCCTCGTTGCGCCGGCGGAGTCAGGTGACGCCGTCGTCCGCCTGGCGGAGGCGAACGGGCTGAGGGCGCAGCGTACGTCGGCCACCCACGTGCAGGTACGTCATCGCGACGGCGCCCCCATCACGCCGTCGGGACAGGCGGCGGTGTTCATCAGAGGGAGGGAGTGGCTGGTCACCGTGATCGCACTCGCCATGGAGCTCAAGTCCGGGGCGTTTGTGCGGCGCAGCGAGCGCGGCGTCCGTGCCGCACTCGAACGACTCAGAGCCCTCCGCGTCGTGCACGCCGACGACGTGGAGATCACCGTTTCCGGGACACCGGCTGAACCGCCGTCGTCAACGCGTGCCCTGCCGCTGCCGGACGACGAACACCCCACAGTGGTCGTCTGGAGGAGTGAGGAGGGCTGGGACGAGTTGCAGGCGGCGACGCCCGCCGTCGCACAGCTGTTGGGCAGGCCGTGGCTGCAGGACGCGCTGGAACTGGTTCTGGTCAAACTGGAGCGGAGCTTCGGCGGTGGCAGCCCGACACTCGTCGACGACGGAGTCCTCGCCGCGGCACTGGACACGACCGAAGCGAAGGTCGTCGAGATCCGGCGCAACCTCACCGGTGACGTGCAGGACACGGTGAGACTGCTTCGCCCGGTGCTGGCGTGCCTGGCCGCCAACGCCTGGGACGAGGAGGCCGCCCACCTCCTGAGCCGTGCGGCCGGCGAGCGCGAACTCGCTACCATCATCGACCGGCTCGCGCCCGACCTGACGCTGCCGTCGGCGGAACTGGTGGCTCTGGCTCGCTCCTGCACCAGGCCGGCGGAGCTCAGGGACGAACTGGGCATCGAATTCCAGCAGTTCAACGCCGCGTTGGCCGCTCTGGGTCCCGGATACTCTCCGGACTACTACCCCGATCGCCACGAACAGGTCTTCGGCGACTTCGTGCGAGCCTGCTCCGGAACTCTCCTCGACCGGCTCCGGGAGCGGTACGCCACTGCCGGGCAGCAGGGCGAGGACATCTCCGGCTACGCCGCAGCCCGCGGTCTCCACGACCTTCAGCCGGATCCGGAGTGGCTTCCCCGCTTCATCACCCCGCCCGAGGAGGCGATGCGCGAAAGAGTACAGGAATGGCTGCGGGCACACGGAGCGGACGACGACCTCGAACGGTCCACCGAACTTGAGCCCGTCGACCGGCTCCGGGCTCGCAACACGGCCGCACTCGACGCACTGGTCCCGGTACTGACTCCTCTGGTGACCGCCTGGTGCCGCCGTCACGGCGTCCAGGTACCCGCCGGATGGCACGGAGCGGTGCTGATGGAATGCAGGAGCCACGTCGACGGGACCGGGCTGGGCGACCTGCTGCCGCTGAGCGAGGAACAACTGCTCGACGCGGTAGAACGCGCCGTGGGCTGGCCCGACGGAATGCCGCATGCCACGGACCCCGCGGCACTGGGCCTCACCGACATGGACTTCGCGCAGACGTCGCCACGGACCCAGAATCCCGGCGGCTCCACCACCGTCGCCCCGCGCACGATCACCATCGGGGGTGCCGAGGTCAGGGTCGGAAGCGACCAGCTCTCCACCATCGCGGACATCGCCGCGAAGACCATCGACGAGGCCTTCCTCGCCCAGTCGGGCAGGGTGCGCCTGGACACCGTGGCCGGCGTGCCCCGGCCACGAAGTGGGGGCGGTTCTTCCTCCAAGCCGCGCATCGTCGTCGCCAAGACGAAGCGGACCACCGAGGACCAGCGGTCCGCCATCGGCCTCGTCGGGGAGGTGGTCGCGCGTGCGTGGCTCCAGCGCCACTACCCCGACGTGCGATGGGTCTCGGGCTACGCGGCCGTCGTCAATGGCGACGACGAGGCGTCCGACTCCATGGGGTACGACTTCGAGGTCGCCTGGCGCGGCACCACCCGGCTGTACGAGGTGAAGGCGCTGAGCGACCCGGCCGCCGAGCGGGTGGAGTTCGAGCTCGGGCCGACCGAGGTGGATGCTGCCCGCCGCCATGCCCGGAGCAACCGCTACCGCATCCTGCTGATCACCTCGGCCCTCGTCCCGGAGGAACGCCGCGTGTTCGACTTGCCGAACCCATTCTCGGCGCAGGGACGCGACCGCTTCAGGATGGTCAGCCGGGGGGTGCGCTATCAGTGCTCGCCCTTGGGGAAGGAGCGCCCCTCCGGCTCGCACTCGTGAAGTGGCCTGAGCCGTGATAGCGGTGCGTAGTCCTAGTCACCAGGCGGGCAGGCCCTCTGGACACTCCTCGATGAGGATCTCCAGGGCCGCCGGCATTCGCTGCGGGGAGGACGGAAGCGGACCCGCGTTTGGATGGTCTTGGGCGTGCCGTCACCCCTGCGTGGCCGGCCTCACGGGAAACCGCGCAGTCAGTCCATGGCGGTAGGCTCCACCAGGGATTTGTCGGATCCTGAGGGACGAAGCGGTGAGGAGGCCGGCGCAGTGGCAGCAACGGGAGGGGACCCGCGGCGGACACCCGGTCCGGCCGTGCCCAAGCCGGGACCGGCCAAGCCCGCCCAGCAGTGGTTCCAGGAGCGTCCCTCTCCCTACTCCTGGGAGCAGGACGCGCTGGACCACGTCAGGCGCCTCATGCCCGCAGCCGAGCCGTACCGCGCCTGGGCGACCTTCTCCTTCACCGCCCAGTCGGGCCGGGTCAACGAGTGCGATCTGCTGGTCGCCGTTCCTGCCGGCCTCTTCCTCGTCGAGATCAAAAGTCACCCCGGTGAGCTCCACAACACCGGTTCGACCTGGAACTTCCGCGGCAAGGACCGCACCCGCACCATCAACAACCCGCTGCACTTCAACGATCTCAAGTCCAAGGAACTGCGCAGCCAGCTCCAGTGGGCCGCCCGCAAGCTCTACCGCAGCGACCGGATGGTTCCGCGCATCGAACCGGCCGTTTTCCTGTCGGCCCCCGACCTCGTCAGCCACCTCGACGAGGTCCAGCGCATCCGCGTGTACGGACGCGACGACGGCGCGAGCGGCCTGAACCGCATCTGGCAGGACTTCCTCGGCCTGCCCCCCGAGCGTCCCGAGCGGCGTGTCACGGAGGAGTTCTCCCGGCACCGGCTGCCGCAGTTGCTCAAGGCCATCGGCATCCGGCAGTCGACCGGCCACCTGCGTTTCGGCGACGCCTGGAAGATGGAGCCGCACCCCCTCGATGCGGGCGCGTCGTGGGAGGACCGCCTCGCCAAGCGGGACGACGGTCTCGCCCAGGAGGAGGGCCGGGTGCGCATCTACCTGGTCAGCCAGGGCGCGACGGAAACGGACCGAAAAAAGACGGAGCGCGCGGCCCGCCGCGAGTACCAGGTCCTCCAGGGCATCACGCACCGCGGCATCGCCGACGCCATGGAACTGCGCGACCACGAGGGCGGGCCGGCGATCCTCTTCCGCCACCGTCACACCGACCTGCGCCTGGACCAGTACCTGGACACCTACGGCGACAAGCTCACCCCCGAGATCCGCCTGGACCTCGTACGCCAGCTCGCCGAGGCCGTCCGGTACGCCCACAGCCGCTCGCTGTACCACCGCGCGCTGGCGGCCCGCTCCGTCTACGTCTCCTTCCGGGGCGAAGGCGCACACCCTGAACTGCGCATCACCGACTGGCAGACCGCGGCCCGCGACTTCGACAGCAACGCCACCTTCTTCCGGTCCATCGGCGGCTCCGCCCTGGACGCGGCGCTGATCGAGGACGCCGCCCACGTCTACCTCGCGCCCGAGACGGACCAGCCCTTCCCCGACCCGGGGGACCTCGACGTCTTCGGCCTGGGCGCCGTCTCCTACCTGATCCTGACCGGCAAGCCCCCGGCCCCGCAGCGCAGCGTCCTCAAGGAGCGGCTGCGCACCGAGTCGGGGCTGCACCTGTTCGCGGTCGCCGACGGTGTCTCCGACGCACTCGACGCAGTGGTCTATAAAGCCACTCGTGCCGACGTCAACGACCGGCTCAGTTCCGCGGAGGAGTTCCTGGACCTCCTCGACGAGGCGGAACGGGCCGGTGCCGCACCCGACTCCGCGACGGCGCCGACCGTCGATCCGCTGGAGGCACTGCCCGGCCAGGCCCTGGACGAGGAGTGGTCGGTACGCCGGGTCCTCGGCACGGGGGCCACGGCCCGCGCTCTGCTCGTGGAGCGCGCCGTGGAGGACGACGACGGCACGATCCGCGTTGAGGAACGCGTCTTCAAGGTGGCCCTCGACGAGCAGAAGGCCGACCGGCTGCGCGCGGAGGAACGCGCCCTGAAACTGGTCGGCGGAGGCGCCGTCGTCCAGCTGCGCGGGGACGGCCTGCGCGAGATCGGTGCGCGTACGGTCCTGCAGCTGGAGTACGCGGGTGAGCAGTCCCTCGGCGCCCGGCTGCGCGGCAAGGGGCAGCTCAGCTACGACGAACTGGAGCGCTTCGGCGAGGACTTGTTCCTCGCCCTCGACCAGCTCGCCGCGCACGGGGTCCGGCACCGCGACATCAAGCCGGACAACCTCGGCATCCAGCGCCGCAAGGACTTCACCTGGCAGCTCAAGCTGTTCGACTTCTCGCTGACGGACGCCTCGGACCGTGACGTGAAGGCCGGCACCCGCGGCTATCTCGACCCGTTCCTCGGATCCGTGCGCCGCCCCCACTTCGACGACCACGCCGAACGCTACGCCGCCGCCGTCACCCTGCACGAGATGGCGAGTGGCGAGCGGCCGCTGTGGGGCGACGGCCGCATCGACCCGCTCACCAACGAGTCCGCCGAGCTGCACATCGCCGGTGAGCTCTTCTACCGGCCTCTGCAGCCCGGTCTGACCGCTTTCTTCCGGCGCGCTCTGCACCGTGACATCGAGCACCGCTTCGACACGCTGCGGCAGATGAAGGACGCCTGGCAGAAGGTCTTCCGGGACGCCGACACCGACCGGCCGCCGACCACCCCCTCCACGGTGGGCACCGAGGCGGAGGACACCGAGCAGGCACGGGACCGGGCGGCACTGGCCGCCGACGCCCACACGGAGCTGGAGCTGGCCGGCCTGTCGCCGCGTGCGGTCACGGTCGCCGCAGGTCTCGGCGCCACGACGGTGGGGCAGCTGCTGGACGTCCAGCCGTCCGTGATCTCCAAGGCTCGTGGCGCCGGCCCGTTGGTGCGCAAGGAGCTGAACCGCCGCCGCAACCAGTGGGTGGCCGCCCTGCGGGGCAAGGCCGCCGTACCGGCCGCGCGTAAGGCCGTCTCTCCGGTCAAGGACGAGGAAGCGCAGGCCGGGGTCACCGGCATCCTGTCGGTCGACGACATGGTCGACCTGCTGACTCCGCCGCCCGGCCGGAAGGGCTCGCACCGCGCCGACGTGGTACGCCTCACTCTCGGACTGCCGCCCGACGACGGCGGTCTGTCCCCGCTCGGCGCCTGGCCCGTGCAGGCGCGGATAGCCGATCACCTGGGCATCAAGCAGCCGCCGGTCTCCCGCCACCACCGGACCGAGATCAAGCGGTGGGCCGAGGCCGAGTGGCTGCGGACGGTGTGCACCGAACTGGTCGAGACCGTCGCGAACTTCGGCCGCGTGATGACCGCCTCGCAGGCCGCGCAGGAACTGCGTGCCCTGCACGGTGCGCAGGACGACACCCCTGAGCGCGTACTGGCCCGGTCACTGGCGGTCGTCCGGGCTGCCGTCGAGGCGGAGACCCGTGAGGAGGAGGGGCACGAGCCCCGCCTCGCCGTGCACCGGCGCGGCGACACGGTGCTGCTGGCGTCCGAGTCCCTGCCTGGCACCGACGACCCGAACCCCCGCGAACTGGCCGATTACGCGGCGGAGCTGGGCGCGACCGCGGAGAAGCTCGCCGGCCGGGAGCCTCTTCCGGGACGTGCCGAGGTGGTGCGGGAGCTGCGCGCGGTGCCCGTCCCGGAGGGCTTCGCGCCGCTCGCCGACACCCGTCTGGTGCAGCTGGCCGCAGCCGTGGCGCCGTCAGTGGTGCGCCACACCCCCCGCCTCGAGTTGTACCGGCGTGACCTGAGCCTGGAACGCGCGCTGCGCATCTCGCAGGCCGGCGCGGGCGTGCGACCGGACCGGGGGATCACCGCGGCCGAACTCGTCGCCCGGGTACGAGCCAGGTTCCCCGACCTGGACGTCGTGGCGGACGGCCGCGAGCCGACCCCCGTGGTGCTGGAGGACGCGCTTCAGGCGGCTCGCTTCGACCTGCGCCACGACGACGAGGCCGGGCGTTTCCTCCCTCCGTTGCCGCGGTCGACCGGCCCTTGGTCCTCCACGGGTTCGGTCACCAGCATGCTGCCTCCGGTCCGGTCTGTGGCGCGCCGCAAGTCCGAAGAGCCGCACGGTGAGCTGCGCGAGCAGCTCACCGAGAGCGTCCGCCGCGGAGGCTTCCTCGCCCTGACGGTCAAGGCCGCCCGTCTGCAGGGCACGGCCGAGACGATCGCCGCGCGCTTCCCGGTGGTTCCCATCGACCTCGGGGCGCTGTTCCTGCGGGAGTTCAGGCGGCTCGTCGAGGAGAAGGGCCAGGACTGGCGGACGGTCCTGCGCGCCGACGCGGCCTCTGCGCCGGGCCGTGTGAAGCCGGGCCTCGCCACGTTCGTCCGCGTCGTGTGGCAGCGGGTCGCCGACGACCTCGCTGCCCGCTCCAACGAGCCGCGCACGGTGCTCTTCCTCCACGACGCGGGTCTGATCGCCCGGTACTGGGACGAGGGCGGGCGCACGTTCCTGGTCACCCTCCAGGCAGCCGCCCGCCGGCCGTCGGAGGGGCCGCACGGCCTGTGGCTGCTGTGCCCGATGGAGTCCCGCACTCAGGACCCGCACCTGGACGGGCAGACGGTCGAGGCACTGCGCAACGACGGCGAGGTGGCCTACCTGGCCGGGGGGTTTCTCAAGCAGTCGGCGTAGATGGCGAGAAGAGACCCGCCTGTCAGAGGGACCGGCAAGAATACGGCCATGGTGGCGATCATCAAGTGCCGTGAAGATGAAGACGAGTACCTGGAGTTCCTCGAAAAGCTGCATCAATCCCGTCGGCACGACTGGGAGTGGTCGTTCACGCGCGGGCGTAATCTGTGGTCCAAGGGCCGTCATCTGCTCCTGATCGCGTCCATGGACACTGACGGGCGCTTCGAGGTCACCCGCGTGGGGAAGTCCGTCCGCCGACGTGGGGCCAAGGACCAGGACCAGCAGCTGCGCGTCACTCATGTGCGCCGACTGCGCAGGCCCCTCCGGCTCGCCGAGCTGCTCGACGGACTGACCGCAGCCCAGCAGCGCCATCTGGTTGAGGAGGGCCACCAGAGCAAGGGGACGGGCGAGGCGATACGCGCCCGGCTCCTGCGCCTCCGGCCAGAGCTGACGGAAGCGGTCCAGTTGATCGAGGGAGCCATCGACTCCTGGGATTTCGGCGACTCGAGGGCGGCACAGGAAGTGGCACTGCAGCGTGACGCGACACTGGGCGTCACACGCATGGCCGGGATGCAGGCCCCACAGCTGGCGGAGTGGGACCCGCCAGCGGAGGAGCTGTACGACGACACGGTGCCCCCGCTGTTCCTCGACATGGTCGGTGCAGCCAGCCACCCTGACGAACTGTTCGATTCATCTGAGCATCGTTCGCAGGACTCTTCCGCCCGGCCCGACATGATGAGTAATCAGCAGGCTCTTGAGGACCACCTCGTCATGCACGACACCCGCGCGATGCACGGGTGGCTCAGCGAGGAGACCGACCACGTGGCCTGGCGTAGGTTCCGTGAACACGGCCGCACGCTGCTGGTCGCGAACGCCAACCGTACCCAGGCGGAGCAGGCCCTCGGCTGCGACATCATCTTCTACAACGTCACGCGCCACAGTCTTGTCCTCGTGCAGTACAAGAAGCTCGACGCCGAGCGGGGCGGCTTCTACTACCCGAGCCGCGACCGGAAGAACCTCGCCAAGGAACTGCTGCGGATGAGGAGCCTGGACCGGTACGCGGAGAGGCATGCCGGTCCGGCCGACGAGCAGCGGTTGGATCCCAGTCCGAGCTGGATCAAGCTCTGTCACCCGCGTTCCGTGCTGCCGCACACGACGGAGATGATCCACGGCATGTACTTCTCCCGTCGGCAGTTCGAATCGCTGCGCGACGACGCCCGGCTGAAGGACGGGCGGGGCGGCGCTGTCCGGTTCGGCTACAAGAACGTCCCGTCCTACCTGGACAACACGCTGTTCACACGTCTGGTGGAGACGGGCCAGATCGGCACCACCGGCACGAGCACCGACCTCGTCCGCCAGCAGGTCATCCGCAGCTTCCGTGGGCAACGCAACCTCGTGCTTGCCACGCTGAGTGGGGAGGAGGCGCCGCAGGCGGCACGGAACGCGCAGCGCCGACAGGCACGCTGAGCGGTGGGCGTCCCCGGAAGCAGTTGTGGCCCCGCTCAGACGGGCATCCGTGGAACCCCGCCCCGGCGGCTGATGTCGAAGGCGAGGCGGTAGATGTCCGGCAGGTCGACGGTGTCCGTGCCGCGCTTGGTCACCACGCCGAGGTCGTGCAGTTCCTGCACGAGTGACGCGGGATCGTCGAGGGCGCGAGGAGCACTGCCGCCCTTCTCGCTTTCCAGCAGCGCCCGCACCTTTGCAACGAGCGATCCCCTGTGCCACGCGTGCTGCATTTGGGACGCCTCCATCGGGACCTGCGTGCCCTCGAGTTGTTCGAGGGCGAGTGCGGCCCACCCGAGATCGTCCTTGAGCTCGGCCACGCGGACTGACGAGGCGGTGCTGAGACTCTCGAAGATGGCGTCGTAGTGCAGAGGCACGGGATGACTGGCATACCGCTCGCTGGTGATGCGTGCGGCCTTGCCCAGCGTGGAGAGCCAGGTGCGCGGGCTCGCCTGTCCCTTTCCGTCCTGCAGGTGGTTCGGTACCCAGGTGTAGGTGTGGCCCTTGCGGCGGTCCTTGCCCATGAAGGGTCCCGCCAGGGTGGTGAAGACCTCCTCCTGCCGTTCCTGGTCGGCGAGGAGGGCCACGGGAGGCAGATACCGCCCGTCGCCCTCCGCGCGCCAGTCTCCGGTCGCCTCGCGGAACTTCTTCGCTTCCGGCCCGTCGTGGTTGCCCAGCTTGTGGAAGAGCAGCCCGTAGAGGTTCTCCCGGCTCCAGAAGAGGTCGGTCGCGTTGGCGCCGAGCTTGGAGGCGTCCGCGAACTCCTTGGGCGCGCTCGCGTACATGTCGGGCCGGACGAAGATCTTGGCGCGCAGGGTCCCGGTGGTGAGCCGCAGCTCCAGCGCCGTCTGGAAGAGGCCGGACAGCAGGAGGTCGGCCTGTCGGCGGTCCGGGTGCAGGTGCTCCAGCCCGTCGAAGAGCAGGACCAGGGTCTCCTTCTTCCGGCGTGAGTCCGCGTCGGCCCGTTGCAGGGCGTGGCCGTAGGCCTCGAAGTTCTCCCGGGTCCAGCGGACGCGCTCGGTCCAGTTGGGGAGCTGCCGCACCTCGGGAGAGTCGAGGACGTTCAGTACGACGGCGGGCCACAGTTCGTCGGGACGCACGCCCGCGTCGACGAGACCGCGGATGGTGCGCTTGTCGGGGAACGCTGGTTCGTTGCTCCGGTCCGTCCCGAAGCCCGTCCGCACCTCGGTGCGGCGCAGCCGCGGCATCATGTACGCGTCGGCGGCGATCCCGCGCAGTTCCGAGTCGGTGAGTGCCTTGGCCCAGTAGGTCTTGCCGGTGCCGCGGAAGCCCCGCACGACGGTGGCGTCCGGGTCCAGGGCGAGGCGGTGCGACGAGGGCGTGAACAGGGTGTGGAAGTCCGGCGCCTCGGTGTCGGCGTCGGTCGGTGCCCCGAGCGCCTGGGTCAGCAGCGTCCGGTAGTCGTGCACGGTCGGCTCGCTCACGCCGTCTCCTCCTGGTGCGGGGGCGGCAGCAGACGCTCTACGGAGGCCACGAACGTGCGGTACGCGGCTTCCACGAAGGGCAGTTCCGGCCATGCGCGGCTGCGCAGCGGGTCGAGCCCCACCAGGTCGTTGCCGAACAGAATGGGGATCGGGGCGTACGGCCTGTCGTCCTCCTCCCAGTCGGGGGCGAGGAAGGGCTCTGCGTCGTCCCCGTCGTCCGGCAGGTTGTACAGCGTCTCCGTGAACATCTCGTACGCATGCTTGCGCAGTGTGCTCAACCGCCCTATGTCCCCGGCGGAGTGGAACATCGCGGCCACGATCCTGATCCGTTCGCGCAGTTCACGCGCGTGTTTTGGGCGCCGCTGCCACTCGGACAGCAGCATCCGGTAGCCCTCCCACGTGGAGGGATTGTCCACGGCGAAGAGCAAGGCGAGCCCGCTGAGCCGGGTCAGGACGACCGCTGCGATGTCGTGGACGCCTGCGCGGCTGTCGAGTAGCACGACGTCGGGCCGGCGCGACAGTTCGGCGACCTGGTCCTCGCAGGCGGCGATGGCGTCTTCCAGCCGTACGGCGAACGGGCGTGGGGCGCCGCCAGGACCGGGGGCGGGAAGGTCGCTGTAGATGCGGTTCAGTTTGGCGAGGTAGTCGTACGGCTGGTTCTCCAGGGGCTGCCCTCCGGCGGGAGCCAGCCACACTTCGCCGTTGCCGCTGTAGGGGAGGACCGAGGTGCGGGTGACGAGTTCCAGACCCTCGGCGTTGCCGACGGCCGACTCCACGAGGTGATCGACGATGCCGTGCCGGGGCATGCCCGCCGGATCGGCGAGCAGGTGGGAGACGCCGGGCGACTCCAGGTCGAGGTCGACGACGAGGACGCAGCGGCCCCGGTCCGCCAGATGCCGGGCCAGCACGGTGGTGGCGGTGGACCGGCCGACGCCGCCCTTGAAGCCGTACAGCGCGACGCGACGCTCCTGCGGGGGCTCGGCAGCCTGGTCGTCGGCATCGGTGCTCGATTCGCTGTCCTGCAGCCAGTCCGTGCCGACGACGGTGCGTTCGAGGACGGCGACCCTGCCGATGCCCTTCGCTCGGGGTGCGACCTCGGTCAGCTCTTGCACGTCGAAGAACAGTTCCGGGGCGAAGAGGGCACTGGCGGTCTGCACCGGGTCGAGTCCGGTGAAGGGACGGGTCGCCGCCGCGAAGTCGTCCCTCAACGAGGCCAGTTCGGCCGCGTCTGCCGGAAGGCGGTCGGCGCGATCGTCGATGAGGAGGGAGACCCGGCCCAACAGGTCGCGGGCCAGCACGACGTCCCGGCCGCCCTTGGCCGCTCGACCCGCGTGGTCGAGTGCGGTCTGCCATGCCTCGTCGAAGCGAGTGGGTTCAGCGATCATGCGAGGGTGCCGGTTCCTAGCGTGCGGGCCTGCTCGTGAGCGGCGATGAGGTCGTATGCGGCTTGCAGATGACGGGCGAGGTCGGCCTCGGTGATCGACGTCTCGTCGCAGTAGCGTCCCTCGACCGCCCAGCCGAGGAACGGGTTGGAGGCGATGAGCTGGGTGAACAGAGGGCCCACTTCGCGGCCCCGTCTCCGTCCGGCGACGGCACACAACTGACCCCACAGTGAGGGCAGGTGGCCGTGCATGAAGTCATGCTGCGGGAGGTCCTTGAGTCCCTCGCGCCTCATCCGCTCCTTGGCCTCTTCCTTGAGTTCCGGGTGGAAGGGCCGTCCCTTGCCGGTCAGGGCGGAGCCGAGGCAGTCGAGCAGAATGGCCTTGATCGCACATTCGGCGGCCAGTCCCGCGAGGTGGTCGGCGGATATCCGTAACCGGTTTCCGGCGGCCAGCTGGGCGGTGTCGTAGTGGTGTCTGCTCGCCGCCCTGAACGCCGGCGGCGGCACACCCGGAGTGGTAGGAGCCGTCACGACGATCACTTTAACGGCGTGATCGCGGGAAATGGAGTGGTTTCGGCATGATGGGTGGCCTCCGTCCGCCGCCCCTCACCTGGCAGGATTGAGACTCTGGCGCGAGGGACCATGGGGGACCATAGCGCGCGCGGTGCATCGAGAAGGAAGCGGAACGTGACGGACGTCAAGGCTGGTGTGGACCCGGCGGCCCTGCTCAAGGACCTCAAGCGGCAGGTCGCGGCCCTGGAGGACGACCTGCGGGCGCGCACGGAGTCCGTGGACGAGATCCGCGATCGTCTGGAGGCCGAGTACCGGCACGCCCGGGAGGCCCGCCGTACGGCGGCGACGTACGGCGCCTGGCGCGACGAGCGGGTCACCCAGTCCGCGGCGGCCTGGGTGCTGGCCTGCGTCTTCGTCCGCTTCTGCGAGGACAACGGCCTCATTGACGAGCCTTTCATCGCCGGCCCGGGGGAGCGGCTGGCGGAGGCGGAGGCCCGGCACGAGGCGTACTTCCGCGAGCACCCGACCAAGAACAACCGCGACTGGCTGTTCGCCGCGTTCGACGCCGTCCGCGAGGCGAACGACACGGCGGCCGGCCTCTTCGACAAGGCCCACAACCCGCTGTGGGACATCGAGCCCAGCTACGAGGCGGCGACCGAGCTGCTGTCCTTTTGGCGGAGGTGGGGTGCCGAAGGCGACATCCGCTACGACTTCACCGACCCCGAGTGGGACACCCGCTTCCTCGGTGACCTGTACCAGGACCTCAGCGAGCACGCCCGCAAGACGTACGCGCTGCTCCAGACCCCGGAGTTCGTCGAGGAGTTCATCCTCGACCTCACGCTGGAACCGGCCGTCTCCACGGACGCGTTCGGGCTGAGCCCGGTATGGGAGGGGCCTGATGGTGAGGAACGGCGCGGCCTGCGCACCATCGACCCGGCCTGCGGATCCGGGCACTTCCTGCTGGGCATCTTCCACCGTCTGATGGACAAGTGGCGTGCCGCCGAGCCCGGGACGGATGTCTGGACGCTGGTGCGCCGCTCACTGGAATCGGTGCACGGCTGCGACAAGAACCCGTACGCGGTGAGCATCGCGCGGTTCCGTCTGCTGGTGGCCGCCATGCGGGCGGCGGGGGCGGAGCGGTTGAATGACGCGCCGCCGTTCCCGATCAACGTGGCGGTGGGGGACTCGCTGCTGCACGGGCGGGATGCGGCGGGTATCCAGACGGACCTGGACACGCTGTTCGCCGAGGTGCAGATCGGGCGGGAGGAGGGGGAAACGTTCGCGTACTCGACGGAGGATGTGTGGGAGTACGCGAAGCGGGTTGATCTGCTGGGGCGGGGATCTTATCACGTGGTGGTGGGAAATCCGCCATATATCACGGTCAAGGACAAGCAGGAGAACGAGAATTACCGGGCTGCATACGATGCTTGTGCGGGGACGTATGCGCTGTCTGTGCCGTTTGCTCAGCGGTTGTTCGAGTTGGCGGTGAAGGGTGTGGGTGGTCGTCGTGGTGGTGGTGGCTTCGTGGGGCAGATCACTGCGAATTCCTTCATGAAGAGGGAGTTCGGTAAGAAGCTGGTTGAGGTTGTTTTCCGTAATCGGGTGGAAGTTTCTCACGTGATTGACACCTCCGGAGCGTACATCCCAGGGCATGGGACTCCGACCGTGATCCTTGTAGGCCGCAACAGGATTCCTAACTTGGATAAAACTGTGCGGGCTGTCCTGGGTGTTCGTGGTGAATCTGAGCAGCCGGAAGAGGCTTCCCGAGGGGAAGTCTGGCAAGCAATCGTGCGACAGGTGGGCATTCCGGGTAGTGAGTCGGACTGGGTGTCTGCTGAGGATATGGTGGCCGATCACTTTTTGCAGCACCCCTGGTCTGTAAGCGGCGGCGGTTCGGGTGCTTTGCTTGCACGTATCGAGTCGATCGCAATTCCAATGGTTAGTAAAATTTCGAAGCCGATCGGTCGAGCGATCCGAGTCGGCGCTGATGAGGCTTACCTTCGGCCGATGCGTCGAACCTACGTGTCGCGCGTCGATAGAGGACTCAAACCGCTCCTTACGGGAGAGGTTGTTCGTGACTGGGGGTCTAGTCCCGATCTGAGAATCCTGGTTCCTTCAACGGCTGCAGTGGAAGGCGGTCTTCGGGAGGAACTGTGGCCATGGCGTACTCCTCTTCGTTCTCGAAGGACTTTTCAGGGGGATATGGAAGATGCCGGGCTTCAATGGTGGGATTACATGCAGCACACGGCGTCGGCCTATTCAACGCCATTGTCGATTTCCTTTGCTTTCGTTGCTACGCATAACCACTTTGTACTCGATCGAGGTGGGAAGGTATTCAACCGATCTGCGCCGGTTATTAAGCTCCCGAAAGGGGCTGACGAGAATCAACACCTGGAGCTGTTGGGGGTGCTGAACTCTTCGACTGCTTGTTTCTGGCTGAAGCAGGTCAGTCAGGACAAGGGAAATCGAGGGGGAGAGCGGTCCACGGGGCGGTATGCCTGGGAAAGTTTCTACGAGTTCACCGGTACCAAGCTTCAGGAGTTCCCCCTTCCCGAGCGACTTCCACTTACGCTCGGCCGCATGCTGGACTCGGCGGCGAGTGAGATCGCGCTTTGTGAGCCAGACATCATGGCTGCGGAGCAAGTGCCGCGGAGAGGTGTGCTTAGCGAAGCCCGTGCCAGCTTTGAGCGCACTCGTTGCGGAATGATTGCTCTACAGGAGGAGCTGGACTGGCAGGTCTACGGTCTCTACGGACTGCTCAGTCCGGCAGACGTGGCGAGGACCACGGTTCCTTCGGAACGGCTGGCAGACTGTCCCGAGATCGAGTTGGGGCAACGTGCTTTCGAGTTCGTCATCGCCTCCAACGCTGAGCAGGATGAGGCCGTCGAGCAGTGGTTCCGACGGCATGGTTCTATCCCCACCACCGAGATCCCTGCCCACTGGCCCGACTGGTACCGCGACATCGTTCAGGCGCGCATCGACATCATCAACTCCCGCAAGGACATCGCCCTCATTGAGCGCCCCGAATGCAAGCGGCGCTGGGCCACGGAACCGTGGGAGAAGAAGGAACGGGCCGCGCTGCGGAACTGGTTGTTGGACCGCTGCGAGAAGCCCGAGCTGTGGTACGAGGTCCGGGAAGGACTCAAGCGCCCTCGTCCGATGACCGTCAACTACCTTGCCGATCAACTTGGTACGGATGAGGACTTCGTCTCCGTCGCCGCGCTCTACGCGTCTGACCATCTCGGTAAGCCTGATCTGCCTCTCGCGCAGATACTGACCGAGGTGATCGCCGACGAGCATGTGCCCTACCTTGCCGCCATGCGCTACAAGGACCCCGGCCTGCGCAAGCGCGCGCAGTGGGAAGAGGTCTGGCGGCAGCAGCGCGAGGAGGACCGTACCGGTCAGCGGCTCGACATCCCCGTCCCGCCCAAGTACACGTCCGCCGACTTCGCCCGAGCCTCCTACTGGTCGAACCGCGGCAAGCTCGACGTGCCCAAGGAGCGGTTCGTCTCCTATCCCGGGGCAGGGCCCGACAGCGACTCGACGCTGATGCTCGGGTGGGCCGGCTGGGACCACAAGGACCAGGCGCAGGCCCTCTTCGAGCTGCTGGCCGCCCGTACGACACGGGACGGCTGGAGTGCCGAGCGGATCATTCCGCTGCTCGCCGGCCTCCACGAGGTCATGCCGTGGGTCAAGCAGTGGCACGGCGAGTACGACGACGAGTGGGGCGACGTACCGGCGGACGAGCTGGAGGCCGAGTACGAGAACCAGCTCCGCAAGCACCAGGCCGGTGTGGAGGATCTGAAGGCGTGGCGTCCGGTGCGGAAGACGCGTGGCCGCAAGGCGGCGGCGAAGCGGCCTGCATTGGACGTCGAGTAGTCGTAGAGGTTGGTGGGGCAGCAGTGGAGCTGCCCCACCGGAAACTCAGACGCGCGAGTCGGCTGCCAGTGTCGTGAACGCCGACCAGGCATCGCGAGAGACGGCCAGGGACTGCCTCCCGGTGTCCTTCGAGTCCCGGACAAGAACGACGCCGGGGCGCAGTGCAACCTCGATACAGTTGTCACCGCCACCACCGCTGTAGCTGCTCTTGAACCAGGCCAGTTCGCTGGTGCTCATAGCGCTCCTCGCATCTGCTCCAGCAGGCTCACCGTGGCTTGATGGCTCAGAGCCTGCGAGCGCATCTTGCCATAGCGCTGAAGCATGTGACTTACCGATTTCGGGTCGCTGATGAGCATGCTGGTGCCGTGGCCCTCAACGTAACCGACCCAGCTGTGATCAGCCCTCTCGGCGAGGTACATCTCGCCCTCGAAGCCTGAGTGTTCCTCTTGGAGCAGGGGCATGACTTGAAGCTCTACGTTGCGGTGTCGGCCGACTGTGACGAGGTGGTCGAGGAGGGACTTCGTTACGGCGGCCCCTGCCATACGGCGCTCCAGCAGCGCCTGTTCGATGACGAAGCTGAACGTCGTGTTGGGACGATCGACGAGAAGTTGCTGTCTGGCCAGACGTGCCACCACTTGCCGTTCGGCCTGTTCCTCGGTGAGAGGAGGGAGGTACCGGTCGAAGAGAGCCCGAATGTAGGGCTCGGGTTGCAACAGGCCTGGGACAACGCGGCTTTCGTAGGCGTACAGGGAAAGGGCTTCTTCTTCGATCGTGGCCCACTGCAAGAACCACGACGCCAGCCCCGCCTTCCGAGTAAGACTCTTCGCCGCCGCCCTCAGCACCCGCCCCGCGACCGCCCCCAGAACCTCCTCCGACCGCTCCAGCAGGTCCCGCGGCGGGAACCGCTTCCCCTGTTCGATCTTGGCGACATACGCGACCGAGTACCGCACCAACGGTGCGAACTGCTCCTGCGTCAGGCGGGCCTCCTCCCGCAGGGCCTTGAGTACCGCGCCGAACGTCCGCAGACTGTCGGAGAGTTCCGGCTCGCAGGTACCACCCCCGTTCCCGTTCCCGCCCTGCCCGGCGTTCCCGCCCACCCCGCCGCCGTTGCCCGTCGCCATCGCAGCCGCCTTCCCCTGTGCCGCCGGGCCGTGCCCGTGCCGGGCCCGGACGCTCGCCGTACCGTCCGCCGTACGCGCTGCGCCACGCTCGGCACACGTATCGTCACGTACGGCGACCGACCCAGTCCAGCGAGTTGACCAGTACAACGCGATCTGTATCGGCGCCGGACCTGCCGACGGACCGTCACCTCCCGGCAGGGTGACGGCCATGTCAGTCCCCCGTACCCAGAGCCCCACCCCGGCTCGCGCGTTCACCCAGCGCTTTTCCGCCACCCGCCGCGGCGCCCGCCTCGCCCGGCTGCTCGCCGCGCACCAGCTCACCGAGTGGGGCCACCCGCACGGCACCGAGGCGCACGACACCGTCATCCTCGTCGTCGCCGAACTCGCCGCGAACGCTGCGGCCGCGTCCCGGGACGGGACTTCGCCCTGTCCCTGTCCCACGACGAGGGCCGTGGCGTCGTCCGGATCGAGGTGACCGACACCCACCCCGCCCAGCCGGCGCGGCGGACCCCCGGTACGGACGAGAACGGCGGCCGAGGCCTGCTCCTCGTCGACGCGCTCGCCGCCGACTGGGGCGTACGTGACCGCCTCGGCCCCGGAAAGACGGTCTGGGCCGAGTGCGCGACAGTTCCTCGGAATTGACATCTGCTCGAACAGCCCAGACCTGAGTGTGCCCGGACCTTTGGGGACTTCGGCGAGGCGGTACTACGGTGGCTTTCGGAGCGGTGCCCTGACCGCGTTCGGTGGGGGACCCGGTCCGCTGCACAGGGCATCCGGGGAGAGGGGCCACCGTGCAGGCACTGTATGCCGTCAGTTTCGACGTTCAGTCCGCCCAGGACGGACCGGACCATGTCTACGAGCGTCTCCGCCGTCATCTCGCCGACTGGCTCGGCAACCATGGACGTGTACCGGCGCCGTCCGAGACCGACTTCGACCAGGATGGTCGGGCGGTGCTCCCGGGGAAGATTCCCGGCCACGGTGACCGCAAGGTGAGCTGGATGGTCGCGGGAGACGGGCGCACCCGCGCCCTGCGCGTGACCATCCGCCAGCCACTGTTCAACGGCCCCGCCCAGTTCGTCACACGGGTCACACTCTCCCGGTCGGAGGAGAGTGGTGGCGGGCTCAGGGTCGTCATGGGCAGGGAGATCCCCGACGGCTGGATCGCCCCAGTGCGGGATCCGCGGCTCAGGCGCCCCAATCTGCTGCGGGAAGTGCTGAAGGACCGGGAACTCGAAGTACGGGTGCTGAACCAGGTCGCCACCGGGCGGTACGAGAGAATCCGGGACGAGGGAAGCGCGGCTGTGCTCCTCGACTCCCTCGCGCTGAGTACGCGCTTGCCCATCCTCCTGGTGCAGCCCAGGGACCAGGCCGCATGGAACATGGCCGTCGATGCCTCGGGTCAACTCGCCGGGCTCGCCCAAGTGGTGACCCTGAACTACCTGACAGTGCAAGCGGTTCGCCGGGTCTACGAGCAGGTGGCCGTCCCCAGCGGTGGTGCCCGGCTGGTCTGGCCCGATCTGGGCCTGGAGCATCCTGCCTACTCGCGTGAGGAGGTGTGTCGGCCGTCCTTCGTGGAGACCCAGCTGATGCCGTCGCTCGGCCACCTATCCGTCATTGCCCGGGGCAGCGACAGCGCGTGGGAGCGGGCGCGGCAGGCCTCGCACCGGGCAGGGGCGCGCAGGGCAGCGGAGCAGTTGTCTCGCGCGCAGGCCGCCGGAGATAAGGCCGGTGAGCTCAGAGCGCTGAACGACCGGGTGCGGCAGCTCGAAAAGGAGGCCAAGTCCTGGGAGGACATGGCACAAAGCTGCATAGAGGAGCGTGACAAGGCGAAGTCCGAGGCCGCCGACGCGGAAGTGCTGCGCCAGGACCGGGACTACTGGAAGAAGCAGTACCTGGACCTGTCGAAGGGCGGGACCGGGCAGACGGCGACGCTCGACGTCTGGAGCCAGATCCCGGTTTTGGAGTCGACGGACGCCCTGCCCACGTTCCAAGCCCTCACCGAGGCGTCGGAGCAGCGGATCGTGTTCACGGCGAGAGCGGCGCGCGCCTGGAAGGACTCCCGGTACCCGCACCGCCAGGAGATGACCGACCGGTTGGTCGCTCTCGCACAGGCCGCGATAGACCTCTACAGCCAGCCCGGCAAGATGCCCAGGCTGGCCCAGTGGTTCTACGACAACCACGGACTGAAGTACGCGCCCAGTGACGAGAAGCTCAGCAAGGACAAGGACAAGCGCTACTTCACGTTCGACCAGAAGCCCCGGGACGGACTGTCGCACATCAAGATCCGGGACGCGGTCTCACCCAACGAGGTCGGACGGATCTATTTCGCCCTCGACCCCGAGGGCAAGCGCTTCATCGTGAACCACGTTGGACTGCACCTGTAGCCGCTTTGCGCGGTGTGCCCGCGTGCCGTCCCGCGCCGCCCGCGAGATCGCGATCAGCTTGCCCAGTGCCGTGGCGATCTCCTCGCGCCCGCCCCACACTGGTCCGATGTCGCGTGCTTCCGGCAGATCCCGCGCGAACCCCGCTTGGCGGGCACCCATGGTGATCCCGCGGGCACCGTGCGGTACGGAGAATTCCGCACCGACGGACATACGTGTCGGTGCCACCTGGCAGGATGGGGAGGCATCGAGAAGTGCGCGGGACGTGCGCGAGCCGTGCAGCCGTGCCGCGAGCCGAGAGAGGGAATGACCGCCTGATGCCCACGAGCGAGCTCCTGCTGAAGGACGTCATCGAGATCAAGGAAGACGTCCATGCCGGCGACTTCAAGATCGAGCTCTCCCAGGGGTTCAGCGAGACCGACGCGCGGGTGGCCGAGTACGTGGTCACCGAGCAGCTCCAGAAGGCGTTCCGGGAGGCACTGGACCTTGTGGCGGGCTGTGTGCGGTCCGGCAATTCGGAGGCCGCCTACCTGCACGGCTCCTTCGGCTCCGGCAAGAGCCACTTCCTGACCGTGCTGCACGCCGTGCTCAACAACCATCCGTCCGTCCGTACCAAGCCCCGGCTGGTGGAGGTCGTGGCGCCGCACGACGAGTGGCTGCGGCGCAGCAGGTTCCTGATGGTGCCGTACCACCTCGTCGGCTCCGCCGACCTCGACTCCGCCCTGCTCGGCGGCTACGTGCACACGGTGCGCGAGTTGCACCCCGACAAGCCGCTGCCCCCCGTCTACCGGGCCGACGCGCTGCTCTCCGACGCCCGTACCCAGCGGGAGTTCCTCGGCGACGACGCCAAGTTCCTGCAGTGGCTCGGCAAGGGCGCCGCGGCCCTCACGCCGAGCGCGGCCGAGCCCGCGGAGGCCGACCCGGACGACATGCCGCCGATCGACGGCGAGGCCGCGGCGCTGCCCGCCGGGGCGTGGACCGGCGCCGACTTCGACCGGGCCTTCGCGGGCGCGCCCGACGACCCGTACCGCGAGCGGCTGGTCTCCGCCCTGCTCAGCGGTCCCATGGCCGCCTACGCGCAGGGCATGCGCGGTGAGGCCAGCGCCTTCCTGCCGCTGGAGAACGGCCTCAAGGTCATCTCCCGGCACGCCCAGTCTCTCGGCTACACCGGAGTCGTCCTCTTCCTCGACGAACTGGTCCTGTGGCTCCAGGCGAAGATGGGCAACCAGGACTTCGTGCGCGACCAGGTGCAGCGCCTGGTCAAACTCATCGAGTCGGGGGACAGCGGCCGGCCGGTGCCGATCGTGTCGTTCATCTCCCGCCAGCGCGACCTGTCGCAGCTGATCGGCTCGGACGTCGTCGGCGCCGACGTGACCAACCTCGAGCAGCAGATCGAGTACCTGGCCGAGCGGTTCAACGTCGTCGACCTCGAGGACAGCAACCTCGTCGAGATCATCAAGCACCGCGTGCTCGCTCCGAAGCCCGGCATGGAGTCGGTGCGCGACGACGCATTCAAGCTCGTCGAGTCGTCCAATGACGAGGTGCGGCAGATCCTCCTGGACGCGCAGGGCCGCACCGAGGCGTCCTGGGACGACTTCCGGGAGCTGTACCCGCTCTCCCCGGCGCTCCTCAACGTCCTCGTCGACCTCTCGGGCGCGCTCCAGCGTGAGCGCACCGGACTCAAACTCGTCCAGGAACTGCTGCGCCGCCGCCGTGACGACCTGAAGCTCGGCGAACTCATCCCGCTCGGCGACCTGTGGGACGTCATCGCCCACCGCTCCGGCGCCGCGTTCACCCCGCGGCTGCGCAAGGACGCGGAGACCGCCGACGACTTCCACGGGCGGGTGCGCGAGGAACTGCTGCGTAAGTACAAGACCCCCGACGACAAGCGGTTCCAGGCCGACGAGCGGCTCGTCAAGACCCTGCTGCTTTCCGCGCTCGCCCCCAACGTTCCCGCCCTGACCCGGCTCAACGGCACCCGGCTCGCCGCACTCAACCACGGCTCGATCCGCACCCGGGTCGGAGACGCCGGCTCCGTTGCCGCCAAGCGGCTGAAGGAACTGCAGATCTCCTTCGACAGCGAGCTGCGCAGCGAGGGGGACAAGACCGACCCCGTCTTCCACCTGCACCTCTCCGACATCGACGTCGAACCGCTCCTCGAAGAGGTGCAGGGCGTCGCCGACCAGCTCGGCTACCGACGGCAGTGGATCAAGGACCAGCTCTGGCGCGAGCTGGGCATCCAGGACACCCAGCCCTTCGTCTGCGAACGGGACATCGTCTGGCGCGGTACCAAGCGCACCGTCGAGTTCGTCTTCGGCAACGTGCGCGACGCCCGCTTGCCCGAGGAGGAGTTCGCACCCCAGCAGCCCGGAAACCTCCGCATCGTCTTCGACTACCCCTTCGACGACGGCGACCACGGCCCCATCGACGACCTCCAGCGCGTCAAACGGCTCCGAGGCGCGGGCCGCACCGAGCCCACGCTCGTCTGGCTGGCCGACTTCTTCTCCGACCAGACCTCCCGGCAGCTCGGCCGCCTGCTGAAGATCAACTATCTGCTGGAGCGCGACCGGCTCGAAGAGCACACCGCCACGCGCCCCGCCGACGAGCGGGCACAGATCCGCAACCAGCTCAAGGCGTCCCGCGACAACATCAGCGGCCACCTCACCGAGGTCCTGCTCCAGCTCTACGGGATCAACCGCGCCGAGCCGGAGAACGTCGGAGCCACCTTGCCCGACGGGGAGCACCTGGTGTCCCTGCTGCCGGGCTTCACCCGTACCCGCCCCGAGCCGTCGGTCGGCTTCGAGCAGAACCTCCTGCTGCTGGCCGACGGCATGTTCGCCGCCCGCTACCCCAAGCACCCCGACTTCGACCCGCGGCTGACCCGCAAGGCCATCACCGTGCGTGAACTCAAGACCACCATGGAGTGGATCGCCCGGGCGATGGAGGACGGCTCCCGGCGGGTCGTCGTGGACAGCACCCCGCTGCCCGTCGTCAGGAAGATCGTGCACGCACTCGGCCTCGGCGAGGTCCACGACGGACCGCTCAACGTCAGCAACGACTGGCGGCTGCGCATCAACAAGAAGGCCGCCGAGAACCCCGACACCGGCGACGACCTCGCCGTCGAGACGATCCGCGACTGGATCACCGAGCTCGGCTATGAGGGCCTCGACCGCAACGTGGGCAACCTGATCATCGCGACCTACGCGCTGCTCGACGACCGCACCTGGATCTACCAGACCCAGGCCGTGCCGCAGGCCCCCGAACTCGACCGCATAGTCCCCGGCTACGGCCTGCGGGCCGTCACCCTCCCCGACGAGGACACCTTCGCCGCCGCACTGCGACGCGCCGGATCGGTCTTCGGCAAGAGCGTGTCGCCGGTGCTCTTCGCCAGGAACGTCTCGCGGCTCGCCGCCCAGGTTCGCACCGTCGCCGAGGAGCACCGCACCGCCGTGGGGGAGACCCGGACACTGCTCCAGGACAACGCCGAACGACTCGGCCTGGAAGGACCCGGCGGCGTGGACGCGCCGCGGCTGAAGTCCACGAAGGCCGCCGCCGACCTGATCGCCCGCCTGCTGCGCACCACCGACGCCACCAGCCTCATCCGAGAACTCGCCGAAGCCGCCTACGAGGTGACGGATCGCCAGATCGGCGCGGCCCTCAAGCAGGCTCCCGAAGTGCTGCAGGTGCTGCGGGCCCAGCGCGACGGCCGCTGGTCCGACCTGGACATGGTCCGCGAACTCGCGGGCCGGGACGACGGCGTCGGCGACCGGGCGCAGCGGCTGCTGGACACCGTACGCCGGGCGGCCAACGCCCACGAGGAGGACGAATCGCTCGTCCCGGTGCTGGACTCTCTGCAGGAGTCGGCCGTGGCCCTCATGCGGGAAGCGACCCGGCTCGCCCAGGCGGCCCGGCCGGTCGAGCCCGTGCAGCCCGCCGAGCCGACCGCGGAGGACGTACGCCTCACCGAGCACGGCACACCCCCGGTGCCCGTCACCCCCGACACCGTCCCCGCCGAGCCGGACCGGGACCGCCCGGGTTCCGGACCGGCTCCGCGGGACCCGCGCGTGGGCTACGCGGCCCAGTCCGCCCGCCGCCCCGCCGCGTATGTCGTCGAACCCACCCGGCTGGAGACCACGCTCGCGGCCACCGTCGACGGAATCAGCGCCGACATCCGCCGCTTCCTCACCGCCCACCCCGGAGCCCGTGTTCAGGTCACCTGGCAGGTGATCGAGGAGGCCCACGGTGAGACCGGAGCGGCCGGCCAGGACGAGAAGGAGACCGAACGCTGATGGCGCTCCTGCCGCAGGTGGGACGGCGCACCGTCGAGGCGCTCCTGGACCGGCACGCCAAGAAGCTCGCCGAGCACAGCCTCATGCTGGTCCACGGACAGTACGCGGCCGGCTCGGCCACCACCTTCACCGCCGAGGTCGGTGAGCGGACCCGCCGCGTCACGGTGCGCGACGAATCCTCCGTCCTCGGCGTCCTGGCCGCCTGGCACAGCCATCGCGACGAGGCCGCACCCGGCGACCTGCTGGTGGTCACCACAGGACTCGACGACGACCAGCTCGGCTGGGACGTGCGCGGGCACGCGGTGCACCGGCGCACCCTCAACGTCGAGAAGGCCGAGATCGTGACGCAGCGGTTCGGGGCCACCGGACTCGACGTGCGCATGTACCGCGAGGACTGGCTGCTCCAGGCCCTCGTCGACGCCGAACCCGCCGGGCGGGGATGGCCGCGCACCGCGGGCACGCTCACCCGGGACGCCGCACTGCGCGCCCTGGTCGTCGAACGCCTCGGACTCGACCACCCGGACATCTCGCCCCACGCCCCGGCGGAAGCCGCCGTGGACGCGGACGTGCTGCTCGCCTGGTCGCGCACCCCCGCCAGGCCGCGGCGTTTCGCCGAACTCGGCGACACCGAACGGGCGGAGCTGAAGAAGTGGCTTGGCGAGGTCGCCGGACCCGCCGTACCCGTCCTGCTCGCCCTCGCCGAGATCGGACGGGGACACGACGCGATGGCGCTCGGCCTGCTCGGCGCCGCGCTGCGCGACCCCGCCGCCGACCCCGACGTTGCCCTCGCCGTCGGCGGTCTGTTCGGCAAGGCCGGACCGCGACGGGGCGAGATCGGCGCCTTCACCGACGCGGTGGAGGGCACCCTCCTGCGCTGGATAGGGGAGGCCGCGGGTTCGGTCGACGCGCGCCACAAGGTGTTCGCCGTGTTGCAGCGCGCCGACGACCTGGCCAGGGACGCCGGTCTCACCGCAGGACTCAACGGCAGCCGTTTCCTCCTGTCCAGCTTCGCCGCCCAGCTCGCCGCCGTCGTCGAGGGTGCCCACAGGTCCCCCGCGCAAGGCGAGAGCGCCCTGGCCGAGCTCACCGGACACGCCCTGGCCGGACTCTTCCCCGACCGGGTGCGCGTCGCCGAGATGGCCGTGCGTCTCGCACGGTGGCTGCGTCAGGGGCCGCCCGCCGTCACATCCGTGGCCACGGGCGTGCGCGACCACGTCGCCGAGTGGGGGTGGGTCGACCGGGCGCTGTCCGTTCTCTGGGCCGGTGACCCCGGCGGTGACCCCTCCGTCGCACGGAGTCTGCGAGACCTCTACGAGGACGGACGGGCCCAGCGCGAACGGCTCGACGGGCAGTTCGCCCGGCACCTGGCCGGCTGGGCCCCGAACGCCACCGCCCAGCAACCGGGCGGCTGCCTGGTCGTCGAGAACGTCCTCGACACCGTCGTCCGCCCTCTGACCACGGGCGGAGCACCTCTGGTGATCGTGCTCGACGGAATGAGCAGCGCCGTGGCCGCGCAACTGGGTGAGGAGGCCGAACGGGAAGGTTGGCAAGAGATCGTGCCCCGACCCGGCGAAGGCGGACGGCGCACCCGCCTCGCAGCCGTCTCCATGCTGCCCTCGATCACCCGCACGAGCCGCGCGTCGCTACTCAGCGGCACGGCCGCCCAAGGAGGACAGTCCACCGAGGCCTCCGGGTTCGCGGCCTTCTGGAAGAAGCGGCGCAAGGACGCGGCCCTCTTCCACAAGGCGTCGATAGGGGGAGACGCGGGCCACTTCCTCGCCCAGGAACTCACCTCCGCGCTCGCCTCCGACGCGGTGGTCGGCGTCGTCCTCAACACCATCGACGACGCGCTCGACTCCGGTCAGCAGGGGCAGCGCACCGTGTGGTCCCTCGGCGACATCACCTACCTGCGGGAACTGCTGGCCGCCGCCCGCAGCTACGCACGTCCCGTCGTCCTCGTCTCCGACCACGGACACGTCATCGACCGCGGCCGAGGCAGAGTCACTCCGGCTGCGGACGGTGGAGGGTCGGCGCGCTGGCGGCCCGACACCGACGCCGGTGACGGCGAGGTCGTGCTGAGCGGACCGCGCGTCCTCGAAGGCGGCGGCACCGTCACCGTTCCCTGGCACGAGGACATCCGGTACGCCGCCCGCCGGGCCGGCTACCACGGCGGGGCCTCCCTCGCCGAGGTCACCGTGCCGGTCCTCGTCCTCCTCCCCTCGAAGGAACTCGCTCCGCGCGACTGGGAGCCGCTGCCCCGCGAACAGGCCGCGCCCTCCTGGTGGAAGGCCACCGCCGCGACACGCGCCGAGATGCCGGAAGCCCGGGCGGAGAGCGCCGCGCAGCCGGTGCGCAGACCGGCGAAGCCGGCACGCCGGCAGGACGAGGAACTGTTCGGCACCGACGACGTGGTGATGCCCGACGCGGCACCGGCGACCACGCCCGCTCCCGCGACCCTCGGCGGGCGCGTGGTGACGAGTGAGGTGTACGAGGCGCAGAAGGAGTACGTGCGCAAGGCCCCGGAAGGCAAGGTCGTCGCCGCCGTCATCGACGCCCTCGCCGCCGCCGGGGGCACCATGTCGCCCGCCGCCCTGGCAGCGGCCATCTCGGCGACCGGCCGGGTGCGGCGCAACATCGAGGGCTTCGTCGCCACCGTGCAGCGCCTGCTCAACGTCGAGGGGTACCCGGTACTCGGTTTCGTCGACGCCGGTCACGCGGTCAAACTCGACGTCGCCCTGCTCCGCGACCAGTTCCTGGCGGACGAAGCGAGGACCGGGTCGCCGAGGAAGGAGACGTCATGAGCGCGGTGGCCCCGGCCAGCCCCGTACGGATGCGGGAGGTCGTGGACGCGCTGCGGCGCGGCACCGTACCGCAGGCCGGGCTGGACCTGCTCGCCGTCGGCCTGGACCGGTTCGAGACCGCCCTCGACGACGACCTGGCGGCAACGGCACGGGGCGGAGCGGCGTTCCACGCCATCCGCGGCGAGTACGGCTCCGGGAAGACGTTCTTCGCGCGCTGGCTCGCCGAACGCGCCAAACGTGCCGGACTGGCCACGGCGGAAGTCCAGATCTCCGAGACCGAGACCCCGCTGCACCGACTGGAGACGGTCTACCGCAGGCTCACCGAGCGCCTGACGACCGCCACCCACCAGCCCAGCGCACTGCGCGCGGTCGTTGACTCGTGGTTCTACACCCTGGAGGAAGAGGTCCTCGACGCCGGGGAGACGGACGAGGAGGACGAGGCGGCGCTCGCTGCGGCCGTCGACGCGCTCATGGAGCGCAGACTCGCCGACGTCGCCAGGACCACCCCCGCCTTCGCCGCCGCACTGCGCGGCTACCGCCGGGCGGTGATGGCGGGAGACGGGGCGACGGCGGAAGCGCTCATCGCCTGGCTCGGCGGCCAGAAGTCGGTCGCGGCCTCCGCCCGCCGCAGCGCAGGCGTCCGGGGAGACCTCGACCACTTCGCGGCCCTCGGCTTCCTGCAAGGGCTGCTCACCGTACTGCGCGACTGCGGCCACCCGGGCCTCCTCCTCGTCCTCGACGAGATCGAGACCCTGCAACGGGTACGGGGTGATGTCCGGGAGAAGGGCCTCAACGCTCTGAGGCAGCTGCTGGACGAGATCGACGCGGGCCGGTTCCCGGGACTCTTCCTCGTCATCACGGGGACCCCGGCGTTCTACGAGGGACAACAGGGCGCGCAGCGGCTGCCTCCGCTCGCGCAGCGACTGGCCACCGACTTCACGACCGACCCGCGCTTCGACTCCCCGCGCGCCGTCCAGCTCCGGCTCTCGGGGTTCGACCTGCCCCAGCTCGGTGAACTCGGCCGTACCGTGCGCGACCTGTACGCCCTGATCGCCCGCAACCCTGAGCGGGTGGCCGAGCGGGTCGACGACGCGTACCTGACGGAGCTGGCCGGAGCCGTCACCGGTGGACTCGGCGGCAAGGTCGGCGTAGCGCCCCGCGTGTTCCTGCGCAAGCTGGTGGCCGACGTCCTCGACCGCGTCGACGAGTTCAAGGACTTCGCCCCCCGCGCGCACTACGCGCTCACCATCAGCTCGTCCGAACTCACCGAGACCGAGCGTAACGCGGCCGCGTCCGGTGACGCCGGCGCCGTCGAACTGGAGTTGCCGTGAGCGCCGGGGACCTGGACCCGGCGCTCCTCCACCACGTCGTCAACACCCTGGGATGGCGGAGCCTGCGTCCACTCCAGGAAGCAGCCGTCACCCCCCTGGTCTGCGGGGACGACGCCGTCCTGCTCGCTCCCACCGCGGGCGGCAAGACCGAGGCGGCCGCCTTCCCCCTGCTGACCCGGATGACGGGGGAGCGGTGGAGCGGTACGTCCGTCCTCTACGTCTGCCCGCTGAAGGCCCTGCTCAACAACCTGCTGCCGCGGTGGGAAACCTACACCTCATGGCTGGGCCGCACCGCGGCCCTGTGGCACGGGGACACCACGGCCGGTGCCCGCAAACGGATCCTCGCCGCACGTCCCGACGTCCTGCTCACCACGCCGGAATCACTCGAAGCGATGCTGGTGAGCGCCAACGTCGACCACACCTCGTTCTTCTCGGGGCTGCGGGCCGTCGTGGTGGACGAGGTGCACGCCTTCGCCGGTGACGACCGGGGATGGCACCTCCTCGCCGTACTGGAACGACTGCAACGGGTCGTGGGCCGACCGGTGCAACGCGTCGGCCTCTCGGCGACCGTCGGCAATCCCGACGCACTGCTCACCTGGCTGCAGGGCTCAGGCGCGAGCAAGCGGCCGGGGCAGGTGGTCGCCCCCCACCTCGACGGGTCCCCGCCCACGGCACCCGCGGTCACGTCTCCCCCCGCAGCAACCGGTGGATCGGCCGCCGTCCCGCCGGGAGACGTCCAACTCGACTACGTCGGCTCGCTCGACAACGCGGCCACCGTCATCGCCGCACTGCACCGTGGCGAGAAGCGCCTCGTCTTCTGCGAGTCACGGCGATACGTGGAGGAACTCGGGGAGAAGCTCCTGGCGAAGGGCGTCACCACCTTCCTCTCGCACGCCTCGCTCTCCCTCGACGAGCGCCGGCGTGCCGAGGCGGCCTTCGCCGAGGCCCGGGACTGCGTGATCGTCTCCACCAGCACGCTGGAACTCGGCATCGACGTCGGCGACCTGGACCGGGTCATCCAGATCGACGCCCCCACCTCGGTGGCCTCCTTCCTCCAACGGCTCGGCCGTTCCGGACGCCGCGAGGGCACCGCACGCAACTGCCTGTTCCTCGCCCTGGACGAGGAAGGCCTGCTGGGAGCGGCCGGACTGCTGCTCAAGTGGTCGCAAGGATGGGTGGAGCCCGTCGTGGCACCACCGGAGCCCCGGCACATCGTTGCCCAGCAACTCCTCGCCCTGTGCCTGCAGGAGAACCGTGTCGGCGAGCACCTGTGGCAGGAATGGTGGAACGGACTCGGCCCCTTCGGCGCGTCGGCCGAGCCGATCGTGCGCCACCTCGTCGACCAGGGGTACCTGGACCGGGACGGCGGCATGCTCTTCATCGGCCCGGAGGCGGAACGGCGCTTCGGACAACGCCACTTCATGAACCTCACTGCCGTGTTCACCGCGCCCCCGCAGTTCACCGTCCTCCAAGGGCGTACGGAAATTGGCCGGACCGACCCCAGCCTCCTCACCGAACGGGTCGACGGCCCGCGCCGGCTTCTGCTGGCTGGCCGGAGCTGGCAGGTGACCTACATCGACTGGCGGCGCAAGCGCTGCTTCGTCGAACCCGTCGACGGGGGAGGCAAGGCCAAATGGAGCAGCCCCGGATTCGGTTCGGCGGGCTCCTACGAGCTCACCCGCGCGGAACGGCAAGTACTGCTGGGTGAGGACCCTCCCGTGAAGATGACGGGGCGGGCGACCAGCGCCCTGCGGCGGGCCCGTGAGGAGTACCTGGAGCGGGTGCACCCCGGAGGCACCTTGATCATTCAGGACACGGGGGGACAGACGCGCTGGTGGACCTGGGCGGGCCACCGTGCGAACGCCACACTCGCCGCGACCCTCGACACGGTCGCCGTGCCGGGGCAGTACGTCAACGACCGTTGGATCCGACTGCGCGAGGACGTCACCGTGCACATCTGGAGTGATGTGAAGAGGGACGCGACCGACCGGTTGTGTCTGCCGGATGTCGACGAACGCGCGGTACATGGCCTGAAGTTCGGCGATGCCCTCCCCCCACGCCTGGCCGAGGCCACACTGTCAGCCCGGCTGGCCGACACGGAGTCCGCGGCCGCCGTGCTCACGGAACCGGTGCGCTTCGTCCGGCGCGAACGGTGACGGCACCCGGTTTTCGGGCTGAGCGAGGAGAGACAGCGACAGCAGATGGACGGACCGAGCGTACGAGAATCGGGCATCGAACACGTCGCTGTCGCAGATCCGGAACAATGAACCGACGATGACCTCGCAGACTTCCCAGGCTTCCCGCCCCCACAGCGCCACGTCCGCTGAGGTCCGTCCCGAAGCACACGGCAGGCTCAGCACCAGCCGCCGCCGCGTTGCCGGGCACAACTACTTGTGCCAGTTGTCATCAGATGGGCATGACATCGATGCGCCGGAGGATGAAATCTCGGCGCACAATTGCTGCAGGACGTCGTCCGCCCGCGCTGAGCTTTGTTCCTTTTGCCGCTCTGACGCCGTCGTGGTAGTACGGAAGAGAGCTGCCGAAGTGGTGGTCGGCGAGTGCGGAGGAACAGGTGGTTCCCTGACGGTCGACGTTTTGAGTGTTCGTTTGGGGGGTTCCATCTCAGTGTTGGTGTGATACAGCGTGGTTTTTTCCTGCGCACTACTACGATGCGCCTTGCTGTCTGCACACGGAATGAGGTGTGCTCATGAGTTCTGTCAGTGAGACGCGGAGGCACAGTCCGCCGGGCCCTCGACCGGCTGGAGTGTGGGGACGACTGTGGTTCCGGGCGACCTGGCCATTGGTGGCTATGTGGCGTAGAGCACGCAACTGGTGGTTGCTGAAAAGGGGCGAGCGGCGGGCGCGTCATTGGTGGCGACCTCGTACGTGGCTGGAGAATGCGGCATACATTGCGCTTTCGGTGGCGTACATAGCGGTACTCGTGTACGGCTTCACCGGGCCGGAGAGCGACAACCCATTGAGTAGTTGGCAAGGCGTGCTGACCGCCCTCGGTCTGTCGTCCACGGCCGTCGTGGCGGCTGTGTGGTTCATCTTCGGACGCTTCAAGCGGGTCCGTGGCTACTACCTGCGCAAGGCCAAACGCTGCCCTGCCGAACTGGTGAAACCAGGCACTATCATCGGTAACGTGGTGGGGCGCGATCAGCTGTGCGACGCCTTGATGAATGACCTCCATGACCGTGCTCAGCGCCGCCCCCACGTCATTGTTGGCACCATTGGCGTCGGAAAGACGGCTCTGCTGGTGCGTCTCACGCAGCGTCTCGCCCATAAGGGAATCACTCCAGTCGTGCTGCAATTGCGCGACGTTGAAGATCGGCTTAACTTTTCGGAGCTTGCCAAGAATAAGTTCTGTGAGGAGGTACTGGAAAAAGTCTCATCCTCTGCTGAGGCGGAGAGGGTATGGCAGCGACTGCGCTTCAGCCAGGACCGAGTGGTCGTCATGGCGGATGGTCTTGAGGACGCCCTGAAAGGTGCCGGCGACCGCGACAACAAGATTCGGCAGGCCATCAACGATGCCAAGGAGGCCAAACTGCCCTTGGTCGTTACGTCTCGACCGCAAAAGTCGCTTGAGGCAATTAATGCCGCTCAGACGGTTCTCGAGCCGCTGAGCGAGGAGGCGGCGCTTGGGTACGTCGCCGAAGGAAGCAACTGGCGATCCAACAAGCAACGCATGGACTGGGTGGTTGAGGCGGCTGAGATCGCCGAATCCCCCCTCTACCTCACCATCGCCAAAGACCTTGAGCGTCTTGGCAGGCTCGAATCGATCGTGGGCGGAGGGGAGGACGAGCAGTGTGATCCGCGCGACCAGGACGCCTGGGCACTTCGCTTCGACCTGTTGGAAGCTTGGGTCGGCGCGCTCCGCGACGGTGCCCTGTTCCCCGAGCAGCCCATTTCTGCCAGGGGCCGCTCCACGACTGTCGAATACCTGTCGGCCCTTGCATGTGCCGCGCTGCACACCAACTCGACGTACGTCCGCTACGACGTGCTGAAGAAACAACCCGAATCCGCCGAGAGCGGCAAGAAAAAGGAGTCCGAGAATGCTCGTCTGGTCGCAGGTACGTTGCGAGATCGACTAAGGGAGCAATTGAAACTTCCTGGAAACCTTTCAGGCGCCGAGCAGGGCGCGGACGGAAGTATGGACGAGCGTCTGGCGGGAAGTTGGGGCAGCCGTCTAGGGCTGGTGGAGGAGCTCGAGCATGGAGTCAGGTTCCATCACAGCGTTCTGCAGGCCTACCTTGCATCCCGCTATATGGACGTACTGGTGCGTTATTCGGCGGCAAAAAGCTCGCCTCACAAGGAGATGGTGGCCCTCGCAGCGCTGACTCCCGGGTTGAGTATTGGGTTTGACGCCTCGGACCTGATCACCAGGCAGGTCAGGGACGCCTATTTCAAGGAGGCTCTGCGACGCCCGGGGCGAGAACTCGCCATGGCTCTCATTTTCTACTCTCGGTCGCCTGAGGCGCTTTCAGGATGCAGGGGCGAAAATTGCAGCGTCAAACCTGCCCTTGACGTTGACTGCCCCGTCGGCGCCATCCGGGACGAGCTTCTCGAAGCCGCGCGGAATGCATTGAATGGGGGATCGGAATCAGTCGCCTCCGCAGAGGGCGAAGACTTGGCAGGTGGCGATCCTGAGCAGGACCCGAAGATCAGGGCTCTGGAGCTGTACTCTGCGGCGCTGGACGTCGACAGTTTCCATCATAGGCCACAACACCGGGAGATCGTCCAGGAGATTCGCGATGGCTGGGGAAAACTGCAGGCATACAACGACCGGAAGCTCGACCCGCCGAAGAAGGCCCTGATCAAGCGGATCGGGGCAACCGGAAAATTGCTGAGCAGTCGCCGGGCCCTAGCACTTCCGGAGGTTCGAAAAGTAGAAGGCGAGAGCGCTTACGACCGGTTGTTCGAGATCGCCGGTGAAGAGCCCTCCCACAGCGTGCGGTTCGCCATCGCTCAGGCGATCGGTGAAGGTGGCGACGACGCCTTCGGCGATCTAGCACACGTCCTCTCTCCCGCAGCGGTCGGGGCTCCCGTGTCCTCCGTCTCCTACGATCGATCCGTGTTCGCGTTCACGCAAGAAGTCACCAACGACGTCTTCAATGCGATCACCCAGAGCCTGGTTACGGCGGAGGAAGGCGACTGGGACCTCGAAAGCGGGCTCCTTAGGTTGCGAGATGCCGACGGCCCGCCGTCCGCACCGGGTACCACGCGGACAGAGCGACTGCTGCGCAAAAACCGCAAGGGCATCCTCGACAAGCATCGACAGGAAGAAGAAGTCAAGGAGCAAGAGGAGCGGGAGGATGAGGAGAAACAACGCCGAAAGGACGTCATGCAGGCGTGGCTCGCCCCGATGCTGGTCCACTCCTGCTCGTTCACCCCGCACCGGAGCACTCCGTACGAACAGCTCGCCCAATGGGTGGAGTTGATACGGAGCGATGGTGACCGGGTCGATCTGGAGCTGCAGGTCGCGCTCGCGCAGGGGTTCCGGCAGGCCGCGAACCATCGCACACCTCCTTCACAACCCGACAGGGCACGCAACTTCCTCAACGAGCAAGCGTGGGAGATGCTCAAGCACACCAACTACTGGTTTGCTCGTCTGGCTTTGGTCCACGCGCTGACCTTGTGGGCTCTTCCCGATGACGTCACGCAGGGGCAGCCCCGTCTCGGGCATGGCGCCAGCCCGGCCAAACAAGTGCGCCAGTGGCTGAAACAGACGAACGATCCCAAGGTCAAGCGCAAGCTGCGCCATGAGCATCCGCTGGTCGAAGCGGCGGGCAAGATGGCACGCCAAGCCCTGCAGACGCGACGCCCGGACCGCTTCCTGTGGATCGACGAGGCCGGGATGGCTTCACAGATCGGGTCCGGAACCAGCTCACCGCAAGAATCGCGGGTACATAATTTGTGGATTCCGCCGTCCAGGGGTTGGAGCACGCTCGACCCGAGCGCTCAGCAATTGCTCGCCGACGTACTGGTCCTACTAATTCTCACCGAACATCGGGGCGACAGGCCGACGAAAGCTTCCTTGCGCCTGCAGCACGCGTACTCCGACGCGCAGAAAGTGCTTCCCCCATGTATGACCAAGGACCGTACCCCGCTCAGCCCGATGCAGGCGCTTGTCGGGGAGACCCCGCGCTCCCTGCCCGGCTCCAACTGCGTCGACGGTTGTTTCTTCGAGTTCTGCCCTTACCCCCCTAAAGGGCCCCAATGCCGCACTGAACTGAACGAACTGTTCTGCATCCACCAGCACGCGATGCTCAAGAAAGCACAGTTCCAGGCATGGCGCTGGCTCAGGTTCCACCGACGTGCGCCGTGGCAACGAAAGACGTCGGTGGCGAACCTGCGCCGTTTCTGGGACGAGATGGGGGCTCGCGCGCGAAACCGTGCACTGAAGGAGGCGTCGTCCGAAAGCTCACGGCGGTGAGCGAGCCGGTTAAGTCTCACCCGTGGCCGAAAACGGAGACGCCGTCAGGAGCGAGCTCCACCACGAAGTGGGGACGCTGAGGGTGAGCGGGGGCAGGCTGCCGCCGGTCGGGATCCGGGCATCCCGCGGAAGCCGTCCGCGGCGCGGCAGCGCAGGCAACGGCTGGTGCCCGACTCCCTCGGCACCAGACGCCTGCTGCGGGACGAACTGCGGCTCGGCGCCTTCACGTCGACCGGGGCGACGCGCAGGTGACGGCCGAGTGGGAAACCGGCACCGCCCCCAGGGGTACGCGCTCGCTGCCCCCTTCGGGGTCGGCGCCGAGCCGATGTGGAAACTCACCCAGGACGCCGCGCTCGATCTGTGGCCCTGACAGGAGGTGAGTCCTCCTGCCAGGGCGGTGGGCGAACCAGAGGACCCACGAATGTACGAACGTACGCTCGCGCCTATAGGGTCCCCGCATGACTGTTGACGTACTGCGGCAGCCCACCCGGGCCGACCGGCGGGCCCGTGCGGCCGTGGCGGTGCTGTTCCTCACCAACGGCGCCTTGTTCGCCAACCTGCTGCCGCGCTACCCGCAGATCAAGGACGACCTCGGCATCGGCAACGCCGTCTACGGACTGGCCGTCGCGGCGTTCCCCGCGGGTGCCGTCGTGGCCGGTCCGGCGGCGGGGGTGCTGGCCCGCCGGCTGGGGTCCGCGCGTGTCGCCGTGCTCGGCACGCTGCTGACGGGCGCGGGCACACTGGCCGCCGGCCTGGCCCGGCTCGGTGGCCCTGTTCGCGGCGGCGCTGTTCCTCGTGGGGGCCATGGACGCGGTCACGGACGTCGCGCAGAACGCCCACGGTCTGCGGGTGCAGCGGCGCTACGGACGCAGCAGCTCACGATCGTCTCCTGGCTGATGCGCCTGGGCTTCCTGTGCTCCCCGCCCCTCGTCGGACTGGTCGCCGACACGGCCGGCCTGCGCGTGGGCCTGCTCGTGGTGCCGCCGGCCGGACCGCTCGTCATCCCGCCGGCCCGGCCCCGGGGACCCGGGGACCCTGAGTGCCCCGCTACTTCGTCGCCCCCTGTGCGAACCCGTTGTAGATGTAGCGCTGCAGGAACAGGAAGACCACCAGGGTCGGGACGATCACCAGGACGGCTCCGGCGGAGATGTTCTCCCAGTGCGCGCCGAAGGGTCCCTTGAAGCGGAACAGGGCCGTGGACATGGTGCCGAGTTCCTCCGAGGGCATGTAGAGGAACGGGATGTAGAAGTCGTTGTACGTCGTGATGCCTTTGATGATCACCACCGTCGCGATCGCCGGCTTCAGCAGCGGAAAGATGATCTTCCGGTAGATGGTGAAGGCGTTGGCGCCGTCCAGCCGCGCGGCCTCGTCCAGTGACGTGGGGATGCCCCTGACGAACTGGAGGAAGATGTAGATCGACACGATGTCGGTGCCCATGTAGAGCAGGATCGGCGCCCAGCGGGTGTCGAACAGGCCGAATCCGTTGACCACCTGGAAGGTGGCGACCTGGGTGGTGACACCGGGCACCAGGGTGGCGACCAGGAACCCCGCCATGACGAGCTTCTTGAAGCGGAAGTCGAAGCGGTCGATGGCGTAGGCCGTCATCGAGCCGATGATCACGGTACCCGTGATGGAGAACAGCAGGATGAAGGCCGTGTTGCCGAAGGCGGTCAGCAGGTGGCCGTCGTGGAAGGCCGTGGCGTAGTTGGAGAAGTTGAGCCAGTCGTCCGGCAGGGCCAGTGCGCCCCGGCCGTCCTGGATCTCCCCGTAGGACTTCAGTGAGGTCAGGAAGACCACGGCGAGCGGAAGCAGCACGACGAGCGAGGCCACGGCCAGCGAGAGATACGTCAGCGTGGTGGCGATTCCGGGCCGCCGGCGTGAGGGGGTACGGGCGGGTGCGGTGAGGGTCATACGAGATCAACCTTCTCGTCGGGCACGAGGCGGCGCTGGATCCAGGTGATCACCAGGATGATCGCCAGCAGCACCACGGCGCAGGCCGAGGCCAGACCGGTCTTGTTGAACTGGAAGGCGAACTTGACCGTCTGGATCACGAAGGTCGACGTTCCCGTCGCGCCGCCGGTCATGATGTACGGGATCTCGAACACGGAGAGGGAGCCGGAGATCGCCAGGATGACGCTGAGGCTCAGCACCGGGCGGATGCTCGGCGCGATGATGTGCTTGAACTGCTTCCAGCGGCTCGCGCCGTCGAGCTGGGCCGCCTCGTAGAGCTCGCCGGGGATCGACTGGATCGCGCCGAGGAACAGCACGAAGTTCAGGCCGGTGAAGCGCCATACGGAGACGCCGGCCAGCGAGGTGTTCGCCGAATCGGGGCTGCCGAGCCAGGCGTGATCGGTACTCACCCCGAACCAGCTCAGTACCGAGTCGAGGGTGCCGCCGTCCTGGAAGAAGTAGAGGAAGACGAAGCCGATCGCCACCCCGTTGATCAGGTACGGGAAGAACAGGATGCCTTTGAACAGGTTCCTGAAGCGCAGGTCGAAGCTGAGCACCGTGGCGAAGTACAGGGCGACGGCGATCTGAACGACCGACGCGGCCAGGTAGTAGAGGCTCACCCCGAAGACCCGGAAGATCTCCGGCCGGGTGAGGAGCTCCGTGTAGTTCTCGGTGCCGACGAAGTTCCGGTCGGGGCTGATGCCGTCCCAGTCGGTGAGGCTGTAGAACAGCATGTTGCCCACGGGCACGTACGTGAACGTGATCAACAAGGTCAGGGGGGCCACCAGGAACAGCCAGGGCGTGAGCCGGCGCAGGGGTTGCTGCCGCCAGGAGCGCCCGCTCGGGGCGGCACTGTGCCGGGGGCGGCGGCCCGGGGGCGGGCCGTCCTTGGTGACCGGATCGGGCGGTGCTGCGGTGGAAGCGGTTCGGGTCATGGGAGGCCGGGGCCTTTCGTCATCCGCTGGGCGCTGGGAAGTGTGCCGGGTCCCGGCCGGTGGACCGCACGCGGGCCGGGACCCGGCGTCGGCCGGGTCAGGAACCGGCCGTCCGCCTCGCCTCGGACCAGCGCTTGTTCAGTTCGCCGAAGTAGTCCTGGAGCGAGCCCTCCTGGGCGCCCCGAGCGATGTCGACGAGCTTGCGGCGATAGTCCTGCGCGTTGATGCCGATCTCCGAGGCGTCGTCGATCGCGTTGACCTCCGCCGTCTTCCTCTCGGAACGCTCCACCAACTTGACATCGTTGTCAGCGTATTCCCTCAGGGTCTTCGGCAGGGGCTCCTTCAGGAGTGCGGAGACCACACCCTCCTTCGCCGAGTAGCCGGACTTCTCGGTGAACCAGTCGATCCAGGCCCGGGCCGCGCCCTTGTTGTCCGAATGGATGTTGACGGCCTGCTGGTAGTCGGAGACCAGAGTGGCGCAGAACTGGCCGTTCTTCTGGAACGGGACCGGCATGAAGCCGATGTCGTCGGGGTTCCGGCCCGCCTTCTCGGCGGCGGCCCGCATCTGGCTGACCGACCAGTTGCCGAGCAGCATGCTGCCGACCTCGCCCTTGGCCAGGAGGGTCTTGGAGCTCTCCCAGTTGGTGGTGGTCGGGTCCTTCTCGGAGAGCTCGCGGTCGACGATGTCGTGGAGCAGGGTGTCCAGCATGTGGAGGTCGGTGGCCTTGCCCCAGGGTTCGTCCATGGCGGCGAGCTTGTCGGAGGCCTGGGTGTCGCAGCTGACCGAGCCGACGCCGTTGGTCCACTGGTCGCCCAGCGGCCAGCCGTCCTTGAAGTTCGTGTAGTAGGGGGTGGCGCCGGTCTCGTCCCTGATCTTCTCCAGGTCGTCGAGGAACTGCTCGGGGGTCGTCGGCCAGTCGATGATCCCGGCCTTCTTCCACAGGGGCTTGTTGTAGACGAAGCCGTTGGCCGTGCCGAAGGTGGCGATGCCGTACACCTTGCCGTCGACGTCGGTCCGGTCGGTGAAGCGGTAGGTGTCCTTCATGGTGCCGGTGCTGCCCAGTGGTGCGAAGAACGTGGGGTAGTCGCCCTTGGAGACGGACGACGGGATCAGCAGGACGTCGCCGTAGTTCTCCGTGTTCATGCGGATCTTCACCTCCCCCTCGTAGTCGGTGATGCCCTCGAACTCGACCTTGACATCGGGGTAGGTCTTGTTGAACTCCGCGGCGTACTTCTTCATGGTCCCGTCCTGCACCAGATCGGTGCGGTTGGTCAGAACCGTGATGTCCCCCGAGACGCTGTCCGGGTTGACCGGTGCGACGGCCGTCTCGTTCGGGTCCGCGTTCCCGCTGCCTCCGCTGCACCCTGCGACGGTCAGCATCGCGGTGGCCAGCAGAGCGGCGCTCAGCGCTTTCTTCCCCATGGGCCCAACTCCTCCATTGGATTACGGCTCGGGCTGCGGTGGTTGTCGGCGACTATGTCAGCCGCGAGTGAACCGGTAAAGCTGAGCGGCTCGTCGAGATGCTCAATCGTTACATGGCTCGGAGGGAATACTCCCCTTAGATGTGCTTCACCTGGGCTTTCTTGTGGATTTCTCGTTGCGATGGTCGGGACTAGACCGGTTCAGCTCTCTGGCGTTAGGTTGAGCTGCGCTGCACACGAAAACAGGCCCGTCCCGCCGAAGGAGCCGCACATGAAGGAAGCCGTCCAGCTCACCGAGGGCTGGAGCCTCGACCACGACGGGAACCCGCTTCCCGCCCGGGTTCCGGGCTGCGTCCACACCGATCTGCTCGCGGCCGGCCTGATCCCTGATCCCTTCCTCGGGCTCAACGAGTCCGAGGTGGCCTGGGTGGGCCGCCGCGCCTGGACCTACACCCGGCACGTGGACCCCGCCGAGACGGCAGCGGGGCACCATGAGCGCACCGACCTCGTCTTCGACGGCCTGGACACCGCCGCCGTGATCACATTCGGCGGCCACGAGATCGGCCGGACCCGGAACATGCACCGGCGCCACCGCTTCGACGTCACCGGGCGGAGCGGTCTGCTGCGCGTCGCCTTCGGGTCCGCCTACGACGAGGCCGAAGCGGTCCGCGCCCTGACCGGGGAGCGCCCGAACGTCTATCCCGAGCCGTTCCAGTACATCCGCAAGATGGCGTGCAGCTTCGGCTGGGACTGGGGGCCGACGCTGGTCACGGCGGGCATGTGGCGCCCGGTCCGGCTGGAGCGCTGGTCGACGGCCCGCCTGGCAGAGGTGCGTCCCCTGGTGACGGTCCGCGGCGGCGCGGGGCGCGTCGAGGTGCACATCGACGTCGAGCGCACCGGCCGGGGCGCGGACCGCCGCCTCGAAGTGAGCGCCCGGGTCGGCGGCGTGCAGGCCCGCGGCGCGGTGGACGGGAGCCGGGCCGTCCTGACCCTCGACGTGCCGGATCCCGACCTGTGGTGGCCGCGCGGGTACGGCGAGCAGCCCTTGTACGACCTGGACGTGACGCTGACGGACCTGGGCGCCGGAGGCCGCCCGCTCGACTCCTGGTCGCGCCGGATCGGGTTCCGGGACGTGACACTGGACCGCTCCGCCGACGAACACGGCACGGGCTTCACCTTCGTGGTCAACGGCGTACCCGTCTTCGCCCGCGGGGTGAACTGGATCCCCGACGACGTCCTTCCCTCCCGCGTCACCCCCGGCCGCTACCGCACGCGGCTGCAGCAGGCCGCCGACGCCGGCGTCGACCTGGTGCGGATCTGGGGTGGTGGCATCTACGAGGACGACGCCTTCTACGACATCTGTGACGAGCTGGGCCTCATGGTCTGGCAGGACTTCCTCTTCGCCTGCGCCGCCTATCCCGAGGAGCAGCCGCTGCGCGGCGAGGTGGAGGCCGAGGCGCGCGACAACGTTGTCCGGCTGATGCCGCACCCCAGCCTCGTGCTGTGGAACGGCAACAACGAGAACCTGTGGGGCTTTCGCGACTGGGACTGGGAGCGCGCCCTGGCGGGCGACTCGTGGGGCGGGGGGTACTACCTGGACCTGTTGCCGCGCGTCGTGGCCGAACTCGACCCCACCCGCGCCTACACGGCAGGAAGCCCCTGGTCCGGCTCCTGGGACCACCACCCCAACGACCCCGCGCACGGCACCCACCATTCCTGGGAGGTGTGGAACCGCCGTGACTACGCCGAGTACCGCGACTCGGTGCCGCGCTTCGTGGCGGAGTTCGGCTGGCAGGCGCCGCCCGCGGTGGCGACCCTCCGGCGGGCGCTGCCGGGGGAGCGCCTCGGCCCGGAATCGCCCGGCATGCTGCACCACCAGAAGGCCGAGGACGGCAACGGAAAGCTGAACCGGGGTATCGCCCGGCACTTTCCGCTCCCCGGGAACGACTTCGACCGCTGGCACTACCTCGCCCAGGTCGTGCAGGCGCGCGCGGTCGCCGCCGGGATCGAGCACTGGCGGTCGCACTGGCCGGTGTGCGCCGGCACCGTGGTCTGGCAGCTCAACGACTGCTGGCCGGTCAGTTCCTGGTCCGCCGTGGACGGCGACGGGCGCCTCAAGCCGCTGTACCACGAGCTGCGCCGGGTCTACGCCGACCGTCTGCTGACCCTCCGGCCCGGGGCCGACGCTCCGGTGCTCGCCGTGGTCAACCAGTCCGCCGAGCCGTGGCCCGTCACCGTGACGCTGCGGCGCATGCGGGCCGACGGCACCATGATGGCGGAAGAGGTGCTCGACCTGACCGTTCCCGCACGCCAGGTGCACCGGCAGACCGTGCCCGGCGGCCTGGCCCCGGACGCGCGGTCCGCCGAGGAGTACCTCGTCGCGGACGCGTGGGGGTCCCCCCGCCCGAGCGGAGCCGGGAGTGGGGGAGGTCTGCGCGCCGTGCACTTCCCGCTCGCCGACAAGGACTTCGCCTACCCGGCCCCGCAGTACGACGTCGTCGTGGAGACCCCCGTCGGCGGCGGCTCGGGTGAGGGTAGTGTCGAGGTCGTGGTCACTGCGCACACCCTGGTACGGGACCTCCTCCTCCAAGCCGACCGGCTCGGGCCGGACGCGGTCTGCGACTCCGGACTGCGCACCCTGCTGCCGGGCGAGCGAGCCCGTCTCCGGGTGAGGGGAGCCGCCGAAACCGGTGCCAACGCCGTGCGCGCCGCCCTCTTCTGCGTGGAACCGTCGTGAGCGCACCGCCGGAACGCGTCACCATCAAGGACGTCGCCGCGGCCGCCGGCGTGTCCAAGGGCGCGGTGTCGCTGGCGTTCAACCACAAGCCGGGAGTGTCCGAGGCCACCCGGGACCGCATCTTCGCGGCGGCCCGGCAGCTGGGCTGGGCTCCGAACTCCTCCGCGCGCAACCTGTCCCGTAAATCGGCCGACGCCATCGGGCTGGCCGTCTGCCGGCCGGCCCGGCTGCTGGGGCTGGAGCCCTTCTACATGGAGTTCATCTCCGGCATCGAGAGCGTGCTCGTCGAACACGACTGCTCTCTGCTGCTGCGCCTGGTGGGCTCACTGGACGAGGAGATCCAGCTCCAGCAGCGCTGGTGGAGGGAGCGCCAGGTGGGCGGCTCGATCCTCGTCGACTTCCACCGGCGGGACCCGCGGGTGGAGCCGCTGCGGAAGCTCGGACTGCCGGCCGTGGGCGTGGGCCACCCGGATCTCACCGGCGGCTTCCCGTCGTTGTGGACCGACGACGCCACCGCCGTGGCCGAGGCCGTGCGCTATCTGGCGGCCCTCGGCCACCGGCGGATCGCCCGCGTGGGTGGGCCCACCGGCCTGGGGCACAGCGCCATCCGCGCGGACGCCTTCGAGCGGACGATGCGGGAACTCGGCCTGAGCGGCGGCCGGCACGTCGAGACGGGATTCTCGGGGGACGAGGGGGCCCGGGCGACCCGGATGCTGCTCCTGGCGACGGACCGTCCCACGGCGATCGTCTACGACAACGACATCATGGCCGTCGCCGGACTGGGCGTGGCCACCGAGATGGGTGTCTCCGTGCCGGACGATCTGTCCCTGCTGGCCTGGGACGACTCCCAGCTGTGCCGGCTGACGCATCCGACCCTGACGGCGATGAGCCACGACGTGCACGGATTCGGCGCCGAGGCGGCACGGGTCCTCTTCGACGTGATCGCGGGCAAGGAGGTCGCCTCCCGGCCGGTGTCGACCCCCTCGCTGGTACCGCGGGGGTCGACCGCGCCTCCACGCCGGTAGGACCCGACGGGGACGAGGAGGGGCGTGGCTCGGTTCCGAGCCGCGCCCCTTGCGTTCGCCCGCGCATGTCGCTTCCGCGCGGACCGGCCAGGGGACCCGGCGGAGGGCGACGGTGCCCCGGCAGGGACGCCGTCGTGGCCGTGCGGGTGTACGGCACTGCGGTGGGCGCGTGCGGACGCGGGACCGACGGCAACGGGTCCCGGGGTGTCGTCCGGATCGTGCCGGGCCGGCACGCGGCTCCGCCGCACGCGCTCCGCTCGGGCGGAGGAGGCGCCCCTGCGCGGGGCTCCACCGCCCCCGCTCGGCGCAGCCGCGCGACGCGGCTCCCTGGAGCCTGCCCGGTCCGGACGGCGTCCCGAGTCGCGTTCCCCGGCCGAGGACTCACTCCGGGCGAAGCGACGGCCCCGGCCGGGGGTGCCGGAAGAGGTGATCCTCCTCAGCCGGTGACGGCCGGGGCTCCGGCCGCGTGTGCCTGAAGGCGTGCCGCGGCGGCCGCTCCGACGAGCCCGGCGTCCCGCGCCAGCGCGGCGGGACGTACCTCCAGCCCGCGGGTGAAGCCGAGGGCCGCGAAGGCCCTCAGATGACGGCGCAGCGGACTGAACAGGACGTCACCGGCCTGGGCGACACCACCACCGATCACGCACACCTCGATCTCCAGCAGCGTCGCACTGCCGGCGATCGCGGCGGCCAGCGCCTTGGCCGACCGGTCGTAGGAGGCCAGTGCGCGTTCGTCCCCCGCACGCGCCGCGGCGGCCACGGCGGCGGCCGTCGCCTCCGCACCGGCCGGTGGCCTCCAGCCCGACTGCACGGCGTGGCGGGCGATCGCCGTGCCGCTGGCGTACCCCTCGACGCAGCCCCGGGCGCCGCACGCACAGGGCGGGCCGTCCAGGTCCACGGAGATGTGGCCGATGTGCCCGGCGTTGCCGGAAGGGCCGGGGTGCAACCGGCCGTTCAGTACGAACCCCCCGCCCACCCCGGTCGAGACGACCATGCACAGGGCGTTGTCCAGCCCTCGGGCCGCGCCGAGCCAGTGCTCGGCGGCCGCCACCGCCACGGCGTCGCCCAGCAGCACCGGCTCGATGCCGTCGAACAGCATCGGGTGCGCACGTACGCTGTCCACCAGGGGAAACGCCCGCCAACTCGGTATGTTCACAGGGCTGACGGTGCCTGCCGCCGTGTCGACGGGCCCGGCGCTGGCGATGCCCAGACCGGACACCGTGCCCCAGGCCGGGTGTGCGGCCAGCTCGTCGATGACCGCGTCCACCGTCCCCGCCATCCGCGCGGTCGACTCGCCTGCGGGTGTGGGCAGTTCGGCGCGCCGGATGACGGATCCCTCCTCGTCGATCAGGGCTCCCGCGATCTTCGTGCCTCCGATGTCCAGCGCGGCGTACACCTGTGGGCTCCTCCTTCCGGTCGGTGCCGGGGCGCGGCCCACCTGAGGTGCGGCCCGGTCGGCAGTGATGAGGGACAACGTTGTCTTCCTTTGCTTCCAGACGAATCCGTACCCGGGTTCCCCCTCCTGCGGGCCCGTCCGTGCGGGCCGGGGCGTGAGGAGTCGGTTGCTTGCGGGCGACGCCGGTGCCGGCCACGGACAGCGTTCCGTCGCCCTGTGCCATGACGTCCTGGTCGGAGCCGGACAGGAAGCACGACGCGCCGGGCCCCAGTGACAGCTCGTGGCCTTCCGGGCCACGCAGCAGCGCCGAGCCGTCCAGGCACAGCACGATGCGGGGACCCGAGGACGGCGCGAGGAGCTCCGGCGGGCCGCCGAGTTCGGTCCCGTACAGGGCGAACTCCCGCGCGCACGTGGTGCCGAGCTCGCGTTCCGGAGCGGCCGCGACCACCTCGCGCAGTCGGAGGAGATGCACGGGACATACGGTATCCGCAAATAAACCGGTATAGCAAAACTAGTCAACTGTCGTTCTGCATCGTTGGTCCGGCAGGAAGATAGGCCCCGAAACCCTGCTGGGCAACAGGCAGAGCGGAAATGAACATGGTTTAGCGACCGGTTTAGTCAAACGGCCTCGCGAGTCGCCCCTCGGCATCAAGAGTGTTGTCCCTTCTATTGACATGACCGAAACATTGAGTGGTCTCATAGGGAACGGCGGCCCCTTCCCGGTCCGTGCCGCGGAGCCGGTGCCGCCGTCACCCCGTCAACCGCCGTACCGGCTCGGATTCCCGCTCGGACAACGTTGTCGAGTAGCCCTGGAAGGCGCCAGACGGAAGGTGTCGTCGTGTCCCCACCACTTGAGGAGCAACATGGCAAAGCAACCCAGACGTCTGCTGCGCACCGTCGCGGGCACGGCGTTCGCCGCCGCTCTCGGCCTGCTGGCCTCGGTCCTGGGCCCCTCCGTCGGTGACGCCGAGGCCGCCCCCGCCGGCATCCGGGTCCACAACGGACGTGTGCACGAGGCCAACGGCAACGAGTTCGTGATGCGCGGTGCCAACCACGCCTACGCCTGGTACCCGCAACAGACCACCTCCATCGCCGACATCGCGGCCAAGGGCGCCAACACCGTCCGCGTCGTCCTCGGCAGCGGCGACCGCTGGACCGAGACGAGTGCGTCCCAGGTCTCCACGATCATCGGCCAGTGCAAGGCGAACAAGGTCATCTGTGTCCTGGAGGTCCACGACACCACCGGTTACGGCGAGGACGGCGCCGCGGCGACCCTGGACCAGGCGGCGGACTACTGGATCGGTGTGAAGAGCGCGCTGGAGGGCCAGGAGGACTACGTCGTCGTCAACATCGGCAACGAGCCCTTCGGCAACAGCAACTACGCCGCCTGGACCGACGCCACCAAGAGCGCGATCGGCAAGCTCCGCAACGCCGGCCTCCGGCACGCCCTGATGGTCGACGCCCCCAACTGGGGCCAGGACTGGTCGCACACCATGCGGAACAACGCCGCCTCGGTCTTCGCCTCCGACCCCGACCGCAACACCATCTTCTCGATCCACATGTACGGCGTCTACGACACCGCCGCCGAGGTCCAGGACTACCTGAACCACTTCGTCAACAACGGACTGCCCCTCGTCGTGGGCGAGTTCGGTGACCAGCACAGTGACGGCAACCCGGACGAGGACGCCATCATGGCGACTGCCCAGTCCCTGCGGATCGGCTACCTGGGCTGGTCCTGGAGCGGCAACGGAAGCGGTGTCGAGTACCTCGACATGGTCAACGGCTTCGACCCCGGCTCCCTCACCAACTGGGGCAACCGCTTCTTCAACGGAAGCAACGGCATCGCGGCCACCTCGAAGCGGGCCACCGTCTACGGATCCGGCGACGGCGGCGGCGACGGCGGTACGGCCCCGAACGGCTATCCGTACTGTGTGAACGGCGGTTCCTCGGATCCGGACGGTGACGGCTGGGGCTGGGAGAACAACCAATCCTGTGTCGTCCGCGGCAGCTCGGCGGACACGGGATCCAGTGGCGGTGGTACGGCCCCGAACGGCTATCCGTACTGTGTGAACGGCGGTTCCTCGGATCCGGACGGTGACGGCTGGGGCTGGGAGAACAACCAATCCTGTGTCGTCCGCGGCAGCTCCGCCGACCACTGAGGCCGGACGCGGCACCGGCTTCGCTCCGAGGGCCGGTGCCGCGCCCGCGGCCGCGCGCGGCCGACACCCGTCCACGGTCCACCCGGCACCACATGACGGGTGACGCCGGCGAACCGCCCCGGTCAGGGCCTCGGGCGCGTCAGGGTCGCGGTGAACCTGTAGCGCGAGCCGCGGTACACCGAGCGGACCCACTCCACCGGCGTCCCCGTCTCGTCGCGCGAGTGGCGGGACAGCAGCAGCATCGGCAGGCCCACGTCCGTGCCGAGCAGTCCGGCCTCGCGCGGTGTCGCCGGGGAGGTCTCGATCGTCTCGTCGGCCTCCGCCGGCCGGACGCCGTACACCTCGGCGAGGGTGGTGTAGAGCGAGGTGTAGCGCGACAGGTTGCGGCGCAGGTGGGGGAAGCGCCGGGCGGACAGGTGGGTCGCCTCGATCGCCATCGGCTCGCCGCCGGCCAGTCGCAGCCGTTCGACGCGCAGCACCCTGTCCCCGGGTTCCGTCTCGAGCAGGGCCGCCAGTTCGGCGTCGGCGGGGACGTAGCCGATGTCCAGGACCCGCGAGGCCGGCTTGAGTCCCTGGGCCCGCATGTCCTCGGTGTACGAGGTGAGCTGGAGGGTCCGGTACACCTTCGGGCGGGCGACGAACGTCCCCTTGCCCTGGATGCGGTCGAGTCTGCCCTCTCCCACCAGCTCCTGCAGGGCCTTGCGCACCGTGGTGCGGGAGGTGCGGAACTCGACGGCGAGCAGGCGCTCGGCGGGCATCGGGGAGCCCGGTGCGCGCTCGTCGGTCATCTGCAGTAACCGCTGCTTGATGCGGTAGTACTTCGGGACGCGACCGGTACGGCCCGGCGCCCCCGTGTCGGCCTGGGCGCTGCTGACGTCCGTGCTCATGACCTGCCTTCCGGCTGCGGTGTCCGGCGCGCGGACGGCAGGGGCCGGCCGCGGTGCACGTCGGCGGACGGCCGGGTTCGGCGCCGCACGCTCGGCGATCCCGTTATAACCGTGAGTTCTCTCGTTGGTCTAGTCCAACAGTCGACCCGCCCACCTTTGGGTGGAGTTCTGCGTCCCCGCGGAGGTGTCCGAGCCGTTATCCGGGCGTGCGTTCACGACTCTTGACAGAGCCATAGGTCTAGGCCAAGCTCCCCTTGCTGGTCTAAACCATTTAGAGGAAGCCGGGTCCCAGCCCGCCGAGCTGTTGCGCCGTTGTGAGGGTCACCGCCGAGGGCGTGGGTGTGCAAGGCATTCCTGAGGAGGGGTGGCGCGTGAAGCGCAAGCTGATAGCCGCGATCGGGGTCGCGGGCATGTTGTTCTCCGTCGCCGCGTGCGGCGGCGACGACGGTGACGGCGGCAAGAAGGCCGGCGCGGACGGTTACGCCGGCGAGACGCTCACCGTGTGGGTGATGGACGGCTCGTCGCCGGACCAGTGGCAGAAGGACCTCGCCGCCGAGTTCGAGAAGAAGACCAAGGCGAAGGTCACCTTCGAGGTCCAGCAGTGGAACGGCATCCAGCAGAAGCTGACCACCGCCCTGTCCGAGGAGAACCCGCCGGACGTCTTCGAGATCGGCAACACCCAGACCCCGGCCTACGCCAAGACCGGCGGCCTGGCCGACCTCGCCGACCTCAAGTCCGAGATCGGCGGCGAGTGGACCGAGTCGCTCAACGAGTCGTCCGTCTTCGAGGGCAAGCAGTACGCGGTGCCCTGGTACTTCGCCAACCGCGTCGTCCTCTACAACAAGAAGGTCTGGGCGGACGCCGGCCTCAAGGACACGCCGAAGACCCGCGACGAGTTCTACGACGCGCTCAAGACGATCGGTGACAAGACCGACGCCGAGCCGATCTACCTGCCCGGCCAGAACTGGTACCACTTCGTCGGCCTGGTGATCGGCGAGGGCGGCGAGCTGGTCAAGAAGGACGGCGACAAGTACGTCTCCAACCTGGACGACCCCAAGGTCGCCGCCGCCGCGGAGACCTACAAGAAGTTCCAGGCGCTGTCCAAGGCGCCCAAGGACAAGGACGAGGCCACCCCGCAGCAGGGCGAGGTCTTCGCCAAGGGCAGGACCGGCGCGTTCATCGGCATGGGCTGGGAAGCCGGCATCGCGACGAAGGCCAACCCGAAGATCGAGAAGGAGATCGGCTACTTCACCATCCCGGGTGAGACCGCCGACAAGCCCGAGGGCGTCTTCCTGGGCGGCTCCAACCTCGCGGTCGCCGCGGGCAGCAAGAAGCAGGAGCTCGCCAAGGAGTTCCTGAAGATCGCGCTGTCCGACCGGTTCGAGGGCCAGCTCGCCAAGCTCAACGGCGTCATCCCCAACAAGGAGTCGCTGCAGAGCAACCTCGAGGGCAACGCCCCCGCCGAGGCCGCCGCGCCGGCCGCCGCCGTCGGCGGCACCACGCCGCTGATCCCCGAGTGGGCCGCGGTCGAGAACGCGCCCAACCCGATCAAGACGTACCTGACCGCCGTGCTGAACGGCAAGTCCCCGGCCGACGCCGCGAAGCAGGTCGAGGGCGAGTTCAACAAGCGCCTGGCGCAGCAGCAGTAGTAGCGCACGCGCTCCGACCGGAGCGGGGGCCGACCGACGACGGCCCCCGCCCCGCGTTGAGCACGCCGAGAAGAGAGATCGCGAGCATGACCGTGCAGACCGAACGGCCGCCCTCCGGCCCGGCGGACGTCCGCAGGACGGACGACGGGGGATCCGGCGGGCCCACACCGCGAGCCGCGTCACGCGCCGGCGCGCTCGCCCCGTACCTGTTGCTGCTGCCCGCCTGCGCGGCCACCGTGCTGCTGCTCGGCTGGCCGCTGCTGAAGGACGTGCTGCTGTCGTTCCAGAACCTCAACATGGCGCAGCTGATCCAGCACGTCACCGAGTGGAACGGCGTCGACAACTACAAGGAGGTCCTCACCGGCGAGGACTTCTGGCGGGTCACCCTCCGCTCCATCCTGTTCACGGCGGTGAACGTCGCCCTGACCATGGTCCTCGGCGCGCTGACCGGGCTGCTGCTCGCCCGCCTCGGCAAGCGCATGCGGCTCACCCTGCTGATCGGCCTGGTGCTGGCCTGGGCCATGCCCGTGGTGGCCGCCACCACCGTCTACCAGTGGCTGTTCGCCCAGCGCTTCGGCGTCGTCAACTGGGTCCTGGACAAGCTCGGCTGGCACTCCATGGCCGACTACAGCTGGACCAGCAGCCAGATGTCGACGTTCTTCGTCGTCACCCTGCTGATCGTCTGGATGTCCATCCCGTTCGTCGCGATCAACCTCTACGCGGCGACCACCACCATCCCCGGCGAACTGTACGAGGCCGCCTCCCTCGACGGCGCCGGCGCCTGGCGGAGCTTCACCACGGTCACCCTGCCGGTCCTGCGGCCGTTCCTGTACGCCACGACGTTCCTGGAGATCATCTGGATCTTCAAGGCGTTCGTCCAGGTCTTCACCTTCAACGGCGGCGGCCCCGACCGGCTCACCGAGATCCTGCCCGTCTACGCCTACATCGAGGGCGTCGGCAACCAGCACTACGGCATGGGCGCGGCGATCGCCGTACTGACCGTCCTGATCATGCTCGGCCTGACCGCCTACTACCTCAGGATCGTGCTCAAGCAAGAGGAGGACGAGCTGTGAATCGCTCGCTCTTCGGCCGCCTGTGGCCCAACGTCACGGCCGCCGTCCTGTTCGTCGTCTTCGTCTTCCCCGTGTACTGGATGTTCGCCACGGCGTTCAAACCGACCGGCGACATCATCTCGGAGACCCCCGTCTGGTTCCCGACCGAGGTCACGTTCGAGCACTTCGGGACGGCGACCGACGCCGACCACTTCTGGACGTACGTCCGCAACTCGCTGACCGTCACCGTCCTGGCGGTCGTCTTCTCCCTGATCATCGCGCTGGCCGGCTCCTTCGCCCTGGCCCGCATGCGGTTCAGGGGCCGGCGCGGCTTCGTCATCGGCTTCATGCTCGCCCAGATGGCGCCGTGGGAGGTGATGGTCATCGCGATCTACATGATCGTGCGGGACGCCTCGATGCTGAACAGCCTGGTGCCCCTCACGGCCTTCTACATGATGATGATCCTGCCCTTCACCGTCCTGACGCTGCGCGGCTTCGTCGCCGCCGTGCCGAAGGAGCTGGAGGAGTCGGCGATGGTCGACGGCTGCACCCGCGCCCAGGCGTTCCGCCGGGTCATCCTGCCGCTGCTCGCGCCGGGCCTGATGTCCACCTCGATGTTCGGCTTCATCACCGCCTGGAACGAGTTCCCGCTCGTCCTGGTGCTCAACAAGGACGCCGGGGCGCAGACCCTGCCCCTGTGGCTCTCCAGCTTCCAGACCCAGTTCGGCAACGACTGGGGCGCGACCATGGCCGCCTCGTCCCTGTTCGCCGTCCCCATCCTGATCCTCTTCGTCTTCCTGCAGCGCAGGGCCGTCAGCGGCCTCACCGCGGGCGCCGTGAAGGGATAACGCGACCCGATGACGACATTCACCACCGGCACCGACACCCTCACCAGGGACGCGCTCGCCGTGCTGCAACCCGGCTTCGACGGCACCACCGCGCCCGACTGGGTGCGCCGCCGGGTGAGCGAGGGCCTCGCCTCCGTCGGCCTCTTCGGCCGCAACGTCACCGCCCCCGAGCAGGTCGCCGCTCTCACCGCGCAGCTGCGGTCGGAGCGGGACGACCTGCTGGTGGCCATCGACGAGGAGAGCGGCGACGTCACCCGCCTTGAGGTCCGCACCGGTTCCTCCTTCCCCGGCGGCCTGGCCCTCGGCGCCGTCGACGACACCGGCCTGACCCGGGACGTCGCCCGCGAACTGGGCCGCAGGCTCGCCGAGTGCGGGATCAACTTCAACTGGGCCCCCTCGGCCGACGTCAACGCCAACCCCGACAACCCGGTGATCGGCGTGCGCTCCTTCGGGCGGGACGCCGGCCTGGTGGCCCGGCACACCGCCGCCTACGTCGAGGGCCTGCAGTCCACCGGCGTCGCCGCCTGCACCAAGCACTTCCCCGGCCACGGCGACACCAGCGTCGACTCCCACCTCGCGCTCCCGCACATCGACCTCGACGCCACGACGCTGCACGAGCGTGAGCTCCAGCCGTTCCGCGCGGCGATCGCGGCCGGCACCCGCGCCGTCATGACCGCGCACATCCGGGTGCCGGTCCTCGACCCGGACCACCCGGCCACGCTCTCCCGGCGCATCCTCACCGACCTGCTGCGCGGCGAGCTCGGCTACGAGGGCCTGATCGTCACCGACGGCATGGAGATGCGCGCCATCTCCGGCACGTACGGACTGCAGCAGGGGGTCGTCCTCGCCATCGCCGCCGGCGCCGACGCGATCTGCGTGGGCGGCGGGCTGTGCGACGAGGGCACGGTGCAGAGCCTCCAGGACGCGCTGGTGGGCGCCGTGCGCTCCGGCGCACTGCCGGAGGAGCGGCTCGCCGACGCCGCCGCCCGGGTCCGCGCGCTGGCCGAATGGACCGCGGGCGTACGGCGCTCCCCGGCCGCGACGGCCGCCCCCGAGCCGGAGATAGGCCTCACGGCGGCCCGCCGCGCGGTGACCGTCACCCGCGCCGGTACCGCCGCGCCGGTCACCGGACCGCTCTACGTGGCCACCTTCAACCCGGTTCCGAACATCGCCGTGGGCGACGAGACCCCGTGGGGCGTGGGCGCGGAGCTGGAGCGGCTGCTGCCGGGCACGGCCACCGGCAGCTTCACGGGCCCCGGGGCCGGTGACCGGGCGCTGGAGGCGGCGGCCGGGCGGCGCGTGGTCGCCGTGGTCCGCGACGAGCACCGGCACCCGTGGATGCGCACGGCCGTGGACACCCTGCTCGCCGCCGATCCGGACACCGTTGTCGTGGAGATGGGCGTACCGCAGTCCGCGCCGCGCGGTGCCCTGCACATCGTCACCCACGGCGCGGCACGCGTGTGCGGCGTGGCGGCCGCGGAGGCGGTCGTCGCGGGCTGAGACCCGCCGCCCGGCCCCGCGGTCAGGGGTGGAGCGTCTTCCCCTCGGCGAGCATGGCGACGAATTTCTCGATGCGTGCCGCCCGGGTCTGCGGCCGCTTCGCCTCCTCGATCCGGTGCAGGATCGCATAGCGGTTGCGGCTGTCGAGGGTCGCGAAGAAGTCGCGGGCGCCGGGTGCCGCGTCCAGCGCGGCCCGCAGATCGTCGGGGACGACGGCCGTCCTCGGGCTCGCGTACGCGGCCTCCCAGCGGCCGTCCGCCCGCGCCCTCTCCACCTCGCGCAGGCCGGGCGGCCGCATCCGCCCCTGCCCGATGAGGTCCAGGGCCTTCTGCCGGTTGACCGCCGACCACCGGCTGCGCGGCCGCCGGGGAGTGAAACGCTGGAGCCAGTACGTGTCGTCCAGCCCCTTCTTGTGCCCGTCGATCCAGCCGTAGCACAGCGCGGACTCCAGCGCGGTGGCGTAGTCGATCCCGGCGGCCCCGGATCCCTTCCGCGGAATCTTCACCCACACTCCGCCGGCGTCGCCGTGATGCCCCGCCAGCCACTCCTCCCAGTCCGCCTGCGTCCCGAAGGCGCGCACCGGCCCCGCCACACCGTCCGCTTCACCAGCCATGGGCCCCATGCAACCGGTCGGAGCGACCCCGGTCAACGCGCGGGCCCCGCACGGCAGTCGGGCGACGCGACGGCCGGCCCGGCCCCGGGACCGGCCGCCTTCGCCGTACGCGTCACGGCGGCGCCGGCCGACGCCTGCCGGAAGTTGCAGGCGTCCGGCGAACAGGCCGCCCGAGGTGCCGGGGACGCGCCCGCCGGGGCGTGTGCCACGATGGCGGAGCGTGTCGTTATTGGGCCGAACGGGTGACCATGAGTAAGAATTGCCCGATGCAGACAGCCAGTGCGACAGGGGACGGAGCATGCCGGTGAGCAGCCACGATGTCACCGACGAACAGTGGGAGGGGCTCGCTCAGGTCGTTCCGTTGCGGGGCCGCGACGCGTGGCCGTCCGCGGTGGGCCACCGTGCCCTGCCCGAGGCCGAGACGGAGGCACGGCGCCGCTTCGTCGTCCTGCGCGTGAACGTGTTCGCGGACGCCCGCGACGTCGCCGAGACGCTGATGTCCGGCATACCCGTGCTGCTGGACCTGACGGGGGCGGAGCCCGATGTCGCCAAGCGCGTCCTGGACTTCAGCACGGGTGTCGTGTTCGGCCTGGCCAGCTCGATGCACCGGGTCGACCGCAACGTCTTCCTGCTGACGCCGTCCGGTACGGAGGTCACGGGGCTGATGGAGGGGATGGGGGTCCCGGGGGCGTGAGCGGCCGGGCCGGCCGCGTCGCCCGTTCGTAGGAAGCCCGGTCAAGCGGAACGGTTCGCCCCGCCGCGGGCGCCTAGCGTCCCGCTCATGACCTCACCTCCTCTTCCCCGCCCGGACACCACCCCGGCCCCCGCGGCTCCTGCGCACAGCGGCCGCCCGGGGCTGCCCCGGGTCACCGAGCTGCTGCTGTCCGCGTTCGCCGGACACCGTGGCGCCGGGCTCCCCCTCGGGCCGCTCACGCTGATCGCCGGGCCCAGCGGGAGCGGGAAGACCAGTGCGTTGCGGGCGTACGAGGCGCTCGCCCGGCTCGGTGGCGGTGCCGAACTGGGGGAGGCCTTCCCCGAGCCCGGCGCCTGTGTGCCGGAGCGGGCCCGTGCCGACGCCCAGCAGCGCCGCGGATTCCGCATCGGCTGTACCGCGGACGGTCCCGGGGGACCGGTCCGGCTGGAGGTCGCCGTCCAGGTGGAGCCCGAGCTGCGGATCGTGGGGGAGCGGCTGACGGCCGACGGGCAGGTCCTGCTGGAGACCGCGCTGCGCGATCCGCGCCGCCGCGCGGTGCAGGCCGCCTGGCACACGGCCGGGGCGGCCCCCGTGACCCGCGCCCCGCTGCCGGACGACCGGCTCGGCACCGCGCTGCTGCCGCTGCGCGTCGCCGGCAAGACGCCGGGGCAGCGCAGGGTGCTCGCCGCCGCCGAGCAGATGGTGGTCGCGCTGCGCTCCGTCTTCCCCTGCGACCCCCGTCCCGACCGGATGCGCGAGCCGGTGCCGGCCGGGTCCGGCCGGCTGCTCGGCGGCTGCGGCAACCTCGCCGACGTGCTGTGGCGCACCCGCGCCGAGTGCGGTCGGCGGCACGCGCTCCTCGTCGAGGCGGTGCGCGCCGGATGCGCCGGGCCGGTCACCGACCTGCTCGCCGAGCCGTACGACGCCGGCCGCCTGGTCCGCGCCCTGCTCGACCGGGGCGACGGCACCCGCACCGAATTGCGGCTGCTCGGCGACGGCGAGCTGCGGTACACGGCCCTCGCGCTGGTGCTGCTCACCGGCCCCGGCGTGCTGGAGACCGACGTGCCCGGCGAGGTCCCGGCCGCGCTGCGCACCCTCACCGTCCTCGCCGACGGCCTGGAACGGTCCCTGGACCCCGGACAGCGCACGGAACTGCTCCACCTCGCGGCGCGGATGTGCGAGCGCGGACACATCCGCCTGGCCGGCGCGGTGAGCGACGCCTCCTGGGCCGCGGGAGTGCCCGGAGTGACGGTGGTACACCTGGACCGTGACTGATCCGTACGACGACGCGACCCCGCGCCGCCCACTCGACCTCGCCGGACTGCAGCGCCGGCTCGCCGACTTCGCCGCCGCGCGCGACTGGCAGCCGTACCACACCCCGAAGAACCTCGCCGCCGCGCTCAGCGTGGAGTCCTCCGAACTCCTCGAGATCTTCCAGTGGCTGACGCCCGAGGAGTCCGCCCGCGTCATGGACGACCCGGACACCGCGCACCGCGTCACCGACGAGGTCGCCGACGTCCTCGCCTATCTCCTTCAGCTGTGCGAGGTCCTCGGAGTCGACCCGCTCGGTGCGCTCGCCGCCAAGATCGACCGGAACGAGCACAGGTTCCCTGCGGGGAGGCCGGACCACGGATCCCCGTAAAGGAGCGTGCGGCTCCACTTTCACTCTCCGTGGTCGAAAACCCGACCCCGGTCGGCCTGTTGTCCACAGATTTCGGTCTTCCTCTGGCTTTTTGTCTCACGTCCACTCACTCTGGGTAGTGAACAGAAGAGTTCAACGGATGCGGACGCGTGGGCAGCGCGTCGGACAGACGGGGGCAGCGCATGGACGCTGTGCGGCTCATCGTGGCGAGCGGAAGGGCCCTGGCCGCGAGCAGGGGCGTACCGGAGCGGCTGACCGAGGTCTGGCAGGCGCAGGCCCTGGCGCAGGCGATAGGCAGCAGGCTCGCGGTCGCGGGACCACCCGAACTGCGCGGCGAGGCAGTGGGGCTGACCGAGCTCGCGGCCCGCGGCTGCGGGGTACTGGGCATCCCGCGGCTCGCACCGGGCGAGCTGCGCGCGGCCCAGCTCACCGAAGTGGGCGAGGCCCGGCAGTCGCTGATGTGCCTCGGCGGCCTGCTCGGCGAGGTCGGCATCGCCCTGGTGGGCATCGCCTGCTCCGCGGACGACGAGGCCACGTACTGGCAGTGCATGGAGGCCATCGACGCGGCGGACGAGTCCCGGGACCGGGTCCTGGAGATGCTCCGCAGACTGGCGGACCGCGACGAGGTCCTGACCGAGCGGGAGGCCGGATGACCTCACCGGCCACCCCGCGCCGCGGGTTCAGCGACCCGCGCTCTCCGCCACGGCACCGGCACCGCCCGGCGCCGCACCCGTACCGTCGGCTCCGTCACCCCGCCCCGGCCCCGCCGCCCGCAGACCCGTGCCCAGCGCCGCCAGGTCCGCCGTCAGCGCCGCCATCGGCCCCTCCGTCCGCCGCAACAGCCCTCTCTGCGGCCCCTCGGCCACCCCATCCCGCTGCGGCAGTTCTCCTGCGACACGACGGCCTCCCCGGCCCGTGGCCCCTGAGCGCCGCCCTCACCCCGCGCCGGCCGCCCGCCGGGCGGCCGGACGGCGGGAAGGCGGGAAGGCGACGACGAGACCCGGGGCCGACACGGTGACACCCCGGCCCACACCGGCCGGCGCGGGAGCCGGGCACTCCGGCTCCGCCCGAGCCAACGGTCCTCACCGGGGACCGGTCACACCGCACCCCGGCCCCCGGCCGATGCCACCCGACCGTGGCCCGTGGCACGCCGGAAGGGCGGGCCGGGCCGCCCCGGACCGGGAGCGTGCAGGATGGAACCATGGATCTCCGCATCTTCACCGAGCCCCAGCAGGGGGCCACCTACGACACCTTGCTCACCGTCGCCAAGGCCACCGAGGACCTCGGCTTCGACGCCTTCTTCCGCTCCGACCACTACCTCAGCATGGGCTCCGCGGACGGCCTGCCCGGCCCCACCGACGCCTGGATCACCCTCGCCGGCCTCGCCCGTGAGACCCGGCGCATCCGGCTGGGCACCCTGATGACCGCCGGCACCTTCCGCCTCCCCGGCGTGCTCGCCATCCAGGTCGCCCAGGTCGACCAGATGTCCGGCGGCCGCATCGAACTGGGCCTCGGCGCGGGCTGGTTCGAGGAGGAGCACAAGGCCTACGGCATCCCCTTCCCGAAGGAGAAGTTCGCCCGCCTCGAGGAACAGCTGGAGATCGTCACCGGCCTGTGGGCCACCGAGCCCGGCAAGACCTTCGACCACCACGGCACCCACTACGACCTCACCAGGTCCCCCGCCCTCCCCAAGCCCGCCCAGGCCAAGGTGCCGGTGCTGATCGGCGGCCACGGCAAGACCCGCACCCCGCGCCTGGCGGCCCGGTACGCGGACGAGTTCAACATGCCCTTCGCCTCGGTCGAGGACACCGCGCGCCAGTTCGGGCGGGTCCGCGACGCCGCACAGGAGGCCGGCCGCGACCCGGACGACCTCGTCTACTCCAACGCCCTCGTCGTCTGCGTGGGCAAGGACGACCAGGAGGTCGCCCGCCGCGCCGCCGCGATCGGCCGCGAGGTCGACGAACTCAGGGCCAACGGCCTGGCGGGCTCCCCGGCCGAGGTCGTCGACAAGATCGGCCGCTACGCCTCGACCGGCTCCCGCCGCATCTACCTCCAGTTCCTCGACCTCTCCGATCTCGACCACCTGGAGCTGATCTCCTCCCAGGTCCAGTCCCAGCTGCGGTGACGCGCGCCCGGCGGGGGCCCGCCTCCCGCCGGGGCGGCTCCCCGCCGCCGGCACCCCGAAATTCCCGGGAACCCCAGAGCCCCTTCCCTGTACGTTGACCGGACGCGCCGGGGTCCCGGTGCGCACCCGCAGTTGACCAGGTGTTTCGAGGTGTCGCCACCGTGTTCCTGACGATCAGTACCACCGGCTGTGCCGAGCACCCGGCGACCGACCTCGGATTCCTGCTGCACAAGCATCCCGGGAGGGCGCAGGCGTTCTCCACGTCCTACGGCACGGCACACGTCCTGTACCCCGAGGCCGGCGCCGAGCGCTGCACGGCGGCGCTGCTGCTGGAGGTGGACGCGGTGGCACTGGTCAGGCGCGGCAAGGGCAGGGGCCGCGGCGGTGCTCCCGACGCCGCCCTCGCGCAGTACGTCAACGACCGCCCGTACGCGGCCTCCTCCCTGCTCGCCGTCGCGCTGAGCGGTGTCTTCTCCAGCGCGATGCGCGGCGTGTGCCACGCCCGTCCGGAGCTCCCGGACCGGCCGCGCCCGCTGCGCATCGAGGTGCCCGCGCTGCCCGCGCGCGGCGGCCCCGGACTCGTCCGCCGGCTCTTCGAACCGCTCGGCTGGACGGTCACCGCCGAACCCGTCCCGCTGGACACCGAGTTCCCGCAGTGGGGCGACTCGCGCTACATACGCCTGGCCCTGGACGCGGACACGCTCACCCTTGCCCAGGCACTGCGCCACCTCTACGTGCTGCTCCCCGTCCTCGACGACGCCAAGCACTACTGGGTCTCCTCCGACGAGGTCGACAAGCTGCTGCGGGCCGGCGAGGGCTGGCTGCCCGCACACCCCGAGCAGAAGCTCATCACCAGCCGGTACCTCTCCCGCCGCTGGTCGCTGACCCGGCAGGCCATGGAGCGGCTGGAGCTGGTCCGGCTCGCCGAGGCCGACGACAGCGAGGTCGAGGACATCGACAACGCGGTCGCGGCGGAGACCGAGCAGGAGGAGAGGCCCACCCCGCTCGCCGTGCAGCGGCGGGACGCGATCCTCACCGCGCTGCGCGCCTCCGGCGCCGCCCGGGTGCTCGACCTCGGCTGCGGCCAGGGGCAGTTGGTTCAGGCACTGCTCAGGGATCCGTCCTTCACCGAGATCGCCGGCGTCGACGTGTCGATGCGGGCGCTCACCATCGCGTCCCGGCGGCTGAAGCTCGACCGCATGGGGGAGCGGCAGGCGGCGCGCGTGCGGCTCTTCCAGGGCTCCCTCGCGTACACCGACAAGCGGCTCAGGGGTTACGACGCCGCCGTGCTCAGCGAGGTGATCGAACACCTCGACCCGCCCCGGCTGCCTGCCCTGGAGTATGCGGTGTTCGGCGCCGCCCGCCCCCGGACGGTCCTCGTGACCACCCCCAACGTCGAGTACAACGTGCGCTGGGAGAGCCTGCCGGCCGGCCACGTCCGGCACGGTGACCACCGCTTCGAGTGGACCCGTGAGGAGTTCCGCGACTGGGCGGGCAAGGTCGCCGAACGGCACGGCTACGACGTGGAGTTCCTGCCCGTCGGACCCGACGACCCCGAGGTCGGACCCCCCACCCAGATGGCCGTGTTCCAGGCCGCGACCCCGAAGGAGGCGAAGGCCGCATGACCAGCCCGGTCACCACCACGGCGCGGGGCCGCGCCCTGCCCGTCACCGACCTCTCCCTCGTCGTGCTCATCGGCGCGTCCGGCTCGGGCAAGTCCACCTTCGCCCGCCGGCACTTCACGCCCACCGAGGTCATCTCCTCAGACTTCTGCCGCGGCCTGGTCGCCGACGACGAGAACGATCAGAGCGCGTCCCGCGACGCCTTCGACGTGCTGCACCACATCGCCGGCAAGCGCCTCGCCGCCGGCCGCCGCACCGTCGTCGACGCCACCAGCGTCCAGCAGGACGCCCGACGGCAGCTCGTCGACCTGGCCAAGCGGTACGACGTGCTGCCCATCGCCATCGTGCTCGACGTGCCCGAGCAGGTGTGCGCCGAGCGCAACGCCGTCCGCACCGACCGCGCCGACATGCCGCGCCGGGTCATCCAGCGCCACATCCGTGAACTGCGCCGCTCACTGCGCCACCTGGAGCGCGAGGGCTTCCGCAAGGTGCACGTGCTGCGCGGCGTGGAGGAGATCGAGCACGCCACCGTCGTCACCGAGAAGCGGTTCAACGACCTCACCCACCTCACCGGGCCCTTCGACATCATCGGTGACATCCACGGCTGCTCCGCCGAACTGGAGGCACTGCTGGGCAAGCTGGGCTACGCCGACGGCGCCCACCCCGAGGGCCGTACCGCCGTCTTCGTCGGCGACCTCGTCGACCGCGGCCCGGACAGCCCCGGCGTGCTGCGCCGCGTGATGGCCATGGTGAAGTCGGGCGACGCGCTCTGCGTGCCCGGCAACCACGAGAACAAGTTCGGCCGCCACCTGCGCGGCCGCACCGTCCGGCACACCCACGGGCTCGCCGAGACCATCGAGCAGATGGAGGGCGAGAGCGAGGAGTTCCGCGCCGAGGTACGGCAGTTCATCGACGGCCTGGTCAGCCACTACGTCCTCGACGGCGGCAGGCTCGTGGTCTGCCACGCCGGTCTGCCGGAGAAGTACCACGGCCGCACCTCCGGCCGGGTCCGCAGCCACGCCCTGTACGGCGACACCACCGGCGAGACCGACGAGTTCGGACTGCCCGTGCGCTACCCCTGGGCCGAGGACTACCGGGGCCGGGCGGCGGTCGTCTACGGCCACACCCCGGTCCCGGAGGCCACCTGGCTCAACAACACCATCTGCCTGGACACCGGCGCGGTGTTCGGTGGCAGGCTCACCGCACTGCGCTGGCCGGAGCGGGAACTGGTCGACGTACCGGCCGAGCGGGTCTGGTACGAGCCGGCCCGCCCCTTGCGCACCGAGGCACCCGGTGGCCACGAGGGGCGCCCGCTGGACCTGGCGGACGTGCACGGCCGCCGCGTCGTCGAGACCCGGCACGCGGGCCGCGTCTCCGTCCGTGAGGAGAACGCCGCCGCGGCCCTGGAGGTCATGAGCCGCTTCGCGATCGACCCCCGCCTGCTGCCGTACCTCCCGCCGACCATGGCGCCGACGGCGACCTCGCACGTCGAGGGCTATCTGGAGCACCCGGTCGAGGCGTTCGCCCAGTACCGTCAGGACGGCGTCGCACGGGTCGTGTGCGAGGAGAAGCACATGGGCTCCCGCGCCGTCGCCCTGGTCTGCCGGGACGCCGACGCGGCCCGCGGGCGCTTCGGCGTGGAGGGTCCCACCGGTTCCCTCTACACCCGCACCGGCCGCCCGTTCTTCGACGACGCCGCCGTCACGGAGGAGATACTCGCCCGCCTGCGCACGGCGGTCACCGAGGCCGGCCTGTGGGACGAACTCGACACGGACTGGCTGCTGCTGGACGCCGAGCTGATGCCGTGGTCGCTGAAGGCGTCCGGACTGCTGCGGTCCCAGTACGCCGCGGTCGGCGCCGCCTCCGGCGCGGTCCTCCCGGCCGCCCTGGCCGCGCTGGAGGGCGCCGCGGGCCGGGGCGTCGACGTGCGGGACCTGCTGGACCGGCAGCGCGAACGGGCGGACGGCGCACAGGCGTTCACCGACGCGTACCGCCGGTACTGCTGGACGACCGACGGCCTGGACGGCGTACGCCTGGCTCCGTTCCAGCTCCTGGCCGTCCGGGGCCGCAGCCTCGCGGCCCTGCCCCACGACGAGCAGCTCGCCCTGATCGACCGCATGGTCGAGCACGACGCCACCGGCCTGCTGCAGACCACCCGGCGCCTCTACGTCGACACCGCCGACCCCGAGTCGGTGCGGGCCGGCGTCGACTGGTGGCTGGAGATGACCGGACGCGGCGGCGAGGGCATGGTCGTCAAGCCGGTCGGCGCCCTGGTCCGCGACCCGTCGGGCCGCCTGGTGCAGCCGGGCATCAAGTGCCGGGGCCGCGAGTACCTGCGGATCGTCTACGGCCCCGAGTACACCCGCCCGGAGAACCTGGCCCGTCTGCGCGGCCGCTTCCTGAACCACAAGCGCTCGCTCGCGGTCCGCGAGTACGCGCTCGGCCTGGAGGCGCTGGACCGCCTGTCCGGGGGCGAGCCCCTGTGGCGCGTCCACGAGCCGGTCTTCGCCGTACTGGCGCTGGAGTCGGAGCCGGTCGATCCCCGCCTGTGACCGCGGGACGAGGAAGGGAGTGATTCCGGCCAGGAGTGTCACCCTTGAGGGCGATCCTGGCCGGGAGGCGTCGTTCCGACCTCATTCGTCCCTGGTTAACCGCTGGTTGCCGTGCTAACTTCGCTGATCGGTCAGGCAGGCGAACCGGCTCAGGGGGAAAGTCGGTGACAACGGACACGGGGCTCGGTGAATCCGAGCGTGCGCGGGGCAGCCGGGTGCTCCTGGGGCTGACCAACGCCCTGTGCGAGCTCGGCTGCATGGAGGACGCGCAGGGGCGGCTGCACTTCGCCGTGGTGCTGGGCGACCTGCTCGGCGGCCAGGTCGACCTCCGGGGTGTCAAGTTACGGGAGGACGTCGTCCTCCTCGTGCGGGCGGCGCTGAACACGGCGGGCGGCGAGCGCGTACTGGTCGAAGTGGTGCGGATCCTCGAGGGGGACCTGGCGGGCGACGAACTCGACCGTCTGCTCGACGAACTGCTGGGCCGGCCGCCGACGCCGGCCGGGCCCGGCCTCCTGGCCGGACCCGTCATCTCCCGCGAGGACGAGCTCGGCGCCCGCGCCGTCCTCGCCCGGGGTGAGTTACCCGCCACCCGTCTGCGCGACGCGCTCGTCGAGGAGCTCAACGGCCTGGACCTGCCGATCGGGCTGACGCCGGACCAGCTCCTCTCCCACGTCCTGGGCTGGACCGCACAACTGGACGGGCTGCCGCCCGCCGTGCTCCTCGTCGACCACGCCGCCCGGCTGGCCGCCACCCCCGCCCATCGCGCCGCCCTCACCACCTGGGCCGACGACTGGGCGGGCAGGGCCGGTCTGACCGAGGAGCTCGAGGAACGCCGGCGGGCCGCCCCCACGACACCGCGCGACCCGGACATACCCTGCTGCCTCGTCATCGCGGTGGAGCCGGCGCGCGACGGCACCCGCGACATCGTCGTGCGCCCCTGGCTCAACACCGTGCCCGGACAGTGGAACCCCCAGCCGGGTGAACCCGCCTACACCACCCTCGACGACCTCGGCACCGCCGTCGAACGGGCGCTGAGGCAGGGCACCCGGCTCTGGACGGCACCGCGCGAGCCGGACGCGAGCGGACGCCGGCCCCCGCCGCCGTACATCGAGTTCGTCCTTCCGTACGACCTTCTCAACCACGACGTGGCCGGCCTGACGCACCGGGTCGGGGACGGCCAGCCGCTGCCGCTCAGCCTCAAGTACGGCGTCCACCTGCGCAGTCTGGAGCGCATGTGTTCGGACGACATGGTGATCCGTGACCAGTGGCGGCAGCGCTGGCACACCCTGCGGGAGCAGGGCGTCGCCGTGCACGGCTGGCGGGAAAGAGACGGTCTGCGACTCGACGCGTGGCAGGCGGGGCTCGCCGGGGAAGCACGACATACGGCGGTCGTGCTGGACGCACCCAGCGGCACCGGTGCCCTGGCGGCGCTCAAGGCCGCCATCGCGGAAGGGATAGGGCTGGCCGTGTGGGACCGCAGGGGGGTCTTCGCGGAGGAGCGGCGAGAGGTGGTGACCGCCCTGTTCGCCGCCGCCCAGACCCCGGCGCGGATCCCGACGGCCGTGCACCTGCTGCGCAAGAACGCCGAGAGCGACGGCCAGGGGCCGGGCGAGCTGCTCGGCCGCCACATCGGTTTCTTCTGGGACGATCCCACCCGGCCCATCGACTTCCAGCCCATCGATCCCGGCGATCTCGCCAGCGAGGAGGCACCCGCATGACCGCGCAGGAGCAGACGGTCCCCAACGGCTGGCGGGTGTTCCACGGCACGGGCCGGGAGCCGGCCGTACCACCCGTGCTGCCGCAACCGCCGCCCTGGCGCACGTTCCGGGGCGGCCCGTCCCGCCCGGTGCCGCCCGCCGACGCCCAGGCCGCGTCACGCCGCCTCGGCCACGGCGACATCGCACCGCAGCTGGGCGAGGAGGAGATCGACGTCGTCAACGCCGCCCTGCTGCTGCGGCGGCCCCTGCTGATCACCGGCCCGCCAGGCGTCGGCAAGTCCACCCTCGCCTACCTGATCTCCCGGGAACTCGGACTGGGCCGGGTCCTGGAGTGGAACATCGTCAGCCGCACCGTGCTGCGCGACGGCCTGTACGCCCACGACGCCATGGGCAGGGCCCAGGCCATCGCCGCCTGGCGTGCGGGACTGAACCGCGCGGCCGGGGACGCGGAGGGAGCGGCGGACGGGCCGGAGGAGCGGGCGGACGGCGGCGGTTCCGCCTCCGGCGAGTCAAGTGCACGTCAACTTCCGCCTCTGCTGGGGGACTTCGTCACCCTGGGGCCCCTCGGCACGGCTCTGCTGCCCTACGATCGACCCCGGGTGCTTCTCGTCGACGAACTCGACAAGAGCGACATCGACCTGCCCAACGATCTGCTGCACGTCCTGGAGAATGGAAGCTATGACGTCCCGGAACTGGTGCGTGACGCCGCCGACACGGCCCGCGTCCACACCAGCGACCCCGGCAGCCAGGCCGACGTGCGGGGCGGGCGGGTCGAGTGCCGGGAGTTCCCGGTCGTGGTGATCACCAGTAACGGAGAGCGTGAGTTTCCGGCCGCTTTCCGCCGTCGTTGCCTGCCCCTGGAGATGCGCACGCCCACCCGGGAGCAGCTCCTGGCCATGGTGGAGGGGCACCTCGGAGCCCGGCCCGGGGGGACGGATGACCTGGTGGACCTGTTCGTCCAGCGGGTACAGGCGGGCGGCACCCACTCGGTCGACCAGTTGCTCAACGCTGTCCAGATGACTACGGCGGGTGGTTTCCAGGCGGATGGTCAGGGGCGTACGCTCGTGGAAATGCTCCTACGCGACCTCGCGAAGGGCCGCTGAATGAAGGGCTACCCCAGGGAGCACGCATCCGGGCTCGGCGACGGCTTCCCCCTTTCGGGGTCGTCGCCTCCTTCGCCGTACCCGGAGTCCGCCGACCGGGTGAACGAGCGCGGAGTGACGGCCCGGGACGCCCCCGAGCCGTCCGGGGCGCGCTGGCAGGAGGTCGCCGACGCGGTCTGGCTCGCCGCGTACTGGGACCGTCACGGCGGCCCGGCCGTCGGTGTGCCCCCGGCCGTCCGCACGGTCGTGGCACCGGCCCCGCCCGCGCCACCGCGTCCCGGGCCCCCGCCGGTGACCGAGGAGCAGGAGCGGCCGGACACCCCCGCGGCCGACGCGTCCCCGGTCACCCCCGCCCCCGTTCCCGCCGCCGAGGGCCCCGCCCCCGGCCGCCGGCCCGGCACCGCCGGCGCTCCCGCCGGCCCGCCCCCCTCAGGCACCGCCGGGCACGCGGCCGGCGAACCCACTCCCGCCGCACACCTGTTACCCGACCCCGAGGGCCCCTTCGCCGTGGACGTCGGGCAGCCGCTGCTGCCCGCGGACGACCGGCCGCAGCACGGACCCGGCCGCGTCACCGCGCAGTTCGCGCGCGCCCTCCACCTGCTCGCCCGCCGCATCCCCTCCCGCGACACCCTGGAACTGGACGAGGAGACCACCGCCGAACAGGGAGTCGTCGACGGCATGTGGATGCCCTTCCTGCGCCCCGCCCGCTCCTCGGCCTTCCAGCTGGTGCTGCTCGTCGACGACGCCCCCACCCTGCGGATCTGGAAGGACTCCGTCACCCGCCTGGCCAGAGCGGCCGAGCACAGCGGCGCCTTCCGCACCGTGCGCACGGTCCGGGTGAACGTGCCGCGCACCGGCCCCGCCACCCTGCGCTGGGGCACCGGACGGACCACCTCCGACCCCGGAGAACTCCTCGACGGACGCGGCGGCCGCATCTTCCTCGTCGTCACCGACGGCCTGGCCCACGGCTGGGCCGCACCCGCCGCCGACGCACTCCTCGGCCGTCTCGCCCACGCCGGCCCCACGGCCCTGGTGCACCTGCTGCCGCCCCACATGCGCCGTCGCTCCACCCTCTACCCGTACGAGGCCGTGCTGGAGGCGGGCGGATTCGGTGCCGCCAACGACGCCCTCACCCACTGGCCCCCGCCCGGCGGACCCGACCCCCTGCGGCCCCTGCCGGACGGCGGCGACGGATCGGTGCCGGTGCCGGTGCTCTCCCTCAAACCCGGCTCGCTCGCCGCCTGGGCCGGCCTGGTGACCGGGGAGCGCGGGGTGCGCCGCGCGCTGCCGATCGTGCTGGCCGGGACCCTCGTCAAGGGCGCACCCGCACCGGGACTGCGCGCCCCGCGCTTCCCGCGCGCCGCCAGGACCGCCGTCCGCCGCTTCTTCACCCTCGCCACCCCCGCCGCGCGCCGGCTCGCCTCGCAGCTCGCCGCCGTGCCGTTCGACTTCGACCTCTTCGACCAGCTCAGGCGCCGCATCATGCCGGAGACCCGGCCGGACCATCTGGCGGAGATCCTGATGGGCGGGCTGATCGACTGGGACAGCGGCGCGGAGGGCCGGCCCGAGTTCGCCGAGGGTGTCCGCGAGGAACTCCTCGCGACCACCACCCGCACCCAACTCGCCCACACCGTCAGCGTGGTGGGCGAGCTGCCCGCGGCGGGAGAGCGCGGTGCCGCGCTGCGCGCCGCCCTGCGTGACCCCCTGGGCGCCTCCCTGCCGGACCCGTCCGCCGGCGGCTGGGCCCGCAGCGAGCTGGCGGTGATGCGGGCGCTGGCGGGGCCGTACTCCGAGCGGGCGCGTCGTATCGAGCCACGTCTCTCCCGCCACACCGGGGCGGGCACGGCCGAATGGGTGCATGCTGGTTCGTCCGGAGTTGCGCCCTCCGAGGTGAACCGCGCTATTGATGGGGGATCGTCCGGCGGAGGGGGAAGCCTGCCACCGTCGAACGGTCCCGACGAACCAGGAGAGCCCGTGCCAAGCCCGGTAACCGACGCCACCCGACAAGAAGCCCCGGAGGCTGAGCCGCTCATGCAGAGCACCATGACCCCGACGCCCGCCCTTCTGGTGAACGTTCCCCTCCGGAACACCTCGTTCGTCGGCCGGCAGGCGCTGCTGAGGGCCGTGGAGGACCAACTGGGGGACCAGGACACGGCGGCCGTGCTCCCGCACGCGCTGCACGGGCTGGGTGGTGTCGGCAAGTCCCAGCTGGCACTGGAGTACATCTACACGCACCAGCACGACTACAAGGTCATCTGCTGGATCCCCGCCGAACGGGAGAGCCTGATCCTGGCCGCGCTGGCCCAGCTGGCGGCCCAGCTCGGCGTCGCGCCGGCGGGTCAGGGGAGCATGGGCGCGCCCGCCGCCAACACCGCCGTGCCCGCCGTGCTGGAGGCGCTGCGCACCGGCACCCCGTACGACCGGTGGCTGCTCGTCTTCGACAACGCGGAGGACGTCGAGGCGGTGCGCCAGTACTTCCCGACCAACGGACCGGGAAAGGTCATCGTCACCTCCCGGAACCGGGCCTGGGAGCGCGTGGCCACCCCGCTGCCCGTGAACGTGTTCGACCGCGAGGAGTCCGTCGAACTGCTCCAGCGGCGCTCGCCCGACCTCTCGGAGGAGGACGCCGACCGGCTCGCCGAGGCCCTCGGTGACCTGCCGCTGGCCGTCGAGCAGGCGGGCGCCTGGCGCGCGGTCACCGGGATGCTCGTCGACGAGTACCTCGATCTGCTCGCCCAGCGCAGCCCGGAGATCCTCGAACTCGACCCGGCCCCCGACTACCCGGTCTCCGTGGCCGCCGCCTGGGACATCTCGCTGGAGCGGATCCAGGCGAACAACCCGGGCGCCCGCCAGCTCCTGGACATCTGCGCCAGCATGGCCCCGGAGCCGATCCCGCGGTCCATGCTGCGCGGCAGCCGGGGCGTGAACGTGACGCCCGAGGTCGACCCGCTGCTGCGGGAGTCGATCAAGCTGAACCGCGCGGTGCGCGACCTCAGCCAGTTCTCCCTGATCAAGGTGGACCCGCGCTCCGACACGCTCCAGATGCACCGTCTGCTGCAGACGGTGCTCCTGGCCAAACTGGGCCGGCAGGAGCGCGAGCGGATGCGGGACGCCGCCCACCAGCTGCTGTCGGCGGCCAAGCCGGGCCCGTCCGGCTCGTCGCTGGAATGGCGCGCCTACCAGGCGCTGCTCCCGCACGTCCTGACCTCGCAGGCGGTGACCAGCACCGACACCTATGTGCGTGAGCTGGTGTTCGACACCGTCTGGTTCCTCTACTACTGGGGTGACCACGAGGGCGCGGCCGACTTCGCGCGGCAGGCGTGGAGCGCCTGGCTCGCGGCCTCGGGAGAGGAGGACCTCCACGTCATCCGCATGACCAAGAGCCTCGGCTTCCTGCTCCGCCAGAACGGCCAGGTGCCCGAGTCCATCCCGCTCACCGAGAAGGCCCTGGAGGTGTCGCGCCGCATCAGCGCAGACACCGAGGACCTGATCGACTCGCTGTGCGAGATGGCTGACGCCCGCGGCTACCAGGGGCGGTTCGAGGAGGCGCGGAAGCTGACCGAGGAGGCCGCCGAGCTGGCCCGGTCGCTGTTCGGCACCGACGACCCGACGACGCTGCGCGCCACCCATGCCCTGGGCGTGGAGCTGCGGCTGTGCGGCACCTTCCGTCAGGCGCTGCCGCTGGACCAGGAGAACGCCCGGCAGCGGGAACTGTTGTTCGGGCCCGCCAGCTTCTTCACCCTCAACACCCTCAACGGGCTCTCCATCGACATGCGGGAGAGCGGCGACTACATGGGCGCGCGGGACTTCCAGGAGGACGTCCACCGCCGGGCCAAAGCGGCGTTCGGCGAGGAGCATCCCCTCACCCTGCGCATCGCCCGCAACCTCGCGATCTGCCGTCGCCGTGACGGTGCGCTCGCCGAGGCGGCGAAGCTTTCCGAGGAGACCTTGAGGCGGTTCGTCGCCCGGTACGGGCCGGATCACTTCGACTCCCTGACCACGGCGGCCAACCTCTCCGTCGACCGGCGCCTCGCCGGTGACCTGGACGGCTCCCGTGAGCTGGCGGAGTCGACCGTGCGGCGGTTCGAGCAGCGCCTCGGTCCGAATCACGCGTACACGCTGCTGACGAAGGCGAATCTCGCCGCGACCTGGCGTGCGCTGGGCGCCCATGACACGGCCCACGACCTGGAGGAGGACGCGGAGCGCCGGCTGACCGAGTCGGTGGGAGAACGTCACATCACCACCCTGACCGTGGCCATCGGCCGGGCCAACACGGCGTACGGCCGGCTCGACTTCGAGCGGGCCCATGCCATCGACTCGGCCAATCTGCCGCTGCTGGCGGAGAACGCGGGCGAGGAGCACCCCCTCACGTTGTCCGTGATGGCGAACCTTGCCCTCGACAAGCGGGGTCTGGGCCGTGGGGCCGAGGCGGACGAGTTGCAGCGCAAGGCGGTGGAGGGCTTCAGCCGTGTGGTGCGTCCGGACCACCACTGGCTGGCGGCGGCGCTCCAGCGGTCCCGCATCGAGTGCGACATGGCTCCGATGCCCCTGTGACACAGGACGGCGGCCCCGCCCCCGGACGGTACGGGGTGCGGGGCCACCCTCGTGTCAGGGACCGGGGGCGGTCGCCGTGCTCTCCGAGGGTGCCGATGGCCCCGGTGCGCCGGGAGGGCCGTCGGTCCGGTGCGGGGCGCGGGTGGCAGTCCCCAGGGGCGGGCGCCCGGCCCTGCGTTGCACCAGCATCAACATCGGCTGGGTGAGCAGGGTCGTGGCCAGGGCCATCAGGACCAGGACGGTGTAGAGCGGGCCGCTCAGCAGACCGGCACGGAGGCCGGCGTCGAGGGCGATCAGTTCCGTCAGACCGCGGGCGCTCAGCAGCACCCCCACGGTCCGCGCGTCGTCGCGGTCCAGCCCGCCGAGGCGTGCCGCCACCGTGCCACTGCCGACCTTCGTGGTCACGGCCAGCACCGTCACCACGGCGAGGGCCGCCCAGCCCGTGCCGTTCAGGCTGTTGAGCGCGACGGCCTGTCCCGAGACGACGAAGAAGAACGGCAGCAGCAGTGCGCTGACGTCATGCAGCGGACGCAGCAGATCCGGATCGAGTGTTCCGTCCCTCTCCCGGGGACAGACGAACCCGGCCAGCAGCGCACCGCAGATCGCGTGCAGTCCCAGGTACTGCGTCACGGACGCCGCCCCGAAGGCGAAGCCGACGAGCAGCGACAGCCGCAGCAGGGGCTCCATCTGGGTGCGCCACAGCAGTCGGCGCAGCAGCGGCCGGGCCGCCACCAGCATCAGCGCGAGGAAGCCGGCCGCGAGCAGCGCCCGCCAGTACCAGGACAGTTCCCGCCCGTCGTCGCTCTCCAGCAGGGTGCCGGCCAGCACCGTCCAGCCGATGACGTCCAGCAGCCCGGCGGCGGACACCGCCATCACCCCCGGGACCGTGCTGGCCAGGCCGTTCTCCCGCACTATGGCCGTCAGGACCGGTACCGCCGTGATCGACAGGGCGACCCCGGCGAACACCACCGTGCCGGGGGAGAGGTGGGGCATGTCAAGGGCGCGCAACTGCGCACGGAACAGCAGCGCACACCCGCTGCCCACGGCCATCGGCACCACGAAGGCCGTCAGGGCCACCCCCACGGCCGTACGCGTCCGGGAGCCCAGGAGCGTCAGGTCCAGCTCGTAACCCACCGCGAACAGGAACACGACCAGGGCGAACTGGGCCAGTCCCTGCAGTGCCGTGCCGATCTGTTCGGGGAACAGCAGGGCGTGGACGTCGGGGGCGGTGGTGCCCAGCAGAGAGGGGCCGAGCGCTATGCCCGCGGCCAGCTGGCCGACGATGTACGGCTGCTTCAGCCGCCGGGCCAGCCAGCCGGCCGCATGGCCGGCCGTCAGGACGAGTGCCGAGGCGAACAGGAAATGCGTCACCATCGCGTCAGGGCGCACAGGGTCCCCCTGTTGTTCGTTCGTCGGGGCCGACGGAGCGGCCCGAGGCGGGTCGTCGCACGCGTGCTCGACCCCCAACTTTCTTAGAGTACGGGCAACTTGACTGCGAAAGGACTGTCGTGCGCGCGAGTCACCCGAGTCACTGGGAGCACATGACAGCGGTCGTTGTCACGGGCGGGGCAGTGATGCGCGGACCGGGCTCTGTGAAGCTCGCGGGGGCGCGCACGGGCGCCGGCCCCATCCGGAGGCACTGTTTCCGGCCGCGCGAACACACCTCGCAGCCCTCAGGGAAGCGAGCCGTACTCTGCCGTACCCCCTGCATCCGCCCGGGAATCCCGGGCGCCCCGGGTTCCCCCGCCCGGACGTGCCCCCGTCGGCCCGGACAGATGTCGCAGGCCACCCCACCGGTCCCGCCCGGCATGCCCCGGGTGGGGCGGGTGCCAGACCGTGGCCCGGGGCGCACGCGTCGGCGACCGCGACAAGGGGGACGAGACCGTCCAAAAGATCGGGTGGCGTGATCGTACGGTTTTCGACCCGGGCCGGAATGGCCATGATGGAAAAGGGACATGGTCACGGGGCATCGCGTGCCACCGTGCGAGAAGGGGGTACATCTTGGAGCAGCCGCCCGCTCTGTGCCACACCGCCGACCGTGAGCCGGCCACCGGTGCGGGGACCGACCTCTGGGAGTCGGATCTGGCCGACCTGGCGGGCCTGCCCCTGGCCGCGCTGGACGGTCTCGCGCCGCTCCCCCCGACCGTCCGCGTGCTCGAGGAGGTCCTGCGCGCACGCGGCGGTATCACCGGCGGAAACGACGGGCCGGGGGGTGCCCGGGCCGAGTGACGTGTCCGTGCCTCGGCGGTGGGGGTCCGGACGAGCCCCGACGGGCCGCCGGTCCACCTGTCCGCGTCCGTGACCGGAGGTCCCGCCCCTCATGACCAGTGAGCCGCGCACCGCCCCGTTCCGCATGCCCGGACATCTCTTCACGGAGCTGGCCGCGGGCGGCCACTCCCCGCCTGCCGTCGCCTTTCTCGAGCAGGGCGAGCGGGCGCGCCGGCTGCTGCTGCTGCGCACCCTGCTGCTGCGCATCCGGGACCTGCCCACTCCGCTGACCCCGGTGCCGGAGGCCTGGCAGGTGTTCAAGGAGGCGGCCCGGCGCGCGCCGGAGCCGGCCGAGCGGCTGCTGCTCGCCCCGGCCACCGGTGCCTGGATCGCACACATGCTGCGCCGCGTGCACGGCACCGCGACCGGTCCACGGCTCTGGGCGGAGGCGGGCAGGCTGAACGCTCTCGCGGTCGTCGCCTCGCTGCACGCCGGTACGGAAGCCTCCCTGCGCGTTCCGCTGGACGACGGCGCGCTGTCCCTGCCGGGCCTGGGACTGGCCCGACTCCCGAACGGGACGCCCGGCCTGACTGCGGGCACGGCGAGCACCCGCGCCGGGGAACTGACCCTGCGCGGTCCGGCCCCCGACGGCGCGCCCTCGACCCTGACCTGCCGCCCCGCTCCCGCGCCGGTGGGCGAGGCGCCGCCCGCCGATCCGGGCTGGCTCCCGCTGCGCACCCTCACGCACCCCACGCCCGCCGGCCCCGTCGCCATCCCTCTGGAGGACCTGGACCCCTATCGCGACCTCGACGACCCCTTACCCCCCGCCCGGCTCGACGACGACGAGGCGCGGGCCTGGCAGCGGATGTTCGACGAGGCCGCCCGGATCCTCGCGACCACGGAAGGACCGGGACCCGGACGGCTCGACCCCGCGGTGATCCGGTCCGTCGTCCCCTGGGCGCGGACCGCCCTGCTGCCCCCGCCGCCGCCCGAGGTCCGCGTGTCGGCGTCCAGCGGTGACGCGTACGGCGCCATGGTCATCGCCCGCCCCGCCTCGGCGCTCGCACTCGCCGAGACGCTGGTCCACGAGTTCCAGCACAGCAAGCTCGCCGCCCTGATCCACCTCTTCCCGCTCCTGTCCGACGACCGCGCCGAGCGCTACTACGCGCCGTGGCGCCCGGATCCGCGCCACCTCACCGGCCTGCTGCACGGCGCCTACGCCTTCACCGGCGTCGCGGGCTTCTGGCGGGACCGGCTGTCCGATCCGCAGCACGGCGAGACGGCCGCCTACCACTTCGCGCTGCGCCGGACGCAGAGCCGCCTCGTCGTGCGCACCCTCCTGACCAGCGGCCGGCTCACCGTGGCCGGCCACGCCCTGGTCACCGGCCTCGCCCGCACCCTGGACACCTGGCTGCGCGAACCCGTCGCCCCGCCCGCCCGGGCCCGGGCCCGCACCGCCGCCGTCCTGCACCGCACGGAGTGGCGCCTGCGCAACCTCGCCCCACCGCACCCTCCCGGACACACCGCCGTCCCCGGCCCGGAAGGGCACTCCGTGCCACCCGGAGACCCCGCCGGCGCGTCCGCAGAGCCGGACGGCCTGCGTTTCCGGTCCGACCGCGCCTCCTGGCCGGATGTCCGCACCCATGCCTTCGCCGTGCCGCCCGCCGAGCCGCGCACGCCGGACGAGTTCCTCGCCGCGGGGGACCCGGGAGCCGCCGTCAAGGGGTACGCCGAGGAGCTGGAACGAAAGCCCCGGGATCCGCATCTGCTCGCCGGATGGATCGTCGCCCGGGCGGTGCTGGAACCGGGCCCGGGCGCCCGGCGGATGCTGGCCCGGCCGGAGTTGCTGACGCCGGGACCGAGCGGCGAGTGACCGGCGCGGGACAGCGGATCGGCCCGAGTGAGGGGTGAACGGGCGGCATGGTGGTCAGGATGGAGGCATGACCTACCACGTCGACTCCGAGGCCGGTCGGCTGCGCCGCGTCATCCTGCACCGGCCCGATCTCGAGCTCAAAAGGCTCACCCCCAGCAACAAGGACGCCCTGCTCTTCGACGACGTGCTCTGGGTGCGCCGGGCGCGCGCCGAGCACGACGGATTCGCCGACGTCCTGCGCGACCGCGGTGTCACCGTCCACCTCTTCGGTGACCTGCTCTCCGAGACGCTCGCGCTCCCGGCGGCCCGTGCGCTCGTCCTGGACCGCGTCTTCGACGAGAAGGAGTACGGCCCGCTGGCCACCGACCACCTGCGTGCCGCCTTCGAGACGCTCCCGGCGCCCGAACTGGCCGAGGCGCTGGTCGGCGGGATGACCAAGCGGGAGTTCCTGGACGCCCACCCGGAGCCGACCTCCGTGCGCTTCCACGCGATGGAGCTCGACGACTTCCTGCTCCGCCCGCTGCCCAACCACCTCTTCACCCGCGACACCTCCGCCTGGATCTACGACGGCGTCTCCATCAACGCGATGCGCTGGCCCGCCCGGCAGCGCGAGACCGTGCACTTCGAGGCGATCTACCGGCACCATCCGCTGTTCCGCGAGGAGTCCTTCCACCTCTGGTCCGAGGGACAGGCCGACTACCCGTCCACCATCGAGGGCGGCGACGTGCTGGTCATCGGCAACGGCGCGGTGCTCATCGGGATGAGCGAGCGCACCACCCCGCAGGCCGTGGAGATGCTCGCGCACAAACTCTTCGCGGCCGGTTCGGCCCGTACGATCGTGGCCCTCGACATGCCGAAGAGACGCGCCCTGATGCACCTCGACACCGTGATGACCATGGTCGACGGCGACACCTTCACCCAGTACGCGGGGCTGGGCATGCTCCGCTCGTACACCATCGAGCCCGGCGCGGACGACAAGGAGCTGAAGGTCACCGACCATCCGCCGGAGCACATGCACCGCGCGATCGCCGCCGCGCTCGGGCTCAGCGAGATCCGGGTGCTGACCGCGACCCAGGACGTCCACGCGGCCGAGCGCGAGCAGTGGGACGACGGCTGCAACGTGCTGGCCGTCGAACCGGGCGTCGTCGTCGCCTACGAACGGAACTCCACCACCAACACACATCTGCGCAAGCAGGGCATCGAGGTGATAGAGATCCCCGGCAGCGAGCTCGGGCGGGGCAGGGGCGGGCCGCGCTGCATGAGCTGTCCCGTACAGCGAGACGCCGTATAGAAATACAAATCCTCGTATACACTTCCAAGGATTCGTGTCCCTCGTCCCTGGAGCGTCCCATGGCGACTGTCCCGACCGCCCTCGCCGGCCGCCACTTCCTCAAGGAGGTGGACTTCACGGCGGAGGAGTTCCTCGGCCTGCTGGAGCTGGCCGCCGAGCTGAAGGCCGCCAAGCGGGCCGGGGCCGAGCACCGGTACCTGCGGGGCAGGAACATCGCGCTGATCTTCGAGAAGACCTCGACGCGCACGCGCTGCGCGTTCGAGGTCGCGGCCGCGGACCAGGGTGCCTCGACGACCTACCTCGATCCGTCGGGCTCGCAGATGGGCCACAAGGAGTCCGTGAGGGACACCGCCAGGGTGCTGGGCCGGATGTACGACGGCATCGAGTACCGCGGGGACAGCCAGGCCAAGGTGGAGGAGCTGGCGCGGTACGCCGGCGTTCCCGTCTACAACGGTCTCACCGACGACTGGCACCCCACCCAGATGCTCGCCGACGTCCTCACCATGACCGAGCACAGCCCCAAGGCGCTCACGCAGACCGCCTTCGCCTACCTCGGCGACGCCCGCTTCAACATGGGCAACTCCTACCTGGTCACCGGGGCCCTGCTGGGCATGGACGTGCGCATCGTCGCCCCGAAGACCTACTGGCCCGCCCAGGAGGTCGTCGACCGGGCCCGCGGGCTCGCCGCGTCCAGCGGGGCCCGCATCACGCTCACCGAGGAGATCGCCGAGGGCGTCGCGGGCGCCGACTTCGTCGCCACGGACGTCTGGGTGTCCATGGGTGAGCCCAAGGAGGTCTGGGGCGAGCGGATCGCCGCCCTCGCGCCGTACGCGGTGACCATGGACGTCCTGCGCGCCACCGGCAACCCGGACGTCGGGTTCCTGCACTGCCTGCCCGCCTTCCACGACCTCGGCACCCAGGTGGGCCGCGAGGTGTACGAGGCGCACGGCCTGGAGTCGCTGGAGGTGACCGACGAGGTGTTCGAGTCGGCGCACTCGCTGGTCTTCGACGAGGCGGAGAACCGCATGCACACGATCAAGGCGGTCCTGGTCGCGACCCTCGCCTGAAGCGGGGCGGCCGGCCCCCTCAGAGCGGGCGCCGCTGGCCCGGCAGCCGGAACCAGACCGCCTTGCCGGACTCGGTGGGGCGGTGACCGCAGGACGAGCTCAGGGTGCGGATGAGCAGCAGTCCCCGCCCGTGCTCCTGCCAGGGGTCCGGCGCGCCGGACGCCGGGCGGGTGAGGTCGCCGGGCGGCGCCGGGTCGGCGTCGTGCACCTCGACCTGGAAGCCGGCCGGCAGCAGCCGCACCACCAGCTCGATCGGGGCGCTCCCCGGGGTGTGCTCCACGGCGTTGGCCACCAGTTCCGCCGTCAGCAGCTCCGCCGTGTCGCGGTCGGCGGAGTGCTTCCGCTCGGCCAGTGCCGTGCGGACCAGTGCGCGCGCCACGGGCACTGCCGCGGTGGTGTGCGGCAGCGCGACGCGCCAGGAGGTGGAAGCGGCGGGGGGTTCGTGCACAGCGGGTCCGTTCATGGAGCGGGTGCTCCTGCATTCAACCGTCAATGGTACGGCGCACCCCGGTGCCGCCCTTGGCGGGGGCGGGCCCCGGAGCCTGTCCGGGCGCCGTCCGGGGCGTCCGGCCCCGGCACCGGGCGGCCTACCCACGCCGGCGCCGCGCCGCGCACGCCCGGTCCCGCCGTTACCGGCATGTCGACGACCTGTGACGGATGTGACGGCCCCCGGACGGCGTATCGCGCACTCATGACGACAGTCACCAAGAAGTGATAACTTCATGGGGTAGAGCTCAGTGAGCAGCGCAGCGCCGCCCGAGGAGGCCGCCCGCATGAGTCCCTTCACCGGCTCCGCCACCCGCACCGCCCGCTGGGAGCATCTGCGCGTCGACCTGGCCGACGGCGTCGCCACCGTCACCCTCGCCCGCCCCGACAAGCTCAACGCGCTCACCTTCGGCGCCTACGCCGACCTGCGCGACCTGCTCGCCGAACTGTCCCGGGAGCGGGCCGTACGGGCCCTGGTGCTGGCCGGTGAGGGGCGCGGCTTCTGCTCCGGCGGCGACGTCGACGAGATCATCGGCGCGACCCTCTCGATGGACACCGCCCAGCTGCTCGACTTCAACCGGATGACCGGCCAGGTGGTGCGCGCCGTACGGGAGTGCCCGTTCCCGGTGATCGCCGCGGTGCACGGAGTGGCCGCGGGCGCCGGGGCCGTCCTCGCCCTGGCCGCCGACTTCCGGGTCGCCGACCCCAGCGCCCGCTTCGCCTTCCTCTTCACCCGGGTCGGCCTGTCGGGCGGCGACATGGGCGCCGCCTACCTGCTGCCGAGGGTCGTCGGCCTGGGGCACGCCACCCGGCTGCTGATGCTGGGCGATCCGGTGCGCGCACCGGAGGCCGAGCGGATCGGCCTGATCAGCGAGCTCACCGACGAGGGCCACGCCGACGAGGCCGCCCGGGCCCTGGCCCGCCGGCTCGCCGACGGTCCCGCCCTGGCCCACGCGCAGACCAAGGCCCTGCTGACGTCCGAACTGGACATGCCCCTGGCGGCGGCGGTGGAACTGGACGCGTCGACCCAGGCCCTCCTGATGAACGGCGAGGACTACGCCGAGTTCCACGCCGCCTTCACGGAGAAGCGCGCCCCGAAGTGGCGGGGGAGGTAGCGGATGCCGTCAGCCGAGGGAACCGCTCCCGGCCCGCGGCCGCCCGACGGGCACAGCCGCCCCCTCCGCGTCGCGATCATCGGTGGAGGCCCCGGCGGCCTCTACACCGCCGCGCTGCTCAAGCGCCTCGACCCCGGCCGGCGGATCACCCTCTGGGAGCGCAACGCCCCGGACGACACCTTCGGCTTCGGCGTCGTCCTCTCGGACGAGACCCTGGGCGGGATCGAACACGCCGACCCGCAGGTGTACGCGGCCCTCGAACGGGACTTCGTCCGCTGGGACGACATCGACATCGTGCACCGGGGCACCCGCCACACCTCCTCAGGACACCGCTTTGCCGCCCTCGGCCGCCGCCGCCTCCTGGAGATCCTGCACGAGCGCTGCCGCTCCCTCGGCGTCGAGCTCCGCTTCCGGGCCCAGGCCCCCGACCCGGCCCGGCTGGCCGAGACGTACGACCTGGTGGTGGCCGCCGACGGAGTGCACAGCACCACGCGTGAGGCCTTCGCGGACGTGTTCCGGCCCCGGATCACCGCACACCGCTGCCGCTACATCTGGCTCGCCGCGGACTTCGCCTTCGACGCCTTCCGTTTCGAGATCGCCGAGACCGAGCACGGCGTGATGCAGCTGCACGGCTACCCCTACGCGGCCGGTGCCGCCTCCACCGTGATCGTCGAGATGCGCGAAGAGGTCTGGCGCGCCGCCGGATTCGGCGAGATGGACGAGACGGAGTCCGTCGAGCGCTGCGCCAAGATCTTCGCCGACGCACTCGGGGGACGCCCGCTGAGGTCCAACGACTCGGCGTGGACCACCTTCCGCACGGTCGTCAACGCACGCTGGTCGCACGGGAACGTCGTGCTCCTCGGCGACGCCGCCCACACCGCCCACTTCTCCATCGGCTCCGGCACCAAGCTCGCCGTGGAGGACGCGCTGGCGCTCGCCGCGTGCCTGCGCGAACACCCCTCCCTCGACGGCGCGCTGACCGCGTACGAGGCGGAACGCCGTCCCGTCGTCGCGTCCACCCAGCGCGCGGCCCGGGCCAGCCTTGAGTGGTTCGAGAACCTCCCCCTGTACCTCGGTCAGCCGCCCCGCCAGTTCGCCTTCAACCTGCTCACCCGCAGCCGCCGCGTCACCCACGGCAACCTGCGGCTGCGCGACGCCCGGTTCACCGAGGCGGTGGAGCGCGGGTTCGGCTGCCCGCCCGGTACGCCCCCGATGTTCACGCCGTTCCGCCTGCGCGGTCTGACCCTGCGCAACCGGGTCGTCGTCTCGCCCATGGACATGTACTCGGCGGTCGACGGCCTTCCCGGCGACTTCCACCTCGTCCACCTGGGGGCCCGTGCGCTCGGCGGCGCGGGACTGGTGATGACGGAGATGGTGTGCGTCAGCCCGGAGGGCCGCATCACCCCGGGCTGTGCCGGTCTGTGGACCGGCCGGCAGACCGAGGCCTGGCGGCGGATCACCGGCTTCGTGCACGAGCGGGCGCCCGGCACCGCGATCGGCGTGCAGCTCGGCCACAGCGGGCGCAAGGGCTCGACCAAGCTGATGTGGGAGGGCATGGACGAACCGCTCGACGACGGCAACTGGCCCCTCGTCGCCGCCTCGCCCCTGCCGTACAAGCCGGGCAGTCAGGTCCCCAGGGAGCTGTCCCGCGCCCAGCTCACCGACCTGAGGGAGCAGTTCACGGCCGCCACGGCGCGGGCCGCGAGGGCCGGTTTCGACCTGCTGGAACTGCACTGCGCCCACGGCTACCTGCTCTCCGGTTTCCTCTCCCCGCTCACCAACCGCCGCACGGACGCCTACGGCGGCTCACCTCAGAAGCGGCTCCGCTTCCCGCTGGAGGTCTTCGACGCGGTGCGCGCGGTCTGGCCCGGGGACCGGCCGATGACCGTCCGCATCTCCGCCACGGACTGGGCGGAGGGCGGCCTGACGGCCGAGGACGCGGTCGCCGTCGCCCGTGCCTTCGCCGCGCACGGCGCGGACGCGATCGACGTGTCGACCGGCCAGGTGGTCGCCGAGGAGAAACCGGAGTTCGGCCGCTCGTACCAGACCCCCTTCGCCGACCGGGTGCGCAACCAGGCCGGCGTCCCGGTGATCGCGGTCGGTGCGATCTCCTCGTGGGACGACGTCAACTCGCTCCTGCTCGCCGGCCGTACGGATCTGTGCGCCCTGGCCCGGCCCCATCTCTACGACCCGCACTGGACGTTGCACGCGGCTGCCGAACAGGGCTACGAGGGCCCGGGCGTCGTCTGGCCCGCGCCGTACCGCGCGGGCAGCCGTCCTCCGCAGACCGGACGCACCGACGCGCCCAGGCCCCGGCTCACGCTGGGGGAGTGACACCGCCCGGGCCGGCGACGCGTGTGACGCGGAACGGCTACGGGGCCGGCTCGGGCCGCTCGCACTCCAGTGCCGCGTAGCCCGCCCCCGCGTCGCGGAGCCGCTCGTGCAACGCCTGGAAGACGGCCGCCGAGCGCGTGCCGGGCCAGTCACCGGGGAGCAGGGCGGCGGGCAGGCCCGGGTCCGTGTAGGGGAGGTGGCGCCAGGAGTCCAGGGCGAGCAGGTAGTCGCGGTAGGCCTCCTCGGGCGGGGTGTCGCCGCGCTGTTCCCATGCGCGCAGCACGCGCGCGTGCCGCTCCAGGAACGCCTCGTGCCGCTCCGCGATGCCGGCCAGGTCCCACCAGCGGGCGACCGCCTCCGCGGTGGGCGCGAAGCCGAGGTGCTCCCCGCGGAAGAGGTCGACGTACCCGTCGAGGCGCAGGCGCTCCAGGGTGTGCCGGGTCTCGTCGTACAGCCGGGCGGGGGCGATCCACACACCCGGCGCCGCCGTGCCGAAGCCCAGGCCGGACAGCCGGGAGCGCAGCACGTGCCGCTTCTGCCGCTCGGACTCGGGCACCGAGAACACCGCGAGCACCCAGCCCTCGTCCCGGGGCGGAGCGGTGGCGTAGATGCGGCGGTCGCCGTCGTCCAGCAGCTGGCGTGCGTCCGGGGACAGTTCGTACCCGGCGGCGCCGCGTGCGGTGCGGGCCGGGACGAGCAGCCCGCGCCGTTTGAGCCGGGACACCGAGGAACGCACGGACGGGGCGTCCACGCCGACCGCGGCCAGCAGCCGGATCAGCTCGGCGACGGGCACCGGGCCCGGCGCGAAGCGGCCGTACGCGCCGTAGAGCGTGACGATGAGAGACCGTGGAGCATGCTGGTCGGACACGTTGATCATCTTAGGTCGTGACGACGGACGCCGTTCCCCGGCATCAGCCCCCCTCGTCCCCCGTACCTGCCGGAACGCGCAGCCGGAACCGCTGCAGCTTGCCGGTGGCCGTGCGCGGCAGCGACTCCAGGAAGACGATCTCACGGGGGCACTTGAACGGCGCGAGTTCCGACTTCACGAAGGCGCGCAGTGCCCCGGCGTCGCGTTCGGCGCCCTCCCTGAGCACCGCGTACGCCACCACGACCTGGCCGCGCGCCGCGTCGGGCCGCCCGACCACGGCGGCCTCCACGACGTCCGGGTGCCGCAGCAGGGCGTCCTCGACCTCCGGTCCCGCGATGTTGTACCCCGCCGAGATGATCATGTCGTCGGCGCGCGCCACGTACCGGAAGTAGCCGTCCGGTTCACGGACATAGGTGTCGCCGGTGATGTTCCAGCCGTCCCGCACGTAGTCCCGCTGGCGCGGATCGGCGAGGTAGCGGCAGCCGACGGGTCCGCGCACCGCGAGCAGCCCCGGCCGGCCGTCGGGCACGGGCGTGCCGTCCGCGTCCTGCACACGGGCGTCCCAGCCGGGCACGGGGACGCCGGTCGTCCCGGGTCTGATGTGCTCGTCGGCGGCGGAGACGAAGATGTGCAGCAGTTCGGTGGCGCCGATGCCGTTGATGATGCGCAGGCCGGTGCGTTCGTGCCAGGCGTTCCAGGTGGCGGCCGGCAGGTTCTCGCCCGCGGAGACACAGCGGCGCAGCGAGGAGAGGTCGTGGCCGGCCGCCTCGCCGAGCATCGCGCGGTAGGCGGTGGGCGCGGTGAACAGCACCGACACCCGGTGCTCGGCGATCGCCGCCAGCAACTGCGGCGGATGCGCCTGTTCGAGCAGCAGGGCGCTCGCTCCGGCCCGCAGCGGGAAGACCACGAGGCCGCCCAGGCCGAAGGTGAAGCCGAGCGGGGGACTGCCGGTGAAGACGTCGTCCGGCACGGGCTTGAGGACGTGCCGGGAGAAGGTGTCGGCGATCGCCAGGACGTCCCGGTGGAAGTGCATGCAGCCCTTGGGCCGGCCGGTGGTGCCGGAGGTGAAGGCGATCAGCGCCACGTCGTCCGCCGCGGTGGGCACGGCCTCGTACGGTGTGCCGGGCGCCGGCCGGTTGAGCAGGTCGTCCGGGGAGTCACCCCCGTACGTGGCGACCCTCAGGCCGGTGATCTCCGCCTTGGCGAGGTCGTCGACGGCCCGGACGTCGCACAGGGCGTGGCGCACCTCGGCGATCGAGCAGATGGTGCGCAACTCGTGCGCGCGCTGTTGGGCCAGCACGGTGACGGCGACCGCGCCCGCCTTCAGCACCGCCAGCCAGCACGCGGCGAGCCATGGCGTGGTGGGGCCGCGCAGCAGTACCCGGTTGCCGGGGACGACTCCGAGGTCGCCGGTGAGGAGGTGCGCGAGCCGGTCCACCCGGGAGCGCAGTGCGCCGTACGTCCACGTCGGGCCGTCGGGCGTGTGGAACACCGGCCGGCCGGCGGGCGGACCGTGCAGCAGTTCCGCGGCGCAGTTCAGCCGGTCGGGGTAGCGCAGTTCCGGCAGGTCGAAGCGGAGCTCGGGCCACTGGCCGGGTGGCGGGAGATGGTCGCGGGCGAAGGTGTCGACGTGCGCGGTGGCCCGTGGATTCATGACGTTCCGCCCCCTTGCCGTGGTGGGCTCGCATCAGGAGCGTATCGTGTTGGTGACGGCAGTCAACGGTCCGCGATAGCCTCGGGAGTGGCCCAGCGGCGAGGGAAGGGACCGGCGATGACCGCATTCTCGCTCGAACCGGCACAACTCGCCTGGTGCGCTCAGCTGCGCACGCTGGCCGCGCGGCGGCTGCGCCCGCTCGCCGAGAAGGGGGAACCCGGCCGGGTCAACCGCGCCCTGGTCGCCGAACTGGGCGCCCTCGGCCTGCTGCCCCGTCTGTTCGGCTCCGGCGCCCTCGACCTGTGCCTGATGCGCGAGTGCCTGGCCCACGCCTGCACCGAGGCGGAGACGGCCCTCGCCCTCCAGGGCCTGGGCGCCCACCCGGTGCACGCCCACGGCACCCCCGCCCAGCGCGACCGCTGGATCCCCGGGGTGAGCGACGGCACGGTAGTCGCGGCGTTCGCGCTCAGCGAGCCGGGAGCCGGCTCGGACGCGGCGGCACTGTCGCTCGCCGCCCGCCCCGACGGCCCCTCCGGGTGGCGGCTCACGGGCGAGAAGCGCTGGATCTCCAACGCGCCCGAGGCCGACTTCTACACCGTCTTCGCCCGCACCACCCCGGGCGCCGGCGCCCGGGGCGTGACCGCCTTCCTGGTCCCCGCCGACCGCCCCGGCCTCACCGGCGACCGCCTCGACATGCTCTCCCCGCACCCCATCGGCGCCCTCTGCTTCGACGGCGTGCCGGTGACCGCCGACGACGTGCTCGGCGAGCCCGACGGCGGCTTCCGGGTCGCCATGGACACCCTCAACCTGTTCCGGCCCAGCGTCGGCGCCTTCGCGGTCGGCATGGCACAGGCAGCCCTGGACGCGACCCTCGGCCACACCGCACGGCGGGACGCGTTCGGCGGCAAGCTGAAGGATCTGCAGTCCGTCGCCCACCAGGTCGCCGAGATGGCCCTGCGCACGGAGTCGGCCCGGCTCATGGTGTACGCGGCCGCCACGGCCCACGACGGGGGCGCCTCCGACGTGCCCCGGCGCGCCGCGATGGCGAAACTGCTGGCCACCGAGACCGCGCAGTACGTCGTCGACCGGGCCGTCCAGCTGCACGGTGCCTGTGCCCTGCAACGCGGACACCTGCTCGAACACCTCTACCGCGAGGTCCGCGCGCCCCGTGTCTACGAGGGGGCGAGCGAAGTGCAACGGGGCATCATCGCCAAGGAGTTGTACAGGGACGGCGAGACGTACCAGGGGTCTTGCGAGCACCAGGAGGACCGGTGACCGCCGAGCGCGTCAATCCGCCCGAACTCTCCCCGCCGGCCGGCTTCTCGCACGCCGTCGTCGCCTCCGGCTCCCGGCTGGTGTTCCTGGCCGGCCAGACCGCCCTCGACTCCGACGGCCGGGTGACCGGTGACACCCTGCCCGAACAGTTCACCCGGGCCCTCGCCAACCTGCTCACCGCCCTGCGCGCCGCCGGCGGCACCCCGGCCGACCTGGCCCGCGTCACGGTCTATGCCACCGACGTCGCCGCGTACCGCGCCCACGCCCGTGAACTCGGTGGGATCTGGCGGGAGCTGGCCGGACGCGACTACCCGGCGATGGCGGTCGTCCAGGTGGTCCGTCTGTGGGACGAACGGGCGCTGGTGGAGCTCGACGGCTTCGCCCTGCTGCCCTGACCCGACACGTTTCCGTAGCCTGACGCCATGCCGGAGATCGAGCTCAGCGCGGGCACCGTCGAGTACGAGGACACGGGAGGTGAGGGGCCGGTCGTCGTCCTGCTGCACGGACTCGTGCACGACTCCACCGTCTGGCGGCACGTCATCGCCGAACTGCGCACCGACCACCGGCTGCTCGCGCCGACGCTGCCGTACGGCTCGCACCGCAGGCCGATGACCAGGCCGCCCACGCCCGATTCGGTCAACGAGCTGATCGCGGAGTTCCTCGACCGGCTGGACCTGCGGGACGTCACCCTCGTCGAGAGCGACTGCGGCCGCGCCCAGACGGTCGCGGCCCGCCACCCCGAGCGGCTGGCGCGGCTGGTGCTGATCTCCTGCGAGGCCTTCGACAACTACCCGCCGGGGCTGCCCGGCAAGACGATCGGCCTGGCCTGCAGGGTGCCCGGCGGCATCCCGCTCATGGTCCGCACGCTGGGTCTGAGACCGCTGCGCAGGCTCCCGATCGGACTCGGCGCGCTCACCAAGCGCCCTGTGCCGGACGAGATCGTCGACGGCTGGCTGCGTCCCCTGCGCACCGACCCGGCGATCCGGCGGGACTTCCGGCACTACGGGACCCACGTCCGGCGCACCGAACTGCTGGAGGCCGCCCAGGGGCTGCGGTACTTCGACCGGCCCGCCCTGATCGTCTGGGCCACCGAGGACCGGATGATGCCCCGCGAGCACGGCCGCCTGCTCGCCGAACTTCTGCCGCGGGGCCGACTGGTGGAGATCACGAACACGCGGACGCTGATCGCCGAGGACCGGCCGCAGCGGCTCGCCTCCCTGCTGCGGTGGTTCGTCGCGGAGGGGTGAGCGGCACGACCGGGGTCAGGCGGCGGCCACGAGCCGGCCGGCGGGCCCCCGGTGCGGGGCGACCACCCGGCCGTCGGGGAGCAGCTCGCCGGTGTCGTCGAAGACGACCGAACCGTCGCAGAGCAGGTTCCAGCCCTGCTCGGGGTGAGCGGCCACCACGTGCGGGGTGGGGGTTCCGGTCCGGGGGCAGGAAGGCTGGTGGGCACACATGGCGCACCTCCACGTCGGTGGAACGGTCCGAAGGGGTCGTACGGAACGACCATGCGCCTGACCCGGAACCCGCCGGAACGCCCCGCCGTGAAGCGTGACAGCTCCGGGACGATCCGGGGACGGTTCCCCGACGGCCGGTGCGGCTCCGCCACCGAAGGGTGACGACGAGTGGCCGCGGGCCCGTGCGCCGGGTACTGGTGGAGAGCCTCGTTCCGCTCATTCCGGAGGTTCCCCGTGTCCGCACGTCCCATCCTCGGCGCGGCGGCCGCTGCCGCGCTCCTGCTGCTCGGCACCGCCGCGGCAGCCCCCTCGGCGGCCGCGCCGGCCGACCCCACTCAGACCGTGACGGTGGACGCGGAGGGGCGGATCGCCGCCGACGGCACCGTCACCCTCTCCGGCACCTACCGCTGTCTCTCCGGCACCGGACCGGTCTTCGTCGGCTCCTCGGTCAGTCAGTCCACGCCCACGCTCCGGTACGGCATCGGCGGTACCCGCGCGGTCTGCGACGGCGAGGAGCACCGCTGGGAGAACACCGGCCGCGCACCCGGCGACGTGCTGAAGGCCGGTCCGGCACACGTCGAGGCCACGGTCGTGGAACTGCGCCCGGAGGGCATCCTCCTGGAGCCCGTCTTCCACGCCGTCGGGAACCAGGACGTCACCCTGGTCCTGGCCTGACCGGCCGCTGCTCCCGCCGCCGACCGGGCCGGCCGTCACGGGCCGCCGGCCGGCCAGTCCAGCAGACGCGCGCCGATGACCGCCGTCTGGAGCATGTAGCGGTGCGACGGGTCCGAGGGGTTGGCGCCGGTGAGCCTGCCGATGCGCTCCAGACGGTACGTCAGCGCGCGCACGCTCAGGGAGAGCCGCCGGGCCGCCTCCGCGGCGACACAGCCGGAGTCGAAGTAGGCGGTGAGCGTGTCGAGGAGGGGCTGGGCACCGCCCCGCGCCGTGGTGAGCGGTCCCAGGGTGTTGTGGACCAGGTCGGCCATGGCCTGGCGGTCGCGGGCCAGTACCGGGTAGACGAGCAGATCGGCGGCGCGCAGCACCGGGTCGTCCAGCCCCAGCCGCTCGGCGATCTCCAGGGAGCTCAGGGCCTCCTCGTACGACTGGACGACCCCGCCGGGGCCGGGCTGCGGGCGGCCCACGGCGACCTGGCCGCCGTCGGTGGCGGCGTGCGCCTGCTTGGCGAAGTGGGTGAGCACCTCGGACTGGTGCCCCGGCGCGACGCACAGCAGCCGGCCGTCCTTGGTGGTGAGCAGGATGCTGCGGTCACCGAATCGGGACAGGAGAGCGCGCTCCACCTGCCGCGGCACCGGATCGCCCTCCTCGTAGGCGACCGGCCCCCGCGCGACGGCCACCGCGTGCTCGTGGGACAGCCGCAGACCGAAACGCTCGGCGCGCTCGGCGAGCCGGCCCAGGTCGCTGCGGCCGTAGAGCAGGTCGTCGATGAACTCCCGTCGTGCGGCCTCCTCCTGACGCACCGCCATGCGCTGTGCCCGCTCGTAGCCCTCGGCGAACGCGTCCACGACCTGCTGGACGGCAGCGAGCGCGCCGTCCGCCGAGGCGGCGCCGCGCGGCCACGCCCCGCGGGCGGCGCTCAGGTGTGCGCTGACGAGGGACCTCAGCCCGAAACCGGCCTCCGCGGCCCGTTCCCCCAGAACCCGCCGCGAGGCGATCTCGTCCCGGGTGAGGCGTCTGCCCGTCGCCGCCACCTCGGCCAGTATCTCGGCGCAGCCGTCCAGATACTGCTCCGGAATCTCCCGATCCATCAGATCGCCCCCTCGGATCATGACGCGTTCCTGGCGCCCTCGTGTGGACGCGTCGGCACGCAGACCCTAGTGAACCTTGCCGGAAACCGGCAATGCGCGCCCGCACGCCCGCCGGGCATCATGGCCGCGGGGAGCACCGCGGACGGTTCCGGTGCCGGACACCGGCAGGTGTCCCGCGCCGGGACCGGAGGGGAGCAGCGCTGCCCGAGGGCATCGCGTGGTGAACGGGGAGGGGCGGGGACGCACATGCATGTGAAGCCCGCCGCGGACCTGCACGCCCCTCGGTTCGTGGAGGGCGGGTCGCGTGCGGCGCGCCGGGCAGCGGACGCCGGCCGTCCGTGCCCGCCGCAGAACCGCGGCACCGCCTGAACCGTCTCCCCCTCCACCGGACATTCACCCGCCTCGGTGACCAGGCACCACTCCGCCCGACTTCTGCTCATTTCTCAGCCCAGAAGGACGTGTCCCATGGACGCCGCCACCGTGGGCATCGCCGTACTCGCCGGCGTCGCCCTGCTGTTCGTGCTCATCGGCCTGCTCGTCGTCTCCAAGCTGTTCCGGAAGGTGGAGCAGGGCAAGGCACTGATCGTCTCCAGGACCCGCAAGGTCGACGTGACGTTCACCGGGTCGGTCGTGCTGCCGGTGCTGCACAAGGCCGAGGTGATGGACATCTCGGTGAAGACGATCGAGATCACCCGGGCAGGCAAGGAGGGACTGATCTGCCGGGACAACATCCGCGCGGACATCCGCATCACCTTCTTCGTCAAGGTCAGCAAGACCGTCGACGACGTCATCAAGGTCGCCCAGGCCGTCGGCACCGCGCGGGCCAGCGACCGCGACACCCTCCAGGAGCTGTTCCACGCGAAGTTCTCCGAGGCGCTGAAGACCGTCGGCAAGCAGATGGACTTCACCGACCTCTACACCAAGCGCGAGGAACTGCGGTACCGGATCATCGAGGTCATCGGTGTCGACCTGAACGGCTATCACCTCGAGGACGCGGCGATCGACTACCTGGAGCAGACGCCGCTGACCCAGCTCGACCCGGGCAACGTGCTCGACGCGCAGGGCATCCGCAAGATCACCGAGCTGACGGCCGTGGAGCACGTCCGCACCAACGAGGCCCAGCGGAGCGAGCAGAAGGAGATCACCCGGCAGGACGTCGACGCGCGCGAGGCGATCCTGGAACTCGAACGCCGGCAGGCCGACGCCGAGATCAAGCAGAGGCGGGAGATCGAGACCGTGCGGGCCCGCGAGGAGGCCGAGACCGCGCGGGTGGTGGAGGAGGAGCGGCTGCGGGCCCAGAGCGCCTTCCTGCGCACCGAGGAACAGCTCGGCGTGCAGCGCGAGAACCAGGCCCGCGAGGTCGCCGTCGCCGCCAAGAACCGCGAGCGGGTCATCGCCGTGGAGAGCGAGCGCATCGAGAAGGACCGCCTGCTCGAGGTCATCGCCCGTGAGCGGGAGACCCAGCTGACGAGGATCGCCGCCGACAAGGAGGTCGAGGCGGAGAAGCGGGAGATCGCCGAGGTCGTCCGGGAGCGGGTCGCGGTGGACCGTACCGTCGCCGAGCAGGAGGAGTCGATCCTGAAGCTCCGCGCGGTCGAGGAGGCAGAGCGGCACCGCCAGGCCGTGATCATCGCGGCCGAGGCCGAGGCGCAGGAGAAGCTGGTCAAGGACATCAAGGCCGCCGAGGCCGCCGAGCAGGCCGCCACACACCGCGCCGCCGAGGAACTTACCCTCGCCGAAGCCCGGTTGAAGACCGCCGACCTCGACGCACGGGCCAAGCTGCGGCTGGCCGAGGCGGTCCAGGCGGAGTCCGCTGCCGAGGGACTCGCCGCCGTACAGGTCCGCGACAAGGAGGCAGAGGTCATCGAGAAGGCGGGCCGCGCCGAGGCCGGCGCCGCCGAGGCCCGGATGCGTGCGGAGGCCGAGGGCGCGCGGGCCAAGGCCCTCGCCGACGCCGAGGCCATCGGGGGCAGGCTCCGCGCGGAGGCGGCCGGACTCACCGAGAAGGCGGCGGCGATGGCCGCCCTCGACGAGGCGTCCCGCGGTCACGAGGAGTACCGGCTGCGGCTGGAGGCCGAGAAGGACGTCCGGCTCGCCGGACTCGACGTCCAGCGGCAGGTCGCCGAGGCGCAGGCCACCGTCCTCGCCACCGGACTGGAGAACGCGGACATCAGCATCGTCGGCGGGGAGTCGGTGTTCTTCGACCGTCTCATGTCCTCGATCGCGCTCGGCAGGAGCGTGGACGGCTTCGTCCAGAACTCCGAGACGGCGCAGGCCCTCGCCGGGCCCTGGCTGGACGGCTCGGCGAGCTTCACCGACGACCTGAGCCGCGTCCTGGGCTCCGTCTCCACGGCCGACGTGCAGAACCTCACGGTCTCCGCGCTGCTGATGCGCCTGATGCAGCAGGGCGGGGAGAACACCGGTCGGTTCGAGCAACTGATCGCGAAAGCGGGTGAGCTGGGCCTCTCGGACACACCGCTGGCCGGACCGAACGGCCGCGCCAGGGCCTGACCACCACCCGGCCGGGAGCCGCCGCACAGGGGACGGCGGCTCCCGGCCGCTTCCTTCCCGAGAGGCAGCCATGACCACCGCCACCCACGAGCCCACCCTCCCGGCCCGGCCCGGGACCCCGGACACGGACGGCGCCCTCGACGGCCGCGAGGCCGTGGACGGCGGCGCCTACCAGGTCCTGCGGGACCGCCTCACCGCGCAGGCCGCCGAACTGGCCCGCCGCGCCGACGCGCTGAACCGGCGCCGCGCCGAGGAGTTCGGCGCCCCGGAGCTGCGTCCCACCGGCACCGGGCGACTGCACACCGACCGCCCCTGCGTGCCCCGCGACATCGTCGCCGTGGGCGACGTGCTGCTCTTCGGCTACGAGGCCCGGCCCCGCCCCGACCGGGACACCGCCGTCGGCGACGTCCTCGCCCCGCACGACCGCGACCTGAACCGGCTGCCCGACGACGCCGTGCCGGGACTCCTCGACGACCCCGGCTTCGTGCGCGAGTTCGCCGCCCTGCACCGCTACTACCGGCAGGCCCGCCTGCTGAGGCTGCGCCGTTTCGACGGCAAGCTGCTCGCCGTCTTCCAGACCGGCGAGAAGGCCGGCGACATCCGTGTCCTGCGCTGGTCGGTCACCGAGGACGGCCGCGCCGCGTTCCTCGACGCGCGCGGCGACCGCGACCACGCGCTCACCCCGCCCGCTGCTGTCGACTGGACGTCCACCACCCGTGAGGACCACGTCCTCGGCCGCCACCCGCACGTCTCCGTCCAGGGCGAGGTCTTCGTCGACACCCTCGGCGGCACCCTCACCGTCAAGACCGAGAACGACACCACCACTCCCGACGGCATCCACACCGAACCGGTCGACGAGCCCCTGCAGTCCCTCGCCGACGCGGACGTCGCCCACGCCCGCGTCGGCCCCCTGGTCCTGCTGCGGATCCTGCCCTACAAGGAGACCGCACACCGCTACCTGGTCTTCCACACCCTCGCCCGCACCGTCGTCCGCCTCGACGGCATCGGGCAGGGCGCCCGCCGGCTGCCCGAGGACCAGGGCATCGTCTTCCCCGGCGGCTACTGCCTCGCCGCGGGCACCCACAAGACGTACGAACTCGACACCACGGGGATGGAGTTCGAACGCGAGGTGCGCTCGCCCCACGGCGAGGACGTGCTCTACGCCTTCCACGCGCCCGGGCGCGGGCGCGGCCTGCTGCTGTCGTACAACCAGATCCGCGAGGCGGTCGCCACCCCGATGGCGTGCCACGGCTGGGCCCTGTTCGACGACGGACACCTCGCCCTGCTGCGCCCCGAGGGCGACGAGCCCGCCCGCGTCCACCCCGTGCGGCTGTGGGACACCCCCTACGTCTCCGACACCCACGCCGCGGGCCGGCCCGCCGGCGAGGGGCCGCTGGCCCGGGTCGGCAACGCCGACCTCGTGCGCGGCATCTCCGACTGCCTGTCCCTGGCCCGGTCGGCCGCCGAACCCACCCCGACGGCCGGGATCTACGGCACGCTCGCTGCCGCCTGCGTCCGCGTCGCGGACACCCACCACTGGCTGGGGGACACCGAACTCGAAGACCTGCGGACCCCGTTGGACGAGGTGC
>NZ_JFCB01000005.1 GCF_000725125.1 Streptomyces toyocaensis
GGCCGCCGGACGGCCGCCGCGGCGCGTCTCGATCAGGCTCACCGCCCGCTCGGGCAGCCACGCCGACGCCGTACCGCTGTCGTCGGATCCGGAACCGAACAGGTGCGGGGCGAGCTGGGCCTGGAGGTCGGCGGGGTTGGGCCGGGCCGTGGCCTCCATCTGCATGCAGGCCTCGATGAGCGGACGCAGTTCGTCCGGGAGGCCGTCGAGGTCCGGACCCTCCCGGAGCAGCATGAACACGGTCTCGACGGGGTTGGCGCCGTGGAAGGGCGGGTGGCCGGTGGCGGCGAAGACGAGCATCGAGCCGAGCGAGAAGACGTCGCTGGCGCCGGTGACGCTGCGCGAGTCCTTGGCCTGCTCCGGGGACATGTAGGCGGGGGTGCCGACGGCGACGTTCGTCATCGTCAGGCGGGTGTTCGAGACGCCGGAGGCGATACCGAAGTCGATCACCCGGGGGCCGTCCTCGACGACGAGGACGTTGGAGGGCTTGAGGTCGCGGTGGACGAGTCCGGCCCCGTGGATCGACTGGAGCGCCTCCGCGACGCCCGCCGCGAGCCACCGCACCGCCTGGGCCGGGAGGGGCCCGCACTCGTTCACTATCTCCTCGAGGGAGGGTGCGGGGACGTACGCGGTGGCCAGCCACGGCACGGCGGCGCGCGGATCGGCGTCCACGACGGCCGCCGTGTAGAAGCCGGAGACGGCGCGGGCCGCCTCCACCTCACGCGTGAAGCGGACGCGGAACAGCTGGTCCTCGGCCAGTTCGGTCCTGACCGTCTTGATCGCCACCCGCCGGCCGGACGCCGAGCGCGCGAGATAGACCAGCCCCATGCCGCCGGCTCCCAGCCGTCCCAGCACCTCGAACGGCCCGATACGCCGCGGATCGTGCTGCGTCAGCTGATCCACCACTTGCCTGCCACCTCCCCGTACGCGTCGCGCCACCACCTGTGCCCGCGACCGTAGTGCAGCGTCTCACCACCGCCCCGCCGTGGCGGCACGCACCCCGATTCTTCCTGTCAGGACCCCCGGTGGCGAACCGGCCGACAAATCGGGTGTCCGGGTTGACATATGACATGGCGGGCGGAAACGGCTCAGCGGCGCAGCAGCGCGAAGGACGCCCCCTGATCGTCGGTGACCACGGCAGCCGTGCCGTAGGACGTCTCGAAGGCCGGGACCTGGACCCGGCCCCCGAGCCGGGCCACCTGCGCCAGGCCGGCCGGCAGGTCCTCCGCGGCGAAGTGGACGAGGAAGTGCGGCGGCATCTCGGCGGCGAAGACGTCGGTGACCGGCGAGCGGCCGAAGTCCGGGTCGGCGTCCGGACCGAACAGGGCGTCGCGGAAGAGGTCGCCGTAGAAGGTGTTCGCGGTCTCGGTGTCCCGCGTGTACAGCTGCACCCAGGCGAAGGTGCCCGGCTCGTGGCGGCGGCCGAAGCCGGGGGTCCGCGCTCCCTGCCAGAGGGCGAACACGGCCCCCTCCGGGTCGGTGACGAGCGCCGTGGAGCCCAGGTCGCCGAAGGGCAGCGGCGGGGAGACGACCTGGCCGCCGCCCGCGCGGATCCGCGCGCACAGCGCCCCGGCGTCCGGGGTGGCGAAGGACACCGTCCACACGGTCGGCAGCCGGCCGTCCGGCTTGTGGGCGAGGGAGGCCACGGGCGCCCCGTCCTTCAGCGCCCGGACGGTCCCCTGGGGCTGGTCCTCGAAGGTCCAGCCGAAGAGCTCACCGTAGAACCGCTTGCCCGCCGCCACGTCGGGGAGCTGCGCGTCCACCCAGCACGGCGTGCCCTCCGTGTATTCCGATGCCCTGTTTTCGGCCATGCCGCCAAACTAGCGGCGCGGCCCGCACCGCGCAGACCAGGCACACCAGTGTGCGGGCAGCCGAGCACCCCATTTGCAGTCGGCCGAATCGCGCTCGTATCACCCGTCGGTAAGCTGACGGCATGACAGGACAAGTGCGTACCGTCGACGGCCGCGTGGCCGGCCGGCGTGGGCAGGCGACCCGGCAGAAGCTGCTCGACTGCCTCAGCGAGATGCTCAGCTCCTCGCCCTACCGGGACGTCAAAGTCATCGACGTCGCCCGCCGCGCGGGGACTTCTCCGGCCACCTTCTACCAGTACTTCCCGGACGTCGAGGGCGCGGTCCTGGAGCTGGCCGAGGAAATGGCTTCCGAGAGCGGCGGGTTGACCGCGCTGGTGGAGGGCCGTTCCTGGGCGGGGCGGGCCGGCTGGCAGACGGCTCAGGAACTCGTCGACGGTTTCCTGGAGTTCTGGCGGCAGCACGACGCGATCCTGCGGGTCGTGGACCTCGGCGCCGCCGAGGGCGACAAGCGCTTCTACAAGATCCGCATGAAGGTCCTGAACTCGGTCAACACCTCGCTGGCGGCCTCCGTCGCCGAGCTGCAGTCCAAGGGGCGGATCGACAAGGACGTGAACCCCGGTGCGATCGCGGGCTCCCTGGTCGCCATGCTCGCGGCCGCGGCCTCGCACCAGAAAGGTTTCTCCTCCTGGGGCGTGAAGCAGGCGGAGCTCAAACCCAACCTGGCTCTGCTGGTGCACCTGGGGGTCACCGGCAGGAAGCCGACGAAGTAGCCGCCCGGCGGCACCCCCCTCTCCCACGCGATCTCCACGTCCTGTCAGCCAGGCGGCGGGCCACTCCGGTGGACCGCCGCCTGTCGCGTGGTGCGGGGCGGTACCCGAGGGTGGACAGCGCGGAGGACACACCGGCGCGCGGTCGGCGCCGTACCCCTTCGAGTCCGTCCCCACGCCGGAATGCCCCGGCCGTGGGCACCCGACGCAGCAGCCGCAGGAGGACACCGACATGGCCCTGACCCGCGCGGAGCGTGAACAGTTCCTGGCCGAGCCGCACGTCGCCGCACTCTCGGTCGACGCCGAGGACGGCCGTGCCCCGCTCACCGTGCCGATCTGGTACCAGTACGCGCCCGGCGGCGACCTGTGGATCATGACCGGTCTCGACTCGCGCAAGAACCGGCTGATCGGGGCGGCGGGGCGGTTCTCGCTCATGGTGGACCGCGTCGAGCCCACCATCCGCTACGTCTCCGTCGAGGGCCCGGTCGTCGGCACCGCCCCCGCCACGATCGAGCTGCTGCGGGAGATCTCCGCCCGCTACCTCCCGGCCGGCAAGGTCGAGGGATACGTCGACTTCGCCTGGAAGGCCCACGGTGAGCAGGTCGTCGTGCGGATGCGGCCCGAACGGTGGGTCTCCTCCGACCTCGGGTCGGTCTGAGCGGGCCGGACACCCGACAATCGGGGCATGGAACCCGATATGCACGAGCTGCTGCGGTCCCTGCGGGTGTGGGACCCGGCGGTCACCGACCTGCGACCGCTCGACCCGGACGCCGCACCCGACGGGCCACTGCCGCTGTTCACGCGGTGGCTGGCGGAGGCGGCGGCGGCCGGACAGGCCGAGCCGCACTCCATGTCGCTGGCCACGGCGGACGCCGAGGGCCTGCCGGACGTGCGGATCGTGACGCTGCACGGCGCGGACGACGACGGCTGGTCCTTCGCCACCCATGCGCACAGCCGCAAGGGCGGCCAGCTCGCCGGCCGCCCGTATGCCGCGCTCGCCTTCTACTGGCCCGTGCTGGGCCGCCAGGTACGGGTGCGCGGGCCCGTCGGGACCGCGACGGCCGAGGAGGCGCAGGCGGATCTGCACGCCCGTTCCACGGGGGCGCTGGCCGCCGCCCTGACCGGCAGGCAGAGCGAGGTCCTCGGCTCGGTGGAGGAGCTGACCCGGGCCTCGGACGGCGCCTGGGAGCGGGCGCGGCGGGAGCCGGGGACGCCGGTGCCGTCCTGGACGCTGTACCGCCTGCGGCCGGACGAGGTGGAGTTCTTCCAGGGCGACGACCGGCGGCGGCACGTACGGCTGCGCTACCGGCGGGCCGACGGCGGGTGGGTCAGGGAGTTGCTGTGGCCGTAGCCGCCGGAGGGCCCGGTGCGGGGTCGGTGGCGAGACGGGCGTGCAGGTGGGCGTCGCGGAAGGCGTCGTGCCGGTCCGCCGCGAAGACCGCCCCGCGCATCGTCCCCTCGTAGCGGAACCCGCACCGCTCGGCGACCCGGCAGGACGCCTCGTGTCCCACGGCGTGGTCCAGCTCCAGCCGGTGCAGGCCGAGTTCGGTGAACGCCCAGTGCGCGGCGAGCAGCAGCGCGCGGGTGGCCACGCCCCGGCCGCGGGCCTCGGGGAGCACCCAGTAGCCGACGCGGCCGACGCGCAGCACGGGACGGATCTCGTTGACGGCGATGTGGCCGAGCACCGTACCGGTGTCCGCGTCCGCGATCCGGAAGGAGGCGGCACCGCCGTCCGCGGCCTGCTCCGCCCGGACGCGCAGTGTCTCCCGGGCCCCGGCCCGGTCGGCGACCGGCCGGAGCGGGGTGTTCCAGCGCCGGAACTCCGGGTCCGTGGTGCCGCGCAGCCACACGTCGACGTCGGCGGGCGACGCCGGGTCCCAGGGGCCCAGGTGCAGGCCGTGGCCGTCGAGTTCGGGCCGCGGGTGGAATCGGGTGCGCTTGCGTGCGGAGGCCATGGGTTCCATTCAAACCCGGGGAACCGGTGGAGCGATGTGATCGATCCGCAACCAATTCCGGTCTTGACCGAGACCCATCAAGCAGGTGCGGGATTACGCTCGCGCTCATGACCGACTCCTCCCCCACCGCGCGGCCCTCCGCGCCCAACCCGGCGGACCGCCCCGTCTACGTCGTCGGCGGCGGACCGGGCGGACTCTCCGTCGCGTACGCCCTGCGTGCCCGGGGGATACGGGCCGTCGTCCTGGAGCGGTCCGACCACGTGGGCGACTCCTGGCGGCGCCACTACGACCGGCTGCGCCTGCACACCACCCGGCGGCTGTCCGCCCTGCCGGGGCTGCCGATGCCGCGCCGGTTCGGGCGGTGGCCGGCCCGGGACGACGTGGTCCGGTACCTGGAGAAGTACGCCGAGCACCACCGTCTGGAGATCGTCACCGGTGTCGAGGTCTCCCGGATCGAACGCACCCCCGACGGCACGGGCTGGGTGCTGCACGCCACCGGCGGCCGCGAGCTGACGGGGGCGGCGGTCGTCGTCGCCACGGGCTGCAACCACACCCCGCGCGTCCCCGACTGGCCCGGGCGGGACACCTACACGGGCGAGTTCCTGCACGCCCGCGCGTACCGCGACCCGAAGCCCTACGCCGGCCGGGACGTGCTCGTCGTGGGCGTCGGCAACACGGGCGCCGAGATCGCCGTGGACCTGATGGAGGGGGGCGCCTCCCGGGTGCGGCTGGCGGTGCGCACCCCGCCCCACATCGTGCGCCGCTCGACCGCGGGCTGGCCCGCGCAGTACTCGGGCGTCCTGGTCCGCCGGCTGCCGGTCGGCCTCGTCGACCGGCTGTGCCGCGTCCAGGCCCGGCTGGCCCTGCCCGACCTGTCCGACCGGGGCCTGCCCCGCCCCGCGTCCGGTCTGTACAGCCGGGTGCGTCAGGGCGCCATCCCCGTGCAGGACGTCGGCCTGATCGACGCCGTGCGCGAGGGGAGGGTGGAGATCGTGGCGGCGGTGGAGGGGTTCGAGGAGGACCGGGTCGTCCTGGCCGACGGGGACCGCATCGCCCCGGACGCGGTCATCGCGGCCACCGGGTACGCGCGGGGCCTGGAGACGCTGGTCGGTGACCTCGGCGTGCTGGACGACCACGGCAGACCCGTGGTCCACGGCCCCCGCACCGCGCCGGGCGCCCCCGGCCTGCACTTCACCGGCTACACCAACCCGATCAGCGGCACCCTCCGCGAACTGGCCCTGGACGCGCCGCGCATAGCGAAGGCGGTCTCCCGCACGACGAGGGCATCCCGCCTCCCCACCGGGTAGCCCGCAGACCCGGCTGCGGGCAGTCGTGCCGCTGGGGCGGCACGGGTGGGCGCAGCGGCACCCCGCAGGCGCCGGGTTGCGCCACGCCCCCGGCCCGGCCCCGTGCAGGGGACCTCACGCAACCGCCGCCACCGTGGCGGCCGGGCGCCGGATCACCAGCGCCATCAGCGCCGCCGCCGCGCACAGCGCCCCCGACGCGATCCAGACCACGTCGTACGACCCGAACGCGTCCCGGGCCACGCCCCCCACGAAGGCGACGACAGCCGCCCCCACCTGGTGGGAGGCGAGCACCCACCCGAACACGATCGGGCTGTCGTCCCCGTAGTGCTCGCGGCACAGCGCCAGCGTCGGCGGCACCGTGGCCACCCAGTCGAGCCCGTAGAACACGATGAAGAAGATCATCGGCGGATGCACGCCCGGCGCCAGCAGCATCGGCAGGAACAGCAGCGACACCCCGCGCAGCGCGTAGTACACGGCGAGCAGCCGCCGCGAGTCGAACCGGTCGGTGAACCACCCGGACGCCACCGTCCCGACGACGTCGAACACCCCGATGACGGCCAGCAGCGACGCCGCGGTCGTGATCGGCATGCCGTGGTCGTGGGAGGCCGGCACGAAGTGCGTCTGGATCAGCCCGTTCGTCGAGGCGCCGCAGATCGCGAACGTACCGGCGAGCAGCCAGAAGGGCCCGGTCCGTACCGCCGAGAACAGCACGGTCACCGCCCGCCGGGCCGCCCCCGGCACGGGCGCGGGCTTGGGCACGAACTCCTTCGCCCCGTAGGGCTTCTGCCCCACGTCGGCCGGGTGGTCGCGCAGCAGCAGCCAGACGAACGGCACCACCGCGAGGGCGGCGAGCGCCACCGTGACGGCGGCCGGCCGCCAGTCGTACCGGTCGACGATCCAGGACAGCACGGGCAGGAAGATCAGCTGCCCCGAGGCGGACGCGGCGGTGAGGATGCCGCTGACCAGGCCCCGGCGCTCGGTGAACCAGCGGTTGGTGACGGTCGCGGCGAAGGCCAGCGCCATGGAGCCGGAACCGAGGCCGACGAGCAGACCCCAGCACAGCATCAGCTGCCAGGCCGCGGTCATCCAGACCGTCAGTCCCGAGCCGAGCGCGATCACGGTGAGGGCGACCGCGACCACACGGCGGATGCCGTAGCGGTCCATCAGTGCCGCCGCGAACGGCGCGGTGAGGCCGTACAGCGCGAGGTTCACGGAGACCGCGGCGCCGATGGTCCCGCGCGACCAGCCGTACTCGTCGTGCAGCGGGTCGATGAACAGGCCCGGCACGGAACGGAACGCGGCGGCGCCGATGATCGTCACGAAGGTGACGGCGGCGACGAACCACGCCCGGTGGACGCGGGTGCGGGCGGGTCCGCGGCCGCCCGCGGGCCGCTCCACGACGGCGGCTGTCTCGCTTGTCTGGGTCACGCCATAGAGCTTCCGGGGGCGGGTACCTCCGCATCCAGTGGCCCGGAGGACAGCATTCGTTAGGATCGGGCCATGGATCCGGCCACCCTTGCGCACCCGTCCACCGACGTCCGCCGCCACCGGGTCGTCGTGCTCGCCCTCGACGGGCTGCTGCCCTTCGAGATGGGCATCCCGCACCGCATCTTCGGCAGCCCGCGCGACGGGCGGGGACGGCGGCTGTACGAGGTCGTCACCTGCTCCGTCCGGCCGCCCGGGCCGGTCGAGACCGATGCCGACTTCGCGATCCACGTCGCCCACGGCCCCGGGGCCCTGGCCACCGCGGACACGGTGATCATCCCGGCCTCCTACGAACTCGGCCCGGTCTACGAGCACGGTGAGCTGACCGGCGAACTGGCGGCCGCACTCGCCCTGATCCGGCCCGGCACCCGCATCGCGTCCATCTGCACCGGCGTCTACGTCCTCGCCGCCGCGGGGCATCTCGACGGGCGCCGCGCGACCACGCACTGGGCGGACGCCGAGCGGCTCCAGCGGCTCTTCCCGCGGGTCGAGGTCGACCCCGACGTGCTGTTCATCGACGACGGCGACATCCTGACCTCGGCGGGTGTCGCGGCCGGCATCGACCTGTGCCTGCACATGGTGCGGCGCGACCACGGGGCCGCCGTGGCCAACGACGTGGCCCGGCGCACGGTCGTACCGCCGCACCGCGACGGCGGCCAGGCCCAGTACATCCAGCGGCCGGTGCCCGACCCGCAGCAGGCGTCCACGAGCGGCGCCCGCGCGTGGGCCCTGAGCAGGCTGCACGCGCCCCTCCAGCTGCGGGACATGGCCGCGCGGGAGGCGATGTCGGTACGCACCTTCACCCGCCGCTTCCGGGAGGAGGTCGGCATCAGCCCGGGGCAGTGGCTGACCCAGCAGCGGGTGGAGCGGGCCCGGCATCTGCTGGAGTCCACCGATCTGTCCGTGGACCAGGTGGCGCGGGACGCCGGTTTCGGCACGGCGCAGTCGATGCGGCAGCACCTCCAGGCCGCACTGGGGGTCACGCCGACGGCGTACCGGCGCACCTTCCGGGCGGCCGGCGGACGGCAGGACGCACCGGTCGCCGCGTCGGCCGTGAGATGAGCGGAAGACTGTCCACAGCCTGTGGACAGTCGAGGCACTCCTGCCGTCGGCGGCGGCGCGGCGCTGTGCGCCCCGAGCACGGCAGCGCCGCACCGCTCTTCGGCTCGGCGCTCCCGCCCGCTTCCCCTCGGCCCTGGAGGATCCGACGCCGAATCACGACCCACACTCGTCGAGGGCTCCCGTCGTCGGGCCCTCGCCGTCCCCTCGCGGCGAATCGCTGACGAACAGCGTGATCACACCGTCACGGCGCGTCAACACCGGTTCGGGTGAGGCGGTGGGGTATGCGGCATATGCCCTGTTCGTGCACACCGCGCACGGAAGCACACCCGGCGCACCGGTTCACACGCCGCCCCGTGCGGCCGGCCCACCGTGCACCCGTGCCCCGTGTGTTCTCACACGGCTTCGTACGCCAGCCCGTCGTAGGCAGCGGCGCCCCCGCCGCAGACCGGAGCGGCCTCGGACTCCCCCGCGCAGCGGTCCAGTTCGCACCAGATGCGCTTGCCGGCAGCCTCGGCGCTCCAGCCCCAGCGGTCGGCCAGGCCGTCCACGAGGGCGAGCCCGCGCCCGCCGGTCGACTCGCCGTCCACACAGCGGGGCACCGGCGCCCGGTCGCTGCGGTCGGCCACCTCCAGGCGGACGATGGCATCCTCGGCCGCCCCCGCGCCCGGCAGGGACAGCCGCAGCACGGCGGGACGGCCGGTGTGCACCACGGCGTTGGTGACGAGCTCCGAGACGAGCAGGATCAGCGTCTCGGCCAGGGGTTCGTCGACTCCTATGCCGGCCCCTGCCAGGCGTGAGCGGGCCCACCGCCGGGCCCGTCCCACCTCAGCGGGGTCGGGCCGGATCTCCAGCTGCACTTGAAGCACCTGCACCGCTCACACCATCCGAACCGGCGGACACTTGGACTCGCGCCTCACGAGGGCCACGATCGTAGCCACTTTCTGCATGCCCAGAACAATGGACTGGACGGGAGTCACGGAACGTGAATCCCGTGTGGGACAGCATGGTTGACGTACAGTCACGCCAACAAGCGCTTCGGGCATATTCCAGCGCGAAGGAGTACCCGTGCGGCATACTGTGCGACGCTCGCCACGGGACGTCGAACAGGCGGCGGACGACGGCCCGGACACCCGGCGAGCGACCGCAGGCACCAGCGGAGACGGAGTCGCCTCGGGGGCGACTCCGGCGCGGTGCGTGCTCACAACGACTCGCATCCCACACAAGGTACCGGAGCGGACATCCGACTCCGGGCCGTGACGAGTCGCGCGGAGGGCACAAGCCCGTATCAACGCTCCGTGATCACGGGGAATGCCACGATCCGCGACATCCGCGCGGGGCGCGTCACTCGGGCACGGTGAAATAGCGGGCGAAGGCCCGGACGACCTCCTCCTCGCCGATCCTGCCGTCGCCGTCCGTGTCCAGCGCGGCGGCGACCGTACCGGCCAAGTCCCCGGCGACGCCGAGGACCTTCAGCATCCGAGCGGTGCTCTCGACGCCGACCGCGCCGTCTCCCGAGGTGTCGGCGACGGCGAGCGCCGCGTGCAGGAAGGGACGGGCGATCTCGGCGAAGCGCTCCGGGTTGTCCCGCAGCCGCTTGACGGCGCCGTTCACGAACTCCTCGCGCGTGATGCGCTGGTCGCCGTCCCGGTCCGCGATCCCCGCCATGCCCTGCCAGAACGCCTCGGCGCCGACGTACAGGGCCTGGCCCCGGTCGGAGCGCGCGGCGGTGCCGAACTCGGCGAGCAGCGCCTTGGCCGCTCCGTTGAAGTCCTCGCGGTCGATGTAGCCGTTGCCGTCCTGGTCGAAGGTGGCGAACCGTGCCGCGATCCTGCGCTCGTACTCGCTGGTGACCATGTCTCTTTCAGGCCGCCTTAGGTCGGTGGGGACGTCTCGCAGGGAGCGTACGTGGTGAAGGGCCGCCGGGGAGCCCGAAAGCGGCGCCCGGACCAAGACCGGGGGAACAACGGGACAAGCGTGTGACACGCGAGCGGTCGCACCGCGTCCGCCGTCCGGCCGGGCGGCTCAGGCGGACAGCGGACGGGAGTCCTCGTCGAGGGCGGACGGGACGTCCGGGTGGATCTCGAAGAGGCGGCGGACGCCGAGGGCACCGAGCACCTTGTTGACGTGGCTGCCGTCGGCGGCCCCCCGCGCGGGGAGGATCAGCCGCAGGCTGCCCTGGCAGGAGCGCAGCAGCCGGCGCGAGGCGATGAGCACGCCCACCCCGCTCGAGTCGCAGAACCACACGTCGGAGAGGTCGAGGACGAGGCTGTGCCGGCCCTCGGCCACCACGTCGTGCACCCGCTGGCGCAGCACCGGGGACGTCATCAGGTCGAGCTCGCCCGACACCTGGAGCACGGCCCAGTCGCCGTGCTCCCGATCGGTCACTTGGAAGGTCACCACCACGCCCCTCGCTCGCCGAAACGGAAGCAATGCCTACGCTTCCTTGCAGCGCGGCTGCCCACCGGCCGTTCCCTGAAACGCGGCCCTAAAAACGGGTGTCGATCAGAAAGGGCTTGTTTTAGTCGTCTTCGATCCGATTCGATCGGTTCCGAACGACCCGAGGAGGGGTAGGCGTTGGCCCGAGGAACAACTGACGTGCCCCGGAGGCCCTTTACCACCTGCGGCTCCCCCGGGGGCGCACAATGCCGCAAAGGGGCGTGCGCCCTCGTTCGTGCCGACTACATTCATGGGGTCGCCGGCCGCACGCCGGCCCCGGGCACCGACCGGCCCGGGGTCCCGCGGGAGGAACAGGGGGTGAGGGGCCGCATGCCGAAGAGGGACGTACCGCCCCGCTGGGACCGCACGATGCAGCAACGGCTCGCGCGCGGCGAGGCGGCCGCCCTCGGTGAGCTCTACGACCGGTTCGCCTCCCTCGTCCACGGCCTCGCCCACCGCGTCGTCGGGGACGAGCACACGGCCGACGGCATCACCCGTGACGTCTTCGCCCATCTCTGGGAGCACCCGGACTCCTACGACCCTAGGCAGGGACCCCTGCGCAGCTGGCTCGCCGCGCTGACCAGCCGGCTGGCCGTGCAGCGGCTGCGCACCACCGGGACGGCGGCGCTCGCCCGGGGCGGCCCCGGCACCACGGAGGACCTGGAGCGCAAGGTGCGGCACGCCTCGGTCGCCGCCCGCGCCGACTACATCGTGCAGTCCATGCCGACGCCCCTGCGGGCCGCCCTGGAGCTGGCCTACTTCGAACGCCGGGACTACCGCCAGACCGCCCTCGACCTGGGCGTCACCGACGAAGAGGCCCGCCGTCGGCTCCGCCTCGGCCTGCAACTGCTGGCCACCGCCCACGACACCGGGGCCCCGGACGCCCCGCCCGGAATCGGGGGTGCCGCGTGACCGGGCACCCCCGCGAGCCGTACGACGGGAACGCCGGGGACCGGCACGGGCCGGCGGCCGTCGGCACGCGCCCCGCGAACGGGCCGGACGCTGTGCCCCTCGTGCTGGAACACCACGTCCTGAAGTCACTGCTGGGCGCATGGGCGCTGGCCGCCTGCGCGCCGGCGGAGGCGGAGGCCGTGGAGGAGCATCTGGGCGACTGCGGCCCCTGCGCCGACGAGGCGCTGCGGCTGCGCGAGGCGGTCGGCCTGCTCCAGCGGCCGGAGAGCCTCGACCTGAACCCCAGGTTGCGCACCCGCGTGCTCGACTCCTGCCTGGAGCGGCGCCCGCCGCGCGTTCCCGTACCGGAGTGGGCCGCCGCCTACGACGCCGAGGCCGCGCGACTGGACGCGCTGCTCCAGGACTTCGGTGACGTCGAGTGGCGTGCGCCGGTGCGGCTGCGCTGGTACGAGGCCGACGAGGCGAGCAGTCGCCGCACCACCGTCGCGGGGGTGATCGCGCACCTGCTGACGGTCGACGGGCTGGTCGCGGTCGCCCTCGGCCTGGACGACCCGCTCGGCGACGCCGCACCCGCCCGGCCCACCACCCCCTCGGACCGGACCGAGGCCTACTGGCGGGCCGCCCGCCTCCCGCCCGGCCGCTCCGTCCGGGCGCCCTGGCGGGCGCAGACCCACGCCCTCGTGCGGACGGCGTCCGTCACGGACGGCGGGTCCGGGCGCACGACGGTGCCGTACGGCGACTTCGAACTGCCGCTGCACGACGCGATGCTGGACCGGGCCTTCGAGTGCTGGGTACACGCGGAGGACATCGCCGAGGCGGTGGACTACCCCTACGACCCGCCCTCCGGGCGGCATCTGCACCGCATGGTCGACCTGGCCGCGCGGATGCTCCCCGCCGTCCTGGAGCACCGCCGGCTGCACGGGCTGGCCTCCCCCGTCGAGCGCCGTCTGGTCGCCGCCGGGGAGCCGGGGCGCAGCCTGCGGCTGGAGATCGAGGGGTCCGGGGGCGGGGAGTGGCTGATCCCGCTGGACTCCCCCGCGGCGAAGGGCTCCGCGGAGCACGAAGTGGCCCATGTCGCTCTGGACGGGGCGGAGTTCTGCAGACTGGCCGCGGGGCACGTGCCGCCGCGGGAGGCTGCCGCCGGGCAGGAGGGGGACCGTGAGGCGATCAGGGACGTGCTGTTCGCCGCGGCGAGCCTGAGCCGCATGTAGGGCGGGTGCGAGTGCGCGGTGCGCGGTGCGCGTGGGGCGGGTGCGGTGCGTCGGCGGCCGCGGGCAGTCGGTGGCTGATCGCGCCCACGCGGCGGAGCCGCACATCGAAACAGCCCCGCCCCCCTGGAGGTGCGTTCACTGCACGTACCTCAGGGGCGCGGGGAACTGCGCGAGAGGCCCACACGAACCCGCAGCCGCCCGCGATGCGGAGCCACAGGCCGAAACAGCCCCGCACTGCTGAAGAAGCGTCCACCGCACCTGCCTCAGGGGCGCGGGGAACTGCGCGACCGGCCCACACGAACCCGCAGCCGCCCGCGATGCGGAGCCACAGGCCGAAACAGCCCCGCACTGCTGAAGAAGCGTCCACCGCACCTGCCTCAGGGGCGCGGGGAACTGCGCGACCGGCCCACACGAACCCGCAGCCGCCGACAAGACGGAAGCCCCGAGCCGTCAGGCGAACACCACCGTCCTGCGGCCGTTCAGCAGGATCCTGCGCTCCGCGTGCCACTTCACCGCCCGCGCCAGCGCCTGGCACTCCACGTCACGGCCGACGGCGACGAGCTGGTCGGGGGTGACGTCGTGCCCCACCCGCTCGACCTCCTGCTCGATGATCGGCCCCTCGTCGAGGTCGGCGGTGACGTAGTGCGCGGTGGCACCGATGAGCTTCACGCCCCGCGCGTGCGCCTGGTGGTACGGCTTCGCGCCCTTGAAGCTCGGCAGGAAGGAGTGGTGGATGTTGATGATCCGCCCGGAGAGCTGCTTGCACAGGTCGTCGGAGAGGACCTGCATGTAGCGGGCGAGGACGACGAGTTCGACCCTGTCCTCGCGCACGATCTCCAGCAGCCTGGCCTCGGCCTCCGCCTTGCCGTCCTTCGGCACCGGGATGTGGTGGAAGGGAATGTTGTACGAAGACACCAGCTCGGCGAAATCGGTGTGATTGGACACCACCCCGGCGATCTCCACCGGCAGCGCACCGGTCCGCGCGCGGAACAGCAGGTCGTTCAGGCAGTGCCCGAACCTGCTGACCATCAGCAGGATGCGCATCTTCTCGTCGGCCCGGTTGATCTTCCAGTCCATGTGGAAGGCGTCACCGATCGCCGTGAAGCTCGCCCGCAGCTTCTCCACGGTCACCGGGGCGTCCGCCGAGAAGTGGACGCGCATGAAGAACAGTCCCGTGTCGTGGTCGCCGAACTGCTGGCTGTCCTCGATGTTGCAGCCGGTCATGAACAGGTAGCTGGACACGGCGTGCACGATGCCCTGCTTGTCGGGGCAGGACAGGGTGAGGACGTACTGGTCGGCCGGGGCCGCGGCTCGGGTGGACTGCTCGCTCATGCAGAAAAGGGTCCCACACGCCAGGTGGCGCCCGGCCGGCCGTTCCGCTACGCGGACCGCGTCACGATGCGCAGCACCTCAAGGGTGCTCGGCGGGGCGTCGGGGTCCTCGCCGTCGCTCGTCGCCATCCGCACGTGGGCGTCCCGCGCGGCGCGCACCGCCTCCGGCCAGCCCTCGTGCTCGAGGTAGGCGATCACCGGCGCGTCCGGACCGACCTGGTGCATGATCCGCAGCACGCGCAGCACCGCGGTGTCGACGAGCGCCGCCTCCTGGGAGTCACGGAAGATCGTGCCGACGTACTTCTCGGCGGACCAGTTGTCCAGCCAGGTGTCCTCGACCAGGCGGTAGACGGCGTCGGTGACGTCCCCGTAGCCGGGCACGCCCGCCAGCCAGACGTCCCGCTGGAAGCCCGGGTCGGAGAGCATGTGCAGCGCGGAGCGCACATTGCTGCGCCAGCGCCACCACGGCATGTCGTTGAGTGGCATGCCGCCCATGGTGGAGGAGCGACGGCCGCGACGGGAAGAGTTCTCCGAACCTTGCACGGTCGTCGATCGTACGTTTCCGTGCCCCACCGGTCACAGCGGACCCCGCAATTCACCTCCACGTCACCCACCGTTGAACAAAGGTCACTCCCCGGTTGGCCGTGTGACGGAATCGTGCGGGAGCATGACCGGCAGGCGACAGACCCGCAGCACCTTCCTCCCCCGCCTCCTCACCCGGCCCGTCAGAGCCGGCGCCCTGACCACGGGCGTGCTGGTGGCGTGCGCGTCGCTCGCCACCGGGTGCGGGATCGTCCCCGGTGCCACGGGGGGCTCCGGGGACGACACCATCACCGTGATGACGTGGGCGCCCGAGGACACCGACGCCACCAACAAGCCCGGAATGCCCGCGTTCGCCGAGGCCTACGCCCGCTGGGTCAACTCCCGGGGCGGTATCAACGGCCGCCGGCTGAACGTGCTCACCTGCAACGAGCAGAACGACACCGTGGCCGCCGCGCGGTGCGCCCGGCGCGCGGTCGACGAGAGGGCCGTCGCGGTCGTCGGCTCCTACAGCCAGTACGCCGACTCCTTCCTGCCCACCCTGGAGGCCGCCGGCATCCCGTACATCGGCGGCTACGGCATCACCAACGACGAGTTCACCAGCCCTCTGTCCTACCCCGTCAACGGCGGGCAGCCGGCGCTGCTGGCCGGCCTCGGCCGCACCCTCGCCGACCTCTGCGGTCCGGTCACCCTGGTCCGGCCCGACACCATCGTGGGCGACCAGCTGCCCCCGCTGCTGGATTCCGGCCTGACGGCGGGCGGGCACGCCCCCGCGGGCGACCAGCGCGCCGCGGAGGCCGCCACCGCGTACGACAGCCAGGTGGGGCGGGCCCTGGAGCGCGCCACCGCCGAGCCCGGCGAGGAGGGGTGCGTGGTGCCCGCGCTCGGCGATCGCACGGGCACCTTCATGGACTCCTTCCGGCGGGCCCGCGGCGACCGCTCCGGCGTGCGCACGGCGACCGTGCTGGGCAGCGTCGACCAGTCGACGGTCGACGCGTCCGGCGGGGGGTCGGGGCCGTACGAGGGCTCGTACGTCACCGGCTGGTACCCGGCGGCCGGCGACGCCGCCTGGGACCCGATGAGGAAGGTGATCAAGGAGGAGGCGTTCGGCGACAACCGGATCGACGCGGCCGACGCCGGGGTGCAGACCACCTGGATCGCCTACACCGTGTTCCGGCAGACCGTCGAGTCGCTCGGCGACGGCGAGGTGACCGCCGACACCGTGAGCGGGGCGCTGGACGGCGGGCTGGAGGTCACCACCGGCGGGCTCACCCCGACGCTGCGGTGGAAGTTCCAGGACGAGCTCGCCGCCGTCGGTTTCCCCCGGCTCGTCAACGCGCACGTGACCCTGCAGGTGGTCGAGAAGGGCCGGCTGGTGGCGGCCCGCAAGGGCTTCACCGATGTGACGAAGACCCTGCGGCACGCGGACCTGTGACCGGCCGCCGTTCCTCGGGGGCCTGAGCGGCCTCAGTGCCCCCGGGGACTCGTCACAGCTGGGTCGGCTGACGTTCGGTCAGGCCGTACTGCTTGGCGATCGCGTTCCACAGCCGGGCCGCCTTGCCCTTCTCCGCGGTCGCGGTGCCGCTGGCCCGGTTGCCGGCCTGGGTCTGGCCGGTCGACCGGGCCTGGCCCTTCTTGCACAACTTGCCCTTGCTGCCGGCGACCTGGTCCGCCCAGGCCGCGTAGTGGTTGTCCGCGGAGGCCGACGCCTGCCACGCCTTGGTGAGCGCGGTGGTCAGCGCCTGGTGGTCCGGCAGCTTGTCCACGGAGAGGGCGGAGAGGTCGGTCACCAGCCGGCTGCGCTGCCCGGCCGCGTCCCGCAGGTCCTTCGCGGCCCGGCCGAGGTCGCGGCAGGCCTTCACGTCGGCGACCGCGTTGATCACGGCGGTGCGGCTGTCGCCGCTGTCGGCCAGCAGCTTGTCCAGCTCGACGGCCTGCTCACGGACGGGATCCACGGACGGTGAGGGGGAGGCCTCCTCGCTCGCGGGCGCGGTGGCGGACACGGTCTGGTTGCCGCCGCCGTCGTCGTCGCCGCCCCCGCTGCCGAGCAGGGCGCCCGCGCCGACACCGAGGACGGCGATGCCGACGCCGACGGCGGCGATGACCGGTATGCGGGTGCCGGAGCGGCCCCCGCCGCGTCCGGCGCGGCCGCCGCGGACGGGGCCGGCCGGGGGCGGTGCGGGGGCGGCCCCGGCGGGCCCGCCGTACCCCACCTGTGGGAGCTGCTGCGTGGATGCGGCCGGACCGCCGTCGTCGCTGCGGAAGAGGTTGTCGAACTCGGCGGGCGGCTGCCGGTTGCCCTCACCGGGCGGCGCGGCCGGGGCGCCGTAGGGCTGCCCGGCGGGCTGGTCGGTGACGGGGGCGATGTACTGGGTGGCCTCGGCGTCGGGGTTCGCGGCGGCCGGCGGGTGGCCGGCGCCGGGGGCGTGCTGCGGGGACAGGCCCAGGTAACGGGTCGTCTCGGAGTCGTGCGCGGCGGGCATCTCGGGCGGCAGCGCGCCCGGGCCCACCGGGGGTATGTACTGCGTCGCGCCCTCGTCGGCACCGCCGGCGGGTACCGGCGGCAGGAACTGGGTCGCCCCCTCCGCTCCGTCGGGCGCGGCGTGCGGCAGCGGCGCGCCCCCGGCCGGGGGGCCGCCGTAGGTGTTCGGGGCGGGGGCGCCGTAGCCGGAGCCGGGGTGGCCGGCGCCCGGGTGGGGTGCGGGGGCTCCCCCGGCGTGGGCGCCGTACGCGTCACCGGCCCCGTGCGCGCCCGCCGGACCGTTCGTGCCCGGGTGGCCGCCGTATCCGGCGTCCGGCTGGGGCAGGGCGGCGGACGCGGCGTTGTCGCCGTACGCCCCACCGGCCCCGTGCGCCGGGGGCCGGGCGCCCTCGGGGGGCAGCGGGCCGGGGCCCTGGGTGCCCTGGGGCGGGTTCTGCTCGCCCCAGGAGGACTGCTGCGGGGTGCCCGTGCCCCACTGTCCGGCGTCCGGGGCGGGCTGCCAGTCCCGGCCCGCGGGCGGCCCCGGGGTGTGCTCGCCGGGACCCCACGGCGTGCCCCAGGTCTGGCCGCCGGGCGGTGCCGAGGCGGGGAAGCCGCCGGCGGACGGCCTGCCGTCCGCGCCGCCGGGGGCGGCCGGTCCGGGCGTGGTGCCCGGCAGCAGCGGTTCACCACCGTCGGAGGGCAGCACGATGCCTTCGCGCGCGGGGCGCGGCGAGGGCTCCTCGCCCTGTCCACTCTGCGTCACCGGGACTCCTACCCATGGGGGATCTTGTGCATCGTCGGCTCACGCTACCGGGTCCCCGGAGCCCGGTGCCACGCAGCACAGGACCCGCCCCCTGCCCTGTGAGCGCGGTAACAGCACCGGTTCACCGCACGCCGATCGGCTCACCCCCTCTGTCCCTGACCCCGCCCGGTACCCGGCGTCACGCCGCCGCCTGGAGCTCCATACGCGCCCCGAACTCCCGTACCACCGGCTCCTCCCGGTACGGCTCGAGACGCTGCTGGAGGTCCTCCAGGTACTCGGCACCCCGGTTGGACCGCAGCCCGTTCAGCAGGCCGGCCGCCTTCAGACCCGTACTGCAGGCCTGCTCGATTTCACGTTGCTGCACCTGCGCGGTGGCCAGCAGCACGTAGCCGATCGCCCGCCGCCGGGCCCGCGACTCGGGATGCCCCTCCAGGGACTGCCGGGCGCACCGCGCGGCGGCCTCGGCGTTCCCGAGGTCCCGGTGACAGTGCGCCAACTCGTCGGCCAGGTAGGCCTCGTCGAAGTGCGCGATCCAGGCCGGGTCGTCACCGGAGGCCGCGTCGGCGGCCTCCATGGCGCTCACGGCCCGCCCCGCCGCCCCCTGCGCGGCGTGCGCGTCGCCCATCAGCGCGTGCCCGCGCGCCTCCGCGGCGAGGAACATCGCCTCCGCGCGGGGGGTCACGCGCCCCCGCGCGCCCTCCTGCGCCGCCCGCGCCAACTGCGCGATCTCGCGGGGGTTCCCGAGCTGCGCGGCCAGGTGGCTCATGGAGGCGGCGAGCACGTACCCGCCGTACCCGCGGTCCCCGGCCGCCTGCGCCAGCCGCAGCGCCTGGATGTAGTAGCGCTGGGCGAGACCCGGCTGCCCGGTGTCGACGGCCATGTAGCCGGCGAGTTCGGTGAGCCGCGCGACCGCGGCGAACAGGTCCCGGCCCACGGCCTCGCGGTACGACCCTGCCAGCAACCCCGAGACGACACTGTTGAGGTAGTGCACCACGACAGGGCGGACGTGCCCGCTGCCGTACTGGTGGTCCAGGTCGACCAGCGCCTGCGTCATGGACCGTACGGCCGCCACGTCGGACTGTCCCACGCGCGGACCGGCGGACCGCGCCACCTGGCCGTCGGGGGCGGAGATCAGCCAGTCGCGGCTGGGCTCCACCAGCGCGGAGGCGGCGACGGAGGAACCGGACAGGAAGTCCCGCCGCCCGACGTCGCTGCGCCACAGCTCGCAGACCTGCTCGATGGCCCCCAGCACCGTCGGCGAGAACTGGAGACCGACACCCGACGCGAGGTTCTTGCCGTTGGCCATGCCGATCTCGTCGATCGTGACGGTACGGCCCAGTTTGCGGCCCAGGGCCTCGGCGATGATCGCCGGTGCCCGGCCCCTCGGCTGCTGTCCGCGCAGCCAGCGCGCCACCGACGTCTTGTCGTAGCGCAGGTCGAGGCCGTGCTCGGCGCCGCACATGTTGACCCTGCGGGCGAGACCGGCGTTGGAGCATCCGGCTTCCTGGATGAGCGCCTGCAGCCGTTCGTTCGGCTGCCGCGCGACGAGAGGCCTTGCGGCCATGGCGTACCCCCTGAGGCTGCGGTGCCTGCCCACGCACCGGGTTGACGTTCTTCCGCGGCCGTACTTCTCACGTCCCGGCGAGAAGAACCGGCCGTGAAGATCAATGCCCCGCCGAAGTGCCGACAATGCGGGACATGTGAGGATTGCCGGGGTAACGGCTGGTGCCGGCCCCCCTCGTGGTTACCCATGCGCGGATGCGGATCCCCCCGCGCGCCCCCACGGATGCACCCATGCGCCCCGAGTACGGCGGCGATGCTCCTCCCCCGCGCATGCGGGCGGGCGTAACCCCTGGTGACGGCCGTAGTTGTGTTCATCGTGGAAGAGACGATCGCGGGCGCCGACGCCGTACAGATCCCGAAGCAGCGCGGGGAATCGCTGCTGGACACCGCCGTTCGCTACGTCGAGGAACGGCATTGGGAGGTGTTCCCGGGCACCCGGGTCGAGGTCGTCGACGGGGTGCACGGCTGCTCGTGCGGTGACGCGGCGTGCGCCGCACCCGGCGCGCATCCGGAGCGCCGGGACTGGGCGGGCCGGGCGACCGGCAGCGCCACCGTCGCGCGGCGGATGTGGCAGGCGCAGCCGGCCGCCTCGATCCTGCTGCCCACGGGGCGGACGTTCGACGCGGTCTCCGTTCCGGAGACGGCCGGGTTCCTGGCGCTCGCGCGGATGGAGCGGATGGGCCTGACGCCGGGGCCGGTCACGGTGACGCCGGACCGGCGGACGGAGTTCTTCGTGCTGCCGGGGGCGGCGGTGAAGGTTCCCGACCTGGTGCGGAGGGCCGGTTGGTCGATGGCGTCGCTGGACCTGACGGTCCTGGGGGAGGGTGCGTACGTGGCGGCGCCGCCCACGCGGTTCGGGTGCCGGGGGGCCGTGCAGTGGGCCTGCCGGCCGACCGCGGCGAACCGGTGGCTGCCGGATGCGGAGGAGTTGGTGCCGTCGTTGGCGTATGCGTGCGGGAGGGATCGGTAGGGCGGGTGGGGCGCCCACGAGCCTTGATGCCGTCGCGCGGCTGCGGGTCCGTCGTGGCCGGTCGCGCCCACGCGGCGGAGCCGCACACCGGCACAGCCCCGCGCCCCTTGAGGTGTGCTGTTCCCCCCGTAGGCTTCCACGTGACGGAGGGAGACGTGGTGGGTGGCAATGCCGTACGCGTACGGGGGCTCTGGAAGCGGTTCGGGCAGCAGGTCGCCGTCGGGGGGATCGATCTGGAACTGCCGGCCGGCCGGTTCATCGGGCTGGTCGGGCCGAACGGGGCGGGGAAGACCACCACGTTGTCCATGGTGACCGGGCTGCTGCGGCCGGACCAGGGCACCGTCGAGGTCGTCGGGCACGACGTGTGGCGGGACCCGGTGGAGGTCAAGGCCCGGATCGGGGTGCTGCCGGAGGGGCTGCGGCTGTTCGAGCGGCTGTCGGGGCGGGAACTGCTCGCCTACACGGGGCGGTTGCGGGGGCTGCCCGGTGCCGAGGTCGACAAGCGGGCCACGCAGCTGCTGGACGTCCTCGACCTGGCCGGTGCCCAGCACAAGCTCGTCGTCGACTACTCGACCGGCATGCGCAAGAAGATCGGCCTCGCCGCCGCCCTGCTGCACAATCCGGAAGTCCTTTTCCTGGACGAGCCGTTCGAGGGCGTCGACCCGGTCTCGGCGCAGATCATCCGCAGCGTGCTGGAGCGGTACACGGCGTCCGGCGCCACGGTGGTGTTCTCCTCCCACGTCATGGAGCTCGTCGAGTCGCTGTGCGACTGGGTGGCGGTGATGGCCGCGGGCCGCATCCGCGCCGACGGCCCGCTCGCCGAGGTGCGCGGGGACGCGCCCTCGCTCCAGCGGGCGTTCCTGGAACTCGTGGGCGCGGACGGCCGGGACGCCGGCTCCGACCTCGACTGGCTGGGCGGCGGGGCCCGGTGAGCGCGCCGGCGATCACTCCCGTCCTCGTCCGGCTGAAGCTCTCCCTGCTGCGCAACGGCCTGCGGCAGTCCGGCGGCCGCAGGGCCGCGTACATCGCCTCCGCCGTCGCCGCCCTGCTGTTCGCCGCGCTCCAGCTCATCGGGCTGATCGCGCTGCGCGGCGTCGACCACGCCGAGTCCCTGGTCGTGCTCCTCGTGGCGGTGCTGGGGCTGGGCTGGGCGGTGATGCCGCTGTTCTTCCCCGGCGGTGACGAGACCCTCGACCCGACCCGGCTGGTGATGCTGCCGCTGCGGCCGCGGCCGCTGGTGCGGGCCCTGCTCGCGGCCTCGCTGGTCGGCATCGGCCCGCTGTTCACGCTGTGTCTGCTCGCCGGTTCGGTGATCGCCGTCGCGCGCGGCGGGGCGGCGTTCGCCGTGGGCGCCCTCGCCGTGCCGCTGGCGCTGCTGGTGTGCGTGGCGCTCGCGCGGGCGGTCGCCGTGTCCCAGGTGCGGCTGCTGACCAGCCGCAAGGGCCGGGACCTCGCGGTGCTCAGCGGACTGGTCATCGCCGTGGGTGCGCAGGTGGTCAACTTCGGTGCGCAGCGCCTGGGTTCGTCCGGCCTGGCGGAGCTGGGCCCGTCCGCGGACGTGCTGCGGTGGCTCCCGCCGGCGTCGGCGATCGGCGCGGTGCACGCGGCGGGCGAGGGCTCGTACGGTGTCGCCGCGACCCAACTCGTCCTGTCCGGTGCGGCGCTGGCGGGTCTGCTCGCCCTGTGGTCGCGTTCCCTGACGCGCCTGATGACCTCGCCCGACGGCTCCACGCTGCAGGGGGGCGAGACGCCGGTGCGCGACCGGGCGTCGGCCGGGCTCGCCCGGCTGCTGCCCCCGGGCCGGACCGGCACGGTCATGGAGCGCAGCCTGCGCTACATCTGGCGCGACCCGAAGACCAAGACCGCGTGGGTGACCTCGCTGGCGATCGGGCTGATCGTGCCGGTGTTCAACGCCTGGCAGGGCACCGGCTCGGTCTACTTCGCCTGTTTCGCCGCCGGGATGCTCGGCGTGATGATGTACAACCAGTTCGGGCAGGACACCTCGGCGTTCTGGATGGTCGCGACGACCATCTCGTCGGCCCGGGACGCCTACGTCGAACTGCGCGGCCGCGCGCTGGCCCTGCTGCTGATCACCCTGCCGTACTCGGTGCTCGTCACCGTGCTGACGACGGCGATGCTGGGCGACTGGGCGCGGCTGCCGGAGGCGCTGGGGCTGTCCTTCGCCCTGCTCGGCGCGATGCTCGCGACGGGCGCGTGGACCTCGGCCCGCTTCCCGTACTCCATCCCGCAGGAGGGCTACAAGAACGTGGCCCCCGGCCAGGTCGGGCTGGCCTGGATCTCCATCTTCGGCGGGATGGTGGCGGCGGCGGTGCTGTGCCTCCCGGTCATCGCGCTCACGATCTGGCTGAACCTCGACGCGGCCGGCCACGGCCTGCTCTGGCTGCTGCTGCCGGCGGGCACGGTCCACGGGGCGGCCCTGGCCCTGCTGGGACTGCGGCTCGCCGCGCCGCAGACGGCCCGCCGACTGCCGGAGATCATCACGGCGGTGAGCAAGGGGTGAGGCCCGCGCGACGGACGCCGCGCGGGGCGCTCAGTTACCGCCGAGGGAGTCCAGGAAGGGTTCGATCGCGGCCAGCCAGTCCTCGGGCTGGTCGTAGTGGACGAGGTGGCCCGCGTCGGCGACCTCCGCGTACTGACCGCGGGGCAGGACGCGCACCATCTCCTGGGCCTCCGCGCGGCCGAGCTCGCCGTCGAGGCCGCGGACCACCAGGGCGGGGCACCGCACCTGGGCCAGCTCCTCCCAGTGGGCGTCGTACACCCAGGTCTCGCGGGAGCGGAGCATCTGGTCCGGGTCGAAGACCGGACGCCAGCCGTCGGGGGACTCGGCCATCACCTCGGCGTAGAACTCGCCGCGTGCGGGGTTCGGCCGTTCCACCCAGGGGTCGTCCTCGCCGAACCACTTGCGGACGTCGGCGAGGGTGGCGAAGGGAACCGGCCAGGCCTTGAACCACTCCGCCCACTCGCGCTGCGAGGCGGCCCCCAGGGCGGAGGCGCGCATGTCGCAGATGATCAGGCCGCGCACCAGGTCGGGACGTCTGGCGGCCAGTTGCCAGGCGGTCAGCGCGCCCATCGCGTGGCCGATGAGGACGGTGGGGCCGAGGCCGAGCTGTTCGAGGGCGGCCTCGGCGTCGTCGACGTAGGCGTCGCGGGTGAAGGAGGCCTGCGGAGGCTTGTCGCTGCGGCCGTGGCCGCGCTGGTCGAGGGCGACCGCGCGGTGGCGCGCGGAGAGCCGGCGGGCGGTGGACGCCCAGTGCGAGGCACGGCCCATCAGGCCGTGGAGTAACAGCACACCGGGCGCGTCCGGCCCGGTGGACTCCGCCGGGCCCGCCCCGCTCTTGGACGGATCGCCGAACTCCCAGGCGGCGAGCCGTACCCCGTCCGCCCCGGTCACGTCGATGCGTCGCGCCATGGTCCTGGCACCCCCCAAGCTCGCTGCCTGCCCACTGCCTGTTCCGGCCCTGCCTGTCGCCCTGCCCGCCCGCAGATTATCGAATACACATTCGAAGACGTCTTTTCGCCCGGCAACACCCCTCGTTCGAGTGACCCCCGGCGGGGATTGATCGCCGCGGGCCGGGGGAGATCTTCAGCGGGAGGCGGACCGCTCGGGGAAATCGGTCCGAGGGGAATGACCCTGAGAGCTCGGGGCTCCGGGTCAGCACAGGGGAGGACAGGCCCCGGCGCCCTGCGGCGCCGGGGCTCCTCACGTGGTCACGGCACACCGTCCCGCCCCTCCCCGGCCGGGGGTGACATCGCTGTCGGCCCGGCCCAGAGCCCCTCAGGTCATATGCCTCACGTGACAGCCTCGCACGCGATTCCGGCGAGCGCTGCGATTCGACGTACTGGATCTTGGAATCGGCTCGTTCGCAGCGGCGGATCCAGGTCCTGACGCGCGGTCAGGGCTTGGCGACGAACACGTGGGAGGCGACCTCCGTCTGCAGTTCGGCCGCCTCGCCGCCGCTGCCCACCAGCACCCCGCCCGCCGACTCCGTCACGCTCACCACCGAACCGGGCTGCACACCCGCCCTGCGCAGCGTGTACATCAGCTGCGCGTCCGTCTGGATCGGCTCGCCGATCCGGCGCACCACGACCGTCTTGCCCTCGGTGCCCGGGGCGAGATCGGCCAGGGACACCATGCCCTCGTCCAGGAACGGGTCGGCGCCGTCCTTCTCGCCCAGCTCCTCCAGGCCCGGGATCGGGTTGCCGTACGGCGACTCGGTCGGGTGCCGCAGCAGTTCCAGCACGCGGCGCTCGACGGCCTCGCTCATCACGTGCTCCCAGCGGCAGGCCTCGGCGTGGACCTGCTCCCACTCCAGGCCGATCACGTCGACCAGCAGGCACTCGGCGAGGCGGTGCTTGCGCATCACCCGCGTGGCCAGCCGGCGCCCCTCCTCCGTGAGCTCCAGGTGGCGGTCGGTGGCGACGGACACCAGTCCGTCACGCTCCATGCGCGCCACCGTCTGGCTGACCGTGGGCCCGCTCTGGTCGAGCCGCTCGGCGATCCGGGCACGCATGGGGACCACACCTTCCTCCTCCAACTCGAGGATGGTGCGGAGATACATCTCCGTGGTGTCGATCAGTCCGGACATACATGCCCCTTGATGAGATGTGCGAATGGCTCTGCCGGAGGCTGGACTGCTCACCGGCGCGTGCGCTGGCCCAGGACTCAATTCTTACGCATGCGGCCGGCAACCGTGCCGCACCGTGGGAACGGGGGCAGCGGGCCGGAAGGCGGGCCCTCGGGCGCCGTATTGACACGGTACTGGTCCAGACCGCACGGTGATCCGCAACACTCCACCCGCGAAGGGAAGCCGTATGAGCGACCGCACGCCGGCCGGTCAGTTCCTCGACGCCGCGATCGACCTGCTCCGGCGGATCCGCGACGAGGAGGCCGACTCCGTCGCGGCCGCGGGCGCGCTGCTCGCCGACACGGTCGCGGACGGCGGCCGTCTCTTCGCCTACGGCGCCGGGCACTCCTCGCTCGCCGCGCAGGACCTCGTCTACCGCGCGGGCGGACTCGCCCTGATGAACCTGCTCACCGTGCCGGGCGCCGTCGGCGTCGACGTGCGGCCGGCGACGCTGGGCTCCGCCCTGGAGCGCGTCGACGGGCTGGCGGGCGTCGTGCTGGAGTCCTCGCCGCTGCGCGCGGGTGACGCGCTGCTCGTCATCTCCCTGTCGGGGCGCAACGCGCTGCCCGTGGAGATGGCCATGAAGGCACGCGAGCTGGGCGTGAAGGTCATCGGCGTGACCTCGGTGGCGTACGCGTCGCAGACCTCGTCGCGGCACTCCTCCGGGACGTTCCTGAAGGACCACTGCGACCTCGTCCTGGACTCCGGCATCGCGGTCGGCGACGCGGAGCTCACGCACGACCACGTGCCCGCGCCCTTCGCTCCCGCCTCCACGGTCGTCACCACGGCGCTGCTGCAGGCCGTCGTGGCCACCGCCGCGGCCGCACTCGCCGACCGGGGCATCGAGCCGCCGCTGCTCCGCTCGGGCAACGTGGACGGCGGCCACGAGTGGAACGCGCGCGTCTTCGAGCAGTACGCCGACCGCATCTTCTACGGCCACTGACCCCGCGGCCCGGTTCCGCGGGGGCGCCGCCCCCGGTCAGTCGTCCGGGGTGAGCAGACTCGCCAGGTCCAGGGCCGTGGCGATGCGGACGGCCACGTCCTCCGCGTACATCGCGTCGGAACGCTCGAACGCGTTACGCCCGGCCCCCCGCAGAAACGTCACGGCCCCCAGCGTCCGCCCCCGGCTGCGCAGCACCGTGCACAGGGCGTGCACCGCGTCCGCCGGCCACTGCCGGGCCAGCGCCCACGCCCGCGCGTCCTCCGCGGACAGGGAGCCCGCCGCCGCCCGCACCGACCCGGCCCGCTCCACGCACTGCACCGCGGGATGCCCCTCGCCGTACCGCACCGGCAGCCCCGCCCGTCCGTCCAGCCTGCTGGGCCCCGGCGCGCCGGACGGCGTGGCCGCGATCCGCACCAGCCGCACCCGGTCGGCGCCCTCCGCGCCGTCGGTCACGCGGTCGATCAGCGCATGGTCGGCGAACCCGGCGAGCGCGAAGTCCAGGTGGACCGTCGCCGCCTCCGCCGGATCCTCGCACTCCGCCGCCGCGCGCGCCGCGCGGTGCAGCTGCTGCGCGCGGAACCGCAGCAGCGACGCCTCCTGCTCACCCTGCCGCGACTCGGTCACGTCCTGGAACAGCCACCCGACGCCGAGCGGCACCGGCTCCTCGGCGAGCGGTGACGCCAGCCGCACGAACCCGCTCCGCCAGCACCGTCTGCGCTCGCCGTCCGGCGTGCGCACGCTCACCCACAGCTCGGCCGGCGCCGGCGGCGCGCCCTCCGCGAGCACATGGGTGAGGGCGCTCTCCAGTTCCTCCGCGCCCCGCGCCAGCAGCTCCCCGAGCGGCCGCCCGAGCACGGACGTGCGCCCGGCGCCCAGCGCCCGCGCGGCGTGCGCGTTCACCACCGCGGGCCGCAGGTCGGCGTCGACCAGGACGACGCCCCAGCTCGCGTCCTCCAGCAGTGCCTCGCTCAGCGCGATCGACCGCTCGAGGTCGATCTGCGCGTGCACCTCGCTGAAGGCGCAGTAGACCCCCGCGGGCTTCCCGTCCGGCCCGCGCACGGCCGCGGACTGCGTCCGCACCAGCACCCGGCCGCCGTCCTTGGTCAGCAGCGCGAACTCGTTCACCTGCCGGCCCGGCGCGTCCATGGCCGACATCAGCCGCGCCTCGACCTCCGCGGCGTCCGCGCTGCGCACGGCCCACCCGGCGAACCCGGCCCGGCCCACCGCCTCGGCGGCGGTCCAGCCGAGGATCCGCTCCGCCTCGCGGTTCCAGTGCGTCACCACACCGTCCGCGTCGAACGCGCACAGGGCGGCGTCCATGCCGTCGAGCAGCGCGGCGAGGAGGTCGGAGCCGACCGACCCCTCCCGCGCGGGCTCGGGCTCGTCAGGCCCCAGCTCGTCGGTGGTCCCACTACGCCGGGAAGCACTCACCTGGACCCCCTGCAGGCTGCGTCCGCACGTACGGCACGACGGTTCGCTCACTGCAATCATTCAACGTGAACGTGACACAGCGCACACCGGGTTCCCGACAAGATTGGGGGAATCGTTGTGCGCCGGGGGCCGGGTCCCCCGCCCGGGCGGGACATACTGCCCGATCGCGGCGGTCAGCGGTTCTCGAACCGTGTCCAGAAGTGGTGGACGATCTCCTCGAGGTAGCGCCGCCCGCTCTCGCCGGCGTCGGCGCCACCGCCCCGGCTGAGCGTGGCCGCCATGAGGGTCTGGTACTCGTCGTGCATGGCGCGCAGCGTGCTCTTGAGGTCCCGGCGGTCGACGGAGACGAGGTCGGCGATCTCGCGGATGTGCGCCTGCCAGCGGGTGGAGACGGCCTCGGTGAGCAGCCGGGCCAGTTCCTCCTCGCCGCCGGTGATGGAGAGCAGCGCCCGCGGGGGGAGTCCGAGGGCGGCCCCGAGCAGGGCCGACTCCCGTCGGCCACCGGTCCAGCGGCCGCTCTCCTCCATGGCGAGGTAGGTGTGCAGCGGGACGCCGGTGGCCCGGGCGACGTCCTCCGGGGCGATTCCCCGGGCGATGCGGTGTTCCCGCAGGGTGCGCGGTGCGCCCATGAGGTCGCGGGGGGCGCACCACAGGGCGCCGGCCAGGGCGGTCAGCTCATGGGCGTCGGGGACGGCCAGCCCGCGTTCCCAGGCGGCGATGTGGTCGGGGGTGACGTGGGTCATTCCGTAGGAGGCGCGCATGCCGTAGGCGACGTGGCCGGGAGCCATCCCGACTTTCTCGCGCAGGATGCGGGCGGCGCGTGCGCTGAAGGGGAGTGGAGGATGCACGGTGCGAGAGTAGGGAGCGACGCTGGGTGAACACCACGGCTCCTGTCGCCTGCATCCCGTTATGGCGGGAAGGTCGGCGCCGATTCTGTAGGAAGCAACGGAGATCATTGCGCTCGCAACTTCCTTTTCCTGCAGGGGTATTGACCACCTCCCAGGGCTCCGTAGGATCCGCTCGCAGGCCGCCGTGCGTGTGACCGCGTACCGAATGCCAAGCTCTCCGGCGGCAGCGTCGTGCACCCACCCCCGCGTATGCCCAGGAGACATCCCTTGCAGACCATGACGACCGGCCGGACCGACCCCGCACCCCCCAGAGCCGGCGCCCTCGACACGTTCTTCCGGATCAGCGAACGCGGCTCGACCTACGGTCGTGAGATACGCGGCGGATTCGCGACGTTCTTCACCATGGCGTACATCCTGGTGCTCAATCCGATCATCCTGGGCAGTACCGAGGACAAGTTCGGCGACAAGCTCGACCCCGCCCAGCTGGCGACCGCCACGACCCTGGTCGCCGCCGTGATGACCCTCATCATGGGCGTGGCCGGCAACCTCCCGCTCGCCCTGGCCGCCGGCCTCGGCCTGAACGCCGTCGTCGCCTTCCAGATCGCGCCCATGATGAGCTGGGACGACGCGATGGGCCTGGTCGTGCTCGAGGGCCTGCTGATCTGCGTGCTGGTGCTGACCGGTCTGCGCGAGGCCGTCATGCACGCCATTCCGCAGCCGCTCAAGCAGGCCATCAGCGTCGGCATCGGCATGTTCATCGCCTTCATCGGCTTCGTGGACTCCGGGTTCGTGACCCGTATCCCGGACGCCGCGAACACCACCGTGCCGGTCCAGCTCGGCACCGGCAGCCTCACCGGCTGGCCCATGCTCGTGTTCTGCCTCGGCGTGCTGCTGACGGTCGTCCTGATGGCCCGCAAGGTGCGGGGCGCCATCCTCATCAGCATCGTGGTGATGACCGTCCTCTCCGTCGTCATCAACGAGCTCGCCGACGTCAAGTCCTGGGGGCTGACCGCGCCGGAGCTGCCGGACAAGGCCGTCGCCGCGCCCGACTTCGGACTGCTCGGTCAGTTCGACGTGTTCGGCTCGTTCGGCCAGGTCAGCGTGCTCACCGTCGTCCTGCTGATCTTCACGCTGATCCTCTCCGACTTCTTCGACACCATGGGCACCGTGGTCGGCGTCACCGCCGAGGCCGGCCTGCTCGACGAGCGCGGGCAGGTCCCCGGCCTCGGGCGGGTCCTGCTCATCGACAGCGCGGCGGCCGTCGCGGGCGGTGCGGCCTCCTCCTCGTCCGCCACCACCTACATCGAGTCCGCCGCCGGTGTCGGCGAGGGAGCCCGGACCGGCTTCGCCAACCTCGTCACCGGCGGCCTGTTCGCGCTCGCCCTCTTCTTCACGCCCGTGCTGACCATCGTTCCGATGCAGGCCGCCTCGCCGGCCCTCATCGCGGTCGGCTTCCTGATGATGACGCAGGTCAGGCACATCGACTGGAACCGCTACGACCTCGCCGTCCCCGCCTTCCTGACCATCGTCGTCATGCCGTTCACCTACTCCATCAGCAACGGCATCGGCGCCGGTTTCATCGCCTACGTGGTCATCAAGGCGTGCCTGGGCAAGGCCAGGGAGGTGCACTGGCTGCTCTGGGGCACCGCGGCGCTCTTCCTCGCCTACTTCGCCATCGAGCCGGTGAAGCAGCTCCTGGGCATCTGACCGGGGTGCGGACCTCCCGCGGCGGACCGGCCCGGAGAAAAAGTGGTTGATCCGACGCCGATCGGTTCCTAATGTGGGCGGTACTTCGGAAAGGAGGTGGTTCGGCAGATGTATGCACACCGGACGGAAGAGGTGGCTGCGGGCTAGTGGCCCGCCGCCGTACTCGGTTCGGCGCCGGACCAGCGTGTGCGTGATGCACGCGACCGGCCCAATCCCACGCAGTCACCCGACCCGCGAGTCGCCGGTAACGTCCGGCCGGCTCCTCCCCAGGGAGGAACCAGACTCGCGGGTCGTGCGCGTTCCCGGGCCCGCGGATCAGCGGGCGATGTCCCCGTAGCCCTCGATCTCGCGCGGGTCGCGGCTGCCGGGGCCGACGTAGCGGGCCGACGGCCGGATCAGGCGGCCCGTGCGCTTCTGCTCGAGTATGTGCGCCGACCAGCCCGCCGTACGGGCGCAGGTGAACATCGAGGTGAACATGTGCGCCGGGACCTCGGCGAAGTCCAGCACGATCGCGGCCCAGAACTCCACGTTGGTGGCGAGCACCCGGTCGGGGCGGCGGGCGTGCAGTTCCGCCAGGGCGGCCTTCTCCAGGGCCTCGGCGACCTCGAAGCGCGGGGCGCCGAGCTCGCGGGCGGCGCGGCGCAGGACGCGGGCGCGGGGGTCCTCCGCGCGGTAGACGCGGTGGCCGAAGCCCATGAGGCGCTCGCCCTTGTCGAGGGCCTGCTTGACGTACGCCTCGGCGTCGCCGGTGCGTTCGATCTCCTCGATCATGCCCAGCACGCGTGAGGGGGCGCCGCCGTGCAGCGGTCCCGACATGGCGCCGACGGCCCCGGAGAGGGCCGCGGCGACGTCCGCGCCGGTCGAGGCGATGACCCGCGCGGTGAACGTGGAGGCGTTCATGCCGTGCTCGGCGGCCGACGTCCAGTACGCGTCGACGGCGGCGACGTGCCGCGGGTCGGGCTCGCCGCGCCAGCGGATCATGAAGCGCTCGACCACGGACTCCGCCTTGTCGATCTCGCGCTGGGGCACCATGGGCAGCCCCTGGCCGCGCGCCGACTGGGCGACGTAGGACAGGGCCATGACGGCGGCGCGCGCGAGGTCGTCGCGGGCCTGTTCGGCATCGATGTCGAGAAGCGGTTTCAGACCCCACACGGGGGCCAGCATGGCGAGCGCCGACTGCACGTCGACGCGGATGTCACCGGAGTGCACGGGGATCGGGAACGGCTCGGCGGGCGGCAGCCCGGGGTTGAACGCCCCGTCGACGAGCAGTCCCCAGACGTTGCCGAAGGAGACGTGCCCGACCAGATCCTCGATGTCGACGCCCCGGTACCGCAGGGCGCCGCCCTCCTTGTCGGGTTCGGCGATCTCCGTCTCGAACGCGACGACTCCTTCGAGCCCGGGTACGAAGTCGGACATCAGGCGGCTCCTCGTGAGGTGGTGACAGATGGTGTTGTGGGGTGGGACGACCATGTGTCGGGTCGGCTCGGCGCGAGCGGGTGCGTCCGGTGGATCCGCGGTCACGCTGTGTGGACTCGCCGTCCTGGACGTATCCCTGTGATGCCCGGCTGGCGGTCACCCAACCGGATCAGTGCCAGCACGATATCCCTGAGTGCCAGCTTTGGGGAGGGTTCGCGGCACTCAGTGCCATGGGGTGACGAAGGCCACCGCTCCCCCGGGCGCCGCGCGCATGGGGCAGGATGACGGCGTGACCGACCGAGACGCCGTGCCCTTCGCTCTCGCCGCGATGCGCAAGCACTACCGGACCGAGGGGCTCTCCGAGACCGACCTGGCCGCCACTCCCGTGGAACAGTTCGCGCGCTGGTTCAGACAGGCGGCGACGGACGCCGGGATGTTCGAGCCGAACGCCATGATCGTCTCGACGGCGGACACGGAGGGCCGGCCCAGCTCGCGCACCGTGCTGCTCAAGCACTTCGACGACGAGGGTTTCGTCTTCTACACGAACTACGGCTCCCGCAAGGGCCGTGACCTGGCCGGGAACCCGCACGTCTCGCTGCTCTTCCCGTGGCACCCGATGGCCCGGCAGGTCATCGTCACCGGCACCGCGCTGCGCACCGGCCGCGACGAGACGGCGGCCTACTTCCGCACCCGCCCGCACGGCTCCCAGCTCGGCGCGTGGGCCTGCGGCCAGTCGTCGGTGATCGCGGGCCGCGCGGAGCTCGACGCGTCCTACGCCGACCTGGCGGCCCGCTACCCGGAGGGGGAGCAGGTGCCGGTGCCACCCCACTGGGGCGGTTTCCGGGTGGTGCCGGAGGCGGTGGAGTTCTGGCAGGGCCGCGAGAACCGCCTCCACGACCGCCTGCGGTACGTCGCGGAGGCGGACGGGGGCTGGCGGGTGGAGCGGCTCGCCCCGTGACCCCGGGCGGCCTCAGCTCAGCGTCTGCTCCAGCAGGTCCGCCCACTGGGCCACCACCCGCTCGCGGCGGGCCGTGTCGTCGCTGAGGAGGTTGGCGAGGCCCAGGCCGCGGGCCATGTCGAGGAGGCCCTGGACGGTCTCGCGGACACCGGGGCGGGACTCGTCGGCACCGAGGAGTTCGACGGCGATGCGGTGGGTCTCACGGCCGACGCGCGACTCCAGCTCGGTCACGCGGGGGCGCAGCTGTTCCTCGTTGGACGCGGCGACCCACAGGTGGAGCGCCGCGCGGAAGAGCGGACCGGTGTAGAGGTCGACGAGGGCCGCGACCACCGCGCGGCGGCCGCTCGCCGCGGCGCCCTGGGGGAAGAGGGCGCGCAGGGCGGTGGAACGCTCCTCGGCGACGTACTCCACGGCGGCCGTGAAGAGGTCCTCACGGGTCGGGAAGTGGTGCTGGGCGGCCCCCCGGGAGACACCCGCGCGTTCGGCGACGACGGAGACCGTGGAGCCCGCCCAGCCGTGTTCGGCGAGGCAGGCCACGGCGGCCTCCAGGAGCCGCTGCCGGGTGGCCCGGCTGCGGTCCTGCTTGGGGACTCGTTCCGCACGGTCGGTCGTGCTCACACCAGCCATTCCGGATCCCGTCGTTCGAGGAAGGCCGTCATGCCCTCGCGCGCGTGGGCGGAGGCGAAGAGGCGGGCCGAGAGCGCGGCCAGGCCGGCCGCGTCCCGGTCGAAGGTCTCCAGCACCTTAGCCGTGAGCAGCCGTTTCGTCTCGGCCAGGGCCTCGGGGGCGGATCTGCGCAGGCCGTCGAGGATGGGGGCGAGGGTGTCGTCCACGTCCTCACCGGCCGCCGTGAGCAGGCCGACGCGGACGGCCTCGGCGGCGTCGAGGCGCTCCCCGGTGAGGTAGTAGCGGGCCAGCGCGCGCGGGTCGGCGCGGGGCAGTACCGGAAGCGAGATGACGGCCGGGGCGACCCCGATGCGGACCTCGGTGAACGCGAAGGTGGCCGCGGGCGAGGCGACGGCGATGTCGCAGGCGGCGAGCAGTCCCAGACCGCCCGCGCGGACGTGCCCGGTGACCCGCGCGAGCACCGGTTTGGGCAGCTCGACGATCTGCCGCAACAGGCCCACCAGGGCCTCGGGCGCGGGCGGGTCGCGCAGGTCGGCGCCCGCGCTGAAGGTGGTGCCGGTGTGGGTCAGGACCACGGCGCGCACGGCGGTGTCCTCCCCCGCGTCGGTCAGCGCGCCGGCCAGCTCGGCGACGAGGGCGGCGGACAGGGCGTTGCGGCGTTCCGGGGCGTCGAGACAGAGCGTTTCGACGCCTCGCGCGCGGGTGCGGCCGATCAGGGTCACGAGGGCTCCTCGTGCGCCGCGCGGAGCTCGCGGCGCAGGATCTTTCCGGAGGCGGCGCGCGGGACGCCGTCGACGAAGGTGACGCGCCGGACGCGCTTGTACGGGGCGACGCGCTCGGCGACGTACATCATGATCTCGCCCTCGGACGGCTGCGGGGCGGTCGGACGGCGGACGACGTGGGCGTGCGGGACCTCGTTGCCGTCCTCGTCGTAAACGCCGACGACGGCGGCGTCGGCGATCCCCGGGTGGGTGAGCAGCAGGGCCTCGAGCTCGGCGGGGGCGACCTGGAAGCCCTTGTACTTGATGAGCTCCTTGACCCGGTCCACGACGAACAGCCAGCCTGCCTCGTCGACGTGGCCGACGTCCCCGGTGTGCAGCCAGCCGTCCCGGTCGATCATCGCGGCGGTGGCGTCGGGCCGGCCGAGGTAGCCCTTCATGACCTGGGGTCCGCGGATGAGGATCTCGCCGGACACGCCGGGGCCGAGGTCCTTGCCGGGGTCGTCGAGGGAGACGATGCGCATCTCGGTGCCGGCGACGAGCTTGCCGACGGTGCCGGGGGGTGCCTCCTCCATGGCGTCCAGGGGGACGACGTGGGTGCCCGGCGACAGTTCCGTCATGCCGTACGCCTGCCCGACGGGCGGCAGCCCGAGCCGCCGCGAGCAGACGGCGGCGAGGCGCGCGTCCAGGGGCGCGGCGGCGCTGACGACGTGCTTCAGGGACGACAGGTCGTACCGGTCGACCACGGGGTGCTTGGCCAGGGCCAGCACGATCGGCGGGGCCACGTACAGGGCGGTGATGCGGTGGTTCTGGATGGCCGCGAGGAACGTCTCCAGGTCGAAACGCGGCAGGACGACGACGGTGGCGCCCTGCCGCAGCGGGGCGTTCATCAGGGCCGTCAGCCCGTAGATGTGGAAGAACGGGAGCACGGCGAGGACGCGGTCGCCGGGGCCGGCCGTGATCAGTGGCTGGAGCTGCGCGAGGTTGGTGGCGATCTGCCGGTGGGTGAGCATCACGCCCTTGGGGACGCCGGTGGTGCCGGAGGAGTACGGCAGGGCGGCGACGTCCTCGGCGGGGTCGATCCCCACCACCGGCTCGGGGGCCGTGGAGGCCAGCATGTCGATCAGCGAGCGGTGTCCGGGCGCGCTGTCGCAGACGAGGATCTCCTCGACGCCGCCCGCGAGTCCGGCGGCCCGCCGCGCGGTCCCCAGCAGCGGTGAGACGGTGACGATCCAGCGCGCCGCGGAGTCCTTGAGCTGCTTGGCGAACTCCTCGGGGGTCGCCAGGGGGTGCACGGTGGTGACGGAGGCGCCCGCGCGGGTGGCCGCGTAGAACGCGGTGGGGAAGGCGATCGTGTTGGGACTGTGCAGCGCGAGCACGTCCCCCTTGCGGACGCCCGCCTCGGCCAGCCCGGCGGCGACCCGCCGGTGGAAGCGGTCCAGCTGCTCGTAGGTGAGGGTGGTGCCGTCGGTGCCGTCGATCAGCGCCGGGGTGCTCCCGAACGCGGCTGCCCGGGCGAGCACCGCGTCGTGGATGGGGAGGTCGACCGGGGCGACGTCCGCGTACTCGCTTCGGAACATGGTTCCTCCAGGACGGCCGTGAAGCAGAGCGGGCCTGCGGGGCGTCCGGCCCCTAGTAGGACTTGGGCAGGCCCAGGGTCTGGTGGGAGACGTAGTTGAGGATCATCTCCCGGCTCACCGGGGCGATACGGGACACGCGCGCGGCGGTGACCAGCGAGGCGAGCCCGAACTCGCGCGTGAGGCCGTTCCCGCCGAGGGTGTGCACGGCCTGGTCGACGGCCTTCACGCATGCCTCGGCGGCCGCGTACTTGGCCATGTTGGCGGCCTCGCCCGCGCCCACGTCGTCCCCGGCGTCGTAGAGGTGTGCGGCCTTCTGCATCATCAGGCGGGCGAGTTCGAGCTCGATGTGCGCCTGGGCGAGGGGGTGCGCGATCGCCTGGTGGGCGCCGATGGGCGCCTTCCACACGGTGCGCTCACGCGCGTACTCGACGGCGCGGGACAGCGCGAAGCGGCCCATGCCGATCGCGAACGCGGCCGTCATGATGCGTTCGGGGTTGAGGCCGGCGAAGAGCTGGAGCAGCCCGGCGTCCTCGTCGCCGACGAGCGCGTCGGCGGGCAGCCGCACGTCGTCGAGGACCAGCTCGAACTGCTTCTCCGTGGCGTAAAGTTCCATGTCGATCATCCGGCGCCCGAAGCCGGGGGTGTCGCGCGGGACGATGAACAGGCAGGGCTTGAGGCGTCCCGTCCGGGCGTCCTCCGTGCGGCCGACGACGAGGGTCGCGTCGGCGATGTCGACACCCGAGACGAACACCTTGCGTCCGGTCAGCAGCCAGTCGCCGGTGCCGGGGTCGCGCCGCGCGGTGGTGGTGATGCGGTGCGAGTTGGAACCGGCGTCGGGTTCGGTGATGCCGAAGGCCATCAGGCGGCTGCCGTCGGCCAGGGCGGGCAGCCACTCCCGTTTCTGGGCCTCGGTGCCGAAGCGGGAGATGACGGTGCCGCAGATCGCCGGGGAGACGATCATCATCAGGAGGGGGTTGCCCGCGGCACCCATCTCCTCCGAGACGAGGCAGAGTTCGGTGATGCCGCCACCGCCACCGCCGTACGCCTCCGGCAGGTTGACGCCGATGTAGCCGAGCTTGGCTGCGTCCTGCCAGAACCGCCGGCTGTCGGTGGCGGGGGTGCGGGGGTGGTTCCTCGCGAACGAGGCGACCGCTTCGCGGAGGGCCTTGTGCTCTTCGGATTCGACGAGGGTGGTCATGTGGCTCCTTCGACTGCGGGTGGTGTGTGGCTGGTCGCGCAGTTCCCCGCGCCCCTAGGTCGCCTGCACCACCGCGAGCAGCGTTCCGGGCTCCACCTGCTGTCCCGGTACGGCGTGGAGGGTGATCAGGGTTCCCGTGGCCGGAGCGGTGATCTTGTGTTGCATCTTCATCGCCTCCAGCCAGAGGAGGGGCTGTCCGGCCTCCACCGCGGCTCCCTCGGTCAGGCCCTCCGCGACGCGGACGACCGTGCCCGGCATGGGGGCCAGGAGGGAGCCGGGGGCGTGCTGGGTGGTGGGGTCGGGGAAGCGGGGCAGCACGGTGAGGGCGGTGGCGCCGACGTACACCTGGTCGCCGTAGCGGCTGACCTCGAACCTGCGCCGGACGCCGTCCACCTCGAGGATCACGAGCCCCGCGTCCGCGTGGACGACCCGCACCCCGTCGGCCGTGAGGCCGTCCCGTGTGTGCCGGTAGCGGGCCTCGTGCTCCTCGCCGGCCACGAGGTACCGCTTGGCCTGCGGCTGCGAGGGCAGGTTGCGCCAGCCGCCGAAGCGGGAGCGGCCGTGGGCGTCGGCGAGGGCGGCGGCGAGCGGGGCGTACGGATCGGGGGCCGGGGCCGTCAGTTCCGGCAGGTGGCGGTCGTAGAAGCCGGTGTCCGTGCGGGCCTCGGCGAACTCCTTGTGCCGCAGGGAGCGGACGAGGAGGTCCCGGTTGGTGACGGGACCGTGGATCACCGCGCGTTCCAGGGCGGAGGCCAGCTTGCGGACCGCCTCCGCGCGGGTGCGGCCGTGGGCGACGACCTTGGCGAGCATCGGGTCGTAGTGGACGCCGATGTCGTCGCCGTCCGTGCAGCCGGTGTCCAGGCGCACGTCGCCGGGGACGGCGAGGCGGTGCAGCCGGCCGGCCTGCGGCGCCCAGTCCCGGGCGGGGTCCTCGGCGTAGAGGCGGGCCTCCACGGCGTGCCCGTGCGGGCGGGGCGGCTCGCCGTCGAGGGCGCGGCCCTCGGCGACGCGGATCTGCTCGGCGACGAGATCGACGCCGTACACGGCCTCCGTCACGGGGTGTTCCACCTGGAGGCGGGTGTTCATCTCCAGGAAGTGCGCCCGGCCCTCGGCGACGAGGAACTCCACCGTGCCCGCACCGACGTAGGAGACGGCACGCGCGGCGCGTACGGCGAGGGCGTGGAGCTCCTCGGTGAGCCGCGCGGGCAGTCCGGGCGCCGGGGCCTCCTCGATCACCTTCTGGTGGCGGCGCTGGAGCGAGCAGTCCCGGGTGCCGAGCGCCCACACCGTGCCGTGCGTGTCGGCGAGCACCTGCACCTCGACGTGCCGGCCGCCCTCCACATACGGCTCGACGAACACCTCGCCGTCCCCGAAGGCGCTCGCGGCCTCGGCGCGGGCGGCGGCCAGTTCGGCGTCCAGGTCGGCGAGACGCCGTACGACGCGCATGCCGCGTCCGCCGCCGCCCGCCGCGGCCTTGACCAGCACCGGCAGGTCGGCCTCGGTGACCTCCCGCAGGGGCTCGGTCCCCATCAGCTCCTTGGCGCGCGTCTTGGACGCCATCGCCTCGATCGCCTCCGGGGGCGGCCCGATCCACACCAGTCCGGCGTCCCGCACGGCGCGCGCGAAGCCGGCGTGCTCGGAGAGGAAGCCGTAGCCGGGGTGCACGGCGTCCGCGCCGGCGGCGAGGGCGGCCCGCACGATCAGGTCGCCACGCAGGTACGTGTCGGCGGGCGCCGCCCCCGGCAGCCGGACCGCGGTGTCCGCCACGCGCGCGTGGAGGGCGTTTCCGTCGGCGTCCGAGTGCACGGCGACCGTCCGGATGCCCAGTTCACGGCAGGTGCGGACGATGCGGCAGGCGATCTCGCCCCGGTTCGCGACAAGAACGGAAGTGATCATGTCCCCTCACATCCGGAAGACGCCGAAGCCACCGCGCGCGCCCTCGTAGGGCGCGGTGTGGACGGCCGACAGGCACAGGCCGAGGACGGTGCGGGTGTCGCGCGGGTCGATGACGCCGTCGTCGTAGAGCCGCCCGGACAGGAACATCGGCAGCGACTCGGACTCGATCTGCTGCTCCACCATGGCGCGCAGCGCCGCGTCCGCCTCGTCGTCGTACGGCCGTCCCTTCGCCGCCGCCGACTGCCGCGCGACGATGGACAGCACCCCGGCGAGCTGCTGCGGACCCATGACGGCGGACTTGGCGCCGGGCCACGCGAAGAGGAACCGCGGGTCGTAGGCGCGACCGCACATGCCGTAGTGCCCGGCGCCGTAGGAGGCGCCCATGAGGACGGACAGGTGCGGAACCTTCGAGTTGGCGACCGCGTTGATCATCATCGCGCCGTGCTTGATGATGCCGCCCTGCTCGTACTCCTTGCCGACCATGTAGCCGGTGGTGTTGTGCAGGAAGATCAGCGGGATGTCGCGCTGGTTGGCGAGCTGGATGAACTGGGCGGCCTTCTGGGACTCCTCGCTGAAGAGGACTCCCCGGGCGTTGGCGAGGATGCCGACGGGATAGCCGTGGAGTGCGGCCCAGCCGGTGGTGAGGCTGGTCCCGTAGAGCGGTTTGAACTCGTCGAAGTCGGAGGAGTCGACGATCCGCGCGACGACCTCGCGGGGGTCGAAGGGGATCTTCAGGTCGCCCGGCACGATGCCCAGCAGTTCGTCCTCGTCGTACGTGGGCGGGGCGGCCGGTCCCGGATCGCCGTACGCCTTGCGGTGGTTGAGACGGGCGACGACCCGGCGGGCCTGGCGGAGCGCGTCCCGCTCGTCGACGGCGAAGTGGTCGGCGAGACCCGACACGCGCGCGTGCATCTCGGCGCCGCCCAGGGACTCGTCGTCGCTCTCCTCCCCCGTGGCCATCTTCACCAGCGGCGGCCCGCCGAGGAACACCTTGGCCCGCTCCTTGACCATGATCACGTGGTCCGACATGCCGGGGACGTAGGCACCCCCGGCGGTGGAGTTGCCGAAGACGACGGCGACGGTCGGGATGCCGGCCGCCGACAGCCGGGTCAGGTCCCGGAAGATGGCGCCACCGGGGATGAAGATCTCCTTCTGGGAGGGCAGGTCGGCGCCGCCGGACTCGACCAGGCTGATCACGGGCAGCCGGTTGGCGAGCGCGATGTCGTTGGCGCGCAGGGCCTTCCGCAGCGACCAGGGGTTGCTGGCGCCGCCGCGCACGGTCGGGTCGTTCGCGGTGATCAGGCACTCCACCCCCTCGACGACGCCGATGCCGGTGACGAGCGAGGCGCCGACCGCGTACTCGCTCCCCCAGGCGGCCAGCGCGGACAGCTCCAGGAAGGGCGTGTCGGGGTCGAGGAGCAGTTCGATGCGTTCACGGGCGAGCAGCTTGCCGCGCCCCCGGTGCCGCTCGACGTACTTGTCGCCGCCGCCCGCGAGCGCCTTGGCGTGTTCGGCGTCGAGTGCGGCGAGCTTGGCGAGCATGGCCTCGCGGTTGGCCCGGTACTCCGGATCGGCCGTGTTCAGGGCGGATTCGAGGAGCGTCACAACAGGACCTCCGGGATGTCGAGGTGCCGGGAGCGCAGCCATTCGCCGAGCGCCTTGGCCTGCGGATCGAAGCGGGCCTGCGCGGCGACGCCCTCGCCGAGGATTCCCTCCACGAGGAAGTTCAGGGCGCGCAGGCGGGGAAGGACGTGCCGGGTGACGGGCAGCTCGCGGGCCTCGGGGATCAGCGTCCGGAACCGTTCGACGGTCAGCTCGTGGGCGAGCCACCGCCAGGCGTCGTCGGAGCGGACCCAGACGCCGACGTTGGCGTTCCCGCCCTTGTCGCCGCTGCGGGCACCGGCGAGGAGGCCGAGGGGCGCGCGAGTCGTGGGTCCCTCGGGCAGCGGGTCGGGAAGCTCGGGCTCCGGTACGTCGTCGAGTACGGCGGTGTCGTGCGGCGGGTCCACGGTGACACGGCGTCCGTCGTGGAGGACGGCCACATGGTCGACGTCGCCATGGGGGACGTACACATCCTCGAAGACCCCATAGGGGGAGCCCTTCCCCGGTGGCGCCATCACATGGAACCCGGGATAGCTCGCCAGCGCCAGCTCGACGGCGGCCGCGCCCAGCACGCGCCCGACCTTCTCCTGGGAGGGGTCCCGCACGACCAGCCGCAGCAGCGCACTCGCCGTTTCCTGGGTCCAGGCGTCGGGCTGGTCGGTGCGCACCAGGTCCCAGCTGACCCGGGCGGGACGGGACTCGGCGAGGGCGGCGCGCATCTGCTGCCGGACCAGCGCCGCCTTGGACTCGATCTCCAGCCCGGTGAGCACGAACACGACCTCGTTGCGGAAGCCGCCGAGCCGGTTGATCCCGACCTTGAGGGCCGGGGGTGGCGCCTCGCCCCGGACACCGTCGATCCGGACCCGGTCGGGGCCCTCCTGGGTGAGCCGCACGGTGTCCAGGCGGGCCGTGGTGTCCGGCCCCGCGTACCGGGCGCCGGCCGTCTCGTAGAGGAGCTGGGCCGTCACCGTGCCGACGTCGACCAGGCCTCCTGTCCCGGGGTGCTTGGTGATGACGCTGCTGCCGTCCTCGTGCAGTTCGGCGAGGGGGAACCCGGGCCGCAGGGCCCCGCCCTCACCGAAGAACGCGTAGTTCCCGCCGGTCGCCTGCGCCCCGCACTCCAGCACGTGCCCGGCGACGACGGCCCCCGCGAGCCGGTCGTGGTCCGTCGGCGTCCAGCCGAAGTGGGCGGCGGCGGGACCGGTGACCAGGGCCGCGTCGGTGACCCGGCCGGTGACCACGATGTCGGCGCCCTCGCGCAGACAGGCGGCGATCCCGAACCCGCCGAGGTAGGCGTGGGCGGCGAGGGCGCCGGGGTACCGCGCCGTGAGGTCGTCGCCCTCGACGTGGGCGACCCGCACGGGGATACCCAGCCGGGCGGCGAGCGCGCGCACGGCGTCGGCGAGTGCCGCCGGGTTGAGCCCGCCCGCGTTGGTGACGATCCTGACGCCCCGCTCGTGGGCGAGGCCGAGGGTGTCCTCGAGCTGCCGCAGGAAGGTGCGGGCGTATCCGGCGGAGGGGTCCCCCAGCCGGTCGCGGGCGAGGATGAGCATGGTCAGCTCGGCGAGGTAGTCACCGGTGAGGACGTCGACCTCGCCCCCGGTGAGCATCTCGCGCAGGGCGTCGAAGCGGTCGCCGTAGAAGCCGGAGAAGTTCCCGACGCGCAGGGTCGTCGCTCTCACCGCGCGGTGTCCCCCTTCGGTTCCCGCCCGCCCCCGGGCGGACCGGCGAAGGCCTGGGCGATGTCCAGCCAGCGGTCGGCGTCGGCGCCCTCGGCGGTGAGGGCGAGGTCGGCGCGGTGGGCGCGCTGGGTGACGAGGAGGCAGAAGTCGAGCGCGGGGCCGGTGACGCGCTGGGCCGCGTCCTCGGGCCCGTACGCCCACACCCCGCCCCCCGGTGCGGCCAGCTCGACCCGGAAGGGGTCGGCCGGCGGGGTGAGCCCGTGCGCCCCGTAGGCGAAGTCCCTGGTGCGCACGCCGAGCCACGCCACATGCCTGAGTCGGTCGGTGGGTGGCCGCGCCACACCGATCGTCTCCGCCACGTCCAGTCCATGGGCCCAGGTCTCCATGAGACGGGCGGTCGCCATTGAGGCGGCGGACATGGGGGGCCCGTACCAGGGGAAGCGTGCACCGGCCGGCGCCTCCCGCAGCGCCTTGTCCAGCGCCGCGCGCCCCTCCCGCCAGCGCGCGAGCAGTTCGGCGGGCGCGGACCGGGCGTACTCCTCGGCGCCGTCGTCGACGAAGGTGTGGGGGGCGGCGAGCGCCTGCTCGACCAGCGCGCGGAAGGCGTCGGCGTCCGTGACGGCGAGCAGCGCGGAGTGGTCGGTCCAGGCGAGGTGGGCGACCTGGTGGGCCACGGTCCACCCGGCCGCGGGCGTCCGAAGCCCCCACTGCCCGGGACTCAGCCCGGCCACGAGCCGGTCGAGCCCCTCGCTCTCCTCACGCAGGTCGTCGATCACGGGCGTCGGATCGGACACGAGGCGCTCCCCTCGGTGCACGGACACGGCGGTGTGCGGCGCGATTGCGTGGAGCATGGCAGCCCGCCCGGAAACAAGCAAGCATGCTTGCTGGATTTTCCTCACCCCCCGTCCCGGCGGGCAGGCGCAGGGGAGGACCAACCGTTTGCCCCGGAGACGAGCCGCTTCAGTGCGCAAAGGCCCAGGGCCTCACCCGGGCTCAGGGCGTGAAGGCAAAGGGCGTCACCCAGGGCCGGGTCCGTCAGATCGCTCGGGGGACCGCTCGCCCGACCCGGCGCCGGCCTTCACCCGTCCCACCTGTGTCCGCACCGCCCCCATGCTCGCGGCGATGACCAGGGCGATGGCCGCGGCCTCCGGGGCGGACAGGACCTGGTCGAGGATGAGGAAGCCCGCGGCGGCCGCGAGCGCCGGTTCCAGGCTCATCAGGATGGCGAAGGTGGACGCGGGCAGGCGGCGCAGGGCGAGGAGTTCGAGGGTGTACGGGAGGACGGACGACAGCACCGCGACCGCCGCGCCCAGGCCGAGGACCGTCGGGTCGAGCAGCTTCGTGCCGGACTCGGCGATCCCCAGCGGCAGGAACAGCACGGCCGCCACGGCCATCGCCAGGGCGAGCCCGTCCGCCTGCGGGAAGCGGCGCCCCGTCCGCGCGCTGAAGACGATGTACGCCGCCCACATGGCGCCGGCGCCCAGCGCGAACGCGACGCCCAGCGGGTCGAGGCCGCTGAAGCCTCCGCCGCCGAGGAGGAACACGCCGGCGAGGGCCAGCGCGGCCCACACGAGGTTGACCGCCCGCCGGGAGGCCAGGACGGACAGCGTGAGCGGGCCGAGGACCTCCAGGGTGACCGCCGGGCCGAGCGGGATGCGGGCGACGGACTGGTAGAAGAGGCCGTTCATCGCGGCCATGGCGACGCCGAAGACGATCACCGTGCCCCAGTCGGCGCGCGAGTGCCCGCGCAGCCGCGGCCGGCACAGCACCATCAGCACCAGCGCGGCCACCAGCAACCGCAGCGACACGACCCCGAGCGCCCCGGCCCGCGGCATCAGCGTTACCGCCAGCGCCCCGCCGAACTGCACGGAGATCCCGCCGGCGAGCACCAGCCCGACCGGCCCGAGGGAACCCCGCCCGCGCGGGACGCCGGCCGGCGGGGGCGCGGGGGCGATCCCCGGTGCGGTGGGCGGGGTGGCGGCGCTGGGGGTGGTCACGGGGCCTTCCAGGGACGTCGGAGCGGACACTTGCCTGTACCGAGTGTGCGACTTGATGCACTTCGCAGTCCAGCGTATTGGACCTCGTCAGCACCGTACAACGCTTACATGCCTGACGATGCGGCCCCGGCCCCGCCGCGGTCAACTCCGTCCGCCACGTGGACCCCAGCGGGTACGGTTTCCCCTGGTGACATCCCCGTGGTGACATCTCCGTGACAACCCCGTCCGCTTCCACCATCCGAGGTTCTGTGCGACGACTGCTCGTCCGGCTGTGGCGACTCCTGCGCCCCGTGCAGGGCCGCATCGTGTGGGCCCTGCATGCCAAGTTCGTGGTCGGCGTGACCGGTGTGGTGCGCGACGAGGAGGGCAGGGTGCTGCTGCTCCGGCACCGGATGTGGCCGCCGGGCCGCCAGTGGGGCCTGCCCAGCGGCTTCGCGCGCAAGGGCGAGGATCTCCGCGCGACCGTGGTGCGCGAGGTCAGGGAGGAGACGGGGCTCGACGTCGAGACGGGCCGCCTCGTCATGCTGAACAGCGGCTTCCGCACCCGCCTGGAGGTGGCCTTCGAGGCCCGCCTGCTGGGCGGCGAACTGCGTCTGGACCCCACCGAGATCCTGGAGGCCCGCTGGTGCCGGCCGGACGACCTCCCGGAGGACGTCCAGCCGGTGTGCCACCCGCTGGTGCGGGGCGAGACCACGCCGTGACGGTGCGCGGCCGCGCGTGCACACCGGCCGTCCGGCGCCTATCGTCTCCTCCGTGCCTGTCCGTCTGTCGCCGCGGCTCTCCGCGATCGTGAACGCGCTCCCCCTCCAACCGCACTCCCGCGTCCTGGAGATCGGGTGCGGACCGGGGGCGGCCGCACGAGCGGTCGCGGGACGGCTCACCACCGGCCACATCCTGGCCGTCGACAGATCCGCCACCGCCGTCGCCCAGGCGCGTGCCGCCGCGGCGGAGGAGATCGGGTCGGGCCGGATGAGCGTCCGGCAGGTCGCGGCCGAGGGCTTCGTCCTGCAACCGGACGAGGAGCCGTTCGACCTCGTGTTCGCCGTCCGCGTCGGCGCCCTCGACGGGCGGCACCCCGAGGCGGGTGAGCGGGTGCTGCGACGTCTCGGCAGGGCGACCACGGCGGACGCCCGGCTCTTCGTCGACGGCGGCGACCCGCTGCGTGAACTGCTCATTCCACGGCCCGAGTCACCCGACGAGATCTAGGGCAGGTACGTCGCCAGCACCTCCGCCAGGTGCCGCCCCCGCACGCCCGCGAGGTGTTCCAGCTGCGTCCGGCAGGAGAAGCCGTCGGCCAGGACCACCGCGTCCCGCGGTGCCTCCCGGACCGCCGGGAGCAACTGCTCCTCCGCACAGGCCCGGGAGACCTCGTAGTGGCCCTTCCCGAAGCCGAAGTCGCCCGCCAGACCGCAGCAGCCTCCCGTCAGCTCGCCGGTGAGGCCGGCCGCGGCGCGCAGGCGGCGGTCGGGCGCGTCGCCCAGGACGGCGTGCTGGTGGCAGTGGGTCTGGCCGGTGACGGGGCGGTTCAGGGAGGGCGGGGCCCAGTCCGGGGCGTACTGCTCCAGGGTCTCCGCGAACGTCCGCACCCGCGCGGCGAGCCGCGCCGCGCGCGGGTCGCCGGGGAGCAGTTCCGGGGCGTCCGTGCGTAGGGCCGCCGCGCAGCTCGGTTCCAGGACCACCAGCGGGGCGTCCGTGGCCAGGACGGGTTCCAGGAGGTCGAGGGTGCGGCCCAGGACCGTACGGGCGCGGTCGAGCTGGCCCGTGGAGAGGTAGGTCAGGCCGCAGCAGACCCGGACCCCGCGCGCCGCCGGCAGGGACAGGGGCGAGCGGGAGCGGGCGTCGCCCACGCGGCCGCCCGCCGGCCGCAGGGTCGGGGGGAGGGCCACGCGCAGCCCCGCCGCCTCCAGCACGCGTACCGCCGCCCGGCCCACCGACGGGGACAGGTGCTCCGTGAACGTGTCCGGCCAGAGGACCACCAGCCTCCCCTCCCCGGGGGGCACCCGCCGTCGCCGCCACCACCGTGTGAACGTCTCCCCGGCCACCCGCGGGATCTCCCGCTCCCCCGCGATCCCGCCCAGCCGCTTCGCCACGCGCGCGAACGGAGCCACCGAGGCCAGGGCGTTCACCGCCCCCGCGGTCCTCGTCCGCGCGACCCAGCCCAGCCACACCGGCAGCCATCCCATCGCGTAGTGCGCGGCCGGGCGGCGGCGGCCCGCGTAGTGGTGGTGGAGGAACTCCGCCTTGTACGTGGCCATGTCGACGCCGACCGGGCAGTCCGAGCGGCAGCCCTTGCAGGACAGGCAGAGGTCCAGGGCGTCCCGTACCTCCGTCGACCGCCAGCCGCCGGTCACCAGCTCGCCCGCGAGCATCTCGTGGAGCAGGCGCGCGCGCCCGCGCGTGGAGTGTTCCTCCTCGCCCGTCGCCCGGAACGACGGGCACATCACCTCCGGCCCGGCCACGGACGTCGTGCGGCACTTGGCGACGCCCACGCAGCGCCGCACCGCCGCCGCGAAGTCACCGCCGTCGGCGGGGTAGCCGAAGGCGACGTCCACCGGTTCGCGCGGGAGGACGGAGAAGCGGAGGTGGGAGTCCAGCGGGGCCGGCCGGACCAGCATGCCCGGGTTGAGGAGGTCGTCCGGGTCCCAGAGGGCCTTCACCCGCTCGAACAGGGCGACCGTCTCCTCGCCGTACATGCGCGGCAGCAGTTCGGCCCGCGCCTGGCCGTCGCCGTGCTCCCCGGAGAGGGAGCCGCCGTGGCGCACCACCAGGTCCGCCAGCTCCTGGGAGAAGCGCCGGAAGCGGGCGACGCCGGGACCGGTCAGCAGGTCGAAGTCGATGCGGACGTGGATGCAGCCGTCCCCGAAGTGCCCGTAGGGCGTCCCGTGCAGCCGGTGGTCCGCCAGCAGGGCCCGGAAGTCCCGCAGGTACGCGCCGAGCCGGGCGGGCGGCACCGCGCAGTCCTCCCAGCCGGGCCAGGCCTCCGCGCCCCCGGGCATCCTCGTCGCCGTGCCGCTCGCGTCCTCCCGGATCCGCCACAGCGCGCGCTGCCGGGCCGGGTCGGTGACCACCAGGGAGTCCGTGACGTCCGCCGCGCGGACGATCCTCTCCGCACGCGCGCGTGCCTCCGCCTCCGTGTCCCCGCCCGTCTCCACGAACAGCCAGGCCCCGCCGCGCGGGAGGTCCGCCGCGGACGGCACCAGATCGGCCGCCATGCCCTCCACGGTCAGCGGCCGGTACGGCAGCAGCCCCGCCGCCGCCTCGGCCGCCCCGCTCTCCTCCGCGTACGCCAGCACGGCGAGCGCACGCGCGCGGGGAACCCGTACGAGGTCCACGACCGCCTCCGTGAGCACGCCGAGGGTTCCCTCCGAGCCGCAGAGGGAGCGGGCGACGTCGGCGCCCCTCTCGGGCAGCAGGGCGTCCACGGCGTATCCCGAGATGCGGCGCGGGAGGTCGGGGAAACCCGTGCGCAGACGGGCCAGTTCGCCGTCGACCAGGCCGCGCAGCCCGGCCGGGGCGCCCGACCAGTCCCGGCCCGGACGCAGGCGCTCCCCGCGCGAGGTGACGACCGCGAGCTCGCGCACGCTGTCGGCCGTCGTGCCCCAGGCCACCGAGTGGGAGCCGCAGGCGTTGTTGCCGATCATGCCGCCGAGGGTGCAGCGGCTGTGGGTGGAGGGGTCGGCACCGAAGCGCAGACCGTGCGGCGCGGCGGCCTCCTGGAGGCGGTCGAGGACCAGACCGGGCTGGACCACGGCGGTGCGCGCCCCGGGGTCGAGGGACAGCAGACGGTTCATGTGCCGTGTGAAGTCGAGCACCACGCCCGTGCCGGTCGCCTGCCCCGCGATCGACGTGCCGCCGCCGCGCGGCACCACGGGAACGCCGTACGTGCGGCACACCGACAGCGCCGCCGCCACGTCGTCGGCGTCCCGCGGGGCCACCACGCCTAGCGGCACGCGGCGGTAGTTGGAGGCGTCCATCGTGGTCAGCGCCCGTGCGGTGGTCCCGAAGTCGACCTCGCCGCGCACGGCGGCCCGCAGCCGGGCCGACAGTTCCCGGTGATCCGTCATGCCCTCAGGATGCCTCCGGCGGGGCCGGGTGCACGCGGTGGCGCACAGGCCGCCGCGGCCTTCACGAAGGCCCGGAACACGCCCAGGACGGGTCGTTCGAGGAAAAGGGACGCTGAATCTTCCCAAGCCGATCACGAACTCTCATATAGTGACCGCGAGTTGCGCGCAGTTGTCGGACCGCGTTCGAGTAAGCGACCCCAGAATCAGGTCCGGCGCCCCCATCGAACCCGCCCGAGGGCCGCGCAGCCATGACGGTGCACGCCCGCGGACCCGACCGAGGACCCGACCGAGGACCCTGATTGATGACCTCTCCCCTGCTCCCCGGCGACCGCCCCACCCCCCGCAGCCTGCTGCCCGTCCCGCTGCTCACCGCGGCACTCGGCGCGCTCGCCGTGCTCGCCGCGGTCTTCCTCGTCCCGGACTCCGCGGCCGGTGCCGTGGCGCTGACCGGGACGATCGCCGTCGTGCTGCTGTGCGCGGCCGCCACCGCGGCCACGTACACCGCCCTGTCCGCGCGGGCGGCACGGACCCGGCTGGAGGCCGTCACCGAGGACGTCGGCCGGCTGCTCCAGGAACGGTCCCGGCTGGTGGAGGAGGCCCGCCGCCAGCACGAACGGCTGACCGGCGAACTCAACCGGGAGCGCGCACGGTTGTCCGCCGAGCTGGACCACGAGCGCACCCACCTCGCCGAGACCCTGGCCGCGGAGCGCGACCGGCTCGCCGAGCAGCACGCCGCCGCCACCGCCCGGCTCATGGACGACCACGCCGCCGCACTGGAGCGGCTCGCCGAGGAGCACGCCGGGAAGCTGCGCCTCATCACCGAGGAGCACGACGCCCACACCGCCCGGGCGGCCCGCGACCACGCGGAGGCACGCGACCAACTGGGCGAGGAGCAGGACCGGCTCAGGGCCGACCTGGAGCGGCTCACCGCGGAGAACGCACGGCTGACCACCCGGCTGCGTGAGGCCAGAGGCGCCCGCGCCGCGGCGCTCTCCGCGACCGCCAACGCGGCCGGACGGATGCAGGCGCTGTCCACCGGCATGCTCGCGGACCTGCGCGCGATGGAGGAGAAGCACCACGACGAGGAGGTCCTCGCCGACCTGCTGCACCTCGACCACCGCACCGCCCAGGCGGGCCGGCTCGCCGACTCGATCGCCGTCCTCACCGGCGCCCGCTCCGGCCGCCGCTGGGCCCGGCCCATCGCCATGGAGTCGATCCTGCGCGGCGCCATGGGCCGGATCAGCGGCTACCAGCGGATCCGCGTCCACTCGGCCAGCGACGCCGCGGTCGCGGGACACGCCGCCGAGGGCGTGATGCACGCCCTCGCCGAACTCCTCGACAACGCAGCGAACTTCTCCCCGCCGACCGCCGAGGTCCACGTGTACGTGGAGGAGGTCCCGGCCGGGGTCATCGTGTCCGTCGAGGACAGCGGGCTCGTCATGGGTGAGGCGCAACTGCGCCGCGCCGAGCGCGCCGTCTCCGGGGAGTCCGCCGAACTCGGCGGCCTGACCGGCACCCGGTTGGGCCTCGCGGTGGTCGGCAGGCTGGCCCGGCGGTACGGCCTGAGGGTCTCCTACCGTCCCTCGGCCCGCGGCGGCACGGGTGTCCTGGTGCTGGTGCCGCAGGACATCCTCGTACCGCCGGACGCGGCGCCCCCGGTCCCGGCGACGGCGGCCACGGCGGCCGGCGCCACCACCACCGCGCCCCGCGCCGGCGCGCCGGCGACCGGCACCGGCGTGTCCGCCGGAACTCCGGCCTCCGCGGCCCTGCAGGGCTCGGGGACCTCCGCGGACGCGGCGGCCCCCGGCCTTCCCCAGCGCCGCGACAGCGGACGCGACAGCCGCCCGGAGACCGCCCCGGCCACCGCCTCCTACCGGCCGGAACCGGAGACCACGCACACCACCGCGCGCCCCGGCACCGGCACGGCCCCGGCCGACCGGCCGGCCTCCCCCGACGGCGCCCGGCCTGCGGCCTCCTACGCCGCCTCCCGCGCACCGGCCGACCTCGACCCCGACCCGGTCCCCACCCACGAGTCCCCCTCCCCGGACGTCGACGCGGCGCCGCCCCTGGTGCTGCCCCGCCGCCGCCGGGGCCGGACCCTCGCCGAAGCCGAACGCACACGCTCCGGCAGCGGACGCGCGCCCGCCCCCCGGCCCGCCCCCACGGCCGAGGAGACCAGGGCCCGCACCGCCCGCTTCAGCAGCTTCCGCCAGGCCGTGCGCCCACCCACCCCGGACGCCACGGCCGACCCGGACACCGGCGCCCCCACGGACGTCACGGGCTCCCCGGACGCCGGTGACACCCGCACCACCCCCGACCCGACCCCCGAAGCACGACCCACCCCCGCGAACCCGGAAGGCGACACGACCTCATGACCGGCACGACGACCGCCGACGAGAAGCTCACCTGGCTCCTTGAGGGCCTGTTGGAGCGCACGCCGGGCGCGCGGCACGCGCTCGTGCTGTCCCGTGACGGCCTGAAACTGTGCCGCACCCCGGAGCTGTCCGCCGACCAGGCCGACCAGCTCGCCGCGATCGCCGCCGGCATCCAGTCGCTGTCGCACGGCGCCTCGGTCGAGTTCGGCGACGGGACCGGCGGGGTGCGCTCGGCGATGACGGAGTTCTACGGGGGCGTCCTGTTCATCGTGGAGGCCGGTCAGGGCGCGCACCTGGCCGTCGTCACCACCGAGGACGCGGACGCCGGACTCATCGGGCACAACATGAGCGAGCTCGTGGAACAGATCGGCGAGCACCTGACCGCCCTGCCGCGCACCTCATGAGCAGGCCCGGCAGGGACGACGCCCCCGACCGGCTGTACACCCTCACCGGGGGGCGCAGCCGGTCCGGGCCGGACAACCCCTTCGACCTGGTGACCCTGGTCGTCGCCGAGTGCGATCCGGTGCCCGGCATGCAGTCCGAGCACGCGGCGATCCTGCGGCTGGCCGAACGCCCCACGGCGGTCGTGGAGCTCGCGGCCGAGCTGAAGCTGCCCGTGAGCATCACGCGGATCCTGCTCTCCGACCTCCTCGCGGCGGGCCGGGTCAGCGCCCGTCACCCCCGCAAGGCCGCCGTACCCGACCCCGACATCCTGGAGCAGGTGCTCGTTGGACTCCGCAACCTCTGAGACGCGTACGCCGCTGGACGCGTCGGCCGACAACGGCCTGAAGATCGTGGTCGTGGGCGGCTTCGGTGCCGGCAAGACGACGATGGTCCGCTCGGTCAGCGAGATACGTCCCCTCAACACCGAGGAGACGATGACCCAGGCGGGCGAGGCCGTCGACGACATCAGCGGGGTGCGCGGCAAGACCGCGACCACCGTCGCCTTCGACTTCGGCCGCATCACCCTCGACGCGCACAACGTGCTGTACCTGTTCGGCGCGCCCGGCCAGGAACGCTTCTGGTTCCTGTGGGACCGGCTCTTCTCCGGCACGCTCGGCGCGGTCGTGCTGGTCGACACCCGCCGCATCGACGACTCCTGGTACGCCATCGACCGGCTGGAGCGGCACGGCACACCGTTCATCGTGGCCTGCAACGACTTCGGTGGCCCCGTGTTCACCCCCCAGCAGATCCGCGAGGCCCTCGACCTCGACCCGCACGTACCGCTGGTGAACTGCGACGCGCGCTCCCGGGAGTCCAGCAAGATCGTGCTGATCACGCTGGTGGAACACATCCAGAGCCTGTACGCCGACCCGGTCCGAGCCCCCCGTCAGGAGCTGGTGTGAGTCCCGCGTCCGTCCCCAACGCCGTCCGCTTCGGCGGCCCCCTGCTCCAGGACGACCCGGCCCGGGTGTACCGGGAACTGCGCCGTGAGCACGGCAGCGTCGTACCGGTGGTCCTCGACGGCGACGCACCGGCCTGGCTGGTGCTCGGCTACCGCGAACTGCACCAGATCACCGGCGATCCGGTGCTGTTCAGCCGCGACTCCGAGCTGTGGAACCAGTGGGACAACATCCCCGACGACTGGCCGCTGCTGCCGATGATCGGCCGCCGGCAGCCGTCGATCCTGTACACCGTCGGCGAGCGGCACCGCGAGCGCGCCGGGATGCTGGTGAACGCGCTGGAGGCGGTCGACCCGTTCGAACTGCGGCGTTACGCGGAGAAGTTCGCGGACGAACTGATCGACGGCATCTGCCCCAGGGGCAGCGCCGACATCATCAGCGAGTTCGCGATGCTGCTGCCGGTGCGGGTGCTCGCCCGGCTCTACGGGTTCCCCGACGACAAGGGGCCGGGTCTGGTCACCGCCCTCAACGACATGATCGACGGGCGGGAGCGCGCCCTGGCGGGCCAGGTCCATCTGTTCACGTCGATGACGGAACTGGTGGCCGCCCGTCAGGAGGAGCCCGCCGAGGACGTGGCGTCCCGGATGCTGGCCGACACCTCGGGGTTCACCGCGGAGGAGATCTGCCAGGACCTGATGGTGATGATGGCGGCCGGGCACCAGCCGACCGCCGACTGGATCGGCAACTCGCTGCACCTGATGCTCACCGACAGCCGGTTCGCCGCGTCCCTGTTCGGCGGCCGCAACAGCATCGCCGAGGCGATGAACGAGGTGCTGTGGGAGGACACCCCGACGCAGAACGTGGCCGCCCGCTGGGCGTCCCGCGACACCCAGCTCGGCGGGCGCCGCATCCGCGCGGGCGACATGGTGCTCCTCGGCCTCCAGGGCGCCAACTCCGATCCCCAGGTGCGGACCGACGCCTCGGCGCTCACCGGCGGCAACGGCGCCCACTTCTCGTTCGGCCACGGGGAGCACCGGTGCCCGTTCCCGGCGCAGGAGATCGCCGAGGTGATCGCCCGGACCGGCATCGAGGTCGTGCTCGACCGGCTGCCGGACCTCGACCTCGCGGTGCCGGCCGGGCGGCTGACCCGGCGCCCGTCGCCGTGGCTGCGCGGTCTGTCCGAACTCCCGGTGACGTTCACACCCACTCCCGCCCTTGGAGGCTCGCCCGCATGACGGCTGGTACGGACACCACGACGACGGACACCGCGCAGACCCGTATCCCCCTGGACCCCTTCGTCTCCGACCTCGACGGGGAGAGCGCGGCGCTGCGGGCCGCGGGGCCGCTGGCCGCCGTGACGCTGCCGGGCGGCGTGCCGGTGTGGGCGGTCACGCACCACGCCGAGGCGAAGAAGCTGCTCACCGACCCGCGTCTGGTGAAGGACATCAACGTCTGGGGTGCCTGGCAGCGCGGCGAGATCGCCCCGGACTGGCCGCTGATCGGCCTGGCGAACCCGCCCCGCTCCATGCTCACCGTGGACGGCGCCGACCACCGCCGGCTGCGCACGCTGGTCGCGCAGGCGCTCACCCCGCGCCGGGTGGAGCTGATGCGGGGGCGGATCACGGAGCTGACCGAGGGTCTGCTGGACCAGGTGGCCGCCCTGCCCGGTGACACGCTCGACCTGAAGGCGGCGTTCGCCTACCCGCTGCCGATGTACGTCATCGCCGACCTGATGGGGCTGGCCCAGGAGCGGCTGCCCCGGCTGAAGGAGCTCTTCGAGAAGTTCTTCTCCACGCAGACCCCGCCCGAGGAGGTCGTCGCGACGCTGACCGAGCTGGCCGGGATCATGGCCGGGGCGGTCGCGCACAAGCGCGAGAACCCGGGCGACGACCTGACCTCCGCGCTCATCCAGGCGTCGGAGGGCGGCGACCGCCTCACCGACGAGGAGATCGTCGCCACGCTCCAGCTGATGGTGGCCGCCGGCCACGAGACGACGATCTCCCTCATCGTCAACGCGGTGGTCAACCTCTCCACCCATCCGGAGCAGCGGGAGCTGGTGCTCTCCGGCAAGGCGGACTGGTCGGCGGTGGTCGAGGAGACGCTTCGGTACTCGACGCCGACGTCCCATGTGCTGATCCGGTTCGCGACCCAGGACGTACCGGTCGGGGACAAGGTCCTGCCGGCCGGGGACGCGCTGATCGTGTCGTACGCCGCGATCGGCCGCGACGAGAAGGCGCACGGCCCCACGGCCGGCGGCTTCGACATCACCCGGGAGAGCGCCGGCCGGCACATCTCCTTCGGCCACGGCCCGCACGTCTGCCCCGGCGCCGCCCTGTCCCGCCTGGAGGCCGGTGTCGCCCTGCCGGCGCTGTACGCCCGCTTCCCGGGGCTGGACCTGGCGGTCCCGGCGAGCGAGCTGCGCAACAAGCCCGTGGTCACCCAGAACGACCTGTACGAGCTGCCGGTGAGGCTCGGCGGGTGACCGGCCCGGGCGGTGGGCGGACCTCCTCCGGTCCGTCCACCGCCCGCCCACCGGCTGTCCACCGCCCGTCTCAGCGGACGGACGACGTTTCGCCCGGGTTTCCCTCAGCCGTTAGGCTCCGGTCGTGGCTGAGATCCGGATTCCTGCTGACATCAAGCCCGCCGACGGTCGTTTCGGTGCGGGTCCCTCCAAGGTACGGACGGAGGCGCTGGACGCCCTGGCCGCGACCGGCACGTCGCTGCTCGGCACCTCCCACCGCCAGGCCCCGGTGAAGAACCTGGTCGGCAAGGTGCGCGAGGGCATCGGCGAGCTGTTCCGGCTCCCCGACGGCTACGAGGTGATCCTCGGCAACGGCGGCTCCACCGCGTTCTGGGACATCGCGACGCACGGCCTGATCGAGAACAAGTCGCAGCACCTCAGCTTCGGCGAGTTCAGCTCCAAGTTCGCCAAGGCCGCCAAGCTCGCCCCCTGGCTCGCCGAGCCCACCGTCGTCTCCGCCGACCCGGGCACGCACCCGGAGGCGTCCGCCGAAACGGGCGTGGACGTCTACGCGTTCACCCACAACGAGACCTCGACCGGTGTCGCCATGCCGATCAAGCGGGTGGCCGGCGCCGACGAGGGCGCCCTGGTCCTGGTGGACGCCACCTCCGGCGCGGGCGGCCTCCCGGTCGACATCGCCGAGACGGACGTCTACTACTTCGCCCCGCAGAAGTCCTTCGCCTCCGACGGCGGTCTGTGGATCGGCGTGTTCTCCCCGGCCGCGATCGAGCGCGCCGAGCGCGTCCACGCCTCCGGCCGCCACGTCCCGGAGTTCTTCTCGCTGCCCACGGCGATCGACAACTCCCGCAAGAACCAGACGTACAACACCCCGGCGCTGGCCACCCTGTTCCTGCTGAACGAGCAGCTGGAGTGGCTCAACGGCCAGGGCGGCCTCGACTGGTCCACGGCCCGCACGAAGGACTCCTCGACCCGTCTGTACGGCTGGGCGGAGAGCGCGAAGTTCGCGGCCCCGTTCGTCGCCGACCCGGCCAAGCGCTCCCAGGTCATCGGCACGATCGACTTCACGGACGAGGTCGACGCCGCCGCCGTCGCCAAGGTCCTGCGCGCCAACGGCATCGTCGACACCGAGCCCTACCGCAAGCTCGGCCGCAACCAGCTCCGCGTGGCGATGTTCCCGGCGATCGACCCGGCGGACGTCGAGGCCCTGACGAAGTGCGTCGACTACGTGATCGAGCAGCTGTAGCCCTACCCGCCACGGCATCGAGGGGCGCCCGGTGGATGACCCACCGGGCGCCCTGCGCGCGTGCGGCTCGCTGAAGGCCTCAGCACCTCACCGGCTCAACCGCTGGAACCTCCGTACCGCCAGCGGCAGGAAGACCGCCGTCAGGATCACCGGCCACACCCCCGCCATCAGCAGCGCGTGCCGCTCGACCCAGGAGTCGCCGCCGCCGACCGGGGTGCCGAAGAGTTCGCGGGTCGCCGCGGCCGTGGAGGAGATCGGGTTCCAGGCGGCCAACCAGCCCAGCCAGTCCGGCATCAGCCGCGGGGCGACGAAGATGCTGGAGATCATCGTCAGCGGGAAGGCGACCGCGAACAGGCCGCCCGCCGCCTCCGGGTTGGGCACCAGGAGGCCCAGCCACACCCCGAGCCAGATCAGCGCGAACCGCAGCCACAGCAGCAGCCCGAAGGCCGCCAGGAAGCCCCAGCCGCCGTCCGGGCGCCAGCCCATGGCCAGGGCGGTCAGTACCAGGATGCCCAACTCGGCGCAGGCGACGATCAGATCGGTCACCCCGCGTCCGGCCACCACCGCCGAGGAGGCCATCGGCATGGAGCGGAACCGGTCGATGACGCCCTTGGTGGAGTCGTACACCACGACGGTCGCGGTGTTGATGAAGCCGAACGCCATCGTCATCACGAACATGCCCGGCATCAGGAAGTCCCGGTAGTCCCCGCCGCCGGGCACGGTCATCGCGCTGCCGAAGACATAGCCGTAGAGGAGGACGGACAGGATCGGGAAGCCCAGCTGCCAGGCGATGTTGACGGGCTGGCGCTGGTAGTGGGTCAGGCCGCGGCGGACGATGTTCCAGCAGTCCGCCAGCGCCCAGTACACGCGGCCGTGGACGGCCGGTCCGGTGGCCGGGTCGAGCGCGCTCATGCCGCCGCCTCCTTCTCCGTGCGGTGTCCGGTCAGGCGCAGGAACACGTCGTCGAGGCTGGGCCTGCGCAGCCCGATGTCCTCGATGCGCACGCCCTCGTCCTGCAGGGTGCGCGCCACGTCGGTCAGCGCGGCCACCCGGTCGGTCACGGGGGCGTGCACCCGCAACTCGTGCTCGTCGGACTCGGGTTCGCCGTCGGCGACCCTCGCGACCGCCTTCACCGCTCGCGGGACGTCGGACCGCTCGGCGACCACGACCTCGATGCGGTCGCCGCCGACCAGGTTCTTCAGCCCGTCCGGGGTGTCGTCGGCGATGGCCTGGCCCTGGTCGATGACGGTGATCCGGGAGGCGAGCCTGTCGGCCTCCTCCAGGTACTGCGTGGTCAGCAGCACGGTCGTGCCGTCCGCCACCAGCGCCCGGACCGACTCCCAGACCTCACCCCGGCTGCGCGGGTCCAGGCCCGTCGTCGGCTCGTCCAGGAACAGCACGGCCGGGGCGAGGATCATCGAGGCGGCGAGGTCCAGGCGCCGCCGCATCCCGCCGCTGTAGTCGCCGACGCCCTTGTCGGCGGCGTCGGTCAGGTCGAACCGCTCCAGCAGCTCGGCGGCCCGCACCCCGGCGCGCCTGCCGCCGAGGTGGAACAGCCTGCCGAACATCTCCAGGTTCTGCCGCCCGGTGAGCACCTCGTCCACGGCCGCGTACTGCCCGGTGAGCCCGATCCGGGCCCGCACCGCACGCGCCCGCCGGGCCACGTCGAGCCCGGCGACCGTGGCACGTCCGCCGTCGAGCCGGACCAGCGTCGACAGGACGCGTACGGCGGTGGTCTTGCCGGCGCCGTTCGGTCCGAGCAGTCCGTGCACGGTGCCCTCGCGGACGGCGAGGTCGAAGCCGTCGAGCGCGCGCTTCTCGCCGTACCGCTTCTCCAGGCCCTCGGCCCGGACCGCGAAACCGTCGTCGTTCATGGATCCCCCTTTCAACTGGGTACACCGTACCCGATTGCGCGTACGGCGTACTCAGTTATTCGGCGCGGATCTAGACTGCCCCCATGAGCAGCAGCAGGGGCGGTACGCAGAGCAGTGGCGGCGGCGACATCACCCGCACCCTCGACCTGCTGTGGGACACGGGCCCGCGGCCCGGCAGGGGCCCGAAGCCGGGCCTGACGCTGGAGCGCATCGTGGAGGCGGCCGTCGAGGTCGCGGACCGCGACGGCATCGGCGCGCTGTCGATGCGCCGGATCGCCACCGAGCTCGGCACCGGCACGATGTCCCTGTACCGCTACGTGCCCGGCAAGGCCGAGCTGCTCGACCTGATGCTGGACCGGGTGCAGCGCACCACGGAGGACCTCGCGGGCCTCGGCGACGGCGGCTGGCGCCCGGCCCTGGAGGCCCTGGGACGGGCCACCCTCGCCCTGTACCGCCGGCACCCCTGGCTGCTGGAGGTCAACCAGTCCCGCCCGATCCTCGGCCCGGGCGCGCTGGACGGCATGGAGACGGTGCTCTCCCGGATCAAGCCGATGGGCCTGTCCGACCCCGAGCTGCTGTCCGCGATGATCATGATCGACGGGTACGTCGTGGGCGCCGCCCGCACCCAGCTCTACCAGGAGGAGGCCGAGCGCACCTCGGGACTGACGGACGCGCAGTTCTGGGAGGCCCAGCGCCCGGCGCTGGAGAAGGCGATGAACAGCGGGCGCTACCCGGTCCTGGCCGGGCTCTCCGAGGACACCTTCGGCCCCGGCTTCGACCACTTCGAGTTCGGGTTGCAGCGCATCCTGGACGGCCTCGAGGTGTTCGTGGCCCGGCGGCGGGCGGAGTGACGTCGCACCGCCCGGCCGGCCGCCGGTTCAGCCCTTGCGGCGCCGCCTCACCAGTCCGAACAGGACCGCGACGACGACGGCCGCCGCGACGACCGTGACCGTGTTGCCGTTCCCGTCTCCGTTCCCGTCACCGGCGGTGTCGTCCCCGCCCTCCGCGCCGGCGCCCTCGCCGTCCCCGCCCTCACCCCCGGGCGCCTCCCGGGACTCGACCGGGCTCTCGGTGCCCTCGCTGCCGTACATGAGCCGGGAACCGTCGGCGGAGTAGGTCACCGACTCCCCCTGTCCCTGGAGCGGCACGCTCAGCCTGCCCTTCCGCTGGATCCGGCCGTCGTTCCAGGCGTAGTGGATGCCGCCGAAGTAACCGCGCACCGCCAGCCGTTGCCCGTCCGGGGAGAGCGCGGCGTCGGTGGCCCACAGCTCGACGGGGGCGATCGGCCGGAACACGTTGTCCCCGGACGCCGAGAGCTCGGCGGGCCCCTCGTACAGGTGCCCGCCCTCCTCCTTCTTGTCGACGATGTAGACCCGCCCGGTCTTCGGGTGCACGATCATCGACTCGGCGTCGCGGGGCCCGTCGGAGTACTTCACGACGTACTGGGTGGCCCGCACGGTCGCGTCCCGGAGCTTCTCCGGCTCGGGGAGTTCGTAGATCCAGACGTACGGCCACGAGCCCCCGAGGTTGTCCCCGATGTCCCCGACGAAGAGCCTGTTGCCGGGGCCGACGGAGATCGCCTCGACGTCCCGGGGCGTGCCCACGCCGGTCAGGGTGAGGCGGGCGACGGTCTCGCCGGTCGCGCCGTCCACGGCGTAGAGGTAGGGGCCGTCGTCGCTGTCGTTGTGGGTCCAGTAGACGCCCGGGTGGAGGCGGGAGGCGGCGAGCCCGCTGGACTCGGTGATCCGCGGGTCCTTGAGGGCGAACCCCTCGTCGCCGTCACCGCCGTCGGCTGCGGAGGCGGGCACGGTGGGCGCGGCCAGGAGAAGGGACGCGGCGAGCAGGGCGAAGGGTCGGCGCATGACCCAAGACTGCCATTGCCCGGGGCAGTTCACGGCGGGTGTCGGGACTCACATCGCGGTGACCGGGCCGATCGTCCATGATGACCGTGTGCTCAGGTTCATGCCCGTAGGTGACTCGATGACGATCGGGAGCGCGGGTGAACACACCTGGCGCTACCGGCTGTGGCAGCACCTGTGCACCGCGTACGGCGGCCCCTTCACCCTGGTGGGCCCGCGCGAGACGCTCCACGACCCGGCCACGGACGCCCCCACGTCGCACGCGTACGCCGACCCCGATTTCCCCCGCGCCCATCTGGCCGGCTGGGGCGAGGGCTGGCACCACATGACCCCGCTGATAGGCGAGGCCGTGCGCGCGTGCCGCGCGGACGTGCTGCTGGTGTCGCTGGGGCTCATCGACCTCGGCTTCTACACCAACGCCGAACAGACGGCGGACAACGTCCGCGCGTTCGTCGCCGAGGCGAGGGCCGCCCACCCGCGCGTCGCCGTGGCCGTGATGCCGGTGCTCCGGAACATCCGGGTGGAGGCCGACGCGTCCTTCGCCGGACAGGTCACCCGGTTCAACGACCTCCTGGCGAAGACCGTCGCCGACCTGGACGAGCCGAACTCCTCGCTGCTGCTCGTGCCGCCGCCGGCGTCGTACGACTTCCACACGGACACGTACGACGGCACGCACCCCAACGAGAGCGGCGAACACAAGATCGCGGAGGCCTTCGCCGAGGCGATGTGGCAGGACTGGGACCTGGGCGGGCCCTACACGCCGGCGTAGCCTTCGAGGACTTCTGGCATATGCGTGCGGCCCCGTGTCCTGCTCGCCGTGCGTATCGTTGTACCGCGCGGGCTGTACTCGTCCGGGAACAGCCGGGGAGGAGCGCGACGATGACCGTCGTAGACGACAGGATCGCCATGGCCGACGCCAACACGCAGCGCTTGGACGAGTGGTTCGAGCGGCTGGAGCGGATGCCCGTCCCCGAAGGATTCAGGGTCGAGATCGTCGGGGGCAACGTCTACATGACACCGCAGCGTGACACCCATTGGGCCATCATCTTCAAGCTCGCGACGGCTGTCGAAGCCCGATTCGGAGAGGACGTCAGGGTGTTCTCGGACGTCCGCATCGACTTTCCCGGTCACGAGAACGGCCTCTGCCCGGACGTCGCCGTACTCCGCGCCTCCGCCGAGAAGGACGACGAGGGCCGCTGGCGCTACGAGGACGTCGAGTTCGTTTTCGAGGTCATCTCCGAAGGCACGGCCGCCAACGACTACGGCCCCAAGAAGGCCGCCTACGCGACGGCCGCGGTCCCCCTCTACGTCATCGCCGATCCCTACCAGGGCCGCTGCTACGTCTACACCGACCCCAAGAACGGCGACTACGTCACGCGGACGAGGGTGGACTTCGGCGACGACATCGATCTCACCGGCACCGTGGCCGATCTGACCGTGAGCACCAGTGCCTTCCCCCGGGAGCGGTCCCCTCTTGCGTAGAGCGCACTCCAAGCCGTTGGCTTGATGCACATGAAGTACACGCAGCTCGGACGCACGGGACTCAAGGTCAGCCGGCTCGTCCTCGGGACGATGAACTTCGGTCCGCAGACCGACGAGGCCGACAGCCACGCCATCATGGACGCGGCGCTGGACGCCGGCATCAACTTCTTCGACACGGCCAACGTCTACGGGTGGGGCGAGAACAAGGGCCGTACGGAATCCATCATCGGGAGCTGGTTCGCCAAGGGCGGCGACCGCCGCGACAAGGTGGTCCTCGCGACCAAGGTGTACGGGAACATGGGCCCGGACGGCGAGGCGTGGCCCAACCACGACAAGCTGTCGGCGGTGAACATCCGCCGGGCGGTCGACGCCTCTCTGAAGCGGCTGGGCACCGACTACATCGACGTCTACCAGTTCCACCACATCGACCGCAGCACCCCGTTCGAGGAGATCTGGCAGGCGATCGACGTCCTGGTCCAGCAGGGCAAGATCCTCTACGTCGGGTCCTCGAACTTCCCCGGCTACAAGATCGCCCAGGCCAACGAGATCGCCGCCCGGCGCGGCGGCACCATCGGCCTGGTCAGCGAGCAGTGCCTGTACAACCTCGCCGAGCGCCGCGCCGAGATGGAGGTCATCCCGGCCGCGCAGGAGTACGGCCTCGGCGTCATCCCGTGGTCGCCGCTGCACGGCGGTCTGCTGGGCGGTGTGCTCAAGAAGCAGGCCCAGGGCGGCAGGCGCGCCTCCGGACGGGCCGCCGACGCGCTCGCCGATCCGGCCGCGCGCGACCGGATCCAGGCGTACGAGGACCTGCTCGACAAGCACGGCATCGAGCCCGGTGAGGCCGCGCTGGCCTGGCTGCTCACCCGGCCCGGGGTGACCGGCCCGATCGTCGGCCCGCGCACCGCCGCGCAGCTCGCGTCCGCGCTGCGGGCGGTCGACCTGGAGCTGAACGAGGACCTGCTGACCGCCCTGGACGACATCTTCCCGGGCCCGGGCCCGTCCCCGGAGGCCTTCGCCTGGTAACGGCGGCACGCCGCGCGGGGCCGGCGGCGGCGCTACCTGCCGAGCGCCGCCGCCAGCACCACCACGACGAACATCAGCACGAGCGCACCGGCCATGATCCGGTTCCGGGTCTTCGGGTCCACGCCCCCGAGCCTAACCGGCCGCGCCCAGTGGCCTGCGGGCGACCGCCTCGTACCGGGGCTGCTCGCCCGGTGTGCCGGACGTCGGAAGGGTGCTCCGCACCAGCACCAGTTCGTCCACGGTCCAGGTGCGGCTCCGGAAGTCCTCCAGGACCTTCAGGTACGGCCGCGCGTCCACACCGTCCCGGCTGCGGGCCACCGTCAGGTGGGCCTTGTAGCGGCGGTGCTCGTCCATCGCCACGCCCGCCTTCCGCGCGGCCGCCTCCGACCGCCCGGCGAGCAGCCGCATGGTGCGCAGATCCCCCTCGGCGCCGGCCCACAGCGCTCTCCCGCGCCCGAACTGGCCGCCGCCCCGCAGGGCCAGTGCGAAGGGTTCCGTGCGGGACGCGGCCCGCGCCAGCCGCGCGGTCAGCTCCGGGAGCAGTTCGTCGTCCACCTCCCCGTAGAACGCGAGCGTGAAGTGCCACCCGGCCCGTTCGGTCCACCGCAGCCCGTCGGCCCCGGGCACGTTCTTCAACCGCGCCACCACGCCGGCGAACTCACGAACGACGTCCTCGGGCGGCAGCACGGCGGCGAAGAGTCTCATGCGATCAGTGTCGCGCGTGTCCTGGTCACCGTGCGTATCGTTGTACCGCGCGGCTGTACGCATCGAGCGTCGGCCGGGGAGGAGCGCCACTATGACCGTCCTCGAAGACAGGATCGAGATGGCCGAGAGCGGCGACGAGCTCACACTCGACATGATGTTCGAGTGGCTGGAGAAGATGCCCATCCCCGAGGGTTACAAGGCCGAGATCGTCGGGGGGCACATCTTCATGACGCCGCAGCGGGACACCCACTTCCAGATCATCCTCGATGTCCTGGAGCAGTTGCGCGCCAAGTACCCGCGCAAGCGTCTGGCCTCGGATGTACGGATCGACTTCCCCGGGCGGCTGAACGGCTTCGCCTGTGATGTCGCGGCGTTCGCCGACCACTCGGTGAAGGACAGCCGGGGCCATTGGCGCTACCAGGACGTCGAGTTCATCGCCGAGGTCATCTCCAGGGACACCGCCGCCAACGACTACGGCCCGAAGAAGGACACCTACGCCGCCGCCGGCGTGCCCGTGTACCTGATCGTCGACCCGTACACCGCCGAGTGGCACCTGCACACCCTGCCGAAGGACGGCACCTACCACGGCGACGTCAGCTTCGGCTTCGGCGAGGAGATCGACCTGAACCGGACGGCCGTCGGCCTCGTCCTCAAGACCGACGAGTTCCCCCGCGACTGACCCCGGGCGCGGCCCGGCGGCCCTCACGCCACCTCAAGCCAGCGCCTCCTGACGCTCGCGGGGCACGAACCGCACCGTGGGGCGGCCGTGGTGCCAGCCCAGCGACAGGCGCAGGCCGCCGGCCCGGGCCAGGATCAGCCCGATGACCGTCGCCGCGGCGATGGCGACCGCGCCGCCGGCCGCGAAGCCGACGCGGGCGCCGTAGGTGTCGGTGATCCAGCCGACGATCGGGGCGCCGACCGGGGAGCCGCCGAGGAAGACCATCATGTAGAGGGCCATGACACGGCCGCGCACCGCCGGATCGGTGGCCATCTGGAGGCTGGTGTTGGTGGTGACGTTGACCGTCATCGAGAACAGACCCAGCGGCACCATGATCAGGGCGAACATCCACAGCCGCGGCGACGCGGCGGCGAGGATCTCCAGCGCGCCGAAGGCCAGCGCGGCGACGATCAGCAGGCGCAGCCGGGCCGTGCCGCGCCGGGCGGCGAGCAGGGCGCCGGAGACGGAGCCGACCGCGATCAGGGTGTTGAACATGCTGTAGACGCCCGCACCCCCGTGGAAGACGTCGTCGGCGAACGCCGAGAGGTAGACGGGGAAGTTGAAGGCGAAGGTGCCGATGAAGCCGACGAGGACGATCGGCCAGATCAGCTCGGGCCGTCCGGCGACGTAGCGCAGGCCCTCCCGCAGCTGCCCCTTGCCGCGCGGGGCGCGCTCGACGGAGTGCAGTTCGCGGGAGCGCATCATCATCAGGCCGGCCAGCGGTGCGACGAAGGACAGTCCGTTGAGGAGGAACGCCCAGCCCGTGCCGACGCCGGTGATCAGCAGACCCGCGACGGCCGGGCCGACCAGGCGGGCGGACTGGAAGTTCGCGGAGTTCAGGCTGACCGCGTTCTGCAGCTGGCCGGGGCCGACGAGTTCGGAGACGAAGGCCTGGCGGGCCGGGTTGTCGACGACGGTGGCGAGACCGAGGGCGAAGGCGGCGACGTAGATGTGCCAGACCTCGACCCGGCCGGTCAGGGTGAGGACGGCGAGCACGATCGCCGTGAGGGCCATCGCGCACTGGGTGACGAGGAGCGTGGGCCGCTTGCGCAGCCGGTCGACGAGGACACCGCCGTAGAGGCCGAACAGGAGCATCGGCAGGAACTGCAGGGCCGTGGTGATGCCGACGGCGGCCGAGGAGCCGGTGAGCGTGAGCACCAGCCAGTCCTGGGCGATGCGCTGCATCCAGGTGCCGATGTTGGAGACGACCTGGCCGAGGAAGAACAGACGGTAGTTGCGGACGCCCAGCGAGGAGAACATCGAGTTCCCGCGGGCGGGGGTGTCGGGGGCGGCCGGGGTGTCGTAGGGGTCAGGTGCGGGGGCGGAAGCTGCTCCGGATCCCGTACTCAACAAGGGTTCGCCTCCTTCAGATGTGTGCGAGTTTCTCCAGCACGGGGGCGGCGGCGCGGAGTTTCGCCCACTCGTCCTCGTCGAGCTCCTCCACGAGCGATGCCAGGAACGCGTTCCGCTTGCGGCGGCTCTCCTCGAGCATGGCCTCGGCCTGCTCGGTCTGCGTGACGACCTTCTGGCGCCGGTCGTCGGGGTGCGGCTCCAGCCGGACGAGTCCCTTGGCCTCCAGCAGGGCCACGATGCGGGTCATCGACGGCGGCTGGACGTGCTCCTTGCGGGCGAGCTCACCCGGGGTGGCGCGGCCACAGCGGGCCAGGGTGCCGAGCACCGACATCTCGGTGGGGCTGAGGGACTCGTCGACGCGCTGGTGCTTGAGCCGACGGGACAGCCGCATCACGGCGGATCGGAGGGCGTTCACGGCGGCTGCGTCGTCGCCATGGCTGAGGTCCGGCATGTTCTTTAGCGTAACTCATTACTCTCGCTAAATACCACCCGGGGCGCACGTCCCGCGCCGTGACCCGCGCCACTACCGGGAGCAGGCCGCCGAACGCGGCATGAGCGCCCGGGACCATGTGTCCGGACGCTCATGCGCGAGGGGGTCGACCGGCGGTTCCGCACCGCCGTCGAGGAGACGGAGAAGTTCCACGGGGTCACGTGGGACCCCGTGCCCGGCGTCAGGTCAGGCCCAGCGCCGGCATCAGGTAGTAGAAGGCGAAGACCGCCGCGACCACGTACATCGCCGGCGGGACCTCCCGGCCGCGGCCGGCCGCCAGGCGCAGCACCGCGAAGGTGATGAAGCCCATGCCGATGCCGTTGGTGATCGAGTAGGTGAACGGCATCATCACCATCGTCACGAAGGCCGGGACGGCGATCGTGTAGTCGGCCCAGTCGATCTCCTTGACCGACCCGGCCAGGATCAGGAAGCCCACCGCGAGCAGCGCGGGGGTGGCCGCCTGGGACGGCACCATGGTGGCGACGGGCGTGAGGAACAGTGCCGCCGCGAAGAGCCCGCCGGTGACGACGTTGGCGAAACCGGTCCGCGCGCCCTCGCCGACACCGGCCGTGGACTCCACGAACGCGGTGGTGGCCGAGGAGGAGCTGGCGCCGCCCGCGGCGACCGCGACGCCGTCGATGAAGAGGACCTTGTTGATGCCGGGCATCTGGCCCTCGCCGTCGGTCAGCTTGGCCTCGTCCGAGACGCCCATGATCGTGCCCATCGCGTCGAAGAAGCACGACAGCAGCACGGTGAAGACGAACAGGACGCCGGTGAGCACACCGACCTTGCCGAAGCCGCCGAACAGGCTGACCTCGCCGATCAGGCCGAAGTCGGGGGTGGCGACCGGGTTGCCGGGCCAGGTGGGCGTGGTCAGACCCCAGGAGGGGATGTCGGCGACGGCGTTGATGACCACGGCGACGACCGTCATGGCGACGATCGAGATGAGGATCGCGCCGGGGACCTTGCGCACGATCAGTGCCAGCGTGAGCAGCGCGCCGAGGATGAAGACGAGGACCGGCCAGCCGGTGAGGTGACCGCCGGTGCCGAGCTGGAGCGGGACGGTGGTCTGGGCGGCGTCCGGGATACGGGACACGAAGCCGGAGTCGACCAGTCCGATCAGCATGATGAACAGGCCGATACCGATGGCGATGGCCTTGCGCAGCCCGAACGGGACGGCGTTCATCACGCGCTCGCGCAGACCGGTGGCGACCAGCAGCATCACGACGAACCCGGCCAGCACCACCATGCCCATGGCGTCCGGCCACGACATGCGCGGCGCGAGCTGGAGCGCGACGACCGAGTTCACCCCCAGGCCGGCGGCGAGCGCGATCGGGACGTTGCCGATGACACCCATGAGCAGCGTGGTGAACGCCGCGGTCAGGGCGGTCGCGGTGACCAGCTGACCGTTGTCGAGCTGGTTGCCGTACATGTCCTTCGCGCTGCCCAGGATGATCGGGTTCAGCACGATGATGTAGGCCATCGCGAAGAAGGTGGCGAAGCCGCCGCGGATCTCGCGGGACAGGGTGCTGCCGCGCTCGGTGATCCGGAAGTAGCGGTCGAGGGCGCCGGATGCGGCACCGGACCCCGGCTGCTCGGGGGTGGGGGCCTTGGCGGGGGCCGACGTGGACATGCGTGGACCTCATCACCGGCGGACTTCCCCCAAAGCCCTTTGGTGTTTTCTACGAATGAAAGCGGTCAGAGACAAACGGATTCAGTATGAACATATAACGTCGTGGACGCTATCTCCGCGCGTAGAGCCGTGTGGCCGGAAGCAGTGTGAGCAACCGGACAGCGCCCCTGCGGCGCACCTCACGCACCCCGCCCCTCGTAAGCTTGTCCGCATGGCGAAGTGGACCCCCAAGCACGAGGCGCCGGAGCCCCTGGAGGGCCCCGTGGTCGCCACCATCACCGGCGGCACGATCGTCTGGTTCGCCCTGTTCCTGGTGCAGCTGCCGTTCTACGGCTGGTTCGACGACCACGGCCACACCTGGTGGCTGTGGACCTGCCTCGCCGGAGGCGGGCTCGGTTTCATCGGCATCTGGTACGTCCGAAGGCGCGACGCCGCGCTCCGGCGGGCGCGGACCGGGGGGACGGACCCGGTGCCGGACCGCTCTCCCGCCCCGCCGGCCGGCTGAGCGGGCCGGGCACCGCGCGGGCAGCCGCCGGTGTCCGCGTCACGGGCGTACGACCCCGGTGCCACGGCCGTCCTCCCCAGGTCGGATCTTCCGCCATTCGGGTGGGTGGGGCCCTCCGTCCGCACGTACCGTCGGAGGCATGACGCATCTCGATGCGGGCGCCCGGGCCGACGCCGCGCTCCCCACCACGGTCACCCCGCCCGCGACCGGGCTGACCTCGGCGGAAGTGGCTCAGCGGGTGGCCCGCGGCCAGGTGAACGACGTACCGGTGCGCAGCAGCCGGTCCCTGACCGGGATCGTCCGTGCGAACGTCTTCACCCGGTTCAACGCGATCATCGGCGTGCTCTGGGTGATCATGCTGATCGTCGCCCCCGTCCAGGACAGCCTGTTCGGCTTCGTGATCCTCGCCAACACGGGCATCGGCATCGTCCAGGAGTGGCGGGCCAAGAAGACCCTGGACTCCCTCGCGCTGATCGGCGAGGTGCGGCCCACGGTGCGCAGGGACGGGACGGCGGCGGAGGTCGGCACCTCCGAGATCGTCCTGGACGACCTGATCGAGATCGGGCCGGGGGACAAGGTCGTCGTCGACGGGGTGTGCGTCGAGACCGACGGCCTGGAGATCGACGAGTCCCTGCTCACCGGCGAGGCCGATCCGGTGGTGAAACGGCCCGGGGACCGCGTCATGTCCGGCAGCTTCGTCGTCGCGGGCGGTGGCGCCTTCCAGGCGACCAGGGTGGGGCGCGAGGCCTACGCGGCGCAGCTCGCCGAGGAGGCCTCCCGTTTCACCCTCGTCCACTCCGAACTGCGCTCCGGCATCTCCACGATCCTCAAGTACGTGACGTGGATGATGGTCCCCACCGCGATCGGCCTGATCATCAGCCAGCTGGTGGTCAAGGACAACGAGCTGGGGAACTCCGTCGCGCGCACGGTCGGCGGGATCGTGCCGATGGTCCCCGAAGGGCTGGTGCTGCTCACCTCCGTCGCCTTCGCGATCGGCGTGATCCGGCTGGGGCGCAAGCAGTGCCTGGTGCAGGAGCTGCCCGCGATCGAGGGGCTTGCCCGGGTCGACACCGTCTGCCTGGACAAGACCGGCACGCTCACCGAGGGCGGCATGGACGTCACCGGGCTGCGGGTGTTCGGCGACGGCGACGGGACGTACATCCGCAAGGTGCTGGGCGAGCTCGGCTCGGCGGACCCGCGCCCGAACGCCTCCCTGCGGGCGATCGTCGACGCGTACCCGGACACCACCGACTGGCGCCTCACCGACACCCTCCCCTTCTCCTCCGCCCGCAAGTACAGCGGCGCGACGTTCGACGAGGGCTCCGGTGACCCCGTCACCTGGCTGCTGGGGGCGCCCGACGTGCTGCTGGACCCCGGCGACCCCGCGCTGGCCGAGACGGAGCGGATGAACGAGCAGGGGATGCGGGTGCTGCTGCTCGCGCGGGCCCGTCCCGGCGTGGACGTCGACGACCCCGGGGCCGCCGAGGGCGTGCGGGCCACCGCGCTGGTGGTGCTGGAGCAGCGGCTGCGCCCCGACGCCGCCGACACCCTGCGCTACTTCGCCGAGCAGGACGTCCGCGCCAAGGTCATCTCCGGCGACAACGCCGTGTCGGTCGGCGCGGTCGCCGCCAAGCTGGGCCTGTCCGGTACGGCGGTGGACGCGCGCCGGCTGCCCGCCGATCCGGACGCCATGGCGGAGGCGCTGGACGAGGGCACGGTGTTCGGACGGGTCACCCCGCAGCAGAAGCGGACCATGGTGGGCGCGCTCCAGTCGGGCGGGCACACGGTCGCGATGACCGGGGACGGCGTGAACGACGTACTGGCGCTGAAGGACGCGGACATCGGCGTCGCGATGGGCTCCGGTTCGGAGGCCACGCGGGCGGTCGCGCAGATCGTGCTGCTGAACAACAGCTTCGCCACGCTGCCGTCGGTGGTGGCGGAGGGGCGCCGGGTGATCGGCAACATCACCCGGGTCGCGACGCTGTTCCTGGTGAAGACGGTGTACTCGGTGCTGCTCGCGGTGCTGGTGGTGGTCTCGCAGGTGGAGTACCCGTTCCTGCCGCGCCATCTGACCCTGCTGTCCACCCTCACCATCGGCGTCCCGGCGTTCTTCCTGGCCCTCGCCCCCAACAGGGAACGCGCCCGCCCGCACTTCGTGCGCCGGGTCATGCGGTACGCGCTCCCGGGCGGGGCGCTTGCCGCGCTGGCGACCTTCGCGACGTACCTGATCGCGCGGGAGTACTACACCGGCGCCGGCGAGCTGGACGCGGAGACCAGCGCGGCGACGCTGACGCTGTTCCTGATCTCGATCTGGGTCCTGGCGATCGTCGCCCGCCCGTACACGTGGTGGCGTATCGGTCTGGTGGCGGCGATGGCAGGGGCGTTCCTGCTGGTGCTGGCGGTGCCGTGGCTCCAGGAGTTCTTCGCGCTGCGGCTGGTCGGCATGACGATGCCGTGGGTCGCGGTCGGTGTCGCGGTGGTGGCGGCGGCCACCCTGGAACTGCTGTGGAGAGGGGTGGACCGCCGCTTCCCCGCGTAGCCGGACTACGTCACTTACTTCACGTCGACGAAGTCGGCGGAGGAGTTGACGGCCGGGGTGTTCGAGGTGCCCGCGAAGGAGTAGCGGAAGTACCCGTCCGCGGAGGCCTTGACGGTGGTCTTCAGGTCACCCTTGGAGTTGGTCTTGATGGTCTTGAGGGTGCCGTAGGTCTTGGCCCCCTTCTTCTTGAACTGCAGCTTCACCGACTGGCCGGTGTAGCCGGCGTACGTGCCGGTGTCCCAGTTGGCCCGGGTCAGCTTGCCCGTCACGGTGATGGTCTTGCCCTTCTTCACCGGCTCGGGGGAGGCGTTGACGGTGAGCTTGGAGGCGCGCTGCACCTTGAAGCTCTTGGCGTTGTCCTTCTGCACGTAGTCGGCGTCCTTGGCCGCGGCGACGGCCCACACCTTCCAGGTGCCGGCGACCTTGTTGACCAGGTTGTAGCCCGGCTCCAGGGTGTGGGTCGACTTGCAGGTCGACGTCGTGGCGCTGACCTTGGTGCACGAGGCCCTGCCGTCGCTGCTGTCGGCGACGGCCCCGCTGTCGGACTTCTCGATGGTCGAGCCGTGGAACAGGATGGCCTGCGCCCAGTCGACGCCGGAGTTGTCCGTGACGGTGAAGGTGACGGTGACCTTCTTGGCGGCGGTGGTGCCGGCGACGACGGCCTTGCCGCCGTTGACCGACACGTTGGAGATCTTGGTGTCGCCCGCGGAATCGTCGGCGTGCGCGGCCGGGACGGCGAGGGCGGACAGGGCCAGGGCGCCGGAGACAGCGGCGACGGTGGCACGAATACGCATGTGTTCCCCACGTGAGGAGGGGGGACCCGATCCCGGTGCCGTCAGCGGCTTCGTCGGTACCGGACCCCGAATGGTGGTCGTGGAGTCTGTTGACTCGCATGATCAGATCGACCACACGCGTGAAGGGTTGCTCCAGAACATGAACATTTCATGGAAGACGTGACGCGGAGACGAAGAGTCCGATGAAGCTGCGCGGGAAGAGGTCCGCGGACGCCCAGTCCCGGTCACGGCGGGGCGAGCTGGCGGCCCAGCTGACCGCCCCGGTGCGCGCCTTCATGGCGACCGAGGCGGGCAGTGCGGGCCTGCTCCTGGTCGCGGTGGCGGTGGCCCTGGTCTGGGCGAACTCGCCGTGGTCGGAGGCGTACACGTCCCTGTGGCACACCGAGGCGTCCGTCGCGGTGGGAAACGCGCGGTTGTCGATGGACCTGGGGCACTGGGTCAACGACGGGCTGATGGCCCTGTTCTTCTTCGTCATCGGCCTGGAGGTCCGCTACGAACTCTCCGTGGGCGCGCTGAACGACCGCCGCCGCATCATGATCCCGGGCCTGGCCGGGCTCGGCGGCATGGTGGTGCCCGTCCTGCTGTACCTGGCGATCTCCCCCGGGGGTGACGCCGCCGACGGCTGGGGCATCGTCATCGGCACCGACACGGCGTTCATGCTGGGCGCGCTCGCCGTGGTGGGCCCCCGGTTCGTCACACAGCTGCGGATCTTCCTGCTGGCCATCACGGTCATCGACGACATCGTGGCGGTCACCGTGATCGGCGTGGTCTACTCCGGCACCATCAACGTGCCGCAACTGATCGCCGCGCTCGTCCTCGGTGTGGTCCTGTCGGCGCTGACCCGCTTCGGCGTCTGGCAGGCCGCACCGTACGTCCTCGTCGTCCTCGTGATGTGGTTCGCCACGCTCGACGCGGGCCTGCACGCCTCCATCGCCGGCATGCTCGGCGGTCTCCTCATCCCCGCCCGCAACCCCTCCCGCGAGAACGTGGAGCACGCCGCGCGACGCTTCCGCGCCTTCCGGCAGTCACCCCGCCCGGACGTCGGCAGGACGGCACGCAGGGGACTGCAGAAGGCCGTCTCCGTCAACGAGCGGCTCCAGACGTACCTCCACCCCTGGTCCAGCTACGTCATCGTCCCGGTGTTCGCCCTCGCCAACGCCGGTGTCGACCTGCGCGACGGCGTCCTGGCCGACGCCCTCCGCTCCTCACTCACCTGGGCCGTGACCGTGGGTCTGGTCGCCGGGAAGCTCGTCGGCGTCTGGGGCGGGGCCGTGCTCGGCACCCGGCTCGGCCTCGGCAGGCTCCCCACCGGGGTGGGGCAGGGCCACGTCCTGGGCGGCGGCGCCCTGTCCGGCATCGGGTTCACCGTCTCCCTGCTGATCGCCGGACTGGCCTTCAAGGACGCGCCGCAGGCCCTCGCCCGGGCGACGGTCGGCGTGCTGCTCGCGGCCCTGTTCGCCGCCCTCCTCGGCTGGCTGGTGTTCCGGCTCGCCGCCGTCCTGGGCGGGCAGAGGGACGCGGACCTGCCCCGCTACCTCGACCGCCCCGTCGACCCGGAGACCGACCACATCCTCGGTCCCCCGCACGCACCCCTGACCCTGGTGGAGTACGGCGACTTCGAATGCCCCTTCTGCGCCCGCGCCACCGGCGTCACCAAGGAACTGCGGCAGCGCTTCGGCGACCGGTTCCGCTACGTGTTCCGGCACCTGCCGCTGCCCGACGTGCACCCGCACGCGGAACTCGCCGCGCGCGCCGCCGTCGCCGCCGACGCCCAGGGCCGCTTCTGGGACATGCACGACCTGCTCTACCGGCACCAGGAGGAACTCGAGTACGAGGACACCGTCGTCTACGCCATCGACCTCGGTCTCGACATGGAGCGGTTCCTGCGGGACCTGGACGACGACCGGACGGCCGCCCGGGTCCGCAGGGACGCCGCCAGCGCCGAGGCCAGCGGCGTCCGGGGCGCCCCGACGTTCTTCATCGGCACCCGGCGGCACATCGGCCCGTACGACGCGGAGACGCTCGCCCGCGCACTGGAGGCGAGCACCGGGGAGGGCTCCGGCGCCACCCGGGCACCGGCGCCGTGACCAGCCGCACCGCCCGGCCCGACTCGGCGGGGCAGACCGCCCCGCGCCGCTCCACGGCACACGGGTCCCACGCACGCGAAGCAAGCACCCGAGAGAGCTCCGGCGCCACCCGGGCACCGGCCCGCCGGGCCCTGCCCGGCAACGCCCGGCGCCTGAGCGCGCCGCCGTGACCAGCCCACGGCACACCGCCTCACCCACGCACGCGAAGAGGGCTCCGGGGCCGTGGCCAGTCGTCTTCCGGCGGTACCGCTCAGTCGAACCAGCGGTCCCGGGCCAGCTCCTCCGTCCTGGTCGGGTCCTCCAGCAGCGCCGCCACCTCGAAGCGCCGGGGCCACTGCCCCGCCGCCCAGGCGAGCCCCGCGGCCACCCCTTCCAGCGTCGACGCGTGCAGCACGCCGTCGTCGGTGAGCCGCCAGTCGATCTCCACACCGTCGACGACCAGCTCGTCGTGCTCCACGTACGACGCCGGCGTCCCCGCTCCCAGCAGCACCCGCACCGGCTCCGGCACGTCGTGCTCGGTGCCCTCCGAGTCGATCCGACCGGTGACGGACTCGCTCAGCCGCCGCACCTGGAACAGCTCCGCCAGTTCGGCGGCCCGCGCCGGCCGCACCGGCAGCAGCGGGACACCCGAGGTGAACGGCAGCAGGTCGGGCGAGTCGACGACCACCGCGTCCGCGGCGTCCACCACCTCCACCCGCCCGTCCACCACGGCCCGCAGATCGTCCGGCAGGGTCACCTGCTCGGGGTCCAGCTCGGCCAGCGCCCCGTACAGGGCGTGGAGCTGGGCGGCCGTGACGGGCCGGTCCGGGTCGGCGAGGCGGTCCAGCAGCTCGGCCGCGCCGCCGGGCTCGTCGAGGAGCGCGGCCACCGAGGTCCGCACGCCCAGCGCCCGCAGCACCTGCTCGTCCTCGAACCCGGTCGCGTCGGCCTCCTCGTACAGGCCCCGCAGCAGCGGATCACTGCCGGCCGCCCGCAGTCCTGCCGGGCGGCGCCCGCCGATCACGGGGTGCCCGCGCAGCCACCACGCGGTGTACGGCCGTACGACCTCGTGGGTGCCGTCGTGCAGCAGGATCCGCACCGGCTGGACGAGCGCGTCCCGCAGCGGGGGCCGCGACAGCAGGGCCAGGGCCTGCGGCCACCGGTCGTCGTCCACCAGGTCGAGGTCGCGCACGGCGACGATCTCGGTGGCGACCGGCGGGACCGGGCTGTCCGGGAAGCGGTCGAGGACGTCCTCGCTCCACACGTCCACGGCGTCGAGCAGACCGGCGTCGTCGGGTTCGGCGAAGTCACCCTCGCGCGGCTCGAGTTCGTCGGGGTCGAGGACCACGTCGGTGGCGCGGATCAGCGCGAAGTCCACCAGCACCCCGCACGCGGCGAGCGGCTGCTCGCCCCACCTGGCGGCCAGTTCGCCGTCCACTGCGGCCAGTTCGCCCTCCCGGATGACCTGGGCGAAGGGGCCACCGGGGTGGACGAGTTCGCAGGCCGGGGACAGCTCGCCGTCCTCGTCGGGGAGGGCGAGGGCGCCCAGCCACGGCTCGTCGCCGGGTTCGAGACCGGCGTCGCGGACCAGTCCCAGCACGATGTCGGCGAGTTCCTCCGCGTCCGGGGCGTCCTCCTCCCAGGTGACCCCGCCCTCGTCGTCCAGCGAGGCGGCGACGGCGGCCCGCACCTGCGGGGTGGTGAGGACGGCGCGCGGAGTGGCGGGGAGCGCGCCCAGCTTCTCCAGCAGCGGATGGGCGGCGTCCGGGTGGGCGACCTTGAGGCCGAGCCGGGCGAGGAGTTCGGCGTCGAGGGAGGCCGAGTCGGGGGTGGGCAGCAGCACCTGCCGGGGCCCGATCGTGGTCCGCCCGTCGGCCAGCGGCACCGGCAGCCCGGACAGCCGGTCCGGGTCGACCCCGGCGAGGCTGTCGTACAGCCGCCGCCACCAGTCGGGGGACTTCTCCAGTCCGGCCAGCCGGTCGATCGCCTCGGTGAGCGGCACGCGGGCGACGCCGAGGGTGCGCAGCTCCACGCGGCGTTCGAGACCGGCGGGCAGGAGGGTGGGAAGCACCTCGGCCAGCACGCGCACGGTGTCGGTCCCCGCGCCTTCGACGACCTCGGCCTCCCGGGGCCGCAGCGACTGCGGCAGCTCGAAGTCGCCGTCCTGCTCGCGCGGCTCGACGGCGGGCGGCAGGAAGGACGTCCGCGGCAGCCGGTCGAGGATCGCCTGGCGCAGGGCGCCGTCCAGCTCTCCCTTGCCGAGCGGGCCGGGCACCAGTCCGATGATCCCGGCGGTCACCGGCCGCCAGTCGGCGAGCAGTGCGGCGTAGGCGTCGGCCGCGCGCTGCACCAGGAAGTCGGTGAGCGGGCCGGGGGCGGCGTGCCGGCGGGTGGAGTCCAGCGGGAGGGAGGCGATGAGCAGGGCGGGCACGCCGAGTGGCTCGTCGCTCGGCGTGGGCGCGTGCACGACCGCGCTGGTGCGGGGCCGGGCGGGGGCGCCGTCGTCGTCGACCGGGACGGCCCAGGTGACCGACCAGTGCGGCCGCAGGCGCTCCTCGACGGGCCGGTCGGCGAGCAGGTCGGGGGTCAGCGGCCCGTGCGCGGCGGCGGTGCGCCACCGGGTGACGCCCTCCCGCGAGTCCTCGACGACGGTGAGGCCGGCGTCGTCACGCCGGACCAGGGTGCGGGGTGCCGCGTCACCGATCTCGACGACGACGTCCTCCAGGCCGGGCAGGGCCAGCAGCAGGGCGTCGTCGACGGCGTGCAGCAGCCGCTCGGCGAGGTCGGCGGCGGCGGTGTCCCGCAGGGGGAGGATGACGGCCGTGTCGTAGGGGTCGGGCGCGGTGCCCTCGGCGGCGAACGGAAGCCGCAGCAGCGGCACGTGCCCGTCGCGGCGGCGGATCTCGTCGCCCAGCCCGGGGCTGTGCCGGGCCGTGTCGTGCGCGAGGTCCCGTGCCTCGGCCAGCGACCACCGCACCCCGCCGTGCCGTCCGACGACGGCGGGCTCGTCGGTCACGGCGAGCACGGCGGCGAACCCGACGCCGAACCGTCCCACGGCCCGGTCCGGGGCGTCGCGCTTGGCGGAGGCCCGCAGCGTGGACAGCGACTCGACCCCGGCCGCGTCCAGCGGGGCGCCGGTGTTGGCGGCGACGAGGACCCCGTCCCGCAGGGTGAGCCGGAGCCGTCCCGGTACGCCGGCCCGGGCGGCGGCGTCGGCGGCGTTCTGCGCGAGCTCGACGACGAGACGGTCCCGGTACCCGCCGAGGACGAGGTCCTCCTCGGCGTTGGCGTCCTCACGGAAGCGGGCGGGACTGGTGGCCCAGGCGTCCAGGACCCCGCGCCGCAGACGCGCCGTACCGAACGGATCGGCACCCTCGGCGGCGGGCCGCACGAACTTGCTCACGTTGACTCTCCTCATCGGCCCTGATCGGCGTGAGCTCGAAGGTACCGCCCCGCCCGGCGGAGCCGCTGCCACCGGCCGGACGGGGCCCAGGAGCCATCGATCCGAATCGGGCCCTGGACCGGGCTGACCTGTTCAGTGGCGCGACAAACGGAGGAGCGGCCTCAGACGTCCTTGATCTGCACGCGGCCGCCGCACAGTTTCGTCCAGTCGTCACGGTCCGAGGTCAGCACCAGCACCGGCCCCGGGACGCGAAGCGCCATCGCGGCCACCAGGGCGTCGATGGCGTACTTGTGACCGTGCAGCCCACCGGCCTCGCTCAGCAGCCGTACCGCGGTGAGACTGTCCGCGTGTGTGACGTCCTGGACCTGAAGGCGGGAGAGCACCCAGTGCAGCCGGGCGGTGTCCGTCTTTCCATGGACGGCCTCCACCACAGTCAAAGCGGACACCAGGACGGGCACGCCCACGCGCCGGGCCGCCTCGATCCGGGTGATCATCTGCCGGTCGTTGCGCAGGAGCAGCGACAGTCCCTGGGAGTCGAGCACCAGAGATCTGGCCGCGGGTGCCTTCATGCGGCGCTGTCGTCGGACGCGTACGGCGCCGGAGCGTCACCGAACAGCTCACGCTGCGCGGCCTGGACCTCGGCCTCGCTCAACGGTTCGTGCTCGCCTTCGTAGGCGGCCACGATCTCGGCGAGGCCGTCCATCGCGAGTTGGTGCCGGACCGCCGCGGTCACATAGGCGGACACGCCCCGCTTGCCGGTGCGCGTGCGCAGAGCACCGAGGAGTTCCGAAGGCAGCGAGACGGAGATGTTCTCCGTGCCGCCGGGGCGTGGTGACTTCACGGGACCGATTCTAGTACATGAATTATTACACCGCAGGGCGACGGAGACCCACGCCACATCCACCCGACGCCCGAACCGGCCGCCCGGTGACAAGCGGCACAGGCGCGACATCCGGTACTACCCGGAATAGTCGTGAAGTGGCTGAACCGAAAACGGACAATTAGTGCGCAGCGCTGATCGATCAGCTTGAAATGGGGGGTTTCGCGCCGTACGACCCTCTCCGTCAAGAGACGTACATCTCACGCCCGAAGTACGACCTTTCGTCGTAGGTCACACCTTTGCGGCTTTCGTGAGGGGCGGGCTACCAAGGAACGGCCACCACGGCACGGACCCGTTCCGCCGGTGGCTTCCCCCGCCCCCTCCCCCATGAGGTTTCGATGTTCCAGCGCGTCACGTCCCGTCTCCCCCGTACGTCCCTGACCCGCACCCGTGCGGCCGTGCTGGCCGCCGGCCTGGGCTCCACGGCCGTCCTGGGAGCCGGGGTCGCGGTCGCCGCCGCGGACACCGCGGCCGTGTCCGGCACCGCCACCGCCGTTCAGGCGCAGGCCGCCGCCCAGGCCGAGGCCGCGAAGACGCAGGCCGCCAAGGCCACCCAGGCCAAGCAGGCCAAGGCCGCGGCCGCGAAGACGCAGGCGTCCTGGGTCTCGCCGGTGAAGAGCTACAAGCTGTCCGCGAGCTTCGCCCAGAACGGCGGCATGTGGGCCTCCAAGCACTCCGGCCAGGACTACGCCGTCCCCACCGGCACCCCGGTCCTCGCCACCCACGGCGGCACCGTCGTCAAGGCCGGCGGCAACGGCGCCGGCGACGGCCCCGCCTACGGCAACGCCGTCGTGATCAAGCACGGCAACAAGACGTACTCCCAGTACGCCCACCTGTCCTCGGTCAACGTGAAGGCCGGCCAGATCGTCAAGACCGGCCAGAAGATCGCCCTGTCCGGCAACACCGGCAACTCCAGCGGACCCCACCTGCACTTCGAGATCCGCACCAGCCCGAACTACGGCACCGCCGTCGACCCGGCGCAGTTCCTCCGCGCCAACGGCGTCACCCTCTGACGCACGCCGATACACGCACCCGACCCGGAGAACGGCCCCTCGCCCGTCCTCGGGGTCGCGTCGTCGTCCAGCGGAGAGAACGCCCCGTCGGGCCGGGGCGGTGGCGGATCAGGCCGCGTATCCCTCGAAGCGGAACTCGGGACTCGTGCGAGGGTCGATGCGCGCTCCGGCTTCCAGAGCTGTGGCCAGTCGCTCGATCAGCTCAAGCGTGGGGTCGACGCCGCTCTCCTCGATGGCCTCGATGTCTTCTTCGGTCAGCGCGGCACGACGCGCGAGTTCCGCGGTGGTCCAGCCGAGAGCCGAGCGCCGGTCGCAGACCGCCTGCACGAAGTCCATACGCCGACCCGCGGCACGGTACGCCGCATCCTCACGGTGGTCCGCCGGAACCTTCCAACTCGTGTGGTATCCGCTGCTCATCGGGCCTGCCTCCTCGTCCGTGCTTCCTCGCACAGTTTCCTCGCTCGCTGCACCCCGAGGACTTCGTCCCGCATCTGCGTCCGGGCCTTTCGAAGAACCGTGACCTTCAGGCCTCAGGCCGCCTGACGCCGATCACCGCCCGGGTCCCCACCCACCCACGCGCGGCGATCATCACTGACTGCAAAGCACACTTGCCTGTCCGTGACCGAAGCCTCGAAGATGTAAGGGAATTGCACTCACCAGGGGGATGGAGCGCATGACAACGACCACGCAGCCGCGCCGGGACGTCAGTACTCGCGTGGCAGAGGCATTGTCCTCCCAGGTGCTGAACGCCTTGGTGGGTATCGCCGGTATCGCCATTCCCATAGCCGCCTGGGTGGCCGAGAAGAGCCTGCTCAAGGACGTTCTCCTGGCGGCCGAGACCGTGCTGTTACTGCTCATGGTGGCCAACCACATGTGGTTACGCCGTATCTACATCCAGCTTCGCCGGGCCAACGACCGGCACATGTCGGACGCCCGTTACTTCGCGCTGGTCCGTGAGCAGTTGGAACGGGAACTCATGGCCGGGTTCGGTGAGATCGCCGACGGGCACCTCCAGGTGTACGCGTCCGAGGTACCCCGGCTCTCCGTACTGCTCTTCCAGGCCCTCATCGACTCAGGCACCGAACCCAAGCGAGTCCTGGCGGCCGACCTCACCACCAGCCCCGACCTGCTGACGCAGCGGCGGGAGTACCTGGCCGTCAACCGGCGGCTGATCGAGGCGGGCGGAACCGTCCAACGGCTCTTCATCTGCTGGCAGGACGATCTCGCCAGGGAGGACTTCGCACGTCCCCTCCTCGAGCTCGTCGACCATCATCGTTCGCTGGGCGTCCAGTGCGCGCTTGCCGTGCGCGACCGATTGCGGGCCGACCAGGCCGTGGACTTCGTGGTGGTCTCGAAGGCGGCGGTCCTCCTGGAGGAAGAGCAGGGGGACGCCGACTACCGCCGGGGCCGGAGCTCCGTCTACTTCAAGCACGTCGAACGCTGGGCCGGGCGGTTCGAGTCGATCTGGGGGCACGGCTCCGATTCGGCGCCGTTCGTCCTGCAGTCCTACGAGACGACCGTCCGGCCCATGATGAACGGCGGGGCGTGGGACGAGGCAGCCGTCCGTGAGGCAACGGTCCGCCTCTGAGGCAGGCGAGGTGTCCCACACCCCGCTCCACTCCATCACGCTCCGTGACACCGAACGGGTTTAGCTAGCATGGAGCGACGGCCGGTCCGGACCTGGCGGGACGGCGCGAAGTCACAGCGCGACGGAAAGTACGTGATGTCCACTCTCTCGCTCACCAAGGCCCACGGCTCGCGGAACGACATCTTCGTGGTCGACGGTGCGCCGCTCGACCACTTCGCCACGGCGGACGAGCTGACCCGCGCCGTCGGGCTGCTGTGCGACCGCAAGCGCGGACTGGGCGGTGACGGGGTGTACTTCGTGGCCGATCACGGCGACGGCACCGCGCGGGCCTGGTTCTACAACCCGGACGGCTCCGAGGCGCTGCTGTGCGGGAACGGCATGCGGTGCGCCGGCCGGATACTGCTGGACCGGCACCGGGCCGAGTCGGTGGTCGTGGAGCAGGGGCCGTACTCGTTCACCGTGCGCGACCGGGGCCGTACGTCCCACGGGGTGCGGCAGGTGTCGGTGGAGTTGCCCGCCGTGGACTTCGCGCCTGGTCAGCCGATCGTGGCGGAGGCGGGACCGCACGGCGTGTACGTGGACCGGCTGCTTCCCGCCTTCCACCCGGCACGGCACGTGACGGCGGTCGCGGTGCCGAACTCGCACCTGATCACCGTGATCGACGCGTACGACGAGGCGGAACTGATCGAGACCGGCCGACGCGTCGCCGGTTCCCCGGACGTCTTCCCCATCGGCGCCAACCTCTCCTTCGTGCTGCCGCTGTCCGACGACGAGGTGTTCATCCACACCTACGAGCGAGGGGCCGGACTGACGCCGTCCTGTGGTTCGGGCATCGCGGCCTCGCGGGCCACCCTCTCCCGCCTCGGCCTCGTCGACCCCGAGCGGCCGGTGACCGTACGCAACCCTGGGGGCGTGGCCCGCAGCTACCTCCAGACGGTCGGTGCCGTGTGGCAGCCGGTCCTGGAGGGCAACGCCACCCTCGTGTACGACGCGGAACTCGACCCCGCGGTGCTCCTCGGGGACGGTCCGGTGTCCTACGAGGGTGCCGCGCACATGGCGGAAATCAGCGCGTTCGCCGAGCTCAGCCGGGAAAACATGAAGGTGCTGCACGAGGCGGGCATCCACCCGACCGAGGTCTGAGCGGAGGCACGGCGCCGCCCCTGCGGTCCGCCCCGCCCCGTGCCGCTCGCCGGTGGGGACGAGGGGGAGGGAACGGCATTGGGGGCACTGTCGGCCGGACTGGTGGCCATCGTGGCCGGGATCGCACTGCGGCAGGTCGACCGGTGGTGGTTCAGCCCGGCACGGGGACGGCACACACCGGACTCGCTCCGTGCGGTGATGCGGCTCCAGCGTGAGCGGCTGAACGATGTCACACCGGTCCTCCTGCTCCTGGGCCACTGGGTGGAGTTCGCCGGATGGTGTGCGGTGGCCGTACACGGCGGACCCTGGGGCTGCGTACTCGCCGCCTTCGCGGGGGCGGCGAAATTCCGCCATCTCCAAGAGGTCAGCCACTTCGCCGTGCACGGCGTACTGGTCCGGGGCGGCCGACTGAACACGCTGCTCGCCGAGGTGGCCGTCCACCTCCCGCTCGGCTTCGTCCCCGTGCCGGTACGCCGTCGTCGGCACGTGCGTGAGCACCATCCGAACGCGACGGTCGCCGGAGCCGATCCGAACCTGGCCGAGCTCCACGCGGCGGGCCTGCGCCCGGGTGCCACGACGGCACGGTGCCTGCGGGGCATGGTCCACCCGCTCACCCCGTCCGGCGCGTACGGCACCGTCCGCGGTCTGGCGGCCCTGGTGCGGGAGCCGGGCGCCAGGAGGCTGCGGATCGCCGGTCCTATGGTCGTGACGGCCGCTGTCGCCACGCTCTGCAGCTGGGAGGCGGCGGTGTTCGCCTTCGTGCTGCCCCGGGTGCTGCTGTATCCGCAGCTCGCATGGATGTCGCTGCTCGTCGAGCACCGCTGGTTCGACCCGGAGCGGGTGACCGGACCGCCCGTCGCAGTCGAGGCCGGCCGCTGTCTGCGCCTGTACCCGCGCAACACGCTCCTCGCCCTGCTGGCCCGCAGCACCTGGCTGCCGTACGGCGACCTGTACCACTTCGCCCACTCCGCGCACCCGGCGGTGCGCTGGAACTACCTCCCCGCGCTGGAGCGCACCCTGCACGGCCCCGCCTACCGGCCGACCGCCCTGCTGCTCGGCGAGTCGGCGGTGCTGCGCCACCACCGCCGGGCACTGGCAGCGGCCCCCGGTACCGGTACCGGACGCGTCGCCCCGGCACACCAGGAGGCGTGACGCCCCCGCGGCCCCGGGCCTCCGGTGCCCGGCATGCCCGCGTTGTCGGCAGCCTGCGGCACAACGCCCGCTGTCAGGAGTTCAGGCCTTGGACGCGTACGGCACGAACGCCGCCCACGTGCCCGGGGTGAAGGCGATGCGGGGGCCCTCGGTGGTCTTGGAGTCGCGGACGTGGACGGTGCCGGGGGTGAGGGCGAGTTCGACACACGACTCACCGTTGTTGCCGCTGCTGTAGCTGCTCTTGAACCACGCCAGCTCGGAGGCGTCCCCGGCAGTGGTCTTGCGCATCATGTATCTCCCAGCAGTTGCTCGATGAAGGCCAGCGACTCCCGCGGCGAGAGCGCCTGAGCTCGGATCGTCCCATACTGCAGTTCAAGAATGCGCAGCTGTTTGGGGTCCGAAGTCGGCCGTCCGTTGAACTCCCCATCGGCCCGGCCAACCGCCGTCCCGTCCGCGAACTTCAGCAGCTCGATCGTGCCGTCCGTCCCGGAGTGGGTCTCACAGTTCATCGGCATCACCTGAAGCACGACGTTGTGCAACCGCCCCACCTCCAATAGGCGTTCGAGTTGCTGACGCCACACCATTGTGCCTCCGATAGGCCGACGCATAACCCCTTCCTCCAGGACGAAGCTGAGCGCCGGGGCGGGGTCACGCTCGAAGACTGTTCGCCGGGCGACGCGTGCAGCCACCATGCGCTCCACGTCGTCCGGGGAATAGGGCGGCTGCGCTGCCCCGATCACAGCTCGCGCGTGCTCCGGCGTCTGCAGCAAGCCATTGATGCTGTTGGACTGGTACACAGCGATCTCGACCGCTTTCGCTTCCAACTTGCCCAGCGCACGAACCTTCTTCGGGTACCGGACCTTCTTCACGTCCTCCCAGGCCGCCGAGAGGAGCCCGCCGGCCTCCAGGACCTCGTCCGCCTTGTCCAGGAACTCCTGGCGAGGGATCCGCTTGCCGCCCTCGATCTTGTACACCATGTCCTCGCCGTACCCGACGACCCGGCCGAACTCGGCGGCCCGCATCCCCGCCGCCTCGCGCCGCAGCTTCAGCTGGCGTCCGACCGTCGTGATGACCGCGACGCCCCACTCGTCGTCCGGGTCCACCTCCCAACCGGGCTCGTCCGCCTCTTCCTTGAGCCGACCCGCCTCCGCCTCGACCGCCGTCATGCCGCACCTCTCCCTCGGAACCGTCCGTGACGCACCCGGCGCCCTACCCGTACCAACCGTCGGCACAGCCACGACAGCACCGGACAGCCACCGGACAGTGACCGTACGCACGCGCTAAGTGACACTTCACGGTACGCAGATCCGGCCACGCTGAGTGATGTGAATCAGCGAACTGCCGAACCCACCGCCGCCGTCAGGAACTTCAGCGTGCTGCTGTCCGCCACCCCCCGCAGTGCCCGCCTCGCCCGTCTCCTCACGGACGCCCATCTCCGCGACTGGGGATACGACTCGGAAGCCGCGCGCCACGTCGTGGCCGAGCTGGCCACCAACGCCGTCACCCACGGCCGCGTGCCGGGCCGGGACTTCCGTCTCGCGTTCTACGTGGTGGACGACACGCTCCGTATCGAGGTCACGGACACGCGGGGTGACCGACTCCCCCAGCGCCAACCGGCCGCCCCGGACGCCGAGTCGGGCCGCGGCCTGTGCCTAGTCGACGCGCTCGCGGACCGCTGGGGTGTGTCGGAGGACCGCTTCCCGCGCAAGACCGTCTGGGCCGAACTGCGCCTCACGCCACCGGAACCCGAGATCTGAAGCTCCGGTGCTGTCGGCGCCTTACCAAGCAAGAACCCGGGGAGAAAGAACCCCACCAAGCCCCACCCCTCCCGCCCGAGGCGCGCGATCACTCGGGCGGGTGAACATCACCGGCTCAGCTGGATTTTCGAACCCCAGACACCTCTACGCTCAGCGCAATCAACCCCACAAAAAACTTCGGCCCCCGCCAGGGCTGCAATCCCGGTGCGAGGGCCTGACCACCAAGGAAGTCGAGACCTTCCCGATGGATACGCAAAACCCTAGCGCGCCCCCGTGCGCCCAGTCAGCCCCCGCCGCCAATTCGACCCGATCGCGTCACCACACCAGCCGCGTCATCCACGACAACACCCGCCACACCACCCGCTTCGTGGTGATCGGCAACCACCTCACCCAGCACAAGGAGCTCTCACTCCTCGCGATCGGCCTGGGCTGCCACATCCAGTCGCTCCCCACCGGCACCCCCGCGGACATCAAGAGCCTCGCCGCCCGCTTCAAGGAAGGCACCACGCGCATCGCCGCCGCCCTCCGCGAACTCGAAGCCCACGGCTACCTCCGCCGCGAACGCGGCCCAGCAGCCGGTGAGCTGCGGACCGCCTCAGCTGCCCACCCTCACCGTGCAGCCGTTGGTCGCCGGACCGCACAACATGCCCGTGATCACCGACCCGGAAGAAGCCCGCGCCGACCTGGTCCTGGCCAGTCTGGCGGCCATCACACACGCTGCCGAACCGGACGTCGATGCGATACTGAAGGCCCTGTCCACAGCGCTCCGGGACGCACCCGAAGACATCGCGAAGCCCCTCGTCGAATTCACCGCACAGGGCCTGGCCAAGCGCCCGGCCAAGAACCTCTGGAGGAATCTGGTGGCCGTGGACCTCTCCTTCTACACGTCCTACCTCGCCGAAGAAGTTCGCGACGAAGTACGTGCCAAAGTACGCGACGAAGTACGCGACGAAGTACGCGACGAAGTACGCGACGAAGTGCGCGCCGAAGCCCGCGCCGAGAGCCGTGCCGAGGACATCATGCTCATCCTGGAGCAGCGCGGCCTCGATATTTCCGAGGACGTCCGCAGCCGCGTCACGAACTGCACCGACCCTGAACTTCTCCGCCGCTGGCTCGCCCGCGCCGTCACCGCCCCGAAGGCCGAAGAGGTCTTCGAGGACGCGTGAACGAACTCGTTCCCCGCCCTGAGCAGCCCCCGGACGCCCTACGGGCCGCCCTCGCCGTCGTCGACCCGAGGCGCCTGCCCGAGATGCAGCGGACGAAGGACGAGGCCTTCGCCAAGGCCGTGGAGTGGCAGTCCCTCAGCCCGGTACGGAGCTGGGTCCTGGCCTGGGCGCGGGACATCGAGATCGCCCGCCGTCCCGACCTCGCCGCCCGTCACGCCCGTGCCAGGAGCAACCTGGAACACGAGGACGCCGCGACCGCCCGCGAGGCGCTGCGGGAGCTGAGCGGCGTCCTGAACGAAGCCAAGGAGGCAGTACGCGTCTGATCAGTGCCGCCCCCGGGCGGCGCTACGAGTGCCCCAGCTCCGCCGTCGACGCGTCCTCCGTCGCCGGGACCGAGCCGGAGTCGGGGGACGGGCGGAGCGGGAAGGGGTCCACCCGGGTCTCGTCGATGACCGGCGGGGCCGGCTGCGGGGGCTTCGGCATGACCGCGGCCTCGGAGTGGCCGCCGCAGCCGTACCCCAGGGAGACGACGTGGCCGTCGGCCGGGGAGAACTCGTTGGCGCACACGCCGAACGCCTGGCCCAGGGAGCCGCCGATCGGGGTGAGGAAGCCGCACGACATGCAGGAGGCGGGTGCCGCCTGGGCCATGGGGGTCTTCGCGCCGAACGACTCCTCCCAGCGGTCGGCGGCGGCGTGCAGGCCGTAGCGGGACAGGACCCGGGCGCGGCGCATGCCGAGTTCCTCGGCGACCGCCGCGATCGTGCCGCGGGACGGGGGCACCGCGAGGTGGGCCGGGGGGCCCGCCGTGACGTCGGCGTCCTCCGCCTCCGCCAGGTCGGCCATCTCGTGGGAGACGGCGGAGTGGGGCGGCGGCTCGTCCTCGCCGGAGTAACCCGGTTCCAGCCGCAGGTCGTCGGCCTCGGTGGGCAGCAGGTCGCCGGGCCCCATGTCGCCGGGGCGCAGCCGCTCGCTCCACGGCACCCACTCCGGTGCGAGGACCGCGTCGGGGCCGGGCAGCAGCACCGCCTCGTCCACCGTGACGATCTTGGCGCGGGAGGCGCGGGCGACGGTGACGGCCCAGCGCCAGCCGCGGTAGCCGGCCTCGCGGCAGCCGAAGAAGTGGGTGACGACGCGGTCGCCCTCGGAGACGAGCCCTTCGTGTTCGCCCACGACCCCGGGCGCGGCGGCCTCCTCGGCTGCGGCGCGGGCGAGGTCGACGGCCTCGGCGCACAGACGGTCGGGGGTGCGGCTTCGCGTTGTCGCTGCGCTCACAGGTATCGCTTCTCTCCTACGCCGTCTCACGAGTGCGCCACTCCCAGCGCGGGGGGCGGACGGAGCGGACCGTGGGACCGCGTCGACGTCCGCGCCGCAACGTGCTCGGGCGCGCCTCCATCCATTCTGCGGGATGGCTGAGATAGGCACGCTACCTGTTCGCGTGCGCTGGGCCTACACCGACGGTTGTTCCTTCCGTCCCGCGCGCCGGTTTCCGGGGGTGGCGGTCCCCCTCCGGCGGCGTGTCCGCGCCGGTGCCGTGGGCCCGGTGGTTGCGCCGTCCAGCCGCATCCCGGGTGCCGTCCGTGGCGGGTACGGCACTATGCACCGCCATCTCGGGGCACTATGACGTCGTGGCTACCGCGAGGACACCCCAGGGCGCCACCGGGACCGGTGGGCCGAAAGAGGTCAAGGGGAGCGGCCGACGCCTCGGTACGGGCCGGGCGGGCGGCCGCCTTCGTGCGTGCGGGCGCGTCCTGCGCTTCCCGCTGACCAAGACGGCCCGGGGGATCCGGCGGGCGACCCACGCGCACGGCGCCGGGGAGTCAGGACTCGGCAAGCTGATCGAGCTGCACGGCGTGAACGGCGCCGGTGACGTCATGATCACCGTCGCGCTCGCGTCCACCGTGTTCTTCTCCGTGCCGACCGACGAGGCGCGCGGGCGTGTCGCCCTCTACCTCGCCATCACCATGGCCCCCTTCACCCTCCTCGCCCCGGTGGTCGGACCGCTCCTGGACCGGCTCCCGCACGGCCGCCGCGCGGCCATGGCCGGCGCGATGCTCGCCCGGGCGCTGCTCGCGCTGATCCTGTCCGGCGCGGTCGTCACCGGCGGACTCGAGCTGTATCCGGCCGCGCTGGGCGTCCTGGTCGCCTCGAAGGCGTACGGGGTGGTCAGAAGCGCGGTCGTACCGCGGCTGCTGCCCCCTGCCTTCTCCCTGGTGAAGGCGAACTCGCGGGTCACCCTCGGCGGGCTGCTGGCGACCGGGATCGCGGCGCCGATCGGGGTGGGCCTGCAGCAGATCGGGCCGCGCTGGCCGCTGTACGGGGCGTTCACGCTCTTCGTGACGGGGATGTTCCTGTCCTTCCGGCTGCCGCCGAAGGTCGACTCCGCCAAGGGCGAGGCCGTGGCGCTGCTCGCCGCCGACGAGCAGCATTTGCACGGCCCGCACCGCAAGGCGGAGAAGCGCCCCGGGCTGCGCACGGTCGGCCCGGCCGTCACCCACGCGCTGGCCGCCAACGCCTCCATCCGCTGCCTCACCGGATTCCTGATCTTCTTCCTCGCGTTCCTGCTGCGCGAGCACCCGATGAGCGGTCAGAGCGCCGCGGTGTCGCTCGGCATAGTGGGCGTGGCGGCCGGCACGGGCAACGCGCTCGGCACGGCGGTGGGGGCGGGACTGCGGTCCCGCGCGCCGGAGATCATCATCGTGACGGTGGTGGCGTGTGTGGTGAGCGCGGCGATCGTGGCCGCGGCGTTCTTCGGCGCGGCGCTGGTGGCGTGTCTCGCCGCGATCGCGGGATTCGCGCAGGCGCTGGCGAAGCTGTCGCTGGACGCGCTGATCCAGCGGGACGTGCCCGAGCTGGTGCGGACGTCGGCGTTCGCCCGGTCGGAGACGCTGCTGCAGATGTCGTGGGTACTGGGCGGCGCGATCGGCATCGCGATGCCGCTGATCGGGTCCCTGGGGCTGGCGGTGGGTGCGGCGATCGTGGCGACGGGGTGGCTGACCACCGTCCGCGGACTGGTCCGTTCGGCCCGCCAGGGCCACGAGGGGCGGGCGCGAGTGGCGTAACGCTCCGGCCACGCCGTACCCCCACGTGGGGGGTGGGGCACACCTGCCCGATAGCCTTCGGCCATGACCACGATGCAATCCGCTGTGCGACGCCGCCGCGCCGTCGCCGTCGCCGGCGCCGTATCCGCCGGACTGCTCGTCCTGGCCGCCTGTGAGAAGCCGACGTCGATGACCACCGTCACGGTGGGCAGCGACTCGGTGAGCTCCGAGGCCACCTGCGGTGGCGAGGGCGAGGCCCTCAAGGCCGCCGACCTGAACAAGTGCCTGAAGGACAAGGGGATCGACGAGATCTCGGTCGACCCCGCCGAGACCGTGCGCTTCGGCGTCGACCCGGAGATCGCCGACAACGGCTGGACCATCCTGATGAACGGCCAGCCGCTGGTCGACTCCAGCAAGAAGACGTACCAGGCCATCCCGGGCAGCGTGTTCTTCAACGCCCAGTACGGCGCCCAGGGCGACTCGACCCTGGTGTCGATCAAGGAGGGCGAGAACGACACCACGGGTCTGTGGTCCTTCCGGCTGAAGAAGCAGGAAGACTGATCACGTCGTCCTCACGCGTACTCGTGGCCACCGCTGTCCCCGTCGAGCGGGACGCGGTGGCCCGGGCGTTCGGGGGGCCCGCGGAGGAGCTCGTGCTGCCGGGAGCGACGGTGCTCCGGGGCACCGGCGGGCCCGACCTGCTCGCCGCGGGTGTCGGGCCGGCGCTCGCCGCCGCGTCCACGGCCGTCGCGCTGACCGCCGCCGCCCTGGACGGCCGGCCGTACGGCCTCGTCGTCTCCGCCGGGATCGCGGGCGGTTTCCCGCCGCACGCGCCGCTCGGCTCCCTCGTCGTCGCCGACGAGATCACCGCGGCCGACCTGGGCGCGGAGACGGCCGACGGTTTCCTGCCGGTCACCGACCTCGGCTTCGGCACGGTCACCCACCGTCCGCCCGCCGCCCTGGTCCGGCGGGCCGCCGCCGCGGCCGGCGCGCTCACCGGGACGGTGCTCACCGTCTCGACGGTGACCGGCACCGCCGCCCGCGCCACCGCGCTCCGCGCCCGTCACCCGCGGGCCCTCGCCGAGGCCATGGAGGGCTTCGGGGTCGCCGAGGCCGCCGCCGCGCAGGGGGTGCCCGTGCTGGAGGTGCGCGCGGTGTCGAACCCGGTCGGCCCGCGCGACCGGGCCGCCTGGCGCGTCGGCGACGCCCTGACCGCCCTCACCGGCGGCTTCGGGAAGCTCGCACCCGTCCTGGAGAGTTGGAACCGGCATGACCACCAGTGAGCAGCAGCGGCTGCGGATCGCCTACTCCCCCTGCCCGAACGACACCTTCGTCTTCGACGCCCTCGCCCACGGCCGTGTCCCCGGCGCACCGGCCGTCGACGTGACCTTCGCCGACATCGACGTCACCAACGGCATGGCCGAGCGCGGCGAGCTGGACGTGCTGAAGGTGTCGTACGCCGTGCTGCCGTACGTCCTCGACGAGTACGCCCTGCTGCCCTGCGGGGGCGCGCTGGGGCGGGGCTGCGGGCCGCTGGTGCTGACCCGGGAGGCCGGGACGGAGCTCACCGGCCGTACGGTCGCCGTGCCCGGCGAGCGGTCGACGGCGTACCTGCTGTTCCGGCTGTGGGCGGCGGACGTGGTGCCCGGCGGTGTGGGCGAGATCGTGGTGATGCCGTTCCACGAGATCATGCCCGCCGTCAGGGACGGGAAGGTCGACGCGGGGCTCGTCATCCACGAGGCGCGCTTCACGTACCGGAACTACGGCCTGCACCGGCTCGCCGACATGGGTGAGCACTGGGAGCGGACCACGGGGCTGCCGATCCCGCTGGGCGCGATCATCGCGAAGCGGTCGCTGGGCGGGGAGACGCTGAGGCGGCTCGCCGCCTCGATCCGCACCTCGGTGCGGGCCGCGTGGGACGACCCCGAGGCCTCGCGCCCCTACGTCATGGAACACGCGCAGGAGATGGATCCGGCCGTCGCCGACCAGCACATCGGGCTGTACGTCAACGAGTTCACGGCCGACCTCGGCGAGAACGGCTACGCGGCCGTGCGGGGGCTGCTCACGCGCGCGGCGGCCGAGGGGCTGGTGCCGCCCCTCGGCCCGGACGCGCTGCGGTTCCCGTGAGCTTGGGGCCCTAGACGTCGAGCTGGTCGGCGACCGCGCGGAGCAGCCCGGCGATCTTCTTGCCGGCCGCGCGGTCGGGGTAGCGGCCCCGCTCCAGGGACGGCGTGATGTTCTCCAGCAGGGTCGTCAGGTCCTGGACGATGGACGCCAGCTCGTCGGGCTTCTTGCGCTGGGCGGCCGCGACCGACGGGGTCGGGTCCAGGACGGTCAGGGAGAGTGCCTGGTCGCCGCGCTGTCCGGCGACCACGCCGAACTCCACGCGCTGGCCCGGCTTGAGGGCCTCGACTCCGGCGGGGAGGACGGAGGAATGCACGAAGACGTCGCCGCCGTCGTCACGGGAGAGAAAGCCGAAGCCCTTCTCGCTGTTGAACCACTTGACCTTGCCGGTGGGCACGTCTGTCCTCGTCCTCGTACTCGTCGGGAAAACTGCTTCGGAAAACGGCTCTGGATAGCACTCGGGCGGGCCCGATGACCCGCCGGTACCAAGGCTAATGGTCTTCAGGCCGGTGACAAGACGTCACCCGGTTGTTCCTTCGCGCAGGGAACTACCCTGGTGCGGTGCGTGACAAAACCCAAGCGAATTCCAGCGTGGCGCCCGGTGACGGTCTGGTCCGTGCCGGTGCCCTCGTCTTCTTCGTCGGTGCCGTGGCCACTCTGGTCACTGTGGCCCCGTTGTTCCTCGGAACGTCGCCCTTTCCGACGTACATGTTCGGATTGAGCATGCTCATGGCCGTCGGATTCCTGATGGCCGGCGCGGGTGTACTGCGTTCGGCCGCGGCGGGGCGGCGCCGGGCGCGGGCGGCTCAGTTGTCCGAGCGACCGCCGATGCAATAGTCCGAAAACCATCGCGGGAATTCCGTCAGATCGGTGAGGACGGCGTCCGCGCCGGCCCCGCGCAGCTCGGTGACGTCGCACGGGCCGCTGGCCACCGCGACGGACAGCGCGCCGGCGGTCCGTGCGCCGCGCACGTCGCCCACGTGGTCGCCGACGTAGACGGCGGCGTCGTGCTCGCGCAGCGCCAGCGCCTTCTGCTCGGCCCACAGTCCGCCGATCACGGCGTCCGGTCCGATGCCCAGGTGGGCCAGGTGCAGCTTGGCGTTGGGCTCGTACTTCGCCGTGACGACGATCGCACGCCCGCCCGCGTCCCGTACGGCCGCCATCGCCTCACGGGCGCCGGGCAGGGCGGGCGTCGGGCTGATGGCGTACACCGGGTACATCTCCCGGTACAGGTCCGCGACCTCCTCGACCCGGTCGGCCGGGAACCAGTGGGCCAGCTCGTCCACCAGCGGGGGCCCGAGCCGGCTCACCGCGAGCTCGGCGTCGATGTACGTCCCCGTCCGCTCGGCCAGCGCCTGGTAGCAGGCGCGGACACCGGGCCGGGAGTCGATGAGCGTCATGTCGAGATCGAACCCGACGGTGGGCGCGGACGGGGCCAGAACCATGCCCACCATTGTGCCCACCCCGCCCGTCAGCCCCGCCCCCACCCGCCGCAGCCGCACCGCCGCAACCGCGGTCAGCCACACCGCCGCAGCCGCCGTCAGCCGCACCGCCGCAGCCGCGGGCAGTCGTGCCTCCCCAGTGCCTTAAGGGCCTGGGAGGTACCCCCAGGGCGGCACGGGTGGGCGATGGGGGTCCCCCCGCTGGAACGCAGCCGAGAGTGGGGGAGGCACCGGCAAGCGCCGCGAGCTGAACGCCGGTACCCCAGCCGGAACGTCCGGCCGCGCCGAGCACACCTCAGCAACCGCGCTGGGACGGCACTGCGGGCACAGCAGGCACCCGCCAGGCCCCACGGGCAAAGCCCCCGGCACCCAGCCGAAGCGCGCGCCGGCGCACCCCGCCGCCTCAGCGCCGGCGCTGCGACCGCCAGACCAGGAACAGCGCCGACGCGACCGCCGCCCCCCGGATGACCCACGGCCACGTCCCCGTGATCGCCGCGTTCATCTGCCCCTCGGCGATGGGGTCGCCCCAGCGCCCCTCCGTCCTCCCCCAGAGCCACACCACGCCGCCCGTCAGCGCGAGGCCCGGGATGATGACGACCGCCCACTTCGACTCCGCGGGGGTGAGCCGCCGGGAGGCGTAGGCGATCAGCCAGCCGAGAATCAGCGCGAACCAGCTGCCCAGCACCGCTCCCGCGACCAGCAGACCGGCGGCGACCAGGAGCAGGGGGTTGCTCCAGCGGCCGGACGGCAGGCGCGGAAGAAGGCGTCGGCGGGGCGCGGCGGTGTCCGCCTCGGCCGCGGCGGCCGGCTCCGCTCGTACCTCCGGCTCGGGCTCCTGCTTCCTCGGCGGCGACCGCAGCAGCTCCGGGATCTCCACACCGCCCACGAAGCCCGGCACGTCGTCGCCGATCCCGAACGCGCTGGTGTCGACCCGCCACCAGTCGGGCTGGTCGGCGCTGTCCCCGAGTTCGTCCGTGCCGGCCCGGTGCGGCGGGGACGGTACGTCGGCGGGGGCGGGGCGCACCGGTTCCGCCGGGCGGGGCCGGGGGACGACCCGTCGCAGCACGCCCTTCGGGCGCTCACCGCGGTCACCCCGCTCGCCGCGGCCCTCGCGCTCCCCGCCGGCGTCGCCTCCCGGCGCCGGCTCGCGCTGCACCGGGACGGCGGCCGGCGCCTCGGGGGCGCCCGGGGTGGTGCCGGACGAGGCGTCCTCGGCCGCCGTGACGACCTCGGTCGGCGTGCCGATGCGGGAGATGATGCGGCGGACCGCGGCGGGGGAATCGACCACGGCCTTCGCCCTGCGCCGGTCGATCTCGTCGCGCAGCTCGGCGACCAGCCGCATACGGGCCGCCGACGGCAGTTGCCGCTGTTGCGCGACGTCGCCGACGCGGCTCAGATACTCGTAGACGACCTGGTCGCTCTCGATACCCACGAAGTCCCCTCCGGGACGGATGCGCCTGGACACCGTCGCCCGACCGTACCGTGAGAGCGGCCGGCCGGCCCAACTCCGTGCACGCCACGGACGTGCCCACCCGCTACCGTGAGGCGGATGAGCACCGAGGAGAAGCCCGCGGCGGCGGCCCCCCGATCCCTCGCTGAGGCACTCCGGGAGCGGGACGACGCGTCCCTGGCCGCGCTGTTGCGCAGCCGGCCCGATCTCATCACGCCCGTGCCCACCGACCTGACCCAGCTCGCCACCCGCGCCGGGACCCGCGCCTCGGTCGTGCGGGCGCTGGAGCGGCTGGACCGGTTCGCGCTGCAGACGGCGCAGGCGCTGGCGGTGGCCTCGGACCCGGCGTCCTACGAGGAGTTGCTCGGGCTGCTGGCCGGCGACGACGGCGACCCGGCGGTCTCCGCCGCGCTGCCGCACGCGCTCGGTGCCCTGCGCGAGCAGGCCCTGGTGTGGGGCGGCGACGACCGGCTGCGGCTGGTCCGCACCGCCCGTGAGCTGCTGGCGCCGTCGCCGCAGCACCCGTCGCCGACCGGTCTCGGCCCGACGGTGCGGGAGGCCACCGCCGGGATGTCGCCGGGGCGGATCCAGGAGATCGTGGCGACGGCGGGGCTGCCGTCCACCCACGACGCGGTGTCCGCCGTGGCCTCGCTGACCGACCTGTTCAACGATCCGGAGCGGATGTCCGCGCTGCTCGACGAGGCGCCGAGCGAGTCCGTGGAGGTGCTGGAGCGGCTGGTCTGGGGCCCGCCGTACGGGCAGGTCACCGCCGATCCCGCGGCCCGGCTGCGCTGGCTCCTCGACCGGGGCCTGCTGCTGCCGACGGCGCCCGGGACGGTCGTGCTGCCGCGCGAGGTGGCGCTGCGGCTGCGGGCCGGGCGGGCGCACCGCAGACCGGAGCCGCTGCCGCCGCCCGTCGAGGCGGCCGGCACGCACCGTCCCCAGGTGGTGGACGCGACGGCGGCCGGGCAGGCGTACACGGCGCTGGCGACGGTCGAGGAGCTGCTGCGGGACTGGCACGAGGGCGGCCCGGCGGTGCTGCGGTCGGGCGGGCTGAGCGTGCGGGACCTGAAGCGGACCGCCGTGGCCCTCGACGTGACCGAGCCTGTGGCCGCGTTCTGGGTCGAACTGGCCTACGCGGCGGGGCTGCTGGCGTCCGACGGGGAGGCCGACGAGCGGTACGCGGCGACCCCGGCGTACGACGAGTGGCGCGAGCGTCCCGCGGCGGAACGGTGGGCGCGGCTGGCCACGGCGTGGCTGGCGGCGACACGGACGCCGGGACTGGTCGGCGGGCGGGACGCCAAGGACCACACGCTGTCGGCGCTGGGTCCGGGCCTGGACCGCTCGGCGGCCCCCGAGGTGCGGCACAGGGTGCTGGCCCTGCTGGCGGCCCTCCCGGAGGGTGCCGCGCCGTCCGCCGGATCGGTCCTGGCCCGGCTGGCCTGGGAACGGCCGCCGCGCGACGGACGGAGCGGCGGGCGGGGCGCGGCGGAGCCCGCGGGCGGCGGGGACGCCGACGATCCGCGGTCCCGGCTGGCACGGTGGGTGCTGTCCGAGGCCGAGATGCTCGGGGTCACCGGGCGCGGCGCCCTCTCCGCGCACGGGCGGGCGCTGATCGGCGCGCCCGCGCCCCGGCGCCCGGAGGCGGAGCCCGAGGGGCCCGGTGACAAACTGCCCGTTCACCACCGGCCCGCCCCGCCGCCCGCCCCCCTCTCCCCCGGCGAACAGGCCACCGCCGCCGCTGCCGCCGCGCGGCTGCTCGCCCCGCTCCTGCCGCAGCCGCTGGACCACGTCCTTCTGCAGGCCGATCTGACGGCGGTGGCGCCGGGCCCGCTGCAGCGGCCGCTCGCCGACGTACTGGGTGTCCTCGCGGACGTGGAATCGAAGGGTGGCGCGACGGTCTACCGGTTCACGCCGGGCTCGGTGCGGCGCGCGCTCGACACCGGGCGGACGGCCGCCGACCTGCACGCCTTCCTCGCCGCGCACTCCCGTACGCCGGTGCCGCAGCCGCTGGCGTACCTGATCGACGACGTGGCCCGCCGGCACGGGCACCTGCGGGTGGGCGCCGCCTCGGCGTACGTCCGCTGCGACGACGACGCGGTGCTGGACGAGATCCTCGCCGACAGGCGGGCCGCCGGACTGGGCCTGCGCCGGCTCGCGCCGACGGTGCTGGCCGCGACGGCGGACCCGGCCGGTCTGCTGGAAGGGCTGCGCGCGATGGGCTTCGCACCGGCCGCCGAGTCCGCCGAGGGCGATGTCCTGATCACCCGAGCAGACGCCCGCCGGACCCCGCCGCGCACGCCCCCCGAGCCGGTCCCGGAGGGGCCGCCCGTCCCGGACGACACCCTGCTCACGGCCGCGGTCCGCGCCATCCGCGCCGGTGACCTCGCCTCCACCGCCCCACGCGGCCCGGCCGCCGGCGACCGGGCCGGCGGGGGCGGGGAGCTGCCCCGGACGACCGCCGCCGAGACCCTCGCCACCCTGCAGGCGGCCGTCCTCACCGGCGAGGCGCTGTGGATCGGCCACGTCAACGCCGAGGGCGCGGCGAGCCGGCGCGTGATCGCCCCGGTCCGCGTCGAGGGCGGCTTCGTCACGGCGTACGACCACACCGCCGACGAGGTCCGTACGTATCCGCTGCACAGGATCACGGGGGTCGCGGAGCTGGCGGACGAGGACGGCTGACCGTTCGGGGGCGAGGCGGGGTGGGTTCCCGCACGCCACGCCGGGCGTTGCCGCCGATGCGGGCGTGCCGTACGTCGAGCCGCCGCCGTCCGGCCTCCACGGCCGCGGTGCTCGCGGCGTTCACCGCCGAGGCGCGGCGGTCCGCAGCGGCCTCGCCCGGGGCCCCTGTGACGTGCCGCGCGGCCCGCCGGGGGGTCCCGCGTCCCCGAGGGCCGGTCCGTCCGGGGCGGGCGCCGGTGAACAAGCTCACGCCGGCCGCGGCGAAGCGGGGCTTCCCGTTCGGGGCACCGGACGCGTGCGATCAGGCAAACTGGACGTTTGGCCGAGCTGTGCCCGTGCCGAGCCCGTCGCAGAAAGGCAGCCGCGCGTGAATGGTCCGCTCATCGTCCAGTCCGACAAGACTCTTCTCCTCGAGGTCGACCACGAGCAGGCCGACGACTGCCGGCGGGTCATCGCGCCCTTCGCCGAGCTGGAGCGGGCGCCCGAGCACATCCACACCTACCGGGTGACCCCGCTCGGCCTGTGGAACGCGCGGGCGGCGGGGCACGACGCCGAGCAGGTCGTGGACGCGCTGGTGCAGTACAGCCGCTATCCGGTGCCGCACGCGCTGCTCGTCGACATCGCCGACACCATGGACCGCTACGGCCGGCTCAGCCTGGTCAAGCACCCGGCGCACGGCCTGGTCCTCACCAGCACCGACCGGCCCGTGCTGGAGGAGGTGCTGCGCTCGAAGCGGATCGCGCCGCTCGTCGGCGCCCGGATCGACCCGGACACGGTGGTCGTGCACCCCTCGGAACGCGGCCAGATCAAGCAGACGCTGCTGAAGCTGGGCTGGCCCGCCGAGGACCTCGCCGGGTACGTGGACGGCGAGGCGCACCCCATCGAGCTGGTCGAGGACGGGTGGGCGCTGCGCCCGTACCAGAAGCAGGCCGTGGAGAACTTCTGGCACGGCGGTTCCGGTGTGGTCGTCCTGCCCTGCGGCGCGGGCAAGACACTGGTCGGCGCCGGTGCGATGGCCCAGGCGAAGTCGACGACGCTGATCCTGGTCACCAACACCGTCTCGGCCCGCCAGTGGAAGCACGAGCTGGTGAAGCGGACCTCGCTGACCGAGGACGAGATCGGCGAGTACAGCGGCACCAGGAAGGAGATCCGCCCCGTCACCATCGCCACCTACCAGGTGCTGACGACGAAGCGGAAGGGCATCTACCCCCACCTGGAGCTGTTCGACTCCCGGGACTGGGGCCTGATCCTCTACGACGAGGTGCACCTGCTGCCGGCCCCCGTCTTCAAGTTCACCGCCGACCTGCAGGCGCGGCGGCGGCTCGGCCTGACGGCGACCCTCGTGCGTGAGGACGGCCGCGAGTCGGACGTGTTCTCGCTGATCGGCCCGAAGCGGTTCGACGCGCCGTGGAAGGAGATCGAGGCGCAGGGCTACATCGCCCCGGCCGACTGCGTGGAGGTCCGGGTCAGTCTCACCGACGCCGAGCGGCTGGCGTACGCCACGGCGGAGCAGGACGAGAAGTACCGGTTCTGCTCGACGACGGCGACCAAGCAGAAGGTGACGGAGGCGATCGTCCGGCGGTTCGCGGGGCAGCAGATCCTCGTCATCGGGCAGTACATCGACCAGCTCGACGAGCTGGGCGAGCACCTGGACGCGCCGGTGATCAAGGGCGAGACGTCGAACGCCCAGCGGGAGAAGCTGTTCGACGCGTTCCGCGAGGGCCAGATCAGCGTCCTGGTGGTGTCCAAGGTCGCGAACTTCTCGATCGACCTGCCGGAGGCCACGGTCGCCGTCCAGGTGTCGGGCACCTTCGGCTCCCGGCAGGAGGAGGCGCAGCGGCTCGGCCGGGTGCTGCGGCCCAAGGCGGACGGGCACCAGGCGCACTTCTACTCCGTGGTCGCCCGGGACACCATCGACCAGGACTTCGCGGCGCACCGCCAGCGGTTCCTGGCCGAGCAGGGGTACGCCTACCGGATCATGGACGCGGACGAGCTCCTCGCGGAGAACTGAGCGCGTGGGCCGGCGGCGGTCACCCCGCGGGCAGGTTGAACACCAGCACCAGGACGACCAGCCAGGGCAGCAGCGACAGGCCGGCCAGCCAGATCCGCGGCACCGACCAGCGGCGGGTCCGGGGCAGCAGCCAGCAGGCGAGCCAGGCGCAGACCGAGAGGACGCCGCCGAAGGACAGGGTTCCGTAGATCACGCTCAGGGTGGTCGTCAGCGCGGACGAGCAGTGGTCGGGACCGCAGCTGTCGGTCGCCATGGCGGACAGCCCGCCGAACAGCACCGCCGCGGGCGCCAGCAGCGCCCCGAGCGCGGCCGCGACGGCGGGCGCCACCCGGGCGCGGGGATCCCGCTCGGCCCGGTACCGCCGGACGGGCGACACGGGGGCGGCGGCGTGGTGGTGACTCATACCGCCAGTGAAGCGGCCCGGCGGCGGGCGGCGCACCGGCGCGGGTACTCAGCGGCGGGTGTCCGCGTACTCACACGCCGGCGAGGCGGCGCGCCCCGACGCGGTGCCGGAGTACGCCGCCCGCGGGCGGGGCGAGGCTCGCACGGTCGCGGGCGCTACTTCGGGTCCCGGTCGAACCTGGCGGCCGACCAGAAGTAGCCGAGTACCGCCAGGCCCAGGCACCAGGCCACCGCCAGCCATCCGTTGTGGCCGATCTCCGTGCCGAGCAGCAGGCCGCGCAGGGTCTCGATGGCCGGGGTGAAGGGCTGGTACTCCGCGACCGGCTGGAACCAGCCCGGCATTCCGTCGACCGGGACGAAGGCGCTGGACAGCAGCGGCAGCAGGATCAGCGGCAGCGCGTTGTTGCTGGCCGCCTCGGCGTTCGGGCTGACCAGTCCCATGCCGACGGCGATCCAGGTGAGCGCCAGGGAGAACAGCACGAGCAGCCCGAACGCGGCCAGCCACTCCAGGGCCGTGGCGTCCGTGGAGCGGAAGCCGATGGCCACGCCCACGGCACCGACCAGGACCACGCTCGCGACCGACTGCAGCACGCTGCCGACGACGTGCCCGACGAGCACGGAGCCCCGGTGGATGGCCATCGTGCGGAAGCGGGCGATGATGCCCTCGGTCATGTCCATGGAGACGGACACCGCGGTGCCGATCGTGGTGCTGCCGATGGTCATCAGCAGCACGCCGGGCACCAGGTAGGCGATGTACGCGGAGCGGTCGGCTCCGCCCAGGCCCGCGCTCATCACGTCGCCGAAGATGTAGACGAAGAGCAGCAGGAGCATGACCGGCGTGAGCAGCAGGTTCAGGGTGAGGGACGGGTAGCGGCGCGCGTGCAGGAGGTTGCGGCGCAGCATCGTGGACGAGTCGCGTACGGCCAGGGCGAGGGTGCTCATCGGACGGTCTCCTTGGACTGGGCGGGGACGGCCGCGCCGCCGGTCAGGGCGAAGAAGACGTCGTCGAGGTCGGGGGTGTGCACGGTCAGTCCGTCCGCCTCGACGCCGGCGGAGTCGAGGCGGTCGAGGAGGGCGCGCAGCTCGCGCTGGCTGCCGTCGCTGGGGACTTGCAGGACGAGGGACTCGTCGTCCCGGGAGGCAGCGTCCAGGGCGGAGGCGGCGGACCGGTAGCCGGCCGGGTCGGTGAAGCGGAGCCGGACGTGCCCGCCGGGAACGATCTGCTTGAGTTCCTCGGCGGTGCCCTCGGCGGCGATCCCCCCGTCGTGGAGGACGGCGATGCGGTCGGCGAGTTCGTCGGCCTCCTCCAGGTACTGGGTGGTGAGGAAGACGGTGACGCCGCCCGAGACCAGTTCGCGGATGATCTGCCACATGCCGTGGCGGGAGCGCGGGTCGAGGCCGGTGGTCGGCTCGTCGAGGAAGATGATCCGGGGCTCGCCGACGAGGGTCATGGCGATGTCGAGGCGGCGCTTCATGCCGCCGGAGTAGGTGGAGGCGGGCCGCTTCGCCGCTTCGGCGAGGTCGAACCGCTCCAGCAGCTCGGCGGCCACCCTCCGCCCCTCGCGCTTGGAGAGGTGGTGCAGGTCCGCCATCAGGAGCATGTTCTCCTCGCCCGTGATCAGGCCGTCCACGGCGGAGAACTGACCGGTGACACCGATCGCGGCCCGCACGGCCTGCGGGTCGGCGGCGAGGTCGTGGCCGCCGACCCGCAGATCGCCGGCGTCCGCGGTGACGAGGGTGGAGAGGATCTTGACGACGGTGGTCTTGCCGGCACCGTTCGGCCCCAGCAGGGAGAAGATCGTCCCTTCCGGGACGGTCAGGTCGACGCCGTCGAGGACGACCTTGTCGCCGTAGGACTTGCGCAGCCCGTGCACCGCGATGGCCAAGCCGGTCATCAGGGGTTCTCCCATCGAGCGTTCCTTCGCTTGTCTTTTCTGATACGGGAAAGGCTACGTTGCGTTCACATAGTCAGCAACTATTTCGTTGCACACAAGAGATATTTGCGCAGCTCACAGCGGCATTATCGTTGCAACGTATAGTGAATTAACGCAACAAGACGTAGGCGTTCGTTGCAATGACAAGGAGGTGAACGCTATGCTGGCGACCTCACGGACCACGCCCACGGAGCACGGAGGAGTACGCGGTGCCAGGAGGCAGGCTCACCCAGCAGGAACGCCAGCAGATCGCGCTGGGACTCGCCGACGGGCTCGCCTACGCGGAGATCGCCCGGCGGCTCGACCGCCCCACGTCGACGGTCACGCGTGAGGTGATGCGCAACGGCGGTCCCGCCTCCTACCGCGCGGACCTGGCCCACCGCGCCGCCGAACGCCGCGCCCACCGACGCAGACGGGCCGCACCCCAGGGGCCGCAGGTGCCGCAGGAGGCTCACGGGCGCGACGCGGAGGCCGTGCGCGAGTACGAGGAGACGCTCACCACCGCCTTCATAGCGTCGGGCACGCCCAGGATGATGGCGCGGGTCATGGCCTGCCTCACCCTCACCGACAGCGGCAGCCTCACCGCCTCCGAACTCGCCCAGCGGCTGCAGGTCAGCCCGGCGTCCATCTCCAAGGCGATCACGTTCCTGGAGGGACAGGACCTCGTGCGCCGGTACCGCGAAGAAGGCCGCCGTGAGCGCTACGGCTTCGACGAGGACATCTGGTACCAGTCGATGATGGCCAGCGCCGAGTCCACCGCCCGGGTCGCCGAGACCTCACGGCAGGGCGTCGCCGTCATGGGGCCCGGCACACCGGCCGCCACACGCCTGGAGAACGCCGCCCGCTTCCTCGACTTCATCGCCGAGACCATGATCCGCGCCTCCGAGCAGGCCCGCGAGATTCTCCACCCGAAACCCGGAACGGCCTCGGACGACAGCGCCGGGCAGCCTCGTCCGGACCAGGGGTGACCGGAGCCGGTCGCGACCCCGGCCGGGAAAAGGAACGGTGCCTACCTGCGGCGGACGCCCGCCTCCTCGGCGTACTCGCCGAGAACGATCACGTCGAAGGCGGCGCCGAGGAACACCTTCACGGCACGCAGGGCGTCGCCCGCACGATGGCGGTGGTGACCGCTGGGCCACCGGGCGGGCACCGGCCTGCGGAAGACCTCGCTCCGCGCCGCTAGACGCCGTAGTAGGAGAGCGAGATCGATGTGCCGGAGCCCGTCGGGCTCACCTGCACGGTCAGGCCGTCGCCGCCCTTGCGGGCGAGCAGGTGCACGCTGGTCTCCCCCTCGTACTTCGAGGTGATGTCCCAGTCCTCGTCCTCGAGGAGATCGATGTAGAAGTCGCCCACCTTCTCCACCGGGTCGTCCGTGCGCAGCATGGTGAAGCCCTTGGCCTCGGTGACGACCTCCGCACCCGGGTACCTGCGGACCGGGCCGGTGCTCGCGTCCTCCTCCGGGCTGCCGGAGGTGGTCGAGGCGGTCGGCGTGCCGGGGGCCGTGGTGGTCGCCGTGACCGTGCGGGCGGGCTCCGCGTCCCCGTCGGAGTCACCGCAGCCGGTGACTCCCACGGCGGCGAGGACGAGGGCGGCCGACACGGCGAACGGAAGTCTGCGCTGCACCACTGCCTCCTGCGGGTGCGGGGACCGTTCCAGTCTGTGAACGGTCCCCGGCCCCCGCAACCGGTGCGTGCACGGAGCGTCACCGGTCCCCCGGCGGCCGGAACCGGAGAAACCGGTTGGCCTCGCGCACGGCTCCTCGCCTAGACTCCTCCGCCTTGCCCGCCTCCCTCACGGAGCGCCGCCGACCGGACGGAAACCGGCCGGTATCCCGCACCCACGCCAGCAGCAGGTCCCCCGGAGGCACCCCCTTGTCCGCGTCCACGCCGGTAGACGAGCCCGTAGATGGTCCCGCGACGACCAACCCCGCAGGCGACGATCCGCTCGCGCGGGAGCGCGCCCACCTGGCCGCGTCCCGCTCCGCACTGCGCGCCATGCGCGAGGACGTCGAGGCCCTGGACATCAGCGACGTCACCGCCAACTGGGTCAACGCGGCCGTCCTGCAGCGCCAGATCGAGGAGCGCGTCAAGGCGCTGGCCGACCTCAGCGACACCCCGCTGTTCTTCGGCCGGCTCGACTACCTGCACGCCCCCGGTGCCGAACGGGCCGAGGGCGCGGAAGGTGAGTGCTTCTACATCGGGCGGCGGCACGTGCACGACGCGGACGGCGACCCGATGGTGATCGACTGGCGTGCGCCGGTGTCCCAGCCGTTCTACCGGGCGTCCAAGAGGGATCCGCTGGACGTCACGCTGCGCCGCCGCTTCGGCTACACCGGCGGCGACCTCACGGCGTACGAGGACGAGCACCTGTCCGACCCGACGGAGGGGGCCACGACCAGCAAGCTGCTCCAGCAGGAGATCGAGCGCCCGCGCGTCGGCCCGATGCGGGACATCGTCGCGACGATCCAGCCGGAGCAGGACGAGATCGTACGGTCCGGCCTGTCCGGCAGCGTGTGCGTCCAGGGAGGACCCGGGACGGGGAAGACGGCCGTGGGTCTGCACCGGGTGGCCTACCTGCTGTACGCCCACCGCGAGCGGCTGGCCCGCACCGGCACGCTGGTCGTCGGACCGAACCGGTCCTTCCTGCACTACATCGAGCAGGTGCTGCCCGCACTGGGCGAACTGACGGTCGCGCAGGCCACGGTCGACGACCTGGTGGCGCACGTGGAGGTGCGCGGGACGGACGACGCGGCGGCGGCTGTCGTCAAGGGCGACGCCCGCATGGCCCAGGTGCTGCGCAGGGCCCTGTACTCCCACGTCACGATGCCCGCCGAGTCGGTCGTGGTGGTCCGCGGATCACGCCGCTGGCGGATCCCCGCGTACGAACTGGAGGAGACGGTCCGCCAGTTGCTCAACCGCGACATCCGCTACGGCGCCGCCCGCGACGCCCTCCCGCAGCGCATCGCGCACGCCGTGCTGGTGCGGATGGAGCGGGCCGGGGAGGCGCCGGACGACCGGGTGCAGGACGCGGTGGCCCGCAGCGCCGCGGTGAAGGCGGCGGTGAAGGCGGTCTGGCCGGCCGTCGACCCGGCCAAGCTGGTGCTGCGGCTGCTCGGCGACCCGGAGTTCCTGGCGGAGCACGCGGAGGGCCTGCTCGACGAGCAGGAGCAGAAGACGATCCTGTGGGCGAAGCCCGCCCGCTCGGTGAAGTCGGCGAAGTGGTCGGCGGCGGACGCGGTGCTGATCGACGAGGCGGCCGACCTGATCCGGCGCACGCACTCCCTCGGGCACGTGGTGCTCGACGAGGCGCAGGACCTGTCCCCCATGCAGTACCGGGCGGTGGGACGGCGCTGCACGACCGGGTCGGCGACCGTCCTGGGCGACCTGGCCCAGGGCACCACGCCGTGGGCGACCCGCAGTTGGGAGGAGGCGCTGGCCCACCTCGGCAAGCGGGACGCGGTGATCGAGGAGCTGACGGCCGGCTTCCGCGTCCCGACGGACGTCATCACGTACGCCTCCCGGCTCCTCCCGCACATCGCTCCGGGTCTCACGCCTGTGGCGTCGATCCGCGAGAACCCGGGCTTCTTCGAGGTCCGCCGGTCCGGGGGGCCGGACGACGTGGTGTCCGCGTGCCGTGAACTCCTGGACCACGAAGGTTCGGTCGGCCTGATCGCCGCGGACGCCCGCGTCCCGGAACTGGCACGGGCCCTGACGGCGGCGGGGGTCACGTACATCGCCCCCGGCGAGGAGACGACCCACGCCACCCGCCTGACCCTGGTCCCGGCCTCCCTGGCGAAGGGCCTGGAGTACGACTACGTCGTCCTGGACGAACCCGGCGCGGTGGTGGACGCCGAGCCCGACGAACGCACGGGCCTGCGCCGCCTGTACGTCACCCTGACCCGAGCGGTCTCGGGCCTGATCGTGACGCACACGGCCCCGTTGCCGGACCAGCTGACCTGATCACGAGGCCGGGCGTACCGGCCGCACCCACCCGCTCCCGCCCACACCACGCCACCCGCGCACACCCGCACCAACCCACCCCGCGGGCAGCCGCACCACGCCACCCGCGGGCAGTCGCACCACCGCACCCGCGGGCAGTCGTGCCGCAGGGCGGCACGGGTGGGCGCGACGGCACCCCGTGAGCGCCGGGTTGCGCGACCCACCCCCGCCCGGCAGCGACCCCCGCCGACAAGGGAGCGAACGCTCAGTCCCCCAGCACCCGCCGCCACTGAGCGACGGCCGCCGCCGAGACGGCCCCGTCCCAGCCGTCCGGCCGCGCCGCCCCACCGATGTGGAAACCGTCGATCCCGGCCTTCGCCAGCAGGGGCACGTGCTCCAGCCGCAGGCCACCGCCCACCAGCAGCCGCTGCTCGTACCCGGGCTCACCTTGCCGCCCCGCCTCGGCGAGCAGCGTCGGCAGGCCCGCGTCCACCCCGTCGGCCGCCCCGGCCGTCAGATACGTGTCCAGCCCGGCCAGATCCGCGAGCTGCTTGCGCAGCGCGTCCCGGTCGGCGGCCCGGTCGATGGCGCGGTGGAACGTCCAGCGGCACCCCTCCAGCTCGCGGGCCACCCGCTCCACCGCGCCCAGGTCCACATTCCCGTCGGCGTCGAGGAACCCGAGCACGAACTCGTCCGCCCCGGCCGCGCGCATCTCGCAGGCGGCGCCCGCCAGCCGGTCGACGTCCCCCGCCGCGAACCCGTCCGCCAGCCGCAGCATCACCCGCACCGGGATGTCCACGGCCGCCCGGATCCCCGCGACGGTCGCCGCCGACGGAGTCAGCCCGTCCGCCGCCATGTCGGTGACCAGCTCGAGGCGGTCCGCACCTCCGGCCTGGGCGGCGACCGCGTCCTCGACGTCGAGGGCGATCACCTCCAGGACTGCACGCTTGCTCATGGGACCCCATTCCTCGGCATCAGGTATCAGGCAGGCATCAGGCGGGCCTACAGGTCTAGTCCAATCCAAGCCTACGCCCGGCCGGCCGCCCGGGGCTCCCCCGCCCCCACCCGTCAGCGTCCAAAGATGTTCAGCTCCGCCGCCTCCACTCCGGCCAGCTCGTACGAGGCACCCTCCAGCGGGCGCCCCGCGTACAGCCGTACCAGCGTCGGCCCGTCACCGATGTAGCGGGCCGGGGGGCGCTCCCCCGAGGTGTCGCCCAGGCGCAGTGGCTCGTCGGCGTCGTCGAGGTCGGCGTGCAGCGGGAGATGCCCCTTCCGGGTCGTGACCTGGCCCAGCAGGGCGAGCGCGTGCGGCAGTCCCGGCCCCGCGTACGCGTCGGGCTCACGGAGGGCGACCCGCACGTCCCCGGCGTGCACCCACTCGCCCAGCGCGAGGACGTCCAACGCCCCGCCCGCGTCGGCGATCAGCGGACCGGCCGCGGTCATTCCGCGCTCGAGCTCGTCCACGACCTGGGCGTTCGCCCACCCGGCCCGTTCCGCGATGTCACGCTCATTGCTCTCGGGCGAGAACACGCCCTCCTCGAACCGGCTCTCCACCACCCGTGACAGCGCCGCCGAGCAGTGCGCCAGCACGTCCCGCACCGTCCATCCCGGGCACGCCGCCACCGGCAGCGCGAAGTCGGCGTCGTCCCGCCCCCGCAACAGCGGTACCAGCGCGTCCCGTTCGACGGTCAGCAGCCGCCCGGGCAGCTCGGGGTCTCGTACGTCGTGCACATCCGCAGGAGTCGTCATGCCGCCCACGCTAGTGCGAAGAAGGGCTTGCCGGTGCCCCCGGCACCGGCAAGCCCTCCTTGTCACCTCGAGCCGGACTCGTCAGAAGGTCAGGCTCCAGGAGTCGATGTAGCCGGTGTCGCCCGAGTAGACGTCGGTCACCCGCAGCTGCCAGGTCCCGGACGCCAGGACGGACGAGGCGTTGACCGTGTACGTCGCGAGGACGTTGTCGGCGCTGTCGTAGGCACTGGTGTCCTTCAGCGTCCAGATGCTGCCGTTGGGGGCGACGAGCTGGACCCTCAGGTCACCGCGGTAGGTGTGCTTGATGTCCACCGAGACCTTCAGGTCGGAGGGGGCGTAGCCGCTGACACCGCTCACGTTGATGTTCGAGTAGACGTAGCGGCCGTCACCGTCCGGGATCGACCAGTTCTCGGAGTTGGTGAAGACCTGCTCGGTGGGGTCCGGCTCCGGAGTGGTGCCGCCGCCCATCGCGGCCAGGGTGCCGGCGGCGTCCGCGAGTCCGTAGCCGCAGCCGCCGCTGCAGGTGCCGGGCAGGGTGCGGGCGTTGTTCTTGATGAGGGACTCGACGCGGCTCGGCGTGATGGCCGGGTCCTTCTCGTACATCAGCGCGGCGAGGCCGGCGATGTGCGGCGTGGCCATGCTGGTGCCCTGGTAGGCCTCGTAGTTCTCGGTGCCGGGCGTGGTGGCGCTGCTGTTCAGCGTGGACAGGATGCCGTTGGCCGAGCTGACGGCCGTCTCGCCGCCGGGGGCGGTGATGTCGATGATCGAGCCGTAGTTGGAGTAGCTCGCACGGTTGCCCTCGCGGTCGCTCGCGGCGACGTTGACCACGTTGGCGCAGTTCGCCGGGGTGAAGCCGGAGGCGTTGGTGTTGCTGTTGCCGGCGGCGACGACGACCGTCGTGCCGCGGCCCACGGCGCCGTTGATGGCGTTCTGGGTGATGGTCTGGCAGGAACCGGAGCCGCCGAGGCTGAGGTTGATGACGTCGGCCGGGGAGGGGTTGACGGGCACACCGGGGACGGAGCCGCCGGACGCCCACACGATGGCGTCGGCGATGTCCGCGGTGCTGCCGCCGCACTTGCCGAGGACGCGGACGGGCTGGACCTTCGCGTTGTACGCGACGCCGGCGACGCCCTTGCCGTTGTCGGCGACGGCGGCCACGGTGCCCGCGACGTGCGTGCCGTGCCAGGAGGAGTCGCTCGCCCGGGAGCCGGAGTAGCACTCGTTCTCGGCGCTCCAGTCCCCCTCGTCGCGGGGGTTGCTGTCCCGGCCCCCGCCGTCGCGGGCGTTCGCGGCGTCGGAGATGAAGTCGTAGCCCGAGACGATGTTGGCGCCCAGGTCGGAGTGGGTGACGTAACCGGTGTCGATCACGGCCACGGTGACGCCCCGTCCGGTGGCGCCGCCGTCCCAGGCGTTCTGGACGTTCATGCCCGCGGTGGCCTCGAAGAAGTCCCACTGGCGGTTGTAGTACGTGTCGTTGGGCGCGGCGGTCGCGTACATGCGGGTGTCGCGGTCGACGTAGGCGACGTCGGGGTCGGCCTCGAACGTGTCGATGACGTCCTGGAGGGAGCCGCCCTTCAGCCCGTCGCCGAGGTCCACGAGCGCGGCGCCGGTGCCGAGCCGCCGTTCGAAGGAAAGGGACTCGCCGGCCTTCCTGCCCTTGGCCCTGGCGTCCTCCTTGGCCTCGGCGTCGGACTTCGCCTCGGCGGCCTTCTTCTCGTACCCGACGATGAGGCGCTCGACGGGCGCCTCGGAGGCGGCCTGCGGCCGGTCCTGGGCGGGCTGGGCGGCCGGTGCCGCGGAGGCCGCCGTGACTCCCGAGCCCAGGAGCGCGGCCGAGGTCACCGCCAGGAGGGATATGCGGAGGCGTCTGGAACCGTTCAAGGTGGGGTTGCCTTTCACGAGCCGGCACCGCACGTGCGGCACCGGCAAGATGGTTCTGCTCATGACAATTCGACGTGCCACCCGTGCCCGGCGGCCCCGGTGGGGCGGATGGGGAGGGGCGGCCGGGTGGGGGGACACGGGCAGGCACGACCCGTTCGACCGCACGCGATCGCAGCGAAGTCCGTTGCGAAGGTTGAACGTTCGGTGAACCGGTGGCCTGGAACCTACGGGTGCCCTCTCCGGCCCACTATCCGGATCCGGTGACCTACGGATACGCAATTAACTCCGCCCCGTCCCGGCGGGCGGCGCGTCCCCGCACCGCACCGGAGGACAATGGGCGCATGGCCGACACCGAAGCCCTGCGTGCCCGTTTCGTCCACGCCCTGGAAGGGGCCCGCGGACCCGGCGGCGGTCCCGATCCGGTGCCGTACGCCGACGCCCTGCTCGGCCGCTGGCGGGAACCGCAGCGGCACTACCACACGCTCACCCACCTCACGGCGGTCCTCGACCACGTCGACGAGCTGGCGGAGCACGCGGGCGACCCGGACGTCGTACGGCTCGCCGCCTGGTTCCACGACGCCGTGTACCTGCCGGACCGCTCGGAGAACGAGGAGCGCTCCGCCCGGCTCGCCGAGCGGGCCCTGACCGAGGCCGGGGTGCCGGCGGAGAAGACCGCCGAGGTGGCCCGGCTGGTGCGGCTCACCGTCACGCACGACCCGGCCGACGACGACCGCGACGGGCAGGTGCTGTGCGACGCCGACCTCGCGATCCTCGCCGCGTCGCCGTCCGCGTACGCCGCCTACACCGCCGCCGTCCGCGAGGAGTACCACTTCGTGCCGAGCGGCGCCTTCCGCGAGGGCCGCGCCGAGGTGCTGCGGCAGCTCCTCGCCCTGCCCCGCCTGTTCCGTACGCCGTACGGGCACGAGCACTGGGAGGCCACCGCCCGCTACAACGTGCGCGGTGAACTGGAAATGCTGTCGACCACGCCCGCACCGCCCGCCTAGCCTGCCCCGCATGCATGCTGTGGGAGCGGAACACGTGGAGGAAGCCGTCGCGCACTGCGTGGCGACGCTGGGGGCGGTCACCGACCGGGACTGGGCGGGGGTGAGGGCCGGGCGGCTGGAGTGGAGCTGCCGGGAGACGGCGGAGCACATCGCGGACGACCTGATCGCCTACGCGGGACGGCTCGCGGGACGCGTGGCCGCCGGGCGCCTGCCCTTCACGCTCTCGCTCGACGGGGACACCGACAACACCGGTGTGCTGAGGACGATCGAGGCGACCGGCGCCCTGCTCGCCGCCGCCGTCCGCACCACCCCGCGCGCGGTGCGCGCCTTCCACCCCTATCCCTTCGGGCACGCGAGCCGTGAGGGCTTCGCCGCGATGGGGGTGACCGAGGTGCTGCTGCACACGCACGACGTCGCCGAGGGGCTGGGGATCGGCCACGAACCGCCCCCGGAACTGGCCTCCTTCGCCCTCACCCGGCTCTTCCCCCAGGTCGAGCCGGGGCCCACGCCGTGGCGGACGCTGCTCTGGGCCACCGGGCGCGGCGAACTGCCGGGCCGGGAGCCCGTCACCGGGTGGCGCTGGAGCAACAACCCGGTGCTCCGGTCGGAGCGGCTGACACTGGAGGGCGTCACCCCGGCGACCGCCGCCGACCTCTCCCTGGCCGGTGACGGCGGCTACACCTGGGTCGGCGGCGCCCCCGCGGACGGCACCCGCGTGGGTGCCGGACACGCGGTGAAGCGGTACGAGGACGGCGTGTTCCACCCCGAGTGGGGCATGTACGTGCTGGTCCGGCGGGACGACGACCTCGCGGTGGGCGCGATGGGCTTCCACGGCGTCCCGGACGGGGACGGCCGCGTGGAGATCGGCTACGACCTCGTCGCGGGTGCCCGCGGCCACGGGTACGCCACCGAGGCGCTGCGCACGCTGTCGCGCCGGGCGCTGGAGCGGGACGGGGTACGGGCCGTGGTCGCCGTCGTCGACCACGAGAACGTGCCGTCACAACGGGTCGTCACCCGGGCCGGTTTCACGCGGGTCTCCGAGGACGTGGGGCAGATCTCCTACGAACTGCGCGGCTGACCCGCGCCCTTGCGCCGCCGCAGCCCCGACCCGTGCAGCAGCCGCACCACCTCGCGGCTGCTGACCTCGACCGCCCCGGCGCGCACCGCGTCGGCGTACCGGTGCCGGGGGATGTCGTAGTGGTCGCGTTCGAAGGCGCGGCGGGGAACGCCCAGGCGGTCGGCGAAGGCGTGCAGTTCGGCGTAGGAGAGGTCGCTGACGAGGTGGGACCAGAGCTGTCCGTGGCCCGGCCAGGTGGGCGGGTCGATGTACACGGTCACGAGGGCGTCGCCCCGCCCAGACCGCCCACCGCCGCGACCTTCACGCCCGCCTTGTGGCAGACCCAGTGCGGGTCGGGGCCGAGTTCGGGCTCCACCTCCAGCGCGTGCGGCTCGCCGGTGGGGCACACCGGACACAGCGGCCAGCGCCCGTACCGCTCCAGCAGGGCGTCCTGGACGTCCTGGGCGACCAGGCCGGGAAGGAATCCGACGCCGTCCGGCCACTGTTCGACCCACCAGCGCCGGTGCGCCACGGAGTCCTCGACCATGGACACCACGTCCGCCTCGGCGACCTCGCGCGCGGCCAGGTCGGCCAGCACGAGGGCACGCGCCGCGTGCAGCGCCTGTTCCAGGGGGCCGAGCGGGTGGGCGCCGGGTTCGCCGTGGGGGTCCATGCCCCCATTGTGCGCACTCTTGACCACGAGGCCGGGACGAAAATATCTTTCATACCGTGACCCATGACCTGAAGGAAATTTTCGCCGGTGGCGGCGCCACGCCCGCGCCGCCCGCACCCGCCGCCCTCGCGGCCAAGGTGCGCACGCTGGCTCCCTCGATGACCCGTTCCATGCAGCGGGTCGCCGAGGCCGTCGCCGACGACCCGGCCGGCTGCGCGGCCCTCACGGTCACCGGACTCGCCGAGCTCACCGGCACCAGCGAGGCCACCGTCGTCCGCACCGCCCGCCTGCTCGGCTACCCCGGCTACCGTGACCTGCGCCTGGCGCTGGCCGGCCTCGCCGCCCAGCAGCAGTCCGGGCGCGCGCCCGCCATCACCACGGACATCGCGGTGGACGACCCGATAGCCGACGTCGTGGCCAAGCTCGCCTACGACGAGCAGCAGACCCTCGCCGACACCGCGGCCGGTCTGGACACCGTGCAGCTCGCCGCCGCCGTGAGCGCCCTGGCCGGCGCCCGCCGCACCGATGTGTACGGCGTCGGCGCGTCGGGACTCGTCGCCCAGGATCTCACCCAGAAACTGCTGCGCATAGGCCTCCTGGCGCACGCCCACAGCGACCCGCACCTCGCGGTCACCAACGCGGTGCAGCTGCGCCCGGGCGACGTGGCGATCGCCGTCACCCACTCCGGGTCGACCGGGGACGTCATAGAACCGCTCCGGGTGGCCTTCGAGCATGGGGCGACGACGGTGGCGGTCACCGGCCGCCCGGACAGCCCCGTCACGCAGTACGCCGACCACGTCCTGACCACGTCCACGGCCCGCGAGAGCGAGCTGCGGCCGGCCGCGATGTCCTCACGGACCGGGCAGCTGCTGGTGGTGGACTGTCTGTTCGTGGGGGTCGCCCAGCGGACGTACGAGGCGGCGGCGCCCGCGCTGGCCGCGTCGTACGAGGCGCTGGCGCACCGGCACCGGGCTCGCAAGGGGCCGTAGAGCCGCGCCGCCGTCGTCGTCTGCGGGTCGTCCGTGGCTGGTCGCGCAGTTCCCCGCGCCCCTGGGCAGGTCGCCCCGCCCCGAATCGGAAAGTCACCCATGCCTTCTGCCTCGCATCACCGCGCCCTCCGCGCCGAACTGGAAACTCTGACCACCGAGGCGTACCGGCCGGAGCTGGCCGATGTCGATCGGTTGCCCACCGTTGAGATCGCCCGGCTGATGAACCGGGAGGACGCCTCGGTGGCCGGTGCCGTGGCCGGGCAGGTGCCTCGGATCGCTGCCGCGATCGACGCCACCGCCGCGCGGATGGCGCGCGGCGGCCGGCTGGTCTACGCGGGCGCGGGCACCGCCGGACGGCTCGGCGTGCTGGACGCCTCCGAGTGCCCGCCGACCTTCAACACCGACCCCGAGCAGGTCGTCGGCCTCATCGCGGGCGGCCTCGACGCCATGGTCACCTCGATCGAGGGCGCCGAGGACTCCCGGGAGCTGGCCGAGTCCGACCTGGCCGCGCTGGAGCTGACCGCCGACGACACGGTGGTCGGCGTCTCCGCCTCCGGCCGCACCCCCTACGCCGTCGGCGCCGTCGCGTACGCCCGTGCGCGCGGCGCCCTCACCGTGGGCCTGTCCTGCAACCGGGGCAGCGCGCTGGCGGCGGCGGCCGAGCACGGCATCGAGGTCGTCGTGGGCCCGGAGTTCCTCACCGGCTCCACCCGCCTGAAGGCCGGCACGGCCCAGAAGCTCGTCCTCAACATGCTGTCGACGATCACGATGATCCGGCTGGGCAAGACGTACGGGAACCTGATGGTCGACGTCCGCGCCTCCAACGAGAAGCTGCGCGTCCGTTCCCGCCGCATCGTCGCCCAGGTGACGGGAGCGGACGACGACGCCGTCGAACGGGCCCTGGCCGCCACGGACGGCGAGGTCAAGAACGCGATCCTGGTGCTGCTGGCCGGGGTGGACGGCCCCACGGCCGCCCGTCTGCTCGCCGAGTCCGGCGGCCGTCTGCGGGCCGCGCTCGCGGCGGCCGCGCACTGACCGCGGACCGACCCGGCAGGACTGCTGGATACTGGAGGCCGTCCCCCACCCGGAGAAGCCACCATGAACCACGCGCAGCGCACCGCACTGGGCCGGGCCCTGCGCGTCCTGGGTGAGCACGGCGAGGCACTGTCCGCCGACACCCCGGACGCCAGGCTGCACGAAGTGAAGGACGACCTGCGGCGGGCCCTGGACCTGCTGGAGGAGAGCGTCACCACGGCCGCGCCCAGCACGCGCTGCGCCGAGCACCCCACGGGACCGGTCGACGAGAGCGCCCCGGACCTGTGCCTGCTGTGCGAGACCCGGCGCCGTGCCGCACGCCGCGCCGAGTTCAACGGCCCCGCCCCGCACGCCCCGCCCGCCGATCCCGCGCCGTCCCGGTACGGGGTGCGCGGCGACCGGCCGCAGCCGCAGCAGCGCTGGCTGCCGGAGCTGTGGAACGGCCAGGTCTGGCAGCTCTGCGGGACCCCGCGCCGGGACCGGCGCGAGGCGGAGCTGTACATCGCGGCGCAGCGGCGCGGGCCCCGCCCCGCCATGGCGTACCGGATCGTCCACGAGTTCACCGACTACGAGGTGCTGCGCGTGTGGGGGACGCCGGTGCGGGTCGACATCGAGCCGATGGGGAACCTGTGACGCGCGCGTGCCCGGGCCGGCCGGCTCAGCTCAGCGTCCGCAGGGACGCCGCCTCGTAGGGTGCCAGTTCGTCGAAGCGCCCGGCGAGCACCTTGGCCGCCCAGTTCGGGTCCTGAAGCAGCGCGCGGCCCACGGCGACGAGGTCGAACTCGTCCCGCTCCATCCGGTCGAGCAGGTTGTCGATGCCGCCGAGTTCGGCGCCCTGCCCCTGGAAGGCCTTGAGGAACTCGCCGTCGAGACCGACGGAGCCCACGGTGACGGCGGGCAGGCCGGTCAGCTTCTTCGTCCAGCCGGCGAGGTTGAGGTCGGAGTCCTCGAACTCCGGGAGCCAGTAGCGGCGGGTGGACGCGTGGAAGGCGTCGACACCGGCCGCGGCGAGCGGGGCGAGGATCGCCTCGAGTTCCTGGGGCGTCTCGGCGAGCCGGGCGTCGTAGGCGTCCTGCTTCCACTGCGAGTAGCGGAAGATCACCGGGAACCCGGGTGACACGGCCGCCCGCACCGCGGCCACGATCTCGGCGGCGAACCTCGCGCGGGCCACCGGGTCGCCGCCGTAGGCGTCGGTGCGGCGGTTGGTGCCGGACCACAGGAACTGGTCGATCAGGTAGCCGTGCGCGCCGTGCAGCTCCACGCCGTCGAAGCCGATCCGCTCGGCGTCGGCGGCCGCCCGGGCGAACGCGGCCACGACGGCGTCGATGTCGGTCTGCGTCATCGCCTTGCCCGTGCCCTCGGTGCCGTCCGTGCGCACCCCCGACGGACCGACCGCCGGAGCCTCGGGGTACGGCTCCTGACCCTGTTCACGGACCATGCCGATGTGCCAGAGCTGCGGCACGATCGCGCCGCCCGCCTCGTGCACGGCCGTGGCGACCCGCGCCCAGCCCGTGAGCTGCTCCTCCCCGTGGAACCGCGGCACCCGGTCGCTCATCCCGGCCGACTCGTGCCCCACGTACGTCCCCTCGGTGACGATCAGCCCGACACCGGCGGCGGCACGACGCGCGTAGTACGACACCACGTCGTCGCCGGGGACACCGCCCGGCGAGAACATCCGGGTCATCGGCGCCATGACGATGCGGTTGGGGACGGTCAGGCCGTTGATCGTGGCGGGCCGCGAGAGAATCCCGGCGGCGCGGGCGGCGGTGTCCGAAGCGGTGACGGTCACGTGGAGGGCTCCTCAAGTGGGTACCGGACGGTATGTGCGCGTGCATTGAACGCGCTCCGGCGTCAACCGGGCCGCACCCGGGGGCATTCCGCCACCCCGTGACGCCCCCCTGTGATCCCCACCACACCGCCGACCGCCGAGCCGGCTCGACCCGCCCCCCGGACACGCCCGAGGGCGGCACCCCCTGCCGGAACAGGGGATGCCGCCCTCGGTCACGCGACGGACGGATCCGATCCTCGGAAGGATCAGAAGTCCATGTCACCGCCCGGCATGCCGCCGCCGGCCGGGGCCGCGGCCTTCTCCGGCTTGTCGGCGATGACGGCCTCGGTGGTGAGGAACAGCGCGGCGATGGAGGCGGCGTTCTGCAGCGCGGAACGCGTCACCTTCGCCGGGTCGATGATGCCCTCGGCGATCATGTCGACGTACTCACCGGTCGCGGCGTTCAGGCCGTGGCCGACCTGGAGGTTGCGGACCTTCTCCACGACGACGCCGCCCTCGAGACCACCGTTGACGGCGATCTGCTTCAGCGGGGCCTCCAGCGCGATGCGCACGGCGTTGGCGCCGGTCGCCTCGTCACCCTCGAGCTCCAGCTTCTCGAAGACCTGGGAGGCCTGCAGCAGGGCCACGCCACCACCGGCGACGATGCCCTCCTCGACGGCCGCCTTGGCGTTGCGCACGGCGTCCTCGATGCGGTGCTTGCGCTCCTTGAGCTCCACCTCGGTGGCGGCACCGGCCTTGATGACCGCGACACCGCCGGCGAGCTTCGCCAGGCGCTCCTGCAGCTTCTCGCGGTCGTAGTCCGAGTCGCTGTTCTCGATCTCGGCGCGGATCTGGTTCACGCGGCCCTGGACCTGGTCGGCCGAGCCCGCACCGTCGACGATGGTGGTCTCGTCCTTGGTGATGACGACCTTGCGGGCCTTGCCCAGCAGGTCGACCGTGGCGTTCTCCAGCTTGAGGCCGACCTCCTCGGAGATGACCTCGCCGCCCGTGAGAATGGCGATGTCGCCGAGCATGGCCTTGCGCCGGTCACCGAAGCCCGGGGCCTTGACGGCGACGGACTTGAAGGTGCCACGGATCTTGTTGACGACCAGGGTCGACAGGGCCTCGCCCTCGACGTCCTCGGCGATGATCAGCAGCGGCTTGCCCGACTGCATGACCTTCTCCAGGAGCGGGAGCAGGTCCTTGACGTTGGAGATCTTGGAGTTCGCGATCAGGATGTACGGGTCGTCGAGGACGGCCTCCATACGCTCCATGTCGGTGGCGAAGTACGCCGAGATGTAGCCCTTGTCGAAGCGCATACCCTCGGTGAGCTCCAGCTCCAGACCGAAGGTCTGGGACTCCTCGACGGTGATGACGCCTTCCTTGCCGACCTTGTCCATGGCCTCGGCGATGAGCTCGCCGATCTGGACGTCGGCGGCGGAGATGGAGGCCGTGGAGGCGATCTGCTCCTTGGTCTCGACATCCTTCGCCTGCTCGAGCAGGGCACCGGAGACGGCCTCGACGGCCTTCTCGATACCGCGCTTCAGAGCCATCGGGTTGGCGCCGGCGGCGACGTTGCGCAGGCCCTCCTTGACCAGGGCCTGGGCGAGAACGGTCGCGGTGGTCGTACCGTCACCGGCGACGTCGTCCGTCTTCTTGGCGACTTCCTTGACCAGCTCGGCGCCGATCTTCTCGTACGGGTCCTCGAGCTCGATCTCCTTGGCGATGGACACACCATCGTTGGTGATCGTGGGGGCGCCCCACTTCTTCTCGAGGACGACGTTGCGGCCCTTGGGGCCGAGCGTCACCTTGACGGCGTCCGCGAGCTGGTTCATGCCGCGCTCGAGGCCGCGCCGCGCCTCCTCGTCGAACGCGATGATCTTGGCCATGTGAAGTGGTCCCTCCAGGACTGGGGGTGATTCCTTCGGACCGCGCCCGCGCCCGCGACGGACGGCTCGCCGGCCTCGTGGTTCCTTGCCCCACACGGCCTGCGGGCCTCACCGACCCGGTCCTTCGTTGTCACTCTCACCTTCAGAGTGCTAACGCCAATGATTAGCACTCGACCCATGCGAGTGCAAGCGCCTGTGGAGGGACACGGGGGCACTCAGCCGCACGCGAACACCGGCCGCACCCGTCCGGGCAGGGCGAAGGGCCCGCACCCCGGGAGGCACGGGCCCTTCGTCGGCAGAAGTTGCTTGCGGCTGGTAGCGCGTTCAGGCGCTGAGACGAACCATGTCGGCCTGTGGGCCCTTCTGACCCTGCGAGATCTCGAACTCGACCCGCTGGCCTTCTTCGAGGGTGCGGTAGCCGTCCATCTGAATCGCGCTGTAGTGGACGAAAACATCCGCACCACCGTCGACCGCGATGAAGCCGTACCCCTTCTCCGCGTTGAACCACTTGACGGTGCCCTGAGCCATGCCTAACTCCCCTATTACTGGCCCTTGCACAGATCCACACTTCGCGGACCCGGGTCAGACCTCACCCCCCAACGGTTGGGGGTGTGCGCCGGAACGCGTCGACCGCGGCCGAATGTATCTGTCCAACTGCCGTCTGCAACAGGTCAGTCGGACGAGAAATCTGGACGACACCGGTCCGGAATGTGGCGAGAATTAGCCCTATTCCAGGGCAAGTCGGGCCGGACAACGGTCACATATGCCGCGAAAGGTGCCCACACTTTGGCTACATCCAGTCGGGCGTACGGCAGGAATTCAGGGAGCTCGATCAGTGGATCGGCAGCGCGTTCCCCAACTCTACCGCGCTCAATCACATGGAATTGCCCCCTCCGCATCTCTCACGGAGGGGGCAATGTCCTCAACGCTCGGTCACCGTCATTACCGAAGGTAATGATCAGCCTCCGGCGACCGCCGGAATGATCGACACGCCGGCCCCGTCCGGGGTGGCCGTCTCGAGCCCCTGCTCGAACCGCACGTCGTCGTCATTGACGTAGACGTTCACGAACCGCCGCAGCCTGCCCTGATCGTCCAGCACGCGGGCGGCGATCCCCGTGTGGTTCTTCTCCAGGTCCGAGATGACCTCGGAGAGGGTGGCGCCCTCGGCGCTCACCTCGGCCCGCCCACCGGTGTAGGTACGCAGGATGGTGGGGATACGGACATTCACGCTCACGACAAAACCTCCGGAAGGGACAGCACCCTGGGGGCGCGGGACTGTGCTTGATGTGCGGCTACCGCCGCGTGGGCGCGGCCAGCCACGACGGACCCGCAGACGAACGACTCAGACAAGCCCGGCTTCACGGAACGACTCAAGGCTCGGGCGGATCGTCGCGGTCAACCCCGTACCCGCCACCGCGTCCAGCGTCTTGAGACCGTCCCCGGTGTTGAGCACCACCGTGGTGAGCGAAGGGTCGAGCGCCCCGCTCTCGAGAAGCTTCTTCGTGACCCCCACGGTCACACCCCCCGCGGTCTCCGCGAAGATCCCCTCCGTGCGCGCGAGCAGCTTGATCGCGTCGACGATCTGCTCGTCGGTCACGTCCTCCACGGCCCCGCCCGTGCGGCGCGCGATGTCCAGGACGTACGGCCCGTCCGCCGGGTTCCCGATCGCCAGCGACTTGGCGATCGTGTCCGGCTTCTGCGGACGCACGACGTCGTGCCCGGCCTTGTAGGCGGTGGACACCGGCGAGCACCCCTCCGCCTGAGCGCCGAAGATCTTGTACGGCCTGTCCTCGACCAGCCCGAGCCGGATCAGCTCCTGCAGGCCCTTGTCGATCTTCGTGAGCTGGGAGCCGGAGGCGATCGGGACCACGAGCTGGTCGGGGAGCCGCCAGCCGAGCTGCTCGCAGATCTCGTACGCGAGGGTCTTCGAGCCCTCGGCGTAGTACGGCCGCAGATTGACGTTGACGAAGCCCCAGCCCTCGCCGGCCGGGTCGCCGATCAGCTCGGAGCAGAAGCGGTTCACGTCGTCGTAGTTGCCCTCGATGCCGACGAGCTCGCCCCCGTAGACGGCGGCCATGACGACCTTGCCCTGTTCCAGGTCGTGCGGGATGAACACGCAGGAGCGGAAGCCGGCCCGGGCGGCGGCGGCACCGACCGCCCCGGCGAGGTTGCCGGTCGAGGAGCAGGACAGGGTGGTGAAGCCGAAGGCGCGGGCGGCCTCGAGGGCCTGGGCGACGACGCGGTCCTTGAAGGAGTGCGTCGGGTTGCCCGAGTCGTCCTTGACGTACAGACCGCCGGTGACGCCGAGCTCGCGGGCCAGGTTGTCGGCCTGGACGAGCTTGGTCCAGCCGGGGTTCAGGTTCGGCTTGGCCGCCACGTCCGCCGGGACGGGAAGCAGGGGCGCGTAGCGCCAGATGTTCGCGGGTCCCGCTTCGATCCGCTTGCGCAGCTCCTCGGTGTCGTGGGCCGAGAAGTCGTAGGCGATCTCCAGCGGGCCGAAACACTCCTCGCAGGCGAAGACGGGGCCGAGGGGCACGCGGTGACCGCATTCGCGGCAGGAGAGCGCGGTGGCGGGGCCGAGATCGACGGCGTTCGCGGTGGCGGAGTCGGTGGTGCTTGCAACGGTCTGCACAGCCATGTGAGGCGAGGCCCTTTCTCCTCATCTTCCTCACGACGCATCTCGCCGTGAGACGGATTTGGCACCTTCCCTAGCCGGGAGCCTCGCCACGTCCGCGTGACAGGAACCGACTGGAGGGTTGCCGGGGCTTCATCGGGCCGTGTCCCTCTGCCCCTCTGGATGAGCGGTGTTCAGTTGTCCGCGCGACGACCCCGGCATGCGAGGGTCATCGGCGTTGTTCAAGACTGTAACCGAAGGCCCGGATGGTCGAGACAGTCCGTCCGAACCGCGAGATGGATCACTGGGCAGTGAGGAGCCGGGGACCGTGCTGGAAGAAGTCGAGCGCTGGCTGGCCGACCGCTCCTGGTCCGTGGCCGACCGCCCGCTCCACGGGATCCTGGCGGCGAAGCGGGCCACGGGGCAGACGGTGAGCGTGGTGCTGCCCGCGCTGAACGAGGAGGCGACGGTCGGCGAGATCGTCTCGGCCGTCCGGCGCGACCTGGTGCTGCGGGTCCCGCTGGTCGACGAGGTCGTGGTGGTCGACTCGGGCTCGACGGACCGCACGGCCGAGGAGGCCGCGGCGGCGGGCGCCAGGGTGGTGCACCGGGACGCGATCCTGCCCCGCATACCGGCGGTGCCCGGCAAGGGCGAGGTGCTGTGGCGGTCGCTGCTGGTCACCCGGGGCGACATCGTGTGCTTCGTCGACGCGGACCTCAGGGAGTTCTCCTCCGACTTCGTCTCCGGCATCGTCGGCCCGCTGCTCACCGAGCCCGACGTGCACCTGGTCAAGGCCATGTACGACCGGCCCCTGACGGTGTCCGACGGCCCCGCCCCCGGCTCACCGGCGGCCGGTCAGGGCGGCCGGGTCACGGAGCTGATGGCCCGCCCGCTGCTGAACATGCACTGGCCCCGGCTGGCCGGCTTCGTCCAGCCGCTGGGCGGCGAGTACGCGGCCCGCCGGAGCCTGCTCGAACAGCTCCCGTTCCCGGTCGGCTACGGCGTCGAGCTGGGCATGCTGGTCGACGCCCTGCACCTGGTGGGCCTGGACGCGCTGGCCCAGGTCGACGTCGGTGTGCGCAAGCACCGGCACCAGGACGGCCAGGCCCTCGGGCGGATGGCCGCCGCGATCTACCGCACCGCCCAGCTCCGCCTGGCCCGCGGCCACCTGATCCGGCCGGCCCTGACCCAGTTCGAGCGCACGGGCGACGCCTTCGCACCCCGTACGTACTCCGTCGACACGGAGGAACGGCCGCCGATGACGGAGATCGCGGAGTACCGGGCGCGCAGGGTGGCCTGAACCGGCGCGCGGGGGCGTCCGTTCCGCGCGAGGCGTGTGACCGAATCGCCACAGAGGTGACGCGGGGGCACGTTTGAGGTTCCGGGGGCCGGGCTAGGTTGAGGCGTATGGCTTCAAGCTTCGGTGCTGCTCAGGTGCTGGTCGCCTCCAACCGGGGGCCGGTCTCGTACGAGGTGGGAGAGGACGGCTCGCTGCGGGCCAGGCGCGGCGGTGGCGGGCTGGTGTCCGGGCTGTCGGCCATCGGCCCCGAGGCGGGGGCGCTGTGGGTGTGCTCGGCCCTGTCCGACGGCGACCGCGAGGCCGTGCGGCGCGGGGCCGGCGAGGACGGCGTGCGGATGCTCGACATCCCGGCCGACGTGCACGCGGACGCGTACAACGGGATCGCCAACTCGGTCCTGTGGTTCGTCCACCACATGCTCTACCAGACGCCCCTCGAGCCGGTCTTCGACGCGGAGTTCCGCCGCCGGTGGGCGTCGTACGAGACCTACAACCGCGCGTTCGCCGAGGCGCTGGCCGAGGAGGCCGCGCAGGGTGCGGCGGTGCTCGTCCAGGACTACCACCTGACGCTCGTCCCCGGGATGCTCCGCGAGCTCCGCCCCGACCTGCGCATCGGGCACTTCTCGCACACCCCGTGGGCGCCGCCGGAGTACTTCGCGATGCTGCCCGGCGACATCGCCGCCCAGGTGCTGCGCGGCATGCTCGGCGCCGACCGGCTCGGCTTCCTCACCCACCGCTGGGCGGACGCCTTCACCGCGTGCTGCGAGCGCTTCACCGGCGGACTCGGCGGCACGGCGGTGGGCGTGCACGGCCTGGGGGCCGACGCGGACTTCCTGCGCGCCCGGTCCCACGAGGCGGACGTCGAGGAGCGGATCACCGTGCTGCGCGAGGAGATCGGTGAGGGCCGCCGGACGATCGTCCGGGTCGACCGCACCGAGCTGTCCAAGAACATCGTGCGCGGCCTGCTGGCGTACCGGCAGCTCCTGGACGACCACCCCGAGTGGCGCGAGCGCGTCGTGCACGTCGCGTTCGCCTACCCCTCCCGGCAGGACCTCGCCGTGTACCGCGACTACACCGCCGAGGTCCAGCGGCTCGCGGAGGAGATCAACGAGCGGTACGGGACGCCGGGCTGGCGGCCGGTCGTCCTCCACGTCAAGGACGACTTCGCGCGCTCGCTCGCCGCGTACCGGCTGGCGGACGTGGCGCTGGTCAACCCCATCCGCGACGGCATGAACCTGGTCGCCAAGGAGGTCCCGGTCGTCTCCGACGGCGGCTGCGCGCTGGTGCTGTCCCGGGAGGCCGGCGCCCACGAGGAGCTGGGCGAGGACGCGATCACGGTCAACCCGTACGACGTCGTCGAGACCTCCCGCGCCCTGCACGAGGCCCTGACCATGAGCGGGGACGAGCGGGCCGACCGCACCAAGCGCCTGGCGGCGGCCGCCACCGCACTCCCCCCGGCACGCTGGTTCCTCGACCAGCTGGACGCGCTGCGGGGCACCACGGCGTCCGGCTGACCGGTACGGCCGGCCGGTCATACGGCCGGTCGGGCAGGCGTGCGACGGGGCGAGCGTGGATAGGTTGGGCGTTATGGGCAGCCACACGGATTCCACGGACCCGAATGCCATGCCGACACCCGCCACGCAGGCCGGACGGGAAGGGCTTCAGGCGCTTCTCTCCCGTCCGGGGAAGGCACTGATCGCACTCGACTTCGACGGGACGCTCGCCCCGATCGTGGCCGACCCCGAGCAGGCCCGCGCGCACCCCGACGCGGTGCCCGCCCTCGCCGCGCTCGCCCCGAAGGTGGCCGCGGTCGCGGTCGTCACGGGCCGGCCGGCGGGTGTCGCGGTCCGGCACGGGGGCTTCGCGGGCGTTCCCGGCCTGGAGCACCTCGTCGTCCTCGGCCACTACGGCGCCGAGCGCTGGGACGCCGTCACCGGTACGGTCACCGCGCCCGCACCGCACCCCGGCGTCGCCGCCGCCCGCGCGGAACTGCCCGGGCTGCTCGACCGGGTCGGCGCGTGGCAGGGCACCTGGATCGAGGAGAAGGGACGGGCGGTGGCCGTCCACACCCGCCGTGCCTCCGATCCCCAGGCCGCGTTCGAGACCCTGCGCGAGCCGCTCGCCGACCTCGCCACCCGGCACGGCCTGGTGGTCGAGCCCGGCCGCATGGTCCTGGAGCTGCGCCCGCCCGGCATGGACAAGGGCGTCGCGCTGGTGGAGTACGCCCGTGAGATCGGCGCGGAGTGCGTCCTGTACGCCGGGGACGACCTGGGCGACCTCGCCGCCTACACGGCCGTCGACAAGCTCCGCTCGGCCGGCGTCCCCGGGCTGCTGGTCTGCAGCGGCAGCGAAGAGGTCACGGAGCTGCGGGAACGCGCCGACGTGGTGACGGAGGGCCCGGCCGGCGTCGTACGGCTGCTGCGAGGGCTGGCGGAGCGGATGCCCTGAGACCGGTTTCCTCGCCGGAGGGGCTGGTGTGTCAGCCCCTCCGGCGTTCGAGGAGCGGGGTCTGGGGCGGAGCCCCAGGTCGGGACGGGAAAGGGCGGCGGGGGCGGAACAACCCTCCGGAATCCGAGGCGACCGGTGCCGACCCGACGCGCCTCAGCGTTCCGTGCGGCGGGTCTCCCGAAGGCGGCGCAGACGGTTGACCGTCACCGGGTCGTGGGCCAGGGCACGGGGGTCGTCCAGGAGGGCGTTGAGGAGCTGGTAGTAGCGGACGGGGGCCAGACCCAGTTCCTCGCGGATCGCCCGTTCCTTCACGCCGGGCCCCGTGAAGGAACGGCGTTCCAGCGCGAGGATGTCCCGCTCGCGTCGCCCCGGCCCGCCGCCGCCCTCGTGTTCCTCGTCCCCCTGGTCCATGCCCCGCAGGCTACTCCGCGCTCTCGGCGCGCGTGGCCGTCGCCTGGAGCGTGCCGAGAACGCCCGCGGGGCTGCCGCCCGGGGCGACCGCCTTGCCGATCTGCTTCTTGACCGCCGCGTTGACCGCCGCCCAGGACGTGTTGCCGACCGGGTAGAGCTCCGAGGTCGGGAGCTGGTCGAGGAACGGCTTGAGATCCTTGTCCCGCTCGGACGCGGCCATCGTGCGGGACGCGGAGCCGGTGACCGGCAGCAGGTCGTACTCGCGGGAGAAGTCGAGCACGTTCTCCTCGCTGTAGACGAAGTCGAGGAAGTCGCCGACCTGGTCGCGGTGGCCGTTCTCCTTGAAGGCCATCATCCAGTCGGCGACCCCGAGCGTGGCGGGGCTCGCGCCGTCGGCCCCGGGCGTCGGCACCATGCCGAACTCCACGCCCTTCTTCTCGGCCATCTCCATCAGCGAGGGATGCCCGTTGAGCATGCCGACGTCACCGGCGGCGAACGCCTCGAAGGCCTTGGCCCGGTCGAGCTTGCCGGGGGCGACGGGACCGGTGAGGCCCTTGCCGACCAGTTCGTCCCGCAGCCAGCTGAACGTCTCGACGTTCTCCGTGGAGTCGATGCCGTACGTGCCCGCCAGGTCGGTGTAGCCACCGTCGCCGCTGAGCAGCCACTGCATGGTCTCGGCCTGCGCCTCCTCCGGGCCGAGCGGCAGCGCGTACGGGTACGTCACCCCGCGGGCCGCGAGCGCCTCGGCGTTCGCGGCGAGTTCGTCCCAGGTCTTCGGCGGGGTGAGGCCGGCCTCGGCGAACAGGTCCTTGTTGTAGAACAGCACGCGCGTGGACGCGGCGAACGGCATGCCGTACTGCACGCTGTTGACCTCCCCCGCGGCGGAGAGCTGCGAGAGGAAGTCCGCCTGGACGGGGATGGAGAGCAGGTCCCCGGCCCGGTAGAGCCGGCCCTCGGCCGCGTAGTCGGCGTACGCGCCGATCTGCGCCATGTCCGGCGGGTCGCCGGCGTCGACCATCTCCTTGACCTTGCGGTCGACGTCGTTCCAGGAGTACACGCTGACGTCGATCCGCACGCCGGGGTGGTCGGTCTCGTAGCGCTCGACCAGGTCCGCCCAGTACTTCTCGGAGCTGTCGGCCTCGCCGGTGCCGTAGTCGGCGGCGACGAGGGTGAGGGTCACGTCCGACGAGTCGCCGCCGGCTCCGCATCCGCCGAGGACCCCCGTCAGTCCCAGCGCGGACAACGCCGCGATCGTCCTTGTCCTGACCCGCCGCTGCACTGCCTTGCCCCTTGCCCCGGCGCCCCGCGCCATCCGAAACTTTTCGATAGTCGGAATAAGGTCTACACCACGTGAGTGGACTAGACCTCTTGAGGGTACCGGGTCCACACTGTCTCCGTGAGACATGTCATCGCCCTCGACGTGGGCGGCACCGGGATGAAGGCCGCCCTGGTCGGGGCGGACGGCGCGCTGTTGCACCAGGCCCGCCGGCCCACCGGCCGCGAGCGCGGCCCGGACGCGGTCGTCGCCGGCATCCTCGGCTTCGCGGACGAGCTGCGCGCCCACGGCATCCGCCGGCTGGGCGAGCCGGCGTCGGCCGCCGGGGTCGCCGTCCCCGGCATCGTCGACGAGTCGGAGGGCACCGCCGTCTACGCCGCCAACCTCGGCTGGCGCGACGTCCCGCTGCGCGCGCTGCTCACCGAGCGCCTCGGCGGCGTCCCCGTCGCCCTCGGCCACGACGTGCGCACCGGCGGGCTCGCCGAGGGCCGCATCGGGGCGGGCCGGGGCGCGGACCGTTTCCTGTTCGTGCCGCTGGGCACCGGCATCGCGGGCGCCATCGGCATCGACGGCCGGGTCGAGGCGGGCGCGCACGGCTTCGCCGGGGAGATCGGGCACATCGTCGTACGGCCCGGGGGCGCCCCCTGTCCGTGCGGGCAGCGCGGCTGTCTCGAACGGTACGCGTCCGCCGCGGCGGTGAGCGAGGCGTGGGCGGCCGCCTGCGGCGACGCGGGCGCGGACGCCGCGGACTGCGCGACCGCCGTGGAGTCCGGGGACACCCGGGCCCGTCAGGTGTGGCAGGAGGCGGTGGACGCGCTCGCCGACGGGCTGGTCACCGCGCTCACCCTGCTGGACCCCCGCACGCTGATCATCGGTGGCGGGCTCGCCGAGGCGGGGGAAACGTTGTTCACACCGCTGCGGGAGGCCGTCCGGCGGCGGGTCACCTTCCAGAAGCTGCCGTCCCTGGTCCCCGCCGCTCTCGGGGACACCGCCGGATGCCTGGGCGCGGGGCTCCTCGCCTGGGATCTGATCGACACCACTGACCCCGCGGAGGTAACCGCCTGATGGCCCACACCAAGGTTCTCACCGGTGCCCGGGTGGTACTGCCCACCGGGACCGTGGACGACGGCCGCCTGATCGTCGAGGGCACGCGGATCGCGGACACCGCTCCCGGCGGCGCCGAGACGGTCGACCTGTCCGGCCACTGGCTGGTCCCCGGCTTCGTCGACATCCACAACCACGGAGGCGGAGGCGCGTCCTTCGCCGGCGGCACCGCCGAGGACGTCCTGCGGGGCGTGCGCACCCACCGCGTGCACGGCACCACCACCGTGGTCGCCTCCGCCGTCACCGGTGACCTGGACTTCCTCGCCCGGCACGCCGGGATGCTGGCCGAACTGGCCCAGCAGGGCGACATCGCCGGCATCCACTTCGAGGGACCGTTCATCTCCCCGTGCCGCAAGGGCGCGCACGACGAGCAACTGCTGCGCGATCCCGACCCGGCCGAGGTCCGCAAGCTGCTCGACGCGGCGCACGGCCAGGCCCGGATGATGACGCTGGCCACGGAACTGCCGGGCGGACTGGACTCCGTACGGCTGCTCGCCGAGCACGGGGTGATCGCGGCCGTGGGGCACACCGACGCGACGTACGAGCAGACGCTGGGGGCGATCGACGCGGGCGCGACCGTCGCCACCCACCTGTTCAACGCGATGCCCCCGCTCGGCCACCGCGCCCCGGGCCCGATCACCGCGCTGCTCGAGGACGAACGGGTCACCGTCGAGCTGATCAACGACGGTACGCACCTGCATCCGGCCGCGCTCCGGCTGGCCTTCCACCACGCCGGCCGGGAACGGGTCGCCTTCATCACCGACGCGATGGACGCGGCCGGTTTCGGCGACGGCCGCTACATGCTGGGCCCGATGGAGGTCGAGGTCGCGGACGGTGTGGCCCGGCTGGTGGAGGGCGGCTCGATCGCCGGTTCCACGCTCACCCTGGACCGCGCCTTCAAGCGGGCGGTGACGGTGGACGGGCTGCCCGTCGAGGACGTCGTCGCGGCGATCTCCGCCAACCCGGCGCGGCTCCTCGGCCTGTCCGACCGGATCGGCTCCCTGGAGCCCGGGAAGGACGCCGACCTGGTGGTGCTGGACGACGCGTTCGACCTGGTGGGCGTGATGCGCCGGGGAGAATGGGTGGTCGATCCCCAACTGGGCTGATCCGTCCCGCCGTCCGTGCACGGCGGCCGGTCCGGGGGGTGGGCCGACCGCCGTCCGTTTGGCATGATCGTGTCCCCGGGACACGGACATGAGCAGGCAAGAGGGGAGGCCGGCCCGGTGATCCTCACGGTCACGCTGAACACCGCGCTCGACATCACCTACCGCGTGCCGTCCCTGCGGCCGGGGGGCTCCCACCGGGTCTCCGAGGTGACGGAACGCCCCGGCGGCAAGGGCGTCAACGTGGCGCGGGTGCTCGCCGCCCTCGGCCACGAGGTGACGGTCACCGGCTTCTCGGGCGGTACGACGGGACGCGTCCTGCGCGAGAAGCTCACCGAGGTACCGCACCTGACGGACGCGCTGGTCCCGGTCACCGGCACCACCCGGCGCACCATAGCCGTGGTCGACGAGCGCTCCGGCGGCACCACCCAGCTCAACGAGCCCGGCCCGGCCGTCAGCCACGCCGAGTGGTCGGCGTTCCAGGAGGTGTACGAGGACCTGCTGTCCTCCGCCTCGGCGGTGGCCCTGTGCGGCAGCCTGCCCCCGGGTGTCCCGGTGGGCGCGTACGCGGGCCTGATCCGCACGGCGCGCGCGGCCGGGGTCCCGGCCCTGCTCGACACCAGCGGGGCGGCGCTGCGCCGCGGGGTGGCGGGCCGCCCCGACATCCTCAAGCCGAACGCCGAGGAGCTGGCCGAACTCACCGGCTCGCACGACCCCTTGCGCGCCACCCAGGACGCCCGCCGCCGGGGCGCGAGCACGGTGGTCGCCTCCCTGGGCCCGGACGGTCTCCTCGCGGCCACCCCGGACTCCCTCTGGCGCGCCGCCCCTCCGGCCCGCCTCCGCGGCAACCCGACCGGCGCCGGCGACTCCGCGGTCGCCGGCCTCCTGGCGGCCCTGACCGCCCACGAGCCCTGGCCGGCCCGCCTGTCCCGAGCGGTCGCCCTGGCCTCGGCCACGGTCCTCTCCCCGGCGGCCGGCGAGTTCGACCGCACGGCCTACGAGGAGCTGCTGCCGGAGGTCACGGTGACCAGGGAAGCGCACGCGGCTTAGGCGTTCGGCTCTGCTTGGATCCAGAACTGGTCGAGGTTGGCGTTGCACTGGTTGCCCTCGTTGCAGACGACCTCGATGGTGTTCGTGCCCTTGGTCAGGTTCACGTTGGCCCAGGTGGTCTGCCAGCCCTTTTCCCAGTCGCCCTTGGGCGTGCCGCCGAAGTTCTTCATGTTCAGCGGGCGGGTGGCCGGCTTGCCGTTGACCACCAGGGTCGCCGAGGCGTCCTCACCCGGGATGCCGTAGCGCGCATAGAACCGGTAGGTGCCGTCCTTCATGCCGTTGACGGTCCAGGTGACCTTCGCGCCCACCTTGTTGAAGCCGGCCACGTAGACGCCGCCGTCGGCCTTCGCGCCCTTGATGTCGGAGGCCGTGACCGCTCCCCCGTCCAGGCGGAGCGCCTTCGCGTCGATGGTCGGCAGTTCGGCCTTCTCCTCCGGCTCACCGTCGCTCGCCGACGGGCTCGGTTCGGTGCTGCCCTGGGTCTGGGTCGGGGACGCGTCGGCCTGGTTGCCGCCCTTTTCGTCGTCGTCGCCGCCGATCATGGCCACGCTGATGCCGATCACGACCGCGGCGACCACCGCGATGGCACCGATCAGGAGTCCCTTGGTGTTCGGGCCGCGGCCCCGGCCGCCACCGCCGCCGTGCGGCGGCTGCGGGGAGTGGGCTGCCGGCGCTCCGCCGGGCAGCGTCTCCGGGGCGGCGTAGTGGGCGCTCGGCTGGCCGTAGGCGCCCTGCTGCGGCGGTGCCTGCGGAGCGGGGGCCTGCTGGCCGTACTGCCGGGTCCCGACCGGACGCACCCGGTTGACCGAGTTCGGATAGCCGTAGCCGCCGGACGGCGGCTGGGCCCCGTTGGCCTGCCCGTCGGCGTAGAGGTAGCCGAACGGGTCGTCGTCCTCGGGCGTGCTCGCGCCGTTGTTGCCGGGCGTCATCCCTTGGTGCTCCTAGCTGCGGATCGGGTGCGGTGTGGAGAAGGCGAGCCTACCCGCTCGCCGTGACCCGAATGGGTGGCCCCGACCACGTCAACTCGCTGACCTGCGCATCATCCTGCGCGCCGGTGCTGTTTGGGACGAGATCGTTTCTCGACGTACATCCGTTCGTCAGCAGACTTCAGCACTTCGTCCGCGGTCATCCCGCAATGCGCCCACCCGATGCCGAAGCTGGCCCCGACCCGCACGGCCCGTCCCTCGGCCCGGATGGGCTGGATGATCTCGTTCCGCAGCCGTACGGCGAGGTCCTGGGCGTCGGCCCGGCCCAGCCCGTCGGCGAGGATCACGAACTCGTCGCCGCCGAGCCGGGCGACGGTGTCGCCGTCCCGTACGCCGTTGCCGAGGCGGCGGGCGACCTCGATGAGCACCGCGTCACCCGCGTTGTGCCCGAACCGGTCGTTGATCGACTTGAAGCCGTCGAGGTCGCAGAAGAGCACCGCGAGACCCTTGGTGCCGTCGTCGAACTCCGCGGCCGGCGCGATGGTGTGCACGTGGTGGTCGAAGCCCTCGTAGCCCTCGGCGCCCGGCGGGAAGTCGAAGTCGTGCCCCCGGTCGAAGACGGGCGGGCCGTAGGCGGCGTCGTAGGAGTCGAAGGACTCGAAGGGGTCCATGGAGGCGACATCGGCCGGGGGCACGCTCTGCGGCTGCTGCCGGCACAGCCGGGAGGACAGCCGGGCCCGCAGCTCGGCGGAGTTCGGCAGCCCGGTGAGCGAGTCGTGGGAGGCGCGGTGGGCGAGCTGGAGCTCGCGGCGCTTGCGCTCCTCGATGTCCTCGACGTGGGTGAGCAGGAAGCGGGGGCCGTCGGCGGCGTCGGCGACGACGGAGTTGCGCAGGGAGACCCAGACGTACGTCCCGTCGCGGCGGCCCAGGCGCAGCTCGGCCCGCCCGCCCTCGGCGGATGTGCGCAGCAGGGTGCCGATGTCCTCGGGGTGGACCAGGTCGGAGAAGGAGTAGCGGCGCATCGCGGAGGCGGGGCGGCCGAGCAGGCGGCACAGGGCGTCGTTCGTGCGCAGGATGCGGCCGTGCTGGTCGCCGCCCATCTCGGCGATGGCCATGCCGGAGGGCGCGTACTCGAAGGCCTGCCGGAAGCTCTCCTCGCTGGCCCGCAGCGCCTGCTGGTCGCGCTCCAGGCGGACCAGGGCGCGCTGCATGTTGGAGCGCAGCCGGGCGTTGCTGATCGCGATGGCGGCCTGGAAGGCGTACATCTGCAGGGCCTCGCGGCCCCAGGCGCCGGGTCGCCGGCCGTTGCGCGGACGGTCCACGGACAGGACGCCGACCAGTTCGCCGGAGGTGCCGCCGCCCTGCGGGCCGGGGGCGTACATCGGGGCGAAGAGCCGGTCGGCGGGGTGCCACTCGTCCTCGAAGCGGGGCGCGGGCCCGTCGGTGTACCACTGCGGGACGTCGTCGTCGTCGAGGACCCAGCCCTCGGTGTGCGGTATGAAGACCAGGTCGCCCCAGCGTTCGCCCATGCCGAGGCGGCGGTCCCAGGACTCGCGGGAGCCGGCCCGGCCGGTGATGAGGGCCTCGGCGGCGGAGTTCCCGGCCAGGGCGGCGACGACGAGATCACCGTCGGGGCGTACGAGATTGACGCACGCCAGCTCGTACCCGAGGGCGCCCACGACGCCGTCGGCGACCGTCTGCAACGTGTCCGCCAGGCTGCGTGCCGTGTTCATGTCGGCCATGGCCTGGTGCAGTTGCCGCAGCGACGCAAGACGGACGTAGGGTTCCGACTCGGTCTCCATCCTCGCCCTCCCCCCGAGACCTCGGAGCGAATCAAGGGTTCTCTTCGGCGTATCGTCCTACCAGCTTCCCCGCCACTGAATCACAGCGCGCTGCCCACTCGGTACACAGGGTCAACAATTACCGCCCCATGTGACTCAAGTCACAGCTAAACGTGAACAATTGCGTGGTCTTTCCGGGGTTTCCCGGCTTTCGCCGCACACGGCTTTTTCACGGGCTGTCGCGCGGGACCCGGGCCCGGGTCGGGCGTTGGTCCTAGGTCCCGGCTCGGGCCAGGGCCCGATGCGGCGCCCGTGCGGCGGAGATTAGCGTTCGAGTGTGCTGAACACTCCTGCCGCCCCGGCCACGATCACCGTTCCGCCCCCCGCCCGGCATGCTGAGGGGGTGAGCAACGACGAGTTCCGCGCAGCCATGTCCCGTCTGGCCGCCGGCGTGGTCCTGGTGACCGCGCAGGAGCCGCCGCTGGACCCGGACGACCCGGGAGCGCCGGCCGGCGAGGACGTGGGCATGACCGCGACCGCCTTCCTGTCGGTCAGCCTGGACCCGCCGCTGGTGCTGGTCAGCCTGCGCAACGGTTCCCGCATGGACGATCTGCTCGAGGAGCAGCCGGCGTGGGCGGTGTCCGTGCTCTCCGGGAGCCAGCGCCACATCGCGGGCCGCTTCGCGATGAAGGGCAGGGTCAGCGACCGCCTGCTGTTCGCGGACATCCCGTACCTGCGCGGCGAGTACAGCGGGGCCCCGCTGGTGGGCGGCGCGCTGGCGACCCTGGAGTGCCGCACCGAGCAGCGGGTGCCCGCCGGGGACCACACCCTGGTGATCGGCCGCGTCATGACCGCCCGGGTACCGAGCTCGGAGGGCGGTCCGCTGACGTATTTCCGTGGACGTTACCGGCAGTTGGGCTGAACGCCGGACGGCATTTCCTCTCCGGCCGCGAAATCCCTTTTACGTCACGGGATTTCCCCGCCTAGGGTGCCCGCGTGACGACGACCACGGCTCCGCGCCTCGAAGAGATCACCGCCGGGAACCTGAAGGCCGCCCTCGGCATACGGGTACGCCCCGACCAGGAATTCGCCGTCGAGCCGGTGGCGGACTCCCTCGCCGAGGCCTACGTCCGCCCCGGCACCGCCTGGCCCCGGCTGATCATGGACGGTGACCGCGCGGTCGGTTTCCTGATGGCCTTCCTCGACATCGACTGGCACGACGACGGCAGCGCCATCCGCTCCGGACTGTGGCGGCTGAACATCGCGGCGGAGGAGCAGGGCAAGGGCTACGGAAGCTTCGCGGTGCGGTCGGTGGCCGCGGAACTGCGCCGCCGCGGCACCAAGGAGCTCTACGTCACCTGGCATCCCGGCGACAACGGCCCCGAGGACTTCTACCTGGGCCTGGGCTTCCGCAAGAACGGCGAACTCGCCGAGGGCGAGACGGTGGGCGTCCTGCCCCTGGACTAGCCACGGAAGCACCGCCCCCGAAGGGGCGCGGGAAAGTGCGCGACCACCCACACCGGACCCGCGGGCCCAGACGGAACCCCGGGGCCGGGGCCCGGGGCGGGGTGCGCCCGGGGAGGGGAACCGAGGTCAGCCCCAGTCCCGCGCGGAGCGCCCCCGCTTCGTCTCGGAGCGCTGCTTCTTCTCCCGCAGCCGCCGCTCGTTGATGCCCCGCGGGATGCGCGTCGGCCGCCGCGGCTTCGGCGGGGGCGCGGTCGCCTCCGCGAGCAGCGCCGCCAGCCGCACCGCGGCGGTCTCACGGTTGCGCCACTGCGAGCGGTACTCCGAGGCGCGAACAGTGATCACCCCGTCGGTCAGCCGTCCGGCCAGCCGTTCGAGCGCCCGCTGCTTCCACACCTCGGGCAGCGCCTCGGTGCGGGCGAGGTCGAAGCGCAGTTCGACCTGGGAGTCGCTGGTGTTCACATGCTGCCCACCGGGCCCGGACGACCGCGAGAAACGCCACATGAGCTCCGCCTCGGGCAGGGCGACGGAACCGCGGATGGGATAGGGACCGGACATGCCGTACAGGTTCCCGCGTCCGACGGGGTCACGTCATCCGAATAACCGGTTCCGGAGGATGCCGCGCAACCCGGGTAAAGAAAGTAAAGCGAGCTGGAACCTCGCGCACCCCTCTCCGCGTTCAAGGTGGTAGCTGTAGCTTCTAGCCGTACGTAAACGAGGGAAGGGACTCCCAACAATGGCTGTAAGCCTGTCCAAGGGTGGCAACGTCTCGCTCACCAAGGAGGCTCCGGGCCTGACCGCCGTCACCGTGGGCCTCGGCTGGGACGTCCGCACCACCACCGGCACGGACTTCGACCTCGACGCCTCGGCGATCGCGGTCAACACGCAGGGCAAGGTCTACTCGGACGCCCACTTCGTGTTCTTCAACAACAAGCAGACCCCGGACAACTCCATCGTCCACACCGGTGACAACCGCACGGGTGAGGGCGCCGGCGACGACGAGGCGATCAACGTCAACCTGGCCGCGCTCCCGGCCGACATCGACAAGATCGTCTTCCCGGTCTCGATCTACGACGCCGAGAACCGCTCGCAGAACTTCGGCCAGGTGCGCAACGCCTACATCCGCATCGTCAACCAGGCCGGCGGCGCCGAGATCGCCCGCTACGACCTGTCGGAGGACGCGGCCACCGAGACGGCCATGGTCTTCGGCGAGCTGTACCGCAACGGCGCGGAGTGGAAGTTCCGCGCGGTCGGCCAGGGCTACGCCTCGGGCCTGGTGGGCATCGCCCAGGACTTCGGCGTGAACGTCTGACGGACACCGTCTCCGTGACGAAGGCCCCCGGCCCGGCCTCCCGCCCGGCCGGGGGCTCCGGCGCGCACCGGGGCCTTCCGGAGGCGGGCGGCGCGTTCTCCGCGTTACGTTGCCCCCGTGATCCTCGAATCCCTGCGTCTGTCCCCGGACCGTGACCTCCCCGGCCCGCTGCTGACCGGGATCACCGCTCTCTACGCGTCCAACCGGGAGTTCCACGCCCTCAGCGGCGACTTCCCGGACCCGGACCACATCCGGCCCGAGCAGGTCGCCGACGAACTGGCCCACGAGCTGGCCACCCCGCACGCGGAGGTGCTGCTCGGCCGCAGCGAGGGGCGTCCGGTCGGCATCGCCGTCACCCTCGCCCGCCACCCGGACCCCGCCGACCCCGACCCGTGGATCGGCCTGCTGATGGTGGACGCCCGCCTGCACGGCCGGGGATACGGCCGGCGCCTCGCCGGGCTCGTCGAGGACCGCCTGCGCGCCGCGGGCCACAGCGCCGTGAGCCTCGCCGTGCTGGACGGCAACCCGAAGGCCCTCGCCTTCTGGACCGCCCTCGGCTACACGGCCGTCGACCACCGCGCGGACCACCGCCACGGCCGCCCGTGCACGGTCCTGCGCAAGCGGCTCACCGACGACGGCACGTCCTAGGAGGGCACTCCTGGGGGTGCCTCAGGGGCTGCCCGGCCGCCCCTCCCCGTGGAGCCACTCCGCCCAGATCGCGCGGAAGTCCTTGCCCGGCGCCGTCTTCTCCACGTAGGCCGTGAACCCGGCGGTGTCCGCCGTGCCGTGCCGGTGCTCCTGTGCCCAGCCTCGCAGGAGGGCGGCGAAGGCGTCGTCGCCCACCGTCTGCCGGATCTTGTGCAGGACCATCGCTCCGCGCCAGTACACGGGGGTCGCGGAGATGTGCGCCGCGTCCGGCGGGTCGGCCGGCGGAAAGGACCAGAGCGCCGCGTTGGTCGCCGCGTCCGGGAAGTACCCGCCGGCGTACAGCGAGTCGAAGGTCCGCTGCGCGGTGTCGCCGCCGTGGTCCTCCTGCCACAGCCACTGCGCGTACGTCGCGAAGCCCTCGTTGAGCCACATGTCCCGCCAGGTGCGCGGGGTCACGGAGTTGCCGTACCACTGGTGGGCGATCTCGTGCACCAGCAGCCCGGTGTCGGGGGCGCCGGGGAACACGGGCCGGTTCTGCGTCTCCAGGGCGTACCCGGCGTCCCCGGGACGTTCGACGACCGCGCCCGCGGACGAGAAGGGGTACGGCCCGAAGGTCCGCTCCGCCCACGCCACGACCTCGGGGATCCGCGCCAGGACCGCGCGGCTCACCGCCGCCTGCGAGGGGTCGACGGCCGTGAACACCGGCAGTCCGTCCGCGGTCCGCGTGCGGTCGACCTCGTACCTGCCGATGGCCAGGGTGGCGAGGTAGCTCGCCATCGGCTCGCCGACCCGCCACCGGTAGGTGGTGCGGCCCCCCTTCGTCTCCTCGCCGGCCGGCTCCCCGTTGGACACCGCCCGCAGCCCCTCGGGCACCGTCACCGCGATGCCGTACGTCGCCTTGTCGGAGGGGTGGTGGTTGCCCGGGAACCACGCCATGGAGCCCGTCGGCTGCCCCAGGGCCAGCGCCCCGTCGGCGGTGCGCAGCCAGCCCTCCTCGGAGCCGTCCGGGTCGGTGACGGTCTCCGGGGCGCCGGAGTAGCGCACGACGACACGGAAGCGGGCGTCCCGGTCGAGTGCGCCGCGCGGCCGGACGGTCAGCTCCTGGCCGTCCCGGCTCCACCGCGCGGTCACGCCGTCCACGGTGACGGACTCGACGTCGAGACCCTTGAGATCCAGGTTCAGCGCGGACAGGTCACGCGTGGCGCGGGCGGTGATCGTCGCGGTGCCGGTGAGGTGGTGGGCGCGCGGGTCGTGGGCGAGGTCGAGGCCGTAGTGGGTGACGTCGTAGCCGCCGTTGCCGGCCTTCGGGAAGTACGGGTCACCCGCGCCGGGCCCGCCGAAGCCGCCGGAGCCGGTCCCGGAACCACTTCCGCACGCGGCCAGCACAACCGTGAGGAGGGCGGCGGCGACCGTGCGGGAGCGGAGGAGGTAGGAGCGCACTTCCGGATCCTATGAGGGCGGGTGCGCCGTGCCGTGACACCATCACCCACGTGCTCGACATCGGCTACGCCCTCTCCCACCGCTTCCCCGACCCCCCGCAGACCGACTACCGCCGCGCGGACGTCCACGCCCTGCGCCACGACCTGTTCTGCGGCGACGTCTACCTCGCCGACACCGCGTCGGACCGCGAGGTGTCCACAGCCTGGGGATGGGTGCCGGTGCTCGACTTCGCGTGGGCGCTGTGCGACATCGTGGAACGCGTCGACCGGGACCCAGCCGGCTCCCGCGCCTCGCGGCCCCAGCACGCGGAACTGGACTTCACCGAGTCCACCGACCGGCTGCTGTTCGAGCGCCGCTTCGGCTGGGTGGACGTCGAGGCGGAGTGGCTGCCCGCCTCCGAACCCCCGCTGACCTTCTCCCACACCGAACTGCGCCGTGAGGCCCGCGACTTCCTCCACGACCTCGTCGCCGACCTGACCGACCTCCACGACGACCTCGCCGACAACCCGGCCATCTGGACCCTCCTGGCCCGCTTCCCGCGTCTCCCCTGACCACCCCGGCCGCCGGGGGAGCTCACCTCCGGGCCGCCTCGGCGTCCCCGCTCACCCCTCGACCTCGATCCCCAGTTCCGCCGCCAGTACCGGTGCCAGGTCCAGGAGCTGGGGTGTGCTGATCACTGCCCCCGACAGCCGGTCCACCCCCCTGGCGATCTCCAGCACGGACGCGTTCCGCAGGTCGACGTGGTTCAGCGTGGCCCCCGAAAGGTCCGCGCCCTTCAGCGCGCAGTCGACGAACTCCACGCGCTCCAGGCGTGCCCCACCGAAGTCCGGCTCCACCAGCACGCAGCCCTCGAAGACCACGTCCTTGAGCCGGGCCCCGCGCAGGTTCAGGAAGTCGATCTTGCCGCCGCGGATCAGCACCCGCTCCAGCGCCGCCCCGTGCAGCTGCGTCCCCCCGAGCCGCGCGTCGGTCAGCTCGACATCGCGCAGGGTCGCCTCCGCCAGGTCGGTGCCCACGCCCCGGACGCCGGCCAGGGAGGAGTCCAGCACCCGCGCCCGGGACAACCGCGTCCCGTCCAGCGCGCACCCGGTCAGCGCGCAGTCCATGAAGCGCGCCCCGCCGCCGTCCTGCCCCGAGAAGTCCGTCTCCCGGAACTCCAGCCCGTCGTAGTCCCCGTCGGGCTCCAGCCCGCTCCCCTCGTACCGCTCCAGCGCGGGCAGCCGCAGCTCCGGCCGTCGCGCCCGCTTCACCCCTGGACCACCTGTCGCTCGGCTCGCCATGGCCCCATGCTGCACCCCACCACTGACAATCGGCCCGACCTGGGAAAACCCCGCGCATGTCACCTTCAGGCGCCCTGTTCCGTCTTCTCCACAAAGCCTGAAGGCGACGTTCGACCACCGAGGGAGACCCCCAGCCATGCACCGCATCACCGTCATCGGCGGCGGCTTCGCCGGACTCACCGCGGCCATCACCGCCGCGGAGGCGGGCGCCGAGGTCACCGTCCACGAGGCCCACCACACCCTGGGCGGCCGCGCCCGCACCGCCGAGGGCCCGTACCGGACCAACGACGGACCGCACGCCCTCTACAACGGCGGCCCGCACTGGACCTGGCTGCGCCGGCGCGACCTCGTCGGACCGCTCGCCCCGCTGCCGCCGCTGGAGGCGGCCCGGCTGCGGTTCCGCCACCGGGGCGCCCTGCGCCGCACCCCGCCCCTCGCGATGCTGAGACTGCTGCGCCCCGGTGCCACGCGCGCCCCGGTCGACACCGACTTCCTCACCTGGGCCACCGGGATCGCCGGCGAGGAGGGCGCGCGGGCCGCCGCCCACTACGCGGCGGTCGCGCTGTTCCACCACGACCCGGGCTCCCTGTCCGCCGCCTTCGTCCAGGAACGCCTGCGCCGTGCCACCAGGATCCCGCCGGAGGCGCACTACCCGCGCGGCGGCTGGGGCGGACTCATCGACCGGATGGCCGCCCGCGCGTGGAACCTGGGCGTGCGGATGGAGACGCTGTCCCGCGTAGACACGGTGCCCACCGACACCCCGGTGATCGTCGCCACCTCCCTGGACTCCGCCCGCCGTCTCCTCGGCGACCCCTCCCTGACCTGGCCGAGCGGCCGCACCGTCCTGGTCGACCTCGCCCTGCGCACCCGGCGCGGCGACGCGTTCGCCGTGTCCGACCTGGACGCGCCGGGCTGGCTGGAGCGGTTCACCGCCCAGGACCGCACCCTCGCCCCGGCCGGGGAGCAGCTGATCCAGGGCCAGATCCCCATCGCGCCGGGCGAGTCCAAGACGGACGGCACCGCCCGCGCGGAGGAGCTGCTGGACCTGGCCTTCGAGGGCTGGCGGGAGCGGCTCACCTGGCGGCGGCAGGCGGTCGCGAACGGCCGTACCGGCGCCGTCGACCTGCCCGGCACCAGCTGGCGCGACCGGCCCGCCGTCGACCGGGGCGACGGCGTCCACCTCGCCGGTGACCAGGTCGCCGCGCCCGGCGTGCTCTCGGAGGTGTCCTTCAACAGCGCCCTGACCGCCGTCTCGCTCGCGCTCGGCCGGGACGCGCTTGACCTCAAGCGCGCTTGAGGTCGCACCGTGGGGCCGTGGCGGCGCTCATCCCGACGCCGCACACCGATGCCGCGCGCCGAGGCCCCACACCGGCGCCCGACCCTGGGGGGTCCCACATGCACGCCATCCGTCTGCACGCCTTCGGCCCGGCCGAGAACCTCACCTACGAGGAGGTCGAGGACCCGAGGCCGGGCCCGGGCCAGGTGCGTATCGCCGTCGAGGCCGCCGGAGTCCACCTCCTCGACGCGGCCCTGCGCAGGGGCGTGCGCGGCCCGGGGCCCGCACCGGCCACCCTGCCGACCATCCCCGGGCGTGAGGTCGCCGGAGTGGTCGACGCACTCGGTGACGGCGCCCCCGAGGACCTGCTCGGCCGCCGCGTGGTCGCCCACCTCGGCTTCGTTCCCGGAGGCTACGCCGAGCTGGCCGTCACCGACGCCGACCGCCTGCACGAGATACCCGCACGGCTGGACTTCGCCCAGGCCGTCGCCATGATCGGCACCGGCCGCACGGCCATGGGGATCGTGCAGTTCGCCGAGCCGGGCCCCGGCGACGTGGTCGTCGTCCCGGCCGCGGCCGGCGGCATCGGCACACTCCTCGTGCAGTACGCCAGGAACGCCGGCGCCACCGTCGTCGGCCTGGCCGGCGGCCCCGCCAAAACGGCCCGCGTGGAAGCGGGCGGCACCGACCTCGCCGTCGACTACACGGACCCCCGGTGGACCGAACGGCTCGACGGCCACCGGGGCAAGGTCACCGTCGTGTACGACGGTGTGGGCGGCGACGTCGCCCGCGCGGTGGTCGGCCTCCTCGCGCCCGGCGGCCGGCACGTCGTGTTCGGCTGGTCGGCCGAGGGCCTCGACAGCGACAGCCCGTACGTCGTCGAGGGCGTCTCGGTCAACGTCCTCGGCCCCGAGATGATGCGCAGGGCCGGCGGCCCCAACCCCGTCCGCACCCTCGAACTGCGCGCACTCGCCGAGGCCGCCGAGGGCCGGCTCACCCCGGCCGTGCAGCGCTTCCCGCTCGCCGAGGCCGCCGCCGCCCACCGGGCCCTGGAGAACAGGGGCACCACCGGCAAGGTCGTCCTGGAGCCCTGACGGCGCCCGCCGAACCACGGGCCCCGGCCGCCGCACGCCACTACCCTGCGAGAGATGATCGATGTCCCCGCGGAACTCGCGGCCACTCAGGAGAAGTTCAACAAGGAGGCCGGCCGGGCCTTCATCGCCGCCCTGCCGGACCTCACCGCCGCCTTCCTGGACCGCTGGGACCTGCGCCTGGCGGGGGCACCCATGCACGGCGTCGCCGCCCTGGTCCTCCCCGTCGACCGCGCGGACGGCACACCGGCGGTGCTCAAGCTCCAGATCCGCGACCACGAGAGCGAGGGCGAGCCGGTCGCCCTGCGCCTGTGGAACGGCGACGGAGCGGTCCGCCTGCTCGACCACGACGAACCCACCGGCACCATGCTCCTGGAACGCCTCGACTCCTCCCGGATGCTCGCCCACCAGCCGGACGTCCACGAGGGCGTCCTGGTGATCGCACGTCTCCTCGCCCACCTCCACACCACCACGGCGCCCGCCGGCATGCGCCGCCTGGGCGACATCACCGCCGCCCTGCTGGAGCGGACACCGCGGGCGCTGGAGCGCATCCCGGACCCTGCGGCCCGCCGCCTCGTCGCCGACTGCGCCGCCGCCGTACGCGAGGTCGCCGGTGAACCGGGCGACCGCCTCCTCCACTGGGACCTGCACGACGAGAACGTCCTCGCCGCCGACCGCGCCCCGTGGCTCGCCATCGACCCCAAGCCCCTGGCCGGCGACCCCGGCTTCGACCTCTGGCCGGCCCTCGCCAACAACTTCGACCCGGACGACGTCGTCTGGCGCTTCGACGCCATGACCGACGTCCTCGGCCTGGACCGCGCGCGGGCGCGCGCGTGGACGTACGGGCGGCTGCTGCAGAACGCGCTGTGGGAGATCGAGGACGGCCGCCCCGTGGACGGGGACGACCTGGAGATCGCCCGCCGCCTGCGTGCCCGCACGGCATGAGAAATCCCGGACCGGAGACGTTCCGGCCCGGGACCAAGGGGAGCCCCCTGTCGGATTCGAACCGACGACCTACGCATTACAAGTGCGTTGCTCTGGCCAGCTGAGCTAAGGAGGCACCGCGCGGCGCGCGCGAAGGCTGGTCCACTGTACACAGTGCCGGTTTCGCCGGGCCACGCACTTGTGGGCCGGAGCCCGCCCGTTCACTCCACGTCGTACGCGAAGGCGTACGGCACCTCCGTCTCCCCGTGCCGGTAGGTGAATCCGCCGGTGCCGCGCAGCCCCTTCAGCTCCTCGGTGCCGGAGCCCGCCACGACCTCGAAGGTGCAGTGGACGGTGCCGTCGTTCTCGAAGCGGCCCCGCTCCTCAAGGACGAAGGTGCCCGCGCGGCCGTCGACGCGGCCCATGACCAGCTCCGTGCCCGCGAAGACACCGGTCGTCCCGGTCAGGTAGGCGATGGCGTAGTCGCAGGTCGTGACCCCGGCATCGATCCCGCCCGAGAAGGCGTTGGTGACCGTGGCGTGCGCGAGCCGGGGGAAGGTGCCCTCCGGGGTGACGGGGCTCTCCTTCCAGTCGGCGAAGGTGAAGTGGCCGGTGACCTTGGTGGTCGGCATGGGTGTCCCCTTCCGAGGTGACGGACGTTCCCGGTGTGCTCCCCGACCCTGCCGCCCGTACCTGACACCTCCTGTCAGGTACGGGCGACAATGACTCCATGCGCGCCGACCGACTCCTCTCCCTCCTTCTGCTGCTCCAGAACCGCGGCCGGATGACCGCTCCCGAGCTGGCGGCGGAGCTGGAGGTGTCGGTCCGCACCGTCTACCGGGACGTCGAGGCGCTCGGTGCCGCCGGGGTGCCCGTACGGGCCGATCGCGGGCCGGAGGGCGGCTACCGCCTCATGGAGGGCTACCGGACACGGCTGACCGGACTGACGGACGCGGAGGCCGGATCGCTGGTCCTCGCGGGGCTGCCGGGACCGGCCAGGGACCTGGGCCTGGGCGCCGTACTGGCGAGCGCCCAGCTGAAGATCGAGGCCGCCCTGCCGGGCGAACTGGCCGGACAGGCACGGCGGGTGCGCGAGAGGTTCCACCTGGACGCGCCCGCCTGGTTCCGGGACGCCGACCCCGTGCCGTACCTGGAGCCGATCGCGCGGGCGGTGTGGGAGCGGCGGGTGCTGCGGACCCACTACCGGCGCTGGCGCGGCGACGTGCACCGGGAGGTGCGCCCGCTGGGACTCGTCCTGAAGGGCGGCATCTGGTACCTGGTCGCGCTGACGGACGACGCGGTGCGCACCTACCGGGTGTCGCGGTTCCAGGCCGTCGCGGAGACGGGCGAGGAGTTCGGCCGGCCCGCCGGGTTCGACCTGGCCGCGTACTGGGCCGAGTCCTCCCGGCGGCTGGAGGCGGCGATGCGGCAGGGCACGGCCCGGCTGCGGCTCTCGCCGCGTGGGCGGAAGCTGCTGCCGATGCAGTTCGGGGCGGCCGGGGCGCGTGCCGTCGCGGGCGCGGGGCCGCCGGACGGGGACGGCTGGGTGGAGGTGGAGCTCTCCGTGGAGTCGGAGGCGGTGGCCACGGGCGATCTGCTGCGGCTCGGCGTCGAGGCGGAGGTGCTCGGCCCCGCGGGACTGCGGCGGGCGGTCGCGGCGGCGGTGACGGCGCTCGCGGACCGGTACGCGGACGAGCAGTGATCGCGTACGAAACCGAACGGTCACCTCCGTGATCGAAAGTTCCCGTGAAATTCACAGCACGGGAACTGCTGACAGACCAGGTGAACGCCAGGTACCGTCCTGAGCCAGTTCACCCATGTGGACCACACCACAACGGAACACCCGTCGTGGCATCACCTTCCTACTCGGATCGTCCGGCACGTTCCTGCCGGTAGAAGGGGACCATTCACCATGGCCACTGTCACGTTCGACAAGGCGACCCGGATCTACCCCGGTTCCACCAAGCCCGCCGTCGACGCCCTGGACATCGAGATCGCGGACGGCGAATTCCTCGTCCTCGTCGGCCCGTCCGGCTGCGGCAAGTCCACCTCGCTCCGCATGCTCGCGGGGCTCGAGGACGTCAACGGCGGTGCCATCCGCATCGGCGACCGCGACGTCACCCACCTGCCGCCCAAGGACCGGGACATCGCCATGGTGTTCCAGAACTACGCGCTGTACCCGCACATGACGGTCGCCGACAACATGGGCTTCGCGCTCAAGATCGCCGGCGTCAACAAGGCGGAGATCCGGCAGAAGGTCGAAGAGGCCGCGAAGATCCTCGACCTGACGGAGTACCTGGACCGCAAGCCGAAGGCGCTCTCCGGTGGTCAGCGCCAGCGTGTCGCCATGGGTCGCGCCATCGTGCGTGAGCCGCAGGTGTTCCTCATGGACGAGCCGCTGTCCAACCTGGACGCCAAGCTCCGTGTGTCCACCCGTACGCAGATCGCCTCGCTGCAGCGCCGGCTGGGCATCACCACCGTCTACGTCACGCACGACCAGGTCGAGGCCCTGACCATGGGCGACCGCGTCGCGGTGCTCAAGGACGGCCTGCTCCAGCAGGTCGACACCCCGCGCAACATGTACGACAGGCCCGCCAACCTCTTCGTCGCCGGCTTCATCGGCTCCCCGGCCATGAACCTGATCGAGGTCCCGATCGCCGACGGCGGCGTGAAGTTCGGCAACTCGGTGGTGCCGGTGCAGCGTGACGCGCTCGCCGCGACCAGCGACAAGACCGTCACCGTGGGCGTCCGCCCCGAGCACTTCGACGTGGCCGGCGCCGACTCCGACCAGGGTGTCGCCGTGACCGTCAACGTCGTGGAGGAGCTGGGCTCCGACGCGTTCGTGTACGGCACCGCGCAGGTCGGCGGCGAGTCCAAGGACATCGTGGTCCGCGTCGGCGGCCGGGACGTCCCGGAGAAGGGCAGCGTGCTGCACGTCGTGCCGCGTCCGGGCGAGACCCACGTGTTCTCGACGTCGACCGGTGCGCGCCTGTCCGACTGAGGTCGGCCGCACGGATGTGAAGGGCCCCGCAGAGCTCTGCGGGGCCCTTCACGTTGTCGACAAATACCCCGGCACACCCGGCATTTCGGGCGCTTGCGTCAACACGTCGCCCGGAATTCGGAGTTCCCCGTCCCCCGTAACGGTGACGGAATGTTTTCCCACCACTACCGGGCGCTACCCTCACACGCGTGAAGCACTCCACTAACCCTCAGACGCGACGCGGCCGGGGCCCCGCCCGCCGGATCGGCCGCTCCCTCGCCCTCGTCCTGCCTGTCGTCCTGGTGCTCTCCGGGACTCTCGCGGTCGCGGGGGTCAACTGGTCCGGAGCCCCCACGAGCCCGGTGCTCACCGCCGCCGACACCTCCGCCTCCGGCGCCTCCTCGCGGACCGGCGCCCGCGCGCCGCAGGACGTGCTGCGCGACAAGCTGCTGGTGGAACTCCAGGAGGAGAACCCGGGTGTGGCGCTCACCCACCTCCAGCAGGCCGTGAACGACCGCCCGTCCCTGGCGAAGCACTGCGCCTCCATCGCCCGCTCGCTGGGCCGGGCCGCGGTCCGCGTCCACGGCCCCACGAAGGCCCAGTCCTACGCCCGTCCGGTCTGCGACACCGCCTACGCCGCGGGCGTCGTCACAGCCAACCGCTGACCCTGCGGCGGCCGCAGACACCCACGCCGCCGTCACTGCGGGCACCCGCACCGCCGCAGCTGCGGGCCATCGTGCCTCCCCCCAGTGCCCCGAAGGCCTGGGAGGCACCCCCAGGGCGATGGGGGTACCTCCCGCTCGAGCGAAGCCGAAAGTGGGGGAGGGTGGGCGCTGGGAGTCCCCCTCCGGGGGAGGCACCCCGCCCACGCCGGGCTGCGCGCCCCCCCAGCCGCCACCGACACCGGGCGCGCCGACAACGCACCGGCACGCCCGGCTGCCCGCAGCCACCCGCCCGGCGCCGCGTAAAGTGCGGGCATGACCGACCCGCGTGCCGCCTCCCGCCCCACCCAAGCCGTCGTTCTGGCCGGCGGCCAGGGCTCCCGGCTCCGCCCGTACACCGACGACCGGCCCAAGCCGATGGTCGAGATCCCCGGCACGGGAACCCCGATCATCGGCCACCAGCTCACCTGGCTCGCCGAGGAGGGCGTCACCGACGTCGTCGTCTCCTGCGGCCATCTCGCCGAAGTGCTGCAGAAGTGGCTGGAGACCACCGACCTCCCCGTCTCCGTCACCACCGTCGTCGAGACGGAACCCCTCGGCCGCGGCGGCGGCCTCAAGTACGCCGCCGCCCACCTCCCGCACCCGGACCGGCCCTGGTACGCCACCAACGGCGACATCTGGACCCGCTTCTCGCTGCGCGACATGGCCGACTTCCACACCGAGCGCGACGCCGTCGCGACCCTCGCCCTGGCCCGCCCGCGCATCCCGTGGGGCGCGGTGCGCACCGACGGCTTCGGCCACATCACCGACTTCATCGAGGCCCCGCCGTCGACCTTCGAGATCAACGCGGGCGTGTACGTCTTCTCCCCCGAGTTCGCCGGCCTGCTCCCGGAGCGCGGCGACCACGAGCGCACCACGTTCCCGCGTCTGGCGCGTGAGCGGCGCCTGGCCGGGTTCCCGATCCCCCAGGGCTCCTACTGGCGAGCGATCGACACCGCGAAGGACCTGACGGAGGCGGCGAAGGAGTTGGCTACACAGGGCCGCTGACACCACATCACCCCCGCGCACGACGCAGAGGGGTCCCGCACGGTCGCACCGTGCGGGACCCCATCTGCGTACGGAAGCGGCCTCTGCTAACCCAACAGGCCGCCCACGAGCCCCGGTTCGCCCGAGGAGCCGCCGCTGCCCCCGCTCGGGGCGCCGCCGCTGCCGCCGGCGGCACCGCCGCCCGAGGTCGGGCCGGACGTGGTGCTCGGCGCCCGCTCCGCCGGGACGGACTGCTGCGGCGGGGCCTGGCCGGCGCTGCCCCGGGTCTGGCTGGGCGCACCGGTGACGGAACCCGCGCCCTGGGTCGCCCCGGGGGTGGTGGTCCCGGCGGACGGGCTCGCCGGGCCCGAGGTGGCGCCCCGGGTGGGCGGGGTGGAGGCCGACGGGGTCCGCTGCTCCTCCTGCCGCTCGCCCGGCTCCTCCGGCAGCGGCGATCCCGGGAGTTCGTTGCGCGGGGCCTCGCCGGGCCCGGGGACGACCACCCGGTCCGCGTCCCGGACCGCACCGCCGAGCAGCGAGCCGACGAGCATGGTCAGCCCGCACACCACGAAGGTGATGAGGACGCCACGGCGCAGCACGTGGCTCCGCAGGTCCCAGATGTCCGCGCGGGGGCCGAGCCGGCGCCAGGCACCAGCCGCGAGACGGCCGTCGACGGAGTAGACGGGGGCGCCCGCGATGATCAGCGGCGACCAGGCGGCCAGGTAGATGATGTCGGGCGTCTCGTAGGCGGGGACGCTCTTCCAGCTCACGGTGACCAGCAGCGCCGCCGACAGTGTCGCCCCGACCACGGCGGCCAGCCGCTGCCAGCAGCCGAGGACGGTCAGCACTCCGACAACGATCTGGGCGAAGGCGATGACCAGCCCGGCGCCGATGGGGTGTTCGAGGGCGAACTGGCGCAGCGGCTCGGCGGCTTCCCAGGGGTGCAGGGTGTGCAGCCACTTGACCATGGAGCCGCGCTTGCCGCCCTCGAAGTAGAGGGGGTCGCAGAGCTTGTTCATCCCGGCGTAGACGGAGATGCCGCCGAGGAAGACCCGCAGCGGGAGCAGGACGACGCCGAGGTTCATCCGGCGGCCGGGGTAGTAGGCGTGCCGGGCCGGGTCGTCCCCGTGCCGCCTGCCGCGCCGGCCCGTGCTCTCGAACGTGTCGTCGTGCCCGGACCCGTCGTACTCCGGGTCGCCGTAGTCCTGGTCGCCGTAGCCCTGGTCGCCGTAACCCTGGTCGTAGGCGGGTTCGTCGTAGGCGCTGCCGGACGAGCGCATCGGGGGCAGCAGGGGGCCGTCGCCGTGGCGGCGCTGGGCGCCGACGAACGGGGTTTCGATGGGCTGGGTGGCCGGGCCGTCGTCGTAGTCGTACCCGGTGTCCGCCTGGGGCAGCAGCCGGGTGGCTCCGGAGTCGGTGAACAGGTCGTCGGCGTGGCGGACGCCGTCGTGCCGCCGCACGGCCTGGAGCAGTCGGTGGGCGCCGGTGTCGTCGGGCTCGGACCGGCCGCTCCAGACGACGGGACGACGGCGGGCGGCGGCCGGCCCTGCCGTACCCATGCTGGTGACGACGGGGATGCGGGCGGTGTCCTCGGCGACACTGGTGTGCCGTGCGATCCGCGGCGAGGGGGCGCGCCGCGCCGAGACGCCCAGCTGCACGCGGAAGCTGGCGTGATTGACGATGACCTGCGCCGGATCGCTCGGCACCTTCACCATGCTCAGCGCGGGAGCGTCGTCGAGTCCCGACGAGCGGTCCCCCGTGGGTGTGCGGGGTGTTCTGGTGTCCACACTCATCTAACCGAGTGACATGGCGTTAGGACACTGCCTTGACCCGCCCGATGTGTCCGGACCGCGTCAAGCTCGTCCGGACCACCCGGAACACTCCGCGCGGGTGATGAGCCCGAACACCCGTTCAGGCCCGCCGGCGCGCCGCCTCGTACAGCACGATGCCCGCCGCGACGCCGGCATTGAGCGACTCCGCGCCGCCCGGCATCGGGATCCGCACCCGGACGTCACAGGTCTCGCCGACCAGCCGGGACAGCCCCTTGCCCTCGCTGCCGACGACGATGACGACCGGCCCGTCCAGCGCCTGGAGTTCGCCGAGCTCGGCCTCCCCGTCGGCGGCCAGGCCGACGACCGTGATCCCGGCCTTCTGGTACGCCTCCAGCGCGCGCGTCAGATTGGTGGCGCGGGCGACGGGCGTGCGGGCGGCCGTACCGGCGGAGGTCTTCCAGGCTCCGGCGGTCATCCCCGCGGCTCGCCGCTCGGGCACGACGACACCGTGACCGCCGAAGGCCGTGACGGACCGGACGACCGCGCCGAGGTTGCGCGGGTCGGTGACCCCGTCGAGGGCCACGATCAGCGGGTCCTGCCCCTCGTCGTGGGCGCCCGCGACCAGGTCCTCCGGGTGCGCGTACTCGTAGGGCGGCACCTGGAGGACCAGACCCTGGTGGTTCAGGCCGTTGGTCATGCGGTCGAGTTCTGGGCGGGGCGCCTCCATGAGGTTGATGCCGCCGCGCTCGGCCGCGAGCTGGAGCGCCTCGCGCACCCGCTCGTCGTTGTCGATGAACTGCTGGACGTACAGCGTGGAGGCGGGCACGCCCTCGCGCAGCGCCTCGACGACCGGGTTGCGGCCGACGACGAGCTCGGAGGCCGAGCGGCCCCCGCCGCGCCGCTGCGGCGGGCGGCCCTGGGCGCGGCGTGCCTTCGACTGCGCGGCACGCTGCTTGGCGTGCCCCTTGCGCATCTCGGCGGGCGGCGTCGGCCCCTTGCCTTCCAGGCCCCGGCGCCGCTGGCCGCCGCTGCCGACCTGCGCGCCCTTCTTGCCGGACATGCGGCGGTTGTTCGCGGCCATGAGGTATCCGTCTCCGTGAAGTCGTGGGTGGTGCTGCTGTGGTGCTGCTCGGGTGCGCACGTCTGAGACGTGTGCCTGTGAAGTGTGCCGCCCGGAGGCCCGGACGGCACAGTCGATCTTCGAACGCCCAGGTCGGGGCCTCGCGGCCCCAGGCTCCTCAGCGCGGGCCGAGGCTCCAGCGCGGCCCCTGCGGGCTGTCCTCGATCACCAGGCCCGACTGGCCCAGCTGGTCGCGGATGGCGTCCGCGGTGGGCCAGTCCTTGCGGGCCCGGGCGGCCTCGCGCTGGTCGAGGACCATGCGGACCAGCGTGTCGACCACACCGTGGAGGTCCTCACCCCGGTCGCTCCCGCCGGCCCAGTGCGGGTCCAGCGGGTCGAGGCCGAGCACGCCGAGCATGGCACGGACCTCCGCGAGCCGGGCGACGGCCTCCTCCTTGTCGTCGGCGGCCAGCGCGCTGTTGCCCTGCCGGACGGTGGTGTGCACGACGGCGAGCGCCTGCGGGACGCCCAGGTCGTCGTCCATCGCCTCGGCGAACGCGGGCGGCACCTCGCCCGCGGGTTCGACGACGCCCCCGGCCAGCTCCGTCACGCGCTGCACGAAGCCCTCGATCCGCGCGAACGCGGACTCGGCCTCGCGCAGGGCCTCCTCGCTGTACTCGATCATCGACCGGTAGTGCGGGGTGCCGAGGTAGTAGCGCAGCACGATGGGCCGCCAGCGCTTGACCATCTCGCCGACCAGTACGGAGTTGCCGAGCGACTTCGACATCTTCTCGCCGCTCATGGTGACCCAGGCGTTGTGCACCCAGTACCGGGCGAACTCGTCGCCGTAGGCCTTGGCCTGGGCGATCTCGTTCTCGTGGTGCGGGAAGATCAGGTCGAGACCGCCGCCGTGGATGTCGAAGACGCTGCCGAGGTACTTGTGCGCCATGGCCGAGCACTCCAGGTGCCAGCCCGGGCGCCCGCGGCCCCACGGCGTCTCCCAGCTCGGCTCGCCGGGCTTGGCCGCCTTCCACATCGCGAAGTCGCGCGGGTCCCGCTTGCCGGTCTCGCCCTCGCCCGACGGCTGGAGCAGGTTGTCGAGCTCCTGGTTGGACAGCCTCAGGTACTCCGGGAACGAGGTGACGGCGAAGTACACGTTGCCGTCGGCCTCGTAGGCGTGCCCGCGCTCGATGAGGCCGCGCATCATCTCGACCATCTCGGTGATGTGGCCGGTGGCGCGCGGCTCGTAGGCCGGGGGCAGGCAGCCGAGGGCGCGGTAGCCGTCGGTGAAGGCGCGCTCGTTCTCGTAGCCGATGGACCACCAGGGGCGGCCCTGTTCGGCGGACTTGGCGATGATCTTGTCGTCGATGTCGGTGACGTTCCGGATGAACGTCACCTCCAGGCCGCGGTACTCGAACCAGCGGCGCATGATGTCGAAGTTCAGGCCCGAGCGGATGTGCCCGATGTGGGGTGCCGCCTGCACGGTGGCACCACACAGGTAGATCGAGACGCAACCCGGCTGGAGCGGGGTGAAGTCACGGATCTGCCGGGCGCTGGTGTCGTACAGGCGAATAGTCACGACACCAGGGTAGTGGGCGCGTGGCCGTGGGGTGCGCCTCCGGCGGTTTCGACGGCGTATGTCACATGCCGTCCCGTACGACCAGCGCCGTCGCCACCGCCATGAGGCCCTCACCCCTGCCCGGGAAGCCCAGCCCGTCGGTCGTGGCGCCCGAGACCGAGACCGGGGCGCCCGCCGCCTCCGTGAGGATCTCCTGGGCCTCGTCCCGGCGCTTGCCGATCTTCGGGCGGGGGCCCACGACCTGCACGGCGACGTTGCCGATGCGGAAGCCGGCCTCCCGGACGATGCGCGCGGCCTCGGTCAGCAGGGTCACGCCGGACGCGCCGGACCACTCGGGGCGGCCCGTGCCGAAGTGCTGTCCCAGGTCGCCGAGACCGGCGGCGGAGAAGAGGGCGTTGCAGGCGGCGTGGGCGACGACGTCCGCGTCGGAGTGGCCGGCGAGGCCGGGGCCCTCGCCCTCCCACTTCAGGCCTGCGCACCACAGGTCGCGGCCGTCCTCGAAGGCGTGGATGTCGGTGCCGATGCCGACCCGGGGCAGCGGGTACGGCTCAGAAGCCATCGTTCAGCCTCCTGCGGGCCAGGACCGCCTCGGCGAGGACCAGGTCGAGGGGGCGGGTGACCTTGAAGGCCTCCTCGTGCCCGGGGACGGTGACGACGGGCAGGCCGAGCTGTTCGACCATGCTCGCGTCGTCGGTGACGTTGTCCGTCACCGTCTCGTGCGCGCGCACCAGCGTGGCCCGGTCGAAGCCCTGCGGTGTCTGCACCGCCCGCAGCAGGGACCGGTCGGGAGTGGCGACCACGCGTTCCGGCGCACCGGGCTCGGGAGCGGGCTCGACCTGCTTGACGGTGTCGGCGAGCGGCAGCGCGGGGACGACGGCGGGCGCCCCGTCGCGTACGGCCTCGATGACGGCGTCGACGGTGTCCACCGGGACGAGCGGGCGGGCCGCGTCGTGCACCAGGACGATGTCGTAGCCGGGCGGCAGCGCGTCCAGGCCGGCCCTCACGGACTCCTGGCGGCTCTCCCCGCCGGGGACGACGAGGAAGTCGGTGCGGTCGGGCAGCGCGTGCGTGTCGAGCAGCGCCTTCACCTCGGCAGCGCCGTCGGGCGGGGCCACGACGACGACGAGGGACACGGCGCGGGAGTCGGCCATCGCTCGGATCGCGTGGATCAGCATGGGCGTGCCGCCCAGGGCCCGGAGCGCCTTCGGGGCGCCCGGACCGAGGCGCACACCCCGGCCCGCGGCCGGGATGACGGCCGCCGTGCGGGCGGTCGTACGGGCGGCAGGACGGCCGGAGTGGGGGGTCGGCGACGGCGGGGGGAGCGGATCGTCAGTCATCGGTTCCTGTCAGGTTTGTGTGCTCGGCCTACGTGGGTATGGCCTGGGCGTACCCCCGCTCCCGGAGCGGGGGAAGTGCCGGGCGTGACGCCTTGACCAGCCCCTTCCGTGACTCTGGTCGGGCCGGCCGCCCGGAGCCCGGCACGCCGGGGGTGGGGACGTGAGTGATGACACATCCCACGCCATGGCGCAAGTGCAGCGTACGGACGGTGTCCGGGTACGAACATGCCGCAGCGCCCGGCGACGTCCATGACGTCATCGGGCACCGCGGCATTTCGATGTCCTGAGTGCTGCTGCTGAGTGCTGCTTCGGCCTGCTGCCTGCTGCTGCGCTCCGCCGAGCGCCGGACGGGCGAAGCCGCGACTCAGGAGGCCGGCCTCAGGAGGCGAGAACCTCGTCGAGCAGGGCCTCGGCCTTGTCCTCGTTGGTGTTCTCAGCGAGGGCGAGCTCGCTGACCAGGATCTGACGCGCCTTGGCGAGCATGCGCTTCTCACCGGCGGAGAGTCCGCGCTCGCGCTCACGGCGCCACAGGTCACGCACGACTTCCGCGACCTTGATGACATCGCCCGAGGCGAGCTTCTCCAGATTTGCCTTGTAGCGACGGGACCAGTTCGTGGGCTCCTCCGCGTACGGTGCGCGCAGCACCTCGAAGACCCGGTCCAGCCCGTCCTGACCGACCACATCACGCACGCCGACGAACTCCGCATTGTCCGCTGGCACACGTACCGTCAGGTCACCCTGGGCGACCTTCAGCACCAAGTAGGTCTTGTCCACGCCTTTGATCTGGCGAGTTTCGATAGCCTCGATCAGCGCGGCCCCGTGATGGGGATAGACCACGGTGTCGCCAACCTTGAACGTCATGTGACAGGTACCCCTTCCGTGGCTATCCAGGGTAACACGGATACGGCGTCTTCTGAATGGCGTTTTCGCAGGTCAGGGCCATTCTCGGGGCTTGACAACAGCAACAGGAACGTGCTTCGGACGCCTGGCGGAAGCAGGTATTCGCAGGTCGGAGCGGCTCTCCGGTGTGAGCGAATCGCGCACGTTACACGCATCCGGAGCTCCGCACGAGCGCTCGAAACGCCCGATATGTCGGGTTCCGCTTGCTCGACTTCCGCTACTCCGTTCGGTGGGCTGAGCCGGGTTCCGGCCGAATCCGAAATTGATCACACGGTGTGAGGATCGGCGGCCGGTGATCAATTCCGCGGCCGCCCGATCATTCCTTCACGGAAATGCGCGCTCACGCGAATGGCGCGCCACCACGATGCGCAAGTGACGGCGTTTACTCATGGGTCAGCTGTGGCTCATGAGCCCGTACGGAGCGTCCCTACGTCATCGGTGATCGGGTGACCGCACCGCCGCGCGCGCGCCTTCCCGGGCTAACCCGGGACGTCTCGGGGAGGGTCGGGTGCGGCGGCGTGGGGACGGCTCGGTAACCTGAGGCCGCTGACAGACCCTTAGGGCGGCTTCACCCGGTCGCCAAACGCTAGAGTCAAGGAGATGCCGCCGCCGTGAGCAGCAGCCTTCGACGCGGCGCCCTCGCCGCCGCCGCCATCGCGTTCTCGATCGCCTCGCTCTCGGCGTGCGGGGCCGGCAACAACGCCCAGACACTGCAGATCCAGCCGGACAACGCGGCGACGACCGTCGGCGACATCAAGGTCCAGAATGCCATCGTCGTCACCCAGCCCGACCTGGAGTCGACCGGCCCCGCCGTCATCGCCGCCACCCTGTTCAACGAGGGCAGCACCGACCAGACGCTGGAGTCGGTCACCCTCCCCGGCACCGGCAAGACCGCCGAGCTGTCCCCCGCCAAGGGCGGCAGCCTCACCGTCCCGGCCGGCGGCTCACTGATCCTGGGCGGCGAGGGCAACGCCTCCGCCGTCCTGTCCAGCAGCCGTGAGGCCGTCCGGGACGGCAACGCCCAGCAGGTCACCTTCACCTTCAGCGAGACCGGTGACGTGAACCTGCGCGCGATCGTCTACCCGGCGGAGAACTTCTTCGAGGGCTGGGGCCCGAGCGAGATCCCGGCGGCGCCGGGCGCCTCGACGGAGCCGTCGGCGGAGTCCTCCGGCGAGCCGGCCGAGGGCGGCACGGGCGAGACCCCGGGCGACGCGGAGACCTCCGGCGCTCCCGCCGGCGAGTCCCCGGAGAGCGGCGCCCCGTCCGACGCGGCCTCCGCGAGCCAGCCGGCCGGCGACTGACCGCCCGCCCTACGACGCCGAAGGGCGGAACCCCGGTCGGGGGTTCCGCCCTTCGGCGTCGCACGGGACAGCCGGGACAGCCGTCGGACGTCCCGGCGGGGGGGACGGCCTACGGCTCCGTCCGCCGACTCACCCCCAGGCCTCTTTACGGCTCGAACACCGCCCCCGACGCACCCCTCACACCGCTGCGCGGGCTTCGGAGTGCTGCGCCGGACTCCGTCCGCCGACTCACCCCCAGGCCTCTTTACGGCTCGAACTTGTAGCCGAGCCCGCGCACCGTCACCAGATACCGCGGCGCCCCCGGGTCCGGCTCGATCTTGGCTCGCAACCGCTTGACGTGGACGTCGAGCGTCTTGGTGTCGCCCACGTAGTCCGCGCCCCACACCCGGTCGATGAGCTGCATCCGGGTCAGCACCCGCCCCGCGTTGCGCAGCAGCATCTCCAGCAGGTCGAACTCCTTCAGCGGCAGGTCGACCTTCGTGCCGCCCACGGTGACCACGTGCCGGTCGACGTCCATCCGCACCGGACCGGCCTCCAGCGCCGCGGGGGTCACCTCCTCGGGCTCACCACGCCGGCGCAGCACCGCGCGGATCCGGGCGACCAGCTCGCGCGAGGAGAACGGCTTGGTGACGTAGTCGTCGGCACCTATCTCCAGGCCGACCACCTTGTCGATCTCGCTGTCCTTGGCGGTCACCATGATGACGGGGACGTTGGAGCGGCCGCGCAGCTGGCGGCACACCTCGGTGCCCGGCAGCCCGGGCAGCATCAGGTCGAGCAGAACGAGGTCGGCGCCGTTGCGCTCGAACTCGTCGAGTCCGTCGGGCCCGGTGGTCGCGACGGCGACCTCGAAGCCCTCCTTGCGGAGCATGTACGACAGGGCGTCGGAGAAGGACTCCTCGTCCTCGACGACGAGCACACGGGTCACGGAAGGACCTCCGGGGAGGGAAGCGTTTCGTACGCGGATGGATCGGAAGAGTGGGGGGATGGGTGGGACGTCCGTCCGGCCTCGTCCTCGAGGCCCTCGGTGTCGTCCCGGTGAGACATCTGGTGGGCGCGCTCGCGGGCCGCGCGGGCCTCCGGCAGCCGCAGGGTGAAGGTGGAGCCCTGGCCCTCCGCGCTCCACACCGTGACCTCCCCGCCGTGCGAGGCGGCCACGTGCTTCACGATCGCGAGGCCGAGCCCCGTACCGCCGGTGGCACGGGAGCGAGCGGGGTCGACGCGGTAGAAGCGCTCGAAGATGCGCTCCTTGTCCTTGTCCGAGATGCCGATGCCCTGGTCGGTCACGGCTATCTCGATCAGGTCCCCGCCGGGCTGGACCACCGTACGGGCCGCGATGCCGACGCGGGTACGGGCGGGCGAGTAGTTGACCGCGTTCTCGACGAGATTGCCGAGCGCGGCGGCGAGCTGGCCCCGGTTGCCCCACACCCGCAGGTCGGCGGTGCCTCCCGCGGCCATGGTGATCTCCTTGGCACCCGCCTGGTGCCGGCAGCGGTCGATGGCCTCGGCGACCAGTTCGTCGACGCGGATCGGTTCGGCGTCCTCCAGCGGGTCGTCGTTCTGCACCCGGGAGAGGTCGATGAGTTCCTGCACCAGGTTCGTCAGCCGGGTCGCCTCGATCTGCATGCGCCCGGCGAAGCGCTCGACGGCCTCGGGATCGTCGGAGGCGTCCATCACGGCCTCGGAGAGCAGCGAGAGCGCGCCGACGGGGGTCTTGAGCTCATGGCTGACGTTGGCGACGAAGTCGCGTCGTACGGCTTCGATGCGGCGGGCCTCGGTGAGGTCCTCGACGAGCAGCAGAACGAGCCGGGAGCCGAGCGGCGCCACCCGCGCGGACACCGCGAGGGCCTCGCCGCGTCCGGTCCCCCGGCGGGGCAGGTCCAGCTCGACCTGGCGTATCTCGCCGTCGCGCCGGGTGTCGCGGGCCATCTTCATCATGGGCTCCACGGCGAGCTTGCCGCCGCGGACCAGGCCGAGGGCGTACGCGGCGGAGCTGGCCTTGACGACTCCGTCGGCCTCGTCGAGGACGACGGCGGACGAGCGCAGCACGGACAGCACGGTGTCCACACCCGGCGGAAGCACCAGGTCCGTGTGCAGGGAGGTACGCGTGGGGCGCCTCTGTTCGCGCTCGCTGAAGCGGAACGCCAGCATGGCGATGACGCCGGTGAGCACTCCGGCGATCGCAGCCACTGCGGCGACCGCCGCGTTCACGTCCATGCACCCAGGTTAGGCATGGCGCGGCCGGTGCCCACAGCCGTCGGCGGGCGAGCTCGAACACTCGTCGCTCAGAGTTCACCTTGGAGCCAGGGATGGTTCATTTGGGGTGACGGAACCGGACGCGTAGGAGTCGGACCGTGGGAGCGTGGGCAGGAGCCCCGGCTCCTGAAGCCCGGACAGACGCACGAGAGGAACCCTGATGCGGGACGCGTACCACGAGGAACTGGATTCGATCGGCGACGGTCTGGTGGAGATGGCCCGGCTGGTCGGGTCGGCGATCGGGCGCGCCACGACCGCCATCCTGGACGCCGATCTGAAGCTGGCGGAGAGCGTGATCGAGGCCGACCAGAAGGTCGACGAGCTCCAGCACGAGCTGGAGGCACGGGCCATCGCCCTGCTGGCGCGCCAGCAGCCGGTGGCGACCGACCTGCGCATAGTCGTCACCTCACTGCGGATGTCGGCCGACCTGGAGCGCTCCGGCGACCTGGCCCAGCACGTGGCGAAGCTCGCGCGGCTGCGCTACCCGGAGCGCGGGGTCCCGCACGATCTGCACGCGACCATCCTGGAGATGGGCCAGCTCGCGCAGCGCCTGATGGCGAAGGCGGCCGAGGTGATCATCACCAAGGACGTGGACCTGGCGCTCCAGCTGGAGCAGGACGACGACGCGATGGACCTCCTCCACCGCACCCTCTTCCAGCACCTGATGGACGACCGCTGGAAGCACGGCATCGAGACGGCCGTCGACGTCACGCTGCTCGGCCGCTACTACGAGCGTTTCGCCGACCACGCGGTCTCGGTCGCCAAGCGGGTGGTCTACCTGGTCACCGGCGAGCACGCGGACGAGATCCAGGCGGAGCTCCAGACGGAGATCCAGACGGTGCCGGGGGTGGAGGGCGCCTGACCGCGGTCCGCGGCGGGCGTGCGCGGAGGCGGCCGGCGGGCGTGCGCGTGACCGGCCTGGCGCGCGTGCGCGTAGACCGGGCGGCGGGCGTGCGCGGAGGCGGCCACGGGCGCGTACGAGCCCCAATGCGCCGTTGATGCGCCCAGGGGTGCGGGCATCCAATGGGGAGTGGTGTGCGCATGCCCCAGCCCCGAGGAGGGACCCATGGCCGAATCTCCCGGCACGACGCCCGACCCCACGCAGGAGCGCGAGACCGAGCAGCCCGCCGAGGTCAGGAACCTCACGCTGATCGCCGCGTGCGGCTGCGGCTCCGGCTGCGGTTGCGGGTGCCAGTCGGGCAACCCGTGCCAGTGCGGCTGACTCCGTACGAGCGAAGGCCCCGGCGCCGGTGACGGCCGCCGGGGCCTCCGGATCTGCTCCGCTCAGCAGGCCTTGACCTCGGGCACCGCCTCGGCGGCCCGAGCACCCTCCCCGGCGACCGTCTCCGCGGTCTCGTCCGGCAGCCGGCGCATCAGCAGCCCGTACCCGAGGCCGGCCACCGTGCCGACGACGGCGCACATCCCCCACAGCCACTCGGCGCCCCAGTGGTCGATGACGAACCCGGACATCAGCGGGGCCACGAGGGCGGCGACCGCCCAGGACATGGTGTACATGCCCTGGTAGCGCCCGCGCCCGTGCACCGGGGACAGCCGGACGACGAGCCCCGTCTGGGTCGGCGCGTTGACGATCTCGGCCAGCGTCCACACGCACACGGTGAGGGCGAAGACGGCGACGGACCCGGCGAAGGCGGTGAGCCCGAAGCCGTACCCGGCCAGCAGGGACGAGGCGACGAGCAGGTGCCGCGGGTCCCGGTGCTCGATGAACCGCGTCACGGGAAGCTGCAGTACGACGATGAGCACACCGTTGACGGCGATGGCCAGGCCGAAGTCCGCGGGCGTGAACCCCGCCTCCCCCATGGCGACCGGCAGCCCCAGGTACCCCTGCTGGAAGACCACGGCGATGAGGAAGGACAGCCCGACGACGCCCATGAAGCGCCCGTCGCGCAGCACGGTCAGGAGTGAGACGGACTCGCCCGCTGCGGAGGCCTCCGGGGAGTCCTCGCCGCTCGGCCGGGACTCGGGCAGCTTCACGAAGACGACGACCGCGCACACCAGCGTCATGCCGGCCTCGATCAGGAAACCGGCGAGATAGCTGACCTCTGCGATGAACCCGGCGCCCGCGGAGGAGACGGCGAAACCGAGGTTGATGGCCCAGTAGTTGAGCGAGAAGGCCCGGATACGGTCCTCCGGCCGGACGATGTCCGCCATCATCGCCTGCACGGCCGGCCGGGAGGCGTTGGAGGCCATGCCGACCAGGAAGGCGACGGCCGCGATGGCGACCGGGTCCCGCATGAAGCCGAGCACCGCGATGGACAGCGCGGTGGCGGTCTGGGCGACGAGCAGCGTGGGCCGCCGCCCCAGCCGGTCGGTCATCACACCGGCCCCGAGCGAGGAGATCACCCCGCCGAGCCCGTGCAGCGCGGCGACGAGACCGGCGTAGGAGGCGGAGTATCCGCGGTCGAGCGTCAGGTAGAGCGCCATGAAGGTGGCGACGAAGCCGCCCAGCCGGTTGACGAGGGTGCTGATCCACAGCCACCAGAACGCGGGGGGAAGCCCCGAGACCGACTCGCGCACGGCACGTCTCAGTCCGGCGACCGACATGGGGACCCCCCGTAGAACCCAGTGACCCTGGAAGTGGTGGATGTAAGTGGCTGATGCAGCGAGCACAACTTACGAAGGAAGGGGCGCGGGAGGCCACTCAATTAACAGATCCCGTCAAGCGTCCGCCAAGCGGGCAGGGCGCGCGGCCCTCGCGGGGCGTCTATTACGCTCGGGCCCATGGCCGACGCACCGTACAAGCTGATCCTCCTCCGCCACGGCGAGAGCGAGTGGAACGAGAAGAACCTGTTCACCGGCTGGGTGGACGTCAACCTCACCCCGAAGGGCGAGAAGGAGGCGACGCGCGGCGGCGAGCTGCTCAAGGACGCCGGCCTGCTGCCCGACGTGCTCCACACCTCCCTCCAGAAGCGCGCGATCCGCACCGCGCAGCTCGCGCTGGAGGCAGCCGACCGCCTGTGGATCCCGGTGAACCGCAGCTGGCGCCTGAACGAGCGTCACTACGGCGCCCTGCAGGGCAAGGACAAGGCGCAGACCCTCGCGGAGTTCGGCGAGGAGCAGTTCATGCTGTGGCGCCGCTCCTACGACACCCCGCCGCCCCCGCTCGCCAACGACGCCGAGTACTCCCAGTTCACCGACCCGCGCTACGCGACCCTGCCGCCGGAGCTGCGCCCGCAGACGGAGTGCCTCAAGGACGTCGTCGTCCGCATGCTCCCGTACTGGTTCGACTCGATCGTCCCGGACCTCCTCACCGGCCGCACGGTCCTCGTCGCCGCCCACGGCAACAGCCTGCGCGCCCTGGTCAAGCACCTCGACGGCATCTCGGACGCCGACATCGCGGGCCTGAACATCCCCACGGGCATCCCCCTGTCCTACGAGCTCGACGCCGACTTCAAGCCGGTCACCCCCGGCGGCACCTACCTCGACCCGGACGCGGCAGCGGCCGCGATCGAGGCGGTCAAGAATCAGGGCAAGAAGAAGTAAGCAGCACCGAAGAAGCCCCCTACCTGTGGGTTTCCCCTCAGGAGGGGGTTCTTCTGTGGGCCTGGGCCGTGCCTGGGCCGCCATCGTTCAGATGCGGCGGATCCTCACGCGGACCGACAGCAGGAAGCCCATCAGGACGGCGACGGGCAATGTGACGTTGGCCTGCACGGCCAGCATCGCCCCGCCAGCACAGATGAGGACGATGTGCAGCTCACGGGGGATGAGGTCGATACGCAGACCTCGACGTGGCACGATAGCCATCTCCGTAGGTTCCATGAGTACTCCTAATGTCGTGGATGCGAATGCGCCAACGGAGCGAGGGGCCGTCCAATGCGATGGGCGGCCCCTCTTGATCACCCCGGCGGTGCAGAGGACTTTATCGGCTTAACGGTAGCTCTGCAAAACCGCAGCTAAAGACCAGGCGTGACGCTCTTCATGCCGCGTTTCGCCGCCATCGACGACCGGAGGGCGCTTCTCTCGCGAGCCTCCCCCTCACACCTTGCGAAAAACCACTGAATTACTAAAGTGCCGAAGCCCTGGGGGTTGGAAGCACCCGTCTGAGCGTCTGGCGAGCTTGGCGACAAGCCCCTGGCCGTGCCCCCTGCCCCTCCCCGTCAGCCTGGGGCGAGGTTTGACACGCGGAGTGTCAAATCCGTGATGGCCATTTCACCGCCCCACCCCCCGACAAATCACGAACCGTGAATTGACACGCGGAGTGTCAAATCCATGATGGCCATTTCACCGCCCCACCCCCCGACAAATCACGAACCGTGAATTGACACGCGGAGTGTCAAATCCATGATGGCCATTTCACCGCCCCACCCCCCGACAAATCACGAGGTCAGGAACCGTACGTTAGGTCAAGCGAAGACAGCCGCAATCGCCTTGCGGGTGCGCTCCTGACTGGATGGCATCAGGTGCGCGTACACGCGGAGCGTCAGGCCCGGGTCCGAGTGGCCCAGGTACTCGGCGAGGGCCTTGATGTTCTCGCCCGCGTCCAGGAGCACCGAGGCGTAGAAGTGGCGGAGGGCGTGCATGCCGTTCTCGCGGGACTCGGCGTATGGGCGGCCCCGCTCGGGCACGGGGATGACGCCGGCCGCAGCCAGCGCCGGTTTCCACGCCTCCTCGTTGAGCGACGTACGCCAGACATGCCCACCGCGCGGCCCGGTGAAGATGAGCCGCTTGGTCACCGGAGGACCGTCGGCCACCTTCCACGGCAAGGTGATCTCGACCGGCGGGAACCGCTTCACGTGCGCCCGGAGCGCATCGGCGACGGGGCCGGGAAGGGGCACGTCCCGCAGCTTGCCGCCCTTCGGCGGCGCGAACACGGCCTTGCTGCGGCTCAGCTTCAGTTGCTGGACCACGTGGAGCGTGTCCGAGTCGAAGTCGATCGCGTCGACGGCCACGCCCAGGATCTCGCCCTGGCGGAGCCCGCAGCCGCCGCCCAGGTCGACCATGGCTTGGTAGCGCTCGGGCATGGCGGCCTGGACGGCGAAGACCCGCTCGGGCGTCCACGGCACGACACGCTTGTTGTCGACGGTCGGCGGCCGGACAGACCGAGCGGCACAAGGGTTCCTAGGAAGGTGTCCATCGTCCACGGCCGCACTGAGCGCCGCCCGCACGTTGGAGTAGATCGTCCGGGCATACGACCCGCGGACGCCGTTCTCCTGCAACTGCCGCACCCAGTCGCGGATGTGCGCCGGCTGGAAGGAACCGAGCGGGCGCGAGCCGAGGTAGGGGAAGGCGTGCAGCCGTAGTTGCGACTCCATCGAGGCTCGGGTGTTCGGGTCGGCGCCCTGCGTGGTGACCCAGCGTTCGGCGTACTGCTGAAAGGTGATCCGGGCAGCGCGTGGGTCGATGTACTGCCCGCGCGCCATGTCCGCCTCGATGTGCGCCAGCCACTGATCAGCGAGCCGCTTCTGACGGTCGGGGAAGCTTTTGGACTTCTCCGTGCCGTCCGGGCCGACGTAGCGAGCGCGGTAGCGGAGCCCGGACCCGTAGCGCTCGGTCTTGGCCTTGCGCACCTTCCCGTCCTGGCCGGTCTCGGTCCGGTACCAGCGATCCTGGATGTGTCCGGCCATCAGGCGGCAGCCCCTTCCCGCAGGGACTCGACCCAGGCCTGGACGTCCGCAGGGTCGTAGCGGAGATGCCGGCCGACTCGGAAGCCACGAGGACCGGTGCGCTTGCGGCGCCACTGGTAGACCGTCTCGACACTGGGCAGGTCGAACATGGCCACGAGGTCGTCAGGAGTCAGATACCGCGACGGCAGAGATCGCGGCTCGGAGGCCACGTCCACGACGGTGCTGCGTCGGCTAGCCATGGGCGGGCCCTCCTGCCGCTCCTGTATCGGGCTTGCGTGCAGCGGCAAGCCAGGCTTCTGCGGCGGTCAGGCCGGTTCCGGCGAAGCGCCAGTGGGAGAGGACGAGCACGGTGTCCGGGTCGGGCAGTGGGTGGCCGGCCTCAGCCGCACGTTCGCGGGTGAGGGCTTCGTTGTGGTCGGCGCGTTCCTGGCGGAGGGCGCCGAGGGTGACGGAGTAGGCGCGGGACTTGGTGGAGAAGTGGCCGCGGAAGCCGAGCATGTGGGCCCACTTGCGCAGGCGCAGGTCTTCGAGTTCGGGCAGGGCGCCGAGGTGCCAGCAGGTGAGGATCATGCGCCGGGCATGGTCGGTGACGCCGGAGCCGATCAGGTCGGTGATCGGGTTGCGGATGGGGCGGTCCAGGGTGCCTGCGGTCTCGGCGCCCTTGGTGGCGTACTTGGCGATGTAGGTGGCCACGGCGCGGCTGGAGAGCTCCGAGGTGCCAGCGAAGTCGGTCGAGCGGATGGGGCGGATGTCGAGCTGTTCGCCGAAGCGGAAGGCGTACGCGTGGCCGTCGAGGACGAGGCCGGGTGTCTCGGCGAGGCGGGCCGCCGAGCGGATCGCGTCGGTGAGCAGTTCGGTCGTGGCCCAGGCCGGCGGGGCATCCTCGGCGCCGTCCGGGCCGTCGAGGCGGATGACAGCATGGAAGTGGACGGCGCCGCGCCGCTGGTACTCGGCGACCTTGGCGTAGGAGACCTTGAGGCAGTGGCGCAGTTCCGAGCGGCCGATGCCTGCGCGGGAGACGAGTTGCTGGCGTAGGTAGGTGGTGAAGCGGCCCCATAGTGCCCCGGCGTGTGCGTTCCACAGGACGGCCGCGCGGTAGTCGTAGCGGTCCGGGTCCAGGGGCGTGCCGAGGGCGGGGTCGTCGTCCGGGTGGAGGCGTCCGCAGCGGCACCGGCCGCCGCCGGGGCGGTTGTGGACGGGGCCGAAGGACGGGGCGGTGAAGGTGGCGAAGACGCGCGGGTGCTGGGCAACCGACGGCCCGATGCCCTTGCCTCCGCTCAGGCCGGCCGTGACGAGGTGGAAGGTGTCTTTGCGGTACACCTCGGCGCAGGTGGCGCACCGGGTGGCGCGGCGGTTGTTGCAGCGGATGAGGAGTTGTCCGGCCGGAAGGTCACGGTCGACGACTTCCCGGACGATCTCACCGGTGGCGGCGTGGACGTCGAGCCGGTGGCCCTCCATCCGTACGGGCCGCTCGCAGCCGCCGAGGCGCTGGATCTGGTGGGCGTAGGCGCTGAGGTCGCCGTGCCGGGCGAGGGACGCCAGATGACGGATGGCTCCTGCCGGAGCCGTGGAGTGCATGTGCGGTTTCCTCCTGGCAGCGAAGTCGGGGGGTCGGAGCGATCAGCCCCGCCCGCACTGTCGAGGGGGCTAAACAGTGCGGGCAAGCCGGGCGGGCAGAAGGCGATGAGGTCAGCGGCGGTGGAGAAGGGAGCGGAGGACGACGGCGCACACGGCCACGGACGCGGCCGTGATGGCGACGGCGAGGAGCATGGAGACCAGGACGGCGCCGACAACCAGGACCACGGCGGTACCGCAGCCGACGAGGGCGAGTGCAGCACCAGGGGTCAACTGGACAGCCGGGCGGGACGGCGCCGGGGGCACGGGGGCCGGCTGCGGAGTCATAACAGCCGGAGTGATGGCGGTCGGCTCGACGACGGTGGGCGGGGTGACCATGCCGGTCGGCTGGGGCATGGTCGGGATCTTCGGCTGGAACATGAGCGGGTCTCCCTTCGCGGTTACTTGACGGCGGTGTCGATGACGGGGGCCAGCAGACTGTCGGCGATGAGGTAGCCGCCGAGAAGCAGGACGGCGATGAGCCACCAGGGCGGGCGGATGAGCTTGACGCCGAGGACTCCGACGACGAGCAGGGCGAGCCAGAGCGGAACGTCCATGGCGGTGGTCTCCTGTCAGGCCGAGCAGCGGTGGGTGCGGGCGGCGAGTTCGGCCGCGGCGCGGCTGTCGTACTCGGCGGAGAAGTCGCAGCGGGGCGCGGTGCAGGCGGCCAGGTGGCGGTTTCGGCCGCGGTCGATGTAGGAGGCGACGTTGACGGGGCCGATGCGGCGGACGTTGCGGAAGCGCGGGTTCATGGTGGTGCTCCTCCCTCAGAGGTGTGCGGCGACGGATGCGGTCATGGACGGAGGCAGGCCGAGCCGGGCGCGTACGGTGTCGGGATCGGCGGGGTGGCCGGTGGTCGAGCGGTGTTCGTCAGCCAGTGCCCGGACGCGGTCGACGAGGGCGGGCGGAAGGGCAACGGCCTGAGCAGGTGCCGGGGTCGAAGCGGCAACCGGTGCGGCGACAGGTTCGGGGACGGTGAGCGGGGCCGGGAGTGCGTCCCGATCGGGCACCTCCACGGCGACGGGTGGGGCGGGGCGCGGCTCCGGTTCCGCGTCCGTGGTCGATGCGGCCGGCTTGCTCGGCTCTTCCTGAATGTGTGGTGCGTGGGCTAGGAGGGTTCCGCCGAAGAAGGCGACGGCGGGCCAACCTGCGACCGTGACGCGGAGCCAGGCCGGTACGTCGTCCAGGTCGAGGAGTCCGGCCGTGGCGACGTTGGCGCCGAGGGACGCGGCCAGGGCGATCAGGAACCACAGCCGCGGGCCACCGGCCGCCTGTCCTGCTCGCTGCGACTGACGCATCCGGCGCCATGCAGCCACCAGGAGCAGATCGACGCTCACGGGGTAGGCCCACGCTTTCCAGCCCGCCTGTCCGGCCGCTGCAGCGAGGTCGTGCAGGTGGGAGAAGGACAGGGCACCGGCGATGACGGCTTGAACGATCACGGCGTCTACGCGGGCCAGGTGAGCACGCATCGACTAGACTCCTTCCGGTTTCGGGCACGGGAGGGGTAGGGACATGGCGTGAGGCGGTCACGCCGGCCGTGGGAGGGGGAGCGCGTTACTCGGTCACCGGACGAGCGGCCGGGGCACCCGAGGGCGAGGACGCCTTGGTCGCCTCGGTGGCGACGACGGGCCGGAAGGCGTCAAGCCGGGGCAGTTCCGGTACCAGGGCGGCGGTGTCACGGCAGACGGCCGCAGCGTCGTCGAGGGTGAGGTGTGGTGAGCGGACGCGGGACCAGCCGCCGGAGGAGTCACCGACGACGGCGACACCCGGCCGGTCAGCCGGGATCGAGGTCGCGGCCAGGGCCGCCTCTGGGGAGACGTCGGCCAGCGCCATGTTCGCCGAGGACTCGTCGTTGACGCGGTGGCAGACCCGGCCGGTCAGCTGAGCGCGGAGCATCGTTGCGCCTTTGCCGAGTTCGGAGCCGAAGCGCTGGCCGCACACCTCCAGGTAGATGCCGGCCGCGCGGCCGAGCTGGGCGAGGCGGATGAGCTTGGTGACCATGGCGTCCCGCCGTTTCTCGTCGTCTTTGTTCGCGGCAAGGAAGAGTTCTGCCACTTCGTCGACGACGATCACGACCGGCACCGGCCGTACATCGTCCGGCAGCCCCCACACGTCCGAGGTGAGCACGGCGTCCGGGCCCGCCACGCTCGAGAGCCCGATCAGGCGGAACCGTGCCTCCATCTCCTCCAGCAGGGCGTCGAGGAGATCGTTGGCCCGGTCCGGCTGGTCGGCGAGGGCGGACAACCGGGGTGCGAACGGCGCCAGTTCCACGCCCCATTTGCAGTCGATGCCGACGAGCACGACCGGTTGCCGGGCCAGGCCACACAGCAGGTTGCGCAGGTAGACGGACTTGCCGGACTGCGTGGCACCGAGAATGAGTTCGTGCGGCACGGTGCGGAAGTCCCGGACGTGCCATGCCCCGTCCTCCCGTAGGGCGAGAGGCAGGCGAAGCGGGCCGTTCGTCTGCCGACGCCGGGCGGGACGAACCTCGGCGAGTACGTCCCAGCCGACCAGGCGCAGTTCGAGGCGTCCCGGCTTGGTGGAGCGGACGTGCACGGCGTGAGCGCCCCAGGCGTGCCGTAGTCGGTCGGCCGAGGCGGTGAAGTCCTCGGGCGCCTGCCCGGCCGCCAGACGCAGCCGCATTACGAGACCGGATCCGGTCGGCCACGGCAGCGAGTGACGAGGAGGTACGGGAGCCGCCTGCCACCCCACCACCCGGGCCGTGGCCCGGCGGATGGCCGAGGCGGGAACCGTCAGACCACACGCATCCATCGTCGCCCGATATGAGGTGAGCACCCGCAGCGCGACGGCCGGGTACCCGATAAGCCACCAGAACAGGACCGGCAGCCGACGGCGGAGCACAAGCAGCGCGGCCAGGACCAGCAGGACCGCTAACAACACACGGACGATGTCAGCCATGGCCGTCAGCCCTGAGCCGGTGCAGCCGCGCTGACCATGACAGCGTCGGCCCGGTAGGCGATGCCGTGCCGGGCCCGCCCGCCGAACTCGCTCTCCCAGGGCCGGGCCACCAGACCCGACAGGAAGACCGGTGCGCCCATCACCAGGCCGTCACCGATGCCCTGTTCCGGGATGGTGACCTTGACCATGTCCGAGCCGCCGGCCGCGATGAACACCAGCTCCAGCGTCATGAGCCGCTGATTGGTCACCGGGTCCACCGCGACCTCTCCGGTCTGCCGGTCCCTCACCTTGACCTCGGGCAGCTTGGTAACGAGGAGCGTCGCGTCCGAAGTGTCCACGGGGATGACACGCATTTCAGAACCTCACTGGGTTGTGGGCACCGGTCGCCCGGCACCGCGTGAATTGAGTACCCCCCTAGACAGCACAGGGGGACGCCCCCGACTGTCTAGGGGGGTATACGAGTGTGTCTCGGCGCCCGCCGACGCCCTACGGCAGCGCCCAGTGAAGGACGGTGGCGTCGTCCCGTGCCTTGCCGCGCGGCCAGCGTCGGCCGTCGGGGTCGCCGGCCTCGGCTTCGCGTACCCGGCGGATCAGTTCGTCCGGCCCGGAGGAGGAGTCGAGGACGGTCAGGGTCTGCCGCCAGTCGTCGAGGCCGAAGCGGTCGACGAGTCGCGTTGCGCCGTCGCTCATCAGCGTCACGGATGCCAGCGACTCAAGCGGCACCCGGCCTGTCAGGGCGTGTTCGGCCGCCCGCGGGTCGGGACCCGCAATCCAGAAGCCGCCCGGCCGGTTACGGAGCCCTGTCAGGGCGTCCCGATACTCGGCGAGCGCGGCGGAGTGTTCAGGCGAGCCGGTGGGCAGCGCGTCGACCGGCCCGCGCAGCCGCTTGCCTACGTCGTCCAGGCGCCGGTCGGTGACCACGTCCACACTCCCGCTCCTGTCGGCGAGGAGGAGCGAGGAGTCACCGAGGACGAGATACTCCAGGGCTCCCCCACCGGCCCGTGCGGCGATCACCGTGCTGGTGGGACTGGCCCGGTAGGTCAGATCGCAACTGTCCTCGTGCAGGGCCCGGACGAGGCCGATGGAGTCGGCCAGGCAGTCAGCGAGCGACCGGGCCGGCTGCACGGTGATACTGCGCAGCAGCAGGCCGCCCAGCGTCGAGGAGAACCAGGCGACGCCATGCGTACACCCGGTCTCGGCGCCGCCGACGCCGGCACCGTCGAGGAGGACCGCCGCGCCGGGAGCGGAAGCGGCGAAGTCCTCGTTCTGCCGGCCCGGTTCGGCGGGTAGCGAGGCGAGGGTGATTCTCACGCCGGTGTGTCCTCGTCGTGCCGGTACAGGGGGCAGAGCAGCTCGACGGACTGCGGTTCGCTGGTCTCGGGGTCGTACTCGACGCCCACCAGCGTGGAGAAGCGGCGGTCCCCCACCTGCCCCCACAACGTGTTGAGGTCGTTGGCGAGCAGCTGCACGACACCGAGGGAGCCTTGCGTATGGACACCGGCGATGGCGAGCAACGTGCCGGAGCCGTCCGGGCGGGACAGTCGGCCGAGGTATCCGACGTCATACGGACGGGCCGGATCACTGTCCTGGCCCGACCGGTGCACGGCGCCGGTACGGCGGTCCACCACCGTCCAAGGCCCGTCTTCCGCGCGCTCCCAGCGCAATACGGGATCCTGCGCGTACGTCTCCCACATCTCCTGAGACATGCGCGGCCCGCAGACGACGACCAGGCCGTCCCGGTTGAGGTCGATCTCACCGCTCACCGGTACGTGTTCCGACGTGACGTCGAGCCCGTACGACCGCGCCAGGTCTTCCAGTCGCTTGCCGGAACTGACGTCGTCCACGGCGACGACCGTGCGCCCGCGCTCGTCGTCACGCCGCAGCGGAGTGGCGACCGTGACGGCGCCCCGTCCGAGGAAGGCGCCTTCCGGCGCCGGACCGGTGTGCCGGATCTGGTGAATGCGCCCGCGGCTCAGGCCAGCCTTGGCGGCGATCTGCGCGTACGACAGTCCTTGCGCGTGGAGGTCCTGGACCACTCGCCGGCGGAGCCGGGCCAGCTCGGTCACCTCTTGCTGCGCGTCGGCCAACCGGGTCGTGACCTCGCGCAGGAGCAGGTACGGATCATCAATCGCCATGATCCGTTGCAGCTCGTCCGACATGACCTCACCTCCTAGCAGTAACCAGGAGTCTAGGGCCCTAGACGGTATGGGCGGGAGACGCCGTCCCGACCGAACGCCAATCACGTAAAACCTGGCCCGCCGCCGAGGAACACCCCGGGGACTCACCCGCCACTACCCGTGAAACGACCACACGGCGCGGCCTACCAGAGGACGGTCACACGCCCTCCCGCGCGAGATCAGCCCACACCGAGCGACCCTCCGGCCAGGCCTTCACGCCCCAGTCCTTCGCGCAGGCCGCGATCATCCGCAACCCGCGGCCGCCCTCTTCCTGGCCAGTCGCATCACACAGGTGCGGTACGCAGTCGCCGCCCTGGTCGACCACCTCGATGCGGACGAGGTCGTCGCCGAGGCCAAGCACGACGAGGAACCAGCCTCCGACTGAGCCACTGAGCGTGTGGCGCACGGCATTGGTCGCGAGCTCGCTCACGACCAAGATGGCATCGTCGGTGGGCCCCTGTTCTTGCAGTAGGGCAGCGATGAAATGACGGGCATGTGCCACTTCCTCAGGCAGCCCACGGAAGGCACGGCACCACTTGGAACGCATGGGACTCTCCTCACCTATATCTAGGGGGCTAGACAGCCCAGCGGCAGAGTATTCCCATGCGCGACCGCCAGGCCAGGCATTGTGAGGAATTATTCCTCTAAGGGGTGACGGCGTCTCCCAAGTCGCGGAACTCCTTCATCACGAGCAACAGCAGCTCCCGCACCTCGTCACCGAAGACCGCGGCCTGCTCGAAGCGGCCGAACGTCTCCTCGTACGAAGCAACTTCATCAGCATCGCCGGACACGCGCTCACTGCTGAAGGTCTCCACCACGACGGCCCGCCGATCGCACAACGTGAACCCGTGGCGCGGCAGGACCGGCACCGGCCGCCGCCAGGGGATGACTCCGAGCCGTACCGTGCTCAGACTCTCGACAGCCAGCAACCGGTCGAGCTGAGCAAGCATGAGAGCCGGGGTACCGGGCCAGGTCCGCAACACAGCTTCCGTCAGAACGAACACCGACTCCCGCCCCGGCTCGTACAACACGCTCTGTCGTTCCACGCGAGCAGCAACAGCCCTGCCGACTTCCTCAGCCGTTGCGGTCGGCGCACTCGCGAAGACGTGCCGGGCATACTCCGCACTCTGCAGCATGGCCGGGAGAACGACACATTGGAACGACCGCACCAATTGAGCGGACCGAACCTCTTCATCGACCGTCATGCCGACTGAAGTAGCGCCGTCCGCCAGTTGGTCAGAGTCGGACGCAGCCTCCACCGCGGCCAGGAGCTCCCGGACTTCCCCCACAGTCGACTCGTCGAGGCCGAGGGCACGCGAGAGCCTGTCGAGTACATCGGCACTCGGAACCATGCGCCCGGTCTCGACTTTGGACACGGTCGGCTGTCCCACTCCAGCCCGCTGGGCCAACACGGCACCCGTCAGGCCGGCCTCTGCACGAAGCCCGCGAAGACGTGCCCCGAGCACCCTGGTCCGTTCCCGCCGTTCACTCCCCATGCCCAGGGTTCTACACCACGCGCCAGCAGCAGCCAGGCTTGCTCAGCCCTGCAACCGTCAACCGGGTCCGAACTCTCAAGCATCTACCGGGACCGGACACGGCAGCAGCCCGAGCATGATTCAAACTTTCTCTACTGGTTCAAGGCGGCTCGCCCTGCTCGCCGCGCGCGGCCCGGCCCCCGGCCGGGCCTGCGCTCCTGTCTCCGCCCCGCTCCAGCCCGGCCGGCGCCCGTGCCGCGCGCGCAGTAATCAGCCGCCTGACCTCAGAGAAGGGGTTCGTCGTGGCTGGGGCGGTCGGCTCCGCGGCTTTAGGCAGCCACTTTGGCGCGAGCCTCGAAGATCATGGCCCCAACGTCGTGCTTTACCGGGCAGGTCCACAGACTGCCCGACGCGCCGGAAGCTTACGGGGCCATGATCACTCGCGCCAAAGCAGCTCCAGCCCAAAGCCGCTCCACCGCCCTGAGTAGGTGCGCCTTCCCCATCCGCTCCTCAGAGAACTGTCGGCACGGACGGACCTTGACCTAAGCTGTACTGCCACTACGCCAGTTGACGGGGCAGGGGGGCCGAGGCCGTGATGCGGATCAGTATGGTTGGCCAGGGCGCTGAAGAAGAGCTGCGCTCACTCCGCGCATGGCTTCTCGAGGATCCAAACGTTCGCCGGCATGCGAAGGTGTCTTGGGAGACGTCGCAACCCCAACCCGGAACAATGGGAGCCGACGCATTTGCCGTGCTTCAATTGGTCACAGATAACTTCTGGCAAATCACTACCTTCTCAGTTACGTACGCTGCCTGGAGGAAAACTCGGGCCCGTGCACCTCGCGTGACAATCGAACACGACGGTAAATCCGTGACGATTGAGGGAAGTGACGCAGAAACACTTGAGCGCATCATCCGCTCACTGGGCGAGGAGTAGTCATTCCGTGGCCCTACCTCGCCCTGAAGACTCCCGTGCAGTACTAATTGGCGTGAGCAGCTACACGCAATTGCCGCAACTCGCTGCAGTGCGAAACAACATCGAGACACTGAGGGATATTCTCACCTGTTCCGCTTCATGGAACCTTTCGCCGGAGCACTGCACTGTCGTGCATGACCCTCGCACACCAGAGGAATTAGTGGACCCCATTTTGCATGGGGTCGAGGAAGCATCAGATACTCTCCTGGTTTACTATGCCGGTCATGGTTTAAAGGGGCCGAATAGGGGAGAACTACGCCTTACTCGGTCGACCTCTCGCGCAGGGGCTCCACACACCTCCACCGATTACAACGACATTCGAGAAACATTGTTGGGATCGACAGCAAGCCGTCGCATTGTGATCCTCGACTGTTGCTATGCCGCCAGTGCTCTCGGTACCATGACGGACCCTGCTAGCAGCATCGCCGATGACGCCCTTATCGAGGGAACGTATCTCATCGCCGCCGCAGGAGAAACAGAAGCTGCCATGGCAGAAGACGGCAGCGGGTTTACGGTATTCACCGGTGAACTCATCCGGCTCCTCAGTGAAGGAATTCCAGATTCTACACACGATCTGTTGGATCTGGATACCGTATTCAGCTACTTATATAGCACGCTCCGCTCCAAATCCCGCCCTCTGCCGCATAAGCGAGTGCGTAACTCCCTCGGCAAACTCGCGTTGGCTAGGAACTCATTCAGACACGCGAGAAAATGGACCATCACGGAGGAAAATCACGTAACATTCCCCGGTATCTCCCGATCTCAGAGTGAAGGCACCCTCCTCCCTGGAGGCGGTCAACGTAGTGAGCACTTAGATCCTTCCGAACCGTCTGGCACACCACTCACTCAGACCGTTGCACAGTTGCAGACTAGTGCAGCACCGCCTCTCGTGGCGTCGGCCGGATTGGCGTCAGCGCCTAGTGAGCCCACAGTCAGCCTGGTCGGAAAAGCCGCAGCAACCGATCCAGCGTCTACTCCCCTTGCACCTGCCGGATCCGTCACTTGGCCAACCGCGCGACACCCTCGGTCGACAGTAGAGACGTCGCCAAATTCTCAGCATGCGAGATACGTTGAAATCTTGTGGCAAGGCATTCTGGAAAGAGTAAAGGAGCGGCGCCGCTTCGCCTGGATAATCCTTGCCCAAAATGCCAAGATCTCATCCTTTAATGGCGAGACCTTGGAGCTCTCTTTCACTAACGAGGCAGCTAGGGATTCCTACCGCTCGACCGGTATTGATGAACTCCTCAACCATGTGATTAACGACGACCTGAAGCTGGAATGGAAGGTTAAAGTATCCGTCGCCCTCGACCCCAAGCTCGGCCAGCAAATTTTGGGGTCGCCTTCTAAGACGAGACGTCCTGGAGAGTGGCCTGCCCTGTCCGTGAACAGTGGGGCTGTGCAGCCCGCAACGGGCCAGAACAAGGAACCTCAACCGGTTCCAATTGCCTGGCCACCCGTACGCAAGCCGCCACCTCCAGAGGACTTTCAACGAATTCAAGAACTCTGGCCCAAGGTGTTGGATGAGATAGGAAAGCGTCGACGCACTTTCTGGTACCTACTATCTCATGACTGTAAACCTGTAGGTGCAGCAGGGAAAAAGATCTTTCTCGGCTTCGACAATGAGCAGTCGAGGCTTGCATATCTATCAAGTGGCGCTGACAAGCTACTCGAAGATGTAGCGACGGAGATTCTTCGCTTCGCTTGCAAGATAGAGCCCGTGACGCTTTCTGAGTAGCTTTTCGGGGCGCAAGCTGCGTTACATTATGGAGCGGGGGCCTTGACACCCTGCCGGCATCAAGGCCCCGTCCATTCATCGGCCCGTCGATCCTGAGATGATCAGTTGGAACTCCTAACGGAATGATCTTTCGCGTCAGGAGTCGAAGTCTGGCGAGGAAGCAACACGGCTGGCACGGAGCACCTGGGCAAGGGTCGAAAGCGCTTCGAAGACACCAAGGACCTCGCTGAGGAACTCCAGATATGTCATCCCTGAGGGGCTCTCATCGCTGACGATGCGGCCTGTCTGGAGGTCGTGATGTGCTGTCGCGTGCCCAATCGTGTTCCGGCGACGATTGTTGAGCAAGCTCTCAAATGACTCCCATCCTGGCACTTGTGCCACATATGCGATCTTGTAGGCATTGGATAGTTTGTCGAACTTATCGAGGCTTCCGGGGCGTTGCTTCTCGGGTACGCGGTCGGGGTGGACGTCGCCGAAGTCGTCAGGGTTGCCGCGCTTCACCGAGTTCTGAGCTGCGACGAGCGACCAAAGGCACTTACAGGCGAGCTCGAATCCGTGCTGGTAGAGGTCCCTCACCAGCGAAAACTCGTCGCGGTAGAGCACTAGTTCATCGAAGGAACCCTTGTCGTTGGGCCCGAAGAACCTCCCGAGAAGCCCCATCTCCCAGGACTCGTGATGCTCTACGAAACGGTTCAGTTCGGTGAATACATCTCGCTCCAGGATCGCCGAGGATTTCCCTCGGCGTCGAAAGGTCAGAAGGTGATCTCTGTGTCGTTCGATCGCCGCCAAGTGCTTCCGCGAAAATCGGCTGATCACCTGCGCGCTGGTGGTCCCCGTGGTCCCTGTGATCACCGTCGTCGCTGTTCCCATGGCCTGGTAAGCAACAGTCGTTCGCTCGTGGCTCGTGTTCGGTTGCCATTTGAGCCCAAGCTGCTGCTGTGCGATGCGAGCGAACATATCGGTGTTGCCCTGGAGGTAGTACTGAAACAGCATGCGGACCTTGGGCCACATGACTTGGCTCGTCTCGAGCGCCGCACGCCGTTCGGACTCGAACTCCATAAAGGTGTGGTCGCCGAGGGCCTGGACGAGCGTCAGCGTTGGAAAGGCACCGTTCGGGGTGAACGTGTCGGCGTCGTAGCGCGATGGCACAAACGGATTGATAGTCACGACGCGTGTGCCTGGAGATTCTGGCGCGGAGCCGTTCAGCACCTCGCACTCAATGTCGACACGGTGGTTCTGGAATTCAGTGCCCGACATTGAGCCTCTTATCGGCAGTCCGCAATGCGGGCAGGGAAGATAGAAGCGGGTTCTGCGGGTCGGTTCCACGCCCAGCCGGGCAACGAATGCTTCGCCACATCCGTGGCACTTGAGGTGATAGCGAGAGATCACGGGACTAAGCTACTCCGTCGCGACGTGCCCCGCTCTCCAATTGATGATGGCGCGAGGGACCGACACCACCAGGGCGTAAGGGTCGGCCCACGCTCCGTCTCATTCAGCGCCGTTCACGACCGTTCAGGCGAGACCACGAGTCGGCTGCAACCCAAGAGCGACCTCCCATGAACCCAAGTGAGCGCCCCTGCACGCGGCCCACCGCCCCACCACCACAGAGTTGGGCAGCGTGCGCTCCCGAGCAACTGCCTTGGGCCACCGTGCATCGCTGCGCGGAGCAATGCGCCTTCCACAGAGGCATGTGCCCGGCAATCCTGCACTGGTCCGCACGACGGTCGAGACCGGGGGTGGGAAACGTGGCTCGTACGCAGTCCAGGTGTGGAGCTCTCACGGAGAAGGGCACTCGATGCCGGCGGCTGGCGATGATCGGTGCATCGCGATGCAACCTGCACCGTGGCGAGTGGTCGTCGTACACCATCGATAAGCGCAAGGAAGCCGAACGCAAGGCGAAGACACGCAAGCGTCGCAAGTGACCCAACCGGTGCGAGGTGACATCCATGGCTGACACCAACGACAGCGGACAGCGGCGGCGTCGCGCGGTCTGACATGGCAGCTGCAGGGTGTCAGCGGGTCTCAGTCCTCGCCTACCTGCAGCAACACCACGGTGAAGGCCGCGCCGGTCCCGGCAACGACCCCATCGAAGGTATGCCGGGTGATCGGGTTCCACGCTCGTGCTCCGGGTGAGAGGTCAATGATGTTTGTGTACCAGGCGGCCTCGTAGCCCAGCAGACGGACAACACGTTCCGCGGCTCTACGGGCGTGGGCGCGGTCCCGGCGTGCTGGGCCCGGGAACACGAGGTCGTAGGTCGCCAGGTAGGTCAAGAGCTCCGCTGCGCGCTCAGCGTCGATCTGCAAGAGTGCGTCGTCAATCTCTACTGGTGTGTCCGGGCCGACTGCACCTTCCACTGCATACTGCTTCCAACCCTCTTCAGCCTCGGCGGCCACTTGTCGAACGAGTCCCGGAACGGATCCGCCGGCATGGCCGACCACGCGGCCGAAGATTCCGTCCTCTCGCGACAGAGAGCCAGTAAGAGCGCGCAGTTCCGCAGCTACGTCCACCGTGCCATTCTCAACTGAGCCAGCCCCGACTCGGCCACGGCTGTGCCGCATCGCGCGATCCGCGGTGAGTGTCTAACTGCGTGACAACGCCGACGAACAACGGCGGACGAGCGCGAACGTCAGCGAACCATCGGCGCAGGTGAGAGCCTCACCAGTGTAGTGCAGCACCAACGCCCAAGTTGCTTCGAAACGAAGAGGTCATCACCCAAGGTCTCCCCGCCACGCTTCCGCCGACGCGGCTTGCTCTGGACGACGGCATGACAGCGTGGCCCGAGCGGGTGGGGGTGTAGCGAGGCACACGCGTGCCTCGTCGGTCGACGCGCCCGCCGTCGTGGCTGACTGTCGTCGGCTGAGGTTCAGACGGGGAGCATCGAGCGTGTCGGCCGTCAGTCGAATGCGACAGAGTTGGGCCGTCCCTGGGCCGTCCGAGGCCGCTCATCAGGAGCCAACGACGACCAACGACGACCACCAGACGCATAGCCTTGCCGTCTCTGAGCAGGGGAAACGCAGGTCACCAAGATCCCCGACAAGACCCAGGGCAAAAAGAAGTAGCCCGCCCGCTGCAAGCCCCCTACCTGCGACTTCTTCGCTAGTAGGGGGCTTATGGCTGTCCCGGGGCTGTCTCTGGCCGTCAGACGTGGCGGTCACGCCGCCACTCGTACGCACGGGGTGACGTCTCGACCACCTCACGGGGGTAGACATCACGTACCCGGGCGAGAAGGTGGCGCTGCTCAACGGCCCACGTCAGCGGCAGTACGGACAACGGGAGAGTGACCGTGATTCCGGTCGACGGCCCGTCGTGCACGGACACCGAGAGGCCACCGCTCTCCCGGGGGGGAACGTCAGGGAAGGAGTCCGCCCGGAGTCGAGCCACGTGGCCAACCGTCGGGCCTCCAGCCCTGCCGAAGTCTCCTCCCAGTCCTCCAGGTCCTCAGGGAGGAGGGTCACCACGAAGGAGGCGTCGAGGGACTCCTCGGCCACGATGACGATCTTGCAGTCGAGGAGGTCGTGCCCGCTCAGGATTCCGGGCTGGGAGCGGCCCAGGACGCGTGAGTGTCGGTCAGCACGGATGATCTAAGTTGGGTCGATGCAGCCCTCCCCGTCGCCGCGAATACCGGCGAACAAGCTCCGGCCCGGGCGTCATTGGTATGCGACGGCGGCCGCGATCTCCGTCGTGCTGATCGTGCTGGGCCTGGCCATCGGCGTGCACCGGTTCAAGAACGTCCTGAACGCGGTGGATACGGACAACCGGTTCGCCGACGGCGACACCGTCACTCTGCGGCTCGATCCGGAACACGAGAAGGCGATCTGGATCAGGGATCAAGCTGCGTCGTCTCACCGGGCGTGCGACATCACCGGTCCGGGCGACCCCCGTCTCACCAGTCCCGGAATCGACGTGTTCCTCACCCGCGACGAGACCTGGAACCCGCTCCACGACATCGACGTGCCGCGGGCAGGCGACTACGAGGTCACCTGCTCCTCTCAAGGAGTGCCGTCCCAGTACGCCATCGGGGATCCCGAAGGCTTCGTCACGTTCGGAGGATGGCTCGTGCCGGCCGTCTCTCTCCCGGTGCTCGGTGTCGGCATCGGCGTCGCGATCACCCTCGTCACCGCTTACCGCCGCAGAAGCCATCGCAAGCGGCTGCTCGCCGAACACCACGGCTCCTGAAGCCAGGAGCCGCTTTGCCCTCCTGTGGGCACGGCGTAGCCGCCTGCCGGGAAACCTGGTTGAGCCCTCCGGGGCGGGTCGGAATACTCCTCGGATGACCGACAGCGCGAAGCCCGAGGGCATGGAACAGGGTTGGGATGCACCCTGGTACCGCTTCCGCACGGACCGGTTCGAAGCGGCCTTCCTGCCTGAGCCGGATGAGGACCTGGAAGCCGTCTGCGACGTCGATGTCGACGTCAGGCTGGCGGACGGCTCGCGTTGGACAGCGACCGTGTTCACCGTCGCGGAGGTCGCGCGCCTGATGGAGGAGAGGGCTCAGACCGGTGAGAACCTGGGCGGCCGCTACTTCTGGTGCTCCGATGGCCTCATCGTCCGGGACCCCGGCATCGAGAACATGGCCCAAGTGCTCGCCGGTCTGATCGACTCGGGCGAATACAGGCACGTACTCCAGCGGTGCGACGACGAGTAACCGTCTCCGCCGGACGGGACCGGGATCGAAGATCTCGTGTCCACCGGCCCCGGGGCGTGCGCCCAGCCGCGCTGTGCGGATCTTCCTCAGTCCGTGCACCTCGACGACTCCCGCGTCGTTGATCCCGGCCTCGAGTCCTGGCTCATCGGCGAAGCCGTCGGAGTGCGGCCGTGGCTGATCTCGCGGACAGTGGGAGGCGGGGGCGGAGCACACCGTGAGCAGACGGTGGCGCCGTGTGACGGTGCTCGGGGAGGGACGTCGGCGCGGTGAGCCGTCCGTCGGACACCTCGAGAAGGAAGGCCCTGCCGTGGCAGCCACACCCGTCATGCAACTGCCGGTCATCAGCGAATGCGCGGCCGAGAGCTGCGCCTACAACAACGACCACACCTGCCACGCCGTGGCGATCACCGTGGGGGACCTCAGCGACCCCGTGTGCGAGACCTTCATGAGCGCGGACATGGAGGGCGGCGAGCCGTCCGTCACCGGCCGGGTCGGCGCCTGCAAGATGGCCGACTGCCGGCACAACACCGGGCTGGAATGCCATGCCCCGTCCATCACCGTCGGCTACGAGCGCGAGTCGGTCGACTGCCTCACCTACGCGCAGGCCTGAGGGCACGCACACCTGAACGGGTCAAGCCTCCCGCCTGCGGCGAAACCGCGGGCGGGAGGCTCGGCCCGCCTGGTGCTCAGAGGTCGGGGAGTCCGGTCAGGGCGGACATCTGGCTGATCATCGTCGTGTTCGCGACGCCGGAGTAGGCGCGTACCTCGTCCACCGTGCCCTCGAAGTACTCACCGCGGATCGCCGAGCGGCCCACCTGAAGTCCGCCCGAGGCCGTCCAGGAGGTCGTGTCCGCCGCGGTGGACGTGTTGGCCAGCTGCCCGTTCACGTAGAAGCGGAGCTCATGGGCAGGGGCGTCGTAGACGACGGCCAGGTGGTCGCCCACGCCGTACGGGTCGTCGTCGGGCAGGGCCTGCTCCTCGGTGACGACCACCTGCGGAGCATCTGCCTTGTCCTTGGTGGACACCACGACCTCCCACTTCCCGGTCGCCGCCTGATAGCGGATCGCGAGGCGGTCGGCGTGGGAGCCGGGAAGGGACAGGACGGTCTGCGTCCGGTCGTCGGCCGCGGCCGGGCGGGCGCGCGCGGCGAGAGTGAAGCTCCCGTCCCCGCCGACCGGGGCCGCCGAGGTCGCCGCCCAGTCACCGTCGCCGTCGAGCCTGAGGTCGCCCTGGTCGACCAGCGCGGCGTCCCCGAAGATGTCCTCGTTGTGGTAGATCCAGGCGTCGCCGTTCAGTGTCAGCGGCAGCCCGTCGGCCTGCACGTTGGGAGCGATGCCGCCGGGTGCCGCCTCCAGGGGCCAGTAGCCCTCCCGGCTCAGTGGTGTCTCGGCGGCCCGGGAAGTCTGCCCCGTGTCGGCCGCGTGGGCGGTGCCCGGGAGCGCACCGAGTGTCAACGAGAGTGCGACGGCGCCCAGCCCCACTAACGCGCCACGGTATCTGTCGTACATGAACCCCCCTGTGAAAAATACGGTCAGGATGCTGGCGCGATCTTCCAGCCTCGCTTCTCGTCGGCGCAAGGAGATTGTTGCTGGGTATCGGGGGACGGCGAGCGTCACGCCCGCTGTCGCGCCGCCGGTGGCGCGAACAAAGAGACCGCGACCACAGCGCGCAGGGCTCCCGGGGGCGCATACTGGCCTCAATGACAAAATCTGCTGCTCCGAAGCGCCATCTGCCCACCAGCCCCTTCAAGGCTGCTGTGGCACCTCCTCCCAAGCACTTCGCCGTGGGCGACCAGGTCACCCACGACGTGTACGGACTCGGCCGGGTCGTCGCCCTCGAAGAGGGGATCGCGGCACTCGTCGACTTCGGCTCGACGCAGACGCGGATCCTGAGCCCGTACGCCAAGATGACCAAGCTGTAGCACCGCTGTGCCCGGACACGGCACACCAGGCCCCTTCGGGGACCTGTACCGAAAGAGAGACCTCTCATCGAACTGACTTCGCTGTTCTCCTCGCCGGAGGGGCAGCCCCGGCGTTCCGCCGCGGCGTCGCCGCCTCCGGCGACCAACCCCTTCCAGTCCCCTGATTTCGGGGACGACGAGACCTTCGTGCCCGAGGAGGCACCTGGTCCCGGCTCCGCGTTCCCCGGCGCCGCCTGAGGACCGCACACGTCACTCCGCCTGGGTTAGCCTCGTGCCGGCCCACCGTACGGAGGATGCGTTCATGCCCAGTTACGACAGTTCCCGGTCACGGCTGCGGCTGGCTGATCGTCATGTCCGGGTGATCGCCCGGCTCGCCGCGGGTGAGACTCCGGACGCCGAACTGTTTCCGTCTCTCGGGGAGTTGCAGGAACTGGGGCTCGTCGGCGAGGAGGGGCAGCTCTCGCCGCTCCTGAGGGAGTTGGTCGAAGCTCTCGACGCTCCCGTCCTGACCATCGGTGTCGAGATCACCGGCGAGGCCGGTCCCGTGCACCACGGGGTCGTCGTCGGGCCGAACACGGTGATGGTCCACGAAGGATGGCCGGGCGAGGAGGAGTCGGAGTACATCCCGGTCGAGCCGAGCACCCTCGTCTTCGAGCTCGCCCGCATGGTCCATCTGCGTCGCGGCGCCGACGAGCAGCCGGCGACGCCGCGCGTCGTATCGACCATGAAGGCCCTGGACGCCGCCTTCGGGGTCCTGGCCGCTCCGTCCGGGGAACTCGACGAGGACCGGGGCGCGGTGCACACGGCGCTCTCCGGCGCCGGTACCTCCGCGGAGGCGGCGGCCCCTCTGACGGAACTGGTCCTCGCCCTGAACGCGTACTGGCGGGTCACCGTCGCCTGGGACGGGGAGCACGACGGCGCCCACGCCCCGATGCTCCGCAGCCTCGCCGTCTGGGACTGCGGCTCCCGGGGCTACTGGATACGCGAGCAGCCGGAGGAGCCGATCCTGCCCGGCCAGGTCACACCGGAGAGTCCCCTGGAGCTGGTCCGCTCGGACGCCGGGGAGATCTGGCGCAAGCTGACCGCGCTGATCCCGGAGAAGGGGGAGTCGGGTGTGCGGCCCTGAGGGGCCCGCTACTCCGCCCGGTCCGAGAAGTGCTGCATGAGGGCGAAGGGGGAGGACAGTGCGGCGCCGGTCAGGGTCAGCACGTCGGTGTCCACCTCCTCCAGCACGATGGCGATCGCCAGGTCCACGGCGTCCACCGGGCCGGTGGCCGTACCCGCGCTGGCGATATCGGCCGGTGGGATGTGGCGACCGAGTGCCATGGAGACCCGGATCCCTTCTCGTTCCAGGACTTTCGCCTTGCCCAGGCCGTCTGAGGAGTAGACGTACTCCCGACCGTCGTACGTGATGCGCAGCACGCGGTCCTCACGCTTCAAGGCCCTGGCGTTGAACCGCAGCTCCGCCGCCCGTCCGTCAAGGGTGAGCTCCGCCTTGAACAGCGACGGCCGTCCCGACCGGCGCTTCCCCCGGAAGACCGTCTCCGGGAAGGCGGGACCGCTCAGCCGGGCGGTGTCCATTCCCTTGTCGAGCGGCCGATGGAGCGGGCAGCGCTCCACGAGGACGGACCCGAAGTGCCCCACGTCGCCCTTGATCCCGGCCGTGGGCAGCTGCTTCCTGGGTGCGGTCCTGTACGGCAACAACTCGAAGTGCAGGGACTCACTGCTCGTATCCATGACGACGAAGGCTCTCATCTCTCGCGTCTGCTAATCGAACGGGTTCAGCGCGCTGCCCAGTTTCTTGGCGCCGTCGGCGATGTCGTTGCCGAGGTCGCTCGCCTTGTCGCCCACCCACTCGGCCGCCTTGTCGGCGCCCTCCGTGATGTCGTCCCAGTGCTCTACGACCTTCAGCCCGCCGTAGACGAGGCCGGTGCCCACGGCGAGGCCGATCGTGAGCGGGGTGGGGGCGACCATCGCCGCGGTCAGGGAGGCGTTGAAGCCGGCCTCCGCGTAGTTGGCCAGGTAGCCGGCCTTGCTCTTCTCCCACTCCTTGGCGTGGTCCATGGTGGCGATGTTGGCCACGGAGAAGGCCGTCGCACCCGCCGAGCCGACGATGCCGGCCCCACGCCACAGCCCGGCGGTCTTCGCTGCCGCGCCGAATCCACCGGCCTTGCCGACCGTCAGGAGGTTGGCCTGTCCCGCGCGGACGACCGCCTGCCCTGAGTGCGTCAGGCCGCCGTACATGCGGGCCACGTCGTCCGACCCGGCGAAGAAGTTGATGGCCTGGTTGGGCGTGAAGCCCAGCAGCTTCGCGTTCATGAAGCCGCGCCGGCGCAGCGCGTCCCATCCGCCGCCCCAACGGTCGCCCAGGAAGCCCGAGCTGAAGGGCACGTTGGCGACCCGCTGGTACCTCTGACTGCGGGAGGCCATGTTGCCGAGCTGGCCGGGGAGCCAGCTTCCGGGGGCGGCCAGCGAGCGGATGGGCGGGTTGTAGTTGCCGAGCCTGGTGCCCGCCCAGCGCAGGATGGGGTTGCTCCCGGCCGCGGTCCAGCGTGCGGCGAGGGCGTCCTTCATCGGCCCGAGTCTGCCCGTCTTCACCGCGTTGCCCAGCAGCACCTTCGTGCCCGCGAAGCCGCTCGCCACCGAGACCTGGACCGCGGCCGCCACGTTGAACGCGTCGCTGCCGAACTTGATCAACTCGGTGAGGGTCTCTTCGTGCGGTTCCAGACCCGGGATCTTCGCGAGGGCGTGCGCCTCGAGCCGGATGATCCAGTCGCCGAGCTTCTCCCCCGGCTGCCGTGCCAGGTCCTTCGCGTTCGGATCGCCGCTCGCCGCAACCGAGTTGGCCAGCAGTAACGTCTCCGGCTTGATCCCCTCGCCCTGGTACTTCTCCAGGTCCTTCGCGGTGAATCCCGCCCACAGCAGCCCGGCCGTCGGGTCGCCGTTCTCCAGGCGGAGGAGGACCGCGCGCTTACGCAGGTCCGCGGCCTCGTCGCGGGTCCAGGACCGCATCGGCTTCAGCGGCGCCAGCTGCCCGCTCACCCCCAGACGGGCGGCCCGGGTGAAGGCCTCGTCGAGGCGGTCCTCCACACCACCGCGCCCGTCCAGGAGTTTCGCCAACTGCTCCAGATCCTCGGGATTCGCTCCACGAAACGACATGCCCGCCCCGTCCCTCGCCCACCGACTTGGCCCTCGCCGCCCGCGGCTCAGAATAGGCCGACGGACGGCGATCGGGGGGCGGGGCGCAGGAAGGACCGCCCTCTACTGCATGAAGCCGGAGGAGACCGTCCCCTGGATGCCGGACGTCGTGATGCCGCCCGGGGAACCGGGAAGACGCAGGTCGTCCGTGAAGAGGTCGGCGTAACCGTCGCGGTCGGAGTCGCGCAGCCGCAGCGACTGGCCGAAGCTCGCGTTCTCCTCCAGACCTCCCGGCACACCCGAGCTGGTGCGGTCGAAGAACTGCGACTTCGCCCCGGTGAGCCCGGAGGCGCTGCCGCGCAGGATGTGGACGGCGCCCGCGTCGGCGTACCCGCCCAGGTCCTCTCCGGGGGCGGCCACGGCGAGGTCCGGATATCCGTCGCGGTTGACGTCACCCACGGAGATCCGCTCACCGAAGCGGTCGCCGACCTCCATGCCGCCGGCGACGCCCGCGGTGTTCTGGTTGATACGGGTGACGCTGCCGGGGCCGCTGGAGCCGCCGCGCCAGACGAGGACGCCGCCCTTGCCGTTGGCGTTGGGGTGACCGAGCGCGATGTCCCCGTACCCGTCCTTGTTGAAGTCGGCGATCTGCGCGTCGACCTCCCAGCTGGTGTCCTCGCCGGTGCCCAGCTTGTACGTCGCGCCCCGGGTGAGGGTGCTTCCGCCGCGGATGAACCAGGCCCCGCTGACGGTGTGCTCGGTTCCGTCCACCGCGCCGATGACCACGAGGTCGGCAGCCGCGTCCTTGGTGACCTTCCCGGCGGCCAGGTGCTCGGCGAACATGCCGTCGTTGGTGAGCTTGGTGACCTTGCCGGTGAAGCCGGACTTGGTGAAGGAGCCGACGTACACGTGGGCCGTGTGGTTGTTGAGCGTGGCCAGGTCGGGTTTCCCGTCGCCGTTGAAGTCGCCGACGGCGAGGTCGAGTCCCATCTGGCCGTACCTCTGGGGCGCCTTGTTCGGGACGGAGGTGGCGCCGGACAGACCCGACGCGGACCCCCAGAGGATCATGACGGCACCCTGCTCCTTGCCGGTGCCGACGTCCTCGCCGTAGACGCCGACGGCCAGGTCGGCGTACCCGTCACGGTTGAAGTCGGCGCCCGCCATGGCGTTGCCGAAACCGTCGTCCCACTCGTTGGCGCCGGGAACGCCCGCGCTGTTCTGCGTGATGTTCTGCCTGCGCCCGTCGGGTCCGGTGGCGGTGCCGTAGATGATGCCGACGGTTCCGGAGCCGTCCGAGCCCGCGTCGGTGACGCTGTCGCCGTAGGCGTAGTCGCGGTACCCGTCGCCGTTGAAGTCGTCCGCGTACTTGGCGGGGGCGGCGGCGGCCGGGGTGGCGGCGGTGAGGGGGACGAGACCGCAGCCGAGGACGGCCGCGGCGAGAGTGATCGTCGTGGTTCTGCTGCGCAAGGGATGTCCTCGGTTCAGTGCGGGAAGGGGCCGAACAGCGTCGTGTAGGAGAGCTTGAGGGTGTTCACCGTGAAGGTCTTCGAGCCCGTACCGGTGGTGCCCGCCGAGGAGCCCTTCAGCAGGTGGATCATGCCGTGACGGCTGTTGTCCAGCCAGTCGTTCGTGTCGACGAGCAGGTCGGCGCGGCCGTCGCGGGTGTAGTCGGTGAGCTTGACGCTCCAGCCGAAGTAGTCGTCGTGCTCGATGCCGCCCGCGACACCGGAGGTGTCCTGGTCGTACGCCTTGGCACCGGTGCCGGACAGGCCCCCCGCCCGGCCCAGCAGCACGGTGACCATGCCCGCGTCGCGCTTGCCCGCCAGGTCCTCGCCGGAGGCGCCGATGGCGAGGTCGGCGTATCCGTCGCCGTTGACGTCGCCCGCCGAGACGGAGGAACCGAAGTGGTCCCCGTTCTCCACACCGCCGGGCACGCCCGCCGTGTCCTGCGTGAACTTGACCGGCTTGCGCGCGGTGTCCGGACCCGAGGGACCGCCGTACTGGACGGTGACGTACCCCCGCTCCGCGTCCGGCTGCTCGTAACCGCGGCCGATGGCGAGGTCGCCGTAACCGTCCTTGTCGAAGTCGCCGACGGTGGTGATCGTTCCGCCGCCGACCTGGTGGCCGAGGTCGTCGGGTACGGGCAGCCGGCCGGCGACCCGGGCGAAGCCCGCGCCTCCGCGGTGGAAGAAGGCACCCATGTCCCCGTCGCCGACCCCGAGGTCCGAACCGAGGATGTACAGGTCCGTGGCGGCATCCGCGGTGACCCGGCCCGCGGTGAGCTGGGAGGCGTTCAGGTAGCCGTAGTCCTCGCCGAGGCGCTGCCAGCCGGCCTTCCCGCCGGTGCGGGTGAAGGGTCCTTCCAACAGGACCACACCGGCGCGGCTGTGGCTGACCGCCGCGAGGTCCTGGTCGCCGTCACCGTCGAAGTCGCCGGCCACGACGTCCTCACCGAACGAGTCGCCCGAGCCCGCGTACTCCGGCGCGATGGGCGAGTGGAAGACGGTGCCGGAGCCCAGCCCCTTGGACCCGCCCCACACGACCGTCAGTCCGCCGCGCATCTGCACGTCGCCGACGGCCTCACCGGGCGAGGCGACGACCAGGTCGGCGTAGCCGTCGCGGTCCAGGTCGGCGGTGGTCGCCGCGAAGCCCCACTGGTCGCCCTCCTCCACCGCGCCGGGTATGCCGGCCGAGTCCTGGTGGATGGTCTGGACGCGGGTGCCGGGGCCGGTCGACGTGCCGTAGACGACGGTGACCCGGCCGTCCTTGCCGTGTGTCCCGCCCAGCATGACCAGGTCACGGTAGCCGTCGCCGTTGAAGTCGTCGGCGAGCTTGGCGGGTGCCGCGGACGCCGCGGGGGCGACGAGGAGCGGAGTGCAGAGGGCCGTCGCGAGGGCCGCCGCGGCGGCGAGGACGGTGCGTGAGGAGGGCATGGTTCTCCGAGGTCCCAGAAGCGTCCTGTGCGTGGACACTTGAACTGCGATCTTCGACGCGCATGAACCACCAATGGTTGTACGTGAGTTCTCACTCCTGCTGACACAGCACCTCCGCCCACACCGTCTTGCCCACGGGATGCCGTGGCTCCCAGCCCCAGCGCGCGGCCAGGACGTCCACCAGGAACAGGCCGCGGCCCGACTCGCCCTCGGGGCAGACCGTGGGCGGGGCAACCGGCGGCCGCCGCTTGCCGGACGCGGCGTCGGCGACCTCGACCCGGACCAGTCCCGACGGCTCGCCGTGGACAAGTGCGAGGCGGAAATCCCGTCCCGGTACCCGGCCGTGCTGAACGGCGTTCGCGGCGAGTTCACCGACGACCAGGGCGACCACGCAGGACGCGTCCGACACCTGCGGGTATCCCCACTCCTCCATCCACCGCACGGCCAGGTGCCGCGCGAGTCGGGCGCCACGGGGTGTCGAGGGGAACTGCGCCTCGCGCGTGGTGGTGGTCGTCGTCATTCCTGGGAGCACGGTGGTTCCGCCCTTGCCTGTCGTCGTCTCGCGACGTGCGCGAGTCATCACGTTCCGTGCTCAAGCGTCGTCGGAGCGTCCTACGCTCGGAAGGTGACACAGCCTTACCTTTCGGTTCGTAAGGGATGGAAGTGACCCTTTGGCCAACGGAATTGACCCCAGTACGTCCATGGCGGCGCTGTTCGGCACACGGGTGCGCAAGCTCCGTACGGCGGCCGGACTGACGCAGGCGGAACTCGGTGCGCGGGTTCATGTGGTGGGCACGCGGATCACCCAGATCGAGCGGGCGTCCGGCGCAAAGCCGACGCTGGAACTGGCGCGGGCGCTGGACGCGGTCCTCGGTGCGGACGATCTGCTCGTGGAGCTGTGGCCGTACGTGTACCGGGAGACGTTTCCGGACTGGTCGCGGAAGTTCATGGCGTACTCGGAACGGGCGGTGTCGATCAGGCAGTACGCCGCCCATGTCGTGCCCGGCCTGCTGCAGACGGAGGACTACGCACGAGCGGTGCTGAGTCTGGACGCCCTGCTCGACGGCGAGGATCAGCTGGAGGAGCGCGTCACCGCCCGCATGGCACGCCAGACACGACTCGGCTCGCCCGGCCGACCGGAGCTGTGCGTGATCCTCGACGAGTCGGTGCTGAAACGACCGATCGGCGGACGCGTCGTAATGCGGGCGCAGTTGGACCGACTGGTCGAGGCAGCGGCGGAGCGCCACATCACCGTGCAGGTGCTGCCGTTCGACCAGGGCGGCCATGAAGCCATGGGCGGCTCACTGACCGTTCTGACCCTCCCGGACGGCTCGGAGACCGCCTACACGGAGGGCTCGGACTACGGACAACTCATCGAGGAACCGACCAACGTCGCCCGGTACAAGGTGATTTACGATCGGCTCAGGGCAGTGGCGCTGCCCCCGCTCATGTCCCTCGACATGATCCGGTCCGCGATGGAGGGCAACTACCGTGGCGCGAAAGTACCGACCCGATCCGAGCGGCGCCGCCTGGCGCAAGAGCAGCTACAGCAATCAGGCGGGGGGCGATTGCGTGGAAGTGGCGGACGGACTCCCCGGCGCCGTCCCCGTCCGTGACAGCAAGGTCCCGCAGGGGCCCGCACTCCGCTTCGGAGGCAGCGCCTGGACCGCGTTCATAGGCGAGCTGAAGGCGTCCGGCCAGCACCGGATCTGAGCCCGCCGGGCACCGGTCAGGCTGCGTCGTCCCGGCCCGCCGGTTCCTCGTCCGCGAGGGTCCGGTGGGCCACTGACCTCCCCAGAGAACCGGGAGAAAGAACTACCCGCCCACCCACCCTCCCGGCCGGAAGGCCCGCGTCACTCGTGCGGGTGACCGGCTTGCAGGCGCGGGACGCGGACGGCTACGTTCGCGGCAACCACCACAAACGAATACGGCCCCCGGCCGGGATTGCCGTCCCGATCGAGGGCCTGACCGATCAGGAAGAACACCCTTCCCAATGGCTGACCCGCAGTCTAACGCGCGCCTGCGCGCCGACGCCGGAGCACCGACCTCCGGCGTGATCCACGTCCGCACCCGGCTCACCGCCGACTTCACCGTGATCTCCAACGCCCTCGCACAGCGACGCGGCAGCGCGGTCACCATCGGCGTCGCGGTCTACATCCTCTCCCTGCCCACCGGCACCCCCGTCAGCATCGCCGCCCTGTGCGCGCACTTCACCGAGGGCGAGATCCTGATCTCGCGGGCGCTCAGGGAGCTGGAGGCCGCCGGTTACCTGGAACGCCGCCGCGAACGCCTGCCCTCCGGGCAGATCCGCACCCGGACGTACTTCTACGACGTACCGGGCGATGCTCCGCGCACGGACCGCGAGGGGCCGCAGGAGCAACCCGCCCCGACCGTGCCACGGACGCCACAGCCCGAGCCGGAGCCGGAGCCCGATCCGGAGCCGCCAGTGTCGCTCGACGACGCCGATCCCGAGGCCGTTGCCGTACTCGCCGCACTGCGCCGGATCGACCCCCGTCTCCTCCTGTCCGTACAGGAGGCCGCACGGCTGGCGCCGGCCGTGTCCGAGTGGCTGGCGGCGGGCATGGCGCCGGTGCAGATCATCAAGCTGCTGACCGCGAGCCTCCCCGACCGGCTGCACGCCCGCCCGGCAGCCATCCTCGCCTTCCGCCTGCGCGAGACACCACTGCCCGCTCCCCCGCCTCCCGCGCCGACACACCGCGAGGTGCCCCCGGCCGTCCTGCCCTTCCAGACGTGCGACGGCTGCGACCGCGCGTTCCGCGCCCCGGCCCCCGGCCACTGCCGTGACTGCCGATCGGAGGTCCGTTTCCGTGCGGCGGCCTGAGCCAGTGGCCGGGTGTGCGATGCGCCCTCAGCTGGGAGGCTGGGTATGCGACGATGCAAAACCCGGCGTCAAGAGGAGGTGGGGCATGGTCGACAGGTTCACGGACGGCCTTCTGACGCCCGCGGAGACGGCCTCCTACCTCGAGATCCCGCAGTCGACTCTCACCTCGTGGCTGAGGGGTCAGGCCGCCGGAGCACCGCTGGTCCACCAGGTGGAGCCGGTACGGAAGGGACAGCCCTCCGTGCCTTTCATCGCGGTGGCCGAGGCACACGTTCTGCGGTCGCTGCGCTCTCTTGGGCTGCGCATGAGCGAGATCAGGGAGGCGGCCGCTGCCGTGCGGGATGCCTTCGACACTCCGTACGGCCTCGTCTCCAAGAGGGTAGCCACGGACGGCGTGGACATCTTCATCGAACACGGCTGGGGGGACCTCCGCAGAGCCCGTGACGGCCAAGTCCCCATCCAGGAAGTAGTCTCCGACTACCTCCGCTACCTCACATGGGAGCCGGGCGACGACTTCCCCTCCAGCCTGCGGTTGAGGCAGTACCCGGACTCCGTCCCCGTCGTGATCGACCCCAGGTTCGGACACGGTCTGCCCGTGGTCGCCGCCAACCGGGTCGCCGTCAAGGCCATCAGCGACCTGTGGGAGGCCGGGGAGAGCGTCGAGGACATCGCGTACGACTACGACATGACGCCTGAGCAAGTGGACGAACTGTGCCGGGCCGTGGTGCACCTTGCCGCCTGAGTTCTTCCTCGACCGCAATCTCGGGCGTCGTGTCGCGGAAGGGCTGAAGGCCGCCGGGTGGGAGGTCCACCGCATCGGGGACGTCTTCCCGGATGACGGGCAGGACATCGCGGACGAGGTGTGGATCGCTCACGGCCTCGATCGGTCCTGGGTACCGCTTTCGAAGGACGGGCGCATCAAGACCCGGGACCTGGAGATCCGGCCCGTGCTGGACCGCCAGGCTGTGCTCTTCTACCTCGACAACCAGCAACTACGCGCCCTCGACATGGTCGAACGGCTCGTCGCGCACGAAGACGCGATCCACCGGGCCGTCGCGAGGGGCGGACCAGCGGCCTACGCCGTGCGGCACGACCGTATTGAACGAACGTGGCCCTGACGGGCGGTCCAGGAGGTGGGAGCAGTGAGTCGTACCGTGCTCGAACTGGACGATGAGCTCGTGTGCGACGTGGCCAAGGCACTCGGCACGGGCACCAAGGCGGAGACGGTGAACGCCGCGCTGCGTGAGGTGCTGGAGTGCCGGCACCGCGCACAGGCACGCACCCGCCTGCGAGCCGTATCGGAGGACGGCGCCTCCGGCCTGGGCCTCCTCAAGCGCCCCTCGGGCTGATTTCGTCACGGCTGAGCACAGGGATGAAGCAGGTGGTTGACTTGCGCGCATGTCGACGACTCTCGGTGTACCCCGCCCCGATCAGGCCGCCTACATGCTGCGAGCGGCCGCCGGCCACACCGGCCGTGCCTACAAGCAGCGACTCCTCGAAGCCCTGGACATCGAGACAGGGCTCACCGTCCTGGACGTCGGATGCGGACCCGGCACCGATCTGCCCGCGCTGGCGGAACGCGTCGGTGAGACAGGGACCGTGATCGGTGTGGACCGGGACCCGGCGATGCTGGAGCAGGCCCGGGCGCGCACGGCGGAGCTGCGGCGGGTGGAGGTCCGCGAAGGGGACGCCCACACGCTTCCCGTCGAGCCGGGGACGGTGGACCGCGCCAAGGTCGACCGCGTGCTCATGCACGTGGCCGAACCGTCCGGCGTCCTCGCGGAACTGCGTCGCGCCACCCGGCCCGGCGCGCGGATCGGCCTCGCGGAACCCGACTGGGACACGCTGGTGGTCGATTCCGAGGATCTCGACACCAGCCGCGCCTTCACCCGCTTCACCACGGCGGAGGTGGTCCGTCACGCGACCATCGGCCGCCGCCTCGCCCGCCTCGCCGGACGGGCGGGCTTCCGCGTCGAGGACGTGAGTGCCGTGACCCCTGTCTTCCTGGACTTCCGGGAGGCGGACCACATGCTGGGCCTGGGGCGCAATCTGCAGAAGGCCATCGATGGGGGCCACATCGACCCGGCCCGCGGCCGTGACTGGTTCGCCGGTCTCTCCGAGGGGCCGTTCTACGCGTCGTTCACGCTGATCAGCGTGGTCTGCGCACGCTGACACGGCGACCGCCGCGGGATCCGCGACGGCCGCCGTACTGCCGTGCGTCCCTACGCGCGGCCCTCCGTCTCGGCGTCGGCGACGGCGATCGTGATGCCGAGGGCCTTGGCGATGTTCGCCGCGGCCGTCATGACGCGGGCCGTACCCACCACGGGGGCGATGGCGACCAGGACGTCCTGCACCTTCTCGGCCGTCATCCCGGACTGGATGGCCGGGTCGATGTGCGCGATGTAGGAGATCGGCGGGGCGTCCGACGCGGCGAGGGCCGCGATGCGGGTGAGCATGAACGTCTCCTGGTCCAGCCCGCACCGCTCGACCGAGTCGACCGTCATCGCGACGAGGGTGTCCAGTACCGGGGTCTCAGATGCTGTGGCCATGGGCCGTCTTCTCCTGTCGGTGGGGAAGGGGAACCGACGGACACGGGATACGGAGACTGCGCCTGTGGCACAGCACCGCTCGACCGTGTGTCCGCTCCGACGCTACGTCCGTTTCGCACTGATCGCCCGTCGAGGGGAACGCTCGAAAGACTGGTATCCGACACGATCGCCGTCAGGAAGGCCTGAGCCGGAACCCGTGTCACGGGTGCATCCTGGCGCCCTTCAGGATCTTGTCCACGGTGTTCCTCGGGCCGTGGACCGACAGGCCGACCAGGTCCAGGTCCGTCGTGCCGACGGCGCGTACCGCCGCGCGGTTGGCCTCGTCGTGGCCCGTGGCGAACAGGTCGCCGGTGAAGACGGCGCGCGGCACGGCGCGGCTCAGCGCACGCGCGTGGGCCGCCTTCAGGACCTCCTTCGTGCTCTGGAAGACCAGGACCGGCTGGCGGAACATCGGCAGGTACCGCTCGCCGTCCGCGTCCTCGTAAGCCTCCCCGATCACCTCGGGGAACTGCGTGCCCAGGCCGCTGACCAGGAAGGCGGTGACGTTGAGGCGCTGCCAGGGCTCCAGGTCCTCGCGCAGCAGGACGGCGATCTTCGTGTCGAAGCGGGTGCTCGTGCTCATGGGGTGAGACTGCCGACCCGGCGGCGCCGGCGTCTTGTACGTTGTTTGCATGCCCTCCCAGGCGACCTCAGGGGCGACGGTGTCCGCCTGGCGGCCCCGGGTGCCGGGCGTCGTCGAGGTGTTCCACGCCCGCTTCACCGAGTACGCCTACCCGATGCACGTCCATGACGCCTGGACGCTGCTCATCGTCGACGACGGCGCCGTCCGGTACGACCTGGACCGGCACGAGCACGGCACCCCGCACGACACGGTGTCCCTGCTGCCGCCGCACGTCCCCCACAACGGCGCCCCCGCCACCGCCGGCGGCTTCCGCAAGCGGGTGCTGTACCTCGACACCAGCCGGCTGGGCGACGATCTCATCGGGGCCGCCGTCGACCGGCCCGATCTGCGCGACCCCCTGCTGCGGCGGCGCGTCGGGCAGGTGCACTCCGCGCTCCTGCGGCCCGGGGACGAACTGGAGGCGGAGAGCAGGCTGACGCTGGTCGGGGAGCGGTTGCGGGAGCATCTGCGGTCGCGGGAAGCCGCGCGGTCGCCCCGGCGGGACCCGGTACTCGCCCGCCGGCTGCGGGAGTTGCTCGACGAGCGGGTGGTCGACGGCCTCACGCTTCAGGAGGCGGGCAGGCTGCTGTCCGCCCATCCGGCCCATCTCGTACGGGCGTTCAGCGGGGCGTACGGCATCGCGCCGCACCAGTACCTGACGTCCCGCCGGGTCGGGCGGGCCCGGCGGCTGCTGCTGGAGGGGCGGTCACCGGGCGGCGCCGCGGTCGCCGCCGGGTTCTACGACCAGGCGCATCTCACCCGGCACTTCCGGAAGCTGGTGGGGGTCACCCCGGGTCGTTACCGGGCGACGGGCGCTGGAGCAGGTGCGTGAACGCGTCCAAATTGCAGGTGGATTCGCCGCGTGCGACCCGCCAGTCGTACTCCTTGCGGATCGCGGAGGCGAAGCCGAGTTCCAGCAGGGTGTTGAAGCTGCCGTCGGCGGCCTCGAGGACCTGGCCGAGGAGGCGGTCGAGTTCCTCCGCGGTGACGGCGGAGAGCGGCAGGCGGCCGGTGACGTAGATGTCGCCGAGCGGGTCGACGGCGTAACTCACGCCGAACAGCTTGAGGTTGCGCTCCAGGAGCCAGCGGTGGACGCCGGCCTCGTTCTCGTCGGGGTGACGGATGACGAAGGCGTTGAGGGAGAGCGTGTGCCGGCCCGCGATCAGGGAGACGGTCGTGGAGAGCTTGCGGGTGCCGGGGAGCTTCACGACGTAGTTGCCGGGGGCGGGGTTCTCCCACTCCAGTCCGGCGTCCTTCACCACGCCCTCGATGACCTGCGCCGCCCGCTCCGTTTCCGCTGCGTTGTCAGCCATGGTGCGAGCGTACGTGACGGCGGTGGGCCTGGGTCGCGGCCGTGTAGACGTCGGCCGTGGCGGCGGCCGCGGTGTCCCAGCCGAAGGACTGGGCGTGCCGGGCGGCGGCCTCGCCCATGCGGGCGGCGAGGTGCGGGTGGTCGGCGAAGTCGCGCAGCACGCGCGCGTAGGCGCGTGGATCGTGGCCCTGGACGAGGAAACCGGTCCGTCCGTCCCGGACGGCGACCGGGAGCCCGCCCACCGCGGCGGCGAGCACCGGGGTGCCGGCGGCCTGTGCCTCTATGGCGACCAGGCCGAAGGACTCGCTGTAGGACGGCATGACGAGCACGGACGCCGCGCGGAACCAGTCCGCGAGCTGTTCCTGGCCGACGGGCGGGTGGAAGCGGACCACGTCGGCGATGCCGAGCCGCGCGGCGAGCTTCTGCAGGCCCTCCGGCCTGGCGAGGCCGCTGCCGCTGGGGCCGCCGACCACGGGGACGCAGATCCGGGAGCGCAGTTCGGGGCGCTCGTCGAGCAGGGCGGCCACCGCGCGGAGGAGGACGTCGGGGGCCTTGAGGGGCTGGATGCGGCCCGCGAAGAGGGGGATCAGGGCGTCGCTCGGCAGGCCGAGGCGGGCGCGCGCGGCGGCGCGGCCGTCGGCGGGGCGGAAGCGGTCCAGGTTCACGCCGGGGTGGACGACGGCGACCTTGTGCGGGTCGGCGGCGTAGTGCCGCAGGAGTTCATCGGCCTCTTCCTCGGTGTTGGCGATCAGCCGGTCGGCGGCGGCGACGATCTGGGTCTCGCCGATGACCCGGGCGGCGGGCTCGGGGGTGTCGCCGTCGGCCAGGTTGGCGTTCTTGACCTTGGCCATGGTGTGCATGGCGTGGACCAGGGGGACTCCCCAGCGCTGGGCGGCCAGCCAGCCGACGTGGCCGGAGAGCCAGTAGTGGGAGTGGACCAGGTCGTAGTGGCCCGGGCGGTGTCCGGCCCAGGCCTGCATCACGCCGTGGGTGAAGGCGCACAGCTGGGCGGGCAGCTCCTCCTTGGCGAGTCCCTCGTAGGGGCCGGCGTCGACGTGCCGGACGAGGACGCCGGGGGCGAGCTCGACGCTGGGCGGGAGGGCGGCGGAGGTCGCCCGGGTGAAGATCTCGACCTCGATGTTGATCGCGGCGAGGCGCTGGGCGAGCTCCACGATGTAGACGTTCATGCCGCCGGCGTCGCCGGTGCCCGGCTGGTGGAGCGGGGAGGTGTGCACGGAGAGCATCGCCACGCGGCGGGGCCTGCGGTGCAGGCGCAGCCTCGGCGGTGCGGCGGGGGAGCGCCGCCCGAGCCTCGCGATGTACTGGCTCACGTGGCGTTCCTCCTCGCTGCGGGCATGGCATGCGGAGGGTGTGCGTGCCCTCGGGGGGCGTCAACAGCGGAAGGCGGTGCTCCCATTTCCGGACGACCTCCCCGATGCGGGTTTTTGCCGAACCATTACCCGCGTTCGCTCAACCGTTCGAGCGAGCGACGCGTCTCCCCGTGCGGCGATACGGGTACCGGTACCGGTATCGGAACACCGCGTGAGGAACGCGCCAGGCCCCCTTTACCCTCGTTCCCATGACCCTCCGCGCCGTTCCCCGTGCCGTCGTCGGCACGGTGACGCGCGGGACCACCCACCCCAACCGGCTGCGCCGCATGGACCGCTGGATCGCGGCCGCGCACGGCGCGGAACTGCGCCGCGCGGAGGATCCCGTCGCCGTCGACCTCGGTTACGGCGCGGCCCCCTGGACACCGGTCGAGCTGCTGCACCGGCTGCGCACCGTCGCGCCGCGCACGCGCGTGGCGGGCGTCGAGATCGAACCGGCCCGGGTCGCGGCCGCGCGGCCGTACCAGCGCGAAGGGCTGGTCTTCCTGCGCGGTGGCTTCGAGGTGCCGGTCCTGGGACGGCCGGTACTGATCCGCGCGGCGAACGTGCTGCGCCAGTACGACGAGGCGGAGGTCGCCGCCGTGTGGCGGAGGCTGTGCGCGCGGCTCGCACCGGCCGACCCGGCGACCGGCTCGCGCGGCGGGCTGCTCGTCGAGGGCACCTGCGACGAGATCGGGCGCCGGCACGTGTGGGTCGCGCTCGGCCCCGAGGGGCCGCGCACCGTCACCTTCGCGACCCGGCTCGGTTCGCTGCACCGCCCCTCGGACCTGGCGGAACGGCTCCCGAAGGCGCTCATCCACCGCAACGTCCCCGGCGAACCGGTGCACGCCTTCCTGCGCGACTTCGACCGCGCCTGGGCCGCCGCCGCGCCCTACGCCGCGTACGGCGCCCGGCAGCGCTGGATCCGGGCGGTACGGGACCTCACGGCCGGCTGGCCGGTGACGGACGGACCGGCGCGGTGGCGGCAGGGGGAAGTGACGGTGCGGTGGGCGGCATTGGCGCCGCGGGGCTGACCCGGCGGCGGGAACGATCTCCGTGAGTCGTTCGTCACACCGGCGGGGCGATCGTCGTGCCGGTGAACGCCCGGCCGGGAGAGGCGCGGAGCGCTCCCCCTGTCGTTTCGCGCGCCGGCATGGCAGCATCCACCCGGCGACTGCATGTTACTGACGGTTAAACAGGCGGGGGTGGCGTGATGGGGACGGGCAAGCGCGGGTTGCCGGCGGCGGCCGTGGCCGTGGTCTGCGCGGTCACCGTACTGGCGGTTCCCGGTACGGCGTTCGCGGCCCCCACTCCCCCGCCGCCCCCGGGCACGACCGCGAGCGTCACCGTGGTCGGCGACCAGGACGAGGAACTCGAAGCCGTACGCAAGAAGCTGGACCGGCTCTACCGTGCGGCGGCCGTCGCCACCGAGGAGTACAACGCCGCCGAGGAGAAGGCCCGGCAGCAGTCCGCCGAGATCGTCCGGCTGGCGAAGAAGATCGTCAAGGGCCGGGAGAAGCTGGACGAGTTGAAGGAGCGCGCGGGCGCCGCGGCCGCCGCCCAGTACCGCGGCGGAGGGCTCCCGCCCGAGGCCCACCTCGTGCTGAGCGACGATCCGCAGGACTTCCTCGACGGCGCGGGCCGGGTGCGGCAGGGCGAGCACGCGGCCAAGGGACTGCTGGGGGAGATGAGCCGCACCCAGCAGGACTTGGAGCAGTACGCGCGGGACGCGGACGCCCAGTGGAAGAAGCTGGAGGCGGGCCGCAAGGCCAAGGCCACGGCGCAGAAGAAGATCGAGAAGCAGATCGAGGCGGCCGAGAAGGTCGAGTCGGAGCTGGAGCAGGTGGAGAAGGAGCGCCTGGCCCTGCTGGAACGGCGGGCCGCCGATCGGGCACAGGCGAGCTGGCTGAGCTCCGGCGTCCTCGACGACATCGAGGGCCGGGCGACGAAGCAGGGCAGGAAGGCCGTCGCGTACGCCACCGCACAGATCGGAAAGCCGTACCAGTGGGGCGCGGAGGGACCAAACACGTACGACTGCTCCGGACTCACCTCACAGGCCTGGCTCTCGGCCGGACAGGGCATCCCGCGCACCTCGCAGGCGCAGTGGAGGCAGCTGAAGCGCGTGGACGTCAGGGACATGCGGCCCGGCGACCTCATCATCTACTTCGGCGACGCCAGCCATGTCGGGATGTACGTCGGTGACGGCGTCATGGTGCACGCCCCGCGTCCCGGACGGTCGGTGACGCTCGCGGGGGCCGGATCGATGCCGATCCTCGGTGTCGTACGGCCGGACGCGGCCGCGGACTGACCGGCGGGCGGGCCCCGCTCCCGTCCACGAACACCCCCGTGACATGAGCCACGTGACCCATCACACCTGGCTCCCGTCGCCGAACTCCGTGCGGACGTGACGTTCGTCATCCCCGCGGCGTCTCCGGCCTGTCCAACTGCGATAGCAAAAGCGGCATATGACAGAGGCCGACGCCGGAGCCGCGCCGCTCACACCATTCCGCTGCGGCGCGGTCAACCGCTATGGTCCCCGTTCGAAGGGGCATCCCCTGCTCGCACACGGAGGTGGGAGCCGGGGACAGGGCCGAGATCCGTCGCCCGTGCCATGCCCTCGGGGGGAGGGAAGGAACCCGGAACAATGCCCGCACCCATACCGCGGCAGAGAGCGATCCCGGCCGCGGAAGGTGGTCAGGCGCCGGCCGCCGCACAGAGCCCAGGCTCCGCCCCGGACTCCCCGGAGGCCCGGACGACGGCCCCCCGCGCGGCGGACCCGTCCGAGAGCGGCACCCAGGGCCGGACCGGCACCGCGCCGGACCGCTCCGAGACGGCCGCCCACACCACCCTCACCCTGTTGCTGATCGAGGACGATCCGGGCGGTTCGCCGATCGTGCCGGACCTGCTCGACCAGTCGGGCAAGCCGATGCGCGTCCGCACCGCCCGCAATCTCACCGAGGCCGAGCGGCTGCTGACCGACGACGTCCACTGCATCCTGCTGGACCTCGCCCTGCCCGCGCCCGGCCGCACCGGCGACGGTGACGAGCTCGCCGTGCTCAAACACGTCCTGGAACTCGCGCCCCGGCACGCCGTCCTCGCCCTGACCGGCGCCGACGACACCGAGCGCGGCGCCGAGGCCGTACGGGTGGGCGCCCAGGACTACCTCGTCCGCGACGAGCTCGACGGCCGGCTGCTGAGCCGGGCGATCCGCTACGCGGTGGAGCGCAAGCGGTCCGACTCCGCCGAGCGGCGGCTCGCCGAGGGCCGGGTGCGCGCCCAGGAGAACCGCCGGCTGGAACGCGGCCTGCTGCCGACCCCGCTGCTCGACGGTTCCCCGCTGCGCTTCGCCGCCCGCTACCGCCCCGGCCGCTCGCGCGCCCTGCTCGGCGGCGACTTCTACGACGTCGTCCGCACCCCGGACGGCACCGTGCACGCCATGATCGGCGACGTCTGCGGGCACGGCCCGGACGAGGCCGCCCTCGGCGTGGAGCTGCGCATCGCCTGGCGCGCGCTCACCCTGGCGGGACTGTGCGGGGACCAGCTCCTCGGCACCCTGCAGGAGGTGCTGGAGCACGAACGCCCGGACGACGAGATCTTCGCGACCCTGTGCACGGTGGACATCGCGCCCGACGGCCGCCGGGCGGGCCTGTGCCTGGCCGGCCACCCGTCACCGCTGCTCGCCCGCCCGGGTGTGCCGGCCCGCCTGCTGCCGTACGACAACAACGGCCCGGCGCTCGGACTGCTGCCGGGCGCCCGCTGGCCGCGGATGCAGGTGGAGCTGGGTGCCGAGTGGAGCCTGATGCTCTACACCGACGGCCTGATCGAGGGCCGGATCGGCGACACCGGCGAACGGCTCGGCCAGGAGGGCATGGTCGAGATGATCCGCCGCCAGCTCTCCGAGGGGCTGCGCGGCGAGGAACTGCTGCGGACCGCCGTGAACGAGGTGCGCGACCTCAACGGCGGCGAGCTGACGGACGACGTGGCGGTCCTGCTGCTGGACCGGGCGGTGTGAGCCGGCCCCGCCCCCGTGCGGCGCGGGGCCGGACCGCGGTGGGTCAGCGGCCGCCGTTGTACGGGCCGTAGGGGCCGTCGCTGCTGGAGCCGCCCCTGCGGGCGCGGCCGCCGCCGGGCAGGCCGCGCAGGGCCGGGCGGACGTCGACCATGTAGACGATGGTCGCGATCAGCCCGATGATCGGCAGGAACGACAGGATGTTGAAGATCAGGTTCACCACGAAGGCGATGGCGAGGATGATCAGCCAGAACGGCTTGGTCTGCTTGTCGGCCGCGCGGTAGGCGTCCTCACGGCGGGTGGCGGCGTCGATCAGCGCGAAGCCGCTGAAAATGATCAGGGCCATGCTCAGCAGCCACATGAATCCCGCGAAGCCCTGCATCAGCACTACGTCCACCACCCGATTCGGCTCGTCTCTTACGCCGTCTTCACGCCGTCACCGTACCCGCATGCCCGGTCCGGACACCCTGAGAACGGGCCGGGCACCACGAGAGTGCCCGGCCCGTGCCTTCGTTCCGCCCGGCGCCTACTGGGCCGGCGGGGTCGTCTTCTTCGCCGGGGCCTTGCGCGTCGGGGCCTTCTTGACGGCGGCGGGCTTCTGCACCGTCGCGTCCCCGTTCGTGGTGGCGGCCTCGACGGGCTTGCCGTTCGTGACCTCGACCGGCTCGGGCTTGGGCGCCGGCTCGGGCTCGACGGCCACGGCGATGTCCTCGATGCCCTCGGCGGCCTCGCCGCGCCAGGTCCGCACGGTCTGCTCGCCGCGCTCGGCGACCTTCTCGTACGTCTCCCGGGCCTTGACCGCGTACTCGGCGGCGATGCCGACGCCGCGCAGCGCGAGGTCCTGGGCGTTCTCGCCGAGCTTCTTCAGATCGGTGTCGAGCGAGCCGATGAGCTCGCCGACCTTGGCCTGCAGGGTCTCCTGCGTCTCCCGGACCCGGACGGTCGCCCGCTCCTGGACGGCCTTGGGGTCGGTGTTGCGGACGGCCTCGATGCGGGCCGGGGCCTCGGCGCGCAGCTGCTCCACCAGAGCCGGCACCTTCCTGGCCTGCTGCAGCGCCAGGTCGGCGGTGCCGGCGGCGAAGTAGAGCGGGGTCGGGTCGCTGAGGGTCTTGCGCAGGTCGTCGGTGATGGCCATGGTGATGGTCCTCCCGGAATTCGTTTCGGCTGAGGGTCTTTTCCTGTGGTCCGCGGCGGGCGGCCGGTGCCCTGGTCCGGCTCAGCCGGCCGTCCGCCGCGGACCGTTGTCACTGCCGCCGCTCGCACGGGGGCGGTGCTCGGCGGACGTCCCGCTGTCGGGCGTACCACGGTCGGACGGGCCGCCGCCGGCCTTACCGGTCCGGCGTATCACGGCACCGCCGTCCGGCGCGTTCACCGCGCGGTCGCGCGCGTCGACGACCTCACGGACCTCGGCCGCCGCCACCCCGGGATCCACCGCCGCCTCACCGTCGTCGGTGCCTCCGAACCCGTTCTCCTTGCGGAAGGACTCGTAGATCTGGAGCAGCACCTGCTTCTGACGCTCGGTCAGCGTGGGATCGGCGAGCAGCGCGGCCCGGGTCTCCACCTCGTCCCGGTCCCGCTCCGCATCGAGGATGCCGGCCCGGACGTAGAGCGTCTCGGCGGAGATCCGCAGCGCCTTGGCGACCTGCTGCAGCACCTCCGCGCTCGGCTTGCGCAGCCCGCGCTCGATCTGGCTGAGATACGGATTGGACACCCCGGCGGCGTCGGCGAGCTGCCGCAGCGACAACTGCGCGTTGCGCCGCTGCTCGCGCAGGTACTCACCGAGATTGCCGACGTTGAGCGATGCCATGCCTCCACCCTGCCCCACTCCGCTAACTATTGCAAGCATCTGCTTGCAAGAGTGCGCCACGGCACAGACCGGGAAACTGTGACTTCACTCGATAGGTGTCACCTTCCAGCGATTCTTGTCACCAGTGGTCCTGCGCATGCCACGTGGCGGGCAGCCGGACTCAGGAGTCGCCGTTCTCTGGCGCCGCGCTCAGCGTCAGAATCTCGCCGAGGGCGATGTAGGTCTGCAGGAAGATGAAGCGGGCCTCGTCGATGGTGACCTCGGCGTGAGTGCCTGCGGAGCACCGGGCATAGAGATCGGACAGGGTCCGGCGTAGGCGGTCCCTGCGACTCTTGGACGCCCCGCATACGTGGGTGTGGGCCTGGAGTCGGTTCAGCACCTGTTGCGGTCCGACCTTCAGGTCGACCTCGTCCCCCATCTTGTACAGCTCGTCCCGGGACGGGAACACGTAGTCCGCACAGGAGTCGATCAACCGGCGGCAGGTGGTGAGGGCCTGGCTGACAGACTCAGGGTCGCCGTCCCGGAGGCGGTCAGAGATGCGCTCGATCTTTTCGAGCGCGCTCCCGCTCGCCGCCGCCAACGACCCATCGACCTTCTTTTGAGTGCTCGCGAACAGACTCGCCTGGAGCTCGCTGAACAGGAGCTCGTGATAGATCTCGGTAACCATGCCATAGACGGTCGCGACGACTTGCCCGCAGATCCCGGCCCACGTGCTGAGGTTGACTGAGGATTGGAGGATCCGCGTGTCATGGTCGCGCGACGCAAGCAGGGCCACGTCACCTGAATAGTTGCCCCCACCGCGCATGGCGTCGATGGCCTGCTGGCTGGACTCGACCTGGGCCTCGACCTTCGCGATCGGCTGGGTGTAGAAGGTTTCCTTCTCCTTATCGGCCCAGCGGCCCGCCCGTCCGATCCACGCCGTCGAGGAACCGTCGGTCGGGTACCCGTTGCGCTCGAACCCGAGGAACTCCGTCAATTCGGTATGGCCGACCAGTCGGGCGACTCTACTCGCCTTCAGGACGATCTCGGACGCCTTCAACCGCTTGAGCTCGATGTCGGCCAAGAGCTCGTCCGCAACACGGATCGCTTCGTCCTGTCGCCCCATTGCTGACCGCCCGTCTGCTCGAACTCTGCTGAGTTGCAGTCGTACCACGCGGGTCCGACATGTCTGTGCCGATTATTTCGGCGACCACGACAGCTTCCGCATCGTGCCTACCCGGGGCGCAGCCCGCGACGTGGTGTGGGGGATCAAGCGCCACGCCTTGAGGTTCGAGGCCCGTAGCGATCCGTGTGGAGGCGACAGCCCAAGAAGTGTCCTGGTGAGGGGAGAGTGATCACGCCGACGGGCCACGACTGTCAGTGGCGCGTGCTTCTCTGTAGGTACTTCTATCTTCGATGGGAAGATGCGCGAGAAGAGGGCGTATGGCCATCTCGGACACAGAACGTTTGAAAGCTTGGGTCCGCGCCGGGGGCGCTGTGAGTTCTGCGGCAACTACATGCTCGAAGGCAAGCTCACGTACAGGGACTTCACCCTCGGGGAACTACCTGCACCTCGGGTTGAGGGCACCCAAAGACGGGTTCGCCCATAAGCAGTCGGGCATCGGGAGCGCAACCAGCGACATACGGAACGGCGAAATGCAAGACACGCCACACGGTGTGCCTTCATGAATTAAGCTGCAAGGCCATGGCTTACCAAGTAAGTCAAGACTTATCTTCAGGGAACTTCGACCGTATGGTGTGGCTCGAATCGAAGGAGCCCCCTGTTGTCGAAAATGAATGATCCCGCTGCACGTGCCGTTGCATCGGAGCAAGATTATGTGTCCTCCTTATACGAGTTGCTCACCGAGCGGCTTTCCGAGGCGCGAGCAGATCGAGCGAATGTGCTGAAGGCCCCGGCGGACAGCGCCGGTGAGGCATACGAGAGGGAAATCGCCGCCGAGCGTCTGGCCAATGAAATCGGCCGGCTGGAGGGCGCCGAAAAGGGGCTGGTCTTCGGGCGCATCGACTGGACGGACGGCACGGCCCTGCGCATCGGGCGGATCGGACTGCACACGGAGGAGGATGACCTGCCTCTGCTCGTGGACTGGCGCGCGAACGCGGCGCGGCCCTTCTACGAGGCGACACCGGTTCACCCGATGAACCTGCGGCGGCGCCGGCACCTGCGCCTCGAGGAGCGCACGGTCATCTCGGTGAGCGACGAACTGCTGGACGGGACCGCCCCGACCGACGAGGACGTCGTGGGGGACGGCCCGTTGACCGAGGCTCTGTCGGCACGGCGTACGGGCCGGATGCACGCGGCCGTCGCCACGCTGCAGGCCGAGCAGGACGAGATCGTCCGCTCCGCCCACCGCGGGGTGACCGTGGTGCAGGGCGGGCCCGGCACCGGCAAGACGGTGGTCGCCCTGCACCGGGCGGCCTATGTCCTGTACGCGTTCCCGCGCGCCGCGGAGGAGGGTGTCCTGGTGGTGGGCCCGAACGCCCGCTTCCTCGACTACATCTCCCAGGTCCTTCCCTCGCTCGGAGAGAACGACGTCGTTCTGGCGACCTGCCGGGAACTGGCCGGAGTGTCCACGGACACGGTGGACCCGTTCGATACGGCGCGTCTCAAGGGCAGGTCCGACCTCGCCGACGCCCTGGCCGACCTGCTGCGCGTCCACCAAGCCCCCGCCGGTGACTTCACCGTGCGGGTCGGACAGGAACTCGTTCACCTGTCCGGCGAGAAAGTCGCCGCGGCGCGCGATGCCGCCGCGGCAGCCGCACCGGGGCACAACCCCGCGCGCCAGGTGTTCAAGAAGCTCTTGGTCGACGCCGTCACCGACGCGATGCAACGAGACATGGGCGACCTCCTGGAGCAGATCGACGCCGATGCCGAAAGGATGACAGGTCTGAACCTCGACCGGTTCACGGGAGTCGCCCAGCGCCGTGCCGAAGGTGCGGCCGACCCGGGGCCGGTCCACGAGCTGGACCTGGACGCCATCCGAGCCGATCTCCTCGAGGACGCCGGCGTCGACCGAGCGGTCGAGGTGTTGTGGCCGCGGCTGGTACCCGGTGCCCTCGTGAAGGCGCTCCTGACGAACGCCGACGCTCTCGCCGAGCGCCTGCCCCGCCGGACCGCGCAGGAGCGGTCCCTTCTGCTGCGCGGTGCGGACGCCCCGTGGACCGATGCCGATGTGCCGTTGCTGGACGAGGCGGCGAGCCTGGTCGACGGCCCCCCCGAGCGGACGTACGGGCACGTCGTCGTCGACGAGGCGCAGGAACTGACCGCCATGCAGTGGCGGATGATCGTCCGCCGCTGCCCGGCAAGGGCGATGACGCTGGTGGGTGACTTCGCCCAGGCAGGCCCGGTCGCGACAGCACGCGACTGGAAGGAAGCACTGAGCCCCCACGTCGGACCGCGGTTCAAACTGCACCACCTGTCCGTCAGCTACCGCACCACGCAGGAGATCCTGGAGAGCGTCCGGGACCTGCTCACGCGGATCGCTCCGGACCAGAAGCCCACACGGTCACTGCGAAGCGGTGAGAGCCCTCGCACCGTGGCCACACCTGCGGACGGGTTGGTCACCGCCGTCGTCCAGGAACTCCGCGCCCAGAGCACCGCGCACCCGGGCGAGCTTCTGGGAGTGATCTGCGCGGACACCAGGGTGAGCGAGCTGACGGCCCGGGGCGTCGCTCACCACGCACGCATCGTGCCGGCGTCCGAAGCACGCGGCCTGGAATTCGACGGGGTCGTCGTCATGAACCCCGAGGAAATCATCACGAACCGCCCCGGTGGGGAGAGGGACTTGTACGTAGCCCTGACCCGGGCCACCAAGCGCCTCTGCACCATCACCGTCCAGCCCGCCTGACGACTCGGCGCCCGCGTCGTCGCCGCCGCAGGCGCACGATGGGACAGCAGGTGGGTTTCGGCTGAATGCCTCAGATTGAGCGAGACCGGCAGCATCTCTGCGTCTCGCTCAATCTGAGGCACCGCAGGTCAGAGCTTCGTCATGCCTCACTTTGAGCGAGACGGGACAGCTGGCCGGCCCCCGCGGTTTCCCGTCGGGTGTCACCTACGAGATCGGCTTGGGGACTACCTGTTGGACCGCACGACTGCGAACCGAACTAGCGAGCGCGGAGTGATGCGGTCGGCGTACGTTTGGACACCATGCGGATCACGAAATACACCCACGCGTGTGTACGGCTTGAACACGAGGGCCGGGTGCTGGTCATCGATCCCGGGACGTGGAGCGAGCCTGCTGCCCTGACCGGCGCGGACGCCGTGCTGGTGACGCACGAACACGCCGATCACGTCGATGTCCTCCGCCTGGCTGGGCTCGGCGTGCCGGTCTACGCCCCGGCCGAAGCAGATATTCCACGGCTGGAGGTCACTGGGGTTGCCTCCGATGCGGAGTTCACGGCAGCCGGCTTCCGCGTACGAGCGGTCGGTGGGCGTCACGCGTTCATCTACGGCGGCCAGCCGGACTGCGCGAACCTCGGCTACATCGTCGACGAGGCGGTCTATCACCCCGGGGACGCGCTGCATGTCCCCGAGCAGTCGATCGAGACGCTTCTGGTTCCGGTCCAGGGATCGTGGATGAAGATGGCGGAGGCGATCGACTTCGTCAAGGCGGTCAAACCGCAGCGGACGTTCGCGATACACGACGCCCAAATCAACGATCGCGGCCTCAGCAGTGTCAACGGCTGGCTCGCCGAGGAGACTGACAGCGGCTACCGGTATCTGATGCCCGGCGAATCGTTCTGAAGTGACCTGCGAACTCAACGCGCTCAACCTCTGACTGAGCTGGCTCGCAGCATCACTCACTTGAGGGGTTTCATCCCAGAACTTCTGGTGGATTCCCGTTGATTCTGGACAGTGAAGTCCATGGGGTTGGGTGGAACCAGCGATACGGCACCGCTGCACGTGGACGACCACGGGCCGCAAACGCATCGTGCTGAACCCGCCGGGGCGCTTTCCCGGGCGGCAGACTGGCCCGCATGACCGCACCAGCCGATGCCGCCAGGTCCGACCTCCACCGCTACCTCCAGCAAGCCCGCGACGCCCTGCTGTGGAAGCTCGAAGGCCTCTCCGAGTACGACGCACGCCGTCCGATGACGCCGACCGGCACCAACCTCCTGGGCCTGGTGAAACACGCGGCCGGTGTGGAACTGGGCTACCTCGGCGACACCTTCGGCCGCCCGTCCGGCGAGCCCCTGCCCTGGCTCGCGGACGCCGCGGAGAGCAACGCGGACATGTGGGCCACCGCGGACGAGTCACGCGCCCTCGTGGTGGACCTGTACCGCCGGGCGTGGGCGCACGCGGACGCCACACTCGACGCCCTGCCGCTGGACACGGTCGGCAGGGTGCCGTGGTGGCCGGACGACCGGGCCGAGGTGACCCTGCACCACGCCGTGGTCCGGGTGATCGCCGACACCCAGCGCCACGCCGGTCACGCCGACATCCTCCGCGAACTCGTCGACGGCTCCGCGGGACTGAGCGGAACAGGTGCCGGCCTGCCGTCCGCCGACCCGGCCTGGTGGGAGGCCCACCGGGACCGCCTGGAGCACGCGGCCCGGGAGGCCGGACGGCGTTCCGGCGCCTGACGCTGCCGCTCGCCGTCGGCTCCTACAGCCCGGTCAGGGCCCGTCCGACGGCGGCCACCCACTTTTTTGTGCGTACTTGGCAGCCCGCGCCGCACGGGCGAACCTTGAGGTGAGCCGGCCGGGGACGCGCGGAGGACGGAGGGGGTGCGCACATGCGTCAGGAGGCCGGGGGGACGGCCTCGGCGAGCCTCTCCAGACGGCGGTGTCCCCAGTCGGACAGCGGCGCGAGCGCCTCGGAGAGTTCACGGCCGAAAGCGGTCAGCGAGTAGACCGTCTTCGGCGGCAGCACGTCGTGCACCTCCCGGTGCACCAGGCCGTCCGCCTCCATCTCGCGCAGCGCGCCGGTCAGCACCTTCTCGCTGAGTCCGGGCACCCGTCGGCGCAGTTCGGCCGGCCGGTGCGGACCGGACTCCAGCAGCCACAGCAGCGTGGTCTTCCACTTGCCCTCGATCACGGCGATCGCGGCGGTCACCCCGCAGACGTCCGGGTCGTGGCGTCGGTGCACCATCTGCGCCCCTTTCCTCAGCAATTGCCCTTTACCTTAATGGAGTTGTCCGCATGCCCGAGAACACCGCCCCGTCCGCCTCCGTGACCGTCCTCGGTCTCGGGCCCATGGGACGCGCGCTGGCCGCCGCCTTCCTGGACGCGGGTCTGCGCGTCACCGTCTGGAACCGCACACCGGGCCGGGACGGCGACCTCGTCACGCGGGGCGCGGTCCCCGCGGCCTCGCCCGAGGAAGCGGTCGCCGCCGCCCCGCTGACCGTCGTCTGCGTGGTGAACTACGACGCCTCGGACGCCGTACTGCGTCAGGACGCCGTCACCGCCGCGCTCAAGGGCCGCACGGTGGTGAACCTGAGCGCCGACACCCCCGGACGCGCCCGGGACACCGCCGAGTGGGCCGGCCGGCACGGCATCCGCTACCTGGACGGCGCCATCATGACCCCGACGCCGGCCATCGGCACGGACGACGCCGTGTTCCTGCACAGTGGCCCGGCGGACCTGTACGAGGAGCACCGGCCGGTGCTGGCGGCGCTCGGCGGCACCCACACCCACCTCGGCGAGGACGCCGGCCGGGCCGCCGCGTACGACATCGCGCTCCTGGACATCTTCTGGACGTCGATGGCCGGCTACGTGCACGCCCTCGCCCTGGCCAGGGCGGAGGGCGTCAGCGGCGCGGATCTCGCCCCGTTCGCGCAGGGCATCGCCGCCATCCTGCCGCCGCTGTTCACCGAGTTCGCGGCGGACAGCGACGCCGGCACCTACTCGGGCGAGCTGAACCCGATCACCTCGGCCGTGTCGACCATGGCCCACGTCGTCCACGCCTCCGAGGCCCACGGCATCGACGCGAGCCTCATGCGCGTGATCGAGGGCCAGGCCCGCCGGGTCGTCGCCCTGGGGCACGGCACGGACGGCTACACCCGGGTGGCGGAGGTGATCGGCCACCGCTGAGGAGTCAGAAGGGGAGCGGCCGCGCCCGTACCACCTCCAGCCGGGACACCGCCCGGGTCAGCACCACGTACAGCCGGTGCAGGCCCCGCTCCTCGGCCTCCGCGATCGCCGCCGGCTCGACGGCCACCACGTGGTCGTACTCCAGCCCCTTGACGAGGCCGGCCGGCACCACGGCGACCCGCGCGCCGAGCTCCTCCGGCCCGGCCGCCGCCACTCCCGCCCCGGCCAGCGCCCGCCGCAGCCGGGGCACGTCGGCGTCCGCCGCGACGACCCCGACCGAGCCGTCCCGCTCCAGCGCGTCCCGCACGGCGGCGACGACCGCGCCGGGCACCGCGCCCTCGCCGGGGACCTCCCGGACGCGCACCTCGCCGTCCCCGCGCAGCGAACGGGACGGCCGGACGTCGACGTCCAGCCGTTCCAGCAGCCGGTTGGCGAGCGTGACCACCGCCCGCGGCACCCGGAACCCGGTGGTCAGCGACACCACGGCCGCATCCGGCTTCCCCAGGTGCCGCAGTACCGCCGGCCAGGAACGGGCCGCCCACGGAGTGGTCCCCTGCGCCAGATCGCCCAGCACGGTGAGCGAGCCGAAGGCGGCCCGCCGGGCGACGGCCCGGCACTCCATCGGGGACAGGTCCTGCGCCTCGTCGACCACGACGTGCCCGTACCCCGCGGGATGTCCGATCAGCCCGGCCACCTCGTCCAGCAGCACCAGGTCGGCGGCCGACCAGCGCGCCGACTTCCACGACCGCGGCGGCCTCGCCCACAGCAACGCCTTCCGCTCCTCGGCGTCCAGCAGTCCCCCGGCTGCGACGGCCAGCCGCCCGGGGTCACCGAGCAGGTCCGCCACCACCTCCTCCGCCCGCACCCCCGGCCAGACGGCGTCGACGTACGCGGACACCGGCCGCGCCCGCTCGATCCGGCGCACCCAGGCAACACCCCGGGGCCCGCCGCGCCGCTCGGCCCGCTCCCGCACGGCCCGCACGATCCGGGCCCGCACCCGCTCCCGCCCCACTCCGTAGGGCGGTTCCCCGGCCCGTACCTCCGCCACGATCCGCGCCAGCTCCTCCGCCGCGACCCGCCACCGGTAGGAGCCGTCGGGGACGGCGAGGGAGTCGGTCCGGTCGGTGCGCACCCGCGCGTACAGGGCCCTGCGCAGCACCTCGGCCATCCGGACGTCGTGCTTGACGACGGCCGCGCGCTCGTCGTCGGTCCCGGTCACCGGGTGCCGGGCGATCTCCTCGAGCAGGGTCGACTGCCGTACGCCGGTCTCGCCGAGGGCGGGCAGAACCTCGGAGATGTACGAGAGGAAGGCGCGGTGGGGGCCGAGGACGAGCAGTCCGCCGCGCCGGATGCGCTGCGGGTGGGTGTAGAGCAGGTACGCCGCCCGGTGCAGGCCGACGGCGGTCTTGCCGGTGCCGGGCGCCCCCTGGACGCACACCGAGAGGTCCGGATCCGCGCGGACGAGGTCGTCCTGCTCGGGCTGGAGGGTGGCGGCGATGTCCCGCATGGGGCCGACGCGGGGCCGTTCGATCTCCCGGGCGACGATGTCGCCGGCCTGGTCCTCGCCCCGCTCCAGGTGTTCGTCCTCCAGGCCGGTCAGGTCGGCGGAGTCTCCCCGGCTGCCGGGGGCCCACCCGAAGCGCCGGCGTACGGCGACGCCCTGCGGGTCACGGGCGGAGGCCTGGTAGAAGGCGCGGGAGACGGGCGCCCGCCAGTCGACGACGAGGGGCGGGGCGGTCGGCCGCTCGGTGATCCGCAATCGCCCGACGTGGTAGCTCTGCCCGTGGTGGCGGGGGGCGTCCGGGCCGAAGTCCAGCCGTCCGAAGAACAGCGGCCCCGGGGGCAGCTCACGCAGTTCCCCGGCCTGGCCGCGCAGCCGCCGGCCGAGGACTTCGGCGTCCGCGCCGGAAGCGGAGACGTCCTCTCCGGTGACGACCTGCTCGTCGGCGTCTTCGGCCATGCGGGCGAGGGCGGAGCGGCAACGTTCGTGGTGGGCGCGTTCCTGGTCGAGGGCGTGCCGGAGGGCGGGTTCGGGTGAGGTCATTCCACCGAGCGTACCGAATAAAGTAACCGAGTTACATTTATTACTCAGTCACAGTAGTTGGGGCAGGCACTCCGCCAGCACCCCGAACGCCCGCTCCGCCGCCGCCACCGCGTCGCCGCGCACCTCCTCGACCCGCTCCCCCGCCGCGATCCGCCGCCAGTTCTCCTGCGCGAGGATCCGCCGTACGGCGATGATCTGCCCGGCCGCCAGCCGCGCGCCGAGCCCGCCCCCGAGTGCCCCGGCCAGCTCCTCCTCGGCCCGCTCCAGATGGCCGTACAGCCGCGCGACCAGCGACGGGGTGCCGTACAGCAGCGTGTGGAAGGCGAGCACCTCGGGATCGTCGTTGAGCCCGGTGACCGGGTCGCACCGCTCCAGCCCCGCCAGGAAGTGCCGCCGCAGCGCCTCGACGGGCGCCGTCCCCTCACCGGCGACCCGCGCCGCCTCACCCTCGTGATCGGCGATCCGGTACAGGACAAGGTCCTCCTTCGCCGGGAAGTACCGGAACAGCGTCGGCTTGGAGATCTCGGCCGCGGCGGCCACCTCGGCCACGGACACCGCGTCGAAGCCCCGCTCCAGGAAGAGCCGGATCGCGATGTCCGACACGGTCCGGTACATCCGCAGCCTCTTGCGCTCACGCAGCCCGATCTCGCTCATGCGGTGAGCCTACGCACCGCTTCCGAACGCCCGCGGTCCTCCTGCACCAGGGCCCGGACGAGGTACGGGTCCGCCGTGGAGCGGACCGGGAGACCGAGCGCCCCCGTGGCGACGGCCAGGGTCACCGCGTAGGAGTCCACGGCGCGGCGGACATGGGGCGCGTCCATGCTCGCGCCGGTGACGATGCGGTCGAGATCGATGTAGGCGGAGCGGACGATCTCCAGCCGGCGGTACACCTGCCAGTCCGCGCGCCAGTCACGGGTGTACCCGGACGGCAGCCCGGCCTCCCAGCGGCGGAACATCCGCTCCCGGATCTCCGGCCGGGTCGGAGTGAGGTGCATGTGCCGGACCAGGTCGTAGAGGGGGTCACCGATCAGGGCCATCTCCCAGTCGATGATGGTGAGCGCGTCGGAGCCGTCGCGGCGCACCAGGTTCCACGGATTGAGGTCACCGTGCAGCAGGGACGGCTCCCGGTGGCTCACCTCCTGGCGGGACAGGATCTGGTCCAGACGCTCGGCATCCGGCAGGCCCAGTCGCCTGGCCAGTTGCTGCGTCTTCTTCGGCAGTTCCCCGACCAGACGGACGAGTTCGCCCTTGAGCCACCGGTGGAAGCCCCGCTCGCCCGCCAGCGGATCGAGTTGCCTGTAGTCCACCCGGGTCAGCGCGCAGAGCTGGTCCACGAGCCCGTCCGCCTCGTGCGGCAGCAGGCCGTTCACGGGGTGGTCCGGCGGCCGGTCGATGTCGTGCGGACCCACGTACGTGTGGATGGCGAAGCTGTCGTTCAGGTACGTCTCGCCCAGTGCCAGGGCTCTCGGCGCCGCCACGGCGACGGGTGCCTCCTCGATGGCGCGCAGCACGGCGTGCTCACTCAGGAGGCGTGGTTCCCGTCTGAGGACCTCGGGCAGTCTCCGTCGCACCACTACGGGACACGTGACGCCCGGAACCCGCACCACGGTGTTGAGATGGGCGGTCCCCTTGAACACCCGTCCCGCGGGGGCCGCCCCCTCCGCCTCCAGTGCGCCCAGAACAGCGGTCTCGGTGAAGTCGTCCGGCAGCGGCAGCCGCCGGTCCGGCTGCCAGCCGAAGGCCTGTGCGATGAGGCCACGGCCGCCGCGGCCCCGGTCACGGCGGGATGCCAGCCAGCGGAACAGCGCCCGCTCGATCTCCTGCGCACCGGGCACGTTGCTGAGCCGCAGCGGCAGGGCGGCCACCTCCAGTGCCCGCCCCACCTCCGCCGTCACCTCGTGCAGGTTCTCCTGGGAGAACGATTCCTCCAGAGACCGCGCGGCCCTCATCACGTCCGGGAACACGGACTGTGCGCGCTCGAAGGCCAGGTAGTGGCCCAGGTCCTTGGCCAGTCCGTTGACGGCGGCGGGGCGGATGCCCCGCATGGCCGCCTCCCACGCGTCGATCACCTCGGACCACTGGTGGGCGGGGTAGCGCATGCGCACCAGATGGGTCGCCAGGTCGTGCAGCGGGTCACCGTAGGTCGCCAGTTCCCAGTCGACGCAGATGAGCGGCGGAGCCCCGTGGGCGACGATGAGGTTGTCGCGGTGCAGGTCGGCGTGGAGCAGGCTGTAGGGGCGCCGCGCCATGGCGGGCACCCGCTCGGCCAGCTTGACCAGAGCGTCCTCCGGGATGCCCAGTGCCGCGAACAGTCCACCGAAAGCGGCCCGATTGGGCTGACGGATCTGCCGGTCCGCCAGGTGTGCGAGCGTGCGCAGAAAACCCTGGCTGTCGGTGTCGTTACGGGGCCAGCCCACCGGCAGGGGCGGCAGCGCGCTGCGCCGCACCTGGGCCATCTGGGCCAGCAGTCCGGCCAGCGCCCTGATCAGCAGCGTGTCCACGGGCTTGTCGTTCCCGCAGACGCTGGAGAGCGGCACGCCCTCCACATAACTGTGGACCGCGAAGCCGGCACCTTTGGCCAGGCACTGCGGTACGTGCGGCAGGATCTCCCTGACCGCGCCCAGGATCTCGTCCTCGTCGGCCCAGGTCCTGATCACGGCAGGCAGTGTCTCGGCCCGGCGGATCCGCACCGTCACGGAGGTTCCCGCCTCACGGCCCAGCAGCCGTGCCGTCGCTTCGGTCAGCGGCAGTACGTGGTTCTGGTGGTGATGACCGCTGCTGGCCGTCCCGCACCGGGTGGCGAGCTCCACGAAATCCCGGAGCCGGACGTCCGGCGCGACGGGCCCCCCGAGGGCGGGTCGGGGAAGGGGTGGTGCGCCCACTGGCCGCTCCAGGAGGTCCGAGAGGAGTCACAACTGACGGTAGGCATGCGGCCTGCCGTCCCGCACGCGAAGTACCGCACGCCGGGTCGCGTCGGGCGCTGTGTCACCCGCCTGCCCGAGGCTGCGGAAGCCCGTCCGAGTCCGCTGATGTGTTGTGTGGTGCGAGCGGGGGCGAGCGGTCGCTCCATCGGTGCGCGCAGGCTACAGCATGCCGTTCCATCCGAGAGCGGGCGCCGGACCGAGTCGGGGACACGGCTGAGCCCGGTCGGCCTGGTGCTCCTCTTCCTCATCGGCGTGTGGGTACGGACGCGCCGGGACGGCCTCGCCGTCGGCGCGGCGACGCTGCTCACCGTGCTGATGATTCAGGCCTGATGCAGGTCACGGACCAGGCGGAGTACGGGCTCCAGGGAGTCCACGACCGTTGAGGCTCCCGCGTCGCGCAGGAGTTCGCTCTTGCGCGCGTTACGGGCGTAGCCGAGGAACGGGACACCGGCGGCCCGCGCGGCGCGCAGGTCGGACGGGGTGTCGCCGATCATCAGTGCCGACGCGGGGGCGGCGCCCATCGCGTTCAGGGCGCGGTGGATGCAGTGGGGATCGGGTTTGAGGTGGCTCAGCTCCTGGGTGCGGCCGTATATGTGGGGAGCGAAGCAGGGAACGAGCCGCCGGGAGGCGAGGTACTCGCGCGCCACGCGCGGGGAGTTGTTGGTGGTGATGGCCAGCCGGGCGCCCACCGCGGTCCAGGTGCGGATCAGCGGATCGGCGTACGGGGTGGGCATGGCGGAGGCGGTGGCCCGCAGTTCCTCCTGGGTGAGGCGCTCCTCGAGCTCCGCGACCAGGTCGCTGCCGGGGTGCCGGCGGTCGACGGCGCGCAGGACGACGTGCGGGTCCAGTGACTCGCGTTCGGACTCCGTGAGCAGGCCGTGCAGGCCGCGTCCCTCGAGCCAGGCCGCCAGGTCGTTCGCCACCCGTTCCGCCGAGTGTCCGGCGAACAGCCGGCAGATGGGGCCGTCGAAGTCCCACAGCACGACACGGACACCTCCGCACAGGGCCCGCAGTTCGTTCCGTTCCGTCTTGGTCCCTGCCGTCACCGCATCAGTCCGTGTCGTCTCAGAAGTCACTAGGAGAGTGTCAGGTCCGTGGTGATGGTTTCCCAGAGGGCGTCGAACCACTTCTGGGATTCGTCGACGAACGCCTGGTCGCGCCGGCCGGCCTGTCTGGCGAAGGAGAAGAGCAGGGACGTCGAGCCCAGGGCGTCGTACATCTCCAGGGTGCGGCTCTGCCACTCCTCCTCGCGCCGGGTGAGCAGGTAGTAGCCGAGCAGGGCCTCCTCCCCGTTGAGCAGGTACAGCTTCACCGGCGGGGTGAAGGGCAGCGCGCGGAAGGAGACGTGCACGTCGATGCCGTGCGTGGCGCGCAGGGCCAGGAGGTTGTGCTGGAGCACGCGGGCCTGTGCGTTGCGCATCGCCAGCCAGCGCTCGTGCACCGGGTTGCCACCGCCGCTGCCCTCCTCGACGGGGACCGGGAAGGCCAGGTTGATGTTCCGGGAGGGCAGCAGGACGCGGACGTCGACGGATGCGGGGCGGGTGCGGCCCTCGTGGATGTGCCGCAGCGGCTCGCCGAGCGCCACCATGAAGCTCTCCGAGGTCAGGCACACCGCGTCGATCCGCACCCGGGCCGTCTCGAACGCGTCCGTCAGGCGCGGTGCGAGGCCCACCATCGTCGGCTGGGGTTCCTCCCGCACGGGAGCCGGTTCGGCGATCCTCGGCGGGCTGCCCTTGCTGACGTGGGTGAGCAGGCCGTCCTCCTGGAGGGTACGCAGGGCCTGGCGGACGGTCCCGCGCTCGACGCCGAACTCCTCGGCCAGTTCGGCCTGGGTCGGCAACCGGTCGCCCGCCTTGAGCTCACCGCCTCGGATGCGCTCCCGCAGGATGCCGGCGATCTCCTGGGGCGAGTGCCTGCCGCTGCCGTTCACTGCCACGTTTTCCTGGGCCACGACCAAACGCTACAACTTCGATCCATCTGACGGGAGTTGTTTGAAAGTTGTTTGGAACCCCCTGCCAATCGGGGACAACTTAGTCAGAGTTGGTTGCCAACTTCGCCAAGTTGGCTCCACCGTCAAGGGGGGCACCGTGCACTTCTTCGCTCTGATCTCCGCCGTCGTCGTCGTCACCGTCGAACAGCTCGTCCAGTGGAAGTACGGGATGGCCGGCATCGTCGGCCTCCTGCTGCTCACGATCGGCATCCGGGCCAACAGGCCGGGCGTCAGCTCCGCCGGAGCGGTGGTGCTCGCCCTGCTGGTGGGGAAACCCGCCCTGTGAGCAGCCGCTCGGTCACCCGTTCCCGTGGGAGGCGTCAGTTCGTGAGCACCAGCTCCGAGCTGATGGTCTCCCACAACGCGTTGAACCACAGGTGCGACTGCTCCACGAACGTGGTGTCCCGCAGACCCGCCCCCTGTTCGAAGGCGAACAGCATGGACCGTATGCCCTGCGCGTCGTACGTCTGAAGGCTCTCCTGGTCGATCAATGCCTCGCTGCGGGCCAGTGTGTAGTAGGCGAACAACGCCTCCGCGCCATTGAGCAGATACAGCTTCACCGGCGGGGTGAAGGGCAACGCGCGGAACGACACCCGCACGTCGATGCCGTGCGTGGCGCGCAGCGCGAGGAGATTGTGGCGGAGCACCTGGCCCTGGGCGTTGCGCATCGACAGCCACCTCTCGTGCACCGGGTCGTCGGCGCCCTCCCGCCCCCCGACCGGGACCGGGAAGGCGAGGTCGATGTCCCGGCTGGGCAGCAGCACGCGGACGTCGACCTTGGCCGGTTTCAGTCGTCCCGCGTGGATCTGCCGCAGCGGCTCCCCGATGGCGAGGGTGAGGGAGATGGAGGTCAGGCAGACGGCGTCGATCTCCACGTGCTCGGCCCCGAAGGCCGCGGCGATCCTGGGTGCGAGGGCGACCGTGGTGGGCAACGGGGGAGCCCCGGGGCCGGTCGGCACCGCGCCGGGGCGGGGCGCGACGGTCGCCGGGGCACCCTTGGAGACGTTGGTGAGCAGCTGCTCGGACTGCAGGACGCGCAGCGCCTGGCGCACCGCGGGACGCTCCACGCCGAACTCGGCGGCGAGCTGGGCCTGGGTGGGCATGCGCTGGCCCGGCCGCAGCGCACCGGACCGGATCCGTGCGCGCAGCGCGTCGGCCACCTCGTGAGGTGTCCTCCGTGGCCATGGTGGTTCCTTCCGCCCAGTGACGGAGGCGTGTTCCGGGTCCACATCTGAACACTACAACTTCGCGCCATCTTGCGGCAGTTCAGCGACAGATGGTTATAAGCCTCTTCCAAGTGGAGATAACTGAAATCAAGTTGGTCACCAACTCGTGCAACCTGGTTCACTCACCAAGGGGTTGGCCTACCAGGGTGACGATGGGGCGGCCACGGACAAAGGGGGACCGTCATGCCGCTCGTCGCCATCGCCCTCGCCGCTCTGGCCATCGGGTGCGAACAGCTCGTCCAGTGGAAGTACGGACCGATGGGCATCATCGCCTTCGTCGCCCTCACCGTGGGCGTCAGGGCACGGAACGTCCTGATGAGCGGCATCGGCGCGGTCATCCTCGTGATGCTGCTCGCCCAGCCGGGCTGACGGCACACCGCACGGACCGCCGGCCGGGCTCCCCTCCGGAGGGGAGCCGGGAGCCCCGTCGGCAGGCACCACCCGCACCACCACCACAACTGAACAGCTCGCTACGGATGAGTGCTCACCCGTCGTCGGCGGAAGGAGGCAGCAGCAGGGGCGCGTACCGGGACCGCGCTCAGAAGATGTCCGGGCACCACGGTCGCCTGGACGTACGCAGCAGGGCGTCGGCCTGACGGGCGGCGCCCGCTCGTTCTTCCCGCACCCGGCCCAGCGCCGCCAGCCGCACCGCGGACTCGTCCCCCAGCCACAGCACGGCCAGCTCGGCCACGTCCAGCGTCAGATCGGCGCGCTCGGTGGTCCGCGCGCAGGACCCGGCCCCGTCCGCCGACGCCTGCAGCCGGTACCGCCCGCCGCTCAGCCCGCCGCCGTCGGTCACCTCGAGCACCAGCGACCCCGCCGCCCCGTACGTCCGCGCGCCGAGGGCCCGTTCCACGTCCAGGATCCGTACCCACAGCCAGTCCGCCTGCGTCGTGACGGCGGCGGCGCGCGGGTCCGGCAGGAAGTGCGGGAGCAGGTCGTCGGGGGCCCGCCAGCCGCTCTTCACCTTCACCACCCAGTCCACCGAACACAGGTAGTGCCACAGCGCGCGCTCGGCGGCCGGGGTCACCCCGATCAGCCACTTCACCCGTGCCGTGTTCAGCGGCTGCTTGGCGTCGCCCCAGTGGTCGTCGGCCGTGTAGGCGGCCATGCCCTCGACCTCGCCGCCGGCCGAGCGGTACACCGCGTAGTACGGCTCGTGGAACGTCGAGTGGAAGCGCACGGCCCCGGTGGTGATCCGCCACCACAGCTCGTCGCGGCTGACGGCACCCGGCTGCGCCCGGCGCAGCCGCTCGTGCAGTCCGGGGCCGAGCCGCCGGACGTCCTCGGCGTCCACGAGGTCGATCCGGCCGCCGTCCTCCGGGCCGGACCGGCGCGGGTCGAGACCGGTCCGCGGCACGTCGATCGTCCACTCGGTCGTCGAGGTGGCCGGGCCGAAGCCGTACCGCCCGTAGATCGGGTACTCGGCCGCGATCAGCGTCGCGACGACGTCCCCGCGCTCCTTCGCGGCGGCGAGGTCCCGCTCCATCATGCGGGTCAGCAGGCCCCGCCTGCGGTGGGTGGGGGCGACGGTGACGTTGGTGACGGCGTCGGCCGGCACGGTCGCCCCGCCGACCACGGTGAGCTCCTGCGCGAAGGAACGGAACGTGGCGATGCAGCGCCCGCCGTCGAACGCCCCCACCGAACGGCCGGGCGTGAACTGCGCCCGGCGCGCTTCGAGGATCTCCTCGGACGAGGTGGGCTCCCGGAGGAACCCGATGTTCATGGCCCGGTTCCAGTCGGCGAACTCGGGCTCGGTGAGGGGACGTACGTCGACGGCGGCGCGGGAGGTCATGGGCTCACGGTAGGTGGGCCGCCCGACGGGTGTCGACGCGGTTTTCCCCGCCCCCCGGCGGCCGCCCGGCTCACGCGAGCAGGTCGTCGACCTGGGCCTCCCCCTCCCGGTACCGGCGCGCGATCTCCGCGCTGCACTCGTCGGCCGTGCGCTGCAGCCGCTGCCGCCGCCGGGAGACCTGCTGCTCGTACCGCACCAGCCGCCCCATCGCGGTGCTCAGCTCCCCGTCCGTACGGGCGCCCAGGTCCGACAGCTCCACCTCGCCGAGCGTCTCCGCCGCCAGCCGCCGGTACTCCTCGCCCCGTGGTGTGCCCAGCGTCACATGCCGGGCGGAGGAACGGTGGCGGGCCGGACCGTCCCGCAGGATCTCCGGCAGCCGCTCCACCACCGACGCGTCACCCGGCGCGACGACCGGGGCCGCGCCCTGAGGGACCCGCCGCGCCAGCTCCGCCCGCAGGATGTCGATGCGCCCCTGGAGCAGCCGCCGCACATAGCTGAGGTCGGCCTCGTCCCGCTGCGCGTCACGGCGCACCGCGCGCAGCTCGGACAGACTGAGCGCCGTCAGGCCGGCCGCCCGCTTCTCCTCGGGCAGCACCGGGCTGTCGGTGCGCTGTGTGGGCGGCCGGTGGAACTCCCTGTCCCCGATCACCGCTTGGGCCAACGGGACAGCCGTCGCGGACTGTCCGATTCCCGGTGTGCTCATGTGCCTCAACCGTCCCCTCGACCGGCATGTGCCAGCATCGTGCCACCCCAAGCGGCCACTATGTGAGCGAGTGGTCCCGATCCGCCCCAGATGGGCGCTAAGGAGTAAAAATAGCCCGACCGGGGTCCCGCGCGGGCCGCCGTCGGCCGTCTGTTCGCCGACCGGCATGATGGTCGTATGCGTGCAGTGGTACAGAGGGTCGACGGGGCGAGCGTCGTCGTGGACGGCGAGACGGTGGGCGCGATCGAGGGCGAGGGACTGTGCGTCCTCGTCGGTGTCACCCACGAGGACACCAAGGAGAAGGCGGCGCAGCTCGCCCGCAAGCTCTGGTCGATCCGGATGCTCCAGGACGAGAAGTCGTGCAGCGACCTCGGCGCCCCGCTCCTGGTGATCAGCCAGTTCACCCTGTACGGCGACGCCCGCAAGGGCCGCCGGCCCACCTGGAACGCCGCCGCCCCCGGTGACCTCGCCGAACCGCTGGTCGACGAGGTGGTCGCCCAGCTGCGTACCCTGGGCGCGACGGTGGCGACGGGCCGCTTCGGCGCGCGGATGCGGGTGTCGCTGACCAACGACGGCCCGTTCACCGTCCTGCTGGAGATCTGAACCCCGCGGCTCAGGGCTCGACGACGGTCTCCTGCGCCGCCGCGGTGTCACCGGCGAGCAGCCGCGCGTCCACCGGCACGTTCCGCTTCACCAGCGCCAGCGCGACCGGACCCAGCTCGTGGTGGCGCACGGACGTCGTGACGAACCCGACCTTCCGTCCGTCCGGCCCGTCGTCGGCCAGCCGGATCTCCGTTCCCGCCACGGGCAGGTGCACCTCGCTGCCGTCCAGGTGCAGGAAGACCAGCCGCCGCGGCGGCTTCCCCAGGTTCTGCACCCGGGCGACCGTCTCCTGTCCCCGGTAGCAGCCCTTCTGCAGGTGCACCGCTTGGCCGATCCAGCCCAGCTCGTGCGGGATGGTGCGGTGGTCGGTCTCGAAGCCGAGCCGCGGCCGCTGCTGCTCGACCCGCAGCGCCTCCAGCGCGAGGATGCCGACGGGCGGGCCCGCCTTCTCCGCGTACGACTCCAGGTCCTCGCGGGGCAGGAACAGGTCACGCCCGTACGGCGTCTCGCGCACCACGACGCCCTCGGGGACCTCGGCGATGGACCCGGCCGGCAGATGCACCACCGCGATGTCGGCGGTGCGGTCGGCGACCTCCACCCGGTAGAAGAACTTCATCGACTCCAGATACGCGATCAGCGCGTCCTGCGTGCCGGGCTCGACGTGCGCCCACACCGTCTCCCCGTCGTCGACCAGGTAGAGCGCGTGCTCGATGTGGCCGTTCGCGGAGAGGATCAGGGCCTCGGTGGCCTGGTGCGGCGGCAGGTCACTGACGTGCTGGGTGAGCAGCAGGTGCAGCCAGCCGAGCCGTTCCGGACCGGTGACGGTGACGACCCCACGGTGGGACAGGTCGACGAAACCGGTGCCGTCGGCGAGGGCGCGCTGCTCGCGGAACAGGTCGCCGTAGTGGGCGGCCACGCCTTCGTCCACGCCCTCGGCGGGGACGGCGCCGGGAAGGGTCAGCAGAGGGCTCTTCATATGCCAAGCCTACGACTCGGCAGATGGAGCCTTCCGGGCGCAGTCCTCGCACCGGCCGAAGATCGCGAAATGCTTCATGTCGGTGTCGAAGCCGAAGGTGTCCCGCAGCTTGGCCGTGAACTCGGCGGCCACCTCCACGTCCGCCTCGATGACGTTGGTGCAGTCGCGGCAGACCAGGTGCAGATGGTGGTGCCGGTCGGCGAGGTGGTAGGTCGGGGCGCCGTGCCCGAGGTGGGCGTGGCTGACCAGGCCCAGCTCCTCCAGCAGCTCCAGCGTGCGGTACACGGTGGAAATGTTGACCCCCGACGCCGTCTTCCTCACTTCCACGAGGATGTCGTCGGGGGTCGCGTGCTCAAGGGTGTCGACGGCTTCGAGCACGAGTTGGCGCTGCGGCGTCAGCCGGTAGCCGCGCTGCCTGAGGTCGCTCTTCCAGTCGGTGCTCACCACACCACGAGTCTAGGACCTACTTGAAGAACGCGATCCCGTCGTCCGGCATGTCGTCGGGCAGGGCCTTGGCCCAGCGCTCGACCTCCTCCGGCGTGACGACCTTCTTCAGGTGCGCCGACATGTAGGGGCGCAGCTCCACCTCGGGGGTCTGCTTCTCGCCGACCCACATCAGGTCGCTCTTGACATAGCCGTACAGCCGCTTGCCGCCGCTGTAGGGCTGCGCGGCGGCCGTCCGGGCCACGGCGTCGGTCACCAGGTCGATCTGCGGCTTGCCCTCGGCCATCTCGCCGTACCAGATCTCGATGACCCCGTCGTCGCGGGTCATCGTCACCTCGATCTTGCGGGCGGCGTCGATCCGCCAGAAGCCGTGCTCGGACTCCAGCGGCCGCGTCTTGTTGCCGTCGCCGTCCAGCACCCAGGTGCGGGAGCTGTACTCCAGGAAGTCCCGGCCGTCGTGGCTGAAGGTGACCTCCTGGCCGAAGTTGCACTTCTCGGCGCCGGGGAAGTCGTGCACGCCGGCGCCCGCCCAGTCGCCGAGCAGGAAGGCGAGGGGGACGAGGTCCTTGTGCAGGTCGGACGGGATCTCGATCATGAGCGGAACTTCCTGGCGTCGGTGATCAGCGCTGGCCCTGGTACAGCTTCTTCACGGTCAGTCCTGCGAAGGCGAGAACGCCGATGGCGACGAGGACCAGCAGGGCTTCGAAGAAGATAACCACGGGGTGCTCCTTGAGCGGGGGGTGCGGTGGTGTGCACAGGGCCGGTTCCCAGCTTACGCGGCCGGGACCGGCCCCCGGCGGGCGAGGTGCCGCCTCACGCCCGTCAGCCCGGCAGCGGGCTCTGCCACACCACCGTCTGCCGGAACGGCACGGCGCGCGCGGCCCCCTCCCGAGACCGCAGCACGACGGCTAGGACGTCGCCGGCCATCCGTCGATCTCGGCGCATCCGGGGCGCCGGCTGCTTCTTGCGCGTGCACAGGAGACCCACGGCCGCCGACCGGAGTTGTGGCGATCATGATTACGATTCGGGCATGGCCAAGAAGCTCGTGATCAAGGTGACCGCAGGATCCGACGCCCCCGAACGCTGCTCGCAGGCGTTCACGGTGGCGGCGGTGGCGGCGGCCAGCGGTGTCGAGGTCTCCCTGTGGCTCACCGGGGAGTCCGCGTGGTTCGCCCTGCCGGACCGTGCCGCCGAGTTCGACCTGCCGCACGCCGCGCCGCTGCCCGACCTGCTGGACTCGGTCCTGGCGGCCGGACGGGTCACCCTGTGCACACAGTGCGCGGCCCGCCGCGACATCACGGAGAAGGACGTCATCGAGGGCGTCCGCATCGCCGGCGCGCAGGTCTTCGTCCAGGAGGCGATGGCGGAGGGGACGCAGGCGCTCGTCTACTGAGGGGCGCTACCGGGGCCGTTTCCTGCCGTCGAGTTCGTCCCACCACTCGTCGGACTGCGGATCACCATGGGGGTCCCCCCTGCTCGAGCGGAGCCGAGAGCTCGGGGGAGGATCGTCCCACCAGCGGTCGTCCGGTCCCCGCCGGTTGGCGACCACCGCTGCGAGCGGCGGAATGACCATCGCGACCAGGCACATCCCCACGGCAGCCGGCACCGACCAGAGCCGCACCACGCCCCACGCCAGGACGAACAGCACGATACAGGTGCCCATCATGACGAAGTAGGCATGCCGCCTGCGCGCGTACATACGTCCAGCGTAGATCCGGAGCACGCGGAAGGGCCGCATCCCGGGCGTCCAACCCGTGGGATGCGGCCCTCCGCCGTCCTCGCGTCCTCAGACCGCGATCGCGACCTCGGCCAGGCCGCCCTGCTGGGCGACGACCGTACGGTCGGCGGTGCCGCCGGGCACCAGGGCGCGGACGGTCCAGGTGCCTTCCGCCGCGTAGAAGCGGAACTGTCCGGTGGCGGAGGTCGGAACCTCCGCGGTGAACTCGCCGGTCGAGTCCAGCAGACGGACGTAACCCGTCACCGGCTCGCCGTCGCGGGTCACCTGGCCCTGGATGGTGGTCTCACCGGGCTTGATCGTCGAGGCGTCCGGGCCGCCGGCCTTCGCACCGCACATGTCTTACTCCTGAAGGGTCTGGAAAGGTCGGTCGGGAGGGACTACTTGCCGGAGCCGAGCTCGATCGGCACGCCGACGAGGGAGCCGTACTCGGTCCAGGAGCCGTCGTAGTTCTTGACGTTCTGCACGCCGAGCAGCTCGTGCAGCACGAACCAGGTCAGCGCGGAGCGCTCACCGATCCGGCAGTAGGCGATGGTGTCCTTGGCCAGGTCCACGTCCTCGCCGGCGTAGAGCTCCTTGAGCTCCTCGTCCGACTTGAAGGTGCCGTCGTCGTTGGCGTTCTTCGACCACGGGATGTTGGCGGCCGTCGGGACGTGGCCCGGGCGCTGCGACTGCTCCTGCGGCAGGTGGGCCGGCGCGAGCAGCTTGCCGGAGAACTCGTCGGGGGAGCGCACGTCGACCAGGTTCTGGCTGCCGATGGCGGCCACGACGTCGTCGCGGAAGGCACGGATCGAGGTGTCCTGCGCCTTGGCCTTGTAGTCGGTCTTCGGGCGCTCGGGCACCTCGTCGCCGGGGACCAGCTCGCGGGCGTCCAGCTCCCACTTCTTGCGGCCGCCGTCGAGAAGCTTGACGTTCTCGTGGCCGTACAGCTTGAAGTACCAGTAGGCGTACGAGGCGAACCAGTTGTTGTTGCCGCCGTAGAGGACGACCGTGTGGTCGTTGCCGATGCCCTTGTCCGACAGGAGCTTCTCGAAGCCCTCCTGGTCGACGAAGTCGCGGCGGACCGGGTCCTGGAGGTCCTGCGTCCAGTCGATCCGGATGGCGTTCCGGATGTGGTTCTTCTCGTAGGCGGTCGTGTCCTCGTCCACCTCGACGATGGCGATGGTCGGGTCGTCCAGGTGCTCCTGGAGCCAATCGGCGTCGACCAGGACGTCGCTGCGACTCATGCTGTTTCTCCTCCGGGGCAGGTGCGGCGGGGCGTGCGAGTGAGAGGGAGTGCGCGCCCAAGGACGGGCGGGCGCACGGGTGCCCTTCATCGGGCGGGGGAATGCGGACGGTCGACGCGTCCGCTCAGAAGGTGCGACAGAGCATGGCGGCGACACGGCACAGGTCCACTGCCCGCCGCTTCGTGAGATCCGCCTGTCCCCGCGGCACGGGGACGCTCGTCCGACACTGCATGAGGTCGATCGTAGGGAGGACAGGGCGGGCATGTCACCGACGTGTCGCATACTGAGACGAGATCGTCCGCGATACGGGACTCATACGCCCCGAACACGCTCCCCCCGCGCCCTCGTGGCCCCGGACGGCCACAGCCCCATCTGCCCTACGGACACCCCCGTCTCGCCTGACGGACATGCCTGCCTATCCGACCAGACGGACGTCGGACCCCTTCACCTTGATGTCCACGCCGTTCTCGTCCGCCTCGACCTTGTCCAGGCGTATCCCGCCGGGCAGTCCGTCGATCTTCTGCTGGAAGTCGGTGATCCGCCGCACCCGCGCCTCGGCGAGCTCCACCCCGCCGAACGCGGGCAGCGCGTCGGCCTGCACCCGCACGGTGTCACCGTCCACGACCGTCACCGAACTGAGCACGGAGACCGGCTCGGGCAGCTTGTTGCCGAGCACGGTGGCCTCGACCGCGACCTTGATCTTCCCGTTGCCGCCGTCGGAAAGGCCGACGACCTCGGCGGTGACGCCGGGGGCCACCTGGGTGGGCTCGGCCTTGGCCCTCTTCAGCAGTTCGTCGTAGGCGACGGTCGCCGTCCCGGTGGCGCTGTCGGCGACGGCGGAGCTGAAGTCGCTGGAGAAGTCGACGCCCCTCATGTCGGCGCGCAGGTCGCCGATGCGGATCTTCTCGGCGCCGTCGCCGGCGTCGGCCTCGTAGCCCTCGATGCCGACCTGCACCTGGTCGAGGGTGCCGTCGGCGACCTGGGTGAGGAAGGGGAAGCCCTTGATGGACACGTCAGGGGTGGACGCGAGGTTCTCGGTCGCCTTCAGGCGGTCCGCCGCCTCGCTCTCGGCGAGGTTCACCGCGACGCGGTCCACGATGACGAAGATTCCGCCCAGTATCACGACGACGATGAGCAGTATTCGCAGTGCGCGCATGCGGTGCTTCCCCCACGTGGCTGTGACGACGGCGGTCCCCGACGACCGGGCGGCCGTCCTGCGCGAGGGTAACTCGCACATGTGCGGAGGCCGGGAATTTGTGGATCAGCTGTGACAGGTGGGGCCGGGGCGTGTTGCGCAGCTGCCCCTCGCGGGGTGCCCGGCGTAGGTGTGGGCCGCGGGCGGCTGCTCATTCCCGGTGCCTGCGGGGTGCTCCGCGTGGGTGTGGGCGGGGGGAGGTCACGCAGCCCGGCGCCAACGGGGTGCCGTCGCGCCCACCCTCCCCCGCTCTCGGCTCCTCACCCACTCTCGGCTTCGCTCGAGCGGGGGGACCCCCATGAGCGGGAGGTACCCCCATCACCCCAGCGGCACGACTGCCCGCGGGAACGCGGCATGCGGGAACGCGGAGACAGCAGAGGCGGCGGCCCGCGGAGACAGCGGGGGCGGCGGAGCGCGGAAGCGGCGGCAGGCGCGGCCCGCGGAGCGCGGAAGCAGCGGCAGGCGCGGAGCGCGGAAGCAGCGGCAGGCGCGGAGCGCGGAAGCAGCGGCAGGCGCGGAGCGCGGAAGCGGCCGCAGGCGCGGAGCGCGGAAGCGGCCGCAGGCGCGGAGCGCGGAAGCGGCCGCAGGCGCGGAGCGCGGAAGCGGCCGCAGGCGCGGAGCGCGGAAGCGGCGGCAGGCGCGTACGGCGCGGAGCACGGGGTGCGGTGGGCGTGGGACAGCCGCCTACGGCGGGAAGGGGGCGGGGCGGGGGTGTGCGCCCGCAGCGGCCGGTGCGAACAAACGCCCCGCACCTCCACCGGCCGACCCGGTCGCGCCGGTCCGAGGACGGACACCCCCGACCCGACCCCGACCCACCCACCACCCGAAGGCGCTACGCGCACCCCCACCGCACAGCCCGCTGCGCCGCAGGCATCAGGCGGCCATGCCGCCCAGCACGTACACCGCAGGCCCCGCCGCCGCCAGCGGCAGCGCGACGCCCGCCGTGAAGTGCACGAACCTCGACGGATAGTCATAGCTCGCGACCCGGTGACCGATCAGCGCACAGACCGCGGCCCCCGCGCCCAGCCCCGCACCCGAGACCTCCATCCCCCCGACCGCGAACCCCGTGCCCGCCGCCACCAGCAGCGCGACCACCACGGACGCCGCGGTCGGCAGGGGCAGCGCCCGCGCCACCATCGCCGCCGCCACAGCAACCGCTCCCACGGTCACCGCGTCCGCGTCCGCCGCCAGATACCCGCCCGCAGCGATGGCCAGCGCGGCAGCGGCGACCGTCGCCATGAGGCCGTACATCCGCTCGTCGGGATCCGCGTGGGACCGCAGCTGCAGCACCAGCGACAGCAGCACCCACACCCCCAGCGTCCCCAGGATCGCCCCGGGCGACCGGTCCGACGCCAACAGCGCCGCGTCCGCGGCCAGCGCGCCCAGGAACCCGAGCGCGATGCCCTGCCGAGCCGGCCACATGCCGTTCAGCCGGAACCAGCCCGCCGCTGTGACCCCCTGCAACACGACCAACGGCACCAGCAGCGCATACGTCCCCAGCGCCGCCCCACCCGCGAGCAGCACCCCCAGCAGCGCCGTGAGCACCGCGGGCTGCGTCCCGGGCTCGATGATCGGCGACCGCCCCTCCGCCCGCGCCCGCTGCGCGTCGGTGACGCGTGCGTTACCGCCCAGCGTGGCGGGCCCGTACTCGGGCCCGCCCCCCTGCGGGGGCCCGTCCTGTGCGGGCGCCTGCTGTGAAGGCGCCTGCTGCGGAGGCGCCTGCTGCGGAGGCAGATACGACGTCTCCTCGACAGCCGCGGCGGCAGCCACCGGCGGCTGCATCTGCGTCTCCCACGTCTGCCCCTGCCACTGCTGCGTGTACTGCTGATCGGCGTACGGATCGTCATGAGCCGGCTGCTGCCCGGGCCAAGCCTGAGGCTGAGGCTGCTGATACGCCCCGTACCCCTCCCCAGCTCCCTGCCCAGCCCCCTGCCCGTACCCGTGCCCGTACCCGTACGGCTGGTTAGTCATCGCTCACCCTCCTGCGAACGGCGGAAGCACCTCGACCGTGCCGCCGTCGGCCAGCCGTACCGTCTCATGCGCGCGCTTACCCACGGGATCACCGTCGACGAGGAACGAGCACCGCAGCAGCACCCGCTCCAGTTCCCCGGAGTGCCGCCCCCGCACGGCGTCGAGCGCCTCGGCGAGCGTGTCCGCCTCGTGCGCCTCCTCGGCCACCCCGGCCGCGGCCTTGGCGGCGGCCCAGTACCGCACCGTGACCTTTGCCATCTGCTGGTTCCTCACGTCGGAGATCGGTTGACGGTGAACACCGTCAGGCTAGCCCGCCCGAGCGACCACCCAGTCCGCGATTCGCCCCAGCAGCGGCTCCGGCGCCGCGTTCTCCGCGTGGCCCATACCGGCCTCGACCCACAGCTCCCCGTGCTCCCCGGCGGCGGCCGCCAGCATCCGGGGATGGTCGAGCGGGAAGTACCCGTCCCGGTCCCCGTGCACGATCAGCAGCGGTGTCGGCGCGATCCGCGGCACCGCCTCGACCGGTGACAGCGGCACCGGGTCCCACTGCCGGTGATGGATCCGCGTCCGCAGCCCGTACCGCCCCACCAGCCGCCCGGACGGCCGGGTCACGAGCCAGTGCAGCCGCCGCATGGGCGCGGTCCCCCGGTAGAACCACCGCGCCGGCGCACTCACGGACACGACGGCGTCGACCCCCGCGTCCCGGCTGCTCGCGGCGTGCCGCAGCACCACGGAGCCCCCCATGGAGAACCCGACGGTCGCCACGCGCGCGTACCCGAGCCCACGCGCCCACCCCACCACCGCCGCGAGATCCAGCACCTCCCGGTCCCCGACGGTCGACCGCCCGCCCGACGCCCCGTGCCCGCGGAAGGAGAACGTCACGACACCGCCGTACCGGGCGAGGACGCGCGCCACCCGCCGCACGTGCGGCCGGTCCGCGTCCCCGGTGAATCCGTGTGCGACGACGAATACGAGATCGCCGAAACGCCCGGCACCCGGTTCGTATACGGAATCGATCGCCACCCCGTCCTCCGTGCGCAGAAACGTCCGTAAAGGACCACCGCGCATCGCCCCGCCCGTCGCGCCCGGTGTTACGCCGGGCGTTACCGCACGCGTCTCGGAATACGGACGGATGGCGGAGCGCGCGGTGGATCGCGCCACATGACCTGCCGGGCCGGTGCTCATGTCGGCTATTCTGCTGCGAAGAGGACTCGGGCAGCGAAGCCCCCGGGTCCTTTTGTGCTTTCGGAAGCGTTGTATACGAACGCGGGAAACCGCCGGTGTACGAGCCGTCGAACGCACGAGCAATGCCGTAAACGTCCTCGCAGGGACCGAGGAGGAACCAGACGTTATGGGCGAGCGAACCGTGCACGAGCCGACGACGACGACCCGGGCGGGTGGGGTGCGATGAGCTCTCTGCTGCTCCTGACCAACGCGCTCCAGCCGTCGACGGAGGTGCTCCCCGCCCTCGGCCTGCTCCTGCACACCGTGCGCGTGGCCCCCGCCGAGGGCCCGGCCCTCGTGGACACCCCCGGCGCCGACGTGATCCTGGTCGACGGCCGCCGCGACCTCCCGCAGGTGCGCAGCCTGTGCCAGCTCCTGCGCTCCACAGGCCCCGGCTGCCCGCTCGTCCTGGTCGTGACGGAGGGCGGCCTGGCGGCCGTCACCGCGGACTGGGGCATCGACGACGTCCTGCTGGACACCGCGGGCCCGGCCGAGGTGGAGGCCCGTCTGCGCCTGGCGACGGGCCGGCAGCAGATCGTCAACGACGACTCCCCGATGGAGATCCGCAACGGCGACCTGTCGGTCGACGAGGCGACCTACTCGGCGAAACTCAAGGGCCGGGTCCTCGACCTGACCTTCAAGGAATTCGAGCTGCTCAAATACCTCGCGCAGCACCCCGGCCGGGTCTTCACCCGCGCCCAGCTGCTCCAGGAGGTGTGGGGCTACGACTACTTCGGCGGCACCCGCACGGTCGACGTGCACGTACGGCGGCTGCGCGCCAAGCTCGGCCCCGAACACGAGTCGCTGATCGGCACGGTCCGGAACGTCGGTTATCGATTCGTTACGCCCGAAAAGGTGGACCGTGCGGCCGAGGAGGCCAAGGCCAAGGCCGACCGGCAAAAGGCGTCGGACACGGACGAGACGACCACGAGGAACGCCGCCGACGCCCGCTCACGGGCCTGAGAACCGCACGCATGAGCGTTGCGTTCGCACATACGAGCCGTTTCCGTGCCGCCCGGAACCCTCCGCACGCCCTGCCCGGGCGGAATATATCCGCGTAGACTCCGCGCGTGGCCAAGGTAACCAGGGATGATGTGGCGCGGCTGGCGGGTACGTCCACCGCCGTCGTCAGCTATGTCATCAACAACGGACCCCGGCCGGTCGCCCCGGCCACGCGCGAGCGCGTTCTCGCCGCGATCAAGGAGCTGGGGTACCGGCCCGACCGCGTCGCCCAGGCGATGGCGTCACGGCGGACGGACCTCATAGGCCTGATCATCCCGGACGCCCGCCAGCCGTTCTTCGGCGAGATGGCGCACGCGGTCGAACAGGCCGCCTCCGAGCGCGGGAAGATGGTGCTGGTCGGCAACACCGACTACATCGCGGAGCGCGAGGTCCACTATCTGCGTGCCTTCCTCGGCATGCGCGTCTCCGGCCTGATCCTGGTCAGCCACGCGCTGAACGACCTGGCCGCGGCGGAGATCGAGGCGTGGGACGCCCGGATCGTCCTGCTGCACGAGCGCCCGGAGGCGATCGACGACGTGGCGGTCGTCACGGACGACCTCGGTGGCGCCCAGCTCGCCGTGCGCCACCTGCTGGAACACGGGAACGCCTATGTCGCCTGTGTCGGCGGCACCGCGGAGACCCCCGCCGTCGGCGACCCGGTCTCGGACCACGTCGAGGGCTGGCGGCGCGCGATGGAGGAGGCCGGCATACCGACCGAGGGCCGGCTGTTCGAGGCCCCGTACAACCGCTACGACGCCTACCGCGTGGGGCTGGACATCCTTTCCGGCCCGGACCGCCCGCCGGCCATCTTCTGCTCCACCGACGACCAGGCGATCGGCATCCTGCGTGCCGCGCGTGAGCTGCGCATCGACGTGCCGGGCGAGCTCGCGGTCGCCGGGTTCGACGACATCAAGGAGGCGGCGCTCGCCGACCCGCCCATGACCACGGTCGCCTCCGACCGTCCGGCGATGGCCCGCGCGGCGGTCGACCTCGTCCTCGACGACGGCCTGCGGGTGGCGGGCTCGCGCCGCGAGCGCCTGAAGGTGTTCCCCTCCCGCCTGGTGGTACGCCAGTCCTGCGGCTGCGCGTAACCGCCCCACCGGGCGAACCCTTATATCGGGCATACGAGGTTCTGTCGGGCTTCTCAGCGAGCGCTCAGGATGCTCTCATCCTCGGGCGCGACGCTCATGAACATGACCGAGAGCCCCCGCCCCAGCGGCGCGTACGAGAGCAGCAGCCCCCACCAGGTGACTCCGGAGTGGCCGCCCCCGCCGGCGTACGCGCCGACCCCCGCGCAGCCCTCGGACCCGGCCGCCCCCCGGCCGGCGCGGCGCAGGCGCACCCGCGGCCCCTCCACCCTGCTCGCCGCCGTGGCGATCGTCGCGGCGGCCGTGGGCGGCGGCACTGCCTACGGCGTGCAGGAGCTGACCGGCAACGGCACCGTCGCCTCCACCGGCTCCACCGGCACCGCGGTCGTACCGTCGAGCCAGAAGGGCACGGTGTCCGGCGTCGCCCGGGCGGTCAGCCCGAGCATCGTCGAGATCAAGGCGACCTCGAACTCCGGCTCCTCCACCGGCTCCGGCGTGATCATCACCGAGAACGGCGAGATCATCACCAACAACCACGTCGTCGCCGGGGCCTCCTCGATCAAGGTGCGGACGGACGACGGCACGACGTACACGGCCGAGCTCGTCGGCACCGACAGCAAGAAGGACCTGGCGCTGATCAAGCTGGAGGACGCGTCCGGCCTGAAGGCGGCCACCCTCGGCGACTCCGACGCGGTGCAGGTCGGCGACCAGGTCGTGGCCATCGGCTCGCCCGAGGGTCTGACCGGCACGGTCACCAGCGGCATCGTCTCCGCCCTGGACCGCGACGTGACCGTCTCGACGGACGAGAGCCAGGGCCGGGGGCAGGACCAGCAGGGCGGCGGCTGGCCCTTCGAGTACGGCGGCCGGGAGTTCAACGGCGACACGGGAGGCTCCACGACCACGTACAAGGCGATCCAGACCGACGCGTCCCTGAACCCCGGCAACTCCGGCGGCGCGCTGATCGACATGAACGGCGCCATCATCGGCATCAACTCCGCGATGTACGCGCCCAGCGGCGCGGACGCGTCCGCCGCGGGCAGCGTGGGCCTGGGCTTCGCCATCCCGGTCGACACGGTCAAGGCGGACCTGCCGGCCCTGCGCTCCGGTGCGACGGACTGACGCGCACGCCGGGGAACGTGGCAGGCTGAAGACCCCGGAACGAGCTCCCGCGGCCACGCTCCCGTCGCAGACAGAGGAACCCGACACACCATGACCCCCGCAGAAGGCGACCGTGCCCCCCAGCGCATCCTGATCGTCGACGACGAGCCGGCGGTGCGCGAAGCGCTCCAGCGCAGCCTGGCCTTCGAGGGGTACGACACCGAGGTCGCCGTCGACGGCACGGACGCCCTGGAGAAGGCGGCGGCGTGCCGTCCCGACCTCGTCGTCCTCGACATCCAGATGCCGCGCATGGACGGCCTCACCGCCGCCCGCCGCATCCGCGCCACCGGCGACACCACACCCATCCTGATGCTGACGGCCCGCGACACCGTCGGCGACCGGGTGACCGGGCTGGACGCCGGGGCCGACGACTACCTGGTCAAGCCGTTCGAGCTGGACGAGCTGTTCGCCCGCATCCGCGCGCTGCTGCGCCGCAGCTCGTACGCGGCGGCGGTGGCCGCCTCCGCCGAGTCGGACGACGTCCTCACCTTCGCCGACCTGAGCATGAACCTGGCCACGCGGGAGGTGACGCGCGGCGGGCGCCCGGTGGAACTGACCCGCACGGAGTTCACCCTGCTGGAGATGTTCATGGCCCACCCGCGCCAGGTGCTCACGCGTGAGCAGATCCTGAAGGCGGTCTGGGGCTTCGACTTCGAGCCGTCCTCCAACTCCCTCGACGTGTACGTCATGTACCTGCGCCGCAAGACCGAGGCAGGCGGCGAGCCGCGCCTGGTGCACACGGTGCGGGGGGTGGGGTACGCGCTGCGGCAAGGCGGCGCGGAGTGACGGGACCGGTACGCCGCTTCCGCTCGCTCCCGATCCGGGCGAGGCTCTCCCTGCTGGTGGCCGCGGCGGTGGCGTTCGCGGTGGCGGCGGTGTCGGTGACCTGCTGGTTCATCGTCCGGGGCAAGCTGTACGACGAGATCGACGACGATCTGCGGTCGTCGGTCCTCACGCTCCAGCGGGAGGAGTTCGAGCAGCTCACCAACGCCTGTGTCCGGGAGCCGTCCGACACGGGCACCATCACCCCGCGCAGCAAGCAGTACGCGCAGCTCGTCCGCTCGGACGGCAGGGTGTGCGTGCTGCCCTACTCCGCGGCCGCGGTCGACGTCACCGGCGGCGACAAGGAGGTGGCCGCGAACCCCGACCCCGGCGAGGGGGTCCTGCGCAACGGCACCGACAGCGACGGCACGCGGGTGCGCGTGCTGACGACGGCCGTCACCGTCAAGACCGGGCCACTGAGCCGGGCGGTGGCACAGGACTACGCGTTCGTCGCGGCCCTGCCGCTCAGCAACACCCGCTCCACGCTGAACGAACTGGCCCTGCTGCTGCTCCTCGTCTCCGGCATCGGCGTCCTCGGTTCCGCCGCCGCGGGACTCGCCGTCGCCCGCACGGGCCTGCGCCCCGTCGACCGGCTCACCGAGGCGGTGGAACACGTGGGCCGCACCGAGGACCTGGGCATCCGCATCCCGGTGGAGGACGACGCCGACGACGAGGTCGCCCGGCTCTCCCGCTCCTTCAACTCCATGACGTCCGCGCTGGCCGGCTCCCGCGACCTCCAGCAGCAGCTCATCGCGGACGCCGGACACGAACTGCGCACCCCGCTCACCTCGCTGCGCACCAACATCGAGCTCCTCACCCGCAGCGAGGACACGGGCCGCCCGCTGCCCCCCGAGGACCGCAGGGCCCTGCTCGCCTCCGTGAAGGCACAGATGACGGAACTCGCGTCCCTCATCGGCGACCTGCAGGAGCTGTCCCGCCCGGACACGGGCCAGCACGCCGGCCGGACCCGGATCGTCGCGTGGCAGGACACCGTCGAGTCGGCGCTGCGCCGCGCCCGCCTGCGCGGCCCGGACCTGACCATCACGGCCGACGTGCACCCCTGGTACGTACGGGCCGAACCCGCGGCCCTGGAACGGGCGGTGGTCAACATCCTCGACAACGCGGTGAAGTTCAGTCCGCCGGGCGGCACCGTCGACGTCCGCCTCGCCGACGGCGTCCTCACCGTCCGCGACCACGGCCCCGGCATCCCTGCCGACGAACTCCCGCACGTCTTCGACCGCTTCTGGCGCTCACCCACCGCCCGCGCCCTCCCCGGCTCCGGCCTCGGCCTGTCCATCGTGGCCCGCACCGTCCAGCAGGCGGGCGGCGAGGTCGTCCTGGCCCCGGCCGACGGCACCGGCACGACGGCCACCATCCGCCTCCCGGGCGCCCCGACACCGCCACCCGAGGTGCCCTAGACCCACCGGGCTGCGGGCGGTTCCTGGTACGGCACCGGCGCCGTCCCCCAGCAGGCGGCCGCCGCCACCGCTGGGCCACCGCCACCGCCGACGGCTTCGCCTCCGTCGACGCGCTCGGCCGGAACGGCGCGTACGGGGGCCGGGAGGGCAGGACCGTCCCCGTGCGCACGCAACCGCACCGGGAGGCCGCGGCCCAGGAGATCGCGGACTGGCCGGCGGGCTGGACACCCCCGGCGTCCTGACCCGGCCTCCCCGGCCCGCCCGCCGGCTCGTACCGTCGAGAGCTTCGGCTTCGGCAGCCTGCCCGCCCCGCTGCCGTCCACCCACGTCGTGGACCGTGGTGAGTGGACGCCGGAACGCATGGCCGAGGCACTCGAACAGTTCGAAGCAACCAAGCGGGCAGTCGACGAGTCCCGCCAGGACCCGCCGCCCCTCGAGCCCGATGTCGTGGACGCGGTCATGCAGTGCATCGGGTGGATGCCGGCACGCGCAGGCCCAGCCGGGCCTCGGCGTCATCGGCTTCCGCTTCTGACACCGGGGGCCGCGCACTCGTTCGCCCGCGTGGGTGAGTCCTGTGGGACGGTGGGGGCATGTCGACACCACCGGACGGGTTGCCCGTGTACCGCGTACTGACCGGGCCCGACGACGCCGCGTTCTGCCGGCGCGTCAGCGAGGCGCTGGAGATGGGGTACAGGCTCCACGCGGGGCCTGCCGTCACCTTCGACGGGGAGCGGGTGATCGTGGCGCAGGCCGTCGTGTGGGGCGGGTAGGGGGCCGGGCGTGCGGCGGGGCCGGTACGAGGCGATGACGCGCCCCGTACCGGCCCCCTCGGCCGTGATTACCGCACGATGGTGATGCGGTCCGCCGCCGGCGGGGCGAGCGGGGTGGTGGCCGAGGAGTTGGCCGTCAGGTACCGCTCCAGGGCCGTCAGGTCGTCCTCGCCGACCCGGTCGTTGGTGCCCTGACCCAGCGTCGGGAAGCCGTCGCCGCCGCCCGCGAGGAAGCTGTTCGTCGCGACGCGGTAGGTGGCGGCCGGGTCGATCGCGGATCCGTTCAGCTCGATGGAGTCCGTGACCACGCGGTCCGCGCCCGTCTTGGTCAGGTCCAGGGTGTAGGTCAGGCCGGAGGAGATCTGCAGGATCTTCGGGGCCGCCTCGTTCGGGCCGCTGACCTGCTCCTTCAGGGCCTGGATCAGCTGCGCGCCGGTGAAGTCCTGGAGGTTGACCGTGTTGGCGAACGGCTGGACGGTGAACCCCTCGGCGAAGGTCACCACGCCGTCGCCCTCGCCGCCGCCGGCCGCGTAGGTGAGCGACGCGCGGATGCCGCCGGGGTTCATCAGCGCCAGGTCGGTCTCCGCGTCCAGCGTCCTGCCGTACGCCAGTTGCGCGTCGGCGATGAGGTCACCGAGCGGGGACTCCGTGCCGTCCTTCACGATGTCGCCGGAGATGTAGCCGATCGGGCGGTTGCCGATGGGGGCGGCGAGGGTGTTCCACTCGTCGATCAGGCGGGTCATGTCGGGCGCCTTGCGGACGTCCCGGGTGACGACGTGGTTCGCGGACTTCACCGCCGTACGGGCGATGTCACCCGTCCAACGGTCGTACGTCAGCGTGGTGTCCGTGTAGAGGCGGCCGAAGGACGCGGCCGAGGTGACCGTGCGCGGCTTGCCCGACGGGTCCGGGATGGTGCAGGCGTACGCCGCGTGGGTGTGCCCGGTGACCAGCGCGTCCACCTGGGGCGTGACGTTCTTGGCGATGTCCGCGATCGGGCCGGAGATGCCGTCACCGGCGCCCGGGGAGTCGCAGTCGTAGTTGTAGGCGGACGAAGCCGGGAAGCCGCCCTCGTGGATGAGCGCGACGATGGACTTCACGCCCTTGCCCTGGAGCACCTTGGCGTACTTGTTGATCGTCTCGACCTCGTCCTTGAAGGACAGGCCCTTCACGCCCTCGGCGGAGACGATGTCCGGGGTGCCCTCGAGGGTGACGCCGATGAAGCCGACGTTGACGCCGTTCCGCTGCCACACCCAGTACGGCTCGAGGAGGGGCTTGTCCGTCTTCTCGTCGAGGACGTTCGCCGCCAGGTACGGGAAGTCGGCGCCCTCGAACTCCTCGTCCGTGTAGCAGCCGTCGACCGGGTGACAGCCGCCGTTCTGCAGACGGCCCAGTTCGGCGGCGCCCTCGTCGAACTCGTGGTTGCCGACGGAGGTGACGTCCAGGTCGAGCTTGTTCAGCGCCTCGATGGTGGGCTCGTCGTGGAAGAGCCCAGAGATCAGCGGGGAGGCGCCGACCATGTCGCCGCCGGCGGCGGTGATGGAGTAGCGGTTGCCCTTGCGGGCCTCGCGCAGGTGCGTGGCGAGGTACTCCACGCCGCCCGCGTCGACGGTCTTCGTCGTGCCGTCCGGCTGGAGTTCGGTGACCCGGCCGGAAGAACCGGACGGCGGCTGCAGGTTGCCGTGCAGGTCGTTGAAGGACAGCAACTGCACGTCCTGGTAGCGGCCGTGGTGACCGCCCGAGGTGTCCTCGCTCCCGCGGCTCTCGTCCGCGCTCGCCGACCCGGGCAGGGCCGCAGCGGCCAGCGCACCGGCGGTGAGCACACCGGCGGCGGTGGCGAGAAGGCGGTTGGTACGGCGTCTGCGGCGCTGGTGGTGCGCCGGGGATGTGGCTGGCATGCGCCCCCCTGTGGGTCCGAGTGGGTACCGGCGCAGCCTAGGGTCAACGCGCGTAGCGCGACAGAGGCTTCCTGGTTACGACCTGGTTTATCTTTCGCCGACACCGTTGCCGTCCGTTTTGTGCCGCCCTTCCGCGCCCCTCCGCGCCGTCCCCTTACTCTCGTAGGCATGACCAGCGACGACTTCGCACGGCCCGGCCGACCCCGTTCGCTCCAGACCCATGCCGCGCTCGACCCGGACCAGGTCGACGCGGTGCTCGCCCTGCTCGCGGAGGCAGCCCGGGCCGACGGTCAGCAGGCGGTGTCCGAGCAGGGACGCCTGCAACTGCGCGGCGGGGAGCGGGAAGGCGTCTCGCACCTGCTGCTGTCCGTCGGCGACGAACTCGTCGGGTACGCCCAGCTGGAGGACACCGATCCGGTGGAGCCGCCGGCCGCCGAACTGGTGGTGCACCCCTCGCACCGGGGCAACGGGCACGGGCGGGCGCTCGGTTCGGCGCTGCTCGCCGCCTCCGGGAAGCGGCTGCGGGTGTGGGCGCACGGCGGTCACTCCGCCGCCCGGCACCTGGCGCAGGTGCTCGGGCTGACGCTGTTCCGGGAACTGCGTCAGATGCGGCGGCCGTTGGCCGGGCTCGACCTGCCCGACCCGGTGCTGCCGGAGGGCGTGACCGTACGGACGTTCGCCCCCGGGCAGGACGACGCGGCCTGGCTCGCGGTGAACGCCGCCGCTTTCGCCCACCACCCCGAGCAGGGCTCACTCACCCAGCGCGACCTCGACGACCGCAAGGCCGAGCCGTGGTTCGACCCCGAGGGGTTCTTCCTGGCCGAACGGGACGGCCGGCTCGTCGGCTTCCACTGGACCAAGGTGCACGGCGCCGAAGGGCTGGGAGAGGTGTACGTCCTCGGCGTGAGCCCGGACGCCCAGGGCGGCGGCCTCGGCAAGTCCCTCACCACGATCGGGCTGCGCCATCTGGCGGGCCGGGGCCTGCCGACCGCCATGCTCTACGTCGACGCCGACAACAAGGCCGCGGTGTCCGTCTACGAACGGCTGGGCTTCGTCACGTACGAGACGGACCTGATGTACCGGACGGAGACCTGAGCCTCCGCGGGATTCCGCGCCGTACCGGTTCCGCCGCGCCCACCGCCACCGCCGCGCACAGCAGCACCGCCCACCTCGCGTCGTCCGGGGTGACGAACAGGGCCCGGCTCCCGGGTACCGGCAGCGGGCCCGGCACCGCCGGGGCGAGCAGGGACCCGGCGACCGCCTGACCCGGCCGGGCGCCGTCACCCCGGCGGACCGCCGCGGCGGCGACCGGGGCCGGGCAGAGGAGGCGCAGTCCGTGCCATACGGCCCGCCGGACGGGGGCGGCGGCCGTGGTGTGCCGGGCCGGGTCGCCGAGCAGGAAGGCCGCTCCCAGCGCGAAGGCCACGGCGGACGCCCGCAGCGCTTACAGCGCGAGCCAGCCGGACGCCCGGTCGCCCATCAGCCCCGGGACGGCGGCGAGCAGCAGGGCCAGGGCACCGGCCGTGCCGATCGCCCGCCAGGGCACGGTCCGTACGGTCGGCAGCACCCGGTGGAGACCGGGGCATCGTGCCGGCCGTCGCCTGCCTGGTCACGGCCGCCGCGTTCGCGGTACTGCGCCGCCGCACGGTCCGACGGGCCCGCCCGTACGTCCCTGCCCGTACGTCCCTGCCCTGGGGACGTACGGCGCACCCTTCCCCGAGGGCCCGGGACGGTGACCGCACCCTGCGGGCCCGCGACCCCCTGAGCCGCACCCCGTGGGCCGCCCCGCGCTATCCCGCACGTCATGTCTCCGTAACCGTCGATTCAGACAGGCTTGCGACGCTCGGCCAATGACTCCCGCCGCGCCAGAGCCCGCACCGCCCCGACGGGTGAACGGGGGGAACGGGGACGCCTCAGGGCCACCACCGCTCCCACCCGCGCTGTCCGACGCGCCCGTGACGCCGCCGGCGCGGAACAATGGGGTCATGAGCCAGCCCGACGCCCAGGCACAGGTACAGCACCCGCAGCCCTCCGTGGGCTCCATCGCCGCCCACCGCCCGCACACCGTGGCCGGAGTGGTCTCCGACCTGGAACCCGACATCGACGCCGACCTCGACGGGTACGAGGAGGCGCAGTCCGACGGCGCCCCCCTGCCGCAGGGCCGCTTCCTCGACCGGGAACGCAGCTGGCTCGCCTTCAACGAGCGCGTCCTCGAACTCGCCGAGGACCCCGCCACCCCCCTGCTGGAGCGCGCGAACTTCCTCGCGATCTTCGCCAGCAACCTGGACGAGTTCTTCATGGTCCGCGTGGCCGGTCTGAAGCGCCGCATCGCCACCGGCGTCGCCACCCGCTCCGCGTCCGGGCTCCAGCCGCGCGAGGTGCTGGAGATGATCTGGGCCCGCTCCCGCGAGCTGATGGCCCGGCACGCCGCCTGCTACCACGAGGACGTCGCCCCCGCGCTCGCGGAGGAGGGCATCCACCTGGTCCGCTGGAACGAGCTGACCGAGAAGGAGCAGGCCCGCCTGTTCACGCTGTTCCGGCACCAGATCTTCCCGGTCCTGACCCCCCTCGCGGTCGACCCGGCGCACCCCTTCCCGTACATCTCCGGCCTGTCGCTGAACCTGGCCGTCGTCGTACGCAACCCCGTGACCGGCCACAAGCACTTCGCGCGGGTGAAGGTGCCGCCGCTGCTGTCCCGCTTCCTGGAGAGTTCCCCCGGCCGCTACGTCCCCATCGAGGACGTCATCGCCGCGCACCTGGAGGAGCTGTTCCCGGGCATGGAGGTGCTGCAGCACCACGCCTTCCGGCTCACCCGCAACGAGGACCTGGAGGTCGAGGAGGACGACGCGGAGAACCTGCTGCAGGCACTGGAGAAGGAGCTCATGCGGCGCCGCTTCGGACCGCCGGTGCGCCTGGAGGTCGAGGAGTCCATCGACCGGGAGGTGCTGGACCTGCTGGTGCGCGAGCTGAAGGTCGGCGAGGCCGAGGTGTACCCGCTGCCCGGCCCGCTCGACCTCACCGGTCTCTTCCGCATCCACGGCCTGGACCGGCCCGAGCTGAAGTACCCGAAGTTCATCGCGGGCACCCACCGCGACCTGGCGGAGGTCGAGTCGGCGTCCCCGCCGGACATCTTCGCCGCCCTGCGCAGCCGGGACGTGCTGCTGCACCACCCGTACGACTCCTTCTCGACGTCGGTGCAGGCGTTCCTGGAACAGGCGGCGGCCGACCCGGACGTGCTGGCCATCAAGCAGACCCTGTACCGCACGTCCGGCGACTCCCCCATAGTCGACGCGCTCATCGACGCCGCCGAGTCCGGCAAGCAGGTCCTCGTCCTGGTCGAGATCAAGGCCCGCTTCGACGAGCACGCCAACATCAAGTGGGCGCGCAAGCTGGAGGAGGCGGGCTGCCACGTCGTCTACGGCCTGGTCGGCCTGAAAACGCACTGCAAGCTGTCCCTGGTGGTCCGCCAGGAGGGCGAGACGCTCCGGCGCTACAGCCACGTCGGCACCGGCAACTACCACCCGAAGACGGCCCGCCTCTACGAGGACCTCGGCGTGCTCACCGCCGACCCGCAGGTCGGCGCGGACCTGTCCGACCTGTTCAACCGCCTGTCGGGCTACTCCCGCCGCGAGACCTACCGCCGTCTGCTCGTCGCCCCCAAGTCGCTGCGCGACGGCCTGGTCTCCCGGATCCACAAGGAGGCCCAGCACCACCGCGCGGGGCGGCCCGCCTTCGTCCGCATCAAGGTCAACTCGATGGTCGACGAGGCCGTCATCGACGCCTGCTACCGGGCGTCGCAGGGGGGCGTGCCGGTCGACATCTGGGTGCGCGGCATCTGCGCGATCCGGCCCGGCGTGGAGGGCCTGTCGGAGAACGTCCGGGTGCGGTCCGTCCTCGGCCGCTTCCTTGAGCACTCCCGCGTCTTCGCCTTCGGCAACGGCGGTGAGCCCGAGGTGTGGATAGGCAGCGCGGACATGATGCACCGCAACCTCGACCGCCGGATAGAGGCGCTGGTACGGGTCACCGACCCCGCCCACCGGGCCGCGCTGAACCGGCTGCTGGAGACCGGCATGGCCGACACCACCGCGTCCTGGCACCTCGGCCCGGACGGCGAGTGGACCCGGCACGCGACGGACGCGGACGGCCAGCCCCTGCGCAACGTCCAGGAGATGCTCATAGACGCCCGGAGGCGCCGGCGTGGCACAGCGACACCTTGACCCGACGGCCGGACCCGTTCCGGCGGACGCCCTGGCCGGGTATCTGCGGGCCCAGGCGACCGAGTTCCTCCGCGCGCTGCGCCTCCACCGGGAGACCGGTGCGGGCGCGGCCGCGTCGGAGGGTTCCGTCGAGGCGGCCCGGGCGCTGCGGCGTGCGGCCCGCCGCATCAGCGCCAGTCTGCACACCTTCCAGCCGGTCCTCGACCCCGGCTGGTCGGAGGCCCTGCGCCCCGAACTGGCGTGGGTCTCGGGCACCCTGGCCCAGGAGCACGCCTGCGCCTCCCGCCTGGACCAGCTCCTCCTGGCCCTGCACCGTCTGTCGGGGGCGACGTCGTTCCCGCCGCAGACGACGGCCGGCCCGGGAACGGCGGTCCGCGGCGCGGTCCCGGCCACCGCACCGGCGAACCCGGGCCCGCCCCGCCCCACCGGCACGGCCGCCGTCCGCGGGCGCCCGGTCCGTACCGTCGCCGCGGCCGACGGGACGGCGGGCACGCGGGGCACGACCGCGACCGCGCCCGCGGGAGCCCGCACCGTGCTCGCCGCCGAGGCCACCCGTGCCACGAGGACCGGACCCGCGCCCGACCGGGGCAACCTCACCGTCGGTGCCGCCAAGGCCGGTGCCCTGCTGGACCGGCAGCTCACGCTGGCCAGGACCCGGGCGCACTCCACCGCGCTCCAGGCCCTCGGGTCCTCCCGGTTCCACGGGATCACCGACAAGGTCGCCTTACTGGCCAGCGAGGTCCCGCTGTCCCCGGCCGCGGCCGGCGCCGACCTGCGTCCGCTCGCCGACGCCGCACACGAGCGGCTCGCCGACGCCGTCGCCGCGCTGCCCCTGCTCACCGCCGGCAGCCCGTACAACGCGGAGGCGCTGATCCACGGGCTGTCCCCGGACCCCGCCCCGCACCCGCAGGACGCCCCCTGGCACCAGGTCCGCCTCCTGCTGCGCCTGCACCGCTACGCCCGCGAGGTCCTCCACACCGGCGCGGTCGCCACCCCGCCCGCCGACCCGCGTCTGCTCTCCGCGGGTGAGGCACTCGACCGGCACCGCGACGCCTCGGAGGCGGCGGGCGCCGCCGCGCAGGCGGCCCGCACCCCGCGCATCGCCCCGGCCACGGCGTACGCGCTGGGCGTGCTCCACGCCGACCAGCGGCATGAGGTGGAGGCAGCGCGGTACGCGTTCCAGCGCGCCTGGCAGAAGGAAACCATCGGCATGTCGTAGGGAGGCACACGGTGAGCACCCCGGACTCCGCCAAGGACGGCACCCTCACCGTCCAGGCCGCCGGATGCGTCCTGTGGCGCGGCTCCCCGGTGACCGGTGAGCTGGAGCTCTGCCTGGTCCACCGGCCCAAGTACGACGACTGGTCCTGGCCCAAGGGCAAGCTCAAGCGCGGCGAGGACCCGCTGTCCGGCGCCCTGCGCGAGGTCGCCGAGGAGACGGGCCACACCGCCGTGCCGGCCGCCGAGCTCCCGAGCGCGCACTACCTGGCGAACGGCCGCCCCAAGCGCGTCCGCTACTGGGCGGCCGAAGCGGTCTCCGGCGCCTTCACCCCGAACGACGAGGTGGACCGCATCCTCTGGCTCTCCCCGGACGCCGCCCGCTCCCTCCTCACCGAGGACAGGGACGCCGAGCTCGTGGACGCCCTCCTCGCCTCCCTCCGCCCCGCGGAGTAGGTGTCCCGTTCCCGCCCGGTATCAGCCCGTGTCCTCGACGTGAGCGTTCCGTGACCTCACCGCACCGTCCACAGGGGTTCACCCCTCGTTCATGTACGCCAATCGGCCGCTTCACCTGTTCTGCCTAATTTCGGCCTTACGCGATGCGGACCGCCCGATGAAAGAGGGGGCAACCGCGTCACCCACACTTCGCACGCCGCCGAATTCAGGACGGCGGCCACTGGAAGGAACTCAAGTGAAGCTTCAGCGCAAGAACCGGCGGGCCCTCGCTCTCGGTGCTCTCGCCGTCTCGGGCGCCCTGGCCCTCACGGCGTGCGGCTCCGACGACACCGGTGGCAACAGCAACGGGGGCGACGCCTCCGCCACCGCGCAGGCCGGCAACATCGACTGCGGCGACGCCAAGGGTCAGCTCCAGGCCTCCGGCTCTTCCGCCCAGAAGAACGCCATCGACGCCTGGGTCAAGCAGTACGCCGCGGCGTGCAAGGGCGTGCAGGTCAACTACAACCCGACCGGTTCGGGCGCCGGCATCACGGCCTTCACCCAGGGCCAGACCGCCTTCGCCGGTTCGGACTCCGCGCTGAAGCCCGAGGAGATCGAGGCCTCGAAGAAGATCTGCTCCGGCGGCCAGGGCATCGACCTGCCGATGGTCGGCGGCCCGATCGCGATCGGTTACAACGTCCCGGGCGTCGACACCCTCGTCCTGGACGCCCCGACCCTCGCCAAGATCTTCGACAGCAAGATCACCAAATGGAACGACGAGGCGATCGCGAAGCTCAACCCCGACGCCAAGCTGCCCGACCTGAAGATCCAGGCCTTCCACCGCTCCGACGAGTCCGGCACCACGGACAACTTCACCAAGTACCTGAAGGCCGCCGCGCCCGACGACTGGAAGTACGAGGGCGGCAAGGCCTGGCAGGCGAAGGGCGGCCAGTCCGCTCCGCAGTCCGCCGGTGTCGCCCAGCAGGTGAAGCAGACCTCGGGCGCGATCTCTTACATGGAGCTGTCCTACGCCAAGGACGGCATGAACACCGTCTCCCTCAAGACCGAGGCCGCCGAGCCGGTCGAGGCCACCATCGAGAACGCTACCGCCGCCATCGGCGCCGCCAAGGTCGTCGGTACCGGCAAGGACCTCGCGCTGGAGCTGGACTACACCCCGGAGGCCGACGGCGCCTACCCGCTCGTCCTCGTGACGTACGAGATCGTCTGCGACAAGGGCAACAAGGCCGACACCCTGCCCGCCACCAAGTCCTTCCTGAACTACATCGCCTCGGAGGACGGTCAGGGCCTGCTGGCGGACGCCGGCTACGCCCCGATGCCCGAGGAGATCATCACCAAGGTCCGCGAGACCATCTCGAGCCTCGCCTGACCCGAGTGTGCGGACCGGCCCCGACCACGGTGCCGGTCCGCACCGTCCGGTGCACCGCCATCAGGAGCCCCCGGACCCGGAAGGCTCCGACCGAGCCGTCCGTCCCGGCGGCTCCGCAGACCGGAGAACCCGATGGACATCACCACACAGAAACCCGCCGCTCCCCCCGCACCCGGACCGGCCGCGCCCGAGGACAAGCGCGCCGCTCGCGGTGCCACCCGCCCCGGTGACCGGATATTCCTCGGGCTCTCCCGCGGATCCGGCATCTTCGTCCTGGTCCTGATGGCCGCCATCGCGGCCTTCCTCACCTATCGCGCCTCGCTGGCCATCAGCAAGGACGAAGCCAACTTCTTCACCTCCTTCGAGTGGAACCCCACCGGCGTCCCGCCGGAGTTCGGCATCGCCGTCCTGGCCTTCGGCACCATCGTGTCGTCGATCATCGCCATGGTCATCGCCGTTCCCATCTCGGTCGGCATCGCCCTGTTCATCACGCACTACGCCCCCCGCCGGCTCGGCGGCACCGTCGCGTACGTGATCGACCTGCTCGCCGCCGTCCCCTCCATCGTCTACGGCCTGTGGGGCGCCATCGTCCTGGTGCCGCACATGGACGGCCTCTACGGCTGGCTCGACGACTACCTCGGCTGGACCGGCGTCTTCGCGTGGGAAGGCGGCCCCGCGCGGTCGCTGCTCACCGTCGGCATCCTGCTCGCCCTGATGATCCTTCCGATCATCACCAACGTCAGCCGCGAGGTCTTCCGCCAGGTCCCGCGCATGCACGAGGAGGCGGCCCTGGCTCTCGGCGCCACGCGCTGGGAGGTCATCCGCATGTCGGTGCTGCCCTTCGGCCGCTCGGGCGTCATCTCCGCCTCGATGCTGGGCCTCGGCCGCGCGCTCGGCGAGACGATGGCCGTGGCCATGGTGCTCTCGCCGTCCTTCGACATCAGCGCCAGCCTGCTCGACGCGGGCGGCGGCACCTTCGCCCAGAACATCGCCAGCAAGTTCAACGAGGCCACCGTGATGGGACAGGACGCGCTGATCGCCTCCGGCATGGTGCTCTTCGTCATCACCCTGCTGGTCAACGGCGCGGCCCGCCTGATCATCGCCCGCCGCAAGGAGTACTCGGGGGCCAACGCATGAGCCACGCAACCCTTTCCCCCAAGCGCAGCTCCCTGCGCGGCGCGACCCTGCCCAAGTGGTTCGCCTGGGCGGTCGCCGCCGGCTCCCTCGCCCTGGGCTACGGCATCAGCGCCGCGGCCGGCCTGCACAGCGACATCCAGTGGGCCCTGATCGCCGCGGTCCTCTTCGTCGTCGGCTCCTACGCCGTCTCCGCGAAGGTCGAGGGCGGCCGCCAGGCCAGGGACCGCACCGCGACCAGCCTGGTCTGGGTCGCCTTCCTGCTGGCCGTCACCCCGCTGGCCTCCCTCCTGTGGGAGACGGCCGAGCGCGGCGTGAAGGTGCTCGACGGCTACTTCCTCACCCACTCGATGGGCGTGGTCGCCGACGCGGAACCCGGCGGCGGCATCTACCACGCCCTCCTCGGCACCCTGGAGCAGGTCGGCCTCGCCTCCCTGATCTCCGTGCCGGTCGGGGTGCTCACCGCGATCTACCTGGTGGAGTACGGGCGCGGCAAGCTCGCCAGGGCCGTCACCTTCTTCGTCGACGTCATGACGGGCATCCCGTCGATCGTCGCGGGTCTGTTCATCCTGAGCCTGTGGGTCCTCATCCTGAAGATGGGCCCGTCCGGCTTCGCCGGTTCGCTGGCCCTGTCGATCCTGATGATCCCGGTCGTCGTCCGTTCCACCGAGGAGATGCTCAAGCTCGTCCCGAACGAGCTGCGCGAGGCGTCCCTGGCGCTCGGCGTGCCGAAGTGGCGCACGATCCTGAAGGTGGTCCTGCCGACGTCGATCGGCGGCATCATCACCGGCATCATGCTGGCGATCGCCCGTATCACCGGTGAGACGGCCCCCGTGCTGCTGCTGGTCTGGGGCACGGACTTCATCAACGCCAACCCGTTCCAGGACCCGCAGGAATCGCTGCCCATGTACATCTACCTGCAGTTCGGCGCCGGTTCCGACCCCGCGTACGACCGTGCCTGGGCGGCGGCCCTGACGCTCATCGCGTTCATCATGATCCTCAACCTGGCGGCCCGCGGCATCGCCCGCTGGAAGGCCCCCAAGACCGGTCGCTGAAGGCCTCCCCGGACCCGAAAGAAGAAGTGATACCCATGGCCAAGCGCATCGACGTCAGCGGCCTCAACGCCTACTACGGCTCCTTCCTGGCCATCGAGGACATCTCGATGACCGTCGAACCCCGCTCCGTGACGGCCTTCATCGGCCCCTCCGGCTGCGGCAAGTCCACCTTCCTGCGCACCCTGAACCGCATGCACGAGGTGACGCCCGGCGGCCGGGTCGAGGGCAAGGTCATGCTCGACGACGAGAACCTGTACGGCGCCGGCATCGACCCGGTGGCCGTGCGGCGCGAGGTCGGCATGGTCTTCCAGCGCCCGAACCCGTTCCCGACGATGTCGGTGTACGACAACGTGGCGGCGGGCCTGCGCCTGAACGGCAAGTACAAGAAGTCCCAGCTGGACGACGTCGTCGAGAAGTCCCTCAGGGGCGCCAACCTCTGGAACGAGGTCAAGGACCGCCTGAACAAGCCGGGCTCGGGCCTGTCGGGCGGCCAGCAGCAGCGCCTGTGCATCGCCCGCGCCATCGCGGTCGAGCCGAACGTCCTGCTGATGGACGAGCCCTGCTCCGCCCTCGACCCGATCTCCACCCTCGCCATCGAGGACCTGATCGGCGAGCTGAAGGAGCGCTTCACGATCGTCATCGTGACGCACAACATGCAGCAGGCGGCCCGCGTCTCCGACCGCACCGCGTTCTTCAACCTCGCGGCGGTCGGCCAGCCCGGCAAGCTGATCGAGATCGACGACACGGAGCGCATCTTCTCCAACCCGTCCGTCCAGGCCACGGAGGACTACATCTCCGGCCGCTTCGGCTGACCGATCCCCTCGCGGTGCTGCATGGCGGTGCCACCGCGAGGCCGAAGGGCCCGCCCCCTGTCCGGAGGCGGGCCCTTCCCCATCCCTGCGTCGCTGCGGGCGGTCGCGCCGCCGGGGCGCCCGCCGCTACAGGAACGCCAGATTCACAACCCCGTAGGACAACGCGGCGACCGCCCCCGCCGCCGGCATGGTGATGAACCACCCGAGCACGATGTTCTTGGCAACGCCCCACCGCACGGCGTTGACCCGCTTCGTCGCCCCCACACCCATGATCGCCGAAGTGATCACGTGCGTGGTGGAGATCGGCGCGTGGAACAGGAACGCCGACCCGAACATGATCGACGCACCCGTCGTCTCCGCGGCGAACCCCTGCGGCGGATCCAGCTCGATGATCTTCCGCCCCAGCGTCCGCATGATGCGCCAGCCACCCGCGTACGTCCCCGCGGACAGCATCACCGCACAGGCGATCTTCACCCACACCGGGATCGGATCGCCGTAGTCCTCGACGTCGGCGATGACCAGCGCCATCACCACGATGCCCATCGTCTTCTGCGCGTCCTGCAGACCGTGCCCCAGCGCCATACCCGCCGCGGACACCGTCTGCGCGATACGGAAGCCGCGCTTCGCCTTGTGCGGGTTGGCCCGGCGGAAGATCCACATGATGGCGGTCATCACCAGGTAACCGGCGATCAGACCGACGACCGGCGACACGAACATGGGGATGACGATCTTGTCGAGCACCCCCTGCCAGTACACGGTCGTCCCGCCGGCCAGCGCGGCCCCCACCATGCCCCCGAACAGCGCGTGGGACGACGACGACGGCAACCCGAAGTACCAGGTGATCAGGTTCCAGACGATCGCCCCCACCAGCGCGGCGAAGAGGATCCCCATCCCCTTGGAGCCCTCGGGGGTCTGGATCACACCCTCACTGACGGTCTTGGCGACCCCGGAACCCATGAACGCGCCGGCCAGGTTCATCACGGCCGCCATCGCGAGCGCCACCCGGGGCGTCAGCGCGCGCGTGGACACGGACGTGGCGATCGCGTTGGCGGAGTCGTGGAAACCGTTGGTGTACGTGAAGAAGAGCGCGACCCCGATGGTCACGACCAGAGCAAAGGTGTCCATGAAGGGCTCAGGACTCCTTGACGGCGATGGTCTCCACCGTGTTCGCCACGTGCTCGAAGGCGTCGGCCGCCTCCTCCAGTACGTCCACGATCTGCTTGAGCTTCAGTACCTCGATGGCGTCGTACTTGCCGTTGAAGAGGTGGGCCAGCAGCTTGCGGTGGATCTGGTCGGCCTGGTTCTCCAGACGGTTGACCTCGATCCAGTACTCGGTGAGGTTCTCCATGGTGCGCAGATGCGGCATGGCCTCCGCGGTCAGCTCCGCGGCCCGCGCCAGGACCTCGATCTGCTGCTCGACACCCTTGGGCAGTTCCTCGACGTTGTAGAGGACGACCAGGTCGACTGCCTCCTCCATGAAGTCCATGATGTCGTCGAGGGAGGACGCCAGGGCGTAGATGTCCTCACGGTCGAACGGCGTGATGAACGAGGAGTTCAGCTGGTGGAAGATCGCATGCGTGGCATCGTCACCTGCGTGCTCCGCGGCCCGCATCCGCTCCGCGATCTCGGCCCGGGCGGAGGTGTCCGCCCCGAGCAGTTCCATCAGGAGCTTGGAGCCCGTGACGATGTTGTCCGCGGACGCGGCGAACATGTCGTAGAAGCTCGTCTCCCTGGGGGTCAGACGAAAGCGCACGTGGGGTCCTCGGTATGCATCGGTGTCGGTCAGGCTGATGCTAGGCGCACCATCCGGCCACGTGTAACGGGCCGTCCCCAGTGTCGCCCATCGGGCACAGTGATGGGCACGGGGGCGGCCCGAGGCCCGTATCCGGCCGTGGCGCATGTCGGCGGCCACCGGGCGTATACCCAGCGAAGTTCGGTACCATATACCCACCAGGGGTATATGTCGGCCACCATCATCAGGAGGACGCGATGACGACCACCGAGACCGGCGCGGACACGCCCTCCTCCACGGAGGTCGTGACCGACCACGACCGGGGCATCCACGGCTACCACCACCAGAAGCAGGAACACCTCAAGCGCCTGCGCCGCATCGAGGGCCAGATCCGCGGACTGCAGCGCATGGTCGACGAGGACGTCTACTGCATCGACATACTCACCCAGGTGTCCGCCTCCACCAAGGCCCTGCAGTCGTTCGCACTGCAGCTGCTGGAGGAGCACCTGCGCCACTGCGTCGCCGACGCGGCCGTCAAGGGCGGCGACGAGATCGACGCGAAGGTGAAGGAGGCGACGCAGGCCATCGCCCGCATGCTGCGCACCTGACCAGGGGGCGGCGGCCCGCGCGGACCGGCGCCGTCAGCCCCCGCCGGACTCGGCCCGCGCCTCGGCCACCCGCAGCACTTCGTCGATGCTCTCGAGACTGAGCCGGTCCTCGGCGGCCGAGGCGGCGATGATCAGCTCCCCGCACAGCTCGATCTCGGCGAGCGCCACGTGGTCCTGAACCGTCCCGCCCCTGAGCGGAGCCACGCGCCTCACCCCATCTCCGTCGTCACCGACTTCCTAGAGTAGGGAGCGCCCCACACACCGCGCATGGCACGGAAGGGCTAGTTCGCGCCGGTCACTCAGGGGCTCATCCCGCGGCGATCCGGCCGGCGTAGATGTCCGCCTCCCCGGGCAGCCGCACGTCGGCCGGCGCCCCGAAGTCGTACAGCAGCGTCGTCGAGGCGACCGCGACGGGCTCGTCCTGCCGGCCGTTGACGAAGCTGAACCGGTGCCGGACCTTGCGGATCCGCCCCTGGTCGTCGAGGTAGACGTCGAACGGCACCCGCGCGGTGGCGAACCCTTTCGCCGCCGCGCCCAGCGGCCCCCGGTTCGCGTCCGAGGCGGCCAGCGAGGCCTTCCCCAGGTCGGCGGTCCCCCGGTAGTGGCGCACCTTCGCCCCCGCGACCTCGGTCCGCCCGACGAACGTAGCCGAACGCGTGCCGCGCAGCACCTCCGCCGCGGCGAACGGATCGGTGGCCCCGCCGGTGACGAGGTTCCCGTCGGACAGCGTCCCGGTGTCCACCCGCACCCACTTGTCGGCGGGCACCCCCGCCCCCCGGTTCTTCATGAACAGCGCACCGGGCGCGAGCAGTTCGGTGATGGGCAGCCGGACGGTCTCCCCCGCGGGATCCGGCGGCAGCAGCACCTTCAGCCGCCCGAGCCCCCTGCGGTAGTCGTAGACCCCCTCGCCCCGGATGGTGACCCGGGTTCCGCCGGTGGCCATCTCCAGGGACGTGCGCGCCTTGGAACTTCCGGCCTCCACCAGAGCCCCGGCCGCCTCCCGCAGCACCCGGACCGGGTCCCCGGCCGGCGCGCCGTGGGTCACGGCGTCACTCCGCGCACACCCGGCTGCCCCGAACCCCAGACAGCACACGACCCCGACCCCGGCCACCACGCCGCGCATCCGCCAGTGCTGCTGTCGTCGAGCCATGCCTGCCTACCCCCGCTCCGTCCGACACGGGCCGCCTGTCGTCGGGGTCAACGACCGGTAAGTGACCCCGTCACGCCGACACGCCGGGCGCTACCGTGGTCGGCGTGCCGCACCAGGACGACGAGCAGCCTTCCGCCCGACACCTCACGACCACCACCGAGCAGGGCCCCTTCTGCACGGCCCGCTGCACCTGCGGCTGGCGGGGCCCGGCCAGAAGAGCCAGGAGCCAGGCCCGCACGGACGCCCAGAACCACACGGGCGGGTGACGGAACCGGCAGGGGCGACGCCCCCACCCGGCCCCCGGAACGCCAGAACGGCCCGCCCGGGGAGACCGGGCGGACCGTCCGTGGTCACACGCTGCGGGCTCAGGCAGCCAGATCCCTCTCGTCCGCGTCCGCGCCGACGCCCGCCGTCCCGTTCCGGGCCCCCTGGACCACCCTCCGCCCCTCGTGCTGCGGCCGGGCCGTGATCAGCCACGCACCGCGCGGCGACCGCTCGACCGCCCGCATCAGCGGGGTCAGGAGCGCCATGGCGAGCGGCGACAGCAGCAGCGCGACGGCCGTACCCAGCGCGAGCCCGCCCACCACGTCCGTCGGGTAGTGCACGCCCATGTAGACCCGGATGAACCCGCCCAGCAGTCCGAACACCAGGCCGATGAGCCCGAGCCGCCGGTTGGCCAGGAACAGCCCCACCGCCAGCGCCATGCAGAGCGTCGCGTGGTCGCTGACGAACGAGTAGTCGGTCTTGCCCTGGACGAGGACTTCCAGCCCCTCGTGGTCGTTGAACGGCCGTGGCCGCTCCACGAATCCGCGGATCGGCACGTTCACCAGGACGGCCACTCCGGCCGCGAGCGGGGCCCACACCAGGGCCGCCACGGTCGGGGCCGCGTCCTCCCCGCCCCGCTTCCTGACGCCCCACCAGCACCACGCCAGCAGCGCCACCAGGGCGAACAGCAGGCCGAACTCGCCCACGAACTCCATCAGGTGGTCGAACCACGGCGGGGCGGCCTTGGCGAGGCCGTTGATGTCGTACAGCAGGTCGACGTCGGGGTTCGACCCGGAATCGGCGAGTCCAGCCATGGTGCTGCGGCCCCTTCGTCATCTCTCTCGGCGCACGGTGTGCACGCCGCTGCTGCCACCCCCGTGGTTTCGGCTACCACAACAGGAACGCACGGCTCCCGCTGATACGTTCCACACTCCACCGAATGATCACGCAGACGTTATCGAAGAGAGATGCATCTCCGCAGCTCAGGGGGAGGGTTAACGCTGCGCTCACACGGTCGTGGGCAACGCTTTCGCGCCATCTTCGGTGACACGGGTGGCACCGAAGTAGTCAGGCGTGTCGATCGGGTCGAATCGGATCACGGCACCCGGCCGGGGCGCGTCGATCATGTACCCGCCTCCGACATAAATGCCCACATGCCGGATGGCCCGTGAATTGGTCAGGTCGTCCGAGAAGAACACCAGATCGCCCGGGAGCAGCTCCTCCCGCTTCGGGTGCGGACCCGCGTTGTACTGGTCGTTGGCCACCCGCGGCAGCGTGATCCCCACGCTCTCGTACGCCGCCTTCGTCAGCCCGGAGCAGTCGAAACGTCCGCCCTGCTCAGCGGTGCCGTTGCCGCCCCACAGATACAGGGTGCCGAGCTTCTTCTGCGCGTACGCGATGGCCCCGGCGGCCTGCTCCGACGGATCGACCCGCCCCACCGGCGCCGCGAAGCTCTCCTCCAGCGCACGGATGCGCTTGACGTAGTTCTGCGTCTCCTCGTACGGCGGAACTCCCCCGTACTTGATCACCGCGTAGGCCCCGGCGTTGTAGGAGGCGAGCATGTTTTCGGTCAGATTCCCGCCGACGTCCTTCACATAGGACGCGAGCGTGCAGTCGTACTTCGCCGCCGACGGGATCGCGTCCTTCGGGTCCCACACGTCACGGTCCCCGTCCCCGTCGCCGTCGATCCCGTGCGTGGCCCAGGTGCCGGGGATGAACTGGGCGATGCCCTGCGCCGCCGCGTGGCTCTGCGCCTTCGGGTTGAATCCGCTCTCCTGGTAGAGCTGGGCGGCGAGCAGAGCGGGGTTGATGGCGGGACAGAGATTGCCCCACGTCGAGACGAGCTGCTGGTACGCGGCCGGCACGCTCCCCTTGGCCAGCGCCTTGGCCGCCCCGCCGCCCACCCCGTTGACCAGGTTCCCGGCGACGACGTAGACCCCGACGACGAGCACCATCACGAAGGCGAGCACGGAACCGACGGCGAGAGTCGCGCCGACCCACACCTTACGCACCGTCAACCACCCCTCACCGTCCGGCAGTCCACCGCCGCCCGACAGTGTAGAGGCGGCACCGGCCATTCGGGGTGATCACGTACGACGAGATGCGCGGTCGGCCACGCCTCCCCCCAGCCGGAGCCTCGTTGCCCGACGTCACACACCGTGATACACAGAGTGACGATACGACTCTTCACCCTTCGGAGCGCGCCCCTGCCGGAGTCCGGCGCGCGCCGGTGGCAAGCTATTTGTACGAAACCCGCCAACGGATGACGCCAAGTCGACATACGACAGCGTCATTGTCGGCGACAATGAGGCCTGACCTCTGCACCACCGCAGGGGATGCGGAACTACCCATACAGGGGCGGTGACTTACATGTTCTTCGCGGCCGACGAGGGAGACATCAACACCATTATCGGCGGGATCGCTCCGGATTGGGGCCCCTTCGGCAGCCTGGGCAACGAGGCCAAGATCATGATCGAAGTGGTCATGGCGGTCGCCATCCTCATCTGCCTGGGCATCGCCATCTGGGGGGCGGCCAAACAGCGCATCGGCGCCACCGCGTTGAGGGACACGTTCAGTGCCGAACAGGGCAAGGGCCTCATCATCGCGGGGCTGACGGGTGTCTTCATCATCGGTTCACTCGGCACGCTGTTCACCATCGTGTACGGCATGGCCGTATAGGTTCCGCACCATCGGTCCCCACCGGGCACGCCCGGCTCCCCTCCATCCCACCCGCCCGTCGTGCCCACCGGCTGAGGTTGCGTCTCCCTGATGTCCAGTCACCACACCGCGCCCGAACGGGAGCCGACACGGCTACCGTCGTACGTGGAGTACCCGGAGTACGAGGTGTTTCCGCACGACGCTGAGGGGGCGTACGCGGCATGAGTCTCGGAGACGACACGGGCCAGACCCGCACCCGCCTGCCGGAAGGAGGCGGCGACCCGTACGGCGGCGCGCGCAGAGGCGGCCGTTCGTCCTCGCGCAGCCTCGTCACGGTGGTCGGCGTGGTGGTCCTCCTCATCGCCGCGATCGCCTTCGCGAACCGTGGAGGCGGCGACTCCGACGCCGGGGAGAGCGCGGGGGACTCCCCCAAGGCGGCGGCGACGGCCCCTTCGGGGCGGAAGCCGGTGGACGCGCAGACGACAGGCATCCCCTCGGGCTTCCCCCACGACCGCCAGGGCGCGCAGAGCGCGGCGGCGAACTACGCGGTGGCACTGGGCTCCGGCGAGATGTTCAACAAGGCCCGGCGTGATGCCATCCTCCAGTCGATCATCGTGCCGGCCCGGGTATCGGACTTCGAGACAACATTGGACGACGCGTACACGCCGCAGTTCAACAAGAACGTGGGCCTCAACGAGGACGGCACCACACCCAAGGGCTTCACGTTCGTCTCACGCACGAGCCCGATCGGCACCAAGGTCACCAAGTCGTCCGCAGACACCGCAACGGTCGAGGTCTGGTGCAGCGGCCTCCTGGGTCTGGCGGGCGAAAGCTCCACCAACCCGGTCACCAGCAGCTGGTTCACCATCACCATGCAGCTCGAGTGGACCACCGATGACTGGAAGATCGTGACCCACTCTCAGAAGGACGGCCCGGCGCCGGTTCCCGGCGATGAGCGGGCCTCCAGCGCCGACGAGATGGCGAAGGCCGTCCAGGAGTACGGAGGGTTCACGTATGCCCGCTAACCACCGCCTGCTGACACTGACGGGAACCGTCGCCGCCGTACAGGCGACGATCGTTCTGTTCGCCACGCAGGCCGTCGCCGCTCCTACGCCCACGCCCACTCCCACGGACAGCAACGACCCCTGCGACCTGATCCACGGCCCCGCCAAGGACTACTGCGAACGCGGCCGAGAAGGCGAGGGCGGCGACGCCGGGACGCTCAACGACCCCAGCTCCACCCTCGACCCCCTGGCCTCCCTCGCGCAGGGCTGCGCCGACGCCGCCGCCTGGACCGTCGACAAGCTCAGCGACGCCGTGAACGAGACGGCGAACGTCGACTTCACCAACGACACGTTCCTCCAGCAGTACGCCGTCGTCTTCGCCGCGTCGACGATCCTCACGCTCCTCCTGTGGCTGCTCGCGGTCGCCAAGCGCGCGGTGCGGGGCGTCCCCCTCACCACCGCCCTCTCCGAGGCGATCGGCTTCCTCTGGCTCACCGTCCTCGCCTCCGCCTTCACGCCCCTCATCCTCTACACCGTCGTCTCCGCGACCGACGGCGTCACCGAGGTGCTGGCGAAGGCGACCGGCGACCAGACGGACACCTTCTTCGGCACCTTCTCCGGCGCGCTCGAGAAGGGCGACGACATCGGCGGCGGCCCGATCATGCTGATCGTCGTCTCCCTCGTCTCCATCCTCGCCGCCGGCGTCCTCTGGCTGGAGCTGGTCATCCGCGCCGCCCTGCTCTACGTCGGCGCCCTCCTCGGCACCGTCGTCTACGCGGGCCTCGTCGACAAGAACCTCTGGGGCCACGTCCGCCGCTGGGCGGGCATCATGATCGCCGTGATCCTCGTGAAACCGGTGATCGTCATCGTGCTCGGCCTGGCCGGCGCGCTCTCCGCCGACGACGGCCCCGACGCCTTCTCCGCCGTGGTCTCCGGGCTGGCGATCATCCTGCTCGCCATCTTCGCCTCCGCGATGATCTACCGCTTCGTCCCCGGCTTCGGCGACGAGATCGCCGGCTCCCGCAACAACCGCATCATGCAGGGCGCCGAGGGCAAGGCCGCCGCCGTCATCAGCTCCCCGGCGACCCTGGTCGCCCAGGGCATCAAGACCCACAGCACCCGCGCCGACCACAACGGCGGCGGTGGCGGCCAGTCCTCCGGCCCCCGCGCCTCCAACCCCGCCTCCGGCGGAGTCGCCGCGCACAGCTCGCGCACGTCGAACAGTGGCGGATCCGTCCCCTCCGCCGCCCCCGCACCCCGCACGAGCAGCCCGGTGAACACCCCCCACGCCAGCAGCACCCGCAACAGCAGTACCAACCGCACGGGAGGTGAAGGGCGTTGACGACCGAGTCCCACCTGTCCCATCCGGTCACGCCCCGCCGTACGTATCTGATCGGCCGCGCCCGGCCGAACGCGATCGTCGGCCGCAATCGCGAGACCGGAGAGATCGCGCTGATCGTCGTGGGCGCGTTCCTCGGCATGATGTGCGGGCTCCTCGTCCCCGTCCTGTCCGTGCGGATCGTGCTGCTCGCGGGCCTCCCGATGCTGGCGCTGGCCGCGGTGTACGTGCCGTACAAGGGCCGCACCTTCTACAAGTGGTTCGAGATCAACCGCAGCTACAAGCGCACCGTGCGCCGCGGCGCCACCTACCGCTCCGGCGTCGTCGAGGCCGGCACCCGGCTGGACGGCCGCGAGGTGGAGGTCGGACCGCCGCCCGGAATCGGCAGGATCACCTGGCTCGCCGCACCCTTCGGGCCGGACGAGATCGCCGTCCTGCTGCACGCGGACCGCAAGACCGTCACCGCCGCCATCGAGATCGAGGGCCCGGGCGTCGGCCTGCGCGACTCCGAGGACCAGGAAGCCCTCGTCGACCGCTTCGGCACCCTCCTCAAGCACGTCGCCAACGGCGACGGCTTCGTGACCCGCATCCAGATGCTCGCCCGTACGCTGCCCGCCGACCCCGACGCCCACGCCAAGGACGTCGCCGTCCGCGGCGACGACACGTCACCGCCGTGGCTCCAGCAGTCCTACGACCAGCTCCAGTCGATGGTGTCGACCAGCAGCGAGCAGCACCGCGCCTACCTCGTCGCCTGCATGCACTACACGCGCGACCTGGCCGCCGAGGCCAACGCCATGGCCCGCGCGATGCGCAGCCAGGGCGGCGGCAAGGTCGACCGGGACGCGGGGCTCGCCGTCGTCATGGCCCGTGAGCTGACCGACATCTGCTCCCGGCTCCAGGAGGCCGACATCCGCGTACGGCAGCCGCTCGGCCAGAGCAGGCTGTCCTCGCTGATCCACTCCATGTACGACCCGGACCACCCGATCGACCACATCCAGGCGATGACCCAGCGCAACGCCTGGCCGGCCGAGCTCGACGCCATGGAGCCCACCTACCTCCAGGCCAAGACCCGCGAGTCCGCCACCCGCGCCCCCTGGTGCCACGCCACGGCCTGGGTGAAGGAATGGCCGATGACCCCGGTGGGCGTCAACTTCCTCGCGCCGCTCCTCGTCCACACCCCGGACGTGATCCGCACGGTCGCCGTCACGATGGACCTCGAACCCACCGAGATCGCCATCGAGCGCATGCTGACCGAGAAGACCAACGACGAGGCGGAGGCGTCCCGCGCCGCCAAGATGAACCGCACCGTCGACCCGCGCGACGTCGCCGCGCACAGCCGCCTCGACCAGCGCGGCGAGGACCTCGCCAGCGGCGCCGCCGGCGTCAACCTCGTCGGCTACATCACCGTCTCCTCCCGCACACCCGAGGCCCTCGCCCGCGACAAGCGGACCATACGGGCGTCGGCCGGAAAGTCGTACCTGAAGCTGGAGTGGTGCGACCGCGAGCACCACCGCGCGTTCGTGAACACACTCCCGTTCGCCACCGGCATTCGAAGGTAGGGGCTGAGCCGATATGCGGGATCCGCTGTCCGTCGTCACCGACGCCTTCACGTCCTTCCTGTTCGGGAAGGTCGAGACGACACGGCTGCCGGTGCGCACGTCCACGGGCCAGGCGCAGGCGGTCTACCTCCCGACCGCCGCCCCCGGCCTCGGCGACTCCGGCGTCATCATCGGCCGCGAGGTCTACTCCGGCAAGGGCTACATCTACGACCCCTTCCAGCTCTACGGCCAGCAACTGCCCGCCCCGCACTGGCTGGTCCTCGGCGAGTCCGGCAACGGCAAGTCCGCGCTGGAGAAGACCTACGTCCTGCGCCAGCTCCGGTTCCGCGACCGCCAGGTCGTCGTCCTGGACGCACAGGGCGAGGACGGCGCCGGCGAATGGAACCTCATCGCCCAGGAGCTGGGGATAACGCCGATCCGCCTGGACCCGAGGGCCGCGCTCGACCAGGGCATCCGGCTCAACCCGCTGGACCCGGCGATCACCACCACCGGGCAGCTCGCGCTGCTGAGGACCATCATCGAGGTCGCGATGGGCCACGGCCTGGACGAGCGCGCCGGCTTCGCCCTCAAGGTCGCGCACGCCTATGTCAACGAGTCCATCGTCGAACGCCAGCCGGTCCTCTCCGACATCGTCGAGCGACTGCGCCACCCCGAACCCGAGTCGGCGGAGGCGATGAACGTCGCCATAGACGACGTACGGGCGTGGGGACTGGACGTCGCCCTGGTCCTCGACCGCCTGGTCGACGGTGACCTGCGCGGCATGTTCGACGGCCCGACGACCGTCGGCATCGACCTCGACGCGCCGCTCATCGTGTTCGACCTGTCCCACATCGACCGCAACTCCATCGCCATGCCGATCCTCATGGCGATCGTCGGTGTCTGGCTCGAGCACACCTGGATCCGCCCCGACCGGAAGAAGCGCATCTTCCTGGTCGAGGAGGCCTGGCACATCATCAACAGCCCGTTCGTCGCCCAGCTCTTCCAGCGCCTGCTGAAGTTCGGCCGGCGGCTCGGCCTGTCGTTCGTCGCGGTCGTCCACCATCTGTCCGACGTGGTCGACGGAGCGGCGGCCAAGGAGGCGGCGGCCATCCTGAAGATGGCGTCCACCCGGACCATCTACGCCCAGAAGGCGGACGAGGCGAGAGCCACCGGCCGGGTCCTGGGCCTGCCCAGGTGGGCCGTGGAGATCATCCCCACCCTCACCCCCGGCATCGCCGTCTGGGACGTCAACGGCAATGTCCAGGTGGTCAAGCACCTGGTCACGGAGACCGAACGCCCGCTGGTCTTCACCGACCGCGCGATGACCGAGTCCTCCGCCGACCTCTCCGACGACGCCCTGCGCGCCGCCGAACGGGAGGCCGAGGAGCGGGCGGCCGCCTTCGTGGAGCAGCACGTCGGCGACTCCGAATCGACGGTGGCGTAGAGGGAGTACGGGTGAGACCGGACGATCACCGCGGGCAGGGCCGCACCGGCCAGGGCGGCATCCCCGACGGGCTGCTGCTCGGCATCCTCGCGTTCCTCATCGGCGTGACCGTGATGGTGTGGACGGCCACAGGACTCGCCGGCCTCTTCGCCCACGGCCACTGGCCGCCCGGCGTCACCTTCGCCCGCACCCCCGTGGCCATGCGCCACCTCGTCGCCGAACCGCGGGACGTCCCCGGCGCCTGGCCGGACACCCCGGAAGCCGCCCTCTCGGGGTACGGCCTCTTCTGGGGCCTGTTCATCAGCCAGCTGATGGTCCTCGCCGTCCTGACGGTGTTCGTCGTGGGCACGGTGGCCCGCTGGAGAGCGGTACGGGCACGGCGCCGGGCGGAGCGGGCGACGGCGGTCACGCGGCAGCGGCCGGAGCCGAAGCACCTGCCCCAGCCAGAGCCGCAGCCGACGCCGGAACCTGCCCACGAGGTACCGGCCCCGAGGGAGCCCGCGGAGACGGCTCCGACGAAGGATGAACCCGAATCCCCGGCCGCACCTGCCGCCGCCGGGGAAACGGCGGGCGGACCGGAAACCCCCCGCCCCGTCGGCGCGGGGGTCCACTTCGGCCCGCCCGCAACCCGCCACCCCACCGCGGCCCAGGCCGTACGCGACGCGGAGGGACCCGTCCTCGTCCTCACCTCCCACCCCGCCCTCTGGCACGACACCAAGGACGCCCGCGCCAAACTCGGCCCCACCCACCTCTACGACCCCACGCACCTCTGCGACACCCCGGCCCGCCTCCACTGGTCCCCCTCCGCCGGCTGCGAGGACAAGGACACGGCCAGAGCCAGAGCAGCCGCACTCCTCGCCCCCGTACGCCCCACCTCCCGCCTCGACCAGGCGGTCGGCGACACCGCCGAGACACTGCTCCGCAGCTACCTCCACGCCGCCGCCGTCGACGGCCGTACCGTCCGCCACGTCCACCGCTGGTCCCAGGGCATCCAGGTGCACGACGCCGTACGCGTCCTGCGCACCCACCCCAGGGCCGCCCCCGGAGCCGCCGGCGAACTCGAGGCGGCCCTCACGGCACATCCCGACCGCCGGGACATGGCCCAGCAGGTGACCACCCGCGCCCTGTCCGCCCTCTCCACGGTCAACGTCCGCGAGGCCTGCACCCCCCACCGAAATGATGCCCTCGCCTTGGATTCCTTCATCCACGAAGGGGGCACGCTTTATGTTGTGGGCGAATCCATCGAGGATCCCCGCACCAACCCGGGCGCGATGCCCCTGCTGACGGCGCTCGCCTCACACGTGGTCGAGCACGGCCGGCGCATGGCCGAACGGTCATCCTCCGGTCGGCTCGACCCACCACTCACCCTCGTCCTGGACGACGTGGCGGCCGTCGCCCCGCTCCCCCAGCTGCCCGCGCTGCTCGCCACCGGCACCGACCAGGGCATTCCCACACTGGCCCTGCTCCGGTCCCGCGAACAGGGCAGGGCACGCTGGCCCCACGACGAACTACCGGTCTGACCCCGGGCGCCCGACGACCATCTCCAGCTCCCGCTCGTCCGGCCTGCCCGCCAGCGGCACGGTCACCCCACTCTCCACGAACCCGGCCTTGCGGTAGAACCCCAGCGCCCGCGCGTTCCCCGGATGCACGATGAGCCGCACGCGCTCCACCCCACGCCCCCACGCCCACTCCAGCGCGGCATCGAACAGCGCCTTCGTCAGCCCGCTCCCCCGGTGCCCGGGCGTCACGTACACCCCCACCAGATGCCCCTGCCGCCGCTCAACGGGGCTCCCGGCCCAGTCCGTCGTACCGGCCTCCTCGATCAGCACGGCGACCGTGCCCACCCAGCTCCCGTCCCGCGCCTCGGCGACGAACTGCCGCCCCCCGCTCGCCCCTTCCGCACCGTTCGCCGTGCGCTCCCGCCAGTACGCGTCCGGCCGCGCCACGGCCTCTTCGTAGCTGTCGAGGAAGGCGAGATGCGCCACCGGATCCCGCAGAGCGGTCAGCCGCAGCTCCTTCGCCGCGCTCCACTCCCGCGCACGCACCGGCCGGATCACACAGTCCTCGAAGGGCATCGCACTCATGGCCGCCACCGTAGTACCGCGGTACCACGCCCCTCACCCCGAATACGGCCCGCGGTCCGACGCCCGCCGCCCCCGCACGGACGAGCATCGACCCATGATTACGGCTCAGGACCTCACCAAACGCTACGGCGACCGCACCGTCGTCACCGGCCTGTCCTTCACCGTCCGCCCCGGCACCGTCACCGGATTCCTCGGCCCGAACGGCGCCGGCAAGTCCACCACCATGCGGATGATCCTCGGCCTGGACGCCCCCACCCGCGGTCACGCCACCATCGGCGACCGCGCCTACGCCGCCCACCCCGCACCCCTCACCGAGGTCGGCGCGCTGCTGGAGGCCCGCTCGGTCCACCCCGGCCGCACCGCCTTCCACCACCTGCGCGCCCTCGCCCACACCCACGGCATCCCCAGAAGCCGCGTCGAACACGTCCTGGGCCTCACCGGCCTGACCGAGGTGGCCCACCGCCGGGTCAAGGGCTTCTCCCTCGGCATGGGCCAGCGCCTCGGCATCGCCGCCGCCCTGCTCGGCGACCCGGCCACGGTCATCCTCGACGAGCCGGTCAACGGCCTCGACCCCGAGGGTGTCCTGTGGATCCGCACCCTCCTCAAGTCGCTCGCCGCCGAGGGCCGGACGGTCCTCGTCTCCTCCCACCTCATGAGCGAGATGGCCCTCACCGCCGACCACCTGGTCATCATCGGCCGCGGCCGGCTCCTCGCCGACACCACGGTCACCGACTTCGTACGCCGCTCCGGCGCCGGCACCGTCAAGGTCGTCACCCCCCGGGCCGCCGACCTCGTACGCCACCTCACCGCGCCCGGCGTCACGGTCACCACCGACGCGCCCGGCCACCTCACCGCGCCCGGCGTCACGGTCACCACCGACGCGCCCGGCCACCTCACCGTGCACGGAACCGACGCCGAACACATCGGCCGCACGGCCGCCGCCCACGGCATCCCCCTGTACGAACTCACCCCCGGCACCGCCTCCCTGGAGGAGGCGTTCATGGACCTCACCCACGACGCGGTCGAATACCCCGCCACCCTGGAAGGAGCGGCCGCATGACCACCGCCACCGCCGTCCGACCCCACCGGGTCACCCCCGCCCGCGTCCTGCGCTCCGAGTGGCACAAGCTGTGGACGATCCGCTCCACCTGGATCAACCTCGTCGCCACCAGTGTCCTCACCCTCGGCATGGGCGTCGGCATCGGCGCGGCCTACGACGGCTCGGGCGAGGGCGGCCTCGACACGGTCGTCTTCGTCCTCCTCGGCACCCAGTTCGCCACGATCAACCTGGCCGTCCTGGGCATCCTCGCCACCGCCGGCGAGTACTCCACCGGCCAGATCCGCACCACCATGACCGCCGTGCCGCGCCGCCTGCCCGTCCTGTGGGCCAAGGCCGCCGTCCTCGCCGCGGTCGCCCTCCCCCTGTGCCTGTGGACCAACCTGCTCACCTTCCCCCTGGCCCAGGCCTTCCTCACCGACACCGACCAGTCGGCCGCCCTCGGCGACCCGGGCGTCCTGCGCGGCCTCGCGGGCAACGCCGCCGCCCTCACCCTCCTCACGGTCATGGCCCTCGGCCTCGGCGCCGTCACCCGCTCGATCCCCATCGCCATCGGCGCGTACATCGGCCTGGTCATGATCGTGCCGGAAGTCCTCACGGTGCTCCCGTACGCCGTCGTCGACGACGCGGTCCGCTACTTCCCCGCCCAGGCCCTGCAGTCCCTCACCGCCGCCCGTCCCGCCCCGGACGCCCTCTCCCCCGGCGCGGCCCTGCTTACCCTCGCCCTCTGGGCCGCGGTGTCCCTCGCGGCGGCCGCGTCGACGCTCCGCCGCCGGGACGTCTGACCCATGCCGTCCCCCGTGTTCCCCCCGCCGGAACGACCCACCACCATGGACCCCGTGGCAGACGACCAGGGGGCCCCGACACCGGCGGGACGGACGACGGAACCCCTCACCCAGTACATGCAGCGCGTCAACCAGCGGGTGCGCGCCTTCGACCGGCGCCACCCGCTGCTGTGGGACCTGCACTTCACCGCCTTCTGGGTGACCGCCGCCCTCATCGACTACGCCGGCGACGGCTGGCGCAACGTCACCCACAACCCCGACGCCCCCGGCTGGTTCCTGCTCACCCTCAGCCTCGGACTCTCCGTCCCGCTCCTCCGCCGCCGCACCGACCCTGCGGCGGTCCTGCTCGTCATGACCCCGTTCGCCCTGGCCAACGCCTGGTCCGGCACCGCACTCCAGGCGGCGCTGCTCCAGCTCGTCGTCATCTACCACATCGCCCTGCGCACCCCCTTGCGCACTCTGTGGTGGGCGGCGGCCCTGACGCTCGCCCCCGTGGTCGTCTCCACGGCCCGCCACGGGGAGGGTGAGTGGAACCAGCAGATCGGCTCCCACCTGACGTCCGTCGCCGTGGCCGTCCTCATCGGCATCACGGTCCGCACCCGCCAGAACTACACCGAGGCCCTGGAGGACCGCGCCCGTCGCCTGGAGATCGAACGCGACCAGCAGGCCCGCATCGCCACCGCCGCCGAACGCGCCCGTATCGCCCGCGAGATGCACGACATCATCGGCCACAACCTGTCCGTCATCACAGGTCTGGCCGACGGCGGCAGGTACGCGGCCGCCAAGTCCCCGGAACGCGCCGCCCAGGCGCTGGACGCCATCGGCACCACCAGCCGTCAGGCCCTCGCCGAGCTCCGCCGCCTCCTGGACGTCCTCCGCGACGACGACACCGCCCACCCCGCCGCACGAACCCCCCAGCCCGGCCTCACCGACCTGGACCGGCTCGTCGACGGCGTCCGCACCGCGGGACTGCCCGTCCACACCAGCGTCGAGGGCCGGGCGGCCCTCGCCCCGGGCCGTCAGCTCACCGTGTACCGGGTCGTCCAGGAAGCCCTCACCAACACGCTCAAACACGCCGGCCCCGACGCGACCTCGGACCTCGCCATCGCCTACGGCGACAAGGGCGCCGTCACGGTCACCCTCACCGACACCGGGAGTGCCACACGGCCCAGCGTGCCGTCCGACGGCCGTGGCATCCCCGGAATGCGCGAGCGCACGGCCCTGTACGGCGGCACACTCGAGGCCGGTCCACGCCCGCACCCCGAGCGCGGCTGGCGCGTCCACCTGCACCTACCGGAGGAAAACCCGCAGTGACCACCGTCCTCATCGCCGACGACCAGCCCCTGCAGCGTTTCGGCTTCCGCATGCTCCTGGAGAGCCAGGACGACCTCACGGTGCTGGGCGAGGCGTCCAACGGCAGCGAGGCGATCCGCATGACGGCCCAGCTGCACCCCGACGTGGTCCTGATGGACATCCGCATGCCCGGCCTGGACGGCATCGAGGCGACCCGCCGCATCGTCGCCACCGGGGACCGTACCCGCGTCCTCATCCTCACGACGTTCGACCTGGACGAGTACGCCCACGCGGGCCTCCGTGCGGGAGCTTCCGGCTTCCTCATCAAGGACGCCCAGCCGGAGGAGCTCCTCTCCGGCATCCGCTCCGTCGCCACCGGGGACGCGGTCGTCGCCCCCAGCCTGACCCGCCGCCTCCTCGACGCGTACGCCCACCACCTGCCGGCGGGCGGCGCCGCGGAGGGCGCTTCCCAGGTCGACCCGAGGCTCTCCGCCCTCACGGAACGGGAACGCGAGATCCTCACGGTCATCGGCAAGGGGTGGACGAACAGCGAGATCGCCGCCCGCCTGCATCTGGCGGAATCCACGGTCAAAACACACGTGGGCCGCATCCTCGCCAAGACGGGCTCCCGGGACAGAATCCAGGCGGTGATCCTGGCGTACGACTCAAAGCTGGTCGAGCCTGCCTGAAAGCGCCCCTG
>NZ_JFCB01000006.1 GCF_000725125.1 Streptomyces toyocaensis
ACACTTCCGTCACCTGCCGGGGGTCGCTGTGGAGGGCGTGGAACCGGGGGCCGCGCCCGGCGCCGCGGTGGGGGGCGGGGCCGTGGCGGTGGCCAGCGCCTCGGGGGCGAGGACCAGGGGGGCACGGGCGGGCGAGGCGGCGCCGGGCACGCCCTTGACCTTGCCGTCGGGGCCGAGGAAAGCGGGGTCGCCGCCGGGCACCATGCCGAGTTCGCGGGCCCGGCGCTGGAGGGCGTCGGGCGCGGAGTAGGCGTCGATGTCCCGCTGCAGGGCCTGTTCCTCGTCGGTGAGGTTCTTGGTCTCCCGCTGGAGGTCGTCGAGCCGGAACGCGCCCTCGCTGAGGGCGGAGTTCAGCACCAGGAGTCCGATCAGACCGCCGCCGAGGAGCAGGACGACGAGGAGGACGAAGGGGGTGCGCGCCGCCTGGGCGCGTCCGGTGGGCAGGAGCCGCGCGAGCCGGGCCGCCCTCCCCTTCAGCTCGGGCCGCCCCTTCGGTCCGGGTCGCCCGTTCGGTCCGGGTCGCCCGTTCGGTCCGGGTCGCCCCTTCGGTCCGGGTCGCCCCTTCAGTTCGGGTTCCCTGCTCACTCACGCTCCCCTGGGTTCGCTCGTCCCACCCGTACGCCCGGCCCGTCACCCGCCTCCTGGGCGGCCGGGCCTCACCGGCCGTGCCGTCCGTGCCTCACTCGGCGTCCTCCCGGATCCGCTCGGCGCCGCGCAGCCGCGCGGGGGCCGCGCGGCGGTTCTCGGCGATCTCCTCCTCGGTGGGAAGTTCGGCACCGCGCGTGAGCAGCTTGAGCCGGGGCTGGTACCGCTCGGGGACGACCGGGAGACCGGGCGGGGCGGTGGTGGCGGCGCCCGCCGCGAACACCTGCTTGACGAGGCGGTCCTCCAGGGAGTGGTACGACAGCACGGCGATCCGCCCGCCCACGCCGAGGGCCTTCACGGCCGCCGGGATCGCCCGCTCCAGTACCGACAGCTCGCCGTTGACCTCGATCCGCAGGGCCTGGAAAGTGCGCTTGGCCGGGTTGCCGCCGGTGCGCTTGGCGGCCTGCGGCAGCGCGTCGCGGATCAGCTCGACCAGGCGCGCGCTGTTGGTGAACGGCTCCTTCTCCCGCTCGCGCACGACGGCGGACACGATGCGCTTGGCCTGCTTCTCCTCCCCGTAGGCGCGCAGGATGCGGACCAGTTCGCCGGGCGGGTAGGTGTTGAGGACCTCGGCGGCGCTGACGCCGGCCGTCTGGTCCATGCGCATGTCGAGAGGGGCGTCCTGGGCGTAGGCGAAGCCGCGGTCGGCCTCGTCGAGCTGCATGGACGACACACCGAGGTCGAAGAGGACGCCGTCCACGCGCGCGATGCCGAGCCGGGCGAGCACGTCGGGGAGCTCGTCGTAGACGGCGTGCACCAGGGTGGCCCGCTCACCGAAGGGCGCGAGCCGCTCGCCGGACAGGCGCAGGGCCTCCTTGTCGCGGTCCAGGGCGACGAGCCGCGCCTCGGGGAACCGCCGGAGCAGGGCCTCGCTGTGGCCGCCGAGGCCGAGGGTGCAGTCGACGGCCACCGCGCCCGGCCGCTCCAGGGCGGGTGCCAGCAGGTCCAGGCACCGCTGGAGCATCACCGGAACGTGTCGACTCTGGGTCAAGTGGCCCTCTCAGATCCGGCACGGCGTACACGCACCGCCGGGTCCCCGCCCTCCCCCGGTGAAGGGGCGGCCGGCGCCGGGGGCGTCGGCCGAGCGGCGGCGGGAGGAGGCCGAGCCGTACGTGCGCGCCGCGCACGCGGGGAGATCCCCCGGTCGTGGCCGGGGTCTCCGGGGGAATGTCCGTGCGGCAGGCGCACGCGCCTCCCGCTTCGCGTCACTTTAGTCCACGGCCCCGCCCGGTCAATCAACCGGCACCCGCGGCGCGGTCCGCGGCGCGCGTCAAGGGGATGATCGGGTGAATCATCCTCGGGAGGGGGCTCACACCACTCCTGTGGATTACCTCACAACAAGGATCGCTGACGTTCTTTGTCCCGTCTCACAACAGGCCTCCTCCCCCCGTGACCAGTACCGTCATGGGTATGACGACTTCCGCATCGGTTCCCGCAGACTCCGGAAACACCACCGTCGCCCAGGGCACGGTCACCGACCGTCTGGTCGAAGCGAACGAGCAGTACGCGGCCGCCTTCACCGACCCGGGGATGGACGCCCGGCCGGTGCTGAACGTGGCCGTGGTGGCCTGCATGGACGCGCGCCTCGACCTGCACGCCGCGCTGGGCCTCTCCCTCGGCGACTGCCACACCATCCGCAACGCGGGCGGAGTGGTCACCGACGACGTGATCCGTTCGCTCACCATCAGCCAGCGGGCGCTCGGCACCCGCAGCGTGGTCCTCATCCACCACAGCAACTGCGGTCTGGAATCCCTCACGGAGGAGTTCCGGCACGACCTGGAGATGGAGGTGGGCCAGCGTCCCGCCTGGGCCGTGGAGGCCTTCCGGGACGTCGACCAGGACGTGCGCCAGTCGATGCAGCGCGTGCGGACCTCCCCGTTCCTGCTGCACACCGACGACGTGCGCGGATTCGTCTTCGACGTCAAGACGGGCCTGCTGCGCGAGGTCGACCCCGCCTGACCCGGCCGCCCGCCCCGGACACGCGTGGGACTCCCCGCAGACGCGTTGAGCTCCGGAAGCCGTTCCAGCCGTATGACCTGACACATCGCCGTCAGTTGTCCACAGGCGAGTGACACGAATCGGTAACGGCGGCAAGAATGCGGGAGTGGTGCCACGCGGAACTTTTCCCGCGTGGTGTCCGTGATTCGGGGTGGGCCGGTCCGCACGAAGAGGCGTCGGCCCGGGACATGTGGGGTTCCCCGCTCCTGTAGGAGCGAGGGGAAAGGCCGAGGAGGGCCGGGTGACGACCTATGACGATCGAGCGAGTCTCACTGATCTGACCGCCGTGGTGGAACGCGTGCGGAGTTCGGTGGAAGGCGTGATCGAGGGAAAGCCCGAGGTCGTACGGCTCTCGCTGACCGTACTGCTCGCCGAGGGACATCTGCTCATCGAGGACGTCCCGGGAGTCGGCAAGACGATGCTGGCCAAGGCACTGGCACGGTCCATCGACTGCTCGGTGCGGCGGATCCAGTTCACGCCGGACCTGCTGCCGTCGGACATCACGGGTGTGTCCATCTGGGACCAGCAGCACCAGGACTTCGAGTTCAAGCCGGGCGCCGTCTTCGCACAGGTGGTGATCGGTGACGAGATCAACCGCGCCTCGCCGAAGACGCAGTCCGCGCTGCTGGAGTCGATGGAGGAGCGCCAGGTCACCATCGACGGCAAGACCTACGAACTGCCCAGCCCGTTCATGGTCGTGGCGACGCAGAACCCGGTCGAGATGGAGGGCACCTATCCGCTGCCCGAGGCGCAGCGCGACCGTTTCATGGCCCGTGTCTCGGTCGGCTACCCGAGCGCGGAGGCCGAGCTGCAGATGCTGGACGTGCACGGTGGTGTCTCCCCGCTGGAGGACCTCCAGCCGGTGGCGCACGCGCACGAGATCCTGAAGCTGATCGAGGCGGTGCGCGCCGTGCACGTGGCCGAGCCGGTGCGCCGGTACGTGGTGGAGCTGGTCTCCGCCACGCGCAGGCACCCCGACCTCAGACTCGGCGCCTCTCCGCGCGCGACGCTGCACCTGCTGCGCGCGGCGAAGGCGTCCGCCGCCCTCAGCGGCCGGGAGTACGCGCTGCCGGACGACGTGCAGGCACTCGCCGTGGCGGTGCTCACCCATCGGCTGCTGCCCACCGCACAGGCCCAGCTGAACCGCCGCGGCGCCGAGCACGTGGTGCGGGAGATCCTGCAGAGCACCCCGGTGCCCGCCGCGGCCCCGCAGCCGAACGGCTTCGGACCGGGCCGCGGCGGCCCGGGCTACGGCTCACAGCCGCCCCGGAGGCTGTGATGACCACCGCGGGCGCCGTCCACGCGGGGGACGACAAGGGCGACCGGAGCGGCGTCAGGACGGCACTGGCGGGGCTCACCACCCGCGGGCGCTCCTTCCTGGCCGCCGGTGTGGCCGCCGCCGTCTGCGCGTACGTGCTGGGCCAGAGCGATCTGCTGCGGGTCGGCCTGCTGCTGGCGGTGCTGCCGCTGGTGTGCGCGGCCGTGCTGTACCGGACCCGCTACCGGGTCGCAGGCAGCCGCCGGCTCTCCCCCGGGCGGGTGCCCGCCGGCTCCGAGTCACGGGTCCACCTGCGGATGGAGAACATCTCGCGGCTGCCCACCGGCCTGCTGATGCTCCAGGACCGGGTGCCCTACGTGCTCGGCCCGCGCCCTCGCTTCGTGCTGGACCGGGTGGAGGCGGGCGGACGCCGCGAGGTGTCCTACCGGGTCCGCTCCGACCTGCGCGGCCGCTATCCGCTGGGCCCGCTCCAGTTGCGGCTGTCCGACCCGTTCGGGATGTGCGAGCTGACCCGCTCCTTCTCCACGTACGACACGCTGACGGTGATCCCGCGCGTGGAGCCGCTGCCGCCGGTGCGGCTGAGCGGCGAGGCCAAGGGGTACGGGGAGGGGCGGCAGCGTTCGCTGGCACTGGCCGGCGAGGACGACGTGATCCCGCGGGGCTACCGCTACGGTGACGATCTGCGCCGGGTGCACTGGCGCTCCACCGCGCGCTACGGCGAGCTGATGGTGCGGCGCGAGGAGCAGCCGCAGCGTGCCCGGTGCACGGTGCTGCTGGACACCCGGGCCGTCGCCTACGAGGGCGCGGGACCGGACTCGGCGTTCGAGTGGGCGGTGTCGGGCGCGGCCTCCGTGCTGGTGCACATGCTGGAGCGGGGCTTCTCGGTGCGGCTGCTGACGGACACCGGCAGCTCGGTGCCAGGCGAGGGGGCCGACGGGTTCGCAGGAGTGAGCAAGGAGTCGGCGGACGCGGCCGGGCTGATGATGGACACCCTCGCCGTGGTGGACCACTCCGACGAGGAGGGCCTGTCCCGCGCCTACGACGTGGTGCGCGGCGGGAACGAGGGCCTGCTGGTGGCCTTCCTCGGCGATCTCGACGAGGAGCAGGCCGCGGTGCTCGCCCGGATGCGGCAGCGCAGCGGGGGTGCGCTCGCCTTCCTGCTGAACAGCGAGGCCTGGCTGAGGCAACCGGCCGAGGTGCCCGGTCCGTCGGGGACGGGCGAGGAGCGGCTGCGGATGCTGCGCGAGGCGGGCTGGACGGCGCTGGGGGTGCCGCGGGGAGCCTCGCTGAACGAGTTGTGGCGGCAGGCGGACCGGGAACGGTCGGGCCTGGCCGCGGCAGCCGGTGGGGAGGGACCGTGATCAGCGGGCGGGCGAGGCTGGCCATCTGCGCGTGGGCGGCCACACTGATGGCGGCGTGCGCCCTGCTGCCGCTGGTCGAACCGTCGACCTGGATCGTCCAGTCGGCTTTCCTGCTGGCCGTGCAGTCCGGTACCGGCGCGGCCACCCGGCGGGTGCCGCTGGCGCGTCCGGTGACGGTGGCGGCGCAGGTCCTGGTCACGCTGGTGCTGCTGACCCTGGTGTTCGCGCGTGAGCACGCCCTCGGCGGGCTGATACCCGGCCCCGACACCTTCCGCTTCTTCGCCGAGCTGCTGGAGCAGGGCGGCGACGACGTCAGCCGGTACTCGACCCCGGCGCCGCTGTCGGACGGCATCCGGCTGATGCTGGTCGGCGGGGTCCTGGTGATCGGGCTGCTGGTGGACACCGTCGCGGTGACCTTCCGCAGCGCGGCCCCCGCCGGGCTTCCGCTGCTCGCTCTGTACTCGGTGGCCGCGGGACTGTCGGACAACGGCATCGACTGGCTGTGGTTCCTGCTGGCGGCGGCCGGCTACCTGATGCTGCTGCTCGCGGAGGGCCGCGACCGGCTCTCCCAGTGGGGGCGGGTGTTCGCCGGGCCGGGCCGCGGGCCCCGTGACGACCGGCCCGGCGCCGTGGCACCGGTGCGCACCGGGCGGCGGATCGGTGTGCTCACGCTGGGCATCGCCCTGGTGGCGCCGCTCGGCCTGCCCGCGATGAACGGCGGCCTGCTGGACCCCGCGGGCTCGGGCGCGGGCTCGGGGCTGGGCGGAGGCGGCACCATCTCCGCCGTGAACCCGCTGGTCTCGCTGCGCGACTCGCTGAACGTGGACGAGGACCGTCAGGTGATGTCGGTGCGCTCCGAGATGACGGACGTCTCGGACCTGTACCTGCGGATCGTGTCCCTGGACGACTTCGACGGGACCACGTGGAAGCCGTCCAAGCGGTCCATCACCACGGTGCCCGACGGTACGTTCCCGACGCCTCCGGGCCTCGGCCCCGACATCGGGCGCACGGAGGTCGGCACGACGATCTCCACCGCCGACTGGTACGGCCAGGACTGGCTGCCGATGCCCTACCCCCCGAGCGGGGTGAGCATCAGGGGCAACTGGCGCTACGAACCCGTCGGCATGACGCTGGTCGGCGACCACGGGCAGAACACGCGCGGCGTGACGTACGAGGTGCGCAGCCTGCACGTGCAGCCCACGGCGGAGCAGCTGGCCGACGCGCCGGCGCCGCCGCCTGCGCTGCAGCGCGAGTACACCGAGCTGCCGGACTCGCTGCCGGCCGTGGTGTCCCGCACCGCCCGTGAGGTCACCGCGGGCGCGGACAGCGCCTACGACCGGGCGGTCAGACTCCAGGAGTACTTCACGCTGAACGGCGACTTCGAGTACGACACCGAGGTGGACGTCGGCAGCGGCTCGCAGGCGATCGCCCGCTTCCTGAGGGACAAGCAGGGCTTCTGCGTGCACTTCTCCTTCGCGATGGCCTCGATGGCCCGCTCGCTGGGCATCCCGGCGCGGGTCGCGGTGGGCTTCGCGCCCGGCACCCCGCAGGCGGACGGAACCGTCGCGGTCGGGCTGCGGGACGCGCACGCCTGGCCGGAGCTGTACTTCGAGGGCGTGGGCTGGACCCGATTCGAGCCGACCCCGACCCGTGGTTCGACGCCGCCGTACACGGTGCCGGACGCGGCGGACGACACGGCGCCCGACCCGGCACGGCCGTCCCAGGCCGCGCCCGACGAGCCGTCCGCGGCGCCCTCGGAGAGCGAGAGCTGTACCGCGGAGCGCAGGAAGCTGGACGGGTGCGGGAGCGAGTCGCCGCAGGCGGCCCTGCCCACGGGCGGCGACGGGCCGCAGTGGTACGCGCTGCTGGTGTGGGCGCTGGCGGGTCTCGCCGTGCTGGTCCTTCCGCTGTCGCCGATGCTGTGGCGGCTGCGGACCCGGGCCGTGCGGCTGGGCGGGCACGGCCGGTCGGAGGCGGACACGGCGCCGCACGTCCTGGCCGTCTGGGACGAGCTGACCGACTCGGCGTGGGACTACGGCATCGTGCCGGACGAGTCACTGACCCCACGCGCGGCGGCCGCCCGGATCGTGCGGCTCGGCCGTCTCGGCGAGAGCGGTGCGCGGTCGGTGCACCGGGTCGCGGACGCGGTGGAACAGGTGCTGTACGCGCCGCGGCCGCGGCCGGCGGCGGGGCTGTCGGACGACGTGCGCCGGGCGGTCTCCGGCCTGCGGGCCACGGCGGGGCGGCGGACGCGGCTGCGTGCGGTGGCGGCCCCGCGGTCGGTGGTGCGTGCGGTCTGGGCGCTGTCCGCGTGGTGGTCCGGTGTCCGCGGCCGGATGCTCGCGGTGCGCCCGGCCTGGCGGCGGCCGTCCCGCCAGGAGGGCTGACCGCCGAGCCGGTACCGGCCTGGTGCCTCCCCCGCTTTCGGCGGGAGGCACCCCTTCGCCCGCCCCTGCCGCCCGGGGGCCTGCCAGGTCCTGAAGGCAAGGACCCGGAGGGGAGGACGACGAGCCCGGTCGCGGCGGCGGCCCGCAGCACCCTCCGGACATGGTTCAGGGGGTGACCACCGACGTGGTGGTCACCCCCTGAACCAGGTCCATGTGCGCCGGAGCGCGGGGCTAGCGGCCGCCCTGCTCGTCGCGGCGGCGCTGCCAGCGCTGTTCGATGCGGTCCATCATGGAGCGGCGCTGTCTCCCCTGACGCCCGGCCGGGGCCGCACCTGGGACACCGGCACCCTGCTCGCCCGGCTTGGGGGCCTTGCGCCAGCCGGTGACCGCGAGCACCGCGCAGCCCAGCATGACGAGGAATCCCACGACACTGAGCCAGACCTGCTGGGCGACCATACCGGCCATGAGGAGCGCGATACCAACAAGGAAGCCCGCGACCGCCTGGTAGACCCGTCGCCGGGTGTACGTACGCAGTCCGCTTCCCTCGAGCGCCGTCGCGAACTTGGGATCTTCGGCGTACAGCGCTCGCTCCATTTGCTCGAGCATGCGCTGCTCGTGCTCCGAGAGCGGCACGGAGTCCTCCTCATCGTGCAGTCGCCGGGGCGACCCGGGGGGTCCCTTCAGGATAGGCAGGGAATCGCCCCCGTGAAACCCGCCCCTCTGCGCCAATTGGCCAACCGGTACCAGCCATCACGTCCCGGCCCGCTGAGGCTTCTCATTCCCCGGCGGCCGACCCGTCATGCCGGGCGGTCTCCCTCGATCATACGGCGCCAAGCCGCCATTCGGGGGGCCTGTGGCGCACTCCATGCACGGTGGAACCGCCGGACGCGCCGCTGATCAGCGGCGCGTCACCGCTGTCCTCGGGCCCTCAGTCCCCTTGCGTCTCGCCGAGTACGTGGAGCTGGGTGGCCACCGAGCGGAAGGCGGCGAGCTCGGCCGCGGCGGCCTCCAGCTTCAGCAGGGCGTCCAGGGCCCCGGGCTCGGTGTCGACGAGCACGCCGGGGACGAGGTCGGCGAAGACCCGGACGCCGTGCACGGCGCCGACCCGGAGGCCCGCGCCCTCCACGAGAGCGGTGAGCTCGTCGGCGGTGAAACGACGCGGTACGGGGTCGCCCGCGCCCCATCGGCCGTTCGGGTCGTCGAGCGCCTGCTTGGCCTCCGTGAAGTGACCGGCGAGGGCGCGGGCGAGCACGGCGCCGCCGAGGCCCGCGGCGAGCAGGCTGAGGACGCCCCCGGGGCGCAGGGCGGCCACCGCGTTGCGCACGCCCTCGGCCGGGTCGTCGACGTACTCCAGGACGCCGTGGCACAGCACGATGTCGTAGCCGGCGCGCTCGGCCACGTCGAAGAGGCCGTGGGCGTCGCCCTGGACGCCCTTGACCCGGTCGGCGACACCGTCCTCGGCGGCGCGGCGCTCCAGGGCGAACAGGGCGTTGGGGCTGGGGTCGACGACGGTCACCCGGTGGCCGAGCCGGGCGAGGGGCACCGCGAAGTTGCCGCTGCCGCCGCCGGTGTCGAGGACGTCCAGCGCCGGTCGTCCGGTCGCCTTGACCCGGCGCTCCAGGGCGTCCTGGAGTACCTCCCAGACCACGGCGGTACGAAGAGCGGCGCGGGGTCGCATCGGGTCCGGCACGGTAGTGACTCCTCGGCGGGGCACCGCCTTGGTGTCGGCGGGGCGGTCGGGCTGCAGGTGCTGTCCACCCTATGGCCTGCGGCGCGGGGGAAGGGCACCCGGCTGGGGCCTCCGGGGCGGGCCCTGGGTTTTCGCCCCTCCGCCCCTTCCCTTCCTTGAGGGCTAGGCCCCCAGACCCCCTTCGCGCCCCTGGGGGCGGGGCCGGCCCGCGTCCGGGGTGTCACCGGGGCCGTCGGTGCCGCCCCGGGGCTGGGGGAGGACCGGCTGGAGGACCAGCATGCGTTCGACCAGACGGAGGAACATCGCCACGTCCCGTATCAGGTCGTCGGCGTCACGGGCGCTCGCCGCACCCTGGATGCCCGCCTCGGCCCGGGCGCGGCGCAGGGCCCCGGAGGCGAACAGAGCGCTCCACTCGGTGAGCTCGGGCGCGATCTCGGGGAGCACTTCCCAGGCGCTCCGGATCCTCGCCCGGCCGCGGGGCGAGGTCTCCGGCCGGCCGCGTGCGGCGAGCACGGCGGCCGCGGTGCGCAGGGCGGCGAGGTGGGCCGTCGCATAGCGCTCGTTCGGTGGTTCGAGGACGGTTGCCTCGTCGAGTCCGGCACGGGCCTGGGCGAGCAGGTCGAGGGCGGCGGGCGGGGCCGCGGCGCGGCGCAGCACGGGGTGGATGTCGCTCGCCGGGCCGTTCAGTGAGGGGGCAGGGCCGGATGCGCGGCGCCGACGGGCGGCGGCTGCGGACGAGTTGGCCATGACGAACCTCCTGTCGTCTTCGTGACGGCACGCCCCGAGACGGGCGCCGTATGTACACATCGTGAGGTATGGCACTGACAATCCGTTCTGACCTGGGCTTTTGCTTCGACCGGCCGTTCGGGCTAGTTTTTGTACTGACCAGTCAGTTCAGAAGAGGGGGTACGTGTGGACGAGTCACTCGGACTCGCCGTCTCCGCCGAGGACTTCGGCCTCCGAGGACCACGGGGCTGGGCGTTCCGCGGTGTCTCGGCCGACGCCGAGCCCGGGTCGCTGATCGCGGTGGAGGGGCCGTCCGGTTCGGGCCGCACCTGCCTGCTGCTCGCGCTCACCGGGCGGATGCGGTCCACGGAGGGCGTGGCCGCCGTCGGCGGGCTCGAACTGCCCAGGCGCATGGCCGCCGTACGCCGCCGCAGCGCACTCGCGCACGTCACCGGCGTGACCGATCTCGACCCGGCCTTCACCGTCGGCGAGCACCTGCGCGAACAGGCACTGCTGCGGCGCCGGTTCGGCGGCCCGCTCCCACGTCCGCGGCTGCGCCTGCGTCCGCGCGGTGAGCGCGGGCTCGAGGAGCGGCTGCACATCGACGCCGTGCTGACCACCGCCGGACTGGACCTCGCGACCCTGCCCAAGGGCCCGCGGACGGCCGTGCGGGATCTGGAGCGGGTGGAGGCCCTGCAGCTGTCGCTCGCGCTGGCGCTGCTGGGGCGTCCCGGGCTGCTGGGTGTGGACGACACCGATCTGAAGCTCTCCCCGGCCGAACGGGACGAGATCTGGGCCCTCCTGAGGTCCGTCGCCGACACCGGAACCACCGTGCTGGCCGTGTGCAGCGAGGCACCGCGCGACGCGGTGGCCGTCCGCACCGGTGCCGGCCCGACCGACGAGACGAAGGAGGCGGCAGCCGATGCGCTCGCCGAAACTGGCCGCTCTTGAGCTCAGGCGCTTCGGCCGCGGCGCCCTGCCCCGCGCGGCCCTGGTCGCCCTGCTGGTGCTGCCGCTGCTGTACGGCGCCCTGTACCTGTGGTCGTTCTGGGATCCGTACGGGCGTCTGGACCGGATCCCCGTGGCGCTGGTGAACGAGGACACGGGCGCGAGGGCCGACGGGAAGCGGATCACCGCGGGCGACGACATCGCCGACGGCCTGCGCGACAGCGACACCTTCGACTGGCGGGAAGTGAGCGCGGACGAGGCCCGGCGGGGTGTCGAGGACGGCACCTACTACCTGTCGCTGACCCTGCCCGCCGACTTCAGCCGCCGCATCGCCTCCAGCTCGGGCGACTCCCCCGAGACCGGCGCCCTCCGGGTGCGGACGAACGACGCCAACAACTACATCGTCGGGCAGATCTCCCGGACCGTGTTCGGTGAGGTGCGCCGGGCCGCGTCCACGAAGACCGCCCGCTCCTTCCTGGACCGGATCTTCGTCTCGTTCTCCGACATCCACGGCGAGACCGTGCGGGCGGCGAAGGGCGCCGACAAGCTGAGCGGCGGCATCGGGAAGGCGGAGCAGGGCTCCCAGGACCTCGCCGACGGCCTGGCGGACGCCCGCAAGGGCAGCGGCAAGCTGTCCAAGGGACTCAAGGACCTCCACAAGGGCGCGGGGGACCTGGAGGACGGCTCCGGGAAGGTCGCGGACGGGACGCGCAGGCTCGCCGAGAAGGTGAACGCGGCCGACGCCGAGGTGGGCCCGTTCCTGAAGGGCAACGAGAAGGCCATCGGCGACACCGCGCGGTTCGTCGCCGACTCGGCCGGCCGGCTCCGCGGCGACCTCGACGCGCTGCAGGAGGAGGCGCCGGCAGCCGCCAAGGACGCCCGCGCGGCGTCCGCCACCGTCGCCGGCGTCCACAAGGCGCGCTGCGAGGACCCCGCCCTGCCCGATCCCGCCTGCGCGGACCTGAGGAAGGCACGGGACGCGGCGGCCACGGCGGCGGGCGTCGCCGGCGACGTCAGCACGCTGGTCACCGACCACCGCGACGACCTGGACGAGCTCGACGGGCAGCTCGCCACCCTGGAGAAGCAGGCCCGGGCGCTCGCCGGCCGCGCGCCGCACCTCTCCGAGGACCTGGAGGACGCCGTCACCCGGATCAACCAGCTCAACACCGGGGCCGGCAAGGTCGCCGCCGGGGCGAAGAAGCTCAACAAGGGACTCGGGACGGCCGAGACCGGCGCCCGGGACCTCGACAAGGGCGTCGGCGAGCTGAAGACCGGCGCGGACGACCTGCACGGCGGCCTGTACAAGCTCGTCGGCGGCTCCGGCGAACTGGCCGGCGGGCTGCACGACGGTGCCGGGAGGATCCCCGACTACGACAAGCGGGAGCGCGACCTGCGCACCGAGGTGATGGCCGACCCGGTGCGGCTCGTCTCGGACGATCTGCACAAGGCGCCCAACTACGGCACCGGATTCGCCCCGTACTTCATCCCGCTGTCGCTGTGGGTGGGTGCGATGGTGGCGTACATGCTGATCGCGCCGATGAACCGGCGTGCCCTCGCGGCGGGCGCCTCGGCCTGGCGGATCGCGCTCGCGGGCTGGCTGCCCGTGGTGGCGATCGGGGTGCTGCAGACGGTGGCCCTGATGTCGGTGCTGCACTGGGGGCTCGGGCTGCGGATGGTCCGGGCGGCCGGGACGGTGGGGTTCCTGTTCCTGGTGACGGCGTGCTTCGCGGCGATCGTGCAGTGGCTGAACGCCCGCTTCGGGGCGGCCGGCCGGATCCTCGTCCTCGCCCTGCTGATGCTCCAGCTGACCTCGGCGGGCGGCACGTACCCCGTTCAGACGAGCCCGCCGTTCTTCAACGCGCTGCACCCGTTCCTGCCGATGAGCTACGTCGTCGAGGCGCTCCGGCGGCTCGTCACGGGCGGCGGCCTCGGCCCGGTGTGGCAGGCCTGTGCCGTGCTGACGGCCTTCACCGCGGGCGCCCTGGCACTGACGGCGCTGTCGGCCCGCCGACGCCAGGTGTGGACGATGGAGCGGTTGCACCCGGAGCTGAGCCTGTGAACGGACGCGGCGGGGCTCCTGTGAGAATCAGGGCCATGGAACGCAGCAGCACCACGCCGGGCGGCAGTGCCCGCCGAGAGGCCACCCGGCAGAAGCTCTACGAGGCGGCCGTCACCCTCATCGCCGAGCAGGGCTTCTCCGCCACCACCGTGGACGAGATCGCCGAGCGGGCGGGAGTCGCGAAGGGCACGGTCTACTACAACTTCGCGAGCAAGTCGGTCCTCTTCGAGGAGCTGCTGCGGCACGGGGTCGGTCTGCTGACCGCTTCGCTCCGGGATGCCGCCGAGAAGACGGCTCGGGAGGGCGGCAGCAGGGTCGACGCCCTGGACGCGATGATCCGCGCGGGGCTGGTCTTCATCGACCGCTACCCGGCGTTCACCCAGCTGTACGTGGCCGAGTTGTGGCGCACCAACCGGGCCTGGCAGTCCACGCTGATGGTGGTGCGCCAGCAGGCGGTCGCGGTGGTCGAGGGGGTGCTGCGCGAGGGCGTGGCGAACAGCGAGCTGAGCGAGGAGATCGACGTCCCGCTGACGGCGGCGGCGCTGGTGGGCATGGTGCTGGTGGCCGCGCTGGACTGGAAGTCCTTCCAGCCGGAGCGCTCGCTGGACGACGTGCACGCGGCGCTGTCCCGGCTGCTGCAGGGGCGGGTCAGCGGCCACCGCTGAGCCACCCGGCACCAGAAGGTGCCGGTCCGGCCGGTGGCCGCGTCCCCCGCGGGCCACCGGCCGGACCGGCGTCTTCCGTGCTCCCCCGTACGTCCCCCGTGAACCCCTTCGCGGTCGTCCCCCGGGTTCCCCCGTGCCTCGCTCCCGCCGACGGTGCCGGCGGAAGGAGCGGATCGCGGCCCGGCCCCGTTCCGGCGCCCCGTGTCGCCGGTTCCGGAAGCCGTGCCCCTCTCCGTGGTCCCCACTCTCTCGTTCCCGCAGGCCGGTCCCCATCCGCGCGCGTACTCAACTGGGCGCGTAGGTACGGATACTCAGTCCTGCGTGCCCCCGCCCACGGCCGCCTGCCGCCCACTGGTCACCCGGGCGGGGGCGCGGGTACTCGGGGGACGGGCCGGAGGGACCGGCGGATACAGTCCCTGGCATGGCACGGATTGCGGTGATCGGCGCCGGGATGGGCGCGATGGCGGCCGCCGCCCGGCTGGCCGTCGCGGGCCACCGGGTGGTGGTGTACGAGCGCACGGAGACGTACGGCGGTGCCCTGCGCCGGGTGGAGTGGGACGGGTTCTCCTTCGACACGGGGCCGGGGCTGCTCCCCCTGCCGGCGGTGTACCGCGATCTGTTCGTGAAGACGGGCCGGGAGCCGCTGGAGGCGTGCGTCGAGCTGGTCCAGGTCGATCCGTCGTCGCACCACGTGTTCGCGGACGGTACGCGCCTGTCGCTGCCCAACGCCTCGCGCGCGGGCGTCGTCTCCGCCCTGGAGGAAACCCTGGGGACGCCCGCGGCCCGGCGCTGGGGCGACTTCCTGGTGCGGGCCAGGGAGGCCTGGGACCGCTCGCGCCGGCCGCTGCTGGAGGAGCCGCTGTGGCCCAACTGGCAGGTCCTGGCCGAGCGCGAGCCGTATCCGGCGGTCCCGCACAAGCGGCTGCTGCGCACCCGGACGGCGGGCACGCTCGCCGAGGTCGGGGCGTGGGAACTGCGCGATCCCCGGCTGACCGCCCTCCTGGAGGGTCACGCGCTGGGACACGGCCTCGATCCCCGCGCGACCCCGGCGAGCGCGGCGGTGCTGCCCTACATGGAGCACGCCTTCGGCACCTGGTACGTGCGGGGCGGGATGCGCGAGCTGGCGCGGGCGGTGTACGAGCGCTGCCTGGCCCGCCGGGTGGAGTTCCGCTTCGGCACGGAGGCCGCCGGGGTGCTGGAGAAGGACGGCCGGGCGGCGGGTCTCGAGCTCGCCGACGGGACGGTGGCGGAGGCGGACCTCGTGGTCGCCGGGGTGCCTCCCGAGGTGCTGGACCGCATCGGCCGGGGGACGCGGCCGCGCGGCGACGGCGAGGTCCCCGCCCCGCGGGGGGCGGCGAGCCGGGTGACGGTGCTGATGGCGCTGCGGGGCGGGCGTCCGCCGGGCACGCCGCACCGTACGGTCGTGCACGCGGAGGACCGCGAGGCGGAGCTGGAGTCGCTGTTCGGTCCGTCCGGCGCCCTGCCCGCGCGCCCCACGGTGACGGTTCTGCGGCCGGACGATCCGGCGGTGGTCCCGGACGACGCCCACGAGGCGGTCACGGTGACGGCGGTGCTGCCCGTGGGCGCCGGGGGGACGCCGGACGCCCATGCCGAGAAGCTGGTCGCCGTCGCCGAGCGGGCGGTGCCCGGACTGCGCGGCCGGCTCCTCCGGCACGAGGTGCGCACCCCGGCCGACGTCGCCGGGGAGACGGGCGCGGAGGGCGGCGCGGTGCCGGTGCCCGCGCTGGCCGCGGCGGGCGGCCGGCTGCTCCAGCCGTCCAACAGCACCCGGCTGCCGGGGCTGTACACGGTCGGCGGCTGGTCCCACCCCGGCGGCGGGCTCCCGCACGCCGGGATGTCGGGGGCGCTCGTCGCCGGGCTGATCGTGGAGGGGCCGGAGTTCCGCGGGTCGCAGTGAGCGCGGGTCAGAAGCGGTACTGCTCGTCGTACCCGTTGCCGTTGTGGTGCGTCTGCTGCTCGCCCTGGTACGGGTACGGCTGCTCCGCGGGGAGTTCGCCGCCGTAGGGTTCGTCGGTGCTGCGCTGCTGCGGGACCCACAGGCCGCCGGCCGGGGTCTCGCCACCGTAGCCGCCCGCGTACGGGTCCTGGGTGTAGCCCTGCTGGCCGTACTGCTGCTGGTCGGTGTACCCGGTGTCGTAGGACGTGCCGCCGTACGTCGGGGAGCCGATGTACGGGTCGGAGTAGGCGGCGTACTGCTGGCCCGTGGTGTCGTAGCCCTGCTGCTGGCCGTAGCCGGAGTAGTCGTAGGCGTAGTTCTGGTCGGCGCCCTGGGTGGCGCCCGCGTACGGGTCCTGGGAGGGGGCGGCGTACCCCTGGTCGCCGTAGACGCCGTAGGAGCCGGTGTCGTCGGGCAGGGGCTGCGGCTCGTACACGGAGGCGCCCCCCTCGGCCGGCTGCCGGTCGGGGCGGGCGGGGGTGAACACGTCGTCGCGTTCGTAGTCGTCGTCCGTGCCGTAGGCGGTGCGGTCGTGGTGGCCGTCGCCCTCGTCGCCGTGACCCCCGCGGGGCGTCTCCAGGTCGGAGACCTCCAGGGCCGGTTCCCGGCGTCCGCGGTCACCGCGGCGGCCCGTGGCGGCGGCCAGCATCGGTGCGTTGACCGCCCAGCCCGCCTGGAAGCCGCGGCGGAACGACAGCGTGACGTAGGTCTGGCCGACGGCGAAGGCGGCGGCGCCCAGCCCGATGACGGGCACGGACGGGATCAGCACGCCGAGCACGACACCGAGGAAGCCGGCGAAGGCGAGCAGCCGCCAGCGCAGCCGCGCCTTGTACTGCAGCAGCACCTCGCCCAGCAACCACAGTGCGACGATGCCGAACGCGATGTAGAGGACCGTCCAGCCCATGTACGCCCCTCTCCCAGTGGCCGTTACGCAGTGTGTCGTATGTGCGTGCGACCGGTCTAGGCCTGCGGCGGGTGGTGCAGACCCAGGTTCTCGTAGATTTCCAGCGTCGCCGTGGAGTTGTTCAGCGTGATGAAGTGCAGTCCCGGCACTCCCTCGGCCAGCAGCCGCGCGCAGAACTCCGTGGCGAAGTCGATACCGATGGAGCGTACCGCCGCCGGATCGTCCTTCGCTGTGAGGATCCGCTCTTTGAGGGCGTCGGGGAAGGAGGCATTACTCAGCTTTGGCAACCTCTCCAGCATCTTCACGCTGGTCACCGGCATGACCTCGGGGATGACAGGGGTCTCGCAGCCCGCCGCGTGGACTCGGTCACGCAGGCGCAGATAGGACTCGGGCTGGAAGAACATCTGCGTGATCGCGTAGTCGGCGCCGGCCCGGCACTTGTCGACGAAGTGGGCGACGTCGGTGTCCCAGTCGGCCGAGCGCGGGTGCATCTCCGGGAAGGCCGCGACGCCGACGCAGAAGTCGCCCGACTCCTTGATGAGCCGCACGAGTTCGGCCGCGTAGGTCAGGCCCCGCGGGTGCGGCACCCAGTCGGCCATGGGGTCGCCGGGCGGGTCACCGCGCACGGCGAGCATGTTGCGGATCCCGGCGTCGGCGTACTGGCCGATGATGTTGCGCAGCTCGGCGACGGAGTGGTCGACAGCGGTGAGGTGGGCGACCGGGGTGAGGGTGGTGTCGGCGGCGATCTGCTCGGTCGCCCGCACCGTGCCGGCGCGGGTGGAACCGCCCGCGCCGTACGTGACGGAGACGAAACTCGGGGCGACGGCCTCGACCCTGCGGAGCGCGTTCCAGAGGTTGCGCTCGCCCTTCTCCGTCTTGGGGGCCCAGAACTCGAACGAGTACGTCGTCTTTCCGGCGGCGAGCATGTCGCGCACGGTGCGGGCGCGATCAGTCCTGGTGGATGCGGTTCCTAGGGCCATACGGGCAGGTTAGCCAGGGGGCGGCGGTCCCCCAACCAAAAGCGGGAGTTTTGTCTGATTCGCGGACTTGCTGTCCACGATGTGGACGAACCTGAGATGCCCGGGGGCCCGGGGAGTCACCCGGCGTCCCGGGCGGCCTCCCGCAGCCGCTTGGCGAACTCGGCGGCCGCCGCTCCCGGGTCGTCCGCCTCGGTGAGGGCGCGGACGACGACGACCCGGCGGGCACCGGCGTCCAGGACCTGGTCGAGGTTGCCCAGGTCGATGCCGCCGATGGCGAACCAGGGGCGGTCGGTGCCGAGGGCGGCGGTGTGACGGACCAGGCCGAGGCCGGGAGCGTGGCGGCCGGGCTTGGTGGGGGTGGGCCAGCAGGGGCCGGTGCAGAAGTAGTCCACCCCGGGCTGGACGGCTGCCGCGGCGGCCTCGGACCCTGTGTGGGTCGAGCGGCCGATCAGGACCCCGTCACCGAGGAGGGCGCGGGCGGCGGAGACGGGGAGGTCGCCCTGACCGAGGTGGAGGACGTCGGCTCCGGCCGCGTGGGCGACGTCCGCGCGGTCGTTGACCGCGAGGAGCTTGCCGTGCCGGGCGCAGGCCTCGGCGAGGACCGCCAGGTGCTCCAGTTCCTCGGCGGCCTCCATGCCCTTGTCGCGCAGCTGCACGATGTCGACCCCGCCGGCCAGGACCGCGTCCAGGAACTCCGGCAGGTCCCCCTGCCGCCTGCGGGCGTCGGTGCAGAGATACAGGCGGGCATCGGCGAGCCGCGCGCGTTCGGTCTCGGTCATTCGGGTGTCCCCCCGGGGTGTCGGTGGCGCACGGGCCCCCACGGCCGGGGCTGGTGCCCCGGCCGGTGCTGTTCGGACTCCGGTCGGTCGGATGCGGGTCAGACCGCGAGTGCCTGGGCCCGGCGCTTCACCTCCGTGCCGCGGTTCTCGCCGAGCGCCTGGGCGGGCGTGCCCGGCAGGGTCGGGTCGGGGGTGAAGAGCCATTCCAGCATCTCTTCGACCGTGAAGCCGTCGTCCCGCAGGAGCGTCAGGGTGCCGGTCAGGCCCTTGACGACCTTGTCCCCGTCGATGAAGGCCGCGGGGACGTGCAGCGCGCGGTTCTCACCTCGGCGCACGGCGATGAGCTGGCCCTCCTTGACCAGCTGCCGGACGCGCGTCACCTCGACGCCGAACTTCTCGGCGATGTCGGGGAGAGTGAGCCAGGCGGGGACGAGAGCATCGATCTTTGCGTCAATCTCGGTCACGGGACAAGCCTGCCACCTGCCGCTGACAGTCGGAAGTCGGCCCCGTCCACCCGGGCGGACGGGTCGGCCCGGCACGTCGCCCGGGGGCGCGGGACCGGGGCCTCACGCCGTCGCCGACTTCAGGGGCCGCGCCGGGTCCGCCAGCAGCCCGGGGTCCATCGGCGCGCCCGCCTCGATCAGCCGGCGCCCCTGCGTCAGGTCCCTGGGCCGCCCCACCGCGAGCAGCGCGACCAGCCGGGACTCCCGCAGCCAGCAGACACTCCACGACGGGTCGGCCGGGTCCCCGCGCCACACGGTCCGGTCGGCGCCCGCGTGGTGTCCGGCGTACTGGACGAAGCGGCCGAACTGCTCGGACCAGAAGTACGGCACCGGGTCGTACACCGCCGGGGCGTGGCCCGCGGGCACGCCGAGGACGTTCAGGGCGACCGTGCGCGGGCCCTGCAGGGCGTTGTCCCAGTGGTGGACCAGCAGGCGTTCGCCGTAGCGCGCGGACGGGAAGGACGCGCAGTCGCCGACCGCGTACACGTCCGGCACCGAGGTCATCAGGTGGCGGTCGGCCACGACCTCGCCCCGCGCGCCGAGTGCGACCCCGGACCCCGCCAGCCAGGCCGTTGCGGGCCGGGCCCCGATGCCGACGACCACGGCTCCCGCGGGCAGCCGCGTGCCGTCGTCCAGGACGACCGCGCCGGGCTCGGCGCGCTCCACGCGCGCGTGCGTGCGCAGCGTGACCCCCGCCTCGGCGTACCAGGCGGCCATCGGGGCGGTCACCTCGGCGGGCAGCGCCTCGGCCAGCGGCCGCTCCCCGGCCTCCACGACCGTGACCGCGCAGCCCGCCTCGCGGGCCGCCGTGGCGAACTCCGCGCCGATCCAGCCGGCGCCGACCACCACGACGTCGTGCTGCCGCGCGAGCACCGGGCGCAGCCGTTCGGCGTCGTCCAGGGTGCGCAGCAGATGCACACCCGGGACGCCCTCCGTGCCCGGCAGCCGGACCGGTTCGGCGCCGGTGGCGATCACCAGGACGTCGTACGGGACGGGCCCGGCCTCCGTGTCCAGCTCGTGGTCGCCGGGGCGCAGGCCGAGCACCTCGCAGCCGAGCCTGAGGTCGACGCGGAGCTCCTCGAAGTCCACGTCGAAGGCGGAGTTCTCGGCCGTGCCGAGCAGCACCGCCTTGGACAACGGCGGCCGGTCGTACGGCTGGTGGGGCTCCGCGCCGATCAGGGTCAGGGTGCCGGTGAACCCCTGCTCCCGCAGGGCGGCCGCGGTCTGCACGCCGGCCATGCCCGCACCCGCCACCACGACCCGCCGCGGCTCGGCCCGTCCCGGTTCCTGCGTCTGCTCGCTCACCCGGTCACCATAATCACCCCGTGGGGACGATCCGTAGGTCCGCGTCGTCCGGGAGCTGTTCCACCACGCTCGTGCCGCTGCCCCGCTGCGACTCCCACTCCCAGTTCTCCTCCAGCCGCACCCGGCCGTCGGGCAGCTCCACGACCGTCGACACGCAGTGTCCCGAGGACGTCGTGCCGTCCCGCTTGAGCTGGACGTACCGGAAGTCCAGCCGGTCCCCGGCGCGGGTGCCGACGAGGTGCCCGCGCGCCACGTCGCCGCCGGCGTACTCGGCCCAGATCTCGCCGTCCCGCTCGTGGTAGACGAACCGTGTACGGGTGCCGACCTGGCCGGGAGCCTGGTCGGCCACGGGGGCGAGGACGAGTCCGTCGAGCGACCGTGCCATGACGGGCTCCCTTACGAGTGCGTCGTGCTGCGGGCTAGGGTGGCCACCGTAAAGCACTCGCGGGAGCCCGGACGCACCGGGCTGAGAGGGAGGCTGGCGGCCTCCGACCGTACGAACCTGATCCGGGTCATGCCGGCGAAGGGAGGGGCTGGACGCCCATGTCGCCCACGCGTACCCCCGACGTCCTCGTCGTCGGGGGCGGAATCATCGGACTGGTCACGGCCTGGCGGGCCGCGCAGCGCGGTCTCGCCACGGCCGTCGTGGACCCCGAGCCGGGCGGCGGGGCCGCCCGGGTGGCCGCCGGGATGCTCGCGGCCGTCACGGAACTGCACTACGGCGAGGAGACCCTGCTCGGTCTGAACGTCGCCTCCGCGCGGCGCTACCCCGGCTTCGCGGCCGAGCTGACCGAGTTCACCGGCCAGGACCTCGGCTACCGCAGGTGCGGCACGCTCGCCGTGGCCCTGGACGCCGACGACCGCGCCCACCTGCGCGAACTGCACGCCCTGCAGCAGCGGTCGGGGCTGGAGTCGCAGTGGCTGACCGGTCGGGAGTGCCGGCGCCTCGAGCCGATGCTCGCGCCGGGGGTGCGCGGCGGGCTGCGGGTGGACGGCGACCACCAGATCGATCCGCGGCGGCTCGCTGCCGCCCTGGTCACCGCCTGCGAGCGGGCCGGTGTGACCCTCCACCGCGCCTGGGCCGAGCGGCTCGTCGTCGCGGCCGGCCGCGCGACGGGCGTCGTCACCGCCGACGGCGGTGAGCTGGGCGCCGGGCAGGTGGTACTCGCCGCGGGCAGCCTCAGCGGCCGGCTGGCGGGTGTCCCGCGGGACGTCCTGCCGCCCGTGCGCCCCGTGAAGGGGCAGGTGGTGCGTCTGACGATGCCCGACCGCCCGGGGCCCTTCCTGAACCGGACCGTGCGGGCGGTGGTGCGCGGCAGCCACGTCTACCTGGTCCCGCGCGAGGACGGCGAGCTGGTGATCGGCGCGACGAGCGAGGAGATGGGCTGGGACACCACCGTGACCGCGGGCGGCGTGTACGAACTGCTGCGCGACGCCCACGAGCTGGTCCCCGGGATCACCGAGCTGCCGCTGACCGAGACCCGCGCCGGGCTGCGCCCCGGCTCCCCCGACAACGCGCCGCTGCTCGGCCCGACGGAAGTCGAGGGGCTCCTGCTGGCCACCGGCCACCACCGCAACGGCGTGCTGCTGACGCCGGTCACCGGCGACGCCATGGCGGACGTGCTGACCACCGGTGCACTGCCGGAGGTGGCCCGCCCCTTCACCCCCCGGCGCTTCGGCGCCGCCGTCCTCTCGGAGCAGCCCGCATGAGCGCCCCGGTCACCATCTCGGTCAACGGGGAACGCCGGGAGATCGAGCCGGGCACGGCTCTCGACGTCGTCGTCACCACGCTCACCGCGGCCGCCTCGGGCGTGGCCGCCGCCCTCAACGAAACCGTCGTCCCGCGCGCGCAGTGGCCCACCACCCCCCTCGCGGAGGGGGACCGGGTGGAGGTCCTCACCGCCGTCCAAGGAGGCTGACCATGGCCGACGATCCGCTGGTCCTCGGCGGTACGTCCTTCACGTCCCGCCTGATCATGGGTACCGGAGGGGCGCCGAGCCTCGACGTGCTGGAGCGGGCGCTGGTGGCGTCCGGTACGGAGCTGACGACCGTCGCGATGCGGCGCGTGGACCCCTCGGTGCACGGGTCCGTGCTGTCGGTGCTGGAGAAGCTGGGCATCCGGGTGCTGCCGAACACGGCGGGGTGCTTCACCGCCGGGGAGGCGGTGCTCACGGCGCGGCTCGCGCGGGAGGCGCTCGGTACGGACCTCGTCAAGCTGGAGGTCATCGCCGACGAGCGGACCCTGCTGCCGGACCCGGTGGAGCTGCTGGACGCGGCGGAGACGCTGGTCGACGACGGGTTCACGGTGCTGCCCTACACGAACGACGATCCCGTGCTGGCGCGGAAGCTGGAGGACGCCGGGTGCGCGGCGGTCATGCCGCTGGGGTCGCCGATCGGGTCGGGGCTGGGGATCCGCAATCCGCACAACTTCGAGCTGATCGTGGAGCGGGCGGGGGTGCCGGTGATCCTGGACGCGGGGGCGGGGACCGCCTCCGACGCGGCGCTGGCGATGGAGCTGGGGTGCGCGGGGGTGATGCTGGCGTCCGCGGTGACGCGGGCGCAGGAGCCCGTGCTGATGGCCGGCGCGATGCGGGCGGCGGTGGAGGCGGGGCGGCTCGCCCGGCTCGCGGGACGGATTCCGCGGCGGTGGTTCGCCACGGCGTCGTCTCCCGCGGAAGGCCTCGCCGTGCTGGACCCGGAGCGGCCGGCGTTCTAGGCGCCCCACGCGTACCGCGGGCCATCGTGCCGGCGCGGTGAGCGGTGCACGCCCCGGCCCGGCGCACCGCCGGGCAGCCGGGTAAGACAGGTCACAGGTCCGCTCCAACGGCGGTTGAACGGGTCGGGGGTGTCCGTGCGGGCTCGTAGACTCGCTGCGTGGACACGACCCTTCAGGACCCTCTGGTCGGGCAGGTGCTCGACGGCCGGTACCGCGTCGACGCGCGGATCGCGGTCGGCGGGATGGCCACGGTCTACCGGGCCGTGGACACCCGCCTCGACCGCGTCCTCGCGCTCAAGGTGATGCACCCCTCCCTCGCCGCCGACGCGTCGTTCGTCGAGCGGTTCATCCGCGAGGCGAAGTCGGTGGCGCGCCTGGCCCACCCGAACGTGGTGCAGGTCTTCGACCAGGGCACCGACGGGGCGTACGTCTACCTGGCGATGGAGTACATCGCCGGCTGCACCCTGCGCGACGTGCTCCGCGAGCGCGGGGCGCTCCAGCCGCGGGCCGCGCTGGACATCCTGGAGCCGGTGCTGGCCGCGCTCGGTGCCGCGCACCGGGCCGGGTTCGTGCACCGGGACATGAAGCCCGAGAACGTGCTCATCGGGGACGACGGCCGGGTCAAGGTCGCCGACTTCGGGCTGGTCCGCGCGGTGGACTCGGTGACGAACACCACCGGCACCGTGCTGGGCACGGTCTCCTACCTGGCCCCGGAGCAGATCGAGCACGGCACCGCCGACCCGCGCGTGGACGTCTACGCCTGCGGCATCCTGCTCTACGAGATGCTGACCGGTGAGAAGCCTCACGACGGCGACTCGCCCGCGATCGTGCTCTACAAGCATCTCCACGACGACGTGCCGCCGCCGTCGGCCGCCGTGCCCGGCATGGCGTACGAGCTGGACGAACTGGTCGCGTCGGCTACCGCGCGCGGCCCCGAGGTGCGTCCGCACGACGCGGTGGCGCTGCTCGCGCGGGCCCGCGACGCGCGTGCCCGGCTCGGTGACGAGCAGCTCGACGCGGTGCCGCCGCAGGCGCTGGCGTCGGAGCACGACAACGCCGACGACCGGACGAGTGTCATCCCGCGCGCGCTGACCGTGCGCCGCCCACTGCCCGTGAACGAGGAGGACGAGGGCGCGGACGCCGCGCACCGCACCAGCCGGTTCCGGTCCCCGCCGCCGCTGCCGCCCCGGGGGCGGACGGCGCTGCGGCGCGGGCCGATGGCGATCGTCATTGGCGTACTGCTGGTCCTCGGGCTGGGCGCGGGCGTGTGGTACATCAACTCCGGCCAGTTCACCAAGGTCCCGCCGCTGCTGGCGAAGACCGAGAAGGAGGCCCGGGACCGGCTGGCGGACGCCGGGCTGGACGCCGGCCAGGTGTCGGAGGCGTACAGCGACACGGTGGAGCGGGGCAAGGTGGTCGCCACCGACCCCGAGGCCGGTGCCCGCATCCGCACCAACGACTCGGTGTCGCTGACCCTCTCCAAGGGCCCGCGGACCGTGCGGGTGCCCGACCTCGACGGCTACCCGCAGGACAAGGCGCGGTCGCTGCTGGAGGACGAGGGCCTGAAGCCGGGCATGTCGACCCGGGAGTTCAGTGACTCCGTGCCCGCCGGCTCCGTGATCTCCACGGAGCCCGGCAAGGGCACCGAGGTCCGCGCGGGCTCCGCGGTGGCACTCACCGTGAGCAAGGGCGCCCCGGTGGACGTGCCGGACGTGGCCGGGGACGACCTCGAGGACGCGCGCGCCGAGCTGGAGGAGGCCGGGCTGGAGGTGAAGGTCGCCACCGAGCGGGTCACCTCCGAGTACGACGCGGGCCGGGTGGCCCGGCAGGACCCGGGCCCGGGCGGCAGGGTCGCCGAGGGCGACACCGTGACGCTGACGCTGTCCAAGGGCCCCGAGATGGCCGAGGTGCCGGACGTGGTCGGCGACAGCGTGGGCGAGGCCAGGGAGAAGCTGGAGGGCGCCGGGTTCCGGGTGGACGAGGACCGCGGACTGCTCGGCCTGTTCGGCGACACCGTGAAGGGCCAGTCCGTGGACGGTGGCGACAGCGCGCCCAAGGGGTCGACGATCACCATCGAGATCCGCTGACCGGAGGGGCCGTCCCGGGGACTCCCGCGCCCATGACACCCTTGACGCGTGAAGAGTCACCCGTCCGGCCCCGTACGCAACCCGATCGGCGGCCACGTGCCCGTGGCCGGGGGCCTGCATTCCGTCGGCCTGTCCTACGCCCGCGAGCTGCGCGCCGAGACCGTGCAGGTCTTCGTCGCCAATCCGCGCGGCTGGGCCACCCCGGCCGGCAGTCCGCGGCAGGACGAGGCGTTCCGCGCGGCCTGCGCGGCGGAGTCGATCCCGGCGTACGTGCACGCCCCGTACCTGATCAACTTCGGCTCCCACACCCTGGCGACCGTGGAACGGTCCGTGGAGTCGCTGCGGCACTCCCTGCGGCGCGGGCGGGAGATCGGGGCGCTGGGCGTGGTGGTGCACACGGGCAGCGCGACCGGCGGGCGGGAGCGGTCGGTGGCGCTGCGGCAGGTACGGCGGTACATGCTGCCGCTGCTCGACGAGCTCACCCACGACGACGACCCGTTCCTGCTGCTGGAGTCGACCGCCGGCCAGGGTTCCTCGCTGTGCTCACGGACCTGGGACTTCGGGCCGTACTTCGAGGCGCTGGACGCCCACCCGAAGCTGGGTGTCTGCCTGGACACCTGTCACGTCTTCGCGGCCGGCCACGATCTGACCGGCCCCGACGGCATGCGGCAGACGCTGGACCTGCTGGTGGACACGGTCGGCGAGGGGCGGCTGAAGCTGATCCACGCCAATGACTCCATGGACGTGGTCGGCGCCCACAAGGACCGTCACGCCAACATCGGTGCCGGGCACATCGGCGAGGATCCCTTCCGGGCCCTGATGACGCACCCGGCGACCGCGGGCGTACCGCTGGTCGTCGAGACGCCCGGCGGCAAGGAGGGACACGCGGCGGACGTGGAGCGGCTGAAGAAGCTCCGGGACTCCTGAGCCGCGCGGCGGTTCAGAGTTCGGGGCCGTCCCCGGGTTCCTCCTGGTAGGAGTAGCGCTGCTCCCTCCAGGGGTCGCCGACGTTGTGGTAGCCGCGCTCCTCCCAGAAGCCGCGGCGGTCGGCGGTCATGTACTCCACGCCGCGCACCCATTTGGGGCCCTTCCAGGCGTACAGATGGGGGACGATCAGCCGCAGCGGGAAGCCGTGCTCGGCGGTCAGCAGTTCGCCGTCCTTGTGGGTGGCGAAGAGGGAGCGCGCGGACGTGAAGTCCGCGAGCCGGAGGTTGGAGCTGAACCCGTACTCCGCCCACACCATGACGTGGGTGACGTCGGGGGCGGGCGGGGCGAGGTCCACGACGGTGCGCGCCGGGATACCGCCCCACTCGGCGCCGACCATGCTGAACTTGGTGACGCAGTGCAGGTCGGCGACGACCGTGGCGTACGGCAGGGCGGTGAAGGCCTCGTGGTTCCAGCAGTGCTTCTCACCGTCGGCGGTCGCGCCGAAGACCCGGAACTCCCAGCGCTCGGGCCGGAACTTGGGGACCGGTCCGTAGTGCGTGACCGGCCAGCCCTTCTGCAGTCGCTGCCCCGGCGGGAGCAGGGGATGCGCCGCTCCCCCTGATGCGCGCTCCCCCGATTCGCGTTCCGCCGGCTGACCCATGTCTCCATCCTGACAGACCGGCGGCGATGCCCCGAACCGGGCTCGACAGGTTCGGACAATGAGGCGCATAACGGACTAAGCATGTACGTACTTACTAAGTCAACACTTACTGGACGATCTTCCCCGCCGATGGAATCATGCGCCCCAACCTGCCAGTTCCCGCGCGGAAGGAGCCCATGCGATGCAGGGCGACCCCGAGGTCATCGAATTCCTGAACGAGCAGCTGACCGCCGAGCTCACGGCGATCAACCAGTACTTCCTGCACTCGAAGCTGCAGGACCACAAGGGCTGGACGAAACTCGCCGTGTACACGCGTGCGGAGTCCTTCGACGAGATGCGGCACGCGGAGGTGCTGACCGACCGCATCCTGCTGCTCGACGGCCTGCCGAACTACCAGCGGCTGTTCCACGTCCGGGTCGGGCAGACCGTCACCGAGATGTTCCAGGCCGACCGGGAGGTCGAGCTGGAGGCGATCGACCGGCTGCGCCGCGGGGTGGAGGTCATGCGCACCAAGGGCGACATCACGTCGGCCAACATCTTCGAGGCGATCCTGGCCGACGAGGAGCACCACATCGACTATCTGGACACCCAGCTGGATCTGATCGAGAAGCTGGGCGAGGCGCTCTACCTGTCGACGGTCGTCGAACAGTCCCAGCCGGACGCCTCAGGACCGGGCACGGGCGGATTCTCGACGCACTAGGGGCAGGCCTAGGCGGCTTCGGGGAGCTTCGTCGTGTGCGGCGGCTCGCCCTGGCCCGTCAGCTCACGGCGCGGGCAGGAGCCACGGCCGAGCAGGGCCTGGATGCGCCGTACGCAACCGCCGCAGTCGGTGCCCGCCTTGCAGGCGGAGGCGATCTGCCGGGGCGTGCACGCACCGGCCTCCGCGTGTCCCTTCACCTGTTCCTCGGTCACGCCGAAGCAGCTGCAGACGAACACGCGGGTCACCTCCCGACGAAGTGCTGGGTCGAGCCGTCCCGACCCCTGGTCGGTGAGGCTAACCTAACCTTACCTGTCACCCGGGGGGCACAGAAGTGGGGTGGGGCGCGATCCCGTGTGATCCGCGCCCCACCCCTCGCGCCGTGCCGGCGGCCGGTTCCGCTACTGGTCCCGGTACATCTCCGCGACGAGGAACGCCAGGTCCAGCGACTGGCTGCGGTTGAGCCGCGGGTCGCAGGCCGTCTCGTAACGCTGGTGCAGGTCGTCGACGAAGATCTCGTCGCCGCCGCCCACGCACTCGGTGACGTCGTCGCCGGTGAGCTCCACGTGGATGCCGCCCGGGTGCGTGCCGAGCTCCTTGTGGACCTCGAAGAAGCCCTTGACCTCGTCGAGCACGTCGTCGAAGCGCCGGGTCTTGTGGCCGGAGGCCGCCTCGAAGGTGTTGCCGTGCATCGGGTCGGTCACCCAGGCCACGGTGGCGCCGGACGCGGTGACCTTCTCCACCAGCTCGGGGAGCTTGTCGCGGACCTTGTCGGCGCCCATGCGGACGATGAAGGTCAGCCGGCCCGGCTCCCGCTCGGGGTCGAGGCGGTCGATGTACTGCAGCGCGTCCTCGGCGGCGGTCGTGGGACCCAGCTTGATGCCGATGGGGTTGCGGATCCTCGAGGCGAACTCGATGTGCGCGTGGTCCAGCTGCCGGGTGCGCTCACCGATCCACACCATGTGCCCGGAGACGTCGTACAGCCGGCCGGTGCGCGAGTCCACCCGGGTCAGGGCGGACTCGTAGTCGAGCAGCAACGCCTCGTGCGAGGCGTAGAACTCGACCGTCTTGAATTCCTCCGGGTCGGCGCCGCAGGCGTGCATGAAGTTGAGCGCCTGGTCGATCTCGCGGGCCAGTTGCTCGTAGCGCTGCCCCGACGGGGACGACTTCACGAAGTCCTGGTTCCAGGCGTGCACTTGGCGCAGATCGGCGTAGCCGCCGGTGGTGAAGGCGCGCACCAGGTTCAGCGTGGAGGCGGAGGCGTGGTACATCCGCTTCAGCCGCTCGGGGTCCGGGACGCGGGCCTTTTCGGTGAACTCGAAGCCGTTGACGGAGTCGCCGCGGTACGTCGGCAGCGTCACCCCGTCGCGGGTCTCGGTCGGCTTGGAGCGCGGCTTGGAGTACTGGCCGGCGATCCGGCCGACCTTCACCACGGGCACCGACGCGGCGTAGGTGAGGACGGCGCCCATCTGGAGCAGCGTCTTCAACTTCGCCCGGATGTGCTCGGCGGACACCGCCTCGAAGGATTCGGCACAGTCACCGCCCTGGAGCAGAAACGCCTCACCTCGCGCAACCGCCGCCATACGCGCGCGCAGCTGGTCACACTCGCCGGCGAACACCAGCGGGGGATACGTTTCGAGCTCGGCGATCACATCGCGCAGAGCCTCGGCATCCGGGTACTCGGGCTGCTGCGCCGCCGGCAGTTTTCGCCAGGTCGCCTGAGCGGCGACGCTTTGAGAATCAGCGTTAACGGTCACACGCCCCACAGTACGCGGTCGCATCAGCCGTCCATTCCGGCGCTCAGCAGATGAGACAAGAGCCTCTCCACCCGGCTCGGCGGAGAGGCGGATCAGACATCCCCGCAGTGGCGGGGAGCACCACCCATGACGACGCGAGACCGCACATGTCACGCGTCGCATCGTGTAACGTGCCCGCCATGTTCGCGCATTCGACCCGCACCTGGTGGTGGACCGCTCTCCCGGCGGCCCACTGACTGCGCGTACGCACAGACTTCGCGAAGGCCGCCCGAGGGGCGGCCTTCGGTGGTTTCCGGGGTCGTTCCTCACCGCTCATGACAGCGACGAGACGAGGAACCCACCATGGACCTGGCACAGCTCCCCGACGACGACCGTCCCTTCGCCCTGCTGCGCCGCCGCACGCCGGGACACGACCACGAGGTCGTGGAGTTGCTGATCGGCCCGGTCGCCACCCGCGAGCGTCTGGCCGACCTGCCCGACGAGGGGCTGGCCCTCGTCCCCTTCCGGCAGATCCGCGAGCGCGGTTTCGACGTCCGTGACGACGGCACCCCGCTGCTGGTGCTGACACCCCAGGAGCGGTACGAGTTCCCGCTGGCCCAGGTCCTCGACCGGCTCCCGGCCCATGACGTCCGGGTCGAGGGCGGCGGCTTCGACGTCGGCGACGAGGAGTACGCGCGGATCGTCGGGCGGGTCCTGGACGAGGAGATCGGGCGGGGCGAGGGCGCCAACTTCGTGATCCGGCGGACGTACGAGGGTGAGATCCCCGGGTTCGGGCGGGCCGACGCGCTGGCGCTGTTCCGGCGGCTGCTCGAGGGCGAGCGGGGCGCGTACTGGACGTTCGTCGTCCACACCGGGGACAGGACCCTGGTCGGAGCCAGTCCCGAGGTGCACGTCCGGGCGTCGGGCGGGACGGTCGTGATGAACCCGATCAGCGGGACCTACCGCTACCCGGCCGAGGGGCCGGCCCCCGAGCACCTGCTGGAGTTCCTCGCCGACGGCAAGGAGATCGAGGAGCTGTCGATGGTCGTCGACGAGGAGCTCAAGATGATGTGCACCGTCGGCGACATGGGCGGGGTCGTCGTCGGGCCCCGGCTGAAGGAGATGGCGCACCTCGCGCACACCGAGTACGAGCTGCGCGGCCGGTCCTCGCTGGACGTGCGCGAGGTGCTGAGGGAGACCATGTTCGCGGCGACCGTCACCGGGTCGCCGGTGCAGAACGCCTGCCGGGTGATCGAGCGGCACGAGGTGGGCGGGCGCCGCTACTACGCGGGCGCGCTGGCCCTCGTCGGCCGCGACGAGGGCGGGGCCCAGACGCTGGACTCCCCCATCCTCATCCGTACCGCCGACATCGACGCCTCCGGGCGGCTGCGGGTGCCGGTCGGGGCCACGCTGGTGCGCGGCTCGGACCCGGCGGGCGAGGTCGCGGAGACCCACGCCAAGGCGGCCGGGGTGCTGACCGCGCTGGGCGTGCGGCCCGGGCGGCCGCGCGCGGAGTCCGGACGGCCGGGCCTGGCCGACGATCCCCGGGTGCGGGCGGCGCTGGACGGGCGCAGGGCGTCGCTGGCGCCCTTCTGGCTGCGGATGCAGGAGCGGTCACAGGCGCTGACCGGTCACGCGCTGGTCGTCGACGGGGAGGACACCTTCACCGCGATGCTCGCCCATGTGCTGCGCGCCACCGGTCTCGAGGTGAGCGTGCGCCGCTACGACGAGCCGGGCCTGCGGGAGACGGTGCTCGGACACGAGGGCCCGCTGGTGCTGGGTCCCGGACCGGGCGACCCGTCCGACACGGCCGACCCGAAGATGCGGTTCCTGCGCGGGCTGACCGCCGAGGCCGTCCGGGAGAACCGGCACGGCCTCCTCGGGGTCTGCCTCGGCCACGAGCTGATCGCGGCCGAGCTGGGCCTGGAGATCGTGCGCAAGGAGGTGCCGTACCAGGGGGCGCAGACGGAGATCGACCTGTTCGGGCGGCCGGAGACCGTCGGCTTCTACAACAGCTTCGTGGCGCGCTGTGACGAGGACGCCGCGCGGGAGCTGGCCGCGCACGGCGTCGAGGTGAGCCGCACGGCGGGCGGGGAGGTGCACGCGCTGCGGGGACCCGGTTTCGCGGGCGTCCAGTTCCACCCCGAGTCGGTGCTGACCCTGAACGGCGCGGAGCTCGTGCGGGAGCTGATGGGTCAGCTCCGGGGCACCAGCACGTTCTCGGAGCGCCGCCCCGCGGTGTAGTCGAGGACGTTGTTCACCGTGGTCCCGACGATCTGCCCGACGGCGTCCTCGGTGTAGTACGCCTGGTGGGAGGTGACCAGCACGTTGGGGAAGGTGACGAGGCGGGCCAGGGTGTCGTCGTCGACGGCCTCCAGGGACTTGTCGAGGAAGAACAGGCCCGCCTCCGCCTCGTACACGTCGAGGCCGACGCCCGTGAAGCGGCCCGCGCGCAGCTCGGTGACGAGGGCCGCGGTGTCGATGAGGCCGCCGCGGCTGGAGTTCACCAGGATCGCGTCGTCCCGCATCGTCTTCAGGGCGGCGGCGTCGATGAGGTGCTGGGTGGCCGGCATCAGCGGCACGTGCAGGGAGACGAGGTCGGACTCGGCGAGGAGCTCGTCCTTGGGGACGTAGGTCATGCCGAGTTCCCTGCAGGCGGGGTTCTCGGCGACGTCCCAGCCGAGGAGCCGCATGCCGAAGCCGTGGGCGATCCGGGCGAACGCCTCGCCGATCTTCCCGGTGCCGAGGACGCCGGCGGTGCGGCCGTGCAGGTCACGACCCATCAGTCCGTCGAGCCGGAAGTCGAAGTCGCGGGTGCGGGTGGAGGCGCGGACGATCCGGCGGTTGACGGCCATGGCGAGGGTCCAGGCGAACTCGGCGACCGAGTGGGGCGAGTAGTACGACACCCGGGCGACCGTCAGGCCGAGCCGTTCGGCGACCTCCAGGTCGACGTTGTTGAAGCCGGTGGAGCGCTGGGCGACCATCCGGGTGCCGCCGGCCGCGAGGTCCGACAGCACCTCGGCGCCGAGGTCGCAGTTGACGCTGGTGGAGATGATCTCGTGGCCGGCCGCGATGGGCGCGGTGTCCGCGTTGAGGAAGACGTCCAGCCCGCGCACCGGGTGGTGGCCCTCGAAGGCCCGCTCGATCAGGGGCTTCTCGTCCGCCTGCACACCGAACGCCAGGATCTCCACGGGTCTTCCTCCGGGTGTCGTGCGAATCATTGCCGTACCGGCGAATATACGGGTGCCCCCGGTCCGTCCGGGCCAGGCACGGGGGCGGCCTACTCGTCGTCGAGGCCGCGCTCGATGGCGTAGCGGACGAGTTCCACGCGGTTGTGCAGCTGGAGCTTGCCCAGGGTGTTCTGCACGTGGTTCTGCACGGTGCGGTGGGAGATGACGAGACGTTCGGCGATCTGCTTGTAGCTGAGGCCCTTGGCGACCAGGCGCAGCACCTCGGTCTCGCGTTCGGTCAGCCGGGGGGCCTCGGTCCCGCCGTCGGCGGGGGCGGCACCGGCCGGTTCGGAGGCGAGCCGGCGGTACTCGCCGAGGACCAGTCCGGCCAGGCCGGGTGTGAACACCGGGTCGCCGGCGGCGGTGCGGCGCACGGCGTCCTGGAGGTCCTCGGTGGAGGCGGACTTCAGCAGGTAGCCGGTGGCGCCGGACTTCACGGCCTCCAGGACGTCGGCGTGCTCGCCGCTGGCCGACAGGACGAGCACCCGGACGGCAGGGTCGGCGGCGACGACCTCCTTGCAGACCTGGACGCCGGGCTTGCCGGGCAGGTTCAGGTCGAGGACGAGGACGTCGGGTGCGGCGGCCCTGGCGCGGCGCACCGCCTGCTCGCCGTCGCCCGCGGTGGCGACGACCTCGAAGCCGGACTCGGACAGGTCCCGGGCGACGGCGTCGCGCCACATGGGGTGGTCGTCGACCACCATGACCTTGATCGGCTCCGGGTGCGTCCCGGTGGTGTCCGTCATCGCTGCTCCGCCTTCCCCCGCGGGTCGTTCGCTTCCCGCTTGTCCTTGGGCACCCTCAGCTCGACCTCCGTGCCCTGGCCCGGTACCGAGACCAGTTCCGCGCTGCCGCCGAGGTCGCGCAGCCGGCCCCGGATGGACAGGGCCACTCCGAGCCGGCCCTCGCCCTCGGCCTGGGCGAGCCGGCCCTCGGGGATGCCGGGTCCGTCGTCCCGGACGGTGACGACGACCTCGTCCGGTTCGTCCTCGACCAGGATCCACGCGCGTGCCCGGGCACCCGCGTGCCTGCGGACGTTGTCCAGGGCGGCCCCGACGGCGGCGGCCACCTCCCGTGCGGCGGCGGGTGCGAGCAGCACGGGCGCTCCGGGCTCGGCGAGGGAGACCAGGGCCCCGGCGTGGGGGGCGAGCAGTGCGCGCAGGTCGGCGGGCCCGTCGTCGGCGGTCTCGTCCTCGTCCCGGTCCACGGCCCGTACGACGGCGCCCTGGGCGGCGTCCTCACTGGCACGGGAGACCGGTACGAGACCGCCGGAGACCAGGGTGCGCAGCGCCACCTCCTGCTCGCCGGCCAGCCGGCCGAGTTCCGCGGCCTCGCCGCCGATCACCGCGCCGCGCCGCTGCACCATCGCCAGCACCTGGAGCACGCTGTCGTGGATGTCCCGCGCGAGGCGCTCCCGTTCCCGGGTCGCGGCCTCGATCTCCAGGGCGCGGGCGAGGGTGCGCTCGGAGGCGCGGGCGACCTCGACGACGTAGCCGATGGCGATGGAGGCGACCCAGACGAGGATCACGTTGTGCACGGTGTCGCGCGCGGGGCCGCCGCGCTCGATCAGGTTGGCGACGGCGACGAGGGTGGAGGCGAGGGCCGCCCAGCGCCAGCCGCCCTTGATGGCGAAGGCGAGCACCGATCCCGCGGTCCATATGGAGGGCAGGGTCGGGCCGCCCGCGTGGACGCGCTCGGCCGCGTCGGCGACGGGGGTGAGCAGGATGCCGGTGAGGGCGAGGGTCAGGTCGGCGGTGAGGAAGGGCTTGGTGCAGGCGGCGGCGCTCGCGACCTTGGGCAGCGTGGCCAGGGTCCACACCACCAGGACGGCGAAGTAGGCGACGGCGAGCCAGGGGCGGGCGAACTCCTCGTGGGCGGCGGCGAACAGACCGACCGCGTACATCATGGTGAGGACCCGGTAGCCGGCGAGCGCACGCCACATCGGTTGCTCGACCGACATGCGCATGACTCTCTCGCGCCTGGCCATGTCCCCACGCCCCCTCTGCTCTCCGCCCCGGGCCCCGCCTAGGGGCCGGACCGCCGCTCGGTCCGCTCCCGGCCGGGCTGCTCCATCGCGGCCCGCAGCTTCTCGGCCTGTTCCTTCTCCGCGCGGGCGAGGGCGGCCTTCGCCGACTTCTCCGCTTCCTTCTCGGCCTTCGCCGCCTCCGCGAGCTGCCGCTTCATGGCGGTGGCGTAGATGTCGACGTACTCCTGGCCGGAGAGCTTCATGATCTCGTACATGACCTCGTCGGTCACCGCGCGGAGGACGAAGCGGTCGTGCTCCATGCCCTGGTAGCGGCTGAAGTCCAGCGGCCTGCCGATGCGGATGCCCGGCCGCATCAGCTTCGGCCGGACCTGCCCCGGGGGCTGGATCTTCTCCGTGTCGATCATGGCGACCGGGATCACGGGCGCCCCGGTGGCCAGTGCCACGCGCGCGAGACCGCCCGGCTTGCCGCGGTAGAGACGGCCGTCGGGCGAGCGGGTGCCCTCCGGGTAGATCCCGAACAGCTCACCGCGCTCCAGCACCTCTATGCCGCTCTTGATGGCGGCCTCCCCCGCGCCGCGCGCACCGGAGCGGTCCACCGGGAGCTGGCCCACGCCCTTGAAGAAGGCGGCCGTCAGACGGCCCTTCACACCCGGTGTGGTGAAGTACTCGGCCTTGGCGATGAAGGTGACCTTGCGGTCCAGCACGGCCGGCAGGAAGAAAGAGTCCGAGAACGACAGGTGGTTGCTGGCCAGGATGGCCGGGCCCTCGGCGGGAACGTTCTCCAGGCCCTCCACCCAGGGCCTGAAGGCGAGCTTCAGCGGCCCCCCGATGGCGACCTTCATCGTGCCGTACAACAACCGAGTGCCTCCTGTGCGTGTCGGTCAGACCATATCCCGGAGCACCGTCAAAGGACCCGACGGCCCTGGTCGGTGTCAGTGCGGTCGCGTACGGTGAAGGTCCTGCAATCCGTGTGCCGTCCTTCCCCGGCCGTCATGGCGTGCCGGATTGCTTCCCACGCGTCCCACGAGTCCCACGAGTCCCAGGAACAGGAGGCCGAAGGTGCCGCTCCTGACCGGAGCCGAGCCGTTCCGCCACGAGGGCGGCCCGACCGCCGTTCTCCTCTGCCACGGCTTCACCGGTTCGCCGCAGTCGCTGCGCCCCTGGGCGGAGCATCTCGCCGAGCACGGTCTGACCGTCTCGCTGCCGCTGCTCCCCGGGCACGGCACCCGCTGGGAGGACCTCGGGGTCACCGGCTGGCAGGACTGGTACGCGGAGGTGGACCGCGAGCTCCGCCTGCTGCGGGTCCGCAGCGCCCGGGTGTTCGTTGCCGGACTGTCGATGGGCGGCGCGCTGGCGCTGCGGCTGGCCGCCCGGCACGGTGACGCGGTGAGCGGGGTGATGGTCGTCAACCCGGCGAACAAGGTGCACGGTGTGGCCGCGCACGCCCTCCCGGTGCTCCGGCATCTCGTCCCCGCGACCAAGGGCATCGCGAGCGACATCGCGAAGCCGCTGAGCAGGGAGCTGGGATACGACCGGGTGCCGCTGCACGCGGCGCACTCCCTGCGGAACTTCTTCCGGCTCGTCGACGGGGAACTCCCCCAGGTCACCCAGCCGCTGCTGCTGATGCGCAGCCCGCAGGACCACGTGGTGCCGCCCGCGGACTCGGCGCGGATCCTCGGCCGGGTGTCGTCGACGGACGTCACGGAGATCCTGCTGGAACAGAGCTATCACGTGGCGACGTTGGACCATGACGCGGAGCGGATCTTCCGGGAGAGCACCGCGTTCATCGGCCGGCTGGCACCCGGCGCCGTCAAGGAGCCCGGTCTCGGCAAGGAAGGGACGACCAGAGGTGGCTGAGCACGACTCGGACCGTGAGGGCCGCGAGCCGGAGGAGAAGGGCACCCCCCTCGACGAGGCCGCCGCGTGGGAGGCGATCGTCGCCGGGTACGGGGAGGAGCCGCCGGACCCGCCGGGCGCCAAGCCGTTCAAGTCCGTCGAGGACCTGGCGCTGCTGGAGACCGAGACCAACGCGGAGGACGGTGTCGAGGCCGAGGCGCCGCCGCGGAAGGCCGAGGACAAGCCGGCCAAGCCGCTCGGCGGCTCCGTCTCCTTCGCCCCCGGGGTCGGCCCGCGTGACTACAGCGTGCAGGAGTCCTCGGACGACGACCTCGACGAGACCGACGAGGGCCACTTCGTACCGCCGGAGCCGCCGCCGCTGCCGGACGCGGACGTCACCTCGAAGTTCGCCTGGCTCGGCGTCCTGGGCGGCCCGGTGCTCCTGCTGCTGGCGATCCTGCTCGGCTGGGAGATGACCTGGTGGCTGAGCACGCTGTGCATCGGCGGCTTCCTGGGCGGCTTCGCCACGCTGGTGATGCGCATGCGCACGGACGACGAGGACGACGACGACCCGGGCCGGGGCGCGGTGGTCTGACCGCGGCTAGGCGGCCGGCACCCTGAGGGCGGCCAGGACCGGGAGATGGTCCGTGGCCGCCGCGAGGTCGCGCCCGCTCACGCCGGGCTGCTCCAGCGGCACCCCGCAGCCGAGCACCTCGACGCCCTTGGTGGCGAAGAGGGCGTCGATCCGCCGGTGCGGTGCGTCGCGGGTCCAGGTGTGCTCGCCGCCCCAGGGTGCCGCCGCCCGGCAGTCGGTGAGTGACTCGGCCAGCCGCCGGAAGGTGCGCCCCTCCGGCCGCTCGTTCAGGTCGCCCCCGGCCACGGCGTGCTCCACGCCCATCCCGGCGAGCCGGTCGAGCAGCATCCCGCCCTGCTCGTACCGCTCGTCCTGCCGCAGGGACAGATGACAGCTCAGCACGCCGATCCGGGCCCCGCCGAACCGTACGACGGCGGTGGCGAACCCGCGCCGGTGCTGCCCCGGGGTGAGCGGCAGCAGCACGTCCTCGGTGCGCTCGACGCCGGCCCGCAGGGAACACAGGATCGCGGGCCCGGCGGCGGTGGCACCTCCGGAGAGGACCACCAGCCCCGACGCGGAGGCGAGCCGGGCGAGCTTCTTGCGCCACCGGAAGAACCGCGGGGCCTCCTGCAGCAGGACCACATCGGGCGCGCAGGCGGTGATCACCCGGGCGAGAGCGGCGGTGTCGTCCCGCATCGAACGGATGTTGTAACTCAGAACCCGGATGACGGCCGAACCGTCGGACTCGGTCCGGGAGTCGGGCAGCAGCGGAGTCGTCGCCATAGGGATCAAGATACGCCGACCCGCTCGGCGTCACGCCTCGATACGGTCGAGGAAGTCACGCCACGCCTCCGGGGAGACGGCGAAGCGCGGCCCGTCCTGCGTCTTGGAGTCCCGTACGTGCACTCCCGTGGAGGAGAAGGCCACCTCCACACAGCTGTCTCCCTCGGACCCGCTGTAGCTGCTCTTGAACCAGTCCAGCCCGCCGACGATGTTCATGGCGCTCCCCTCATCCGCTGCAACAACTCGACCGAGTCCGCTGGGGACAGGGCGTGTGAGCGCATCTTGGCATAGCGCATCTGCATGACGCTCACGGCTTCTCGGTCAGAAACCAGTTGCCCCGTCTTCTGCCCCTCCGCGTACCCGAGCCACTGCCGTTCGGGTGTCTCAAGGAGTTGCATGGGCCCGTCCGTACCGGCGTGATACGGCTGCCGCAGCGGCATGATCTGCAACTCGACGTTCCACAGCTCGGTGGACGCCAGGAGATGGTCGATCAGCTCCCGGGTGACGTCCTCTCCACCCGTGTGCCGCAGCAGTACCGACTCCTCGACGATGAAGCTGAACGCGATCGGCGGCCTGCGCCCGAGCAGTTCCTGCCGCGCCAGCCGGGCCGCGATCCGCTGCTCCAGTTGCTCCTCACTGGGCGGAGGCGGGACGTTGAGCATCACCGCCCGTGTGTACGCCTCCGTCTGGAGCAGACCCGGGACCACCCGGCACTCGTACGTGCACAGGGCGACCGCCACCTCCTCCAACTGGGCCCACTCCCGGAACCAGACCGCCAGCCCGCGCTGCCGCCCGACGTGACGGGCCATGGCGCGCAGCACTCCGAACGCCTCCAGCGCCTCCTCCGCCCGCTCGACGAAGGCGGCGGTGGGCATCCGCCGGCCCTGCTCGACCGAGGCCACGGAGGCGTACGAGTAGTTGAGCCGCTCGGCGAGCTGCTCCTGGGTCATCAGGGCACGTTCGCGGAACGTCTTCAAGGCCGCCCCGAACGCCCTGAGACTGTCGGACGACTCAAGCGTGCTGCCGTTCGCCATGACGACGACCCCCTTGTCGCTTCACCGGCACACCGTGCAGCCGTACAACGACCCGGCAGCCGGGCGGGGTTACGCGCGGCGCCCGGCCGCGGCCCGTACACGCCGACGTGTACGGGTGCGTGCGGGCGGAGAAACGGCCGCGCCCGCCGTCCCCCGGAGGGTCAGGCGGGCGCGGCCGTGCGCGTGGGGGGCGGTGTCACATGATGGGGTCGGGCTGGCGGGCCAGGTCCGCCGCGCCGACGAGGCCCGCCTTGTTGCCGAGCTGGGCGCCGAGGACCTCGGCGACCGGGCGCCAGTTGCCGCCGACCAGCCAGCGCCGGTAGGACTTGCGGATCGGGCCGAGGACCAGTTCGCCCTCGTCCGAGAGGCCGCCGCCGACGATGAAGGCGGAGGGGTCGAAGAGCGAGGCCAGGTCCGCGAGGCCGGCGCCGACCCAGCGGGCCAGCTCGCGGTAGGAGTCGACCGCCACCCGGTCGCCCTGGCGGGCGGCCATGGAGACGTGCTTGCCCTCGATGCCGTCCGGGGTGCCGTCGCCCAGCGAGAGCAGCGTCTCGGCGTTCTCGGGGGTGGCGTTGGCGCGCTGCCTGGCGTAGCGGACGAGGGCGCGGCCGGAGGCGTACTGCTCCCAGCAGCCCTGCGAGCCGCAGCCGCACAGCAGGCCGTCCGGCACCATGCGGATGTGGCCGAACTCGGCGGCCACGCCGAAGTGACCGCGGCGCAGCTTGTTGCCGATGATCACGCCGCCGCCGAGGCCCGTGCCGAGCGTGATGCAGATGACGTTGCGGTGGCCCTTGCCCGCGCCGAACTTGTACTCGCCCCAGGCCGCGGCGTTGGCGTCGTTCTCCACGACGACCGGGAGACCCACGCGGGCCTCGACCTTCTCCTTGAGCGGCTCGTTGCGCCAGTGGATGTTGGGGGCGAAGTAGACCTCGGAGCGCTGGCGGTTGACGTACCCGGCCGCACCGATGCCCACGCCGACGATGTCGTGTCCGGCGCGCGCTCCTTCCACGGCGGAGGCGATGGCGTCCACGATCCCCTCGGGCGTGCCCGGGGTCGGCACCTTGTGGGTCGAGAGGATGTTGCCGTCCTCGTCGACCACTCCGGCCGCGATCTTGGTGCCGCCGATGTCGACGCCGATGGTGAGTCCCATGAATCCCTCAGTTCCGGTCGAGCCCCGCTACGCCAACGGTACCCGAGGCACAGCGGTGGGGGCCCCGGCGTCCGTACGGTGAACGGGCCGGCGGGGATCATGGGTGTCCACGGGGGACCGGGGTGTCAGTCCAGGTCGATGTGCTCACCGGACCCGGTGCCCGGGTCGTCGCCGCGGCCCGGGCGTTCGTCGAGGTCGCGCGCGTCGGTGTCGCGTGCGGTCCAGCGGCGCTCCTGGTCCTGCACGGCGGAGCGGTAGGCGGCGAGGAGTTCGTTGCCGGCGGCGGCGAGGTGGTCGAAGACGTCGGGGTTGCGTTCGATGACGGGTTCGACGGCGGCCCTGGCCTGCTGGACGACCTGCCGCACCATCTGCTGGGCGGCGGGTCCGGCGACCGCGCCGAGGAGCGGGGACTGCAGACCGGAGAGCTTGTCGGCGACCGCGTCGACGAGCTTCCTCAGCTCCTCGGCGGCCGATCCGGGCTGCGGGCCGTACTGGGCGCGGCGGCGGGCCTGCTCCGCCTCCAGGTCCTCGGCGGCGGCCGTCGCCCACGCGTCGGCGTGGGCCTCGGCGCCGGCCGTCCGTGCGTCGTCCACCGGCTTGTCGACGTTGTCGTCCCCGGCGTCGTCGGACGGGGGGAGCTGTTCGCTCATGGGAGGCTCCTTCGACTGCGGGTGGCCCCCTCGACGTTACCCGAACGGCCGTGGTGGCTTCAGCGCGTGCGCGGCCACAGTGCCGGATCCGGCCGGAACCGGATGCGCAGTTCGCCCTCCCGCAGTGCGGCGCCGTCGACGGTGCAGCGGCGCAGCGCGGAGGGCAGGGGGACCGTGCGGCGGAAGGGGCCCGCGGTGACGACGATGCCGTCGCCGCGGCGGACGAGGTCGAGTTCGTCGCGGCGGGCGCCCGGGAGGGGGAGGTGCCAGACGAGGACGCCGTCCTCGGCGAGCCGGTCGGTGACCGGCCAGACGACCGGTCCGCGGCCCGTCCCGGCGCCGGGCACCGCGAGCGCGGCGAGGTCGTCGGCGCCGCGCGGGTCGTGTCCGAGGTGGGCGACCGGGTGGACGTCGTGGGACTCGCGCCACTCCTCCAGGGTCTTGCGCTGCTGGGCGACGGGGCCGGCCAGCCAGCCGCCCGCGTCGCTCTCCGGCAGGACGCGCGTCGCGATCAGCGCGTCGGTGCGCAGCCCGCGCAGGGCGGTGCCGAGGGCCGCGGCGCGCACGGCGTCGGCGCCGGCGGGTCCCGGTTCGGCGACCAGGCGTACGACGGTGTCACGGTCGGCGAGCACGGCCTCGACGGCGGCGAGCTGGAGGTCCAGGCGGGCGGCGGTCTCGTACAGCCATCCGGCGGGCAGGGGTACGCCGGCGAGGCGGCCGAGCACGGGGCGCAGGGCGCGGGCCGCCTGGCGCTCGGGCGGCAGGAGGCGGCGCAGGTGGCCGCGGAGCTCCTCGGGGAGGGCGAGGAGGGAGAGGGCGCGCGGGGCGGGCGGGAGGTCGACGACGAGGACGTCGTACGCCTCCGACAGCGCGGCGTCCCGCAGGGCGCGCAGGACGGCGAGTTCCTCGGCGCCGGGGAGCGTGCCCGTCTCCTCGGGTTCGAGCCGGGCGGCGCCGAGGAGGTCCAGCGCGGAGGCGGCCCGGTTCTGGAGGGCGGCCAGATCGGCGCGGAAGCCGGCGTCGGGGTCGACGCGGCGCACGGTGAGTCCGGGCGGTGCCGCCCCTCCCAGCACGGGGCCGAGGGTGTCGGTGCGGTCGGTGCCGAGGAGCAGGGTGCGGGCACCCCCACGGGCGGCGGCGAGCGCGGTGGCGGCGGCGACGGTCGTGCGTCCGCCGCCACCCGGGCCCGTGATCAGGAGGGTGCGCATTGGGTGAACGGTAACGGACGGCGGGCGTGGACGGGCTGCGCCCGCCCGCGCCCGCGGGGTGCCGTCGCGCGTTACTTCGGGGTGGACTCCACGCGCTTCTTCAGGCCTGCCAGGGCGCGGTCGATGATGACCTTCTCCGCCTTGCGCTTGATCATGCCGAGCATCGGGATCTTGACGTCGACCGTCAGCCGGTAGGTGACCTCGGTGGTGCCCGGGCCGGCCGGGGTGAGGACGTAGGAGCCGTCGAGGGAGCGCAGCATCTGGGACTTCACCAGGGTCCAGGAGACCTCGTTGCCCCCGGTCCAGGTGTACGCCAGCGTCTGGTCGTCCTTGATCGCGCCGGCGTCCATGACCAGGCGCACCTGCTCGGCGCGGCCCTGCTCGTCGGTCTTGAGGACCTCCGCCTCCTTCACCTCGCCCGTCCAGTCGGGATAGCGGGCGAAGTCGGCGATCACCCCCATGACGTCGGCCGGTGCCGCCTCGATCGTGATGCTCGAGCTGGTGTGTTCCGCCATCGCCGTGGCTCCTCCAGATGCGGGCCGGTAGTCGTCATCGCCGTGCGCTGTGCGCCGAGCGCACGCGCGTGCAGCGGAAGGCTACCGTGCGCCGGACCGGCGGAACGCACCCGACCTGGGACATCCGCCCCCTTCCGGCCTCACCACTCCAGCGCCCACGGCCGGCCGCTGCTCGCGAAGTGACCCACGTTCACGCATTCGGTGGCGCCGATCCGCATCCGCCGCACCAGTGGCTGGTGCACGTGGCCGAACAGGGCGTAGCGGGGCCGGGTGCGGCGGATCGCGTCCAGCAGCGCCCGGCTGCCGCGCTCGAACCGGCGGGCGACGGTGTCGTAGACCAGCTCCGGCACCTCCGGCGGGATGTGCGTGCACAGCACGTCGACCTCGCCGACGGCCTCGATCTTCGCGGCGTACTCCTCGTCGCCGATCTCGTACGGCGTGCGCATGGGCGTGCGCAGGCCACCGCCGACGAAGCCGAAGGTCCAGCCGCCGATCTCCGCCCGCTGCCCGTCGAGGACGGTGGTGCCGGGGCCCGCGTACTCCCGCCACAGGGGCGGCATGTCGACGTTGCCGTAGGTGGCGTACGTAGGTGTGGGGAAGGCGGCGAACATCTCGGCGTACTGCTTGCGCACCGCCGTCTCGATCGCCGCGGCCTTGTCCATGCCGATGCCGGCCCACAGCCGCCGCTGGAACTCGCGCGCCTCGTCGAAGCGGCGGGCGGTGCGCAGCTCCACGATGCGGTCGGCGTTCTCGGCGCCGAACAGGTCGGGGAAGATGCCGCGCGAATGGTCGGCGTAGTCGAGGAAGAGCACCAGGTCGCCCAGGCAGACCAGGGCGTCGGCGCCCTCGCCGGCCCGCGCGAGGTCACGGGCGTTGCCGTGCACGTCGCTGACCACGTGCACGCGTGCGCGCCGGTTCCCGCCTCGTGTCGCTGCCATGGCGATCAAGGGTAAGCGTGTGCGGGCCGCGTGAACAATGGCGGGCCCACCTGCGGTTACTGGCTGGTCGGTCCCGGGGTGGACTACTGTGCGCAATGAAACACCAACCTGTGTGACGCAGCGAACATCTCGCCGGGACCCCCTGTCGTAGACGCCATACCGGCGGGTAACGTCCGGGCAGTCCAGTCGTGCTCGGGATTTCAACTTGTGAATTCGCGAGCACCCGCCCGAGCCTTGGACCGCACCGTCGCATCGCACAACGTCGTGGCGCCGGCGCCCTAAGAGGAGCAGCAGTCTTGCGCGAGTTCAGCCTTCCGGCTTTGTACGAGGTCCCCGCGGACGGCAATCTGACCGACATCGTCCGCAGAAACGCCGCGCAGCACCCCGACGTCGCCGTCATCGCCCGCAAGGCCGGTGGCGCCTGGCAGGACGTGACGGCCACCACCTTCCTGGCGGAGGTGCGGGAAGCCGCCAAAGGCATGATCGCCGCCGGTGTGCAGCCCGGCGACCGGGTCGGCCTGATGTCCCGCACCCGCTACGAGTGGACGCTGCTGGACTTCGCGATCTGGAGCGCCGGCGCGGTCACCGTGCCGGTGTACGAGACCAGCTCGCCGGAGCAGGTGGCGTGGATCCTCGGCGACTCCGGTGCCACCGCCTGCTTCGTGGAGCTCGACGCCCACGCGGCGACCGTGGAGTCGGTGCGCGACCGGCTGCCCGCGCTGAAGAACCTGTGGCAGATCGAGTCCGGCGGCCTCGAGGAGCTGGGCCGGCTCGGGCAGGGCGTCGGCGACGAGACCGTCGAGGAGCGCAGCTCGGTCGCGAAGGCGGACGACCCGGCCACCATCGTCTACACCTCCGGCACCACCGGCCGCCCCAAGGGCTGCGTGCTCACCCACCGCAGCTTCTTCGCCGAGTGCGGCAACATCGTGGAGCGGCTGCGTCCGCTGTTCCGCACCGGCGAGTGCTCGGTGCTGCTGTTCCTGCCCCTCGCGCACGTCTTCGGACGGCTGGTGCAGATCGCGCCGATGATGGCGCCGATCAAGCTGGGCTGCGTGCCCGACATCAAGAACCTGACCGACGAGCTGGCCGCGTTCCGGCCGACGCTGATCCTCGGCGTGCCGCGGGTCTTCGAGAAGGTCTACAACGCGGCGCGGGCCAAGGCGCAGGCCGACGGCAAGGGAAAGATCTTCGACAAGGCGGCGGACACGGCGATCGCCTACAGCCAGGCGCTGGACACGCCGTCCGGGCCGTCGGTCGGCCTGAAGATCAAATACAAGGTGTTCGACAAGCTGGTCTACGGCAAACTGCGCGCGGTGCTGGGCGGCCGCGGCGAGTACGCCATCTCGGGCGGCGCCCCGCTGGGCGAGCGCCTGGGCCACTTCTTCCGCGGCATCGGCTTCAGCGTGCTGGAGGGCTACGGCCTGACCGAGTCCTGCGCGGCCACCGCGTTCAACCCGTGGGACCGGCAGAAGATCGGCACGGTCGGCCAGCCGCTGCCCGGTTCGGTCGTCCGGATCGCGGACGACGGGGAGGTGCTGCTGCACGGCGAGCACCTGTTCAAGGAGTACTGGAACAACCCGGGCGCCACCGCCGAGGCGCTCGCCGACGGCTGGTTCCACACCGGTGACATCGGCACGCTGGACGAGGACGGTTATCTGCGGATCACCGGCCGCAAGAAGGAGATCCTGGTGACGGCGGGCGGCAAGAACGTCGCCCCGGCGGTCATCGAGGACCGGATCCGGGCGCACGCGCTGGTCGCGGAGTGCATGGTGGTGGGCGACGGGCGGCCGTTCGTGGGTGCTCTGGTCACCATCGACGAGGAGTTCCTGGGCCGGTGGTGCGCCGAGCACGGCAAGCCGGCGGGGTCGACCGCGGCGTCACTGTGCGACGATCCCGATCTGCTCGCGGCGGTCCAGACGGCGGTGGACGACGGGAACGCGGCGGTGTCGAAGGCGGAGTCGGTGCGGAAGTTCCGCATTCTGCCGGCGCAGTTCACCGAGGAGTCGGGGCATCTGACTCCGTCGCTGAAGCTGAAGCGGAATGTGGTGGCGAAGGACTACGCGCACGAGATCGAGGCGATCTACGCCAAGTAGGCGGTGAGGGGGCGCGGCTCGGGGTGCCCCGTGGTCGCCGTCGGCGGGTGCGGGTTGTCCGGGGCTTGTCGCGCAGTTCCCCGCGCCCCTGGGGGGGTGACCCTGACGGCGTGCCGCGCAACAGGCTCGTCAGAGCAACCTCTTCAGGTTCTCCGCCAGGAGGTCCCAGCGCCACTTCTCCTCGACCCATTCACGGCCCCGCTGCCCCATCCTGCGGCGGAGTTCGCCGTCGGCGAGGAGGGTGGTGACGCGGTCGGCGGTCTGCTCGGGGGAGTTGCCGGGGACGACCCACCCGGTCTCGCCGTCGAGGACCGCGTCGGGGGCGCCGCCGGAGTCGCCGGCGACCACCGGGAGACCGGTCGCGGAGGCCTCCAGGTAGACGATGCCGAGCCCTTCGACGTCCAGTCCCCCGCGCCGGGTGCGGCAGGGCATCGCGAAGACGTCACCGGCGCCGTAGTGGGCGGGCAGCTCCGACCAGGGGACGGAGCCGGTGAAGCGGACGGCCGCGGACACGCCGGTGTCCCGCGCCAGCCGGCGCAGGTCCTTCTCGTAGGGACCGCCGCCGACGATCAGCAGGACGGCCTCCGGCTCGGCGGCCAGGATCGCGGGCATCGCCCGGATCAGCGTGTCCTGGCCCTTGCGCGGCACCAGCCGCGAGACGCACACGACGACCGGGCGGTCGGTCAGTCCGAGGCGCGCCCGCACCTCGTCGCCGCCCGAATCGGGGTGGAAGGTCTTCTCGTCGACCCCGGGCGGGAGCTGCACCATCCGCGAGGCGGCCTGCGGGGTGAGCGCCGAGGCGATCCGGGAGCGCGTGTACTCGCCCAGGTAGGTGAGCGTGTCCGTGGACTCCCCTATCCGGCGCAGCAGCTGCCGCGCGGCGGGGAGCTGGGCCCATCCGGCCTCGTGGCCGTGGGTGGTGGCCACGATCCGCTCCGCGCCCGCGCGGCGCAGTGCCGGTGCCATCAGGCCGAGCGGCGCCGCCGCCCCGAACCACACCGAGGTGCACCCGTGCTCACGCAGCAGCCCGACGGCCCGCCGGGTGGCGGCCGGGGTCGGCAGCAGCATCGTCGTGCGGTCCCGCACGACGGTGAACGGCTGCTCGGCGTCGAAGGCGGCGGTCGCCTCGACTCCCTCCCGGGAGCGCTTCCAGGTGGAGGCGTAGACGACGAGGCGCTCGGGGTCGAGCCGGAGCGCCATGTTGTGCAGGAACGCCTGGATGCCGCCGGGCCGGGGCGGGAAGTCGTTGGTCACGATCAGGGTCTTGTGCATCGCCGCAGACCCTATCGAACGGCGTCCGCGGTCCGGGCCACGGCGGTGCTCTGTGGCACAGGCCCCGGCGTCCGGGACATCATGGCCCCTCACGACGGCACACCGGACGGACGGGAATCACGTGAAGACGACGGCCGCACGAGGGTCCCTCGCATGGCTCCTGGTCCTCTGGGCGCTGACGAGGGCGGTGCTGCTGCTGTGCGTGCTCAAGGTGATCGTCTTCCCGGGGCCGGACGTCACCAGTGACGTGACGGTGATCTACCAGGGCTGGTACGACGTCCTGCGCACCGGAACGTTTCCGCGGGAGGACGTGACCTGGCAGTACCCGCCGGCCGCCGCGCTGGCGATCCTCTCCCCCGGTCTGCTGCCGTTCCTGGAGTACGCCACGGCGTTCTTCGTCCTGGCGCTGGCCGCCGACCTGGTCACGCTGGCGCTGCTGCTGTACGGCGGCCGCGGTCCCGGCCGGGCGCGGCGCGGTGCCTGGGTGTGGGTGGCGGGTGTGCCGCTGCTGGGGCCGACGGTGTACGCGCGGTACGACGTGATGGTGACCGGCGTGGCGGTGGCGGCCCTGCTGGCCGCCGCCCGGCACCCGCGGCTGATGGGGGCGCTGGCCGGCTTCGGGGCGCTGCTGAAGGTGTGGCCGGCGCTGCTGCTCCTCGGGATGCGCCGGCGCGGGGCGTGGGTGTCGGCGGCGGTGACCGGCGCCGGTGTGGCCGCGCTGTTCGCCGTGCTGATGCCGGGGGCGTTCGCGTTCCTCGGCTTCCAGCGGGACCGGGGGACGGAGGTGGAGTCGCTGGGGGCGCTGGTCTTCCATGTGGCCCGGCACCACGGCTGGGAGGGCGAGGTGCTGCTCAACTACGGCTCGGTCGAGTTCCTCGGGCCGTACGTGACCTGGGTGAGCACGGGGGCGCTGTTCCTGACGGGGGCCGCGCTGGCCTGGCTGGCGCTGTGGCGGGTGCTGGCACGTCGTTTCGAGCCGCACACGGTCGCGGACGCGGCGTTCGTGGCGGTGCTGATGTTCACCACGACGAGCCGCGTGATCAGTCCGCAGTACATGGTGTGGCTGGTGGGGCTGGCCGCGGTCTGCCTCTGTTTCCGCGGGAGCCGCATGGGGGTGCCGGTCGCGCTGGTGCTGGTGGCGTGCTTGGTGACGGTGCTGGAGTTCCCGTTGTGGTTCGCGCACGTCGTGGCGAGTGACGGGCTGGGGATCACGCTGCTGGTGCTGCGCAACGGGCTGCTGGTGGTGGCGACCCTGGTGGCGGCCCGGGTCCTGTGGTGCGGGACGGTGCCGCTGCGGCGGGAGATTCCCGTGGTCACCGGTCCCGCCCGTGCCGCGGAGACGCCGGTGTCCCACTGACGCGGTCGTTGGTGCGAGCCGGGGGCGTGTCGCACAGCCCTGCGCGTGCGGGGTGCCGTCGCGCCCACCCGTGCCGCCCCAGCGGCACGACTGCCCGCGGAGACGGCGGCGCGGCTGCCCGCCGAGACGGCCGGCACGGGCACCCGCGAGCGACGGCGGCGCGGCCACCCGCGAGGGACGACGGCGCGGGTGCGCGCGGGGACGGCGGCACGGCGACCCGCGAGGGACGGCGGCGCGGCCACCCGCGAGGGACGACGGCGCAGGTGCGCGCGGGGACGGCGGCACGGCGACCCGCGAGGGACGACGGCGCAGGTGCGCGCGGGGACGGCGGCACGGCGACCCGCGAGGGACGGCGGTGCTGCTGTCAGGCGTCTGCGCTCAGTGCAGGGTGGTTCTCACGTAGTCGCGCCACTGGAGTGTGAAGTCCTCCGGTGTGGTCCCCAGGACCCGCCGCATCGCGTCCTCGACCGCGCCGTCGCGGTCCTTGTGGGCGCCCACCGCGCGGTAGAAGGCACCGAGGCGTTCCTCACCCCACCGCTCGGCGATCAGGCGGCAGGCCAGCCAGCCGCTCTCGTACGCCCGCGCGAGCCCGTCCGCGTCGCCGGAGAAGCCGAAGTCCTCGTCGCCCGGCAGCGCGTCCGGGACGTCCCCCTGGCCGACCGCCCGGGCGAGCTCCGGTGCGGCCTCCGCGGGGGCGCGGTCGCCGCCGCGGTAACCCACCCAGTCGGCGAACCCCTCGGACAGCCACAGCGGGGTCGCCGGGGACGTGTGGGCGCGGGTCGCGACGTGGGTGGTCTCGTGGGTGAGGACGACCTGCCGGCCCTGGTCACCGAGCAGGGCGAAGGCGTCCGGATTGACGACGACCCGGTCCGCCGGCGCCCGCCCGTCCGCGGCGGTGGCGCCCGTGGTGACCGCCGCGATCCCCCGGTAGGAGGAGGCGGGCGAGCCGAGCAGGCCCGCCATGCCCTCCAGGGACTCCGGGACCAGTACGACGACCCGCCGGGTCCACTCCTGCCCCCAGGCGTCGGACACGGCGGGCACCGCGCGGTCGGCGAGCTCGGCGTAGTCCCGCAGTTTCCCGGCGGGCTGCCCGACGCCCAGGACGAGGCTGCGCTCGCCCCGGACGGCCCGTGCCGCGCCCTGGTCCCACAGTTGCTGGCCGGACGCGCGCGCGGGGCGGTCGGAGTCGACGGACCAGTGGCCGTCCCGGTCACGGCTCAGGCTCAGCGAGCGGCCGGTGACGACCGGGGCCCGGTCGTGGCCCTCGACGCGGTAGCTGAGGTCGGCGGAGGCGGTGGCGCTGTCCCCGGTGCGGTCGAGGGAGGTGACGCGGTAGGACCAGTCCGCGAGCGGTACCGCGCGCAGGTTGTCGAACCCGGCCCGGGTGCCGGTGCGGGCGTACGCGGCGGCGTCCCGGTCGAGGACCGCCTCCGCCCGCCGGTCGAGGAGCGACTGCACCTCCGCGCGGGCGCCGTCGACGGCCGGGCCCCCGCCGCACGAGACGAGGGAGACGAGCAGCAGACACAGCGCCACCACCGACGCTCCCGACACCCGCCTTCGACCAGCCACCTTCCCGAGGGTACGGGCGCCGGGCCGTCCCGGTCAGACCCTGGTGACCGACGAGACCGGCATCATCCCGACCGGGTCGTACCGCACGGGTGCGCCGGGGTAGGGCGCGTGGATGACCTGGCCGTTGCCCATGTACATCCCGACGTGCGAGGCGTCGGAGCGGTAGAGGACCAGGTCACCGGGGCGCGCCTCGGAGAGCGGGACCTGCCGGCCGGCGTACCGCTGGGCCTGCGAGGTGCGCGGCAGGGCGACCCCTGCCTGGGCGTACGACCACTGGGTGAGGCCGGAGCAGTCGAAGCCGCCGGGGCCGTTGGCGCCCCACACGTAGGGCCTGCCGAGGGCGGAGCGGGCGGCGGCGACCGCGGCGGCCGCGCGGCCCGAGGCGGGGGCGCCGCCGGGGCCCGGCGGCGCCACGCGGCCGGAGCGGGTGGCGCGGTCGTAGGCGGCGCGGTCGCCCGCCGGGAGGGAGCCGAGCAACCGGCGGGCCTCGGCGAGCTTGCTCTCGACGGTCCGCTTGTGGGCGGCGGCGGCCTTGCGGCTCTTCTCCAGCGCGCCGAGTCTGCCGGCCGCGTCCGTCCGGTCCTGGGCGAGGGAGCGCAGGGCCGCCCGGAGCCTCTTCAGCTCACCGGTCTGGTGGACGGTGATGCGGTCGAGTACGGAGGCCTTCTCCAGGTAGTCCTCCGGGTCTTCGGAGAGGAGCAGGGCGAGGGCGGGCTCCAAGCCGCCGGAGCGGTACTGGGCCCCGGCGAGCGAGCCGAGGGACTCGCGCATGGCGTTCACGCGGTGCTGCTTGCGGGCGATCCCGTCCTGCGCGGTGGCGATCTGCCGGCGCAGCCCGTCGGCACGCTCGTCGGCCGCGTTGTACGCCTCGGTCGCCTTCTCCGCCTCCTGGTGGAGGCGGTCCACCTCGGCCCGGGTGTCGTCGTGCGGTGCGCCCTCGGCCGGTACCGCGCCGAGGGCGGTGGCCGCTGCGGACAGCAGGCCGAGGGCGACGACGGTGCTCCGGTCGGATCCGGAGGACGGTGCGGTGCGGCGATGGGACCCCACGGGAAGCCGCGCTCCTTCCGCTGGCGGACAGGGAAACGCGGCAGACAGTAGCGTCGGCGGCGGCGGGCGGGCCAACGGCCGGAGCGGGCACACACGGTGACGCCCCACCTGTGACCTGCGTGGGAGGCGGGGCGTGGGGCGGTCCGGCGCCGGTGCGATTCCCTCGAACGGGCGCACCGGACGCCGCGGAGGGGGCTAGACGCGGACGCCGAACATGAACGGGCCGCCGATGGTGTTCATCGATTCGTAGCGCACGACGGTGCCGGTGCGCGGGGCGTGGATGATCTGGCCGTTGCCCGCGTAGAGGCCCACGTGGTGCAGGTCGTTGAAGAAGAAGACCAGGTCGCCGACCTTGAGCTGGCTCACCGAGTAGATCTTGGTGCCCGCGCCGGTCTGTGCCTCGGAGGTGCGCGGGATGCCGACGCCGGCCTGCGCGTACGCCCAGGAGGTCAGGCCCGAGCAGTCGAAGGAGGACGGGCCGGTGGCGCCGTAGACATAGGGGGTGCCGAGCTTGCTCTGGGCGGCGGCGAAGGCCGCGGCGGCGCGTCCGGAGCCGGCCGGGACGTTGACCGAGAGGGCGTCGCGCTCACTGGTGCGGGTGGCGCGGTTCTGCTCCTCGGCGAGCTGGGCCTTCTCCGCGGCGGTGAGGCTGTTGAGCAGCTTCTGCGCGGCGGACAGCTTGCCCTGGACTTCCTTCTTCTTCTTGCCCAGTTCGGTGCGGGTGGAGGCGAGGTCCTTGAGCTTCTCGGACGCCTCGGAGCGCTGCTGGGCGAGTTCGCGCTGCTTCTCCTGGATCTTCTTCAGCGCGTCGACCTGCTGGGTGCTCAACTGGTCGAGGGTGGACGCCTTGTCGAGGTAGTCGTCCGGGTCGGCGGAGAGGAAGAGCTGGAGGGAGGGGTCTATGCCGCCGCTGCGGTACTGGGCGCTGGCCATCGAACCGAGGCCGTCGCGAAGGTCGTTGAGCTCCTGCTGGCCCTTGGCGACGTTGTCCTGGATGGTGGAGATCTCCTTCTGGAGCTTCTCCTGCTTCTCCTTGGCGCCGTTGTACTTCTCGGTGGCCTGTTCGGCCTGCTCGTAGAGCTTGTCGACCTTGGCCTTGACCTCGTCCTTGCTCGGCTTCTCGCTCGGGGCGGCGTTGGCGGCCTGCGAGCTCATGACGACGGCAGCTGCGGCAGCGGTGGTGAGCACGGTCACACGTGCACGGCTCGGCTGCTTGGGACGACGGTGGGACGCCACGGAGACGAGCTCCTTCTCGAGAGTGATCGCGCGAGCGCGGGTTCGAAGGCTGACCCTAGTGATTCTCTTGTGATCAGTTCAAATCCCCGGACACAAAATCTCCGTTACAGCGGGTTTATTTGGCCTCAACTCACCTGCAGTGATGTCCGTTTGACGCTACGTTGCGTGACGGTTCCGTCAATTCCGGCAAAGATCCGTTACGTTGCACGGGGGACAGATCCGCATCAGATACTAGGAAAGCCTCTTCAGAAGAACCGCCGACGCGACGGGGCGTGCGCCGGCGCGGGCGACCCCGTCGGCGACCTCGCGGTCGGTGGAGACGACGATGACCGGCCGCCCCGGCGGCTCGGCGCGCACGAGCTGGCGGATGAGTTCGTCGGCGGTGACGCCCGGCTTGGAGAACAGCACCCGCACTCCGCGCGGCGGCGCCAGCAGCACCGGCGCGGCCAGTTCGGCACCGTCGAAGACGCAGGTGACCTCGGCGCCGGTCTGCGCGGCGAGCTGGGCGAGCTGGCCCAGCAGGCGCAGGCGCTGCTTCTCCAGCGGCATCTGGGGATAGCCGGTCTTGGTCACGTTGTAGCCGTCGACGACCAGATGGGCCTGCGGCAGCGCGAGGAGCTGGTTCAGGATGGCCGGGTCGTCCTCGGACAGCGCGCGGGCGGCGATGTCCTTCGGAGTCATGCGCCCCGGTTCCACGGCGTCCACGGTCTCGGCCGGCCGGACGGACACCGGGGGCAGCGCCAGCTCGCGCCGGAGGCCCTGGGCCGCGTCCAGCACGGTGTCCAGCAGCAGCCGCACGCGCATGTCCTCGACGCTGCGGCCCTCGCGGGCGGCCCGGCGCGCCGCCTCCAGCGCAGCCTCGGTCTCCCCGAGGCGGGCCTTGAGACGCCGGCTCTCACTCTCGGCGGCCGACACCTGGGCGTGGCCCTCGGCGCGCACGGCGTCCATCTCGCCGCGCAGCTTGCGCAGGGCGGCCTCGCCGCGCTTGACGTCGCTGAGGGCGGAGCGCAGCTTGCGGTGCAGCGACTCGGTCTCCTTCTTCGCCGCGTCCAGCTCGGCGCGCAGCCGCTCGCTCTCGGCCCTGGTGTGCTCGCGGGCCCGGTCGAGCTCGGCACGCAGCCGCTCGAGCTCGGCGCGGGTCTCCTCGTCGGCGCGCTCGGCGTCGGCGCGCTGGGCCTCCTCGCCGGCGGCGGTCACCAGCTTGACCCAGCCCGCCGGGCGGAGCACATAGGCCGCGGCCGCCACGTCGAGCGGGTCCGCGGCCGGGGGCGGGGAGCCGGAGTCGAGGGCGCCGGTCAGTTCCGGCTGGGCTTCTCTGAGCTTCTCCCCGATGCGCTGCCGGAACAGCGGATCGGTCTCCAGGGCCGCCGCCATGGCGTTGCCGGCGAACTTGGCGCGGCGGTTGGGGGCGAACCGGGCGTACTGCCTGAGCTGGGCGGGCAGCTCGGCGACCGTGAGCCCGCCGAAGCCGTCGGCGACGATCTGGACGACGCGGCGGCGCACTCCGTCGGGCAGCGGACGGTCGAGCACCTCGGCGGCGCCGTCCTGCGGCCCCCCGCCCGTGGTCTCCACCATCCGTCACACCCCAATGCCTGTGTGCGGCCCCGCGTGCGGGGTCGCCGTCAGCGGGGCCCTCCCCCACTCTCGACTTCGCTCGAGCGGGAGGCACCCCCTTCGCTTCAGGAGCCGGCGCCCGGCCTGTCCACGAGTTCCACCTGATCCACGGCGTTGCACCAACGGCACCGCACCGACTCGATCGTCTCATCGAGGACCTCGCGCTCCTCGACCCTGGGCTCTCCGGCCAGGTCGAGGTGGACGTACTCGACGACCTTCGACGAGCGGGTCACGTCGAAGCGGGTGAGGTTGCCGCAGAGGGTGCAGCGCCACCGCGTCGAGGCGGTCGGCAGAGGAACCGTCATCGTGGCTGTTCGCCTTCCTTCCAGTGTCCGTGACGCACCGGCCGCCCGGTGCGTGTGGCACGTAACCCTACGGCCTGGCGGGTGCCCGCCGCGCGCCCGTCCACGGCGGCGAGGCGGTCTGTGAGGTTGCGTCCGGTTACGTCATGCTCTGTACTCATGATCCGCAACTGGAGCGCGTCGGCCGCGGCGGCGATCCGGGGCACCTCCGCGCCGGTGACCCACACCCTCGTCGCGCTGTGCTGCCTGGTCTTCCTGATCGGACCGGTCTCGGGACTCAACCCGGCCGACGGATCCGGGGAGGGGCTGCTCACCGCGCAGAGGGCCTATTTCCGGCGCTGGGGCGTGGTCCCCGCAAACCTGTTCGAAGGATCCCCCGCCGCCCTGCTCACCCCGGCCACGGCGCTGTTCGTGCACGGCGGCTGGGTGCATCTGCTCGGCAACATGCTGTTCCTCTACGTCTTCGGGGCGATGACCGAGGCACGGATGGGCCGGGTGCGGTTCACCCTGTGCTACGCCGGCTGTGGCTACCTGGCGCTGCTGGGGTACGCCGCCGCCAACGCGGACTCCGAGAACTCCCTGGTCGGTGCCTCCGGAGCGATCTCGGCGGTCCTCGGCGCGTTCCTCTTCCTGTTCCCCCGGGCGCGGGTCACCAGTCTCCTGCCGTTCCTGTTCTTCCTGCCGGTGCGCCTGCCGGCGTGGGTGGTGCTGCCGTTCTGGGCGGCGCTGCAGTGGGCGGCGGCGGGGCGGACGGACGGCGGGCCGGGAGTGGCGTACCTGGCGCACCTGGTGGGGTTCGGGCTCGGCTTCGGCTACGCGTGGGTGTGCTTCGGCAGGACGACTACAGTGAGGTCCGCCCCTGCTCCGGCCCCCGAGGGAGAGAACCAGCCGTGATCACCGCGATCGTCCTCATCAAGACCAGCGTGGACCGGATCCCCGAGATCGCGGAGCAGATCGCCTCGCTGGACAGCGTCAGCGAGGTCTTCTCCGTGACCGGCACCTACGACCTGATCGCCATGGTCAGGGTCCGGGAGCACGAGGACCTCGCGGAGGTCATCCCCGGCCGGATCAGCAAGATCCCGGGCGTGGAGGGCACCGACACGCACGTGGCGTTCCGTACCTACTCGCAGCACGACCTGGAGGCGGCCTTCGCCATCGGCCTGGACAGCTGAGGCCGCGAGCGGCTCCGGGCGGATGCGGAGCCGCTCGCGGCTGCCCGTCCAGCCTCTCCGGTGCTCGAGGAGCGCTCACCTCCGGGCGCAGGTGTCCCGGACCAGCTCGCGCACCGCGCGCACGAAACGCTCCACGTGCTCGTCGGGCGTGCCCGCGCCGAAGCTGACGCGGATGGCGCCGAGGGACCTCTCCCCCGGCGCCGGCCCGGAGGCCCCGCACTCGCCCCCGGCCCGGGGGTCGCCGCCCACCAGCGTGCGCACCAGCGGGTGCGCGCAGAACAGCCCGTCCCGTACGCCGATGCCGTACTCCGCGGACAACGCGGCGGTGAAGTGGGAGCTGTCCCAGCCGTCGACGACGAAGGAGAGCACGCCGACGCGCGGGGCGTCGTCCCCGAACAGGGAGAGGAACCGCACCTCGGGAACGTCCGCGAGCCCTTCGCCGACCGCGCGGATCAGCCGCTGCTCACGGGCGGCCAGCGTGTCGAAGCCCGCCTCGGTGAGCGCCTTGCAGGCGGAGGCGATGGCGTGGGCGCCGATGACGTTGGGCGAGCCGGCCTCGTGGCGGGCGGCGCCCTCGTGCCACTGCACGTCCACTCCCCCGTCCGCGCGCCGGGTGACCGTGCGGCTGGCGCCGCCGCCCGCGAGGTAGGGCTCAGCCGCGCGGAGCCAGTCGGCGCGGCCGGCCAGCACCCCGGAGCCGAAGGGGGCGTACAGCTTGTGCCCGGAGAAGGCGACCCAGTCGACGTCCAGGTCACGGACGCTCACCGGGTGGTGCGGGGCGAGCTGGGCGGCGTCCAGCACGATCCGGGCACCGTGCGCGTGCGCGGTCGCGGCCAGTTCCCGTACGGGCCACAGCTCGCCCGTGACGTTGGAGGCGCCGGTGACACACACCAGGGCCGGACCGTGCGGGTCCCGTTCGGCCAGGGCGCGTTCCAGGGTCCGCACGGCCTGACGGGGGCTGCGCGGGGCGTCCAGGCAGGTGACCCGCGCACCTCGCCAGGGCAGCAGGGAGGCGTGGTGCTCGGTCTCGAAGACGAAGACCTCACAGCCGTCGGGGAGCGCGGCCGCGAGCAGATTGAGTGAGTCGGTGGTCGACCGGGTGAAGACCACCTGGTCCCCGGTCCGGCAGTCGAGGAACTCGGCGACGGTCCGGCGGGCGTTCTCGAACAGGTCGGTGGAGAGCTGGGAGAGGTACCCGGCACCCCGGTGGACGCTGCCGTAGTAGGGCGCGTAGGCCGCCACGTCGTCCCAGACGCGCTGGAGCGCGGGCGCGCTGGCGGCGTAGTCGAGGGCGGCGTAGGTGACCTCGCCCCCGGTGACGAGGGGGACGGTGACGTTCTGGCCCAGCACGGGCAGCGGGGCACGGACGGACAGGTCGGCGGCAACGGTGGAGACGGACATGGCGGAACTCCCGTGGGCAGGCGTGATCCTCGCGCGAGCGGACGGCGCTCAAGCGCGGAAGGAGAGGAAGAGGGGTGTGCGGAGGCGGGGCTCGGCAGCCCTAGCGCATTCGCTTGCTCACAGAAGGCTCCTCGACGACCAGGACCCCTGGCGTGCGAGGGGTCCGCGCTTGCCGTGCGCCTTGCTGCGCACGGCCTGGTCCTCACCCGGGGCACCCCGCCACGGACGGAGGGTTGCCGGACAGCCGGCCGGGGCCTGATGGCTGTCACTCATGACCTGAACAGAGAAAGTACGTGAAGTGATCGATGTCCCGCAACCCGTGTCCGGATCGCGGGACATCGCACCTGAGGCGGCCGGCTAGGCGTTGCTGACGGCCACCCAGCGCTCCAGGGCCCGCTTGGCGGCCCCCGAGTCGATCGCCTCCGCCGCCTTCGCCATCCCGGTACCGATCTGCTCGGTGAGCGGGCCGGAGCCCGGCTCCAGGGCCACCAGCGCCGCCGCCGAGTTCAGCAGCACCGCGTCCCGGACGGGGCCCCGTTCGCCGTCCAGCAGCCGCCGGGCGACCTCCGCGTTGTAGGAGGCGTCGGCGCCGCGCAGGGCCTCCACGGGCACCAGCTCGATGCCGACGTCGCGCGGGTCGAAGGTCTCCTCGTCGACCTTGCCGTCGCGGACCACCCACACCCTGGAGGTGGCGGTGGTCGTCAGCTCGTCCAGGCCGTCGTCGCCGCGGAACACCAGCGAGGAGTGACCGCGTGCGGCGAAGACCCCGGCCATGATGGGGGCCATCCGGGGGTCGGCGACCCCGACCGCCTGCGCCTTGACCCGTGCCGGGTTGGCCAGCGGGCCGAGGAAGTTGAACACCGTGCGGATGCCCAGCTGGCCGCGCGCGGCGGCGACGTGGCGCAGCGCCGGGTGGAACTTCACCGCGAAGCAGAAGGTGATCCCGGCCTCCTCGGCGACCTCGGCGACCCGTCGCGGGGTCAGCTCCAGATTGACGCCGAGCTTCTCCAGCACGTCGGAGGCACCGGACGCGGAGGAGGCGGCACGGTTGCCGTGCTTGACGACCTTCGCGCCGGTCCCGGCGACCACGATCGAGGACATCGTGGAGATGTTCACCGTCTTGGCGCCGTCGCCGCCGGTGCCGACGATGTCGACCGTCGCGCCCGGCACCTCGATCACATGGGCGTGGTCGTACAGCGCCCGGACGCAGCCGGTGATCTCCTCGACGGTCTCGCCCTTGGCCCGCAGGGAGACGGCGAACCCGGCGATCTGCGCGTCGGTCGCCTCGCCGCGCATGATCAGGTCCATCGCCCAGGCGGTGTCGTCGGCGGACAGGTCACGGCCGTCCAGCAGTCCGTTCAGCAGGGCGGGCCAGGAGCGGCCCGCCGCGATGTCGCCTCCAGCGGGGGTCACAGCGCTCATGGCCGCTCCTGATGGTCGTAGAAGAGTCCCGGGAGCCGGAAGGGTCCCGGGACTCACCCTATCCAGCTCCGGGGACGGCGAAGGGCCCCCGTCCGCAGAACGGACGGGGGCCCTTCGCCGTCGTGTGGCGACTGAGGTGAGGCGCTGGAGGATCAGTGGTGGCCGTGGCCGCTCGTGATCTCCTTGTACTCCTCGACGGTCGGCTTCGGAATCTGGGACTCCCCGCCGTAGTAACCCTTGCTGAGCTTGGCGCGCAGCTTCTCGGACATCTTCACCTTGCGCCGGACACCGTTCTCGTCGACCGCCGGGCCGATCTCGAACGGCTTGTACTGCTCGTGCGCGGTGAGGGTGTACAGCTGCTCCTGGCTGAGCGGCTCGTGGACCTCGACGAACTCACCGTGCGGCAGGCGCTTGATGATGCCCGCCTCACGGCCGTGCAGCACCTTGTCCCGGTCCCGGCGCTGAAGGCCGAGGCAGATCCGCTTGGTGACGATGAACGCCACGACCGGCGCGACGAAGAACGCGATCCGCACGAACCAGGTGATGGCGTTGATCGACAGGTGGAAGTGGGTGGCCCACAGGTCGTTGCCACCACCGACGAGGAGCACGAAGTACAGCGTGATCCAGGCGACGCCGAAGGCGGTGCGCGTCGGGGCGTTGCGCGGGCGGTCCAGGATGTGGTGCTCGCGCTTGTCGCCGGTGACCCAGGACTCGATGAACGGGTACACCGCGATGGCCACCAGGACCAGCGGGAAGATCAGCAGCGGGATGAACACGCCCAGGACGAGCGTGTGACCCCAGAAGTTGATCTCCCAGCCCGGCATGACACGGATCAGGCCCTCGGAGAAGCCCATGTACCAGTCGGGCTGGGCGCCGGTGGAGACCATGTCCGGCCGGTACGGGCCGAGCGCCCAGATCGGGTTGATCGTGGCGATCGCCGAGAGGGCCGCGAGCGCACCGAAGACCAGGAAGAAGAAGCCTCCGGCCTTGGCCATGTACACCGGCAGCAGCGGCATGCCCACGACGTTGTTGTTGGTCTTGCCGGGGCCCGCGAACTGCGTGTGCTTGTGGTAGAAGACCAGGATCAGGTGCGCCACCACGAGGCCGAGCATGATGCCCGGCAGCAGCAGGACGTGGATCGAGAAGAACCGGGCCACGAAGTCGTCGCCGGGGAACTCCCCGCCGAAGAGGAAGAACGAGATGTACGTGCCGACGATCGGCACGGACAGGATCGCGCCCTCCATGAAGCGGATACCGGTGCCGGAGAGCAGGTCGTCCGGGAGCGAGTAGCCGGTGAAACCGGTGAACATGCCCAGGACGAACAGCAGGAAGCCGAACAGCCAGTTGATCTCACGCGGCTTGCGGAACGCGCCGGTGAAGAACACGCGCATCATGTGCACGAACATGCCGGCCAGGAAGACCAGCGCGGCCCAGTGGTGGATCTGCCGGATCAGCAGACCGCCACGGACGTCGAAGCTGATGTCCAGCGTCGACTTGTAGGCCTCGCTCATCAGCTGGCCCTGCAGCGGCACGTACGAGCCGTGGTACTCCACCTCGTTCATCGACGGGTGGAAGAACAGCGTCAGGTACACACCCGTGAGGATGATGATGAGGAAGCTGTAGAGGCAGATCTCACCCAGCATGAACGACCAGTGGTCGGGGAAGATCTTGCGCATGTTGGCCTTGGCCAGGGAGTAGATCCCCAGCCGCCCGTCAGCCCAGTCGGCGACGCGCTCGCCGGCCGGTGCCTTCCCGCGTGAGCGGGACTCGGGGGTCGTTGTGGTACTCATCCGCGCTCCCAGAAGGCAGGACCGACGGGCTCGTCGAAGTCGCCGAGCGCTTCGAGGTAGCCCTCGTCGTTCACGCCGATGCGCAGCTGCGGCAGGGCGTGACCGGCGGGACCGAAGATGACCCGGGCACCGTCGGCGAGGTCGAAGGTGGACTGGTGACAGGGGCACAGCGCGTGATGCGTCTGCTGCTCGTACAGGGAGATCGGGCAGCCGACGTGGGTGCAGATCTTCGAGTACGCGAGGATGCCCTCGTGCGACCACTCGAGCGACTGCTTGTCCTTGATGTCGTCCGGCTGGATACGGACCAGCATCAGCGCGGCCTTGGCGATCTCCGTCTGGAAGCCGTGGTCGTGCTCCTCCAGGCCCTCGGGCTTGGCGAAGGTCAGCGAGCCCACGATGATGTCGGACGGCCGCATCGGCTCGTTCGTGTTCATGTTGACGAGCAGCTTGCCCTTGGACCACAGGGTGTGGCGCAGCTTGGTCCCGGGCAGCGGCCCGAGGTCGCGCAGCAGCACCACGCCGGAGAGCGGGAACAGGGCGAGCGCGCCGAACATCGTGTTGCGGATCAGCTTGCGACGGCCGAGCGCGGACTCCTTGGCACCCTGGCGGAAGTCGTCCATGACCTTCGCCCTGACCTCGGGGGAGGCCTCGATCGGGTGACGCTCGTCGGTGAGCTCGTGGTCCGACATCAGCGTGCGGGCCCAGTGGACCGCGCCGGCGCCGATGGCGAACAGGGCGACACCGAGGGTCATGCCGAGCGCGAAGTTCAGCGCGCTGATGTGACCGAGCGTGAAGATGTAGACCGACTTGTCGACCGGGATCGTCACGTACGAGACGATGAAGCCGACGGTGGCCAGCATCGACAGCGTGAACAGCAGGGCGACCGTGCGCTCGGACCGCTTGGCGGCCCGCTCGTCGATGTCCTGGATCCGGTGCTCGTGGGGCGGCAGGCCCGGGTCGGCGAACGGGTTCTTCTCGTCCGCCAGCTTCACGGCGCCGTGCGCGGTGTCCTGCGCTGCGGGCAGGTTCTCTTCGGGAATGTCTTGGCTACTCATGACTTCTTGGCCTTTGCGGTCCGAGCGGCGACCCAGACGGCGACCGCGACCAGCGCGCCCAGTCCGAAGACCCAGGCGAACAGACCCTCCGCGACCGGGCCGAGTCCGCCGAGCTCGAGGCCACCGGGGCTCTCGGTGTCGTCGCTGTTGACCGCGTTCAGGTACGCGATGACGTCCTTCTTGTTCTGCTCCGACAGCGTGCTGTCGGGGAACGAAGGCATGTTCTGCGGGCCGGTGAGCATGGCCTCGTAGATGTACTTGGGCGCGACGTCCTCGAGACTCGGGGCGTACTTGCCGTGGGTGAGCGCGCCGCCCTTGCCGGTGAAGTTGTGGCACTGCGCGCAGTTGTTGCGGAACAGTTCACCGCCCTTGGCGATGTCGGCGCCCTCGGGGCCGTACTGCTCCTCGGTGGGAATGGCCGGGCCGGCGCCCAGGGAGGCGATGTACGCCGCCAGCTGGTCGATCTCGGCCTGGGTGTAGACGGCCGGCTTCTTCGGGATCTGCGCGCCCTGCGAGGTGGCGGCCGGCATACGGCCGGTGCTCACCTGGAAGTCGACGGCGGCGGCGCCCACGCCGACCAGGCTCGGACCGTCGGAGGTGCCCTGACCGCCGGTGCCGTGGCAGCTGGCGCAGCCGACCGCGTAGAGCTTCTTGCCCTCCTCGATGGTGAGGGACTGGGCGGTTTCGTCGGCCTGCGCCTTGTCCGCGGGTGCGAACACGGCGTAGAGCCCCCCGGTGCATGCCAGCGCGAGGAGTAGGACGACGAGCGCCGCCAGCGGGTGGCGTCGTCGTGCGGAGAGCTTTTTCACGGATTACCCCGGTGTCAGGATCTTCTGCGTCGATGCTTCTGGTTGGTGCGCTGCTTCGAGCGCGCGGATGCGGTCCCGCTACTTGATCATGTAGATCGTTGCGAAGAGGCCGATCCAGACGACATCGACGAAGTGCCAGTAGTAGGACACGACGATGGCCGCGGTCGCCTGGTCATGGGTGAACCTCCGGGCCGCGTAGGTCCGGCCCAGGACCAGCAGGAAGGCGATGAGGCCGCCCGTCACGTGCAGGCCGTGGAAGCCGGTGGTCAGGTAGAACGCCGAGCCGTATGCGTCGGAGGAGAGGGACAGGCCCTCGTGCTTGACCAGCTCGGTGTACTCGAAGACCTGACCGCCGATGAAGACGGCGCCCATGATGAAGGTGACGATGAACCACATCCGGAGCTTCTTCACGTCACCGCGCTCGGCGGCGAAAACGCCGAGCTGGCAGGTGAGGGAGGAGAGCACCAGGATCGTGGTGTTCGTCGCCGAGAACGGGAAGTTCAGGGTGTCGGCCTTCTCCGACCAGAAGTCGGGTCCGGTCACCGATCGCAGGGTGAAGTACATCGCGAAGAGGGCCGCGAAGAACATCAGCTCGGAACTCAGCCAGATGATGGTTCCGACGCTGGTGAGGTTCGGCCGGTTGACCGACGGGTGCGCGTGCCCGGTATCTACTGTCGTTGCTGTCGCCACGCCGACATTATGTCGGTCGCTTATCCCGCCCTCACTCCCGGGGGTGCCGTTCGGTGTGTTCCCCCCTCCTGGACTGCCCGGATGGCCCACCGGACGCCTCTTCGAAGCCGTGTCCGAATCAGTGTTGACGGGCGGCCCGAGGGGGTAGCATCCGCGCCATCGGTACCCGAAGTTCCCGACTGAGCCGTGCCCTCTCTCTTACGCGTGGAGGAACAATGCAGGCGACCGCCACGGTGCTGGTCTACAGCGACGACGCCAACACCCGGGAGCAGGTGCGCCTCGCCACCGGGCGGCGGCCGGCCCCGGACGTGCCCGTAGTGGAGTTCGTGGAGTGCGCGACCCCCGCGGCCGTGATCACGGAGCTGGACCGGGGTGGCATCGACGTGTGCGTGCTGGACGGTGAGGCCGTGCCGATGGGGGGCATGGGGCTGTGCCGCCAGATCAAGGACGAGGTGTTCCGCTGCCCGCCGGTGCTGTTGCTGATCGGGCGGCCGCAGGACGCGTGGCTGGCGACGTGGAGCCGGGCCGAGTCCGCGGTGACCCTGCCGGTGGAGCCGGTCGAGTTCGCGGGGGCGCTGGCCGCCCTGCTGCGGCAGAAGCGTCTGCAGAGCGCCTAGCGGTCCGGTTCCTCCTGCCGCACGGCGGCTGCGGGGCCGTCGTGCCTGGTCGCGCAGTTCCCCGCGTCCCTTCCGGGGCGCTACACAGCCGTCGGCCGGAGGCGTGCCGTTTCCTGAGGGCTACGGGCGGCGTTGGTCGTCAGCGCGCTGCCCGCTCGCCACTTGTCCCAGTCCAGGTTCCAGTCGCCGAAGCCGTTGCCGAAGGGTTCCATCGTCTCACCGGCCGAGTTGACCACCTCGACGACGTCGCCCTGGCGGACGGTGTCGAAGAACCACTCGGCGTTGTCGGTGCTCATGCCCACACAGCCGTGGCTGACGTTGGCGTAGCCCTGGGAGCCGACCGACCACGGGGCGGCGTGCACGTACTCGCCGCTCCAGGTCACCCGGGTGGCGAACTGGACGTCCATGTCGTACGACTCCGCCGAGCCCTCGGCGATGCCGACGGTGCTGCTGCGCATGCGTACGAGGGGTTCCTTGGCCAGGACCACCTTGACGCCGTTGCGGGTCTCGAAGCCGGGCTTGCCGGTGGTGACGGGGATCTGCTTGATCTCCTCACCGTTCTTGAAGACGGTCAGCCGGTGCGTGGCCGCGTCGGTGAGGGCTATGACGCGGTCACCGGTGCGGATCGTCAGCGGCTTGGACGGACCGCCCCGGAGCCTGTCGTTCACCCTGACGCCCTCCAGGGCGCTGCGCACCCGGACGGTCGCGTGCGCGGGCCAGTAGTCCTTCGGGCGGTAGTGCAGCTTCTTGTCGTCCACCCAGTGCCAGGCGCCGCTCACGGCGGGCGTGGCGTCGACCTCGAGGGCGCGTTCCACGACGGCTCGCTGGGCCCGGTCCCTGACGGGTTCGTTGAGCTCGGCGGTGAGGGGCTGGCCGACGCCGTACGTGCCGGCCTCGGGGCCGAAGGTGACGGCCAGGCGCTTGGTGGTGGTGGGCCGGCCGGTGGTGAAGGTGAGGACCTTGCGGCCCGGGGCCCCGTCCTCGTTCTCGGTGCTCACCCGGACCGTGTACCGGGCGCCGGCGGCCAGCGGGGAGGTGCTGTGCCAGCGGCTGCCGTCGGCGGCCAGTTCGCCCGTCACGTGGCGCCCCGCGGCGTCGACGGCGGTGACGTCGGTGATCCGTCCGTCGGAGTCCTCGGCGACGACCTCCAGGGGCTTGTCGGGGTCGGCCTCCTTGCCCGCCTCGACGGCTCCGCCGAAGGAGATCTGGTCGCCCGCGTCGTACGGCTCGGCGGACAGCGGGTCGCCGTTGGAGCTGCAGCCGCCGACGCCCGCACCGAGGGCGACCACCAGCAGCGTGCAGCCGACGGCCCGGCTCCGGCGGCCGCCCGCGCCACGCAACTCTGTGTGTCTCATGGCCTCACGCTAGGAAGCCACGCCGCTACCGGCTCACTGGACGGTCCGAACGGGTGAAGGACCGGCGCAAAAGCGGGGGCCCGGACGCTCCTGACGGAGTGTCCGGGCCCCTGCGTGCCGTACCGCGTGCTACTGGGTGCGGTTCTCACCGCGGTAGTACTCGAAGACCCAGCCCCAGATGCCGATCAGGAGCAGCGGCGCCGAGAAGTACATCAGCCACCAGCCGACCGCGACGCCCAGGAAGGCCAGGGCACCACCCACGGCGAGGGACAGCGGCTGCCAGCTGTGCGGGCTGAAGAACCCGACCTCGCCGGCGTCGTCGGCGACGTCCGCCTCCTTGTTGTCCTGCGCGCCCACGTCGACCCGCCGGGCCGTGAAGCCCAGGTAGAAGCCGATCATGATGCTCAGGCCGAAGGCCAGGAAGAGGGCGGTGGTGCCGACCGGCTCCTTCGACCAGACGCCGTACACGACGGCGACGAGGAGGAAGAAGATGCTCAGCCACATGAACATCTTGCCCTGGATCTTCACTTGCCGGCCTCCTTGCCACCGGAGAGGGCCTTCTCACCGTGACCGGCGTTCTCGAGCTCGTCGAGTGCGGCGATCTCCGGGTGGTGAAGGTCGAACGCCGGGGATTCACTGCGGATCCGCGGCAGGGTGAGGAAGTTGTGCCGCGGGGGCGGGCAGGAGGTCGCCCACTCCAGGGAGCGGCCGTAGCCCCACGGGTCGTCGACGCGGACGGGCTTGCCGTACTTGGCGGTCTTCCAGATGTTGTAGAAGAACGGCAGGAGCGACATGCCGAGCAGGAACGAGGCGATCGTCGACACCGTGTTCAGGGCGGTGAAGCCGTCGGCCGCCAGGTAGTCCGCGTACCGGCGCGGCATGCCCTCGACACCCAGCCAGTGCTGGACGAGGAAGGTGCCGTGGAAGCCCACGAACAGCGTCCAGAAGGTGATCTTGCCGAGACGCTCGTCGAGCATCTTGCCGGTGAACTTCGGCCACCAGAAGTGGAAGCCGGCGAACATCGCGAACACCACCGTGCCGAAGACGACGTAGTGGAAGTGCGCCACCACGAAGTAGCTGTCGGAGACGTGGAAGTCCAGCGGCGGCGAGGCCAGGATGACGCCGGTCAGACCACCGAAGGTGAAGGTGATCAGGAAGCCCAGCGTCCAGAGCATCGGTGTCTCGAAGGAGAGACTGCCCTTCCACATGGTGCCGATCCAGTTGAAGAACTTCACACCGGTCGGTACCGCGATCAGGAAGGTCATGAAGGAGAAGAACGGCAGCAGCACGCCGCCCGTGACGTACATGTGGTGCGCCCACACCGTCACCGAGAGACCCGCGATCGCGATGGTCGCGCCGATCAGGCCCATGTAGCCGAACATCGGCTTGCGGGAGAAGACCGGGATGATCTCGGAGACGATGCCGAAGAACGGCAGCGCGATGATGTACACCTCGGGATGACCGAAGAACCAGAACAGGTGCTGCCACAGCAGCGCCCCGCCGTTGGCCGAGTCGAAGATGTGCGCCCCGAACTTGCGGTCCGCCTCCAGGGCGAACAGCGCCGCCGCCAGCACCGGGAAGGCGAGCAGGACCAGCACACCGGTCAGCAGCACGTTCCAGGTGAAGATCGGCATGCGGAACATCGTCATGCCCGGAGCGCGCATGCAGATGATCGTGGTGATGAAGTTGACCGAGCCGAGGATCGTGCCGAAGCCGGAGAACGCCAGGCCCATGATCCACATGTCGGCGCCGATGCCCGGCGAGCGGACCGCGTCCGACAGCGGGGAGTAGGCGAACCAGCCGAAGCCGGCGGCGCCGTCCGGGGTGAGGAAGCCGGCGACCGCGATCAGCGAGCCGAACAGGTAGAGCCAGTAGGCGAACATGTTCAGCCGCGGGAACGCCACGTCGGGCGCGCCGATCTGCAGTGGCATGATCCAGTTCGCGAAACCGGCGAACAGCGGCGTCGCGAACATCAGCAGCATGATCGTGCCGTGCATCGTGAACGCCTGGTTGAACTGCTCGTTCGACACGATCTGCAGACCCGGCCGGGCCAGCTCGGCGCGCATGACGAGCGCCATCACGCCACCGATGACGAAGAACACGAACGACGTCACCAGATACATGGTGCCGATCGTCTTGTGGTCCGTGGTCGTCAGCCACTTGACCACGACGCCGCCACGGTTCTGGCGCCGCACGGGCAGCTCGTCCTCGTAGTGGGACCCGGCTGCCTCGGCACCCTGAGGTTGATTGAGGATGCTCACAGGATGTTCGACTCCCGGTTCTTCTCAGGGCCCGTCTGTCCGATGCCGGCGGGCACGTAACCGGTCTGCCCCTTCTTCACGAGGTCCTTCAGGTGCTGCTCGTAGCGCTCGGGGGAGACGACCTTCACGTTGAACAGCATCCGGGAGTGGTCGACGCCGCAGAGCTCGGCGCACTTGCCGAGGAAGGTGCCCTCACGGTTGGGGGTCACCTCGAAGGCGTTGGTGTGGCCCGGGATGACGTCCTGCTTCATCAGGAACGGCACCACCCAGAAGGAGTGGATGACATCACGCGAGGTCAGCACGAAGCGGACCCGCTTGCCCTCGGGCAGCCACAGGGTGGGGCCCGGGTTGTTGGTCTGCGGGTTCCGGGTGCCCGGGACACCGCAGTCGTAGGCACCGCCGGCGTTCGCCGGGAAGGCGTCCTTGTAGCGGTCCGGAATCGCTTCCAGTTCCTTGGACTTCTTGGCGTCGCCCGTGGAACCGTCGACGTTCTCGACGTAGTTGAAGCACCAGCTCCACTGGAAGCCGACCACGTTGACCGTGACGTCGGGACTCTTCTCGAGCTTCAGCAGCTCGGATTCGTCGCGGGCGGTGAAATAGAAGAACACCGAGACGATGATGAGCGGAACCACCGTGTACAGCGCCTCGATGGGCATGTTGTACCGGGTCTGCGGAGGTACCTCCACCTTGGTGCGGCTGCGCCGGTGGAAGAATGCACTCCACAGGATCAGGCCCCACACCAGCACGCCGACGACGAGCGCGGCGGCCCAGGATCCCTGCCACAGGGAGAGGATCCGCGGAGCCTCTTCCGTGGTGGGGGTGGGCATACCAAGGCGGGGGAAGTCCTCCCATGTGCAACCGGTGGCGGTCGCCAGGACCAGGCCCGCGGTCAGTGCCTGCAGCAGCTTCCGCCGCATCGGGCGCCGCGGCGAGCGGTCGGAGCCGTTGGGACTCACGTAGCGCCTTCCCGAGAGTCTCGCCCGCGCGGATTGGCTGCGGCCTGCCTTCTCGCTGGTCGGTCGCCGCCCTGCGTCGGGCAGGGGTTTGGATGTTTATGCGGACCAAACCCTAGCCGACGCCCTCCGGGGGGTTGCGGGGAGGGGGGCCATACGCGCCGCGGGTTACACCGAGCGCCTCATGGGCCGGGGGGTAGGGGTCGTTCCGCGGCCGCGGCGGCGTCGTGCCTGGCCGTGCGGTTCCCCGCGCCCCTCGGGGGCGCTTAGCGTGGGGGTGTGTCCTACTTCGATGCCGCTTCCGCCGCTCCCCTTCATCCCGTTGCCCGTCAGGCGTTGACGGCCTCGCTCGACGAGGGATGGGCGGATCCCGCCCGCCTCTACCGGGAGGGGCGGCGGGCGCGGCTGCTGCTGGACGCGGCGCGGGAGGCCGCGGCGGAGGCGGTGGGGTGCCGGCCGGACGAGCTGGTGTTCACGCCCTCCGGCACCCGGGCGGTGCACTCCGGGATCGCGGGGGCGCTGGCCGGACGGCGGCGCGCCGGGCACCACCTGATCGTGTCAGCGGTCGAACACTCTTCTGTGCTCCATGCGGCGGAGGCTCACCACGCCGGCGGCGGGGCGGTCACCGAGGTCGCGGTGGACCGCACGGGCGCCGTGAGCCCGTCCGCGTACGCCGAGGCGCTGCGGCCGGACACCGCGCTGGCGTGTCTGCAGTCGGCCAACCACGAGGTGGGGACCGTGCAGCCGGTGGCCGAGGTGGCCGAGGCGTGCCGGGCGGCGGGGGTGCCGCTGCTGGTGGACGCGGCCCAGTCGCTGGGCTGGGGGCCGGTGGAGGGCGACTGGTCGCTGCTCGCGGCGAGCGCGCACAAGTGGGGCGGGCCGTCCGGCGCGGGACTGCTCGTCGTGCGCAAGGGGGTGCGGTTCGCGCCCCAGGGGCCGCGGGACGAACGGGAGTCGGGGCGGGCGGCCGGGTTCGAGAACCTGCCGGCGATCGTGGCCGCGGCGGCGTCCCTGCGGGCGGTGCGGGCGGAGGCTGCTCAGGAGTCGGTACGGCTGCGGGAGCTGACGGAGCGGATCCGTGCGCGGGTGCCGCGGCTGGTGCCGGACGTGGAGGTGGTCGGCGACCCGCGGCGGCGGCTGCCGGGGATCGTCACCTTCTCCTGTCTCTATGTCGACGGGGAGACCCTGCTGCACGAGCTGGACCGCACCGGATTCTCCGTGTCGTCCGGGTCGTCCTGCACGAGCAGCACGCTGACGCCGAGCCATGTGCTCAGGGCGATGGGGGTGCTCAGCGAGGGCAACATCCGGGTCTCGCTGCCGCCCGGCACGCGGGAGGAGGACGTCGAGCGCTTCCTGGCCGTCCTGCCGGAGGTGGTGGCCGGGGTGCGGGAGAAGCTCGGGGCGCCGGTGCCCGTCCGTGAGGTGGTGACACGGGAGCGGGACGAGGCCCTGGTCGTGGACGCGCTGGGCCGGCGCTGCCCGATCCCGGTGATCGAGCTGGCCAAGGTCATCGAGGACGTCCCGGTGGGCGGCACGGTCCGTGTCCTGGCCGACGACGAGGCGGCCCGCCTGGACATCCCGGCGTGGTGCGAGATGCGCGGCCAGGAGTACGTGGGCGAGGAACCGGCGGACCGGGGCTCGGTCTACGTGGTCCGCCGGACCGGCTGATCCGCTCGGGGGCGCGGGGCTGTGTCGATGTGCGACTCCGCCGCGTGGGCGCCACCAGCCCCCACGCACCCGAGGCGCGCCGCTCAGCTCAGGTGCGCGCGGACCTCTTCCGCCGCCTCGTCCCCGTACGCCTTGGTGAAGCGCTCCATGAAGTGGCCCCGGCGCAGCTGGTACTCCTGCGTGCCGACCGTCTCGATGACGAGCGTCGCCAGCATGCAGCCGACCTGCGCCGCCCGCTCCAGCGGAACGCCCCACGCCAGTCCCGAGAGGAAGCCCGCGCGGAAGGCGTCGCCCACGCCGGTCGGGTCGGCCTTGGTCTCCTCGTCGGGGCACCCGACCTCGATCGTCTCCTCGCCGGCCCGCTCGATGCGGACGCCGCGGGCGCCGAGGGTGGTGATGCGGTGGCCGACCCGGTCGAGGATCTCCGCGTCGCTCCAGCCGGTCTTCGTCTCGATGAGCCCCTTCTCGTACTCGTTGGAGAAGAGGTAGGTCGCCCCTTCCAGCAGTATCCGGATCTCCTCGCCGTTCATCCGGGCGATCTGCTGGGAGAAGTCGGCGGCGAACGGGATGCCGCGGGTGCGGCACTCCTCGGTGTGCCGGAGCATCGCCTCGGGGTCGTCGGCCCCGATGGAGACCAGGTCGAGGCCGCCCACGCGGTCGGCCACGGTCTTCAGCTCGATCAGGCGGGCCTCGCTCATCGCGCCCGTGTAGAAGGAGCCGATCTGGTTGTGGTCGGAGTCCGTGGTGCACACGAAACGGGCGGTGTGCAGCGTGTCGGAGATGCGGACGGAGTCGGTGTCGACGCCGTGCCGGTCCAGCCAGGCCCGGTACTCGTCGAAGTCGAAGCCGGCGGCCCCGACCAGGATCGGGCGGGTGCCGAGCTGGCCCATCCCGAAGGCGATGTTCGCCCCCACGCCACCCCGGCGCACGTCGAGATTGTCGACCAGGAAGGACAGCGAGACCGTGTGCAGCTGGTCCGCGACGAACTGGTCGGCGAAGCGACCGGGGAAGGTCATGAGGTGGTCGGTGGCGATGGAGCCGGTGACTGCGATGCGCACGGCGTGGATTCTCCTGAGGGAGGCGGGTTGACACTTCACGCTACCGGGTGGCAGCGGCCCGTAGAAGCAGCCAAAACTACCCGATAGTAGCTCTTTCTTCGTGACCTTCGTCGTGCATACGGTGCCGACATGATGAACATCAAGGTCCACTCCTCCGCCCCGGCCGACCTCGAGGGCGACCTGGCGTCGCTGCGCGGCGACTGCGCCCGGATGGTGCCCCACTGGACGGTCCCGGACCGGGCCGCCGCCCGGCCGGTCTCCCCGTCCCTGATCCACGGCGTGAAGGTGCCCGTGGCGTCCGCCCGGCTGCTGGACGCGATGTCCGACTACGGCGACTGAGCCGCCCCGGGGAACCGTGCGCTCCCCCGCTGCGTCCCATCGCCGTCCCCCGTCGGGGGGATGCGGGATACGACCCGTCAGCGGCCCCGGTGCGGCCGGGCATGGGTCTCCCGGGACAGTTGTGCGGCCGAAGGAGCGATGCGGTGACCACCGAGCGACCCGACAACGACGACGCCGAGGCGCGCGCCGCCGACGGCAGTACGCGCGACACGGGGGGCGCTTCGGACAGCGACGGAGAGACGGGCGCCCCGGGACGGCGGGACGGGGAGTCCCCGACTCCGGCGGCGGAGAAGCGGGAGCCCGCCACCCCGGAACAGCGGAAGCAGGAATCCGGCACTGCGGAACCGCGGGACCGGGAGCCCGCAGGACGGCAACCGCAGGACCGGGAGTCCGCCGGCGCGGAGCCGGACACGACGGAACCGGACGCCGGTGCCGAGGGGCCCGGGGAAGACGGGCCGGAGCCCGGCGGGGACGAGACCCTGGTCGCCGGACACCCGGCCGGCGGCCCCCGCTCCGGCGAGGAGCCCGCCGGGGGCCAGGCGCGGCGGCGTTCGCCCGCGCTGATCGCCTCCGTCGCCGCCGCGGTGCTGCTCGTCGGCGGTGGCGGGGCCTATCTGGCCGCCAGTACCGCCGGCGGCTCGGGGGGCGGCGGTACGGCACCGGGGGCGAACGGGGACGCCACTCCCCCGCCGCTCGTCCTCGACGGCCACTCGGAGGACGCCACGAACGGCATCGCCCCCGGCGAACCCAACCCCTACGGCGCCACCTACCGTGCCGACGGCCCCCTCCCGGGCGGTCCCGGCTCCGCGCCGGTGCACCGCTTCCGGGGCCAGGTCACCCGGCAGCAGGTGGTCACGCTGGCGGAGGCGCTGGGGCTGGAGGGGAAACCGGTCGCGGAGGGCGGGTCCTGGCGGATCGGCGGCCAGGACGGCTCCGGGCCCACCCTGCGGGTGGACCGGGAGGCTCCCGGCTCGTGGACGTACAGCCGGAGCACCCCGGGCACCGACAACTGCAAGGGCGCCACCTGCAAGCCCCCGTCCGGCGGCGGGGGTCCCGCGGTGAGCGAGGCCGCCGCGAAGAAGGCCGCGGCGCCCGTCCTGAAGGCCGCGGGGCAGGACGACGCGAAGCTCGACGCGAGCCAGATCATGGGCGGCAACCGCGTGGTGAACGCCGACCCGGAGGTCGGCGGGCTGCCGACGTACGGCTGGACGACCGGCGTGGTCGTCGGGGCCGGGGGCGAGGTGGTCGGCGGCAACGGCCGGCTCGCCGAGCCGGTGAAGGGGGACGTGTACCCCACGGTGAGCGCCGGCAGGGCGCTGGCCCTGATGAACGCGGCACCGGGAGCCGGGCGTGACGTCGGAATCGGCGGCTGCGCCAGTCCCGTACCCCTGGACGAGGAGCAGGGGGGCACCTCCTGCGGGACGCCGGGCATCTCTCCCGAGCAGGACACCCTGACGGTGCAGAAGGCGGTGTTCGGGCTGGCGGCGCACTCCGTGGACGGCCGGCCGGCGCTGGTGCCGTCCTGGCTGTTCGAGGTGGTGCCGCCGAACGCGCGGGGCACGCTCACCGTGACGCATCCGGCGGTGGACCCGCGGTACATCGCCTCCGCGGCACCGTCCGGGGAGGCCAGCCCCGCCCCCTCCGGGCCCGGTGACCGGCCGACCGCCGCCCCCTCCACCCGTGAGGCCGACGTCGAGGGCTACACCGCCGAGGGCGACGAGCTGACCGTGACCTTCACGGGCGGTGTGTGCGCCGACTACCGGGCGACGGCGAGCGAGAAGGGCGGCGAGGTGACGGTGCGGGTGACCGAGACGCCCTGGCCGGACAAGGTGTGCATCCTGATCGCCAAGCAGTACCAGCAGACAGTGCGGCTGGACGGGCCGCTCGGCGGCCGCGAGGTGGTGGACACGGACGGCGAGCCCGTGCCGCTGCGCAAGGACGGCGCCCGGCTGCCGGCCCCGCCCACCCGGTAGGACCGGGCGGAGACAGCACGAAGGCGGCGGCCCTGTCGGAGGGGCCGCCGCCTTCGTCCTGTGCTGTCCGGGAAAGACCCCGGCTCAGCTGAAGGAGTCGCCGCAGGCGCAGGAGCCGGTGGCGTTCGGGTTGTCGATCGTGAAGCCCTGCTTCTCGATGGTGTCGACGAAGTCGACGGTGGCGCCGCCCAGGTACGGAGCGCTCATGCGGTCGGTGACGACCTTCACACCGCCGAAGTCCTTCACCACGTCGCCGTCGAGCGAACGCTCGTCGAAGAAGAGCTGGTAGCGCAGGCCGGAGCAGCCACCGGGCTGGACGGCCACACGCAGGGCGAGGTCGTCACGGCCTTCCTGGTCGAGCAGGGCCTTGACCTTGGACGCGGCGGCGTCGGTCAGAACGATGCCGTCGGTGACGGTGGTGGTCTCGTCCGATACGGACATCTACATCTCTCCCGGGTTGTACGGAGACTGCTTGCCGACGGTTGCAACCGACGGGACCGCGGATTCATTCCGGGCCGGGCGTGTTCTTCCTCGCCTTCCCCCTCATGCTCGCACACGCCGTGCGGAGCGGAAACCGGCTCCCGCGGGGGGTTCCGGGAATGAACGGGCGCCCGCCGGGATTCACGTCACATGGACGCTATGGCCGTCGTCAAAGTGACGTGAACCGGTTATGATAGATAGCGTCATTTCGACGAGAAGTCGCCAGAAACAGAAAGGGTGCGTGCCGTGACCACCGCCCAGACCCGGGAGCTCGACGTACAGCCGACGCCCCTCGCCCTGTTGCTCCTCGGCCGTGAGGCCGACCCCAGGAGCGAGCGCGGCGTGGAGTGTCCCGGCGACCTCCCCTCGCCGTCCGACCCGGACCTGGTGGAGCGCGCCCGCGCCGCCAAGGAGAAGCTCGGGGACAAGGTCTTCGTGCTCGGCCACCACTACCAGCGCGACGAGGTCATCCAGTTCGCCGACGTCACGGGCGACTCCTTCAAGCTGGCCCGCGACGCCGCCGCGCGCCCGCAGGCCGAGTACATCGTCTTCTGCGGTGTGCACTTCATGGCCGAGTCGGCGGACATCCTCACCGGCGACGGGCAGAAGGTCGTCCTGCCCGACCTGGCGGCCGGCTGCTCCATGGCCGACATGGCCACCGCCGAGCAGGTCGCCGAGTGCTGGGACGTGCTGACCGAGGCCGGGGTGGCCGAGCAGGTCGTCCCCGTCTCGTACATGAACTCCTCCGCCGACATCAAGGCCTTCACCGGTAAGCACGGCGGCACCATCTGCACCTCCTCCAACGCCAGGCGGGCCCTCGACTGGGCCTTCGAACAGGGCGAGAAGGTCCTCTTCCTCCCCGACCAGCACCTGGGCCGCAACACGGCGGTACGGGACATGGGGATGTCCCTGGAGGACTGCGTCGTCTACAACCCGCACAAGCCGAACGGCGGGCTGACGGCCGACGAGCTGCGCGCGGCGAAGATGATCCTGTGGCGCGGTCACTGCTCGGTGCACGGCCGGTTCAGCCTCGACTCGGTCGACGACGTGCGCGAGCGCATCCCGGGTGTGAACGTGCTGGTGCACCCCGAGTGCAGGCACGAGGTCGTGGCCGCGGCGGACTACGTCGGCTCGACGGAGTACATCATCAAGACGCTGGAGGCGGCCCCGGCCGGCTCCAAGTGGGCCATCGGCACCGAGCTCAACCTCGTACGCCGGCTGGCGAACCGTTTCGCGTCCGAGGGCAAGGAGATCGTCTTCCTCGACAAGACGGTCTGCTTCTGCTCCACCATGAACCGCATCGACCTCCCCCACCTGGTGTGGGCACTGGAATCCCTCGCCGAGGGCAACCTGGTCAACCGCATCGAGGTGGACAAGGAGACGGAGGCGTTCGCGAAGCTGGCGCTGGAGCGGATGCTGGCGCTGCCGTAGGGCCGGCACGTGGAAGGGGCGCCCCGTGCGTGCACGGGGCGCCCCTCCGTCGTCACGAGCCAGGCGTACGGACGGTCGTCAGACCTGGGCCGGCTTCGGCCCCCGCGAAGGCTCCGGCCGCGCGGACCCGCCCTTCTTCGCCGCGCGCTTCTCCGCGCGGCGCTCCTTGCGCAGCTCCAGCATCGCGTAGAGCGTCGGCACGAGCAGCAGGGTCAGCAGCGTCGACGTGATCAGACCGCCGATCACCACCACGGCGAGCGGCTGGGCGATGAAGCCGCCCTCACCGGTGACGCCGAGCGCCATCGGCAGCAGGGCGAAGATCGTCGCCAGGGCCGTCATCAGGATCGGCCGCAGACGGTGGCGGCCGCCCTCCAGCACCGCCTCGACGACGCCGTGGCCCCGCTCGCGGTACTGGTTGATCAGGTCGATCAGCACGATCGCGTTGGTGACCACGATGCCGATGAGCATCAGCATGCCGATCATCGCCGGGACGCCCATCGGGGTACCGGTGACCAGCAGCAGGCCGATGGCGCCGGTCGCCGCGAACGGGATGGACACCAGCAGGATCAGCGGCTGGGCGAGCGACCGGAAGGTGCCGACCAGCAGCATGAAGACGAGCGCGATCGCGGCCAGCATGGCCAGGCCCAGGTTGGCGAACGCCTCGTCCTGGTCCTCGGAGACACCGCCGATCTCCGCCGTCGCGCCCGCCGGCAGCGTCAGCGAGCCGATCTTCGACTGGAGGTCCGCGCTCACCGCGCCCGTGTTGTCCCCGGTCGGCTTCGCGGTGACGGTGGCCGCGCGCTGACCGTCGATCCGGGTCATGGAGACGGGGCCGTCGACCACCTCGACCGTGGCGACGTCACTCAGCTTCACCGGGCCCAGACGCAGGTTCCTCAGCTCCTCCACGGTGGTGGCCGGCTGGGCCGAGCGGATGACGACGTCGCGCTCGGTGTCGTCGAGGACCGCCTTGGCGGCCGGGGTGCCGCGCACCGCCTGGGCGACGGCCGCGCCGAGGGTCCGGTCGTCGAACCCGGCCGCGGCCGCCTTGTCGTTGGCCTTCACGGAGACGCGGGGCACGCTCCGCGCCAGGTCGCTGCTGACGTCCGTGACGTCGTCCAGGGAGGCGACCGCGTCGCGCACCTGGTCCGCCGCCTTGCGCAGCACCTGGGCGTCGGCCGCCTTGACGACGACGCTCAGGTCCTGGCTGCCGAAGCCGTCACCGGCCGCGATCGTGGTGGTGCCGATGCCGTCGAGTTCGCCGAGGCCCTTCTCGATGCGGTCCTGCACGTCCTGCGCGGACGCGGAGTCCTCCAGCATCACCTGGTACATGGCCTGGTTGGTGTCGGTGCCGCCGCCGAAGGCCGCCATGAAGCCGGACGAGCCGACCGTCACCTGGTAGTCCTCGACGCCCTCGGTGGCGCCGAGCAGCTTCTCGACCTTCCGTGCCCGGGCGTCGGTCGCGGCCAGACTGGTGCCGGGCTCCAGCTCCTGACGGACGGTGAGGACCTGCTGCTCGCCCTGGTCGAAGAAGTTGGTCTTCAGCAGCGGCGCCATGGCGAAGGTGCCGATCAGGACGACGACCGCGATGGCCACGCTGGTGAGCCTGCGCCGGGTGGCGAAGCGCAGCACGGGGACGTAGAGGCGCTGGAGGCGGCTCCTGGCCTCCTTCTCCTCCGCGGTCCTGCGCGCCTCCTCGGCGTCCTCCGGGGTGCCCTTCGGGGCGCGCAGGAACCAGTACGACAGCACCGGGACGACCGTCAGCGACACCAGCAGGGACGCCAGCAGCGCCGCCGTGACGGTGAGGCTGAACGAGCCGAACAGCTCGCCCACCATGCCGCCGACCAGGCCGATCGGCAGGAACACGGCCACGGTGGTGAGCGTCGAGGACGTCACCGCGCCCGCCACCTCGCGCACCGCGTTCATGATCGCCGAGTGGCGTTCCTCTCCGTAGCCGAGATGCCGCTTGATGTTCTCCAGGACGACGATGGAGTCGTCCACGACCCGGCCGACGGCGATGGTCAGGGCGCCCAGCGTCAGCATGTTCAGCGACAGGTCGCGCGTCCACAGCACGATCAGCGCGAGGACCACGGACAGCGGGATGGACACGGCCGTGACCAGGGTGGAGCGGACCGACGCGAGGAAGACCAGGATCACCAGGACGGCGAAGAGCAGACCGAGCGCGCCCTCGGTGGTCAGGCCGTCGATGGCCTTGGCCACGGCCGGGCCCTGGTCGCTGACGACGGTCAGCGTGGCGCCGTCACCCAGGTCCTCGCGCAGGCCGGGAAGCTTGTCCTGGACGGCCTCGGAGATGGCGACCGCGCTGCCGTCGTGGTCCATGGTCGCCATCACGGCGAGGCTGGGCCTGCCGTTGGTGCGGGTGAGGGAGTCGGCCCTGGACTCCTCCTCCGTGACGGTGGCGACGTCGCCGAGGCGGACCGGCCTGCCCTTGCCCGGCTCGCCGGTGACCCTCAGATCCTCGATCTGCCGCAGCGAGGTGAACGCGCCGCCCACCTGGACGGTGCGGTTGGCGCCGCCCTCGTCGAACGAGCCGGCCGGCACGGTCGCCCCGCCCGCCTGGAGGGCCCCCGCCAGCGACTGCGCGGTGAGCCCCGCCTTCACCAGCTTCGCGGTGTCCGGGGTGACGGTGACCTGGAGGTCGCGTACGCCGTCCACCGTCACCTGGCCGACGCCGTCGATGTTCTCCAGCGCGGGCACCACGGTGCGGTCCAGCTCGTCGGCGAGCGCCTGCTGGTCCTTGCCGGAGGTGGCCGCGAGCACCACGGTCGGGATGTCGTCGGTGGAGCCGGCGACGACCTGCGGGTCGACGTCGTCCGGGAGGCGGGCGCCGGCCCGGTTGACGGCCTGCTGGACGTCGGCGACGAGCTGCTGGGTGTCGTTGCCGTAGTCGAAGGACGCCATGATCACGGCGTTGCCCTCGCTCGCCGTCGAGGTGACGCCGGAGATGCCGTCGACGGCCTCCAGGCCGTCCTCGATGGGTTCGACGACCTGCGACTCGACCACGTCCGGGGACGCGCCCTGGTACGGGGCGATCACGGACACCATGGGCAGTTCGATGGTCGGCAGAAGCTGCTGCTTGAGCTGGGGTATCGCGATCGCCCCGAAGACGAGCGCGATGATCGACATCAGTCCGATCAGCGCTCGTTGCGCGAGGCTGAATCTGGACAGCCAGGACATGGTCAGGGTCTCTTTTCCGTGGAGCGGCAGGAGTCCGGGAGCCGGGCGCGCGAGTGGGCGCCCGCTCTACACCCTGGTCCATCGATGAGGGCCGATCCCTAGACCCGAGGTCCAATTCCTCCTACGGCACGTACTCCCGCCGCAGTACGCCCCGTGCGGCTCACTCCACCCTTGGACGGACCAGCCCCGACTCGTAGGAAATGACCACCAGTTGGGCCCGGTCACGGGCACCCAGCTTGGCCATGGCGCGGTTGACGTGGGTCTTCACGGTCAGCGGGCTGACTTCGAGGCGTTCGGCGATCTCGTCGTTGGAGTGCCCGCCCGCCACCTGGACCAGGACCTCGCGCTCGCGCACCGTGAGCGACCCGAGCCGTTCGGCACGGGCCGGGTCCCGGCCGTCGTCGCCACCCGGTCCCTCCTGGGCGAGGAAGCGGGCGATCAGTCCCTTGGTGGCCATCGGGGACAGCAGCGCCTCCCCCTCGGCGGCGATCCGGATGGCGTTCAGCATCTCCTCGGGCTCGGAGCCCTTGCCGAGGAAGCCGGACGCGCCGGCCCGCAGCGACTGCACCACGTAGTCGTCGACCTCGAAGGTCGTCAGTATCACCACCCGGACCCCGGCGAGTTCGGGGTCCGCGCCGATCATGCGGGTGGCGGCGAGCCCGTCGGTGCCGGGCATCCGGATGTCCATGAGGACGACGTCGGCGCGCCGCTCCCGGGCCAGCCGGACCGCCTCCGCGCCGTCGGACGCCTCCCCCACCACCTCCATGTCCGGCTCGGAGTCGACGAGCACCCGGAAGGCGCTCCGCAGCAGCGCCTGGTCGTCGGCGAGCAGGACACGGATCGTCATACGGGCTCCAGCGGCGCGGTGGTCACGGGCGGCCGTCCCCGGCCGCGGACGTGTGGGTCTTGACGGGAAGGATCGCATGGACGCGGAAACCGCCGCCGTAACGGGGACCGGTGGTGAGGGTGCCCCGCAGGGCGGTGACGCGCTCGCGCATGCCGAGCAGTCCGTGCCCGCCGCCGGCGGGGGCCTGCTCGTGGCCCTCGCCGCTGCCGTCGTCGAGGACGGTGACCTCGATGTGGGGTCCGACGCGTACGACGCTGACCTCCGCCCGCGCCCTGGTGCCGGCGTGCTTCTGCACGTTGGTCAGGGCCTCCTGGACGATCCGGTAGGCGGCCAGGTCGACGGCGGCGGGGAGTTCGGTCCCCTGGTCCGTGCGGGCGACCTCGACGCGCAGTCCGGCGCTGCGGAACGTTCCCGCGAGCTCGTCGAGGCGGTCCAGGCCGGGCGCGGGCTCGGTGGGCGCCTCGGGGTCGCCGGACTGACGCAGCAGCCCGACGGTGGCGCGCAGCTCGCCCAGCGCGGAGCGGCTGGCCTCGCGGACGTGGGCGAGGGCCTCCTTGGCCTGGTCGGGCCGCCTGTCCATGACGTGGGCGGCGACTCCCGCCTGGACGTTGACCAGGGCGATGTGGTGGGCGACCACGTCGTGCAGGTCCCGGGCGATGCGCAGGCGTTCCTCGGCGACCCGGCGGCGGGCCTCCTCCTCACGGGTGCGCTCGGCCCGTTCGGCGCGCTCCCGGATCGCCTGCACGAAGGCGCGGCGGCTGCGGACCGCGTCCCCGGCGGTGGCGCCGATGCCGGTCCAGGCGAAGATCGCCAGGTTCTCCTGGGCGTACCAGGGCAGGGGGCCGACGGCCATCGCGGTGCCGGTGAGGACGGTCATGGTGAGCAGGCCGACCCGCCAGGTGGTGGGACGGTCGGTGGTCGAGGCGACGGTGTAGAGCGCGACGACGGCACACATGACCACGGGTGCGCGGGGGTCACCGGTGACGGACTCGGCCACGGAGGCGCCGCCGGCCAGCGCGAGCACCGTACGGGGGGCGCGGCGGCGGAAGACGAGCGCGGCGGCGCCGAGGGTCATGAGGACCAGGCTGAGCGGGTCGGGGATGCGCAGCTCCCAGTCGACGCCCTCGGGGCCGCGCGGTTCGACGAAGGAGCCGGCGACCATGCACACGAGGACGCCCGCGGCCAGGGCCGCGTCCATCGCGAAGGGGTGGGCCCGTGCCCGGCAGCGGGCGCGCGTCAGAGTGGTCACGGGAGTTCACGGTAACCGGGTGCACGCCCGCCGGGACCGTGTCCCCCGTCCCCCTCCGGCCCGGGCCGGTCCGACCGGCGCCGGTCAGCCGCCCGGGATGAGGCCGTCGTCGCTCAGCAGTTCCTTGACCTCCTCCAGGGTGGCGTCCGGAGACGGCAGGATCAGGTCGGAGGGCTCCAGGGAATCGTCCGGCAGGGGCTCGCCGAGTTCGTGGACCCTGGCCAGCAGCGCCTGCAAGGTCGCACGGAAGCCCGGCCCGTCGCCGTTCTCCATCTCGGCGAGCAGTTCCTCGTCCAGCTCGTTCAGTTCGGCGAGCCGGCTCTCGGCCAGCGTCACCTGCCCCTCCCCCATGATCCGTACGATCATGTCGCCCTCCTCGGCGTGGGCTACTGCTTGTCGAAGCGCGGGGTGTCCTGCGGCTGCTGCCGGGGCTGCTGCGACGCGTCGCCGCCCTCGATGGCCTGTCGGTCACCGGCGTCGCCTCCGGCCAGCTCGGCCTTCATCCGCTGCAGTTCCAGCTCCACATCCGTACCACCGGAGAGCCGGTCCAGCTCGGCCTGGATGTCGTCCTTGTGCATCCCGGACTGGTCGTCCAGGGCCCCGGAGGCGAGCAGTTCGTCGATCGCGCCGGCCCGCGCCTGGAGCTGGGCGGTCTTGTCCTCGGCACGCTGGATCGCCAGCCCGACGTCGCCCATCTCCTCGGAGATGCCGGAGAAGGCCTCGCCGATCCGGGTCTGCGCCTGGGCGGCGGTGTAGGTGGCCTTGATGGTCTCCTTCTTGGTGCGGAAGGCGTCCACCTTGGCCTGGAGGCGCTGGGCCGCCAGGGTGAGCTTCTCCTCCTCGCCCTGCAGCGTGGCGTGCTGCGTCTCCAGGTCCGTCACCTGCTGCTGGAGCGCGGCGCGGCGGGAGAGCGCCTCGCGCGCCAGGTCCTCACGGCCGAGCGCGAGCGCCTTGCGGCCCTGGTCCTCCAGCTTGCCCGACTGGGACTGGAGCTGGTTGAGCTGGAGCTCCAGCCGCTTGCGGGAGGTCGCCACGTCGGCGACGCCGCGACGGACCTTCTGGAGCAGCTCCAGCTGCTTCTGGTACGAGTAATCGAGGGTCTCGCGCGGGTCCTCGGCCCGGTCAAGGGCCTTGTTCGCCTTCGCGCGGAAGATCATCCCCATACGCTTCATGACACCGCTCATGGGCTTCGCGCGCCCCCTTCTGACCGACTCCAGCTCCAGCACCTGCGACAGAACCCACAGTACGGGCCCTGCGTCCATTACCGCACTGTTCGGGGACGGATGCGCTCATCCCCAAGGACGACTGAGTCCCCTTCCGATCCGGCGTAGGGAGTAGGTGGTCCCCGGGGCCGGCCGGCCGGCCCGCCCGGAGATCCGCGCAACGTCCCCTCTGTCCTTTTGGAGACGTCCGGTGTTGCCGGATCGTTCCCCACGGGGCTGGGGTCCAACCCCGGGCACCCCGTACCCTTGGGTTTTGTGTTCCGTAGCCGTGCCAAGGAAGAGAAGGCATCGGTCGCCGACAAGGCGACGGTGACCGACTCCAAGCAGACCCGTCACCCGGAGGCCCCCAAGGGCCGCCCCACACCCAAGCGCAGCGTGGCCCAGTCGCAGCGCCGCAGCGTGGCCAACACGTCGATGACGCGCAAGGAGGCCGCCAAGCGGCAGCGTGAGGAGCGCCGTGCCGCGCTGGAGCGCCAGCGCCAGGCGCTGGCCAGCGGCGACGAGCGCTATCTGCCCGCCCGTGACAAGGGGCCGGTGCGCCGGCTGGCGCGCGACTTCGTGGACTCGCGGTTCAACATCGCGGAGTACTTCCTGCCGATGGCCGTGGTCATCCTGGTCCTGAGCATGGTCCCGGTGCCCCAGCTGCAGAACGTCGCGCTGCTGCTGTGGCTGGTGGTCATCGTGATGATCGTGCTCGACTCGTTCGTCACCGGTTTCCGGCTGAAGAAGCGGCTGGCCGAGCGCTTCCCGGACGACAACCGGCGCGGCGCGGTGGCCTACGCCCTGATGCGCTCGCTCCAGATGCGCCGGCTGCGGCTGCCCAAGCCCCAGGTCAAGCGCGGGGAGCGGCCCTGAGCACCACGCCGTTCGCCGCCGGCGCGGCACCGGACCGGCTCGGCGGTCTGCGCGACGTCGTCCGGGAGGAGCTGGTGGCCCGCCAGCTGGAGGAGCAGATAGTCGGGCGCTTCCCCGTCGGACGGCGGCTGCGGGTGCTCGACGTGGGCATGGGCCGGGGTGCGCAGGCGCTCCGGCTGGTGCGGGCCGGTCACCACGTGACCGGCGTCGAACAGGACGCGGCGATGATCGCGACCGTGCGGGAGGCGCTCGCCGGGCAGCCGGAGGGCGTCCGGGAGCGGATGCGGATCATCGAGGGCCAGGCCGGGGACACCGGCGTGCACTTCCTCCCGGGCAGCTTCGACGTGGTGCTGTGTCATGGCGTGCTCATGGACGTGCAGGATCCGGACGCGCTGCTGGCCGGCGTGGCCAGGATGCTGGCGCCCGGCGGGCTCCTGTCCCTGCTGGTGCGCAACGACGACGCGCCGGCGATGCGGCCGGGCCTGTCCGGCGACTGGGCCGGGGCGCTGGCGGGCTTCCGCACGGCGGCGTACGGGCTGAAGCGGCTGACGTCGACCCTCGCGGGCATCGGGGCGCCGCTGCACACCTGGTACGGCGTGCGGGTCTTCACCGACACGGCGGCGGACGGCGAACCGCTCCCGGACGACCTGGACGCCCTGCTCGCGGTCGAGGAGCGCGCCGGCCGCACGGACCCCTACCGGGGGGTGGCGGCGCTGCTGCACCTGTGCGGGGTACGGGGCTGAGGGCCCCGCGCCCCTGAGGGACGCGGGGAACCGCGCGAGCGGCTGCCCCGGAGGGGCTCACGCCTCTTCCGCGGCCGCCTCCTGAGCGTGGAGGCTCATCGGGCCGTAGATCTCCGTGGTGTCCTCCAGCAGTCGTACCTGGTCGGCGCCGCCCTCCGCGAGGGCCTTCCAGTTCTCCCCGATCCAGGACTCGGCGTCCCCCTGTGTGGGGAACTCCTCCGGCGGCACCGCGGGCTCGACCTGCGTCCCGTCGGCCTTCTCGAACCGCCACGTCCATGCCGCCATGTACGCCTCCCATGGGTATGACCACACTGCACGACAGAAGCCGGATCCCGGTCCGGCTCCCGACCAAGAGCGTAGTCGGACGGGCAGCGCCTGTGGGGGCGGGTGAGAATCGGGGCGTGGAACTGACTCTGCTCGGCACCGGTGCCCCCGCGGGACTGCCCCGCCCCGACTGTCCCTGCGCCGCGTGCGCGTCCGCGCTCGGTGCGGACGCGCGGGCCGCCACCTCGGTGCTGGTGGACGGGGCGCTGCTGCTCGACCTCACGCCGGGCGCGGCGTTCGCGGCCGCCCGTGCCGGGCGTTCGCTGGGTGGCGTGCGCCAGGTGCTGCTGTCGCACCCGCACCACGGCCCCGCGGTCGAGGTGCCGGCCGGGGTGCCGCAGCCGGGACGGGTGCCGGACGGGCGGGAGCTGGCGCTGCTGACGGGCCATCGGGTGCGGGCCGTGGCGCTGGACGCGCCCGGTACCGGGTACGCGGTGACCGGCCCGGACGGGCAGCGGCTGCTGTACCTCCCGCCGGGCGGGGCGCCGGCCGGGCTGGAAGGGCCGGCCGAGTCGTACGCCATGGTGCTGCTGGACGTCGTGGGGCGTCCGGACGCGCTGGCGAGGCTGCGGGAGGTGGGCGCGGTCGGCCCGACCACGGATGTCGTCGCCGTCCACCTGGACCACGACGTGCCGCCGGGCGCGGAGTCGCGGCGCCGGCTCGCGGCGGCCGGGGCGCGTGCCGTGCCGGACGGGACCACGCTGGAGGTGGGCGCCTACGAGGACGTGCCCGACGTGCCGCGGCGGACGCTGGTGCTGGGCGGGGCCCGTTCGGGCAAGTCGGTGGAGGCCGAGCGGCGGCTGGAGTCGTTCCCGGAGGTGCTGTACGTGGCGACCGGCGGGTCGCGCAACGGGGACACCGAGTGGGCGGCGCGGGTGTCGGCGCACCAGGACCGCCGGCCGGGGTCGTGGCGGACCGTCGAGACGTGCGATCTGGTGCCGCTGCTGAAGGACGACGGGCCGCCGTTGCTGGTGGACTGCCTGTCGTTGTGGCTGACGGACGCGATGGACTCCGTGGGCGCGTGGGACGACGCGGAGTGGGCGGACGGCGGGGAGCGGGCGCTGCGGGGGCGGGTGCGGGCGCTGACGGACGCGGTGCGCGAGACCCGGCGGACGGTGGTCGCGGTGTCCAACGAGGTGGGTTCGGGCATCGTGCCCGCCACCGCGTCCGGCCGCCGGTACCGGGACGAACTGGGGCGGCTGAACGCGGCGTTCGCGCAGGAGTGCGAGCAGGTGCTGCTGGTGGTGGCGGGGCAGGCCGTCGTCCTGCGGGGGTGACGGGGGGGGCGGTCACGGCTTGCGCGCGATGATCCGGTAGGCGTTGGCGAACGGGGTGTGGCGCACCACGGGCGCCAGGGCCAGGTCGGTCAGCGCGGCGGCGGCCACGAGCGGGATGCCCGCGCGGAGCAGCACGGTGCGCAGGTGCCGCCGGAACGCGGACGGCGGGACGGCACGCCAGGGGGTGTCCGGGGCGGGGAGGGTCTGGGAGAGGGCGAGGGCGGTCAGTCCGGCCAGGTCGTGCGGCACGTGCGCGGCCCGGTGCCCGGCGGTGACGAGCGCGCAGCCGCGCTCCTCGAGTTCGGCCCGGAGGTTGCGCCGGGGCATCAGGTGCAGTCGGCGGGGCTGGTCGTAGGGCAGCCACCAGCGGCCGAACAGGGCGGCGAACACGCAGCGCGGGTCCAGGGTCTCGATGAGCAGGTGGCCGCCGGGCCGCAGGGCGTCGAGGGCCGCGTGGAGTTCCGCGCGGGGGTCCGTGGTGTGTTCCAGGTGGTGCAGCAGGCTGACCACGTCGTAGCGGCCGGCCAGCCCGGCCATGACCCGCGGGTCGGTCAGCGGACCGATGTGCGCCTCGTCGACACGGCCGAGCGCACGGGCCTTCTCGACGCGCGCGGTGAGGTCGGTCCCGTCGAAGGCGGTGTAGGGGAAGTACTCCCGCGCGGTCTGCGGGAAGTGGGCGAGTCCGGTGCCGACGTCCAGCCAGCTCTCCGGTTCCCCGAAAGGCAGCATCGCGCGGGCGGCCGCGCGGCGGCGGCGCCGTACGGCGTGCAGGGCGAGCACGCGTTCGGTGGCGGGGTCGCGGGGGGCGCCGCGCACGGCCCGCCGGTAGAAGGCGAGGCCCTCGGCCGTGAGGCGGGGGTTCTGGAAGGTGTGTCCGCAGTCCCGGCACTCGTCGACGGTGAACAGGCCGGGCCGGTGCCGGCGCAGGTCACCGGTTCTCAGCCGGTTGCGCAGCCGCGCGGAGCCGCACCAGGGGCAGTCCGCGCGGCGCGGCTCGTGGACCCGCTTGGAGCCGTGCGGGGCGGGGATCGCGGAGTCTGGGGTGGGCGCGGACATGGGCGGCTCCCGGCGTGAGGAGGGACGGCGCGGAGGTGGTGCGCGGGCGGGCGCGGGACAGGGCGGACCATCGGACGATGTCCGGCAATCAGAGCAAAACGTTACGTAGGGGATGGCCTTCCGGAGTGGACCGGCGCCGGGGTGGCGTGGTGGGGGTGAGACCGCGTGCGCGGGGCTGACCGGTGCCGCGTGGTGTTCGATCAGTGCCGGTACTGTTCGGCGAATGAGCTCGCTTGACATCGACGACTTCACCGATCTGATCGAGCGTCCGGACGGCGGGGTGCGCCGCGACGCCGAGGCGCACCGGGAGCGCCGGGCCGTGCCGCCCGGATCGCTGGGCCGTCTCGACGACCTGGGTGAGTGGCTGGCGGCGGCGCAGTCCGCGGTGCCGGTGCGGCCGATCGAGCGGCCGAAGGTGGTGCTCTTCGCGGGCGATCACGGGATCGCCGAGCTGGGTGTCTCCGCGCGGGTCGCGGGCAGCGCCGTGGAGCTGGTGCGGGAGGTGCTGGCGGGCGGCCGTCCGGTGTCCGTGCTGGCGCGGCGGCTCGGCGTGCCGGTGCGGGTGGTCGACATGGCCCTGGACTGCGATCCCGGGGCGCTGCCCGAGGACGTCGTACGGCACCGGGTGCGGCGGGGCAGCGGGCGCATCGACATCGAGGACGCGCTGAGCCCGCAGGAGGCCGAGGCGGCGTTCCGCGCGGGGATGGCCGTGGCCGACGAGGAGGCCGACTCCGGGACCGATCTGGTGGTGCTCGGTGACGTGAGCGTGGGCGGGACCACCGCGGCGGGCGTGCTGGTGGCCGCGCTGTGCGGGACGGACGCGTCGGTGGTGACCGGGCGCGGGGGGCTGGCGATCGACGACCTGGCGTGGATGCGCAAGTGCGCGGCGATCCGTGACGCGCTGCGGCGGGCGCGGCCGGTGCTGGGCGACCAGTTGCGGCTGCTGGCGACGGTGGGCGGGGCCGACCTGACCGCGATGACGGGGTTCCTGCTGCAGTCCGCGGTGCGGAAGACGCCGGTCGTGCTGGACGGGGTCGTGACGGCGGCGTGCGCGCTGGTGGCGCAGCGGGTGGCGTTCAGGTCGCCGGACTGGTGGCTGGCGGCGCATGCGAGCGGGGAGCCGGGGCAGGCGAAGGCGCTGGACCGGATGGCCCTGGAGCCGCTGCTGTCGCAGGGGGTCACCGTGGGGGAGGGCACGGGTGCGTTGCTGGCCCTTCCGTTGGTGCAGTCGGCCGCGGCGCTGGCGGCGGAGCTGCCGGAGCGTCCGGTGGAGCCTGCGAAGTCCGAGTGAGCGGGGGGCAGGCGGGGGCTCCGACTCCCACTCGCCCCCGCCGCCCCTTCCCGTCCCGTCCTCCAGGGGCGCTGCCCTTCGACCCGGACGTGCGGGCGGGTGGGGGTTGCTCGCGCGGTTCCCCGCGCCCCCGAGGGGCGGGCGTTGGCCGGCTGGGGGTTCGTCAGCCCCGGTCCAGGGGGCGGGGTGGGTCCGGTTTGCCGCCGATCCAGTCCTGGAAGGCCCGGCGGGGGCCGGACCACCGGCGGTCGTGGTGGTAGGCACGCAGGATGGACCTGGCCCGCGCCCGGGGCCGCCGCCGGTAGAAGCGCTTGGCCCAGGGCGACTCCGGCCGGGCCAGCCGCAGCGAGCCGGCCAGCGCCACGGCCGGGATGATCACTCCGAAGACGGCGATCCGCGCCTTGCCCTTGCTCAGCGCGATCAGCGAGAAGAGGAAGTTCACGGCGACACTCCCGGCGACGCCCGCGCGGTTCTGGAGTTCGTCCTCGGACAGGTCGTTCACACCGAACGGCGTGAAACCGGCCAGCAGCAGTCCGACCAGCGCGGCGGTGAGGACGACCATCTCCACGCTCTTGCGCCCGGCCTCGGTCCAGTAGACGTCGTCCAGGTGCAGGACGAGCGCGAACTCGTCCAGGACCAGTCCCGCGCCCATGCCGAAGATCACCGCGCTGATGGCCGAACCGAAGCCGTGCCGGCCGCTCGCCACCGCGCCGAAGCCGCCGGCCACGATGAGGATGACCCCGGGCACCACGTGGTGGATGTGCACCGAGCCGGCCGTGACGTTGCCGAACGGCCCTTTTCCTGCCCGGATCAGACGGGTGATCATCCGGGTGATCAGGAAGGTGAGGACGAAGGAGGCCAGCGCGAGGAGCAGCGGCAGCTTGCCCGGCTCGATGATGTTCCGGTCCAGCCAATGTCCCATATGGGCACTTTATCCACACCTGTAGCAGGCGCCTCGGTGACCGGACGGTGAGCCGGGTAACCTGCGCCGGTGCCCGCGCCTTCCTCCCCCGAGACCCCCGAGACCCCGGGGACCCCCGAGGTCCCCGCGTCCGTCGAGTCCCCCGCGTCCGCCGCCGACGGCCTGCGCTTCGCCCTCGGCACGCTCACCGTGCTCCCGGTCCGGATCACCCGCTGGGACCGGCCGGCCGCACGCGCCGGGATGCTGTGCGCACCCGTGGCCGGACTGGCGGTCGGCGCCGCGGCCGCGGCCGTGGGACTCCTGCTGCTGCTCCTCGGCGCGGGCACGCTGCTCGCCGCCGTCGCCACGGTCGCCGTCCCGGCCGTCCTGACCCGGGGTCTGCATCTCGACGGGCTCGCCGACACCGCGGACGGGCTCGGCAGCGCCAAGCCCGCCGAGGACGCACTGCGGATCATGAAGCAGTCGGACATCGGCCCGTTCGGCGTGCTCGCGCTGGTCCTCGTCCTGCTGGCCCAGGTGGCCGCGCTGGCGCAGGCGTACGGCGACGGCTGGGCGCGGGGCGCGTCGGCCGCCGTCGTGGCGGCGGTGGCGGCACGGCTCGCGCTCACCCTGGCCGCCCGGGCCGGTGTGCCGCCCGCCCGGCCGGAGGGGCTGGGCGCGGCGGTCGCGGGGACGGTACCGGTGGCGGGCGCGGTGGGCGCCGCGCTCGCGGTCGCCGGGCTCGCGGCGGCCGGCAGCGCGTTGCTGGGGGCGGAGGACGTCCTGCGTGCCGTGCTCGCGGTGGCGTCGGCCGTCGCCGCGGCCGAACTGCTGCTGCGGCACTGCGTGCGCCGTTTCGGCGGGGTGACCGGCGACGTGTTCGGCGGCCTCGCGGAGACCGCGGCGACGACCGCGCTCGTCGTGTCCTGCCTGGGCTGAGGACCGGCGCGGCAGCGGTCCGTCAGCACCGGGTGAGGACCGCGGCGAGCGCCGTGCCCGCGCCGCCCGCCACCGCCAGGAGCGCCAGTGCCACGCAGCGCGCCCGCAACCGCCGGTAGCGGGTCTCGTACTCGACGCGCAGCTCGGCCGCCCGTGCGCAGATCCGCTCCAGCGTGGCACGGGAGGCGGCGATCCGGTCGGCCCGGTACACGCGCTCCACCTCCTCGCGCTGCGCGGTCGTCAGCCAGGGCAGTTCCCCGGTGAACCGGTCGGCCCGGCGCCGGGCCTCCTCGACCTCGGCCGCCCACAGGAGGTGGCCCTCGAGCCGGTTCAGGCCGAGGGCGCTGTCCTGACGGGGATTCACACGCCCCTCCCGCTGCCGGGCCGTGCCCTCATCGCTGTTTGTCACCGGGGGCCACCGTCACGGAAGCCTGGGGGTGGTTCTCGAGGTCGTCCAGCGCGGCGATGTCCGGGTGGTGCAGGTCGAACGCCGGCGACTCGCTGCGGATCCGCGGCAGGGTGACGAAGTTGTGCCGCGGCGGCGGGCAGGAGGTCGCCCACTCCAGGGACCGGCCGTAGCCCCACGGGTCGTCGACACCGACCGGTGCGTGGTACCTGGCCGTCTTCCAGATGTTGTAGAAGAACGGCAGGAGCGACATGCCGAGCAGGAACGAGGCGATCGTCGACACCGTGTTCAGGGCGGTGAAGCCGTCGGCCGCCAGGTAGTCCGCGTACCGGCGCGGCATGCCCTCGGCACCCAGCCAGTGCTGGACGAGGAAGGTGCCGTGGAAGCCGGTGAACAGCGTCCAGAAGGTGATCTTGCCGAGCCGTTCGTCGAGCATCTTGCCGGTGAACTTCGGCCACCAGTAGTGGAAGCCGGCGAACATCGCGAACACCACCGTGCCGAACACGACGTAGTGGAAGTGCGCCACCACGAAGTACGAGTCCGTGACGTGGAAGTCCAGCGGCGGCGAGGCCAGCAGGACGCCGGTCAGACCGCCGAAGAGGAAGGTGACCAGGAAGCCCAGCGTCCAGAGCATGGGCGTCTCGAAGGACAGCGAACTCTTCCACATGGTGCCGATCCAGTTGAAGAACTTCACACCGGTCGGCACCGCGATCAGGAAGGACATGAACGAGAAGAACGGCAGCATGACCGCGCCGGTCGCGAACATGTGGTGCGCCCACACCGTCACCGACAGGCCCGTGATCGCGATGGTCGCGCCGACCAGGCCCATGTAGCCGAAGATCGGCTTGCGGGAGAAGACCGGGATGATCTCGGAGACGATGCCGAAGAACGGCAGCGCGATGATGTACACCTCGGGATGGCCGAAGAACCAGAACAGGTGCTGCCACAGCACCGGCCCGCCGTTGGCGGCGTTGTAGATCTGCGCGCCGAACCTGCGGTCGGCCTCCAGGGCGAACAGCGCCGCCGCCAGCACCGGGAAGGCGAGCAGGATCAGCACACCGGTCAGCAGCACGTTCCAGGTGAAGATCGGCATGCGGAACATCGTCATGCCCGGAGCGCGCATGCAGATGATCGTGGTGATGAAGTTGACCGCGCCCAGGATGGTGCCGAAGCCGGAGAACGCCAGGCCCATGATCCACAGGTCGCCGCCGAGACCCGGCGAGTAGTTGTCGGTCGACAGCGGGGTGTAGGCGAACCAGCCGAAGCCGGCCGCCCCGTTGGGGGTGAGGAAGCCGCTCACCGCGATCAGCGAGCCCAACAGGTACAGCCAGTAGGCGAACATGTTCAGCCGCGGGAACGCCACGTCGGGCGCGCCGATCTGCAGCGGCATGATCCAGTTCGCGAAACCGGCGAACAGCGGCGTCGCGAACATCAGCAGCATGATCACGCCGTGCATCGTGAAGGACTGGTTGTACTGCTCGTTCGAGATGATCTGCAGCCCCGGCCGGGCCAGCTCGGCGCGCATGACCAGCGCCAGGATCCCGCCCAGGACGAAGAACCCGAACGAGGTGCAGAGGTACAGGGTGCCGATCGTCTTGTGGTCCGTGGTCGTCAGCCACTTCACCACGACGTTGCCGGGGCGTCTGCGCCGTACGGGCAGCTCGTCCTCGTAGGTCTCCTCTTCGAGTGAGCCCACTGTGCTCTTGTCCGCCACGGTCCACGTCCTCCTACGGGCTCGGGGGGAGTTCCGAAGGCAGCATGACCGGACGACGACCCGCTGTGCCCGAAGCCGGGCGCCGTGGCGCGCTTTGCCACTCGGCATTCGGGTGACGCCGGACGTCCCGTCGTCGTGTCACCGGACGGAAACGGCCGGCCCGTCCCGGGGGACGTGACCGGTCCCGGCTCAGCAGGCCCGGCGCCAGGCGTCCAGTGCGTACCGCTTGAGCAGCGAACTCAGCTCCAGGCGCCGCGAGTCGGCACAGAAGCGGCCGGTGGGCAGCTCGTACTCGACGTGGAAGACGGCCTTGCCCGCGTCGACGAACGGCGTCAACCTGTCGCATTCACCGTACTGGGCACACTGTTCGTTGACGGCGAAGTCGAAGTCGCCGACCAGCTCCGGGATCTGGTCGAGGTCGTTCTTCAGCCCGACGGCCAGTCCCCGCTCGTGCGCGAGCCGGGCGACGAGGCGGTTGTAGCGGAGCTGGTCGCCGGCGGTGAGGGGGAACCCGGTGCGGTTGCGGTAGCCGTCCATGTTGTCGGGCTCCACGGCGTCGAAGCCCTTGTCGCGGCACATGTCGAGGCGCTCCGCCATGATCGGCTCCAGTACGTCGACACGGCGGATGTCGAGCCAGCGCTCGCCCTCCCAGCCGTTGCCCCGGCCGATCACGGACTCGGGGAAGTCGCCGGCGTCCGGGCGGAAGTCCTCCCAGGCGCCGGTGGACAGGTAGCAGATGACCTTGCGGCCGTCGCGGTGCAGCCGTGCGACCGTCTTCCCGGAGTGGTCGAATCCGTCGATGTCGTAGACCGGTACGTCGACGGAGGTGTCGAGCCGCCCGCTGAGCTGCCATTGCCAGCCGGTGCCCGGCCGGGGCTGCCAGCGCCCGCCGGGCGGTGCCTTCCCGTCCGGTTCTGGCGCGGTGGTGCAGGCCGCCGGCAGCAGGGCGGCCAGGGCGAGCAGCGTGACAAGCAGGGACGGTCGTCTCACCGGGCGTTCTCCAGGGGACAGGCGGCGGCGTGGCCGGCGCTCAGGGGCTTCAAGGATGATCGTGACGGCGGGGCGGCGCGGCAACGGGGTCCCGGACACGGCCACCGCGTCACCGGGAGGTGGACCCCCGCAGGAATGAGCGAACGCACGTACGCGCGTAGTCTCGTCCCGAGTGTTCGCCGCACCGGGGAAGGCCCCGGCGGGACCGCACCCGCACAGCGCCATTAGGGTCGGCTGCCGGGCCCGGTCGACCCACCTCTTTCGGCCACAGCAACTTCACATCGGAAGCGAGATTTCACCACCGTGACTGCTCTCACTCTCAGCACCGCCGCGGTCCCCGGTCTCCGGGCCGACGCGATCGTGATCGGTGTCGCCAAGGGCTCTGCCGCCAAGCCCTCGGGACCGGTCGTCGCGCCGGGCGCCGAGGCCGTTGACCAGGCGTACGACGGCAAGCTGGCCGGCGTCCTGGAGACTCTCGGCGCGTCCGGTGCCGAGGGCGAGGTGACGAAGCTCCCCGCGCCGGCCGGCTTCAAGGCGCCGCTCGTGGTGGCGGTGGGCCTCGGTGCCCAGCCCGGGAAGGACGCCGGATACGACGCCGAGGCGCTGCGCAAGGCGGCCGGTGTCGCCGCCCGCGCCCTCGCCGGTGCCACGAAGGCCGCGTTCGCCCTGCCCCTGACGGATGCCGCCGCCGCCGGCGCGGTCGCCGAGGGCGTGCTGCTCGGCGCGTACTCCTTCGACGTCTACAAGAACAACGGCGACTCCGCGAAGAACGGCGGGAACGGCAAGGCCCCGCTCGCCGAGGCCGCGCTGCTCGGCGGCAAGCCCCGCGACAAGGCGTACAAGGCCGCCGTCGAGCGCGCCACCGCCGTCGCCGAGGAGCTCAACCGCGCCCGCGACCTGATCAACACCCCGCCGAACGACCTCACCCCGGAGGCGTTCGCGGCCATCGCGCAGGCCGCGGCCAAGGAGCACGGCCTCAAGGTGCAGGTGCTCGACGAGAAGGCCCTCACCAAGGGCGGATACGGCGGCATCCTCGGGGTCGGCGCCGGGTCGGCCTCCGGGCCGCGCCTGGTGAAGCTGTCCTACACCTCGTCCAAGGCCAAGAAGCACCTCGCCCTGGTCGGCAAGGGCATCACCTACGACTCGGGCGGCATCTCGCTGAAGCCGGCCGGCCACAACGAGACGATGAAGTGCGACATGAGCGGTGCGGCCGCCGTGTTCGCCGCGGTCGTCGCCGCCGCCCGCCTGGGCCTGGAGGTCAACGTCACCGGCTGGCTGGCGCTGGCCGAGAACATGCCCTCGGGTTCGGCGACGCGCCCCGGTGACGTGCTGCGCATGTTCAGCGGCAAGACGGTCGAGGTGCTCAACACCGACGCCGAGGGCCGCCTGGTCCTCGCGGACGCGCTGTGGGCCGCCTCCCAGGAGAAGCCGGACGCGATCGTGGACGTCGCGACCCTGACCGGCGCGATGGTGCTGGCGCTGGGCAACCGCACGTTCGGGATCATGGCGAACGACGACGCGTTCCGCTCCGCGGTGCACGAGGTCGCCGAGGAGGCCGGCGAGCCGGCCTGGCAGATGCCACTGCCGGAACACCTGCGCAAGGGGATGGACTCGCCCACCGCCGACATCGCCAACATGGGGGAGCGGATGGGCGGCGGGCTGGTCGCCGGCCTGTTCCTGCGCGAGTTCGTCGGCGAGGGCATCACCTGGGCCCACCTCGACATCGCGGGCCCGGCCTTCAATGAGGGCGGCCCGTTCGGGTACACGCCCAAGGGCGGTACGGGTTCGGCGGTGCGCACGCTGGTCCGCCTGGCGGAGCGGGCGGCCGCCGGCGACCTGAGCTGACACTTCCTCACGGTGACGGGGCCTCGCACGCGGGTAGGGCGAGGCCCCGTCACCGGAAGTGGGACGTCTCACACCACGGCCCCGCGTCTCGTACGGCCCCGACAAGTGCGAGGATAGGGCTCGGCAGGACAGGGCCCCACCTAAGGGCCGAGAACAAAGAGCGGCCGGACACCAGCCGCCGACCGGTCACTGGAGACCGGCGTGGCGCACATGCATGGAGGACGTGACGTGGCGAACGACGCCAGCACCGTTTTCGACCTAGTGATCCTCGGCGGTGGCAGCGGTGGGTACGCCGCGGCCCTGCGCGGGGCTCAGCTGGGCCTGGACGTCGCCCTGATCGAGAAGGGCAAGGTCGGCGGTACCTGCCTGCACAACGGCTGCATCCCCACGAAGGCCCTGCTGCACGCGGGCGAGATCGCCGACCAGGCCCGCGAGAGCGAGCAGTTCGGTGTGAAGGCCACCTTCGAGGGCATCGACATGGCGGCCGTCCACAAGTACAAGGACGACGTGATCGCCGGCCTGTACAAGGGCCTGCAGGGGCTGATCGCCTCCCGCAAGGTCACCTACATCGAGGGCGAGGGCCGGCTGTCCTCGCCCACGTCCGTCGACGTGAACGGTCAGCGGGTCCAGGGCCGCCACGTGCTGCTGGCGACCGGCTCCGTGCCGAAGTCGCTGCCGGGCCTGGAGATCGACGGCGACCGCATCATCTCCTCCGACCACGCCCTGGTCCTGGACCGCGTGCCGAAGTCCGTGATCGTCCTGGGCGGCGGCGTCATCGGCGTCGAGTTCGCGTCCGCGTGGAAGTCCTTCGGTGCCGACGTCACCGTGATCGAGGGTCTGAAGCACCTCGTCCCGGTCGAGGACGAGAACAGCTCGAAGCTGCTCGAGCGCGCGTTCCGCAAGCGCGGCATCAAGTTCAACCTGGGCACCTTCTTCCAGAAGGCCGAGTACACCCAGGACGGTGTGAAGGTCACGCTGGCGGACGGCAAGGAGTTCGAGGCGGAGCTGCTGCTCGTCGCCGTCGGCCGCGGCCCGGTCTCCCAGGGCCTGGGCTACGAGGAGGCCGGCGTCGCCATGGACCGCGGCTACGTCCTGGTCGACGAGTACATGCGCACCAACGTCCCGACCGTCTCCGCCGTCGGTGACCTGGTCCCGACGCTCCAGCTCGCGCACGTCGGCTTCGCCGAGGGCATCCTGGTGGCGGAGCGTCTGGCGGGTCTGAAGACCGTCCCGATCGACTACGACGGTGTCCCGCGGGTGACGTACTGCCACCCGGAGGTCGCCTCCGTGGGCATCACCGAGGCCAAGGCCAAGGAGATCTACGGCGCGGACAAGGTCGTCGCCCTGAAGTACAACCTGGCGGGCAACGGAAAGAGCAAGATCCTCAAGACCGCGGGCGAGATCAAGCTCGTCCAGGTCAAGGACGGTGCGGTGGTCGGTGTCCACATGGTCGGCGACCGCATGGGCGAGCAGGTCGGCGAGGCCCAGCTGATCTACAACTGGGAGGCGCTGCCGGCCGAGGTGGCCCAGCTCGTCCATGCCCACCCGACGCAGAACGAGGCGATGGGCGAGGCCCACCTGGCGCTGGCCGGGAAGCCCCTCCACTCCCACGACTGACGCCTCGGTCACCGGACGCGACGACACAGACTTCCGCACTTCTAAGGAGCAACCGAAACCATGGCGGTTTCCGTAACCCTTCCGGCGCTCGGCGAGAGCGTCACCGAGGGCACTGTCACCCGCTGGCTGAAGGCCGAGGGCGAGCGCGTCGAGGCCGACGAGCCGCTGCTCGAGGTCTCCACCGACAAGGTCGACACCGAGATCCCCTCGCCGGCCTCCGGCGTGCTGTCCTCCATCAAGGTCGCCGAGGACGAGACGGTCGAGGTCGGCGCAGAGTTGGCCCTGATCGACGACGGCTCCGGCGCCCCCGAGGCCGCCCCGGCCCCCGCCGCCGAGCAGGCTCCGGCCGCCGAGCAGGCCGCACCGCCGGCTCCCGAGCCGCAGCCGCAGGCCGAGCCGTCCACCGAGCAGCCCGCCCCGGCTCCGGCGCCCAGCGCCGAGGCCGCGGCCGGCGGCGGCTCCGCGCAGGGCACGGACGTGGTCCTGCCCGCGCTCGGCGAGTCCGTCACCGAGGGCACCGTCACCCGCTGGCTGAAGTCGGTCGGTGACACCGTCGAGGCCGACGAGCCGCTGCTGGAGGTGTCGACGGACAAGGTCGACACCGAGATCCCGGCCCCCGCGTCCGGCACGCTGCTGGAGATCGTGGTCGGCGAGGACGAGACGGCCGAGGTCGGCGCCAAGCTCGCCGTGATCGGCGAGGCCGGGGCCGCTCCGGCCGCCGCCCCCGCCCGGCCGCTCCCGAGGCCCCGGCGCAGCCCGAGCCCACCCCGGCCCCGGCCCCGGCGCAGCCCGAGCCCGCCCCGGCTCCCGCTCCCACGCCGGCTCCGGCTCCGGCCCCGGCTCCGCAGCAGGCCGCTCCGGCTCCTGCCGCTCCCGCGCCCGCTCCGGCCGCTCCGGCTCCCGCCCAGCAGGCGCCCGCGGCCCCGGCTGCCGCTCCGGCCGCCGCCCAGGCCACGGACGAGGGTGCGTACGTCACCCCGCTGGTGCGCAAGCTCGCCGCCGAGAACGGCGTCGACCTGGCCACCGTCAAGGGCACCGGCGTCGGCGGCCGTATCCGCAAGCAGGACGTCATCGCCGCCGCCGAGGCCGCGAAGGCTCCGGCTCCGGCTCCGGCCGCCGCTGCCGCCGCGCCCGCCGCGAAGAAGGCCCCCGCCCTGGAGGCCTCCCCGCTGCGCGGTCAGACCGTGAAGATGCCGCGGATCCGCAAGGTCATCGGCGACAACATGGTCAAGGCCCTGCACGAGCAGGCCCAGCTGTCCTCGGTGGTCGAGGTCGACGTCACCCGCCTGATGAAGCTGCGCGCCCGCGCCAAGGACGCGTTCGCGGCACGTGAGGGCGTCAAGCTCTCCCCGATGCCGTTCTTCGTCAAGGCCGCGGCCCAGGCGCTGAAGGCCCACGCGCCGATCAACGCCAGGATCAACGAGGCCGAGGGGACCATCACCTACTTCGACACCGAGAACATCGGTATCGCGGTGGACTCCGAGAAGGGCCTGATGACCCCGGTCATCAAGAACGCCGGTGACCTCAACCTCGCCGGTATCGCCAAGGCCACGGCCGAGCTGGCGGGCAAGGTCCGCGGCAACAAGATCACCCCGGACGAGCTGTCCGGCGCGACCTTCACCATCAGCAACACCGGTTCGCGCGGCGCGCTGTTCGACACGATCATCGTGCCCCCGGGCCAGGTCGCGATCCTCGGCATCGGCGCCACGGTCAAGCGTCCGGCCGTCATCGAGACGGAGGAGGGCACGGTCATCGGCGTCCGCGACATGACCTACCTGACCCTCTCCTACGACCACCGCTTGGTGGACGGTGCCGACGCGGCCCGTTACCTGACGGCGGTCAAGGCGATCCTGGAGGCCGGCGAGTTCGAGGTCGAGCTCGGTCTGTAAGGCGTCTCCCCGCTTCACGTCGGTGCCCCCGCCCGGAGATCCCGGGTGGGGGCACCGACGTTTTTCCCGCGTGTAAGTCTCGTCTCACCTGCACGAAAGCACCCCTGCGTGCCCACCCCGCGGAGCGAACCCGCCGTATTGTCTAAGCGTCAAAGCCCCCCGGGGGCCCGCGGGCCCCGCTAAGGAGCCCCTCATGACCGCGCCCGTCGTCCACTCGCTGCGCGAACAGATCCGCGAGCACATCCTGGAAGGGATCATCAGCGGACGCTGGAAGCCGGGCGAGCGGATCGTGGAGCGGCGGATCGCGACGGAGCTGGAGGTCAGCCAGACGCCCGTGCGGGAGGCGCTGCGGGAGCTGGAGTCGCTGCGGCTGATCGAGTCCGCGCCGAACAAGGGCGTGCGGGTACGGAACCTGACGGCCGCCGACCTCGAGGAGAGCTACCCCGTCCGGGCCGGCCTGGAGGCGATCGCGGCGGAGCTGGCCGCGGACCGGCTGGCGGAGGACTGCTCGGCGCTGGAGCCGCACGTCGCCGCGCTGTACGAGGCGGACCGGCTGGCGGACGGGACGGGGCAGGTGCGGCACACGGTGGCGTTCCACCGGGAGCTGGTGCGGGCCGCGGGCAACTCGGTGCTGCTGCACACGTGGGAGGGGCTGGGGATCGAGGTGTTCACCGCGCTGTCGATACGGTGGCTGGGGACGGTGCAGCAGTCCTACGCGGAGGAGCACGAGGAACTGGTGGCCGCGTTCCGGCGGCGGGATCCGCGGATCGCGGAGCTGGTGAAGGCACATGTGCTGGGGTGCGCGCCGCGGGCGTAGGCGCGGGACTTCTTCGCCCCCACCGCCCCTTCCCTTCCCGTCCTGGGGCTCCGCCCCAGACCCCGTCGCGCAGTTCCCCGCGCCCCTGAGGGTGCGGGGAACTGCGCGACCAGCCATCCGCGGGTCCGCAGCCGCCACTCCGCCCAGGCACCCGTGCTCTTCCGCGCACACACCCCCTCACCTGCGCAAACACCCCGACTGGACAGTCACCCGGTGCCACTGCCGGAGGCACCCCGTGCCGACTTTCTCGAGATCGAGAGATTTTGCCGTCCAGGCTTTGATCGATCATCGATCAGGGGGTTATTGTCGCCACCGGGTTCCACCCGAGCCCTCCGCCCTGTCCTGCCAAAGACACAAGGGCACCCCCCTTCGACTGAGGAAGGCGGCGACATGACCGACCCCAACGCCATCCAGCCGAGCGAGCTCGACCAGCTCCCGGACCGCGACCCCGAGGAGACCGCCGAGTGGCAGGCCTCCCTGGACGCCGTCACCAAGGCGGCCGGGCCGCACCGTGCCGCGTACCTGATGCGCCGCACGCTGGAGCGCGCCGAGGGCGCCGGCATCGCGCTGCCGAAGCTCCTCGAGACGGACTACGTCAACACCATCCCCACCGCCGCCGAGCCCGCCGTGGACGGCGACGAGGCGCTGGAGCAGCGGATCGCCGCGTGGAACCGCTGGAACGCGGCCGCCATGGTGACCCGCGGCAGCAAGTACGGCGTCGGCGGCCACATCGCCACCTTCGCCTCCGCGGCCTGGCTGTACGAGACCGGCTTCAACCACTTCTTCCGCGGCAAGGAGGGTGACGGCTCCGGCGACCAGCTCTACATCCAGGGCCACGCCTCCCCCGGCATCTACGCCCGTGCCTTCCTCGACGGCCGGATCAGCGAGCAGCAGCTCGACAACTTCCGCCGTGAGGCCGGCGGCAACGGCCTGCCGTCCTACCCGCACCCGCGCCGGCTGCCCTGGCTGTGGGAGTTCCCCACCGTGTCGATGGGCCTCGGGCCGATCTCCGCGATCTACCAGGCGCGGTTCAACCGCTATCTGACCAGCCGCGGCATCAAGGACGTCTCCGACTCCCACGTGTGGGCGTTCCTCGGCGACGGCGAGATGGACGAGCCCGAGTCGACGACCGCGCTCACCCTCGCCTCCCGCGAGCAGCTGGACAACCTGACCTTCGTCATCAACTGCAACCTGCAGCGCCTCGACGGGCCGGTCCGCGCCAACTTCAAGATCGTGCAGGAGCTGGAGGCCCAGTTCCGCGGCGCCGGCTGGAACGTCGTCAAGACCCTGTGGGGCACCGCGTGGGACGAGCTGTTCCAGCTCGACACCACCGGCGCGCTGGTCCGCCGGCTGCGCGAGGTACCGGACGCGCAGGTGCAGACGTACCAGACGCGTGACGCCGCGTACATCCGCGAGGACTTCTTCGGCAAGGACCCGGCGCTCGCCGAGATGGCGAAGCTGCTGAGCGACGACAAGATCCTCGAGTGCTTCCACCTCTCGCGCGGCGGCCACGAGTCCCGCAAGGTCTACGCCGCGTACAAGGCCGCGCTCGCCCACAAGGGCGCGCCGACCGTGATCCTGGCGCAGACCGTCAAGGGCCACACCCTCGGTGAGGGCTTCGCCTCCAAGAACGCCAACCACCAGATGAAGAAGCTGACGGTGGACGAGTTCAAGGCGATGCGCGACCGGCTGGAGCTGCCGATCGCGGACTCCCGGTTCGTCGACGGCCAGGTCCCCTACGTCCACCCGGGCGCCGACTCCCCCGAGGTCCGTTACCTCCAGGAGCGCCGAGCCGCCCTCGGCGGCCCGGCCCCTGCCCGCCGCGTCCACCCGGTCGCGCCGCTGCCCCAGCCCGCCGACAAGGCGTTCGCCGCCTTCGACAAGGGCTCCGGCTCGCAGAACGTCGCCACCACGATGGCGTTCGTCCGCCTGGTCAAGGACCTGGTCCGCGACAAGGAGACCGGCAAGCGCTGGGTGCCGATCGTCCCCGACGAGGCGCGCACCTTCGGCATGGAGAGCCTCTTCCCGTCCCTCGGCATCTACTCGCCGATGGGCCAGACGTACGAGCCGGTCGACCGCGACCAGCTGATGTACTACAAGGAAGCCAAGAACGGCCAGATCTTCAACGAGGGCATCACCGAGGCCGGCGCCATGGCCGAGTTCGTCGCCGCCTCGACGTCGTACGCGACGCACGGCGAGACGATGATCCCGTTCTACATCTACTACTCGATGTTCGGCTGGCAGCGCACCGGCGACCAGATGTGGCAGCTCGGCGACCAGATGGGCCGCGGCTTCCTGGTCGGCGCCACGGCGGGCAGGACGACGCTGACGGGCGAGGGCCTGCAGCACGCGGACGGCCACTCCCCGGTCATCGCGGCGACCAACCCGGCGGCGCTGACCTACGACCCGGCGTTCGCGTACGAGATCGGTGTCATCGTCAAGGAGGGTCTGCGCCGGATGTTCGGCGAGGGCAAGCCGGGCGAGGACCAGGACGTCTTCTACTACCTGACCGTCTACAACGAGCCGCTGCCGCAGCCCGCCAAGCCGTCGGCCGCCGGCGTCGACGAGGGCATCGTCAAGGGCCTGTACCGCTTCAACACGGCGGAGTCCGCGGGCCTGACCCCGGTGGCGAACGCCCCGCGCATCCAGCTGCTCGGCTCCGGCACGGCCATCCACTGGGCGCTGACCGCGCAGCGGCTGCTCGCCGAGGAGTGGGGCGTGTCCGCCGACGTCTGGTCCGCCACCTCGTGGACCGAGCTGCGCCGGGACGCGATGGAGGCCGACGAGGCCCTGCTGCGCGGCGAGGAGCGGGTGCCGTTCGTCCGGCAGGCCCTGCAGGGCGCCGAGGGGCCGGTGCTGGCGGTCTCCGACTACATGCGCCAGGTCCCGGACCAGATCGCGCAGTGGGTCGAGCAGGACTACTCGTCGCTGGGCGCCGACGGCTTCGGTCTGTCGGACACCCGCGACGCGGCCCGCCGCCACTTCGGCGTCGACGCCGAGTCCATCGTCGTCGCGGCCCTGGCCCAGCTCGCCCGCCGCGGTGAGGTCCGGGCGAGCGCCGTGAAGGAAGCACGGGAGAAGTACGGCCTGTAGGACGATCCCGACGAGAGGCCCCCGCCGCACCCGGCGGGGGCCTCTTGCATGATGGGGCGCATGCGTGCTGCCCGGTTGATCAAGATGGTGCTGCTGCTCCAGTCCCGCCCCTCCATGACCGCCGCCGAGCTGGCCCGGGAACTGGAGGTGTCGGAGCGCACGGTCACCCGGGACGCGCAGGCGCTGTCGGAGGCCGGGGTGCCGGTGTACGCGGACCGGGGGCGGATCGGCGGGTACCGGCTGGTCGGCGGGTACCGGACGCGGCTGACGGGGCTGGCCCGCAGCGAGGCGGAGGCGCTGTTCCTGTCCGGGGTGCCGGGGGCGCTGCGCGAGATGGGACTGGAGGACGCGGCCTCGGCGGCCCGGCTGAAGGTGTCGGCCGCTCTGCTGCCCTCCCTCCGGGACGCCTCCCGCACGGCGGCGCAGCGTTTCCACCTCGACGCCCCCAACTGGTTCCGCGAGCCGACGACGCCCGAGCTGCTGCCGGCGGTCGCGGACGCGGTGTGGGACGACCGGCGGATCACCGCCCGCTACCGGCGCGGCGACGACGATGTCGCGCGGGAGCTGGAGCCGTACGGACTCGTGCTCAAGGCGGGCGTCTGGTACCTGTGCGCGCGGGTGGCCGGGGGCGGGGCCTTCCGGGTGTACCGGATCGACCGGTTCACGGCGGTGGAGACGGGTGAGGAGCGCTTCGGACGCGTGGCGGAGTTCGATCTGCCGGCGTTCTGGGAGGAGCGGGCGGAGCAGTTCGCCCGCTCGCTCCTGCGGGTGGAGATCGTGGTGCGGCTGTCGGCGCAGGGGGTGCGCCGGCTCCCGCACGCCGTGGATCCGCTGTCCGCGCGGGAGGCGCTGGCCCGGGCGGGCGAGCCGGACGGGGACGGCTGGGTGACGGTGACCCTGCCGGTGGAGTCCGAGGAGGTCGCCCATGCGCAGCTCACGGCGCTGGGCGCGGAGGTGGAGGTGCTGGAGCCGGGGTCCCTGCGGGAGCGGTTCGCGGCGGAGGCCGTGCGGCTTGCGGAGCTGTACGGGCGGTGAAGGGGGTGTCCCTTCCCGACCCCGAGGGCTTCGCCCTGCGGGTGCGTCGCGGTGCCGCAGGGCCGATGCTTGACCTCGTGATGGACGAGACGGAGTTCTGGGAGCTGGTGGACACCGCCCGGGAGGATGCCGAGGGCGACCCGGAGGAGCAGGCCGACCTGCTGGTGGAGCGGCTGGTACGACTCGACCCGGATGCCGTGCTGGACTTCGCCCGTCACTTCGAGTCCCGCTATCACCGCGCCTACCGCTGGGACCTGTGGGCCGCGGCCCACATCCTGCTGGGCGGGGCGGGCGACGACGCCTTCGACTACTTCCGGTGCTGGCTGATCGGCCAGGGCCGGGAGGTGTTCGAGGGCGCCCTGCACGATCCCGACGCGCTCGCCGACCTGCTGGACGACTTCGACGAGGAGATCGACGGCGACGGCGAGGAGCTCGGCTACGCGGCGGACGAGGCGTACGAGCAGCTCACCGGGACGGTGGCACCCGATCTGGGGCCGGCCCCGGCCCCTGCGGAGCCGGAGGGGACACCGCTCGACCTCGAGGACGAGGCGCTGCTCGCCGAACGCTGTCCGCGGCTCTGGGAGCGGTTCGGCACCTGAGCCGCGGACGGCGCGCGCACCCCGCGTTCACAGACGCCGGTGCGGGCTCGGTGTGTGACGCAGCGGGGCGGCGTTGGCCTGCATGAGGGCCGAGGCGGTGTGGCACGCCGGGCCCAGGACGACGGCTGCGGCGGCGCACAGCGCCGTCCAGGGGCGGCGCACGGCGTCCGCCCAGGTGGTACTTCGCTCAGGGGTGTCGCTCATGGGATCTGCTCTTCGTTCTGTGTGACGTGTCGCTTCAGGGCGTTCCGTGTGTCCTCGCGTGTGTCCTTCCGGGTGGCCTGCTGTGCGGTGTCGCGGCCCTGGAGGCGGGCCGCGAGGGTCCTGATGTCGGGGAGGCGGGCCTGCAGGGCGGCGCCCGGGCAGCTGGTCATGTAGCCGTCGCTGTGTCCGGCGATCGCGTGCAGGGTCGCGGTGGCGCCCGCCGCGTAGCGGCTGCCGCCGTTGCTGGAGACCAGCCGCACGTCGGCGCGCGGGTCGGTGCCGGAGGTGCCGAGCTTCCAGGCGGACAGCTCGGCGATCGCGTGCAGCATCCCTGGCGGTACGTGGACCCCCTCGGTGAAGGTCCCGAGGGCGGCGATGCCGGTGGTGCGGTGGTTGAAGCCCTGGGTGTGGGCGCCGGTGACGGGCCGGTCGGTACCGCCGGCGCGGCCCTCGTAGATCGTGCCGCAGCGGTCGACGACGAAGTTGTAGCCGAGGTCGTCCCAGTCGCGGCCGAGGGTCTGGCCCTCGTACAGGGCCTTGATGATGCCGGGCGCGTCGGCGCAGTCGTAGTCGTTGGGTGAGTCCGTGTGGTGCACGAAGACGGCGACGACCTCGTCGTCGTAGCGCGGGGGCGGCTGCTCGCGGGCGCCGTCGCCCAGCCAGGCCGAGCGGGGCACGATCGGGGGCCGGGGGGCCCGGAAGGCGGGCGTCTTCGGCGCGGCGGAGGCGGGGCCGGAGGACTCGGCGGCCCGCTCGACGCCGTAGGCGCACAGGACCAGGGCGACGGCGGCGGCCAGGCCCGGCAGACAGCCGAGGGCGACCGTGGCGGCTCTGGGCAGGCGCGGGGAGCCGGGCCCGCCGGGTATCCGGGGGGAGCGGCGCCGGCGCGCTCCGCGCTGTCGTCTCAGGACACGCATGGTCTCACTGTGAGTCCGATCGGCGGGGTCCGCGATATGTGCTGTGCCACCCGGTGGAACCATCGTCCTGGTCCGGGTCGTTTCCCCCAGTGCACGCGCGTACGGCGCTTCCCGGCGGCCGCTCGGCGCGTGGCTGATCACCGGGCCCCTCCGCCCCGTACTGAAGGGCCGGTGGTCCCGAGAGAAAGGCGGCGTGCGTGGACCTGCTCGACATCCTGCTGTTGCTGGTCGTCCTGGCCTACGCGGCGTCCGGTTACCGGCGCGGTCTGCTGGCCGGTTGTGTCTCGCTGGCCGGTTTCGTGGGCGGCGCGGTCGTCGGCGTGTGGATCCTGCCCTGGGTCATGGACCTGGTGACGCCGGGAACCACGCGGGCGACGGTGACGGCCGTGTTCACGGTGCTGCTGCCGGCGGTGGTGGGCCACGAGCTGGCGGGGCGGCTGGCGCTCCGGCTGCGCCGGGAGCTGGACCGTGGCCCGCTGAGGGTGGCGGACGGGGTCGGCGGGGCGGCGGCCAACTCGGTGGCGGTGCTGATCGTGGCGTGGGTGGTGGCGAGCGTGCTGGGCGCCTCCTCCTCCCCGCTGGTGACGTCGGCGATCCGGGACTCCCGGCTGCTCGGTGCGGTGCAGGACGCGATGCCGGACACCACCCCGGGCTGGTTCTCCCGGGCGACCTCGGCGCTGACGGAGGCGGGTTTCCCGCAGGTCTTCAACCCGTTCGAGACCGAGTCGACGGCCGAGGTCGCCGCGCCCACCGGTGACAGCGTCACCGCGGCCGCCACGCGTGCGGCGCAGCGCAGCACCGTGAAGGTGGAGGGCGTCGCGGGCAACCAGGGCCGCGAGGGCAGCGGCTTCGTGTACGCGCGGGAGCGCGTGATGACCAACGCGCACGTGGTGGCGGGCATCGACGAGCCGACCGTACGCGTGGGCGGGGTCGGGCGGACGTACGAGGCGCGGGTGGTGCTCTTCGACCCGCGGAAGGACGTGGCCGTGCTGTACGTGCCGGACCTACGGGCGCCGGTGCTGGAGTTCGACTCCGACGCCGGGCGCGGCGACTCGGCTGTCGTCGCGGGCTACCCGCAGGACGGCGACCTCAACCTCCAGGCGGCGACGGTCGCCGGCCGGGTGCAGGCCCGGGGGCAGAACATCTACAACGACGCGACGGTCACCCGCGAGATCTACTCGATCCGCTCGACCGTCCGCCCGGGGAACTCCGGCGGCCCACTGCTGACCACCGACGGCCGGGTGTACGGCGTGGTGTTCGCACGCTCCACGTCGGACGCCGAGACGGGGTACGTGCTGACGGCGGCCGAGGTGGCGCGGGAGGCCGAGCGCGCGGCGGACGCGGCGGTCCCGGTGGACACGGGGTCCCTGGTGACCTCGTAGGGCGGGGCCGGTCAGACCAGCGACTGCCCCATCAGGACGTCGTCGACGTAGGCGCCCCCGACGAAGAACTCCCCCGGCTGCACACCCTCCACCACGAAGCCCTCGGACTCGTACAGCGCGCGGGCGGCGGTGTTGTGCCCGAGCACGCGCAGGGTGATGCGGCGGGCGCCGCGCTCCCGGGCCTCCGCGACGGCGGCCCGCACCAGGGCCCGCCCCGCCCCGAGACGGCGTGCCTCCTCCGCGACCGCGAGTCCGTGGATCTGCCGGACATGGGCGTTGGAGGCGAGCCGGGAGGGAAAGCCGAGGCGGACGTAGCCCACGAGACGCCCCGCGTACTCGGCCACCCGGTGGTCCCCCGGCCCGGAACGCTCGCTGAAGAAGGGCGCGTACGGCGGCCGCGGCGGCGGGGTCACGGCGTGCAGGGGGGACCAGGTCTCACGGTCGAGACGGGCCAGTTCGTCCTCGTCGCCGGGACGGGCGATGCGTATGTACGGCTCGGGCATGCGGGCTACTGTACGGCCGGACCGCAGCGCTCCTTCCGTGATTTACGCGCGGTCGCGGGCAGGATGGACGCCATGGAACGTGCGCGAATCGCGGTGGCCGGGGCGTCGGGACTCATCGGGGGCGCCCTGGCGCGGTCGCTGACGGCGGACGGGCACACGGTCGTCCGGCTGGTGCGGCGAGCCCCCTCGTCCGCCGACGAGGTGCGGTGGGACCCGGAGCGGGGCTCCGTGGACACGGCGGGGCTCGCCGGGTGCGACGCCGTGGTGAATCTGGCGGGAGCCGGCGTCGGCGACCGGCGCTGGACGGACGAGTACAAGGCGCGGATCCGGTCCAGCCGGGTGGGGGGCACGACCGCGCTCGCCGAGGCCGTCGCGGGGCTGCCCGAGGACGTGCGGCCCCGGGTCTTCGTCAACGGCAGCGCGATCGGCTACTACGGCGACACCGGGGCGCGGGAGGTGGACGAGAGCGCGCCGCCCGGCGAGGGTTTCCTGCCGCAGGTGTGCGTGGAGTGGGAGGGCGCCGCCGCGCCGGCGCGGGAGGCGGGCGTGCGGACGGTGTTCGCGCGGACGGGGCTGGTGGTGGCGCGCGAGGGCGGGGCGTGGGCCAGGATGTTCCCGCTGTTCCGGGCCGGCCTGGGCGGGCGGATGGGCGACGGGCGCCAGTACTGGTCGTTCATCGCGCTGCACGACGAGGTCGCGGCGCTGCGTCATCTCCTCGACACCGGGGGGCTGTCCGGGCCGTTCAACCTGACGGCCCCGCATCCGCTGACCAACCGTGAGATCACCGAGGCGATGGGCCGCGTGCTGCACCGGCCGACGGTGTTCCCCGTGCCGGCGCCGGTGCTGCGGAGGGTGCTCGGGGAGATGGCGGGCGATGTGCTGGGCAGCGCCCGGGTGCTTCCGAAGCGGCTGCTGGATTCGGGCTTCCGGTTCGCCTTCCCCGGGATCGAGGGGGCGATCAGGGCGGCGCTGTGAGGGACCGTGCACATGCCTCCGACATGCGCGGACTTGAGCGCTCCCGACTCCCTGCGACCACATCATGCCCACCCGGTGTGCGTATGCGACCGTCGTGCGCCCGTGCACTGTCCATGCGCGACTGACCCGGTGACCGATCACGGCCCTAACCTCGAGCAGAACTCGGGTATCCCTGGGGCCTGTTGAGGGCATGACGTCTCCAGCGCCCGCGCAACCTCGAGGAGGGGCACGTGCTTGAGCCCACGTACCAGGCGGACGTCGTCGTCGTGGGAGCCGGGATCGCCGGACTCTCCGCGGCGCGACGACTGACCAGCGCAGGAGTCACCACCGTCGTCCTGGAGGCAGCCCCTGAGGTGGGCGGTCGCATGGCGACCGAGAAGGTCGACGGCTTCCGGCTCGACAGGATCGGGCGGTTGCTGTCCACGGCGCATCCGGAACTACGGCTGACGCCGGGTCTCGAAGGGCTCGCACTCCTGCCCTTCGACCCCGGCGTCCTGCTGCACAGCGACGGACGGCACCACCGCGCGGGCGTACAGCCGGGTGCGCGGGGCGCACGGGGGGCGCGCGGCGCGCGGGGCGCACTCCATGCGGTGCGCACCCTTGCGAGCGTCCCCCGGCCGGGGTCCGGACCCAGAAGGCCGGTGGCCGTGCCCGGACGGCAGGTGTCGGTGCCGCGCAGCCGCAGCGGCGCTCCGCTGGGCACGGCGGTCGACCAGGCCCGGCTGGGGGCCGCGCTGACCAGACTCGCGGGAACGCCTCTGGAACGGCTGCTGGCCCGTCCCGAACTGCCCGCCGCCGAGGCACTGGTGGCGCGGGGCCTGCCCGCCCGCACGGTCGACGGGTTCCTGCGCCCGCTGCTCGCCGCCCTGCTGTGCGACCCGGACCTCACCACGTCCAGCCGGTGCGCGGACCTGGCGCTGCACGCGTTCGCCAGCGGGCGGCTGTGTCTTCCGGAGGGCGGCGCGGAGGCGCTCCCCCAGCAGCTCGCACGGGCGCTGCCGCCGGGCACGGTGCACACGGGGGTGCGGGTCACCTCCGTGTCCACGACGTCGGTGACCACCGCGGAGCACGGGGAGTTCCGGTGCGGCGCGGTGCTGGTCGCGACCGGCGCGCGGGCCGCCGCCGAGCTGCTGCCGGGGCTGCGGGTGCCGGACTTCCATCCGGTGACGGTGGTGCACCACACCACCGACGAGCCCCCGGCGACCGGTGCGTCGCTGGTGCTGGACGCCGACCGGGGCGGGCCGGTCTCGCACACGGCGGTCGTCAGCCGGGTCGACCCGTCCCGTGCGCCGGCCGGCCGCACGCTGGTGACGTCCACGGTGCTGGGTGCGCCGGGGCCGGGGGTCGACACCGCCGTGCGCATGCATCTGGCACGGCTGTACGGGGTGCCGACCGCGCGCTGGGAGACGCTGGCCGTACGGCACACCGGGGAGGCGGTGCCCGCGATGCGGCCGCCGCTCGATCTGCGGCGGCCGGTGCGGTTGCTGGCGGGACTGTACGTGTGCGGCGACCACCGGGACAGCGGGACGGTCCCGGGCGCGCTCCGTTCGGCGGAGCGGGCCGCGGGCGCGCTCCTCACGGACCTGGGCATGAACCGTCCGCTCCACACGGCGGACCCGGTCCCGACGGCACGGGCGGCGTAGCCGGGCCCGCGGGCCCGGCGGCCCCGGCGTGGGTGTGGGCCCGGCGTGGGTGTGGGCCGGGAGGAGGCTGCGCAGCCCGGCGCTCACGGGGTGCCGTCGCGCCACCCTCCCCCACTCCCGGCATCGCTCGAGCGGGAGGTACCCCCATCGCCCCTGGGGGCACCTCCCAGGCCCTCAAGGCACTGGGGGAGGCACGACTGCCCGCGAGAGCGGCGCGGCCGGCCGCGGGAACGGCAGGCGGGCACGACTGCCCGCGGTGTACGCCCCTCCGCGCCGCCGCCGTGCGCCGCCTACGGCGCGACCCGCCCACCACCCGAAGGCACCGCGGTCAGGCGTACGTCGCGGTCCGGTCGCGGTAGGTGCGGACGGGGGCCGCGTCCCGGTAGGGCTCCAGTCTGCGTTCGAAGTCACGGACGTACTCCAGCGCCCGGACGGAGCGCATCTCCGCCGCCTGTGCGGCCGCCTCCGCGGCCAGCTGACAGGCCTGGTCGAGTTCGCCGAGCCCGAGACGGGCGGTGGCCAGCACCACCCGGCAGAACAGCCGGCTCCGCGCGTACCCGGGCGCCCGCAACTGCAGCGAGCGCTCCGCGTGCTGCGCGGCGGCCCGGAACTGCTGCAGGTCCCGGTGACAGTGCCCGAACTCGTCCGCGAGCTGCGCCTCGTCGAAGGAGCGCGCCCAGTACGGCACCTCGTCACCGTGCCGCGCGCCCTCCAGCGCGCGCTCCGCGCGCACCAGCGCCGCCGTACAGGCCCGCACCTCCCCGAGCACTCCGTGCCCGCGCGCCTCCGCGGCGTGCAGCAGCGCCTGCACCGCGGGTGGCACGGAGCCCCCCGCCCCCTGCTGGGCGACGCGCGCGAGCTGCACGGCCTCCCGTCCGTGGCCCAGGTAGACGGCCTGCCGGCTCATGGTGACCAGGACGTACGCCCCGTAGGGCCGGTCGCCCGCCGCCTGCGCGAGCCGCAGCGCCTGCACGAAGTAGCGCTGCGCGAGCCCGTGCGCGGCGATGTCGTACGACGTCCACCCCGCCAGCCGGGTCAGATCCGCGGTGGCGGCGAACAGCCGGCGCCCGGTCTGCTCGCCGTACGTGCCCCGCAGCATCGGCTCGCACTCGTGCTCCAGATAGCGCACCAGCGCCTGCCGGGCGTGCCCGCCCCCGTACGCGTCGTCGAGGGTGCGGAACAGCTCACCCACCGAGCGCAGCGCGGCGATGTCGCCCCCGGTGACCCGGTACCCGGGCCCTCGTTCGGCCGCGCCGCGCCGGCGGACCGCGCGTTCGGACGGCACCACGGACCGGGCCGGCGGACGGCCCTGGGCGGGCACCCGCGCCGGCGGGTCCGCACGGGCCACCTTGTCGTCGGGGCGCCCGATCAGCCAGTCCCGGCTCGGCACGACCAGCCCCGCCGAGGTGAAGGCGATCCTGCGCAACTCGGTGTGGCTGCCGGAGTCCTTGCGCCACAGCCCGCTGACGATGTCGACGGCCTCCTCCGGTGTGGCCGCGAACTCCAGGCCCGCGTAGACCGGCGCACAGGCGTCCAGGCCCAGGTCCTGTGCGGTCAGGCGGCGCCCGAGGCGCCGGGTGAAGACCTCGGCGATCAGCGCCGGCGTCGTCCCTCTCGGCTGCTGACCGCGCAGCCAGCGCGTCACGGATGTCTTGTCGTATCTCAGGTCGAGCCCGTGTTCGAGACCGAGCTGGTCCACGCGACGGGCGAGTCCCGCGTTGGAGAACCCCGCTTCTGCGATGAGCGCGGCGAGCTGTCGGTTGGCGGTGCGCTGCGCGGGTCGTTCCGTCATCTGCGGTGCGGTCTCCTGCCTTCCGGCTACTGAGGTGCCCGGATTGCCTGTGAGCAGCCCTTATGCCTCATGGACGGCGCGAATGTAGCGGAGAGTGAGCACCCGATCGCAGACTTCCCCCGCCATTCATCCGATCGTGTGAGGATTGACCGGGAAGCTGACGAGCGGGCGTCGCGCGCCTTCGGGCACGGCCGCCGATTCAGGGGCCGGCCGAACGGTCGTACAGTGGCGTGGGCGCGTTTCGCGCCTGACGACCTTCTAGGGAGGCGCTTGCCGTGAGTGAGTTGCGGTTCGTCCGGATGGGCTTCGGGGCCGATGCGGTCGACTATCAGGCGGCCTGGGACGAGCAGCGCCGGGTGCACGCGGCACGGTTCGCCGACGAGGTGCCCGACACCGTCATCCTGCTGGAGCACCCCCCGGTCTACACGGCGGGCCGGCGCACCGAGGCGAGCGAGCGTCCCCTCGACGGCACCCCGGTCATCGACGTGGACCGCGGCGGCAAGATCACCTGGCACGGCCCCGGCCAGCTGGTGGGCTACCCGATCCAGAAGCTGCCCCGCCCGGTGGACGTGGTCGCGCACGTGCGGCGCCTGGAGGAGGCCCTGATCCGCACCTGTGCGGAGTTCGGTCTGGAGACCACCCGGGTCGAGGGCCGCAGCGGCGTCTGGGTGCTCGGCGACCCGGTCGAGCAGCGCCCCGCGCTCGGCGGCCTCTCCCTCGACTTCGACCCCCGCCTGCACGACGACGAGTTCGACCCCCGCCTCAACGGCCCGGAGTACGCGCCCTCCAACGCGGGCCAGCGCCGCGAGGACCGCAAGATCGCGGCGATCGGCATCCGCGTGGCCAAGGGCGTCACGATGCACGGGTTCGCGCTGAACGTGAACCCGGACAACAAGTGGTTCGACAGGATCATCCCGTGCGGGATCCGCGACGCGGGCGTCGCCTCCCTGGCGAACGAGCTCGGCCGGGACGTCACGATCGACGAGGTGCTCCCCGTCGTGGAACGCCATCTGCGGGACATCCTCCAGAACGCGGAGCTGAAGCCGCGGGAGATCGAGCGAACTCCGGCATAGAAGCCGCCCGCCCGGCGTTGCACCGGGCTGCGCTCAGCAGGGCCACACCCTCGCCGGGCATTCACATCAACGGGCGTACGCTTGACCACGCCGAAGAATCAATCGCTAGGGAGCCGGTCGTGTCCGCAGTCGCACCCGACGGACGCAAGATGCTGCGCCTGGAGGTCCGCAACAGCCAGACCCCCATCGAGCGCAAGCCCGAGTGGATCAAGACCCGGGCGAAAATGGGCCCCGAGTACTCCAAGATGCAGAACCTCGTCAAGAGCGAGGGCCTGCACACGGTCTGCCAGGAAGCCGGCTGTCCGAACATCTACGAGTGCTGGGAGGACCGCGAGGCGACCTTCCTCATCGGCGGCGACCAGTGCACCCGGCGCTGCGACTTCTGCCAGATCGACACGGGCAAGCCCGAGGCCCTCGACCGTGACGAGCCGCGCCGCGTGGGCGAGTCGGTCGTCACCATGGACCTGAACTACGCCACCATCACCGGCGTCGCCCGCGACGACCTGGAGGACGGCGGCGCCTGGCTGTACGCCGAGACCGTGCGCCAGATCCACGCGCAGACCGCGAACCGCGAGGCGGGCCGCACCAAGGTCGAGCTGCTGGCCCCCGACTTCAACGCGGTCCCCGAGCAGCTCGCGGAGGTCTTCTCCTCCCGCCCCGAGGTCTTCGCGCACAACGTCGAGACCGTGCCCCGGATCTTCAAGCGGATCCGCCCCGGCTTCCGCTACGAGCGCTCCCTGAAGGTCATCACCGACGCCCGCGACCACGGCCTGGTCACCAAGTCCAACCTGATCCTCGGCATGGGTGAGACCCGCGAGGAGGTCAGCGAGGCGCTGAAGCAGCTGCACGACGCCGGCTGCGAACTGGTCACCATCACCCAGTACCTGCGGCCCTCCGTGCGCCACCACCCCGTGGAGCGCTGGGTGAAGCCGCACGAGTTCGTGGAGCTGAAGGAGGAGGCCGAGCAGATCGGCTTCTCCGGCGTGATGTCCGGCCCGCTGGTCCGCTCCTCGTACCGCGCCGGCCGCCTCTACCAGATGGCGATCGAGAAGCGAGGCTCCTACGTGGCCTCCCAGGCCGTCTGAGGCGGCCCGGGAGCGGCCCGGCGGACGCTGCCCGAAACACTTCCCGGCAGCGTGTGAATTCACGCACAAGGCCCTACCGGCCGGTAATGGCCGAGAGTACGCGGTCCCGACCGTCCTCGCAGATGAGGGCACAGGTCGGGACCGCGTCGGCGTTCCGATGCCTCCCGCGGAGGCTTCATGCCTGTTTGACCGCCCGGTCACGCCCTGGTAACACCAGTCAGTGAGCCTGGAATCACAGCACGCACACCTCCACCCGTCGGCATCGAGGGAGACCTCCACCATGCAGGCCGCGCCTGTCCGCGCCACCGCCATCCCGTCCTTCACCACCGCGCTGCGCGCCGTCGAGTCACTGCTGATGAGCGGGGGTCAGCGCACCGCCCGCCGCAACGCGTGGACCTCGGTGCTGGAGGACCGCCGTCGCGCCAAGGACCGGATCGAGACCCAGCGCGTCCTCGACCGGACCGTGACCACCCGTCTCTGACCGCTCCCACCCCCGGCACTGCCGTCGAGGGCGCTCCGGGGGGCACGTAGACTTCGTGCCATGGCGAGGAAGGAAACCGCAGCGGACGCTGCGAACCCCGGGCGACTGAAGCAGATCGCCCTGACCTACAAGATGACCCGCAGGGCCGACAAGAAGATCGGTCTTGTACTCGCGGCTGTCGGAATCGTCACCTTCGGTGTCTTCCTCGCGATCGGCTTCTTGATCGGGCACCCCATCTATCTCGGCATCCTGGGCTTCCTGCTCGCCTTCCTCGCGACGGCGATCGTGTTCGGGCGCCGGGCCGAGCGGGCGGCCTTCGGGCAGATGGAGGGACAGCCGGGCGCCGCCGCGGCCGTGCTCGACAACATCGGCCGGGGCTGGACGACGACCCCCGCGGTGGCGATGAACCGCAACCAGGACGTGGTGCACCGCGCTGTCGGCAAGGCCGGCATCGTCCTGATCGCCGAGGGCAACCCGAACCGGGTGAAGAGCCTGCTGGCCGCCGAGAAGAAGCGGATGAACCGCATCGTCGCGGACGTCCCGGTGCACGACCTGATCGTGGGCACCGGCGAGGGCCAGGTCGAGCTGAAGAAGCTGCGCACGACCATGCTCAAGCTCCCCCGCGTGCTCTCCGGCCCGCAGGTCACCGCGACCAACGACCGGCTGCGCGCCTTGGGCGACCTGATGAGCAACATGCCGCTTCCCAAGGGCCCGATGCCCAAGGGCATGAAGCTGCCGAAGGGCGGCGGACCGCGGGGCCGCTGAGCACCACCCGTTCCTCCACACCACGACGGGGCGCCGGAAGGGACTCCGGCGCCCCGTCGTCGTCTTCGTCGTCGTCTTTGTCTTCGTCTTCCGGCGGGAGCGGAGGCCGGCAGGGGCGGCCGGGAGCGTGGGTCAGATCCGCACCTCGACCGTGCGGGCCAGCCGGTCGTGCAGGCCGCGGCCGTCGCGGTCCCAGACGAGGGCGGGGACGGCGAGGCACAGCAGGGCCGAGCGCACCAGACCGCGCAGCGGCTCCACCCGGCCGGTGCCGAGGGCGACGACCCGCAGCCCGAAGAGGCGCTTGCCCGGGGTGAAGCCGACGGTGCCGACGGTCAGGACGCTCAGCACGAGGAAGACCAGCAGGGCCCAGTTGCCGGTCGCCTGTCCGTCGTAGCCGTCGGTGATCAGGCCGTATGCGATCAGCATGCACAGGCCCCAGTCCACGGCGAGGGCGCCGAGCCTGCGGCCGGGGCGTGCGATCGAGCCCGGCCCGCTCTCCGGCAGCCCCAGCTGCTCGCCCCGGTATCCGAACTCGGCACCGGCTTCCTCCAGGGCCGCACGCGGCCCGGACAGCCATGATCCGATTGCTTGCCTGTTGTCCACCCGTCCACGGTACTGCGCCCGGAAATGACCACAGGACGGCGGGGTGCATCGGGGCTACCGTGGGAGAGGGGCCGGTTAACTTGTGCGAAACAAATGGGTCACGCACGAGAAATGACCCGTCCCTAGGGTCGAGGGGAGCGTGTGCCACCCGCACCGGCCACACGAACGATCTACCACCCCGGCGGGACGGTCGGGAGTAGGAGGAGCTGGATGTTCCAGAACGCCGACGACGCCAAGAAGTACCTCGCGGACGAGGACGTCAAGTTCATCGACGTCCGGTTCTGCGACCTGCCGGGTGTGATGCAGCACGTCACGATCCCCGCCGAGGCGTTCGACCCGGACGAGGAGCTGGCGTTCGACGGATCGTCGATCCGCGGCTTCCAGGCCATCCACGAGTCCGACATGTCGCTGCGCGCGGACCTGTCGACCGCCCGGATCGACCCGTTCCGCCGCGACAAGACGCTGAACATCAACTTCTTCATCCACGACCCGATCACGGGCGAGCAGTACTCCCGCGACCCGCGCAACGTGGCCAGGAAGGCCGAGGCGTACCTGGCGTCCACCGGGATCGCGGACACCGCGTACTTCGGTCCCGAGGCCGAGTTCTACGTCTTCGACAGCGTGCGCTTCAAGACCTCCGAGAACGAGTCCTTCTACCACATCGACTCCGAGGCGGGCGCCTGGAACACCGGTGCGCTGGAGGACAACCGCGGTTACAAGGTCCGCTACAAGGGCGGCTACTTCCCGGTCCCGCCGGTCGACCACTTCGCCGACCTGCGCGCCGAGATGTCCCTGGAGCTGGCGAAGGCCGGGCTCAAGGTCGAGCGCCAGCACCACGAGGTGGGCACCGCCGGCCAGGCCGAGATCAACTACAGGTTCAACACCCTGCTCGCCGCCGCCGACGACCTGCAGCTCTTCAAGTACATCGTGAAGAACGTCGCCTGGCGCAACGGCAAGACCGCGACCTTCATGCCGAAGCCGATCTTCGGTGACAACGGCTCGGGCATGCACGTCCACCAGTCGCTGTGGACGGGCGGCGAGCCGCTCTTCTACGACGAGCAGGGCTACGCCGGCCTGTCGGACACCGCCCGCTACTACATCGGCGGCATCCTCAAGCACGCCCCGTCGCTGCTGGCCTTCACCAACCCGACGGTGAACTCCTACCACCGCCTGGTGCCGGGCTTCGAGGCTCCGGTGAACCTCGTGTACTCGCAGCGCAACCGCTCCGCCGCGATGCGCATCCCGATCACCGGCTCCAACCCGAAGGCCAAGCGCGTGGAGTTCCGCGCCCCGGACGCCTCCGGCAACCCGTACCTGGCCTTCTCGGCGCTGCTGCTGGCCGGCCTGGACGGCATCAAGAACAAGATCGAGCCGGCCGAGCCGATCGACAAGGACCTCTACGAGCTGGCTCCCGAGGAGCACGCGAACGTGGCCCAGGTCCCGACCTCCCTCGGCGCCGTCCTCGACCGCCTCGAGGCCGACCACGAGTTCCTCCTCCAGGGCGACGTCTTCACGCCGGACCTGATCGAGACGTGGATCGACTTCAAGCGCGAGAACGAGATCGCTCCGCTCCAGCTCCGCCCGCACCCGCACGAGTTCGAGCTCTACTTCGATGTCTAAGCCCTAACTAGGCCCTGAGCTGCCTGGACCCCCTGCGGACTATTCTTCAGTCCGCAGGGGGTCCGCAATTTTATTGATCATGGGGTCCATGACTCGCTCGACAGCGGCTCGCGTCGACTCATCCGAGTCGGGCCACAGGTGACTGTACGTGTCCAGGGTGGTCTTGGCGGAGGAGTGCCGAAGCCGGTGCTGCACCACCTTCACGTCACTGCCGCCCGCAATCAGCATCGAGGCGTAGAAGTGCCGGAGGTCGTGGAAGCGGAAACCGTCGGGCAGGCCGGCGACTTGCTTCCTGATCCGGCGCATGTGTCGCTCGACCTTCCACGGCCCCAGCTGGGCGCCGTCGTCGTCCGGCACCACCCATCCGTCGTCGCGGCCGTCGAGCAGCCGCTTCAGCTCGGCCACGAACGCATCGGGGATCGGCACCGCGGTCATGCTCATCTCTGTCTTCAGCGGCTCCGCCGGGTACTGCACCGCGGGCAGGATGACCCGTGCGTCGAGGTCGACGTCGCCGACCCGCAGGCCGCACACCTCCGCGACGCGCAGGCCGGCGAACGCCCCGAGCAGTAGCGCGGGCCGGTACTTCGGTTCGGCTGCTTCGTACAGCGCCCAGAACTGCGCCTCCGTCGCCACGTAGGCCCGCTGTTTCCCCGCCCCGGGCGTCGTGCGCCGACTGCACGGGTTGCTGGCGAGCTTGCGGGCTCCCACCGCATCGGTGAGGATCTGCGACAGGCGTGCGTGGAGCGCGAACCGGTAGGACTGTGACAGGCCTTCCCGCTTCAGCGCTGCCATCCAGCGCTTCACGGCCATCTCGTCGACCGCCAGCATCGGCAGCGGCCCGAACTCCTTACGGATCCGGGCTACGTGGACACGGGCCTGCCGTTCCGTCGACTCCCGGTGCGCGTAGCTCTCCAGCCAGGCATCGCACCACTGGTCAACCGTCATCTTCTGGCTCTTCGGGTCGACATAGCTCCCGGTGACCAGCGCGGCCGTCACCTCGTCGAGCCACCGCTCAGCGTCGACCTTCCGCGAGAAGTGCTTCGCGTGCTCCTTGCCAGCCAGGTCTCGATACCGGGCTCGCCACTTACCGTTCGGGCGCTTGGCGACGTTCTTACTCGCCATCAGCCTCGCGCGCCTTCCGTTCCTCCGCCGTCGCGACCGCCCGCCGGTACTCTGCCCGCCTCTCCTCCAGTTCCGTGGTGATACGCGCTTCCTCAGCCCGGGCCTTGTCGAGCGCCCGTTCGTATTCGTCGACCCGCTGTCGAGCGACAGCAGCGGCAGCAGCCATATCAGCCACGAGGGCAGCGGCGTTGGCCACGTCGACATCGTCAATCGGCACTGTGAGCAGGTCAGCGATCTGCAGCCCGAAGGCACGCGCCAGGCCCAGCATCTCGTTCACACGGATGGGGCGATCTGCGCCCTCAGTCTTGGCCACCGTGGTCTGCCGCCAGGAATACCCCTGGTCAGTCATGCGGGTGGCTAGCTCTTGTTGCGACCATCCGCGCGCCATGCGCAGGGCTTTGACCCTCCTGCCGACGACATGCTCCAGAGAGCCGAGAGCATCCCAGGCAGAGCGCGGATCGTCTTCCGTTGACTGCGTTTGATCCTTCACAGGGATAGACGGTAGTGCTTGCTGGGGTTGACCACAACCAATGCGGTGCTGTAGTCCTTACGGGGATAGCGCTCAATCCCCACGGAGGATCAAGTGAAGCGCAGTCCGATTGCGCCCGCGGCTGCGGGAACACCTCAGTACCTCACCACCGCCGAAGTCGCCGAGCGGTACCGCACGGCACCGAGCACCATCCGCTATTGGAAGCACATCGGGTACATCCCCGGCTCCGTGAAGCGAGGCCGGCGAACCCTCTACTCCGCTGCCGTGCTCGACGCATGGGACGCGGAGCAGACCGGGGGCGCCGCAGCATGAGCGACAAGAAGAACGCCCCCGCGGCAACGGGGGCGCAGAACGACCGGCAGAGCGGCGGGTCTCCCGCCACCGTAGCGCACAACCTGAGGGCGGTGCAGGAGCCCATGACGGCCGACTGGCACCGCGCCCTCGACAACGCCCTGCAAGCCGCCCAGCTCCACGGCTTCCACGTCATTCCGCTGACCGTGCGGAAGCTGCCCGCCATCCGCTCCCCCCACGACAAGGGGCACGGCTGCAAGGGCGAGTGCGGCCAGCTGGGGCACGGCATCCATGACGCCTCCAGCGACCCGGCCCGCATCCGTGCCATGTTCGAGACGGCACGCCACGCGACCGGCTACGGCATCGCCTGCGGCCGGCCGCCCCACCACCTGATCGGCCTCGACCTTGACCGGAAGAACGGCGTCAACGGGGTGTGGGAACTGCGGAAGCTGGCCGCGCAGCACGAAATCAGCGTGCCGCGGACCGTCATCATCAGCACGCCGACCGGCGGGTTCCACGCCTGGTGGACCGGCCCGGCCGACGTGAAGGTCCCCAACCGGGCCGGACACCTGGGGCCCGGCATCGACGTGCGCGGCTCGGGCGGATACCTGGTCGGCCCCGGCTCGCGCAGCGTCCGCGGCCTGTACGCCCTCGCCTCACCCGACGACGAGGTCGCCGTGCGCCCGGTGCCCACCAAGCTGCTGCAGCTCATGACGGCCGGGAAGGACCGGCCGGCCCGCCCGCCGATGACCGACGCCAAGCTGCACAGGACCGACGGCGGCCGACTCCTCGTCGGCCTGGTGCAGTTCGTTCTCAGCTCCGCGCAGGGGCAGCGAAACGACCGGCTGTTCTGGGCGTCGTGCAAGGCGTTCGAGCACGCGTCGGCCGGACGCCTCGACGCCGATGCCGCTGCAGCGGCACTCATGCGGGCCGCCGCCGTGGTGGGCCTGCCCGACAGCGAAGCCGCCGCGACCATCGGGTCCGCCCGCGGTGAAGTCCTGGGAGCCGCGAAGTGACCGACAGCAAGAGCCTTGCCCGCGAGATCGTCGAGAGCACGGGCACCGAGGTGGAGAAGGGGCGCGGCCCGTCGCAGGCGTCCCAGCTCGTCGCCCTCGCCCGCGAGCGCTACGACCTGTTCATGTCGGAGGACGGCCGCCCCTACGGGGTGAAGGCCGACGGCGCGAACATCGCGCTGCCGCTGCGGGGGAAGGCCGGCCTGCGCTCGCAGCTGGCGCGCATCTTCACCGACGAGCACGGCGGTTCGGTGCCCTCTCAGTCGGCACTCGCCGACGCGATGACCGTGCTGGAGGGCGTCGCCCAGGACGCCGACCCGCGCGTCCCCCACGTCCGCATCGGACGCCACGGCGACGGCATCGTCGTCGACCTGGGCGACGCGGACGGACGGTGCGTCATCATCCGCCCCGACGGGTGGGAGCGGGCCGCGCGCTCCCCCGTCCTGTTCCGCCGCTCGGGCGCCATGAAGCCGCTGCCCGCCCCGGTCCGCGACGGCGACGGCCTGGCCAGACTGCAGGCGTTGCTCAACACCGACGAGGAGGGTTTCCGGCTCCTCGTCGCGTGGCTCGTCGCCGCGTTCATCCCCGACCTGCCGCACCCGATCCTCACGTTCCGCGGGGAGCAGGGCACCGGCAAGTCGTACTCCGCGAAGATGGTCATCGGCATCGTCGACCCGTCCGGCGCACCGAAACGGACCGCGCCCCGGGACATCAAGTCGTGGGCGACGCAGGCCTTCAACTCCTGGGCGCTGTGCCTGGACAACGTCTCTGTCATCGCCGACTGGCTGTCCGACGCCCTGTGCCGCGCGGTCACCGGTGACGGCATCGTCGACCGCGCGCTCTACACCGACGACGACGTCGTCGTGCTGGAGTTCCGCCGCGTCCTGGCGATGACAACCATCGACGCCGGGGCGCTCGCGGGGGACCTTGCCGAGCGGCTGCTGACCATCGAGCTGCACACGATCCCGGACCGCCGGCGCCGCGAGGAAGCCGACTTGGATGCGGCCTACGCCGACGCGCACGCGTCGATCCTGGCGTCCCTGTTCGATCTGCTCGCCGACGTGCTGGCCATCCTGCCCGACGTGCAGCTGGAGGAGCGCCCGCGCATGGCGGACTTTGCGCGGGTCCTGGCCGCGGTCGACAAGGTGAACGGCTGGCACACCCTCGACAGCTACAAGGCCACGGCACGCGACGCCGTGGCCGACGTCCTCGACGGCGAGCCGTTCGCCCAGGCCGTCGTCGCGCTCGTCGACCGTGCCGGCGCCGACGGCCTCACCCTCACCGCCTCCGAACTGCTGGAGCGGGTCCCCACCCCGGACCGGCTCCCGAAGAAGTGGCCGAAGGACCCCACCCGCGCCGGCGGACAGCTCAAGCGGCTCGCCCCTGCACTGCGGACCATCGGCATCGAGGTCGACGACAGCAAGCGCGGGCCCAAGCCGAAGAAGCAGCGCCTGTACACGCTGACCGCATCAACAGAGAGAAGGTACGAAACAGCGTCCCCAGCGTCCCCCCACACCCCAGAAACCAGCGCTGACCTGCACGAACAGGGGGGACGCTACGAGGGGGACGCTAGCGTCCCCCCTCCCCCCAAGGGGGACGCTGGGAACGCTGAGGGGAACGCTGCGCTTTTCGTAGCGTCCCCCCACAGCACCGCCCTTGACCTGGGAGAACCCGCGAGGGGGGACGCTGGGACGCTGGGGGACGCTGAAATGCACCCTCTCTCTGGTGACCCTCACCCCAAGACGCCGTGCGCGCGCTGTTCCCGCCCTCAGTGGAACGCCCTGGGCTCCCCCCTCTGTCTCGACTGCCGCGACGCGGCGTAGGAGAAGCCATGACCAGACCCGACCCCCAGAGCAGCGCCCGCCCCGACCCGCGGGCGGTGCGGCAGGTGTCCGCGCTCGTCACCGCCTGGGTCGACGCGGCCCCCCGGCAACGGGAGGACGACCCCGCGGTGCTCGCCACCCTCGACGACGCCCTCGACAACGCGGTGCGCTGCCTGCCGATCCTCGCTGACCTGGTGAACACGCTGCTGTGCGACCTCTCCGACGTCTACGGGGTGCCCGCTTCCGCCCTGTGGCAGCGGCGGGCGCTCGCCGCTGCCGCCCTCTACGACGAAGGAGGCCCCCGTGGCTGAGCGCCTCACCTTCACCCTGGCCGGCCGCGACGAACTGAGCCGGGTACTGGACGGCACCGCCGACTCGGCGGACCGGCTCCGGCTCCGGCTCGCCGGCGTCACGGCCGACGCGGACGGGAACCTGCGCGACCTCCAGGGGCGCTTCCTCACCCTGGCTGACGCGCAGCGTCTGGTCGACGACTCCTCTGGCCAGGTTCGGCGCAGCATGGCGGACCTGTCGGACGCGTCCAGCAAGCTCGGCGACTCCCTCAAGGCCAACCTGATCAGCCTGCTGCCTGCGGCGATCCCGGCCGCCGCCGGGCTGGCGTCGTCGGCAGGCGTCCTCGCCGGGCAGCTCGGCGCCGTCGGCGTCGCGGCCGGTGCCTACGCGCTCGCCCTGGGCCCGCAGGTAGCCGCCATCGGTGAAGCGCTCGAAGCACAGGAGAAGTACGAGGACGCCGTAGCGGAGTCCGGCGCCACGTCGCAGGAAGCCATCAAGGCGCAGGTCGCCTACCAGCGCCAGCTGGAGAAGATGCCCCCGGCGACGCGGGAGGCCGCGGTCGCCGTCGGCATCCTGAAGGACAACTTCAAGGAGTGGTCCGACAGTCTCAGCGACGACGTGATGGGCCCGTTCACCAAGGGCGTCGCCGTCGCCAACGCGCTCCTCCCGAAGACGACCGGTCTGGTGAAGGGCGCGTCCGGCCAGTTCGACCGGCTCATCACCCTCGTCGGCGGCGCCATCAGCACGCCCGGCTTCGACGCGCTGAACAAGCGGTTCACCACGTTCGCCAACGACACGATGCGTGGCGCGGTCGACAACCTCACCGTGTTCCTGTCCAAGCTGGAGTCCGGCGAATACAGCGGTGGTGCCCTGCGCCAGTGGTGGGACTACGCGCAGCAGGCGGGCCCCCTCGTCGGGGACACGCTGGAGAACGTCGCCGACGCGCTCCTCAACGTCCTCGAAGCCGGGTCCGGCGTCGGCGTCGGCATGCTCGAGGTCATCAACGCCCTGTCCGGCATCGTGTCCGCGGTGCCACCTGAGGCCATCGCCGTGCTGCTGCAGCTGGCCATCGCCGTCAAGGCCGTGAAGCTCGCCGCGGCCGGCGGCGCCGCGATCAGCGCCGGGCTGGCGGCTCTCGGTGTGCAGATCGGCGCCATGCGCGCCGCAGCGACCGGGGCACCCGGCCCTCTCCTCGCCACCACCGCCGCTATCGGCGCGCTGTCCAAGGGCGCCAAGGTCGCCCTGGCCGGTACTGGCATCGGCCTTCTCGTCATCGCCCTGGCGGAACTGTCGCAGGCCGGGGAACCTGCCGCCCTGGACGTCGACAAGCTCACCACGTCGCTGGGGGAACTGGGGCGGACCGGCAAGGCGACCGGGTACGTGGCAGAGCAGTTCGGGAAGGACTTCGGGAAGCTGCGCGAGCAGCTGCAGAAGGTCATCGACCCGAGCGTGGCCGACAGCATCGACAACTGGGGTGCGTCCGTCACGGGCGGGTTCCTCGACGCCAGCGACTCCATGGAGGAGTTCACCCAGAGCGTCGACTCGATCGACGAGGGCCTGGCGAGTCTGGTGAGCAGTGGCAAGGCCGACCAGGCCGCGGCCGCGCTCACGGCCATGACCAAGGGCATGGACGCCGACGAGGTCGCCAGGTTCACCGGCGAACTCGACACGTACAAGGAGGCCCTCGCCGCGCAGGCCTTCGAGCAGAAGCTCGCGGCCGAGTCGATGGGGTTGTTCGGAGCCCAGGCGCTGGCCGTCCAGGAGAAGCTCGACGCGCAGAAGGCCAGCGCTGATGGGCTCGCTCAGTCCATCAACGCCCTGTCGAACGCTGCACTGGTCGCGCGCGGCGGTATCCGCGGCATGGAGGCCGCGATCGACGAGGCCGACGAGGCGTTCAAGAAGAACGGCCGCACGCTGGACGAGAACACCGAGAAGGGCCGCGCGAACAACGCGGCACTGGACCAGCTGGCGGCGGCCACGATCCAGGCCGCTGAGGGCGCCCTTGCGAACGGCGCGTCGTGGGAGACCGTCAACGGGATCTATGCGCGGGGCCGTGAGCAGCTGATCGCGAACGCGATGCAGATGGGCAAGACCCGGGGCGAGGCCAAGGCCCTCGCTGACCAGATCCTCAAGACCCCCAACAAGACGGCCAAGCTCAAGGGCGACATGCAGGACCTGCAGCGGAAGCTGGACGACGCGAAGGCCAAGCTGAAGCGGGTGCCCGACTCCAATAAGGCGAAGGTCCGCGCTGACATCAGCCAGCTGGAACGGCAGATCGCAGCGGCGCGCCGTCAGCTCAACGGCCTGGACGGGAAGACGGCCACCACCTACATCGTCAGCCACTACAAGATTCAGGGCGCGACCGGCGAGGCCCGGAACCTGAAGAAGCTCCGGCCAGGGTCGCGCGCGCAAGGCGGGCCCGTCCGCGGCTACGCGGACGGCGGCTCAGTCTCTAGATTCCCGGATGGCGGCCTGCTGGTGGGCCCGGGCACCAGCATGTCCGACTCGATCCCCGTGCTCGCGTCGGCAGGCGAGTACATCGTCAAGGCCGCGAGCGTGGCCCGGTACGGGCTCAAGTTCATGGACGCCCTCAACGCCGGCGCACTGCCGGTCGGCCGGTCCGCCAGTCCCGGCATGCCGGCTGCTCCGCCCAGCAGCAGCACGAGCAGCCACCCCGGCGTCACGAACAACTACACGTTCAACGCCCGGAAGTCCGTCATCGACGTCGACGACATGCGCCTCTTCGTGCGGCAGGAAGAGGCACGGCAACGCGTCGGCCGGCCCGCATGACCACCCGCACCCGACAGGAGACCCGCATGCCCACCACACGCGCCACACCCCGCTACGCCCCCGGCGCTGTCCTCAGCCTGGTCAGCCTCACCAAGACCTTCGAGGCGTTCGTCCGCACGGAGAAGGGCGGACCTGCCACCTTCTACCCCGTCGAAGCGTTCGCCACCGTCCTCGACCACTACAACGACCACGACGAGATCGTCAGCCGCCTGGAGCCCGTCATCCGCATCAAGGACAGGCTGCTGACCGTGACCGAATGCAAGGCCGTCCACGGCGACGACTGCATCCTCCGCTACAACGCGTGACAGGAGAACCAACCCATGAGTGCACCCCTCCCCGCCCACGTCACCGCCTCCATCACCAACCTCGTCGGGCTGATCCACAGCGGACGCACCATCAGCGACGACCACCTCACCCGCGCCCTCGAAGGGCTCGTGCAGGCGGGCATCAGCATCGCTGAGAGCCGCCAGGGCGCCAGCCACAACGCCGCGGTCATCCACCCCGGCCTCGAGGTCCGCGCCAGCGCGCACAAAGCCATCGACGACGACGACGCGCCGCTGCCCCCCAACGCGTGCGGGGCCGTCTTCACCCCGCCCCGGGCCGCCCGCTCTGACCCCCGCTATCAGGCGCCCTGCGCCCTCGACCGCGACCACCTCAAGCGCGACCCCCACAGCGCGCACCAGAACCGTAAGGGCGTCTCCTGGGGCACCAGGAGCGGCCGCCGCATGACCACGACCGAGAAGAGGAACACCGCCATGGCACCCACCAAGGAAGCTCTCAAGGCCCGCACCGAGCGGCTCGCCCGGCAGATGACGGTCCGCACCGTCCCGGGCGGTCGCGTCACCTCCCGGGACAGCCGAGGACCGGCAACCCCGCTCGACGCCGCACAGCGCGCCCTCGAACTGGCCAAGCCCCCGCAGTGGGGATGGACGCGCAGCGAACGGCGCGTCGTCCTGGAGCGCCTGGAGCAGACCGCTACCGCCCTGCTCCAGCACGCCCTGGACCACCGCGCCGGCGACCTGGCGCAGCGCCGGGAGATCGAGGGACTGCAGCGGGAGCTGGTGAACGTCCGCTCCGCTCTCGTCCCCGGATGCACCGTCGAGGTCCGCCAGGCCTCGCTCGACCGCTTCACGGCCGCCGTGCGTAGCCTGCTGACTCCGCTGCAGGACCAGGACCGCATCACCCGCAGCGTGGTCCGGCGGCTCAACGCCCAGGCCGAGGTGGCCGGCCGCCCCGCACCGCAGCCGGCCGCACACCCGTGGCTGGCTGACCGCAGCATCGCGTAGCCCAGCACCACGATGGCCCGGCCGATCTCCTCGGTCGGGCCATCGTGCGTCTCGTGCCTTGCCCGCGCGCCGCAGTCCTGGTGACACAGCGTCGTTTCGCTGCTCGATCCGAAGCGCGCAACGCGTTCGCGAGCCTCGCCGATCGCAGTCGACGGGGGAGAGTGGATCAAAAGTTCAGAAGGACACCGGGCGACCCAAAAGCCCTTCTCGCTCGGTTTTTTGCGCGGCCAATTTTCAAGATCTATTCGCGTGAACTCGGTTCGACCCCTTTAGCGACCGTCACCCTGCGTGATGTGACGTTGTGTGCCCGATTCGCGGTTGATCTTGGTCACTGATCGGGGGTCACGACGAACGACCCCTTGTTCGGGAGCGTCACGACCAGGCCGCGCTCCCGCAGCTCCTGCACTGCGCGCCGGGCGGTCCCCGGAGCGACCCCGTACTGCGCCCCCATGTCCCGCTCGTTCGGCAGTCGGGCGCCGTGTGGCAGTTGGCCGGCGCGGATCTCCGCCTCGACCTGGTCGGCGACGCGGACGTAGACGTAGACGAACGGGTCTTCGCTCATGGTCCGGAACGTATGGCCGTGCCGTGCACCTGGCACCCGTAGGTGGCGCTGTGTGGCCGTATGGGGTGCCCTGTGGTGGCATGTAGCGGTACGGTCCGACCAGCGGAAACGAGATGGCCCCCGCGCCGTGCGACCGGCCGGGGGCGTGGACGACTGGACTGGAGTCGACAGTGAACGAGACTACGCAGCACACGGCCACCGAGGGCAACCCCACGAGCTACGGCTTCTGCTCCTGGCACCAGCGGTTCGCCGGCGGCGTGCGGCTCATCGACGTCATCGAGCAGGGCAGCGGGGCGGGCGGCGCGCAGTACGCGTGCGGGCCGTGCCGTGAGCTCCACGGCCTGGTGCCGTTCGCGGACCGGTGAGCGGCGAGGAGCGGACGCCGGAGTGCACGTTGGGTGAGCACGTGATGTGCGGCGGTCCGCAGGAGATCCGGCGCCCGGGCGCCCCGAAGTGGGAGGTGCCGGTGCTGACGGTGCGCTGCGCCTGCTCCTGCCACGGCAGACACCGGTCCGGCCGCTGACGTTCAATCCCCCGTGCGTGGCGGCCGGCCCGGGCAGCGCGAAGGCCCCCGAGAACCAGTCTCGGGGGCCTTCGTCGTGCGCCCGCTGACACCCCTCTACGGGCGCTACCTTGCAGGTGGGGGCCCTCTACCAAGGTCACTACCGGGGTAGCGGGCCCCCTCTACATCAGGCGCCCTCGGCGACGGGCCCGGAGGGGTTGTTCCTAGCGGGGTCGGTAGAGGGGGTGGCCTCTACCCGCCGGGCTGACAGCAGGAGTTCCGCGGGCACCGCGGCCTCGAGGTCGGCCCGCCGGTACCCGGCCCGGTTCACCCCGGACACCTTCACCTGCTTGGTGGTGCGGTCGACGCCGGCGGCCTCCAGCTCGGCGGCCAGCTGCTCGGCGTCCCAGTCGCCGTACCGGTCTTCGTCGACGTTCACCAGGCGGTCGAGCAGGTCGACGGTGTGCATCCGGTCGGTGTGCCGCATGACGTCGAGGCAGTCCGACAGCACGGGGGCGATGGTGACGCCGGCCTGGTCGGCGGCCGCGGTGACGTCTCCGGCGGCGTCGCCGGTCAGCTGACCGTGCTTCGCCCGGAGGGCGCGGCCACGCTGGCACAGCTCGGAGAAGTCGGGCCCCGGCAGGAAGTCCGCCCGCACGGTCACGAACGAGGCCGGGCCGGTGACCAGGACGCCGGTACCGCGGTGATCCTCGGAGAGCACGGACGCGTCGGCGCCCTGGGCGGCCTTCCCCTTGCCCAGCACCATGTCGGAGGACGTCTGGTCGACGACCTGCGTGCAGTACCGCAGGGTGATGATCTCCCGCAGCTTCGTCGGCACGGAATCGGCGTCGGGCCGCTGGGAGGCGAAGTTGCAGATGAACCCGGCGGCCGGCCCGCGGCGGGCGATCCGGCACAGATCGTTGATGACCTGCTCGCGGTCGTCGCGCTCCATCGCGGTGAAGTACTCCTGCAACTCGTCGATGGTCACGAAGATGACCGGCAGGTTGTACCGCTCGACGATGCCCGGGGTCAGCTTCCCCTCTGGGCAGACGGAGACGGGAAGGCCGCGCAGCAGGACGAACCGGCGCTCCATCTCCGCAAGGAGTTCCTTCAGCATGCCCTTGAGGGCCTCGACGGCGTCGTCCTCGGCGCCCATGACGAGCCGGTGGGCGACGGCCTTCATGGGCATCCAGTCGGCGCCGCCCTTGCCGTCTGCGACGTAGTGGCGGACGTAGGGGTCGAGGAGCCCGGCGGCGGTCATGAGGCGCTGCGTGAACGTCTTGCCGCGCCGGGGCAGGCCGCCGAAGAACAGGGACTGCCACATGACGGGCACGGTGATGCGGTTGCCGCGGGCGTCCTGCCCGAACGGGATCGGCTCCCACACGCTGAACGTGTCGGCCTTGACCAGCGGCGACGGCACCGGAGCACCGAGGTAGGGGTCATCGTCGGCGACCCACAGCGAGACGCGGCCCGCGTTTCCGCCGGCCGCGGCCCGCACGCGGGCGGCGATCACCTGGATTTCGTCGACGCCCAGCTCTGCGGCGATCGCCGTGCGCTTGGCGAGGACGTCCGCGGCGGTCTTCCCGCCGCCCTTGGGCAGGTCGAAGATGACCGCCCAGCCGTTCCCGTCCCGTACTGGGCCCATCACGCAGGTGACGCGCGGCCCGTCGTCGTCGCCCTTGCCCTGCTTGAGCAGGCCGGCGGCGCGCAACGCGTCGTTGAGCTGCTGCGCGGACATGTCCACCCGCAGGGGCGGCGTCGGGTTGTCGAGCAGCTGCACGTCCTCCCCGCGACCGAGGTAGGCCAGGGGCAGCGTGGCCGCGGCGACCATCCCGAACTGCAGGGCAATGGGTGCGAGATACCAGCCGACCGCCGTAGCGGCGACGGCGGTAGCGGCGGCACCCCACCGCCAGCGGCGGGCGAGGGTGCGCTCCCGGTGCAGCAGCGCGTACCGCACGGCCAGGTCGACGTCATCGGGCTTGGCCTTCACCTGCGCGCGCAGGGCCTTCACGGCGGCGCTCTGGTCGTGCGCGGTCAGCGTCGGCCACAGGCCCCGCAGGGCGCGCCACAGGCCCTTGGTGGCCAGCCAGGCGGTACGCCACGCGTACTTGGGGACGCGCAGCAGGTGGTAGCGGGTGTGCCAGGCGCACAGCCTGCCCAGGGCTACGGCGTTCGCCTTCAGGGAGGCCGCCGACCGGGCCCACGCCGGGAGGATCGGCACGTCCGGCACGGTCAGCCAGTCGGCGAGTGGGTTGTCCGGGCGGTCGACGGCCTCGACCTCGGCCAGCTGCTCGTCGACGGCGGGCTCCGGGGCGAACTTCAACAGGGAGACCTGCGGCTTGTCGTGCCCGTTGACCACGGGCCGCGGCAGGAGGTCGGTCATGATGGGGCTTCCTTCTCTCTGCGGAGGGTTGGGAGGCCCGGGGACGGCGGACAGCTTGGCGGTTGAGCGCCGTCCCCGGGGCGTGGTCACTTGCCGTTCTTGCGCTTGCGGGCCTGGTTCTCGATGCGCTCGAACTTGCGCTTCAGGTCGGAGAGGTCGACGTTTCCGGTGCCGTCGTCGGCGATGCCGCGCTTGGCCATGCGGGCGATCAGCCCGGCCAGGCGGACCTTCTCGCCGGCGGTGAAGTCGCTCATGTTGAGGCCGTCCATGGTCACTTCCCCTTCCGGGCGTTGGCCTGGTGTTCGCGGCCCATCTGGGCGGCGCGAGTCGAGCTGTCGGTCTCCCAGCCGCGGGCGCCGCACGAGCACTCGTAGACGTACTTGCGGCCGCCCCGGGCGGGTTTCACGTTGATGTAGTGGCTGCTGCCGAACACGGAGCCTCCTTCGCGGGCCGGGGCTGTCCCGGCTCCCCTCACCGCCCGTGCGAGACGGGCGGATCGGGCAGCCAGTCAGGCGGCGGTGGGCTTGGGCATGGCCCGGCAGGTGGAGGCGTGCTGGTTGGCGTGGTCGCGGGCCTCCTCGCGCTCGTTGGGCAGGTAGTCGGTGTCGAAGGGCGAGCCGGGCGAGGGGCGGCCGGTGGTCTCGCAGCCGAGGCACTCCCAGCGGAAGCCTTCGACCGTGTGGAGCCCGTCGCCGATGTAGGGGCGGCCCTTGGCGAGGTAGCGGGTGCGGAAGGTGTGGGAGCGGAGTTCGACGGTGGCGCCGCCGACGGTGAGGAACCGCATGACGACGTCGCTGCTGGTCTGCGGGGCAGTCTCGGTGGTGTCCGTGGTCTCGGGCATGGCGGTGTCCTTTCGGCGGGTGAGGAAGGCGAGCATCTGCGTCCTCTCTCGGGTGGGCCGGGGCTGTCCCGGCTCCCCTTGGGCCCCGCCGGAGGGGCGGGACCCGCGGGCAGCCGGTCAGCGGCCCTTCCGCTGGAAGTCGGCCCACATGCCGCGCAGGACCAGGGCGAGGATCGCCACCGACACGGAGCCGATCGCCACCGCGACCGCGAACAGTGAGGCGACGAGCCCGCCGGCGATGCACACCCCGCCGACGACGAGCCACTTCCGCGCGTCGAACTCCTTCGGCGCCGGGTGCTGGTGCTGGCAGGCGGGCGGCTGCTGGGTGGCCTGCTGGGCGGCGAGGACGGCGGCCACGATCTGGGTGACGTCCGCGGTGTTCGCGGCGGCCTCGCGGGCGGCGGCCTCTGCCTTCTGAAGGGCGTCGCTCATGCCGGCACCTCGTCCTTCACCAGCGCCAGCCGGGCACTGTCACGCTCGCTGTCCAGCCGGGCGTACACCTGCTGTACGTAGGACCGGGACCGGGTGGCCACCTGTGCAGCCTCCGCCAGCGACAGGCCGTCCTTCCACGCCTGCAGGATCGCGGCCTTCGCCTCGTCGGCGTCCAGCCTGCGCGGCTCCGGGCGGGCCGGTACGTCCAGGGCGAACGGCTGCTGTCCACCACAGATGACGTGCAGCTCCGGCCGTGGGGGCTCCACGGGCGCGGGCGCCGGGGTGTCCACCTGAACAGGTGCCTGTACGGGCTCCGCAGCCTCCGGCACGGCCGGGGTGTCCGCCTCCGGCTCGTCGGTGCCGGTGATGGCGTGCAGCCTGTACAGCACGAGCGGCGCGATCGCGGAGACACCGACGACCAGCGGCACCGACACTTCGAGGAGTCCGGCCGTGACGAGGTGGGAGAGCGCGTTGACGACGATCATCGCGAGGACGGCGGCCAGGACGTCGCGGTGCTGCCGCATCGCGCGGACGGTCCACACGTCCAGGGCGCCGGGCACCGCCGCGGCCACCCACTGGTTGTAGCCCACCGCGCGCGCCAGTTCGTACTCGGCCGACGCGGTCGCGACGAGCGCGAAGGCGAGCGCGGCCCACTTGAGGTAGTCGCGGTTCACTGGCGCTCCCCCCTCAGGTGCGCCAGCTCGTCGAGGGCGCGGTCGATGCGGGCAGCGGCGGCGCGAAGGGCCCGGGTGAGGTTCCGGCCGTCCTTGACGGCGACGGTGGCGTCGACGTCGAGGTGGACGTGCAGCAGCGGGAGCGGCTCGGGGCGGATCTCGCCGTGCGGGGCCTGGGTGATGCGGGCCTCGAGGATCCGCTCGCGGCCGTACTGGGCAGTGACGACGTCCGCGGTGATGACGGGCCCGTCGTGGGTGACGTCGGCGAGGTACTCGACCAGGTCGTCGTCGTGGCCGATGCACCAAGCCGGTTCGGGCACGGTGACCTCACCGTGGTCGAGGGTGTCGAGAACGACGGTGCGGTCCCGGTAGCGCGGGGCCTGCTTGCGGGGCTCGCTCACCGCTGTCCCTCCAGCCAGGCGAAGGGGCGGAGGGTGGCGGCCGTCTTGAACACGCGGAGCGCCGCGCCCTCGGGGGCGTCGGGCAGCGGGAACACGCGGCCGTTGTTCAGCGAGGCCAGCAGCCGGGCCCCGTGGTGCTCGCACCCGGACGCGGCCCCGTGGCTGGCGTCGCGGACCGTGACGACGAGCGGACCGTCGCACGGCGTGGGGTCCTCGCGGTGCGCGGCCGGGCAGCGCGACGCCAGCGGCTCGACGGCGACGGCGCGGGCCAGGTGCTCCCGGGTCTCGCGCAGGGCGGCCGTGTACTGGTCGAAGGCGAGCAGCAGCTCGTCGACCTGGGCGAGGGAGAGGTCCGGCCACGCCCCGCCGGCGTAGACCGTGAGGAGCGGCTGCTCGCCCTCCCACTGGGTGAGCTGGAACGGGTTCAGCGGGTAGTCGGCGAACGAGACGTTCAGCCCGTGCTCGGGCCCGTGGTGGATGGGCTCGCGCGGGTCACCCCGGTCGCCGCAGTACTCGCCGGTGCACTGCCCGTCCAGGGCGGTGCAGACAGCGGGGTGCTCGCGCGGCGCCTCCGCCTCACCGTGCTCGGTGTTGATGCGCTCGGCGTCGGCGACGGTGATGTACCGGCGGGAACGGGTGACGTCCTCGTTCCAGGTGCTGGCGTCGGCGCTGACGATGCCCTCAAGCGGGTGCGGGGCCGCGGCCGTGGGCTGCGACGGGATGCCTGCGAGGCAGGCAGCCACGTGCCGGCCGATGGCAGACTGTGCCATAGCGGTCTCCTGTAGTAGCAGGTGATCCGTCAGGCCCCTTCACGGTGTTGGTAGCACCGGGTTGGGGCCGCCGTCGTTCTCGACGACACGACTCACCGTAGGGAACACGATGTTCCCTGTCAACGGCGTTGGGCCTAGTCATTCATCGCCAAGATATGTAACGTCATGTTCCATGATGCCGAGTGGAACACTATGTGCCATGGACAAGCGATCATTGGCCCAGCTCGCAGGCCGGTTCCGAGACGCCGAAGCGCGGACCGAGATCCTGCGGCAAGAGCTGGCCGTCGCCATCAGGCAGGCCGACACCGACGGGGTCGCGCAGAAGGACATCTGCGAGGCGACCGGCTACACCCGTCAGCAGGTGCGGCGGATCGTGAGGGCTGCGGACAGTGACGGCGAGCAGTCCGCAGACAGTCCGCAGGACGATCAATAACGTCTAGCATCACCCAACGCACACCAACGCATAAAACCGCTGGTCAACGGGGTACGCCCCCTCCGTCGCAGATGACGGAGGGGGCGTTTCAGTTCGAGCTCTACTTCGACGTGTGATCCCGGCGATGCACGTGTGACGCGTGAGTCGTACGGCGCCCCCGTCCCGGTCTCCCGGGGCGGGGGCGCCGGCGTGTGCGGGCTGTCCGGAATCCTTCCCTCTCGGCGCCCGGCGAGGGATCCTTGTACTGACACTGTTGTTCGAGAGAAGGTCACGGAGATGTCCGAAAGGGACGACGAGAAGCGGGAGTTCGACATCAAGTGGGCGGACGGGGCCGAGCTCAAGGAGCCGTCGGCCCGGGCCCGGATGCTCGCCGCCCGCTGGAAGGACAACCCGCCCGGACCGGTCCCGTTCCGCCCCGACCCGGAGCACGGGAGAGCGTCCGGCCGCTCGTCCTGGGTGTCGACGGCCGTCGTGCTCGGGTGTGTCGTCGCGGTGATCGTGCTGCTCGGGTACATCAACTTCCGGCCGTACTGACCGGGGACGCGCCCCTCGCCGCCGGGGGCGGCATGCGGCGCGAGAGCGGCGGCCGCCCCCGCGCCGGTGGTCCGTCTAGCGGCTGTAGCGCATGAACGCGCGCACCATGTGGCACGTGGTGTCCGACGGCGGGTGCACGCCGATCAGCGCCGCCGTGCTCCGTATCGTCTCGTCGCGGGCCTGGCGGGGCAGGTAGACGCCGGAGTCGAGCAGGGCGATGGCGAGCCGCATCGCCTTGAGCCGGCGGTTGTGCGTGACGTACCACTCGCGCGGGCGGCCCGGCGGCAGCGGCCGCTTCTCCACCGGGGCGCAGGGAAGATCGAGCGGCACGGGACGCTTCGCGGTGGACTGGGTGGGCAGGGGCTTCGGCTTCAGTGCGGCAGCGGGCACGGGCATCCTCCTGTCGCGGTCGGGGCGGCCCTCCGAGGTCCACGTCAACCTCGGCGACTCCCTCGAACACTACGCACAGTCTACTGCCCGGCACTGACATTCAGCAGACCTTCCCAGGCCAACAAATGCCCTGGTGAACAGGGTTTTTGGCGTTGCGTCACAGCACTCCCGCCAGGCACGAACGAGGTGGCGCGAAAATCGAACACCAGGTGACGGCGTACCGTGTGCGGCATGGAGATCTGGATCAACCCCGCCTGTTCCAAGTGCCGCAGCGCCCTCAGCCTGCTCGACGCCGAGGGCGCCGAGTACACCGTCCGCCGGTACCTGGAGGAGGTACCGGGCGAGGACGAGATCCGGGAGGTGCTGGAGCGGCTCGGGCTGGAGCCGTGGGACATCACCCGGACCCAGGAGGCCGTCGCGGCGGAACTGGGGCTGAAGGAGTGGGAGCGGGACGCCGGCACCCGGGACCGCTGGATCGCGGCCCTCGCCGCGCATCCCCGGCTGATCCAGCGGCCGATCATCACGGCGGACGACGGGACCGCGGTCGTGGCCCGCACGGAGGACGCCGTACGGGACGCCCTCTCCCGCTGACGACGCCGACGGCTCTGTGACGCGGGCCACAGCGGCGACCCGACCCGGGCGCTGAGCAACTCCGTTCGGTATCTCGTACATAGCGGCGTACGCCCCCCTACCTCTTCGAGGAGGCGCGCATGTCGCGCAGGAGAACTCTCGGTCCGAAGAAGAAGCTGGCGCTGTTGCTGAGCGCCGCCACGGTGGCGGGAGGCGGCGCCTTCGTCATGGCGACCACCTCGAACGCCGGAACGCCGCCGGCCACCACCAAGTCGGCGGCCGACTCCACCGTCTGCCAGGGGCTCGCCACCGCGCTCGGCAACAACGAGAGGTTCATCGAGGGCCAGCGCGCCGCCCCGGACGCGCAGTCCGAGGCGCGGATCGCCAACCGCGAGGCGGTCATCGCCCAGATCCGGCGTCAGCAGGAGGCCTCCGGGTGCACGGTTGGGGAGTCGGCTCAGGACTCCCGGACCGCGCAGCCGGAGCAGCCGGCGCCCTCCCAGCCGGCGCCCTCGCAGCCCGCCGGGAACGACCAGGGCGGGCAGGCGGGCGGTGACGGTGCCGCCGCCTCCGGCGAGCAGGTGTGCAACGGGTCCACCGTCACGCTCTCCGGCGAGGGCGGCGCCCCGGCGGCGTCCAGCAACCAGTTCCCGGCCGGTACGAAGCTGAAGGTCACCAACCTGGACAACGACAAGTCCACGACGGTGGAGGTCACCTCGGTGTCCGGCAGCTGCGTGCTGCTGAACAACGCCGCCTTCGAGCAGGTCCGCGAGGCCGGCAAGTTCCTGATCCGCCGCGCGGTGATCGAGAAGGTGGGGTGAGGCCCGGATTCCCGCGAGGGGCCCGCTGCTTCCGGCCGGGAGCGGCGGGCCCCTCGGCGTCCTCTCGCATACACCGCGCCCGCCTCCCCGCGCGCGCTCACCAAGTGGGGCGGCGCGCACCGGGGGTCCGGTAACACGGGGTTCACACGCGGGCAATGGCCGGGAAATCGCCTGTTGACAGGCTGCGTGGCATCGACGGCGGCGTCCCAGTGCCGCAGCGCCGCAGCACCCGCACCAGCGCCCAGATACACCCCGAAGGATGTGGACCGTGAGCTTCAAGGCCGAGTACATCTGGATCGACGGCACCGAGCCGACCGCCAAGCTGCGTTCCAAGACCAAGATCCTCGGCGACGACGCCAAGGGCGCGGACCTGCCGATCTGGGGCTTCGACGGGTCCTCCACCAACCAGGCCAAGGGGCACGCCTCCGATTGCGTCCTCAGCCCGGTCCTCGTCTGCCCGGACCCCCTCCGCGGCGGTGACGACGTTCTGGTCCTGTGCGAGGTGCTGAACACCGACATGACGCCGCACGAGTCCAACACGCGTGCCGCGCTGGCCGGGCTCGCCGAGAGGTTCGCCGCCCAGGAGCCGATCTTCGGCATCGAGCAGGAGTACACCTTCTTCCGGGACGGCCACCCCCTCGGCTTCCCCAAGGGCGGCTTCCCCGCCCCGCAGGGCGGCTACTACTGCGGGGTCGGCTCCGACGAGATCTTCGGCCGTGACGTCGTCGAGGCCCACCTGGACAACTGCCTGAAGGCGGGCCTGGGCATCTCCGGCATCAACGCCGAGGTCATGCCCGGCCAGTGGGAGTTCCAGGTCGGTCCGCTGGCCCCGCTGGAGGTCGCCGACCAGTTGTGGGTGGCCCGGTGGCTGCTCTACCGCACCGCCGAGGACTTCGATGTCGCCGCCACCCTCGACCCGAAGCCGGTCAAGGGCGACTGGAACGGCGCGGGCGCGCACACCAACTTCTCCACCAGGGCCATGCGCGAGGGCTACGACGCGATCATCACCGCGTGCGAGTCGCTCGGTGAGGGCTCCAAGCCGCTCGACCACGTCAAGAACTACGGCGCCGGCATCGACGACCGCCTCACCGGCCTGCACGAGACCGCTCCGTGGAACGAGTACTCCTACGGCGTCTCCGACCGCGGTGCCTCGGTGCGCATCCCGTGGCAGGTCGAGAAGGACGGCAAGGGCTACATCGAGGACCGCCGTCCGAACGCCAACGTCGACCCGTACGTGGTGACCCGGCTGCTGGTCGACACGTGCTGCACCGCACTGGAGAAGGCCGGCCAGGTCTGATCCGTACCGCAGTCCGTCACGAGGGGCGTCCGCCGTCGGGGTGGGCGCCCCTCGCGTGCCGGGTACCGGGACGCGATCCGCACGGTGCGCCGCGTGGGTTGCCCGTACGTCCCGCCGGCCGGGCGCCGAGCGCGCACCGCCCGGTCTGCCGACAGCAGATTGCCGTTCCCCCGCGCCGCCCGGGCGGGCAGAGTCGCCGGTATGAGACTTCTGTTGCTGGGTGGTACGGAGTTCGTGGGCCGGGCCGTCGCCGAGGCGGCCCTCGCGCGGGGCTGGGAGGTGACCGCCTTCCACCGGGGACGGCACGAGGCCCCGCCGGGGGTGCGGACGCTGCTGGGCGACCGCACCGCGCTCGACGGTCTGGCCGCGCTCGACGAGGATCCCGGGGAGTGGGACGTCGTCGTCGACACCTGGTCGGCCGCGCCCCGCGCGGTGCGGGACGCGGCACGGCTGCTGCGGGGCCGCGCCGGGCGGTACGTGTACGTGTCGAGCTGCTCGGTGTACGCGTGGGCGCCGCCCGCCGGCTACTCCGAGGAGGCTCCCGTGGTGGAGGGCGCTTCCGCGGACGCCGATCTCACGGACTACGCGCGGGACAAGCGGGGCGGCGAGCTGGCCGCCGTGGACGCCTTCGGCGCGGACCGGTCGCTGCTGGTGCGGGCGGGGCTGCTCATCGGTCCCTACGAGAACGTGGGCCGGCTGCCCTGGTGGCTGAACCGGATGGCGCGCGGCGGTCCCGTCCTCGCCCCGGGCCCACGTGACCTGCCCCTGCAGTACGTGGACGCCCGCGACCTCGCGGAGTGGGTCCTCGGCGCCGCCGAGCAGGGGCTGAGCGGGCCGTACAACCTCGTGTCCCCGCAGGGCCACGCCACGATGGGCGAACTCCTCGACGCCTGCGTCCGGGTGACCGGCGGCCCGGCCGAGCTGCGGTGGACCGCGCCGGAGGTGATCCTCGACGCGGGGATCGAACCGTGGACGCATCTGCCGGTGTGGGTGCCGCCGGACACCGACCTGCACGACGCGCTGCACTCGGCGGACGTCTCCCGGGCGGTGGCGACGGGACTGCGCTGCCGCCCGGTCGCCGAGACCGTGGCCGACACCTGGCGCTGGCTGACGGACCTCGGCGGTGCCGCGCCGCAGCGCCCGGACCGGACGGCCAAGGGGCTCGATCCGGAGGTGGAGGCGAAGGTGCTGGCGGGTCGGGGGGTGTAGGCAGCACCACCCCCCGGCCGGGGGGCCCGGCCCAGTGACCGCGCCGGGCCGCTCGGCCAGACTGACGTCCATGAACACCGAAACGAAGAGCGACGGCACCGCCTCCAGGGCACGGGGCATGGTGCGTGCCGCCGGACGGGGGCTCGTGCTGGCGGTCGTCTCACTGCCGCTGGCCGTGCTGTGCTTCTCCCTGTCCGCCGTGTCGATCGCCCTCATCCCCCTCGGGATCGGGCTGGTCACCACACCCTGGGTGCTGACCGGTGTGCGTGCCTTCGCCGACTGGCGCAGGGTGGTGTCGGCCACGTGGGGCGGGGTGCGCATCCCCCCGGCCTACCGGCCGGTCCCCGAGGACGCCAACCCCTGGACGCGCACCTTCGCCCTGCTCCGGGACCCGGCGGTCCGGCGGGACCTGCGGTGGCTGCCGGTGGACATGACGGCGGGCTTCGTGACGGCGCTGCTCCCGGCCGTGCTGGTGCTCTACCCGCTGGAGGGCCTCGCGCTGGCCGCCGGGCTGTGGCGGACCATGACCGGGGGCCCGTACGCCGAGTACGGGCCGTACTGGTACGGCTTCGTGCCGGTCGGCGACCAGACGTCCGCACTGGGCGCCGGAGCACTGGGCGCCGTCCTCCTGGTCCTCGCCCACCGCTACGCCGTGCCGGCCTTCCAGGTCCACTTCCGCCTCACCCGGGCCCTCCTCGGCTCCCCGCGGACCGAACTGGCCGAGCGCGTGCGGGTGCTGACCGAGACCCGGCGGGACGCCGTGGACACCTCCGCCGCCGAACTGCGGCGCATCGAGCGGGACCTGCACGACGGGGCGCAGGCCCGGCTGGTCGCCGTGGGTATGGACCTGGGGACGATCGAGACGCTGATCGAGAAGGACCCGGCGAAGGCGCGTGAGCTGCTGGCGCACGCCCGGCGGTCCTCCGCCGAGGCGCTGACCGAACTGCGGGAGCTGGTGCGGGGCATCCATCCGCCGGTGCTGGCCGAGCGCGGTCTGGGAGACGCCGTGCGGGCGCTGGCGCTGCGGCTGCCGGTGGTCACCGAGGTGAACGTGGAGCTGCCCGGGCGGGCGGAGGCGCCCGTGGAGTCGGCGGCGTACTTCGCGGTGAGCGAGGTCCTCACCAACGCGGTCAAGCACTCCGGAGCGGACCGGATCTGGGTCGATGTCCACCACACCGAGGGCCGTCTGCGGGTGACGGTCACCGACAACGGCAAGGGCGGCGCGGTCATCGGCGCCGGCTCGGGACTGACCGGGGTGGAGCGGCGACTGGGTACATTCGACGGCGTCCTGGCCGTCAGCAGTCCCGCGGGCGGCCCCACCATGGTCACCATGGAGATCCCTTGCGCGTTGTCCTAGCCGAAGACCTCTTCCTGCTGCGCGACGGACTCGTCCGGCTGCTCGAGGCGCACGACTTCGAGATCGCGGCGGCCGTGGAGTCCGGGCCGGAGCTGGCCCGGGCGCTCGCCGAGCACACACCCGATGTCGCCGTGGTCGACGTACGCCTGCCGCCGACGCACACCGACGAGGGGCTGCAGTGCGCGCTTCAGGCCCGCCGCGAGCGCCCGGGCCTGCCGGTGCTGGTGCTCTCGCAGCACGTGGAGCAGTTGTACGCCCGGGAGTTGCTGGCCGACGGCAGTGGCGGGGTGGGCTATCTGCTGAAGGACCGGGTGTTCGACGCGGGACAGTTCACGGACGCCGTACGACGGGTCGCGGCGGGCGGTACGGCGATGGACCCCCAGGTGATCCAGCAGCTGCTGGCGCGGCAGTCGGGCGACGACCGGCCACTGGCACGGCTGACGCCCCGGGAGCTGGAGGTGCTGGAGCTGATGGCGCAGGGGCGGACCAACGCGGCGATCGCGGCCCGGCTGGTGGTGACGGAACGGGCGATCGCCAAGCACACCGCGAACATCTTCGCCAAACTGGGGCTCGAGGTGTCGGACGACGACAACCGTCGCGTGCTGGCCGTCCTCGCGTATCTCGACCACGGCCGGTGAAACCGGACGCGTTCCTTCACCCCGGGTAGGTGATCGGCAACTTCCAGTATGCCAGGGCCTGTTGAGTCTCCTGTGGCCGTACTTACTTCTCGCCTCTTCACGGGACGGGTGAACACCCGTGGGGCGGCTCCCGTACTCAAGGGAGCCGCTTCACTCCTGTCGGGCCGCTCGAAGCCCCGCAATGGGATGCCCCCGTAAGGAAGGTCAAGAGGAGTTCCATGGGACGCAACACAAGAAAACGTCGTACGCCGCTGGCCACCAAGGTGATTGCCGGGGCGGCGGCCCTGGCGCTCGGTGGGGGCGGGCTGGTCTGGGCGAACTTCTACGCCTCGGCACACGAGAAGGACGGAGGCGACAACCGGACCCGTTCGGGGGGCGCGCGGATCGCCACGATCAGCTGCCCGGACGTCGGCCAGAAGCTGACGAGGGTGCCACGCAACGCCCGCAAGGGCGTCGCCAGGGAACTGGCGTCGCTGGACCGGCAGATCACGGAGGCCTACGCGCGCCTCGCGGAGACCCGCCAGGCCCAGGCGGGCGACGCGAGGTACGTCGACAACGCCATCCTCGGACCGCTGAGGTCCAAGCGGACGGCCACGCTGGACCGGATCGGCATCAACATCAACCGGGCGGGCGGCAAGGCACCGCGCGACCTCGGCCGGTTCGCCCCGTGCCAGGGCGTTCCCGTCGAACAGCCGGCGCCGGTCGACGGCGGCGGCCAGGACAACGGCGGCCAGGACCAGGGTGACGGCGGCCAGAACAACGGCGGCCAGGACCAGGGCGGCGGCCAGAACAACGGTCAGGGCAACGGCGGCCAGGCCGGCAACGGACCCGTGGGGGACGACTTCGTCGACATCGAGGACGTCCAGCCGAACTCCCGCGACCTGCCCAACGGTCTGGCGGCGAACGGTGACGGTGGTTCGACGGGCAGCTTCACCACCGTGTGCGGCACCAACGAGAACGGGCTGCGCAACTCGGACAACGTGATCGTGGCGCCCGGCGTGTCCAACGGTGCGAAGCACCAGCACGACTACGTCGGCAACCAGGCCAACACCGCGTTCGCGAGCGACCAGGACCTGGCGAACGGCGACACGTCGTGCCAGAACCAGGGCGACCGGTCGTCGTACTTCTGGCCGGTGCTGCGCATCCAGGACGGTACGCAGGACATCGACCAGGGCCGGCCGGGCGGCGGTCAGGACGGCAACGTGGGCAAGATCGTCGCACCCACCGCGGCGGAGCTGAAGTTCGTCGGCAACCGCACGAGCGACGTCGTCGCGATGCCGAGGGCCCTGCGCATCATCACCGGTGACGCCAAAGCCTTCACCAACGGCCTGAACAACGCCAACACCTCCTGGAGCTGCACCGGCTTCGAGGACCGGCAGGTCACGGACAAGTACCCGATCTGCCCCGAGGGCAGCGGCGTGGTCCGCACGACCAGCTTCCAGAGCTGCTGGGACGGCCAGAACGTCGACAGCGCCAACCACCGCACCCACGTCGACTTCGTCGAGGCGGACGGCACCTGCTCGAACGGTTTCCGGGCCATCCCCCAGCTCCAGGTCCGGCTGGTCTACGACAACATCCCGGCCCCCCGGATCGACAACGGGCAGCTCGTGAATCCGTACGCGGTGGACACCTTCCCGGAGCAGCTGCACAAGCCGATCACCGACCACAACGACTTCATCAACTTCTTCGACGAGGACCTGATGAACGAGATGGTCCAGTGCATCAACAGCGGGCAGGACTGCCAGTAGTCCTCATCCGGTGACGAAAGCCGGCGGTGGGAACTCCCACCGCCGGCTTTCGTCCGTTCCCGTGCGGTCAGCCGTGGTGGCCGCCACTGTTGTGGCTGCCGCCGGGGTTCATGTGCTCGGAACCCTCCTCCATCGTCCCGCCGAGCGTGCTCCGCAGTGCCGTCACCGTCCTCTCCTCGCCGACGGCGACCCACTTGCGGCCGACGAGGTAATAGCCGCCGTAGTCCTTCGCGCTGTTCAGCCACTCGCGCTGGCCGCGGTCGGTGGCGAAGGTGGCGAGGATGTACTTCTCCTTCCCCTTCTTGCAGATGGCCTGACGGATGGTGTCGGCGTCGGTCTGCAGGTTCGGCTCGCACCGGGCTTCGGCAGCGATGTGCTCCAGACTGCCGGTGGCGGTGGGTGGCACCTCGTCGCCGCCGGAGCCGCCGGTTCCGCAGCCCGCCGACGCCAGGGCCACCGCCGCGCAGGTCAGCGCGAGCATCGATCGGGTCAGCCTCATGTGTTCCTCCGGTCCATTCACGGCGCCTCGTGACGGCGGCACGCCGCACGGAGCCCCGGCACGGGGCCCTCACCCTTCGATACGGCCCCGGGACCCGCAGTGCTCAATGCCGGGGCGGCCGTGGGGAACGGGCGTGCGGCATGCCGACGCCCGGACTCGACGCGCCGCCGGCGCCTTGCCCTGCCAGGTGACCATCCACCGGTTCGCTCGTTCTGCTGAACGTGCAGTCACAGGATGCCGTCCCGCCCTCCGTGCGCTCCTCCTCCCCGGCCGGTCCGGGTGTGGACGTCGAGCAGGCGGAGGCCGCCCTCGTCGAGCACTATCCGCGGCTCGTCCGGCTCGCCTACCTGGTGCTGCCGTCCCACACCGGGCGGAGCAGGCGCGTGCTCACCGCGCACTCCCTGGTCCAGCGCGCGCTGCCCCGCGGCCGCTCCCCCGTGCCGGTCCTCCCCGCCCAGCCGGCCGGCCGTGCCGGGGACGCCGGCTACGCGCTGGTCCGGCTGCGGGTGGTGCGCACGGCGCTGGAGGCGGGCCGGCCGCTGGGGCGCGGTGGCCTGCCCAGGCGGTCGCAGTTGCCGCCGCTGCTCCCGCAGGTGTGGGGGCTGAAGCTGTTCCCGCGGCCGGGCGGCGCCGACGAGCTGGCGCTGGACCAGCGGCTGTCCGCCCTGTCGGGACCGGCACGGGCCGCCCACGCGCTGCGCGGCCTCGAGCGGCTCCCTGACGGGGACGTACGTGAGGTGCTCACCGCCGCGGGCGTCGCCGACGTGGACGCCGCGCTGGCCGCGGCGGACCGGATCCCCGACGCGTACCGGCTGCTCGACTCCCCCGAGTTCGACCCCTGTTCGCTCCAGGCCCGGCCGACGGACCTGCTGCGCCGCCGCCGGCGCCTGAGGGCCGCGCTCGTCGGCGGGACCGCGCTGGTGGTGTGCGGGACTCTGCTCGGGCTGCCGGGCGGCGGTTGGGGTCCCGACGGCGCCGCCGCTCCCCCGTACCCGCGCGACCCGGCCGCGCGGGCCGCGCTGGACCCGGGGAAGCTGACCCGGGTCTCCCCCGCCGCGTGGAAGACCTCGGCGCGCACCGACTTCTCGGTGTGGCCGGCGCGCGGCGGCCTCACCGGCGACCGGGCGCTGCTGCGCCGCGCCCTCACCGTCTGGGCGCGGCCCGGGGAGGGCGTCGAGGTGTCGGCGACCCCGGGCACCCCCTCCGGCGGCCCCGCGGGACCGCCCCAGCTGCTGTACGCGGGCACGGTCGACACCGCGCGGGTGGTGATCCTCCACGACGGTCTGCGCGTCGTCCGGTACGCCGAGCCGAGGGACGGCGACCGGGGCGCCGTGCTGGACTTCGCCCGGGCCGACGGTGCCGGGCGGGGCGGATCGAGCGCGGTGGTGCTGAGCCGGACCGACGGCAACGTCCGCTATCTGACGGCACCCTGGGTGCGTGAGGCGGGCGAGCGGGACCTGCTCGAGCCGGGTTCCGGCGCGACGGCCCTGGACCTCGCCGACGGGGTGACCCCGCCCCTGGCGGGTCCCGCGGCGCGGCGGGGGTCCTGCACCTCCTGGAACGTGCTGGAACTGACCGACGGCACCGGCACCCGGCTGGTGACCGACCTCGGCGAGCTGGTCCCGGCCCGCCTGACCACCGGGCGGCCCGGCGCGGTCACCGGGGCCGTCGGCGCGAAGGCGCTGCGCACCTGGGCGCCGTACGCCTGCTCGCTGGGCGCGCTGCGCTCGGCGGGGGTGCGGAGTGTGAACGCCTGGGCGTTCGCCGAGCAGCCGCTGCCCGGCGCGGGTGCAGCGGGCCGGGGGTCCACCCGCCCGCAGGGCGAGGCAGGGACGGCGCAGTGGGTGTGCACCCGCGCGGAGACCTGGCGGGGCGGCGGTGCCCGGGTGCTGGCGCAGTTCCACACGCCCGGCGCGCGGTTCGGGGCGGTGGCGGCGAAGGCCGAGGACGTGCCGGCCTGCGGGGAGCGGGAGCCGGGGGTGCTCGCCGGGGTGCTGTGGAAGTCCGCGGCGGGCACCTGGTACCTGCTGGCGGCCGGCAGCCGCGGCACGGTGTCGGTGCGCGCGACGGGCGGGGTCGAGGGGTCGGTCCGGGGGCGTCTGCTGACCCTGCGCGCGCGGCAGGGTGCCCGGGCGGACCTCAGGGGCAGACTGGAGGACGGGCGGTCGATCAGCGGGCTGCGATGACGGAGGAACACCGCGGGTTGGTCCGGACCGTGAGAGGCCGGAAACGATCGGTAAGGTGTTCGTATGACTACCGGGGTACGTCGCAGAATGGGAGTCGAGGAGCGGCGGCAGCAGTTGATCGGCGTTGCCCTCGAACTGTTCAGCCGACGCTCCCCCGACGAGGTCTCCATCGACGAGATAGCGTCCCGGGCGGGCATCTCGCGCCCCCTCGTCTATCACTACTTCCCGGGCAAACTCAGCCTGTACGAGGCGGCGTTGAGGCGCGCCTCGGAGGATCTCGCGTCCCGGTTCGTCGAGCCGCAGGAGGGCCCGCTGGGGTCCCGGCTGCGCCGGGTGATGGTCCGGTTCTTCGACTTCGTCGAGGAGCACGGCCCCGGTTTCGCCGCCCTGATGCGCGGCGGCCCGGCGGTCGGCTCGTCGACGACCAACGCGCTGGTCGACTCCGTACGGCAGGCCGCGTATGACCAGATGTTGTCGCACATGGGCGTGGTGGGTCCGGCACCGGCACGGCTGGAACTGGTCGTGCGCTCCTGGATCTCGCTCGTCGAGTCGACGGCGCTGATCTGGCTGGAGGGACGGCGGGTGCCGCGCGACGAGCTGGAGACCCAGCTGGTGCAGGACTTCGCCGCGCTCGCCGCCGTCGCCGCCGCGCGCGACGAGGAGCTGGCCACGCTGCTGCGCGGCCTGCTCGAGAAGGAGCCGGGCGACGGCCCGTTCACCGACCTGGCCACCCGGCTGATCTCACTGGCGTCCGGGTCCTAGAAGTCGGCCTTGCGGTAGGACGGGTCGAGGTCGCGGACCTCGGCGGAGACATGCGTCCGGTAGCCGTCCTCCGGTCCGACGAAGGCGCGCATGAGGTCCACCACGGCCTCGGTGAGCTGCGCCTTCGTCTCGTCGCTGCGCCCCGCGAGCAGACCGATCGTGACGTGCACGAGGGCGTGGCCGTCGGTGTCGGCGCCGACCGCCACGTCCTCCCCGCGCACGACCTGTGTCTTGCACGCCTCCGGCCGCGCGTCCGCCTTCTCGACGACCAGCGTGTGCAGCGCCGTCGCCAGCCCCTCCCAGTCGACGTCGTCGCGCCCGGTGCGGGCAACGAGGATCTGTGGCATGAGCCCTCCTGTTCCAGGTCAGAAGGGCTCACACTAGCCTCGGCTCCCCAGCGGGTCAGCCGGCCGCGGTGAACACGGCGACCGTGCGTGCCGGAACGGTGAACGTGCCGGTGTCCCGCGCGTAGGACGAGGTCTTCACGACCGCGTCCCCGCCCGCCGCCTGCACCGGGTGCAGCCGGTGAGCGGTCCCGGCCAGCGCGGTGACGCGCTGCTCCTGCTGGACGGGCGTGGCGTTGAAGACCACGACCAGGCCGTCGAGCCTCATGGTGATCACGCCGGGCGTCTCGTCCGTGCCGGACAGCGGGAAGGACAGCCGGGACTGCACCTGTCCCGCGGTGCCGAGGGAGAACGCCTTCTCCGTCGACCGGATCGTCAGCAGGTCCCGGTACGCGGCCGAGGTGCCCTGGATCTGGGGGCAGCCGACCTGCACCGCGCCGAGCAGGGGCTTGGCGTAGGACCACTTGTCCTTGTTGTCGGCGGCCGGCGGCAGGCCCCGGCCGAAGCCGTTGCCGTCCGCGCAGTTCCAGTGGATGGCGTTGAACCAGTCGCCGCTGTCGTAGGAGTTGCGGTCCAGGGACTTGGAGCGCAGCAGGTCGGTGCCCGCCTGGGAGAGGGCCGGGCCCTGCGAGAGGGTGGCCGTCGCCATGGCGAGGACCTGCATGCGCGCCCGGTCCGCGGCCGACGTGTCCTTCGGCAGCTTGAAGGCGAGCGCGTCGAACAGCGACTCGTTGTCGTGGGCGTCCGCGTAGGCGAGGGCGTCGCCGGGCGCGGCCGCGTATCCGGCGGGCGAGCCGTTGTAGTCGACCTGGGAGCCCTTGACCTCCTTGCCGCTGGTGTCGGTGAAGGTGTAGTCGGCGAGGTTGCCGCTCAGGCCCACCTTGATCAGGTCCTGGTAGTGCAGGAGGCGGGCCTTCTGCTCGGCCTCGGTCCCGTTGCTCTCCGAGGAGTTGGGGTCGGTGTAGAGACCGGACGCGAAGCCCTGCACACCGGGGTCCTCGTCGAAGGGGCCGCCGCCGCGCACGGCGTCGCGGGCCCGGTCGGAGAAGGTGGCGACACCGGTGCCGGCCATGTTCTTCTGCGTGGCCTGGACGAAGCGGGCGTCGTCGGCGATCTCGCCGAAGTTCCAGCCCTCGCCGTACAGGATGATCTTCTTGCCGTCGACGCCGTCCTTCGCGACGGTCAGCTCGTCGAGCGCCTTGCGGACCGCGAGGATGTTGGCCTTCGGATGGTGGCCCATGAGGTCGAAGCGGAAGCCGTCGACCTTGTACTGCTTGGCCCAGGTGACCACCGAGTCGACGACCAGCTTGCCCATCATGGCGTTCTCACTGGCCGTGTTGGCGCAGCAGGTGCTGTTGGCGACCGAGCCGTCGGCGAGGAGCCGCTGGTAGTAGCCCGGCACGACGCGGTCCAGGACGGAGGTCTTCGCCTGGCCGCTCGCCGCGGTGTGGTTGTAGACCACGTCCATGACGACCCGCAGGCCGTCCTCGTTGAGCGCCTTGACCATCTCGCGGAACTCGACCGTGCGGGCGGTGCCGTCCGGGTCGGTGGAGTAGGAGCCCTCGGGGACGGTGTAGTGGTACGGGTCGTAGCCCCAGTTGTAGGCGTCCTTGGCGGCGGCCTTCGCCACGCACTCCTGCTGCTTGTCGGAGTCGGCCGGGTAGGAGGCGAGGTCGCAGTCGACGGTCGCCTGGTCGGACGTCCGCTCGGGGATGGTGGCGATGTCGAACGCGGGCAGCAGGTGCACGTACGAGGTGCCGGCCCGCGCCAGCTCGCGCAGGTGCTTGCTGCCGTCGCTGTCCTTGTCGGTGAACGCCAGGTAGGTGCCCCGGTGGTCCGCCGTGCGGTCGGCCACGGAGAAGTCCCTCACGTGCAGTTCCTGGATCTGCGCGTCCTTCAGCGGCACGGCCTTCGGCTTGTCGAGGGACGACCAGCCCTCGGGGGCGAGGCCCCGGTCGCCGAGGTCGACGACGAGGCTGCGCTCGGAGTCCGTGGTCAGGGCCACCGAGTAGGGATCGGTGACCGTGTTGGTGGTGATCTCCTGAGTGCTCGGCGCCCAGACCTTGACCTGGTACCGGTAGGGCTTGCCCTTCCAGGAGCGGGGGCCGGTGACGGACCAGACGCCGGTGTCGCCGTCGCGGCGCATCCGGACGGTGCGGTCGCCGATCTCCAGCGCGACGTTCTGCGCGGTCGGCGCCCACACGGAGAGGGTGGGCCGGCCGTGGCGGAACACCGGGCCGAGCTCCGCCTTCGTGGCGCGGCCGGCGTAGAGATCGTCCAGGACGCCGGCGATCTGCACGCCGGTCGCGGCGAGCACGGCCCCGTTGGCGGCGCGCTGGGAGGCCACGACCTGGCCGCGCAGGGCCTCGCGCACCCGGTCCCGGTCACGCGGGTCGACGGACCAGGCGGTGCCGTCCCTCAGGTGCGGGAACGCCGCCTTCTGGGCGTCGGTGAGCGCCGACTTCGTCAGGCGCAGCCAGCGCGCGTCGCCGTTCCCCAGTGCCCCGTCCCGCACCGTGACCGAGCCGGTCCGGGAGGCGAGGAGCTGGGTGGAGGCGGCGGCCTCGGAGCCGTTCCACACCACGGTGTCGCGGTCGATCCAGACCGCCTTGGAGGTGGCCAGGTCGAGGGCGGCCGCGGAGCCGGCGGGCTGCGGCAGCAGGTACTTCTCCTGGCCGTTCAACAGCCACACCTCGTGCCCGACGGCCTTGAGGTCGAGCGACTGGTCGGACGGGAGGTCCTTCTCGTCGCCGTTGTGGATGATGTAGCTGAGGCTGGTGGCACCCTCGGTGAGCGGCACCTCGAAGACAGCGCCATAGGCATCAGTCTTCACCGGCTTCAGGGGGTTCGACCACTCGGTGGGATGCGCGGCACCGGTCCACACGTGCAGACCCCAGCCGTCGTAGTTCCCGTCGGCGCGCTTGTAGTGGAGCACCGCCTTGGTCGTGTCCTGCGCCGGGTACTCGGGCCGTTCGGTGGTGACGGTCTCCTTGCCCTGCTCGATCCAGATCTCACCGGTCCTCGTGAGGTCGATCGTGCGGTCGGTGGCGACGTCCTTGTTGCCTTCCTTGTCGATGACGAGGAAGCCGAGGTCGGACGCGCCCGGCTTGAGCTTGACGTACGCGAAGGCGCCGTAGGCGTCGCGGCCGGTGAAGGGGTGGCTGTCCGGCCACTCGGTGGCCTCGCCGTCCGCCAGGTCGCCCCAGGCGTACAGGCCCCAGTCGTCGTAGTTCCCGTCGGCGCGCTTGTAGTGGACGACCGCGTAGTCGCGGGAGGACGCGGTGGGCGGCTCCTCGACGGGCGGGGTGCCGGTGGTGGAGGCGGCCAGGGCGCTCGCGGTGCGGCCGGCCGAGTCGATCACGACGGCCTTGTAGCGCAGGGCGGTGCCGGCGGGGACGTCCTCGCCGATGGTGTGGGTGACCTTGTGGGGGGCGTGGTCGGCGGAGCCGAGCGTCCGCCACTTCCCGTTGCCGGTCTGGGCGGCGAAGACGACCCGGTTGAGCTGTCCGCCGGTGACGTCCGCGGTGAGTTCGACGGTGCCGGTGGCGCCGGCCTCGGGGGCCTGCAGGGTGATCGTGGGCTTCGCGGCGGGCTTGCCGAGCGGGCCGGAGGCCTTGAGGACGATCGCGCGGCCCGCCGGGACGGTGACGGTGATCTTCTTGTCGGCGTCGCTGGTGACGGTGGCGTCGGTGCCGTGGAGGCCCTTGAACGTCATCCCGGCGGAGCCGGTCGCGAAGGTGGCCTCCTTGGCCTCGCCTGCGTTGTTGAAGGCGACCACGTACTCGGTGGTGTCCTTGCCGGTGGCGGTGCGGGAGAAGGCGTAGACGCCCGCGCCGTCGGTCGCGTACCGCTCCTGCTGGATGCCGTCGGTGAGGGCCGGGTGGGCCTTGCGGAGCTCGGCGAGAGCCCTGATCTGACGGTAGAGCGGTGCCCGCGTGTCGTAGGTGTCCTGCGCGTGGGTGCGGTCGGAGCCGATCAGGTCGTCGTCGAGGTAGTCGGCCGTGCGGGACGCGAACAGGGTCTGACGGGCGTCCTTGTCGCCGCCGGCGCCGGTGAAGCCCTGCTCGTCGCCGTAGTAGACGACGGGGTTGCCGCGGCTGAGGAACATCAGCTCGTTGGCGAGCATGTCCTTCTTCAGCAGCTCGGCGTCGGACGCCTTCGGGTTGTCCTGCTTCAGGAACGTGCCGATGCGGCCCATGTCGTGGTTGCCGAGGAAGGTGACCTGCTCGTAGGCGTTGGCCCGGTCGGTCGTGTACTTGTGGTCGTCGCCGAAGACCGACGCCAGCTTCCGTGCGCTGCCACCCTGGGAGGCGTACTGGCGGGCCGCTTCCTGGAAGGGGAAGTCGAGCGTGGCGTCGAGGCGGCCCTCGGTGACGTAGGGGGCGGTGACGTCCGTGTCGGCGGAGTACACCTCGCCGAACATGAAGAAGTCGTCCCGGCCCCTCTTGGCCGCGTAGGAGTCGAGGGCGGTGGCCCACTGGGTCCAGAACTCCATGTTGACGTGCTTCACGGTGTCGATCCGGAAGCCGTCGATGTCGAAGTCCTTCACCCACCGCTGGTAGATCTTCTCCATGCCGCCGACGACCTCGGGACGCTCGGTCCACAGGTCGTCGAGGCCGGAGAAGTCGCCGTACTCGGCGGACTCGCCGGCGAACGTGGAGTCGCCCCGGTTGTGGTACATCTCCGGGTCGTTGAGCCAGGACGGGACCTTGGCCCGCTTCTTCGCGTCGGGCACCACCGGGGTGCGCGGGAAGGAGCCGGAGTCCACGCGCGGGAACCGGCGCGAGCCGTCGGCGTAGTCCGCGTCGTCGAAGGGCTCGCCGTTCTCGGTCAGGTACGGGAAGGCGCCCTTGGAGAGGTAACCGTAGGACTTCTCCTCGTAGTCGACGACGTCGGCGGTGTGGTTGGTGATGACGTCGAAGAAGACCTTCATGCCCTTGGCATGGGCCTTGTCGATGAGGTTCTCGAGGTCCTGGTTGGTGCCGAAGTGCGGGTCGACCTGGGTGAAGTCGGTGATCCAGTAACCGTGGTAGCCGGCCGAGGCGTCCTTGCCGGTGCCCTGCACGGGCTGGTTCTTGAAGATGGGCGCCATCCAGATGGCGGTGGTGCCGAGCCCCTTGATGTAGTCGAGCCTCTTCGTCAGGCCCTTGAGGTCGCCGCCCTGGTAGAACCCCTTGTCGGTGGGGTCGTACCCGGTGGTCAGGCGGGAACCGGTCAGTCCGCCGCGGTCGTTCTTCGTGTCGCCGTTGGCGAAACGGTCCGGCAGGACGAAGTAGAACTGCTCGCGGGTCAGGTCGTGCCGCGCCGGAGACGTGGCGAGCTTCGCGTCCGAGTCAGGCGCGGGCGGAGTGTCCGCGCGGGCGGCGAGCGGCTGCACGAGCGCTGCGGCGAGCGCGGCCACGGTGACCGCGGCGACGCGCCGGCCTCGTGCGGTGCGGCGCCCCGGGGGCGCGGGCCATCTGGGTATCAAGGCGTGAACTCCTTGCGCTTACGGCTCATTGGGTCCGACCCCACGCCACGGCGACGGCTTTTTCCGGCCACGCCACCGGGCTCCGGCCGAGACGCTATCGCCGTTGAAACCTTTACAGCAAGGGTTGTGAAAGTAACGGTAAGGAATTGCATCCCGGCCGTGGGCCGCGCCGCCCCGTGAACGGCGGCGCGGCCCAGGCCCGTTCAGCAGCCCGACTTGCCCGCGTACACCGCGAGGGCCGTGTTGCTGCCCAGCGTGGCGGTCAGCTGGCCCGAACTGTTCACCGTCACCGGCGTGTTGTTCTGCACGTTGCAGTACGTGCCCGCCGGGAGGGAGGTCTGGTAGGTGCGGGTCAGCGAGCCCGACTCGTGGTTGATGGCCACGAAGCCCTTGCTGCCCCGGCCGAAGGCGATCGCGTCGCCGCCGTTGTCCCACCAGTTGGTGACCGCCTGGCCCCGGGTCGCGTTGCGGAAGCCGACCATGGACCTGATCTCCCGCCAGTTGTGCTGGCACTTCCAGCCGCTCTGCCAGCAGGCGCTCACCTGGCCGCCGTTCGCCGGGCCCGCGTCGTGGTCGGTGAACTCGTAGCCGGAGTTGATGTCCGGGGCGCCGTACGGCCAGGCCAGCATGAAGACGTTGGCCAGCGTGTAGGTGGCGTTGTCCTTGTAGGACAGCGTGCTGCCGTTGCGCTCGGTGTCGTGGTTGTCGACGAAGACGCCGGAGACGGAGCTGTTCATGTAGCCCCAGCCCTCGCCGTAGTTCTTCAGGTAGGCGAGGTTCTCGTTGGTGAAGACCCGCTTGAGGTCGTAGGCGTAGCGGAACTCCTGGACGTCGCCGTTCCCGGTGTACTCGGTGGGCTGGACGGCTTCGCCGGCGCCGTAGATGACCTCCTGCTTCCAGTACACGGACGGGTTGGTCAGGCGGGACTTGATGTTGGCGAGGTCGGCGGCCGGCATGTGCTTGGCCGCGTCGATGCGGAACCCGTCCACACCGAGGGAGAGCAGGTCGTTCATGTACCCCGCGATGGTCCTGCGGACGTGGTCCTCGCCGGTGTCGAGGTCGGCGAGGCCGACCAGCTCGCAGTTCTGGACGTTCCAGCGGTCGCCGTAGTTGGTGATCTGCGCGGTGCAGTTGTCGAAGTCGTACGAGGAGTACAGGCCGGGGTAGTTGTACTTGGTGTACGACGATCCGCCGGTGCCGGTCCCGCTGCCCGCGGACATGTGGTTGATGACCGTGTCGGCGACGACCTTGACGCCTGCCGCGTGGCAGGTGTCGACCATGTTCTTGAACGCGGCGCGGTCGCCGAGGCGGCCGGCGATCTTGTAGCTCACCGGCTGGTAGGACGTCCACCACTGCGAGCCCTGTATGTGCTCGGCGGGCGGGGAGACCTGGACGTATCCGTATCCCGCGGGGCCGAGGGTGTTGGTGCACTCGCGTGCGACGGAGGCGAAGTTCCACTCGAAGAGGACGGCGGTCACGTCCCTGGTGCCGGGCGGGGAGGCCTCCGCACCGGTCGGGGTCATGACAATCGAGGCGGCCGCGAGGGCGACGGCCGCGGAGAGGGTTCTGCGTGCCATGTGGGGTTCCTTCTTCATCGAAGGGTGTGGGGATACCGCCGGAGTTGGTTGAAGCTTCTTGCAGAAAGCTTCAGCAACCTTGCGGCAACGCAGATGTTAGAGGCCCGCCACCCGAAAAGGCAGCGGGCCGTACCAACTTGAATGAAAAAAGTTGCGGGGCGGTCGTCAGCCCGTGGTCCACCACACGGTGGTGTCCGCCGGGACCTTCGCCTCGCCGGCCGTCTCCTCCACCTCACCGCTGGCGATCAGCACCCGCCCGTACGCCGGGGTGGTCACCGACTCCGCCGTGGTGTTGGCGACGCACACGAACTCCCCGCGCCGGAAGGCGAGGACGCCCTCGGGCGCCCGCAGCCATTCCACCGCGTCGCCCGCGCCCAGGTCGGCCCGCTCCCGGCGCACGGCGAGCGCGGACCGGTACAGCTCCAGGGTCGAGCCGGGGTCGCCGGTCTGCGCCTCGACGCTGAGCTCGGCCCAGTCCTCCGGCTGCGGCAGCCAGCTCCCTCCGTCACCGAAGCCGTACGACGAGCCCGCGCGGGTCCACGGGATCGGCACCCGGCAGCCGTCGCGGAAGCCGTCCTGGCCCGCGCCCCGGAAGTACGCCGGGTCCTGGCGCACCTCGTCCGGCAGGTCCACGACGTCCGGCAGACCGAGTTCCTCGCCCTGGTAGACGTACGCCGAACCGGGCAGCGCCAGCATCAGCAGCGACGCCGCACGGGCGCGCCGCAGCCCCAGCTCACGGTCCCCGGCCAGTCGGATCTGGGTGCCGAGGCCCGCCGGGTTGGCGAAGCGGGTGGCGTGCCGGGTGACGTCGTGGTTGGACAGCACCCAGGTGGCCGGGGCGCCGACCGGGCGCATGGCGTCCAGGGTGCGGTCGACGACCGTGCGCAGCTCCTCGGCGTCCCAGTGGGTGCCCAGGTACTGGAAGTTGAACGCCTGGTGCAGCTCGTCGGGGCGCACGTAGTTGGCGGTGCGCTCGACGGTCGGGGTCCACGCCTCGGCGACGAAGATACGCTCGCCCGAGTACTCGTCGAGGATGAGCCGCCACTGCCGGTAGATGTCGTGCACGCCGTCCTGGTCGAAGAACGGCATGACATCGTTGCCCAGCAGCTTCAGCTGCTCGTGGGATCCAAGGTCCGGCAGGCCTTTCGCCTTCACCATGCCGTGGGCGACGTCGATACGGAAGCCGTCCACGCCCATGTCCAGCCAGAACCGCAGGATGGAGCGGAACTCGTCGCCGACCGCCGGGTGCTCCCAGTTGAAGTCGGGCTGCTCGGGCGCGAAGAGGTGCAGGTACCACTCGCCGGGCGTACCGTCGGGCTCGGTGACCCGGGTCCAGGCGGGCCCGCCGAAGATCGACTCCCAGTCGTTGGGCGGCAGCTCGCCGTTCTCGCCCTTGCCGGGACGGAAGTGGTAGCGGTCCCGCGAGGGCGAGCCGGGGCCCTCGGCGAGGGCCCGCTTGAACCACTCGTGCTGGTCGGAGGAGTGGTTGGGCACGAGGTCGACGATGATCCTGAGACCCAGTGCGTGGGCGTCGCGGATCAGCGCGTCCGCGTCGAGCAGGGTGCCGAACATGGGATCGACGGCACGGTAGTCGGCGACGTCGTAGCCGGCGTCGGCCTGCGGCGAGGCGTAGAAGGGGCTGAGCCACACGGCGTCCACACCGAGGTCGCGCAGGTACGGCAGACGGGAGCGGATGCCTTCCAGGTCGCCCATGCCGTCGCCGTTGCTGTCGGCGAAGCTGCGCGGGTACACCTGGTAGATCACCGCGTCCCGCCACCAGTCACGGCGGCGGGCGACGGTGGCGACGGCCGCGTCGGTCGTGGGGGTCGGGGCCGGGGCGGCGGAGGGCTGCTGGCTCATGTCGTCCTTGATACGAGTGCGGTCGGGAGACGAGTGGGGGTGACGGCGGAGGAACGAGGCGGCCGCGGTGACAGCGGGGTCGGATGGGCACCGCGGCCGCCTACCCGCGCGAGTCAGGCGCGCGGGAGTCGTACCACGAAGGGGGTCAGCCCTTCGTGCCGCCGGCGGTGAGGCCGGTGACCAGGTTCTTCTGCACCAGGTAGAAGAACGCGGAGACCGGTATCGCGATCAGGACCGCGGTGGCGGCCATCAGGTTGCGCTGTGCGTCGTGCTCGCTGACGAAGCTCTGCAGACCGACGGCGAGCGTGTACTTCTCGTCGTCGAGCATGAACGTCGTGGCGAAGGCGACCTCGCCGAACGCCGTGATGAAGCTGTAGAACGCGGCGACCGCCAGCCCGGGTTTGGCGAGCGGCAGGATCAGCCGCGCGAACGTGCCGAAGGGGGTCAGCCCGTCGACGCGTCCGGCCTCGTCGATCTCGAAGGGGATGGTGTCGAAGTAGCCCTTCATCAGCCAGGCGCAGTACGGCACCGCCGTCGAGCAGTAGACGAGGATGAGTCCAAGGTAGCTGTCGATGAGCTGCAGATCCGAGAGGATCTGGTACATCGGGACCATCAGGACGGCCACCGGGAACATCTGGGTGACCAGCAGCACCCACATGAACTTCTTGTAGCCCGGGAAGCGCATGCGGGAGACGGCGTAGCCGGTGGTGGCGGCGACCAGCACGCCGATGACCGTGGTGCCGAGCGACACGATCAGCGAGCTCTTCAGCCAGTCGAAGAAGTTCGTGTTCTGCAGCACGAACGCGTAGTTGTCGAGCGTCATCTTTCCCCAGATGCCGCCGGGACGCAGATAGTCGTCCTTGTCGGGGCCGAGGGACAGGAAAAGCAGCCAGGCGACCGGGAACAGGGCGATCAGGCTGGCCACGACCAGGATGCCGTGCGAGGTGAGGCGGGCCAGGGGGCTGCTCTCCCCGCGCCGGGGGGCCTTGCGGGGCGACGCCTTCCGACGCTCGTCGGCAGGACGGTCCGCCGGAGCAGGGGTGGTGACGGTGGAGGTGCTCATGGGGACTCCTGCCTCAGATCGCGAGCTGCTGCTCATTGCGGTTCAGCCAGCGGCGGTAGAAGGAGGTGAAGACGATCAGGATGGCCAGCAGGAGCATGCCGTAGGCGGCGGACTCGGCGAACTCGCGCGGCTGCTGTCCGAAGCCGAGCTGGTAGGCCCAGGTCACGAGGATCTGTGCGTCCGGGGCCGTGTTGCCGAACAGCAGGAAGATGATCGCGAACTGGTTGAAGGTCCAGATGACGCCGAGCAGGATCACGGTGGAGCTGACCGAGCGCAGACCGGGCAGGGTGACGTGCCGGAAGCGCTGCCAGGCACTGGCTCCGTCCATCTCGGCCGCCTCGTACAGGCTGGCGTCGATCGACTGCAGCCCGCCGAGCAGGGAGATCATCATGAACGGCACACCGCACCAGGTGTTGACCACGATGGCGGCGACGCGCTGCCAGAACGAGTCCTCCAGCCACGCCGGGGTCGGCAGGCCGAGGAAGTCCAGGCCGGAGTTGATGATGCCGGCGTCGGCGAGCATGAAGCGCCAGCCGAAGACGGTGACGAAGGTCGGCACCGCCCACGGCAGGATCAGGACGAGCCGGTAGAGGGTGCGGCCGCGCAGCTTCTGGTTGAGCAGCAGGGCGAGGCCCAGGCCGATGCCGTAGTGCAGGGCGACACAGGCCGCCGTCCACACGATCGTCCAGAGGAAGTGCGACCAGAAGCGGTCGTAGGCCGTCTCGCCCCACAGGATGTCGGCGTAGTTGTCGATGCCGATGAACTTGTAGGTGGCCTCGATCTCGTTGACGCCGATGGTGCGGGCCGAGTTCAGGCTGTCCGCGTCGGTGAGCGTCAGGTAGAAGCCGTACGCCAGCGGGTACAGCACGATGACGCCGAGCACGAGGGCCACCGGCGCGATCATGGCGTAGGCGTACCAGTGCTTCTGGTAGGCGTGCTTCAAACGCTGGCCCGGCCCGGGGCTGGGCGCGCGGTCACCGCGGCGCTTGCCGGTCGCGCGGTCGATGGCGACTGTCATGGTTCGGCACCTTCTGGATGATCAAGGAGTACGGCACACAGGCCGGTGGCCGCCGGACCCTCCCTCGCGGGAAGCGGGTCCGGCGGCCACACCGGCATTACTTGCTGAAGTCCGGCACCAGCTTGACGATCGCGGCCTCCGCGTCGCCCAGGCCCTTGTCCAGGGACTCCTTGCCGCTCGCGATCTGCGGCAGCTCGTCGTCCATCGGGACCCACAGCGAGCTGTACTCGGGCAGCGCCGGGCGCGGCTGGGCGGCCGAGAGGACCGTCTGGTAGCCGGCGACGCCCGGGTCGGCCTTGACCTTGTCGGTGTAGGCGTCGTCGCGCGTGGGCAGCGTGGAGTTCTTCAGCGCGATGGTCTCCTGCGCCTTGGCCGAGGTCATGAACTTCACGAACTTCAGCGCGGCCTCCTGCTTGTCCTTCGTGGAACCGGCGTAGACCGAGAGGTTGTGGCCACCGGTCGGGGCGCCCGCCTTGCCGGCGGAGCCGGCCGGGACGGTGGCGATGCCGAGGTTGTTCTTGTCCTTGAAGGCGGTGCCCTTGTAGAAGTTGGTGATCTCCCACGGGCCCTGGATGATCGAGGCGACCTTGCCGTTGACGAACGCGTCCTGGATGTGGGCGTAGGCGTCGGCGGTCACGTCGGCCTTGTGCAGGCCCTTGCCCTCGAAGAGGCTCAGCCAGGTGCCGTAGGCCTTCTCGGCCGCGGGCGACTTCACGGTGATCTTCTTGGCGTCGGCGTCGACCATGTCGGTGCCCTCGCCGTACAGGAACGGCTGGGCGTAGTAGCCGGCCGTGGAGCCCCAGTAGCCGTCGACGCCGGTCTTGTCCTTGATGGTGGCGGCGGCCTTCTTCAGGTCGTCCCAGGTCTTGGGGGCCTCGACGCCGGCCTTCTCGAACAGCGCCTTGTTGTAGACGAAGGCGAGGGTGTCCGTGGTGAAGGGGACGCCGTAGGTCTTGCCCTCGTACTTGGCCTGCTCGAGCAGGTTGGACTTGAACTTGTCCTGCTCGGCGAGGGCCTCGGTGCCGTCCAGCGGCAGGAAGAAGCCCTTCTTGGCGAAGGCGGGGGTCCAGCCGACCTCGGAGCGCAGCACGTCGGGGGCACCCTTGGAACCGGCGGCGGTGTCGAACTTGTTCTGCGCCTGGTCGAAGGGGACGTTGACGAACTTGACCTTGATGTCCTTGTTGGCGGCCTCGAACTCCTTGACCAGGGCCTGGTACGTCGGCGCCTCGTTGGTCGCGTTGGAGGTGTCCCACCAGGTGATGGTGACCGGGCCGCCGGCCTTGTCGCCGCTGTCGCTGTCGCCGCCGCAGGCCGTCGCCGCGAGGGCGAGGGACGCCACCAGAGCGCTGGCCGCTATGCCACGCCGCATGAGGTTCTCCTTGAGGGTTAAGCCCGTGAGTGCGGTCCGGCCCCGTCTGCCGTCCCGCTGACTTGCCGACCGCGCCGTTGCCGCCGCCGGGCGACGTGAACGTAACAGCGATGGAACCGTGGCGAAAGACCTTGCAGAAAAGTTTTGCAAGCGACGTGGAGAGTTATGCGCCCGTGACCTGTTCTCGACCATCACGCGACCTGGATTTCCGCCCGTACGGCAGGGGTTCGGACTGTTGTGCAAGACTCTGCAAGCACTTGCCATCCGTTGCCGCCGGGGGAATCATCCCTTGCGGACCGGACGCCGACCACGACGTGAGGGATCGCGATGACCCAGCAGCCCGCAGCGGGCCGTTCGACGGCGCGCACCAGGCGTCCCATCGGTGTGCACAGGGAGAAGCGGCAGATACAGTCCGGTCCTGTGACCACACGGCTTGCTGACATCGCTGCTCAGGCGGGGGTGAGCGAGGCGACCGTCAGCCGGGTCCTGAACGGGAAGCCGGGCGTCGCCGCCACCACCCGCCAGTCCGTGCTCGCCGCCCTCGACGTACTGGGCTACGAGCGCCCGGTCCGGCTGCGGCAGCGCAGCGCGGGCCTGGTCGGGCTGATCACTCCCGAGCTGGAGAACCCGATCTTCCCCGCGCTGGCGCAGGTGATCGGGCAGGCGCTGACCCGCCAGGGCTACACCCCGGTGCTCGCCACCCAGACCCCGGGCGGTTCGACGGAGGACGAGCTGACGGAGATGCTCGTGGACCGCGGGGTGGCCGGCATCATCTACGTCTCAGGACTGCACGCCGACACCACCGCCGACATGCAGCGCTACGAGCGCCTGCGGGCGCAGGGCGTGCCGTTCGTGCTCGTCGACGGTTTCTCGCCGAAGGTGCAGGCGCCGTTCATCTCGCCCGACGACCGGGCCGCCATGGCGCTCGCGGTCACCCACCTCGCGTCCCTCGGCCACACCCGGATCGGGCTGGCGCTCGGGCCGAAACGATTCGTGCCGGTGCAGCGCAAGATCGAGGGCTTCGTGCGAGCCGTGCAGGAACAGCTGGGGCTGAGCGCCGAGACGGCCGAGACGGAGCTGATCCAGCACTCGCTGTACACCCTGGAGGGCGGGCAGGCCGCCGCCGCCGCGCTGATGGACCGGGGCTGCACGGCGGTGGTGTGCGCGAGCGACATGATGGCGCTGGGCGCGATACGGGCGGCCCGGCAGCGCGGTCTGGACGTGCCGAAGGACATCTCGGTGGTCGGCTTCGACGACTCCCCGCTGATCGCCTTCACCGACCCGCCGCTGACCACCGTCCGCAAGCCGGTGCCGGCGATGGGCCAGGCGGCGGTGCGCACCCTGCTCGAGGAGATCGGCGGAACGCCCGCGCCGCACAGCGAGTTCGTGTTCATGCCGGAACTGGTGGTGCGCGGTTCGACCGCTTCTGCCCCCGGGGACCGGAATCGTCCCTAGGGCGGAGGAAACCGCCTCCGGCGCACTGCCACGGGAGGAGGGCGCCCGCCTTTTCCCGCAGGAGGGGATGCGGGTCAGGCCCGACTGAGGGATGATCCGAGGGGGACGTCTTTTCTGGCAGACTCTTGTCCATGGGTGACCCGACCGTGACCACGCTGGATGGCCGTGCCGAGGCCGCAGCGCAGCCCGTCGCGGACGAGACGACGGGACGGTGGCCCCTGCCCCGTCGCCGCACCCCGCGCCGGCCGCGGTTGTGGTTCGAGATCCTGCTGATCGCGGTGAGCTACTGGACGTACTCCCTGATCCGCAACGCCGTCCCCGAGCAGCGGTCCGAGGCCCTGCGCAACGCCGACTGGATCTGGCAGCTCGAGCAGCAACTCGGTCTGGCGTTCGAGGAGTCCGTCAACCACGCCGTGAACTCGGTGACCTGGCTCGTCGTCGGCATGAACTACTACTACGCCACCCTGCACTTCGTGGTGACGCTGGGTGTCCTGGTGTGGCTCTACCGTAGTCATCCCGGCCGGTACGCGGCGACCAGACTGGTGCTGTTCACCACCACCGGCATCGCCCTGGTCGGCTACTACCTGTACCCGCTCGCCCCGCCCCGGCTGATGAACGGCCAGGACTTCGTCGACACCGTGATGGTGCACCAGACCTGGGGCTCCATGGCCTCCGGCGACCTGAAGAACATGTCCAACCAGTACGCCGCGATGCCCTCGATGCACATCGGCTGGTCGGTGTGGTGCGGTCTGACGATCTTCGCGCTGGCCACCGTCCCGTGGGTGCGGGTGCTCGGCCTGGTCTACCCGGCGGCCACACTGGTGGTCATCGTCGCCACCGCCAACCACTTCTGGCTGGACGCGGTGGGCGGCGTCATCTGCCTGGCCGTCGGCTACGGCATCGCACTGGCCTGGTACGGCCGGCAGCCCTACGCCCTGCCGAGGCGGGTGCCGGAGCCGGAGGAGCGGGCCCGGGAAGCGGAGGAGAGAGCCCCGGAGCCCATCGTGCTGCCCAAGCAGGGGTAGCCTTACAGCCCCCCGTAGAACAGCTCCTCCACCACGCCCCGCGCCCGTCGTGCCGTGCGCCGGTACGCGTCGAGCATGTCGCCCGCGTGGCCGGGGCCGTAGCCCAGGTAACGGCCGACGGCGGCCAGCTCGCGGGGCACCGTGGGGAAGGTGTCCCCCGCGCGGCCGCGGACCAGCATCACCGCGTTGCGCACACGGGTGGCCAGCACCCAGGCCTCGTCGAGGATGCCGGCGTCCTCCTCGGAGATCAGCCCGGCCGCGCGGGCGGCGGCCAGCGCCTCCCGTGTGCGGGTCGTGCGCAGGCCCGGCTCCCCGGCACCGTGCCGCAGCTGGAGCAGCTGCACGGTCCACTCCACGTCCGACAGCCCGCCCGGGCCGAGTTTGGCGTGCAGCTTGGGGTCGGCGCCGCGCGGCAGCCGTTCGGACTCCATGCGGGCCTTCAGCCGGCGGATCTCCCGTACGGCCTCCTCGCCGAGCCCGTCGGCCGGGTAGCGCAGCGGGTCGATCAGCTCGGTGAAGCGGCGCCCGAGGTCCTCGTCCCCGGCGACGTGCTCGGCGCGCAGCAGCGCGTGCCGCTCCCACACCAGCGACCAGCGGCGGTAGTACGCCTCGTACGACGTGAGGGTGCGCACCAGCGGGCCCGACTTGCCCTCGGGGCGCAGGTCGGCGTCGATGAGCAGCGGCGGGTCGGCGCTGGGGATCTGGAGCAGCCTGCGCATCTCCGAGACGACCTTGTTCGCCGCCTGCGACGCCTCCCGTTCGTCCACGCCCTCGCGCGGCTCGTGCACGAACAAGACGTCCGCGTCGGAGCCGTAACCCAGCTCGTGCCCGCCGAAGCGGCCCATGCCGATGATCGCGAAGCGGGTGGGGAGCGTGTCCCCCCAGCCCTCCCGGACCACCGCGCGGAGCGTGCCGGCGAGGGTGGCGGCGGTCAGGTCGGACACCGCGCCGCCCACCAGGTCCACGAGGGCCCCCTGGTCGGCCTCGGCGGGCTGGGACTCGGTGCCGTAGGAGCCGACGATGTCGGCGGCACAGGTGCGGAACAGCTCGCGGCGGCGCACGCCGCGGGCGGCCGTGACGCCCTGGACGGCGTTGTCGGCGCGGCGGACGGCGGCGAGGACCTCCTGCTCCAGGGAGGAGCGGGAACGGGGGGTGAGTCCCCCGCCGTCGCCGTCGCCGAGCAGCGCCACCGCCTCGGGGGCGCGCATCAGCAGGTCGGGGGCGAGCCGGCCGGCGGACAGCACCCGGGCCAGGTTCTCGGCGGCGGCGCCCTCGTCGCGCAGCAGCCGCAGGTACCAGGGGGTCTTGCCGAGCGCGTCGGAGACCTTGCGGAAGTTGAGCAGGCCGGCGTCCGGGTCGGCGGAGTCCGCGAACCAGCCGAGCAGCACGGGCAGCAGTGTGCGCTGGATGGCGGCCTTCCGGGTGACGCCGGAGGCCAGCGCCTCCAGGTGGCGCAGCGCGGCGGCCGGGTCGGCGTAGCCGAGGGCCACCATGCGCTCCCGCGCCGCCTCGGCGCTGAGCCGGGCCTCGCCGGGGGCGAGCGCGGCGACGGCGTCGAGCAGCGGCCGGTAGAACAGCTTCTCGTGCAGCCGCCGTACGACGGAGGCGTGCCGCTTCCACTCGCGGGTCAGGGTGGTGACCGGTTCGGTGCGCAGGCCGAGGGAACGGCCCAGGCGGCGCAGGTCGTTCTCGTCCTCGGGGACGAGGTGGGTGCGGCGCAGCCGGTAGAGCTGGATGCGGTGCTCCAGCGAGCGCAGGAAGCGGTAGGCGTCGTCGAGCTGGGCGGCGTCCGCGCGGCCGACGTAGCCGCCGGCGGCGAGGGCCTTCAGCGCGTCGAGGGTGGTGCCGCTGCGCAGGGAGGCGTCGGAGCGGCCGTGCACGAGCTGAAGGAGCTGCACGGCGAACTCCACGTCCCGCAGTCCGCCGGGGCCGAGCTTGAGCTGGCGGTCGATCTCGGCGGCGGGGATGTTCTCCACCACCCGGCGGCGCATCTTCTGCACGTCGGCGACGAAGTTCTCCCGCTCGGCGGCCTGCCACACCAGCGGCTGGAGCGCGGCGACGTACTCCTCGCCGAGCGCCGGGTCACCGGCGACCGGGCGGGCCTTGAGCAGCGCCTGGAACTCCCAGGTCTTGGCCCAGCGCTGGTAGTAGGCGAGGTGGGAGGCGAGGGTGCGCACCAGCGGCCCGTTGCGCCCCTCCGGGCGCAGATTGGCGTCGACGGGCCAGATGGAGCCCTCGACGGTGGTCTCGGAGCAGATCCGCATCATGTGCGAGGCGAGCCGGGTCGCGGCGCGCAGTGCCTTGTCCTCGTCGGCCCCGCCGGCCGCCTCGCCGACGAAGATGACGTCGACGTCGGAGACGTAGTTCAGCTCGTGTCCCCCGCACTTGCCCATCGCGATCACCGCGAGCCGGCACAGCGCGGCGTCCTCGGGCGCGGCGGCCTGGGCGAGGGCGAGGGCGGCGCGCAGGGTGGCGGTGGCGAGGTCGGCGAGCTCGGCGGCGGTCTCGGCGACCTCGATGGTGCCGCAGACGTCACGGGCGGCGATGGACAGCAGACAGCGCCGGTAGGCGACGCGGAGCGAGACCGGGTCGTCGGCGCCCGCGAGGCCGCGCTCGAACTCCTCGACGCCACGGTGCAGGTCGCGCGGCTCGTACGTGACGAGGGCCTGCCAGTCCTTCGGGTGGCGGGCGAGGTGTTCGGCGAGCGCGGCGGACGCGCCGAGCACCCCGAGAAGCCGGTCCCGCAGCGGCTTGGCCGCTATCAGGGTGTCCAGCAGCTCCTGGCGGGCGGTGGCACCGTCCTGCGCCTCCAGCAGCCGGACGAGTCCGAGCAGCGCGAGGTCGGGGTCGGCGGCCTGGCCGAGGGCGTCGAGCAGGACGGGATCGTTGCGCACGGGCGCCAGCCCTGCGCTGTCCAGCAGCCGCTCGGCGGCGGACGGATCGGTGAAGCCGTGCCGCAGCAGCCGCGTGAAGATACTGCTCCTGCGCCCCGGCGCCGACGTCATCCCCGGCCTCCCTCGTGCCTCGGATACGGGTCGTTCGGCCCTGAGCCTATTCGCAGCGGGCGCGGACGGCCCCGGGGAGCGGTCCGCGATGAGTTCCGGCGCCGGACGGGGTCTGATGGAGGAGCGCACACCCGGCCCGTCCGCGAGGGAGATCTCATGACCGACACCCCACAGACCCGTCTCGACCCCCGCTACAGCGACCCGGAGGCCGGCTCGCCGCCCTGGCCCGAGGTGCGGCGGCTGATCAACGAGGCGGAACTGTTCTGGATCTCCACGGTCCGCCCCGACGGCCGCCCCCACGTCACCCCGCTCCCGGCCGTGTGGTCGGCGGACGCGCTGCACTTCTGCACCGGGCCGGACGAGCGCAAGGCCCGCAACCTGGCCGAGAACCCGCACGTCGTGCTGACCACCGGCACCAACACCTGGAACAAGGGCTACGACGTGGTGGTCGAGGGCGAGGCGGTACGGGTCGCCGACGACGCGCGGCTGCGTGAGCTGGCAGCGGCGTGGGAGGAGAAGTACGGCAGTTTCTGGCACTTCGAGGTCGGCGACGGGCACTTCCACCACGGTCCGGGACGGGCCGTGGTGTTCTCGGTGGCGCCGCGCACCGTCTTCGGCTTCGGTAAGGGAGAGCCGTTCAGCCAGACGAGGTGGCGGTTCGCCTGACGCCGGGCCGGCACGTGTACGAAGGAACACGCAGGAACCCGCAACCCCTGAGCCAAGGAGCCCCCATCTCATGTTCATGACCCTCGAAGTGATCCCGCTGCCGGTGAGCGACATCGACCGGGCGAGGGACTTCTACCGGGACAAGGTCGGCTTCCACGTCGACATCGACGAGGAGGTGATGCCGGGCATGCGCCTGGTCCAGCTCACCCCGCCGGGTTCCGGCTGCTCGATCGCGCTCGGCGACACCTTCTGGGAGGCGACCCCGGGACCCACCCCGTCCCCCGGCTCCTACCAGGGGCTCCAGCTCGTCGTCGCCGACATCAAGGAGGCCCACGCTGACCTGGTCGCGCGGGGCCTAGACGTCTCCGAGCCGGTCCAGTACTCGGAGGCCGACGGCGCCACCTTCATGTACTTCACGGACCCGGACGGCAACGGCTGGGCGGTACAGGAGTACCGGAAGCGCGCGACGGAACCGCTGCACCGGCTGCTGACGGAGCAGGCGGGGGGCTGAGAGGCGGCACGGCAGGGGTACCGCACCGAGGCAGCGGATCGGCGTCACTCGTTGGCGTGCAGCGAGGGTCGTTCTCGTCGCTCGGCCTCGCCGGTCCACCTACCGTCGGGCACGTCGCGATACGACGCGTGCGGTGGAGGGGTGCGGATGTCGGTGGACGGTGAGGCGGTGCGCCTCGCGGACGAGGCTCAGGCGGACGAACCGGGGTGGGAGGTCGACCCGGACGACGAGTGGGGGGTGGCCGTGGTCACCACGGTGGGGCGGCAGTTGAAGCTGCGCCGGGAGGCCGCGGGGATGCGCGCCTCCGACTTCGCGGCGGCGGTGAAGTACGGGGAGGACCTCGTCTACAAGGTCGAGGGCGGGAAGCGGATTCCCCGGCCCGAGTACCTGGAGAAGGCGGACGAGGTCCTGGGGGCGGGCGGGCTGATCGCCGCGATGAAGGAGGACGTGGCCAAGGTCCGGTATCCGAAGAGGGTCCGGGAACTCGCCAAGCTGGAGTCCCAGGCCGTGGAGATCGGCCTGTACAGCAACCACAACGTCCACGGACTGTTGCAGACCGAGGACCACATGCGTGCGCTGTTCGACGTCTGGCTCCCCGCCCATACGGAGGAGGAGACGGAACGCATGGTGGCCGCCCGGCTGGCCCGGCGGTCGGTCTTCGAGAGGTCACCGGCGCCGATGCTGAGCTTCGTCCAGGAGGAAGTGACGCTCCGGCGTCCGGTCGGGAGCACAATGGTGTGGCGTCGGCAGCTCGAACGCCTGCTGGAACTGGGGAAGTTGCGGCATGTGTCGATTCAGGTGATGCCGACCGAGGTCGAGGACCACTTCGGGACGGGCGGGCTGATCGAGGTGCTGAAGTTCGCGGACGGCACCGCAGTGGGGCGCTCCGACGGGGCCTTCGCCGGTCGGCCGGTGACCGATCCGAGGCAGTTGAGAATCCTCGAACTGCGTTATGGCATGATCCGCGCCCAGGCCCTCACGCCCCGGGAATCGCGGGCCTTCATCGAGCAGATGCTTGGAGAGTCATGACCCACACTTCTGACCGGGACGCCCCGACGCTGCCGTGGTTCCGGAGCAGTTACAGCAGCAGCGGGGACGGAAACGACTGCGTGGAGGTCGCGATAGCCCCCGGTTCCGTCCACGTCCGTGATTCCAAGGCGCCCGACGGCCCCCGGCTCACCGTCACGTCCGCCGCATGGAGCCGCTTCGTGTCGCACAGCGCCCGCTGAGGCCGGGGGCCGGGGGCCGCCGCGAGGACGGCCCCCGGGTGTGTCAGCTCGCGTATGTCTCGAACTCGGCGACCTTCGGGGTGCCGGACGTGCCGGTGATCTCGAAGGTGATCTTCTTCAGGGATGTCGGGGCGAAGCTGATGACGCCCGCACCGCTGCCGGAGGCGAGGACCGCGCCGGTGTCGTGGTTGATGACGCGGTAGGAGCGGATCGCGCCCGTGGCGCCCGACGCCTCGCGGATGTTGATCTTGGACACCGTGGTGGCCGTGCCCCACTTGACCGATACGGAGCCCGTCGCGCCGGACGGCGACCAGTACGTGCTCATGTCGCCGTCACGGACGTTCCCGTAGCTCGTGCCGTCGGCCTTGGAGGAACCGTCGGCGCCCGCGCCGAGGCTGAGGTTGGTGCCGGTGGGCGGGTCGGTCGGGTCCGGGTCGGTGGGGTCGGGGTCCGGGTCCGTCGGGCCGGGGTCGGTCGGGTCCGGGTTCTGCGGGGTGCAGCTGCCGTCGGAGACCTTCAGCCCCTTGTTGGCGCCGGCCGTCTGACTCACCACGCCCGGCACGCAGGTGGCCGCGTCGAGGGTGTACGCGTACGGGATGCTCACCGACGTGTTCGACGTCGGGTTCGGGCCTGCCGGGTTGTTGTCGCCGCTGCGCGAGGACCAGGTCACGTTGTCGAAGACGTTGCCGCTGACCTGCCAGTAGCCGGCCGCGTCGGTGTAGAAGGTGCCGAGGACGTCCTTCGAGTCCTCGAAGTAGTTGTTGTCCACCTTCGCGCGGGCGCCGGCGCGGGAGTTGATGCCGGACTCGTTCAGGCTCCTGTAGTGGTTGTTGTAGATGTGCGCGATGCCGCCGCGCAGGAGGGGCGCGCGGGAGTCGATGTTCTCGTACAGGTTGTGGTGGAAGGTGACGTAGCCGTTCGAGGTGTCGCTCTCGCTGGAGCCGATCAGGCCCCCGCGGCCCGAGTTGCGCAGGGTGCTGTAGGACAGGGTCACGTACTGGGTGTTGTCCTTCATGTCGAAGAGGCCGTCGAAGCCCTCCGACTCCCCGCCGGACGCCTCCAGGGTGACGTGGTCGACCCAGACGTTGCGGACACCGCTCTCCATGCCGATGGCGTCTCCGCCGTTCGACGTGGGCGAGCCGGACTTCTTGACGTTCCGGACGGTCACGTTCTGGATGATGATGTTCCTGGACTCCCGGATGTGGATGCCCAGTTGGTCGAAGACGGCGCCGCTGCCGACGCCGACGATCGTGACGTTGCTGATCTGCTTCAGCTCGATCACGCCGGCCGCGGTGTTGCAGCTGCCGCCGGACACCTTGGCGGTGTTGCCGTGGTTGATGGTGCCCTCGACCTGGATGGTGATCGGGGTGGAGCTGCTGGCGCGGCTGCACAGGGCCTGGTGGATCGCGGTGCCGGTGGTGGCGCGGACCGTCTGGCCGCCCGCACCGCCGGTGGTCCCGCCGTTCTGGGTCGCGTAGCCGGTGACGCCGCCGGTGGCCGCGGACGCGGTGGAGGTGGACAGGGCCACGCCGGTCGCGGCCGCGAGGGCGCCCGTGGCCAGTAAAGCGGAGAGTCGCACGGCGACTGATCGTCTCATTGTCGTCTCGCCTTTCGTGCTCCGAGTTACGCCGGATGGGTGTAGTCATGGGCATGACAGTAAGACCGATGGGAGAGGGCGGAGTGGGCCGGGCCCGTCGGCGAGAAAGCGCTTTCTTTTGGTCTGCCGTCGACACTAGGGGCACGCCTGAGCGACTGGCAAGGTTCCGTGCAGTTACGGAACGAAGCCCTCCGCTTCAGCGCGGCACCCGCTCACTGCCTCCGGGACGTTCTAGGACAGGATCTGACCTCGTTGCCTCCTAGCGTGGTCCTCGACCGACGGAAGAACCCCGAAAGGCGGAGACCATGACTGTCGACGAGCAGGCAACCCAGGCACCGACCGGGACCCCGGCCCCCACCGGCGAGCGCGCCGACCTGCTGGACGTGCTGGCCAAGCACCGTCACTTCCTGCGCTTCACCACCCGCGACCTCACGGACGAGCAGGCCGGCCTGCGGACCACCGCCAGCGAGCTCTGCCTGGGCGGACTGATCAAGCACGTCACCTCGGTCGAGCGGAACTGGGTCGACTTCATCCTGAACGGCCCCTCCGCGATGGGGGACTTCACCGCCATGACCGAGGCGGACTGGGCGCGCCGGGCCGACGAGTTCCGGATGCTGCCCGGTGACACGCTGGCCGGCGTACTGGCCGAGTACGACGAGGTGGCCCGCCGCACCAACGACCTGGTCGCCACCCTGCCCGACCTGGGCGCCGCGTGGCCGCTGCCGAAGGCCCCGTGGTTCGAGGCCGAGACGCAGTGGTCGGCCCGCAGGGTGTTGATGCACATCGCCGCCGAGACCGCCCAGCACGCCGGTCACGCCGACATCATCCGTGAGTCGCTGGACGGCGCGAAGAGCATGGGCTGACCTGAGGACACCCGCTGACGGAGCCGAGGTCCACGACCACCGGTCCCGTCAGCGGTACGCGGGCCGCCCTCCCACGCCCGGGGCGGGCAAGGCGCGGAGTTCCAAGTCCTGCGAGATGCAGTACAACCACTCACAGGCCTCATTGATCAAACAACTGGATCCAAGGGCACATCGCGCCCCCACACGCGTAGGCCTCCCGCGTTCGTCCGTCCTGCCGCCACACGGCACCAGACTTTCTGAGGTCTCATTGAAGCTCCGCCGCGCTTTCCTCACAGCCGCTGTCATCGCGCCGCTCGCCCTGCTGTCGACCCCGGCAGCATCCGCGCCCCAGGAGGAGACGCCGACCACGTCGACGAGCGGTCCGGAAGGCGCCTCGGCCGGGACCGGCTCCGAGCCCTGCGTCGACAAGAAGGGCAGAGGCACGGCCTTGCTCAACGACGATCTGCGGAGCGAAACATCGGACCTTCGCTTCAGCGTGGTCGCCGGCGGAGGCTGGGAGACGTTCACGTTCAACGTACGGAACCGCAGCGACCACGAGATCACCGACATCAAGCCGCTGATCGGCGCCGGCATCATGGGCAAGGACCACAAGGACTACTCCCGCCACATCACCGTGCAGGTGCTCGACAAGGCCACCGGAACGTGGACCACGCTCACTCACCCCACGGGCAAGGCCAGCACCCTCACCGCATTCTCACTGGGTCCCGGCCAGTCGTTCTCTCACCAGCTGCGGCTCCGCGTCAGCAGCGAAGTGCCGCAAGCGGTCGGCCACGTCACGGGTGAGGCCGAGTACGCGGACAACCACGGCTGCTGGCAGGCCGATGACCCCTCCGAATCGATCACCTTCTTCGAGATCTCCCCCGCCGGCGCCGCCTCCGACAGCCTCGCCGACACCGGATCCAGCCCCGCGTTGTCGGTGGTCGGCCTCGTCGGCGGTACCGCCGCCGTGGCCGGCGCCGGCGCGGTGTTCGCCGTACGCCGACGCAAGACCACGACGGAGGCGTGACACCGCCACACCGACCTGCCGCTACAGCACCGGCAGGTTCTTCCGCAGCTCGAAGGCCGTGACCTCGGAGCGGTACTCCTCCCACTCCTGCTTCTTGTTGCGCAGGAAGTGGTGAAGCGCGGAGGTGACCTCAGGTGAGCCACGTTGCTGCAGCGCTGGCTCTCTGCCGAGGGGCCGTTGGTGGTCGTCGTTGGTCGCCCTGGGCCGCCATTCGACGGCCCACAGACGGCCCGAGCTCTGGAGCACGGCCGTCTCACAACAAGCCCAGGAGCGCCTGCTGTCGGGGGACACCCGAGGCAAAGCAGCGTCAGCGCACGGCTGACACATTCCATGCTGGGGCGGCGAGATGTCAGTGGTCGCCACTAGCCTCGCCGTTTCGGTTGGGATGAGGCGGCGTCGACGATCAGCAGCTCTGGGGTGGTCGACGCGATTTCGGTGCTTGGGCAGGGCTGAGTCCCGGCGCGGTGGTCGGGTTCTCCAAGGTCTATCGGGTCGTGGGCGGACGAGGGGCTGCCGGTCAGCCGCCAGGTCGGGGCAGTGCGGCAAGGCGGTGGAAAGCCGTGGCCAGTTCGTTCCTCCAGGGCCAGGTCACCGATATCCGCAAGCGTAGGCGTCGACCGCCGCGAGTGAGGCGGGCGGCGACGTGCAGCAGCCGGTAGCGGAGCTTCTTCGGCTCGACAGTGGCGAGTTCGCCGTCCAGCAGCAGGACACGGGTCCAGGCCAGCAGATCGATTGCCGCGAGGCTGAGTTCGAGCCAGACAGTGTTGATGTCGAAGTCGCGGGAGGGGAAGCGGCCGAAGCCGGTGCTCTTGCCGCACCGGATGTGGTCCTCGACGGTGGCATGCCCGCGGTGGCGGACCTCCAGGAACTGGGCGGAACCACCACCGCAGGATGGGGTGTCGGTGAGGAACACCTGATGCCGCAGGCCCTCGTCCTGGTCGAACAGGGACAGCTGGGCACCGGGGTGCGGCCGCTCTCGGCGCACGATGACGCGGGTGCCGGCCGGGTAGCCGGTCAGGTCGACCATGCCGGTCAGCTCGGTGACCTCGGCGCCACCACGCAGAGTCCCGTCCTGGTCCAGAGCGGGATGCCATGGACGGTCGGGTATGGCCCGGACAGCGTGGCGGACCGGCTCGGTGACCGCGTATCCGACCGAGAAGAAGGTACGGATTCCTCGTTTCCCACGTCGCGGACGTGGGCACGGAAGGCTTTCGCGGATCCGGCGCTGTCGGTGCGGATCAGGATGTCGGTGCCGTGCCGGTGGGCGTCGGGGATCTGCGCGAGTGCCTGGTCGAGCACCGTGATGTGGTCGGCGGCGGTGTTGGCGCCGGCGTTCCCGGGCCGCAGCCGGCCGGACAGCGCCTCGCCCGTGTTGGCCAGGAATCACAGCAGCGGGTGAAAGCCGAAGCCGCCCTTATAGGTGGGTGCGGCCTGCTCTTTCTCGGAGTGGCAGGTGACCAGCGTGGCGTCGAGGTCCAGGACCAGCCCGGGCAGAATGCGTCCCGCGGCCCGGACTGTGGGAATGCCCTCGCCTTGCTCGGCGGCTTGCAGCCAGGCCACTTCCCGGGCCTGGGCACGGGCCGAGCGCAGAGAAGACAGTGTCCTCCCATCGATGTCGGCGAGCAGTCGCCAGGCCGTCGGTGTCGAGGCGACGGGGCCGAACACCTCTGCTTGGTCGCGCAGTACTGCCAGATCCGCAGTGGCCTCGCCGCCGTCGGCGAGCATCACCGCCAGATCGGTGGCGATCCGGCCCGGATCATGCCCGGTCCCGCGCGGCCGGAGCGGCCTGAGCGCGGTGGAGTACGCGGCGGTGAGCCCGGTGGCATCAGCGAGATCAGCCAGCAACCGTGACCCGGCATGACCGACTACCCCCGAACCATCGGCACTGACCTGGACCCTGGGACGCAACCCGATAGCCTGCACGTAGAAAGTGCCCTCCACCTGAACCGACAGAACCCCTGAGCAAGGTTCATCGTTCCAGGTAACGCAGATCAGGCCCTGTTGCTATTTCAGTTCGTTCCCCAGAAATTCCCCACTAATCAAACGGTAGTGCCCTCGCCGAGTGTGTCCCTACTGACGCCCTCCGCGCGGGCAGACACGATTTACCGACCACGAGGAGTCTGATCAGGCCTCGCTTGGCCGATGGCGGATGGCGCTGAAGGGGATGAGGATGAACAGGGCGAGCGCGAGGTAGCCGACAACGGCGGCAAGGGGTAGGAACAGGCCCAAGAGGATCATCACGACGTACAGGCCAAGAGTCGGTGTCAGCCGCTTGGTGAGCGTCTTCACGTCCTCGTCGGCCATGTCGGGCTTCACCAGGTGTCCGCGGACCGCGTAGCGCCACGTGACCGAGACCATCAGGATTGCCAGCAACAGGTTGATCCCGTACACGGTGGCGGCGACGCGCTCCGCATCCGCCTCGTGGATGTACTCCGCTAGCAGTTTGGTGGGGAAGGGCAGGAACGACACCACCAGCAGCAGCAGCAGGTTCAGCCGGATCAGCACCGAGTCCGCATGATCGAGGTACTCGGTGATCACGGTGTGGGCGAACCAGACTGCTCCAATGGTTGCGAAACTCACGAAGTAGGCCAGGTAGGAAGGCCATTGGTCGCCCAGCGCGCTGAGTAGATCGTCCCCGGATCCAGCGGGGACGGCGATCTCGAGGATGAGCAGGGTGATCGCGATAGCGAACACCCCGTCGCTGAAGGCATTCATCCGCCCGGTCCGGTATCCGGGAGCGCGGTTAGTGTCCTTGGGCTCAGTCATGTGGGGACATTACCGCTGGTGAGGGGGCCGCCTCTGGCGGGAACCCTCTCTCCTCAGGATGTCGTCCGCCAAAGCACTCACATGCCTCTGTCAGTACGGCATCGCGTGACCGCTCTTGCCGCAACAGGGACACGCCCAGTCAGACGGCGCGCAGCCGTGCTGTCCCGACAGGTGGGGCCATCACGTCGGCCGCTCTCGTGGGCTGAGTCTTTCGGCCGAGATAACCGGCCGTGACATTGGTGTCGGCGTGACCCAACTCGTTGGCAATCTCGGTAAGGGGACAGTCAGCCTCATCCATCATGACGCCACGGTGCGCCGGAAGGAGTACGCGGCGGTGAGCCCGGTGGCATCAGCGAGATCAGCCAGCAACCGTGCCCCGGCATGACCGACTACCCCCGAACCATCGGCACTGACCTGGACCCTGGGACGCAACCCGATAGCCTGCACGTAGAAAGTGCCCTCCACCTGGACCGACAGAACCCCTCAGCAAGGTTCATCGTTCCAGGTCAGGAAGGCACTTTCGCGTTTCCGCCCCACAGCCAGCCGTCCCCAAGTGAAACGGCGAGGTTAAGCAGCACATGAAGGCGTTTCCCCCGGTGGAAATGACCTTGCCGTGGCTCCGGGCGGATGGTCCGCCCGTCACGAAACGGCTGCTGTTCACGCGCCTCGACGGCGCGGGTGCCGTTCGGCGTACCGACTTCAACGACCGCGCGTGGAAGCCTGCTCTCGTGGCCGCAGGGGTCATTCCAGCGCCGAAGCCGGGAGAGCGTCATCAGGCTGCCCGCGAACACGGCATGCACGCCCTTAGGCACTTCTACGCCTCGGTCCTCCTGGACGCCGGCAAGAACGTCAAGGCGCTGAGCAACTACCTCGGACACAGCGATCCGGGGTTCACGCTCCGGGTCTACACGCACCTCATGCCGAGCAGTGACGCACGGGCCCGTAACGCGATAGACAGTCTCTATCAGACAGTCACATGACGCCACAAAAATACACAAACGGAATAATTGAGTATTTCGGGATAACTGAACCATGATGCAGTTATCCCGAATGCTCACCGACACGGGCGAATTGTCACTATCATGCCCGCATGAGCAGCCGCCCTTTCCCCTCGCCGACGAGCGAAGACATCATCAGCTCCCTCGAACGCACTGGCTACCTTCTGGAACAGCGCGTGGCCAGAAAGGTAAGGTCCGCCGGTTTTACGGCAACCACCGGGAAGGCTTTCAAGGATCCAGAGGAGGGAAAATCACGTGAAGTCGACGTGTTCGCCGTCAAAAAAGTGTGGGACGCACCTTCTGGCAACGTACTGGTTTCAATTCAACTAGTGATTGAGTGTAAGCGCTCCGATGGTCCGTACGTCGCCCTTGGAATGAATCCCAACGTTCTGGATACTCACCGCCAGCCACACTCACATACGCTTCCAATTGATCAGGTTCGATGGCTGGAGTACGTAGGCGAGCGAACCGCTCGTCAACACGGGATGCAGACGTGGAAGTGGCTGGGCCTTCACGAGCTTCCGGGTAGCCCAAATCGTGACACCCGCAAAGGGGTCCAATTGGTTCGAATGAACCCAAAGAATAATGCGTGGACCGCAGAAAATTCTTCCGTCTTTGAATTGACCATCCCTCTAATGAAGGCAGTGGAAGCCTTCCGCCCTCTGCGGGACAAGAATCCTGAGCCGAGGCACGCCCATTTGTGTCTCTGCTTTCCAATCATCGTTACAAGCGGCGAACTCTTCTACGTGAATGGAGAATCCGAGACGCCAGCCGCAGAACGAGTCGACTGGGTTCCCCTCGAACGAGATATCGACATGAACTCGATGACTGGATTGTTCAACCAGGCAGCAAGCGACTCACCCCAGGTGCCTGCGCGGCATCATCCCGCCTCGCCATTCCCGGTTACGTGCCGGGCGTCAAGTTCCCTTCGCTTCAGTCTGTCTGACGGCCCAGAGACGGCCCAGGGGTGGTGAGAGACGTGGGGCCGACGGTCCGTGGCCGTCGGCCCCAAGGGTTCGTCTCGGCGGGAAATCGCCCTGACCTGCCCTTACAGCACCGGCAGGTTCTTGCGGAGCTCGAAGGCCGTGACCTCGGAGCGGTACTCCTCCCACTCCTGCTTCTTGTTGCGCAGGAAGAAGTCGAAGACGTGCTCGCCGAGGGTCTCGGCGGCCAGGTCGCTGCGCTGCATCAGGGCCAGGGCCTCGCCCAGGTTCTGCGGCAGGGGCTCGATGCCGAGCGCGCGGCGCTCCGCGTCGGAGAGGGCCCAGACGTCGTCCTCGGCGCCCGGCGGGAGCTCGTAGCCCTCCTCGATGCCCTTCAGACCGGCGGCCAGGAGCAGGGCGTAGGCGAGGTAGGGGTTGGCGCCGGAGTCGAGGGAGCGGACCTCCACGCGGGCGGAGCCGGTCTTGCCGGGCTTGTACATCGGCACCCGGACCAGGGCCGAGCGGTTGTTGTGGCCCCAGCAGATGTACGACGGGGCCTCGCCGCCGGCGCCGGCCGGGCGCTCCGTGCCGCCCCAGATGCGCTTGTAGGAGTTGACCCACTGGTTGGTGACCGCGGAGATCTCCGCCGCGTGCCGCAGCAGGCCCGCGATGAAGGAGCGGCCCACCTTGGAGAGCTGGTACTCGGCGCCGGACTCGTAGAAGGCGTTGCGGTCGCCCTCGAAGAGGGAGAGGTGGGTGTGCATGCCGGAGCCCGGATACTCCGAGAAGGGCTTGGGCATGAAGGTCGCCTGAACGCCCTGCTCCAGCGCCACCTGCTTCATGACCAGGCGGAACGTCATGATGTTGTCCGCCGTGGAGAGCGCGTCCGCGTACCGGAGGTCGATCTCCTGCTGGCCCGGGGCGCCCTCGTGGTGGGAGAACTCCACCGAGATGCCCATCGACTCCAGCATGGTGATCGCCTGGCGGCGGAAGTCCATCCCGACGTTCTGCGGGGTGTGGTCGAAGTAGCCGGAGTTGTCCGCCGGGGTCGGGCGGCTGCCGTCGAGCGGCTTGTCCTTCAGCAGGAAGAACTCGATTTCCGGGTGGGTGTAGAAGGTGAAGCCCAGGTCGGAGGTGCGGGCCAGGGCGCGCTTGAGGACGTAGCGCGGGTCCGCGAAGGACGGGGAGCCGTCCGGCATGAGGATGTCGCAGAACATGCGGGCCGTGCCGGGGGCCTCGGCGCGCCAGGGGAGGATCTGGAACGTCGACGGGTCGGGCTTGGCGATCATGTCGGACTCGTGCACCCGGGCGAAGCCCTCGATGGCCGAGCCGTCGAAGCCGATCCCCTCGTCGAACGCCTGCTCCAGTTCGGCGGGGGCGACGGCCACGGACTTGAGGAAGCCCAGCACGTCGGTGAACCACAGGCGCACGAACCGGATGTCGCGCTCCTCCAACGTCCGGAGCACGAACTCCTGCTGCTTGTCCATCTTCCGCTTCCCCATCCTTGCCGGTCAGGCCGCCTGTCCGCGCCCGCGCCCCGGAAGGCGGGCGGGCTACCGAGCGGGCACACGGGCATCCCACCACACCAGCGTTTCATACGCGTTGCCGGCCTCGACCGGCCGACTGGCCGTGGCGTGAACGTCCCGCTCAGGACAGGTGTACCGCTCTGGCGCCCATCTTGCCTGTTCGGACCCGCCTCCGTAACGGGTGGCCCCGCGTCCGCCGCGGCCGGCTCACGGCCGCGGGGAGATGCCCAGCAGGAGGGGGCCCGTGGGGTCGACGACGATGTCCGCCACCGTGATCGGGTCCAGCGTGGCGTAGAAGGCCTCCTGGGCCCGGCGCAGGGCGCCGCGCAGCCGGCAGGCGGAGCTCAGCGGGCAGGGGGCCGAGGTGGCCGTGCCCTCGCAGTCGACGACGTCCCCCTCGCCCTCGAAGGCCCGGACCAGGGCGCCCACCGAGGCGGTACGGCCCGCCTCCGTGAGCGCCAGGCCGCCGCCCCTGCCGCGCCGGGTGGTGACCATGCCCATGTGCTGGAGCTCGGCGACGACCTTCGCGGCGTGGGTGTACGGCACGTCCATGGCCGTCGAGACGTCCCGCGTCGTCGGGTTGGAGCCGTCGGCCACGGCGAGGCGCATGAGGACCCGGAGAGCCAGGTCGGTGGAGCGCAGGAGCCGCATACCAGGCAGCGTAGGTAATCGGCATTGCGGGTTCAAATTATCCGGGGTGGAGAAGGTGGGTGGGGGTGATGTGTGCGGCGGCCCTGCGGGCCGGTTCGCATCCGGTCGGATGTCCGCGCCCCCTACGGCCGGGCGCGCCTTCGCCCTTACGATCAGCTCACCCGATCGTCCCACTCCCCCCGAAGGACACTCCCATGGGCTCCGCCAAGAAGAGCAGCGCGGCACGCACGGCACGCATAGAGGAGATGCGGCGCGCCGAGCAGGCCCGCGAGCGCCGCACACGGATCCTCACGATCGCCGCGAGCGTGGTCGTCGTCGCCGGACTCGTCGTCGGCGGTGTGGTGCTCGTCCGGTCGCAGTCGGACGACGAGGGCGCCGGCGCGGCCGGTGACGCGAAGAACGCGGGCTCGTTCGTCACCGGCAAGGACGGCGTGCGGACGTGGAAGGGCACGCTGGGGCGCAACCACGTGACCAAGGCGGTGGACTACCCCGTCACGCCCCCCGTGGGCGGTGACCACAACCCCGCGTGGATGAACTGCAACGGGGACGTCTACACCGACGAGATCAACAACACCAACGCCGTGCACTCGCTGGAGCACGGAGCCGTATGGGTGACGTACAACGCCTCCGCCGACAAGGCCGACGTCGACGCGCTCGCCGCGAAGGTGAAGAAGACGCCGTACACGCTGATGAGCCCGGTCGACGGGCAGAAGGAGCCGATCCTGCTGAGCGCCTGGGGGCACCAGCGGACGGTGACCGGTGCGGAGGACCCGGACGTGGACGCGTTCTTCGAGAAGTTCGTCCAGGGACAGCAGACGCCCGAGCCGGGGGCCGCCTGCACCAACGGGCTGTCCAGGTGAGGCAGCTCGGGCTGATCGCGGGAGCCGCGGCGGCCGTCCTCGTGGGGGCCGGGGCGATCACGTACGCGACGGCCGGGGACGCGGGGACGCCGGACGCCGTGCCGTCCGCGGACTCCGCGGACGCCGGGTTCGCCCGGGACATGGCCGTGCATCATCAGCAGGCCGTCGAGATGTCGTACATCGTGCGGGACCGGACGGACGACGAGGCGGTCCGGCGGCTCGCCTACGACATCGCCCAGACGCAGGCCAACCAGCGGGGCATGCTGCTGGGCTGGCTCGACCTGTGGGAGCTGCCCAAGGTGTCCGCGGATCCGCCCATGACCTGGATGGGGATGGGCGACACGGCCTCGGGCAAGGACGGGGCGCTGATGCCGGGGATGGCGACGAACGCCGAGATGAAGCGGCTGGGGTCGCTGGACGGGAAGCGGGCCGAGGTCTTCTACCTGCAGCTCATGACCGACCACCACAGGGGCGGGGTGCACATGGCGCAGGGGTGTGTGCGCGCGTGCGAGGTGGGCGTCGAGAAGCGGCTCGCGCGGGGGATGGTGGAGGCGCAGGAGTCGGAGATCGCGCTGATGGCGGGGATGCTGAAGGAGCGGGGGGCGGCGGAGCGGGAGTAGGGGCGGGCGGGGCCGTGGCCGGTCCGCCGTCGTCCCGTCGTCCGGTCGTGGACCAGGGCTCCGGGACATCGTGTCGGTTTGACGATTACACTGGCCGCGTGCCTCAACTACGTCTCGCCCTGAACCAGATCGACTCGCGCGTCGGTGACCTCGCCGGGAACGCCGAAACGATCGTCCGCCGGACCCGGCACTCCGCCGAACGGGGAGCGCACCTCGTCGCGTTCCCCGAGATGGTGCTGACCGGGTATCCCGTCGAGGACCTCGCCCTGCGGTCGTCCTTCGTGGAGGCGTCGCGGGCCGCGCTGCGCTCGCTGGCCGCGCGGCTCTCCGAGGAGGGGTTCGGGGACCTTCCGGTGGTCGTCGGGTACCTCGACCGCAGCGCCGCCGCCCAGCCGAAGTACGGGCAGCCGGCCGGTGCGCCGCAGAACGCGGGCGCCGTGCTGTACGGGGGTGAGGTGGTGCTGACCTTCGCCAAGCACCACCTGCCGAACTACGGCGTCTTCGACGAGTTCCGGTACTTCGTGCCCGGTGACACCATGCCGGTGGTGCGCGTGCGGGGTGTGGATGTCGCCCTCGCCATCTGCGAGGACCTGTGGCAGGACGGGGGGCGGGTGCCGGCTGCGCGGTCGGCGCGGGCCGGGCTGCTGCTGTCGATCAACGCCTCGCCCTACGAGCGGGACAAGGACGACACCCGGCTGGAGCTCGTGCGCAAGCGGGCGCAGGAGGCCGGGTGCACGACCGCGTACCTCGCGACGACGGGCGGGCAGGACGAGCTGGTCTTCGACGGGGACTCGATCGTCGTGGACCGTGACGGTGCGGTGGTGGCGCGGGCGCCCCAGTTCGCCGAGACGTGTGTGGTGGTCGATCTCGAGCTGCCTGCCGCGGTGGCCGACGCGCCCACGGGGGTGGTGGACGACGGGCTGCGGATCGAGCGGGTGGTGCTGTCGGAGGAGCCGGTGCCCGCGTACGACGCCGGCCCGGCCGGGGCGTACGCCGAGCGGCTCGACGACGACGAGGAGGTGTACTCCGCGCTGGTGACCGGGCTGCGGGCGTACGTCGAGAAGAACGGGTTCCGGTCCGTGCTGATCGGGCTGTCCGGGGGGATCGACTCGGCGCTGGTCGCGGCGATCGCCTGTGACGCGGTGGGCGCGGAGAACGTGTACGGCGTCTCCATGCCGTCGAAGTACTCGTCCGAGCACTCGAAGGACGACGCGGCGGAGCTGGCGCGGCGGACCGGGCTGAACTACCGGACCGTGGCGATCGAGCCGATGTTCGACGCGTACATGGGGGCGCTGGGGCTGACGGGGCTGGCGGAGGAGAACCTGCAGTCGCGGCTGCGGGGGACGCTGCTGATGGCGATCTCCAACCAGGAGGGGCACATCGTGCTGGCGCCGGGGAACAAGTCGGAGCTGGCGGTGGGGTACTCGACGCTGTACGGGGACTCGGTCGGGGCGTACGGGCCGATCAAGGACGTGTACAAGACCGTGGTGTTCCGGCTGGCTCAGTGGCGCAACCGGGCCGCGGTGGAGCGGGGGCAGACGCCGCCGATTCCGGAGAACTCGATCTCGAAACCGCCGAGTGCGGAGCTGCGGCCGGGGCAGGTGGACACGGACTCGCTGCCGGACTATCCGGTGCTGGACGCGATCCTGGAGCTGTACGTGGACCGGGACCGGGGGGCGGACGAGATCGTCGCGGCCGGGTTCGACGCGGAGCTGGTGGCGAAGACGCTGCGGATGGTGGACCGGGCGGAGTACAAGCGGCGGCAGTACCCGCCGGGGACGAAGATCTCGCCGAAGGGCTTCGGCAAGGACCGGCGGCTGCCGATCACCAACGGCTGGCGCGAGGGGGCACACGGCTGACGCCCGCGGCGCAGCGGGCGGTGCGGTGGGGGTACGCGGAGCGCCTGTGGTCGCTGGGTGGGCCGGGGTCGGCTGTCCCACGCCCACCGCACGCCGCGCGCGGCTGTGCCACGCCCCACCTAGCCGGCCGGTGGGGTGACCTTCACCCGGGCTGCGATGGGGAGGTGGTCGCTGGCTGTGGGCGGGAGGGTCCAGGAGGCTTCCGGTTCGGCGCCCCTGACCAGGATCTGGTCGATCCGTGCCATCGGGAACGACGCCGGCCAGCTGAAGCCGAACCCGCTGCCCACGGCGCCCTGGGTGGAGCGCATCTGTGAGGAGACCGCGTTCAGGGCGCGGTCGTTCATCGTGCCGTTCAGGTCGCCGAGCAGGACGACGTTCGGCAGGGGCTCGCCGGCGATGGCCTCGCCCAGGGCGTCGGCGCTCTTGTCGCGCTGACGGGCCGTGAAGCCGGCCTCCAGTTTCACGCGGACGGAGGGCAGGTGGGCGACGTAGACCGCGACCCGGCCGGCGGGCGCGGTCACCGTGGCGCGCATCGCGCGCTTCCAGCCGAGGCGGATGTCCACCGCCTTCACGTCGCTCAGCGGGTACTTGCTCCACAGGCCCACGGTTCCCACCACGGAGTGGTACCTGTACGTCGGGGCCAGCGCCGACTCGTAGACCGGGACCTGTGACGCCTTCAGTTCCTCCAGGGCCAGGACGTCCGCACCCGAGGCGGCCACGTCGCGGGCCGTGCGGGAGGGGTCCGGGTTGTCGGCGTTGACGTTGTGGGTGGCCACCGTCAGATCGCCGCCGGTGGCGTTCTTGTCGGTGAGCAGGCCGCCGAAGAGGTTCAGCCAGACGGCCGCGGGCAGGACCGTCGCGATCAGGGCCGTAGCCGACTTGCGGACCAGGGCGAGGACGAGCAGCACCGGGATGAACAGGCCCAGCCAGGGCAGGAACGTCTCGACCAGGCTGCCCAGGTTGCCGATCGCGTTCGGGATCTGCGCGTGGGCCAGCATGACCAGGGCCAGCAGGACCGCGCACGTCGCGAGGAACAGTCCCCGGCGCCAGATGCGGCGGTCGCCGCGCCAGCCTCTGCTCACGCGGTGCCACAGGCGCCGAAGCCGGGAAGCCGGCTGCTCGGGCCCCGAGCTTCCGTTGTCCGTCTCCGTCATGTACGCCTGCTGCGCCATACCGTCGCCTCACAACCTGCCGTGCACACCGTCTCCCCCGTAAGACCCTAGGGGATGATCGGTTCTCTTCCTGCCGCCCCTCGGCGGCCGTACGGGGGCGATGACGCGCCGCGGTGCCCGGGGGGTTCCGGGTGGGGAGGGTGAAAGCGCCGTCTGTGACGAAACGCGCACAGCGGGGCTCGGCGGCCTCCCCACCGCACCGCCTAGAACGGGGTCGTGAGGACGGAACCCGAGCCGACCCCGAGGGAGGCCGTGCCGTCGCCGATGGCGTTCCACACCTCGACCCGGATCGTTCCCCCGGACATGTCGCCGAGGGTCCCGGTGGCGGAGTGCAGTCCGGCGCGTGAGCCCAGGTACTCCTCGTACCCCGGAACCGGGTCGGTGGCGAAGTAGCGGAAGGTCTCCACCCGTTCGAACGTGCCGTCGCCGGTCAGGTCGTACGACACCCTGACCTGCTGGCCGAGTCCGACGTGCGTCCCGGCGTCCGTGCGGAAGGTGAAGTCCGTCGCGCGGGTGGGGTCGTGATCGCCGACCACGTCGTGCGCCTCGTAGACGAGCGGCTCGTACGGCTGTCCGTCGTGGGTGGTCCCGTCGGCGGAGGGGATGGTGTCGGCGCTCGCTTCGGCCGCCGCCCGGGTGCTCAACTGTCCACCGGAGTGGAGGAAGAAGGTGTCGCCGGTGGGCGGGAGCGTCGGTGTCACGGTCGGGGTGGGGCTCGGGGCCGGGTCCCCGGGCCCGGGATCGCCCGGGGACGGCGACGCCCCGCCGGTGGGTGTCGGGGCCGGGCCGGAGTCGCCCGACAGCGGGTCGAGGGTCACGTAGGCGTGCCGCGGGTCGCCGTCGTGGACCAGCGACTCGTGGGCGCCGACGTCGTCGAAGGCGAAGGCGTACGCCTTGCCGTCGGCCATGCGCTCGTGGACCTCGCGCGCGTAGTGGTTGGTGACCGCGTCCCGGTAGAAGTCGGCGGACGAGGAGTCGGGCTGCTGGGAGTTGGACAGCAGGGTCGAACGGTTCAGAGCCGCGCACAGCGTGCGGGAGAGCGGGCCGCGCACCATGTCGTTGGGCGCGTCGAGGAGTTTGTAGCAGCCGTAGACGCTGTCGGAGTCCGGCTTGGCGAAGGACGTGGCGAGCGCACCGGACCCGTCGGTGAAGTTCATCCTGTCCCCCGAGACCCGGCCGTAGTACTTGATGTCGGGACGGTGGGAGAACGGTGTCACCGTCAGTGTCTCGGTGCTGTACTTCTGCCAGACACGGTCGATGTAGTCCTTCAGTGAGTCCTGCAGCGGGGCGCCCGCCTCGATGCCGTGGCTGGGGGCGAGGGCGCGCAGGACGGTGCCGTCGGCCCGCCGGTGGATCAACTTCTCCCAGCCGCCGCCGCGTTCCTCCAGCGCGTCGAAGAAGCCCTGGTAACCGCCCGGCTTCAGGTGGCCGGTGGTGGAGACCGATCCGTCGGGGCGCTCCACGCCCACGGCGTAAGGGGCGGAGAACATGTCGACCTGTGTGCTGTTCAGCCACAGCCCCGAGTCGTTCAGCGTGTACTCGGACCAGTTGAAGAGGATGTCACGGTTGGGGTCGGTCGGGTTCTGCACGGCGGGCTGCACCAGGCCGCCGGTGGCCAGCCTGAAGTCCAGCTTCTCACCGTAGGAGAAGTAGAGCCGGCCGGAGAACTTGGGCAGCCGGATCGTCATGGACTCGCCGTCGGCGGGGCCGGCGAAGGACGCGTCCGGCGCCGGGACGGGCGGGACGGTGCCGCCCGGCCAGGGGTGGAAGGTGCCGTCCGCGTCGGCCCAGCCCTGGCGCCCCGTGGACAGTTCGGTGCCGAGGTTGTACAGGTGGATCTGCTCGCCGGTGCCGGAGTTGTTGGTCAGGGTCAGCGGAATGGTGTCCGGCACCGCCGCCTCGGCACGGGACGCCGCGCCGGTGCCGACGACACCGGCGGTCGCCAGTACCGCTGCGGCGGCCACCAGGGCGAGGACCCGGGGGCCGGGACGGAACCGGCCCGATCTTGTCCTGGACATGCGCGTCCTCCTGAGAGACACGTGGGGGGAGGCACCCGGGGTGCCGTTGGCTGCGCCGGCCCGGCCGGTGGGAGACCCACCGGCCGGGCCGGGTGTCCCGTCAGGCGAACGGGATGGTGAGGACGGAGCCCGCGCCCACCTGGAGGGTGGAGGGACCGTTGCCCAGTGCGCTCCAGACCTCGACGCGGATGGTGCCGCCGTCCAGGTCGCCCAGGGTGCCCGAGGCGGAGTGCAGGCCCTGCCGGGCCGAGGAGTACTCCTCCCAGCCGGGGATCGGGTCGGTGGCGAAGTAGCGGAACGTCTCGACGCGCTCGAACGTGCCGTCGCCGGTCAGGTCGTACGACACCCGCGCCTGCTGGGCGTGGCCCACGGAGCTGCCCGCGTCCACCTTGAACGTGAAGGCGGTTGAGGAGCCCGCCTTCACGGTGCCGTTGACGTTCTCGACCTCGTAGACGAGCGGGTTCTTCGGGGTTCCGTCGTTGTTGGTGCCTCCGGCGGAGGGGATGGTGTCGGAGGTACCGGTCGCGGCCGCCTCGGTGGCGAGTCCGCCGCCCGACTGCGGGTAGAACGTGTCGCCCGTGACCGGCGGGTCGCCGGCCGTGGTCACCTTCAGCGTGCCGCTCGCCGGACCGGCCTGGCCGGCCGTGTCGCGCGCCTTGACGCTGTAGGAGTACTCGGTGCCGGCCGTCAGTCCGGTGTCGGTGTGCGTGGTGCCGGTGACGGTGGCGACCTTGGTGGTGCCGCGGAAGACGTCGTAGTCCTTGACGCCCTTGTCGTCGGTCGCCGCCTCCCAGGTCAGTTCGACGGAGGTGCTGGTGACCTCGCCGGCGACCGGGGTGCCGGGCGCGCCGGGCGGCTGGTCACGCGTGCCGGTGGTGGTGACCGTCACGGTGTCGCTGGGCGGGCCGACCTGGTTGGAGGTGTCGCGGGCCCTGACCTTGTAGGTGTACTCGGTTCCCGAGGCCAGCCCGGTGTCCGTGTAGGTGGTGCCGGTGACGGTGGCGACCTTGTCGTCGCCGCGGTAGACGTCGTAGTCCTTGATGCCGAGGTCGTCCGTCGCCGCCTCCCAGGTCAGCTCGACGGAGTCGTCGGTGATGTCGCCGGCGACCGGGGTGCCGGGCGCGCTGGGCCTGTCGTCACCGGGGGCGCCGCACAGCGTGCCGAGCTCGGTGTCGTCGCCCGCTCCGGACGCGGTCGACTTCGCCGGGACGTTGAGCACGCCGCCGTCGGAGAAGAGGACCGAGCACTCCTCGGCACCGTAGTTGTGCGCGGCGTAGGTCTTGGTGCCGTTCTTGTCGAAGACGGTAGCCGTCGGCGAGTTGGCCGTGACGGTCATGTCCGGGGCGCCGATGGAGTTCATCGTGGAGACCCAGTGGTAGGTGTGGGCCTTGGTCTCGCCGGCCTCGGGGACGTACCCGCCGTTCCACTGGTTCCAGTACTGCATGGCCTTGGCCGGGTCGTAGAGGGCCTGGACCTGCCAGAAGATGTCCTTCCACTCGACGGCCGGTCCGCCGTTCTCCTTCTCCATCTCGGTCACGCTGCGGCGCAGCATGTCCTTCTCGCGGGCCAGGTGCAGCGAGCCGCCGGTCATGGGGAGGAAGTTGATGCCGTGGATCTCCTCGGGGTTGGCGGTCCACCAGGTGGCGTAGGCGCCGCCGCTGCTCCAGACCATGCCCACGACGTCGTGGGTGAAGTCCTCGGGGTAGACCTGCTGATCGGCGTCGAACCAGTACTGCGCGATCGACTCCGACTCGGTCATCATCATGTAGACGCCCTGGTCGCGCAGCGCCTTGTCCCCCGTTGCCGAGCCCCACATGATCAGGCCGGCGCTGAGGTTGATCGACTCCGAGGACGACTCCTGGTTGTTGCCGGCGGCGAAGGCCTCGTGACCGGCGGCCCAGCTGTGACCGGCGTAGACGTCGAAGCCGCGCAGGAACGGGTACTTGGAGTCGTCCCTGGCCGGGTTGGCGGCGTCCTTGATGAGCTCCTTCACCATGCCGCCCCACTCGGAGTCGGCGGCCCACTGCGGGTCGTACTGAGCCACGATCGCCGCGGCCATCACGTAGTACGAGTAGTGGAAGTGGTGGTCGTTCAGCTCCTGGTCGCTGCCGTAGGAGGCCGGGTAGCCGATGAGCGTGCGCCAGTCCTTGTCGTAGGAGAACTCCGAGGGCCCGCCGACGGTGAACCACTCCTCCATGCGGCCCTCGATCAGCTCGATGAGCTTGTCGCGGCTCGCGGTGTCACCGATCTGGTCGGCGATCGGCACGAGCTGGGCGAGCTTGCCCAGGGCCTTGCCGGTCCAGTAGGTGTCGATGGCGCCGCTGAACGGGTCGCCCTGCGTCAGCACGTCGTTGATGTACGTCTTGAGCTTGGCCTTGTCGACGCCCGCGGCGCTCGGCAGCCCCGGCAGGACGCCGTTCACCTTCTGCACGGTGGTGAACGAGGTGCCCTCGCGGACCTTCATCTCCCCGCGGGAGGACACGTAGCCGTAGTCGGTCAGCGGGTCGGAGGTGTGCAGCCACTGGTGGCGGTAGAGCGCCTGGAGGGTGCCCTTCTCCGTGCCCTCCTTCGGCTCGGTGATCAGCGAGTACTTCGCCTCGACCTCTCCGGCACCCTCCCGGTACTCCCAGTCCACGGTGGAGCCGGTCACGAAGCTGAAGGCGTACTTCTCGTAGTCGGCGAGCGCGTCCTTGCTGGGCAGGACGGCCAGGGAGAAGTAGTCCTTCGAGCCGAGGTCGGCCCTGATCTCGCTGCCGGACACGGTCCAGTCGCTGCTGCTCGGGGCGAACAGCGCGTAGTCGTGGCCGGAGATGGTGACGCCGAGGACGTTGCCCTGGTCGGCGAAGACCGTCGGCGGGGCCGCGGCCTTGATCTGCGCCGCGCCGCCCGTGCCCTCGGCGTACACGTACGGCATACCGTGGCCGATGGTCGTCCGCAGCGTGCGCGCACCGTCGTTCCAGTACGGGGTCACGGTCCAGTCGCTCCACCCGTCCGCCTTGGCGTCGGGGGAGTTGAGGCCGGCGAGGCCGAGGGTCAGGTCGGCCTCGTGCGCGAACTCGTACTGACGCCCTTCGCCCACGATCTGGTGGTCGGTGGGGTAACCGACCTCCAGGCCACCGGACACCGCCTTGTAGGTGAGCGGGTGCCCGTACATGTTCTCCGACCACGGGTTGGCGGCGAACCGCTGGAAGGCCAGCGAGGACCACCAGTCGTTGGTCGGTACCGGCGTGTCCGCCATGCGCGGCGTGACCTTCGGCTTGACCGCCTGGCCGCCGTTGTTGGACGGACCCTGCCGCCCGGCCGGCCGGACGTCGCTGTAGCTTCCCTTGCCCACCTCGACGGTGGCGGCCGAGGCGACACCACTGCCGATGGTGGCCACCAGGCCTCCCGCGGCCATCGCGGCCGCCGACAGTAGGGCCAGGGGTCTCCGGAATCTCATGCGCAACCTTTCTGAGAGCGCTCTCAAGACGGCGCTCAACGTAGGCATCGGGCAAAGAACGGTCAATACTTCAAACAGGAATTGATGCCATCGGCCCGTCCGGGAGCCGACGGCAGAGGGTGGGGCGATGCCCCGCCCTGTGCCGGCGAAGCGGGTGCCGCGACGGAGTTCCGCCGCAGAGGGGACGCCCCGCCGCCGCAGGCGCTCGGCTGAGCCCTAGCGCCCCGGTGCCGCTCCGGTCGGCACCGGGGCGGTACCGCGACCGCGCATGGCGCGAGAACGGCTCCCGGACCCGCGTCCGGCCCGGACGCGGGTCCGGCCGCGAACCGGCGGCATCCCCGGCCGCCGTGTTGAAAGCGCTCTCATGTCACGACCGGGGGATCTATCCTGTCCACTGGGAGGAGCGGCAGGCGACGAGGTGCCGCACAGCAGACCAGGAGTTCCCTTGCCCGAGCAGACAGCAGCAAACCGTCCGACGCTGGAGGCTGTCGCTGCGCGGGCGGGCGTGTCGCGCGCCACGGCGTCGCGCGTGGTCAACGGCGGCGCCGGGGTGCGTCAACCGCTGGTCGACAAGGTGCGCGCGGCGGTCGACGAACTGGGTTATGTCCCCAACCACGCGGCACGCTCGCTGGTGACCCGCCGGCACGGCGCGGTCGCCGTGATCATCGCGGAGCCCGAGTTCCGGGTCTTCTCCGACCCGTTCTTCGCACAGCAGCTCCGGGGCATCAGCCGGGAACTGACCTCCAGAGACGTCCAGTTGGTGCTGCTGTGGGTGGAGGACGAGTCCGATCACGGGCGGATCGCACGGTATCTCGCCGGGGGGCACGTCGACGGGGCGATCGCCTTCTCCCTGCACGGCGACGACCGTCTGCCGACGCTGATCACCGAGAGCAAGGTACCCGCGGTCCTCGGCGGCCGTCCGGGGACGGAGACCGGCCCGACCCTGCCGTATGTCGACACCGACAACCGGGGCGGCGCGCGGGAGGCCGTGCGCCACCTGGTCTCCCTGGGGCGACGCAGCATCGCGCACATCGCGGGCCCGGGCGACCAGACCTCGGCTCTGGACCGGATCGCCGGCTATCACGACGTGCTGATCGACCCCGACCCGGAGCTGCTGCGCGAGGGGCACTTCACCGAGGAGAGCGGCGCCCGGGCCATGGCGGAGCTGCTCGACCGGCGGCCCGACGTCGACGGCGTCTTCGTCGCCAACGACCTCATGGCCCTGGGCGCCCTGCGCGTGCTGCGCGAGCGGGGCCTGCGCGTGCCGCAGGACGTGGCGGTGGTCGGCTTCGACGACATGGAGGCGGTGGTACGCGCCAGCGACCCGGCGCTGACCACGGTGCGCCAGGACGTCGAAGGCCTGGGCAGGCTGTCGGTGAAGCTGCTGGTCAAGCTGCTGAACCGGCCCGCCGGCCATGTCCCCGCGTCCGTGATCATGCCGACGACCCTCATCCGGCGCGCCTCGGCGTGAGAGCCGGCTCCCGGGCGGCGCCCGGGAGTGCGACGCCGCGTCCGCGTCCGCACCGGATACGGGCCGGCGGCGTTCCCGTGCGGCGAACCGCCGGGTGCGCGGAGCGCCTTCGACCCGGGGCCGTGAACGGCCGACGGGACCGGCGGTGACCCGCCCGGCCGGGCGGGTCCCGTGACGGGAGTCGCCAACCCGACGCGTTCGGAGCCTTGACGTACGGCTCCTCGGCCGGGCACTCTCCACTCGCACCGTGAGAGCGCTCTCAGAGCGCTCTCGCGCCACCGAGTCAAGGAGCCCACCCATGCCCACAGCCCGTGCCGCAAGAAGAGTCACCGCCCGACTGGGGGCGCTCGTCCTGACCGGGGCTCTGCTTGCCGCCTGCGGCGGTTCGTCCGACGCCGACTCCGCCGACGGCGCGAACGGCAAGATCACGCTCACCGTGGACCTCTTCGGCTCGTTCGGCTACAAGGAGGCCGGGCTCTACGCGGAGTACGAGAAGCTGCACCCGAACGTCACGATCAAGCAGACGGACACCGAGGACGAGGCCGACTACTGGAAGTCGCTCCAGACCCGCCTCGCGGGCGGCGGTGGCCTCGCGGACGTGCAGGGCATCGAGGTGGGCCGGATCGCCACCGTCACCCAGCAGCAGACCGACAAGTTCGAGGACCTGAAGAAGTACGGCGCGGAGTCCCTGAAGGGCCAGTTCGCCGAGGCCAAGTGGGCCGCCGCCACGGGCAGGAGCGGAGAGGTCCTCGGGCTCGGGACGGACGTCGGCCCCGAGGCCATGTGCTACCGCACCGACCTGTTCAAGAAGGCCGGGCTGCCCACCGACCGCGAAGAGCTCGCGCAGCGCTGGTCCAGCTGGGACGGCTACCTGGAACTCGGCAAGAAGTACAAGGCGAAGGCCCCTGACAAGAGCGCCTGGCTCGACAGCGTCGGCAGTCTCTACTCGATCATGATCGGCCAGCAGAAGGAGCGCTACTACAGCGCGTCCGGAGAGCTGATCTGGGACAAGAACCCCGCCCTGCTCGAGGCGTGGGACCGCTCCGTGGAGGCGGCGGAGAGCGGGCTGAGCGCCGAGCTCGACCAGTGGTCGCCGCAGTGGAACCAGGCCTTCGCCGCCGGCTCCTTCGCCACCATCCCGTGCCCCGCCTGGATGCTCGGCTACATCAAGGGCCAGGCCGGTGACGCGGGCCAGGGCAAGTGGGACATCGCCAAGCTGCCCGGCGGTGCCGGCAACTGGGGCGGCTCCTACCTGTCCATCCCGCGCGCCGCCGAGCACAAGAAGGAGGCGTACGAGCTCATCAAGTGGCTCACCGCGCCCGAGCAGCAGGAGAAGCTCTTCCGCAAGCAGGGCAACTTCCCCTCCAGCACCGGCGCCATCGACAAGGTCGCCGACACCACGGACCCGTACTTCTCGGACGCCCCGACCGGCAAGATCTTCGGTGACGCGGCCAAGGCGGCGCCCGTGCAGGTCCTGGGTCTGCACGACCAGAGCATCGCCCAGCAGATCACCAACGCGCTGAGCGAGGTGGAGCGCAAGGGCACCGACCCCGACAAGGCCTGGAAGAACGCCTCGAAGGGCGTCGCCAACACCCTCGGCTGAGCCGAGCCGAGGCTCCGGCCCGACGTCCGCGCCCCGAGCGCCGACCCACGCCTCCGCCGCCGCCGCTGCCCGCCCCGCCGGCGGCGGCGGAGTTCCATGACCGCCGTTCCCCTCCCGAAGGCCGCCCCGTGACCCTTTCCGCACTCGAGACGCCGGCCCCGCCGGCCCCGCCTCCCCCGCCCTCCCGGCCGAACCGCGCACGGCGCGCGTGGCAGAAGATGTCGCCCTACGCCTACATCGCGCCGTTCTTCACCCTGTTCGCCGCCTTCGGCCTCTTCCCGCTGATCTACACGGCGTTCGTGTCCCTGTACCGGGTCGAGCTGCAGACCCCCGGTGACATGGAATGGCGAGGGCTGGACAACTACACGGCCCTGTTCAGCGACGACTTCTTCTGGACCTCGCTGCGCAACACGTTCACCATCGGCGTCATCTCCACGGTCCCCCAGCTGGTCATGGCCCTCGGGCTCGCGCACCTGCTCAACTACCGCCTGCGCGCCCGGACGTTCCTGCGCACGGCGATGCTGCTGCCGTACGCGACGTCCGTGGCCGCGGCCACCCTGGTGTTCGCGCAGCTCTTCGGCCGGGACTTCGGCCTGATCAACTACGTCGCCGGGCTCGTCGGGATCGGCCCGATCGACTGGCAGACCGGCACGGTCGCCTCCCAGATCGCCGTCTCCACCATCGTCGTCTGGCGGTGGACCGGATACAACGCCCTGATCTACCTGGCGGGCATGCAGTCCATCCCGCAGGAGCTGTACGAGGCCGCCGAGATGGACGGGGCGTCGAAGTGGCGCCAGTTCTTCCACGTGACCCTGCCCGGACTGCGTCCGACGATCGTGTTCACCGTGATCGTCTCCACGATCGGGGCGACGCAGCTGTTCGGCGAGCCGCTGCTGTTCGAGGGGTCCATCTCGGGCGGCATCTCGCACCAGTACCAGACCCTCGGCCTGTACATGTACGAACAGGGCTGGGGCTTCTTCCACCTGGGCCGGGCCGCGGCCATCGCCTGGGTCATGTTCCTGCTCATCGTGGTGGTCGTGGGGGTCAACGCCCTGCTCGCGTACCGTCGTACCCGCAAGGAGGCCGTGCGATGACCACACTCGCCGACCCGCCGGTCACGCCTCCCGTCCGCCGGGAGCCGCCGACCCGGCGCCGGGCCCGGAAGTCCCGCGCCGGACGCACCAACCACGCCGGCAAGCTCACGTACGCGATCCTTACCGTCGCCGTCCTGGTCTCCGCCTTCCCGTTCTACTGGACCATCGTGGCGGCCAGCCGTTCCAACGCCGACCTCGCCCAGGTTCCGCCGTCGCTCCTGCCCGGCCCGCACCTGCTGCGCAACTTCGAGGCGGTGCTGGAGGAGGCGGACATCGGCAAGGCACTGCTGAACTCCTTCATCGTGTCCGGCTCGATCACCCTCGGCACCGTGCTCTGCTGCACGCTCGCCGGTTTCGCCTTCGCCAAGCTGCGCTTCCGCGGACGCGGCGCGCTGCTCGCCGTCACCGTGGGAACGATGATGATCCCGCCGCAGCTGGGCGTCATCCCGCTGTTCATGCTGATCGCCGAACTGCAGTGGGTGAACCAGCTCCAGGCCGTCATCCTCCCCGGCCTGGTCTCCGCGTTCGGTGTGTTCTTCATGCGCCAGTACCTGGTGCAGTCGCTGCCGGACGAGCTCATCGAGGCGGCGCGGGTCGACGGCGCCTCCACCGCCAGGATCTTCTGGTCCATCGTGGTGCCGGTCGCCCGGCCGGGCATGTCCGTGCTGGGCCTGCTGACCTTCATGGCCGCGTGGAACGACTTCTTCTGGCCCATCGTCGCCCTGTCCTCGTCCGAGCCGACCGTCCAGGTGGCCCTGCGCCAGCTCGGCGGCGGTTACGTCCACGACCAGTCCGTGATCATGGCCGGCACCCTCCTCGGCACCCTTCCGGTGCTGCTGGTCTTCGGCCTCCTGGGCCGGCAGATCGTCGGCGGCATCATGCAGGGAGCCGTCAAGGGCTGAGCCCGGGCCCCTCCTCACCCCTCCCCACTCCTCCCCCACCTTCGCCTTCGGAGCCTTCAGTCCATGACCGCACCAGTCACCGCCTCAGCCCCCCTCACCGGCGACACGACCGTCCTGAGGTTCCCCAGCGGTTTCCGCTGGGGAACCGCCACGGCCGCCTACCAGATCGAGGGCGCCGCAGCCGAGGACGGCCGCACGCCCTCGATCTGGGACACCTTCAGCCGCACCCCGGGCAAGGTCCGCAACGGCGACACCGGCGACATCGCCGCCGACCACTACCACCGCATGCACGAGGACGTCGCCCTCATGCGCCGCCTCGGGCTGACCGACTACCGGTTCTCCGTCGCCTGGCCCCGCGTGCAGCCCACCGGTCGCGGGCCCGCCGTGCAGAAGGGCCTCGACTTCTACCGGCGGCTCGCCGACGCCCTCCTGGACGCCGGTATCCGGCCGGTCGCCACCCTCTACCACTGGGACCTGCCCCAGGAGCTGGAGAACGCGGGCGGCTGGCCCGAGCGGGAGACCGCCCGGCGCTTCGCCGACTACGCCGCCCTGGTGGCCGAAGCCCTCGGCGACCGGATCGGCACCTGGACGACCCTCAACGAGCCGTGGTGCGCCGCCTTCCTCGGGTACGGAAACGGCGTGCACGCCCCCGGCCGCACCAGTCCCCTCGAGAGTCTGCGCGCGGCGCACCACCTCAACCTCGCGCACGGGTCGGCGGTCAGCGTGCTGCGCGACGCCCTGCCGGCCACGGCCCACGTGTCCCTGACCCTCAACCTCCACTCCCTGCGTCCGCTCACGCAGTCGGCCGGCGACCTGGACGCCGTCCGCCGGATCGACGCCGTCGCCAACCGCGTCTTCCTCGACCCCGTCTTCCACGGGCGCCTCCCGGAGGACCTGGTCCGCGACACGGCGGCGATCACCGACTGGTCGTTCGTGCGGGACGGTGACCTCGCCACCTGCTCGGCGCCGATCGACTCGCTCGGCATCAACTACTACTCCCCCACCGTCGTGGCCGCCGGCCGGTCGGAATCGCCGTCCCCGTGGGCCGGTGCGGAGCGGCACGTCCGGTTCCTGCCCGCGCCGGGACCCCGGACGGCCATGGACTGGCCCGTGGACGCCGACGGGCTGTACGAGCTGCTGATCCGGCTGCGCGACGACCTGCCGGGCGTTCCCGTGATGGTCACCGAGAACGGCGCGGCGTACGACGACTACGCGGACCCGTCGGGGCAGGTGCACGATCCGGAGCGGATCGCCTACCTGCACAGCCACCTCACCGCCGTGCACCGGGCGATCGAGGAGGGCGCCGACGTGCGGGGCTACTTCCTGTGGTCGCTGCTGGACAACTTCGAGTGGGCCTACGGCTACAGCAAGAGGTTCGGCATCGTGCACGTCGACTTCGCCACCCAGCGGCGCACTCCCAAGCAGAGTGCGGGCTGGTACGCGGAGGTCGTCGCCCGCAACGGGGTCGAGGCCTGACGGGGGCGCCGGCCTTCAGCCGCCGGCCGGGCGCAGGCCCTCCAGGAGGGTGTCCACGACGCGTTCGGCGAGGTCGTCCGGGAGGTCGGCGTCGGGGTTCAGGACGGTGCGGACGAGGAGCGGGCCCACGACGATGTCGTTGAGCAGCTCCAGGTCGACGTCGGCGCGGAGTTCGCCGTTCTCCCGGCCCCTGCGCAGCACCTCCAGGCCGAGCCTGCGGCGCGGCAGGATGACGGTGTCGTGGTAGGCGGCCCAGAGGCCGGGGCTGCTCTTCATCTGGGCGTGCACGTTGTGCAGGAGTGCCGGGCTCCTGCCGGCCAGGCCGCGCAGCCGCAGGGACTCCAGCAGGACGACGAGGTCGTCGCGCACGGAGGTGCCGGGCAGGTCGGGATCCGGGGGTTCCGCGGCGCGTATGACGTCGACGAAGAGTTCCTCCTTGCCGCTCCAGCGGCGGTAGATGGTGGCCTTGCCGACGCCCGCGGTGCGGGCGACACGCTCGATGGAGAGCTCCGCGAGGGGGACGCCGTCCTCCAGGAGCCGCATGACTCCCTCGATGATGGCGCGCTCGGCCGCCTCGCTGCGGGGGCGGCCCCGCGCGGGTGCCTGGTACCGGGGGCCGGTGCCGGCCGCACTCACGTCGTCGGATCCTCTCGGTGGGCTGCGGTGATTCTCCCCGGTGGGGGGCGGCGACGGTCCACCGGCCCGTGGGTCGTCAGTCCGCCGCCGTCACCAGCTCCCGGTCCCGGCCGTCACCGTCCGGCGCCGGTGTGCGGCCGGGCAGGAACAGGGCGACGACGACCGCGCCCAGCACCGCGACGACCGCGCCCCACAGCGCCGTGACGTGCATGGCGTGCAGGAACGCGTCGGCGGCCGCGCCGGCCAGGGCCTCGCCGCGCGGGCCCAGCCGGTCCGCCACGGCCAGGGTGGCCTCGATGGACTCGCCGGCCGCGTGCCGGGCGCCGGGGGGCAGCAGGCCCAGCTCCTCCTCGACGTCGGTGCGGTAGGCGGTGGACAGGACGGAGCCGAGCACGGCGATGCCGAGGGCGCCGCCGACCTGGCGGAAGGTGTTGCTGAGCGCGGAGGCGGAGCCGGCCTTCTCGCGCGGCAGTGCCTGCATGACGACGACGCTGACCGGTGTCATCACGTACGCCATGCCGGTCCCCATCAGGAAGAAGAGCACCTCCAGGAGCCAGATCGGCGTGTCCCCGTCCAGGAGCGCGAACGCGGCCAGCATCGCCGCGAGCACCACCAGGCCGGCGGTCGTGGTGACCTTGCTGCCGACGCGGTCCACCATGAGGCGGGCCCGGGGCGCGAAGAGCATCTGCGTGGCGGCCAGCGGCAGCATCAGCAGGCCCGTCTCCAGCGGCGAGTGGCCGCGCACGCTCTGCAGGTAGAACACCGCGAAGAAGGTCACGCCCATCAGCGCGAAGAAGACCAGCGCGATCGCGGCGATCGAGGCGGAGAACACCGAGTTCCGGAAGGAGGAGATGTCGACGGACGGGTGGTCGCTGCGCTTCTCGAACACCACGAAGGCGGTCAGTACGGCGAGACCGGCGCCGATCGTCGCCAGCACGCCGGCGTCGGTGAAGTCGGCGAGCTGACCGCCCCTGATGATGCCGTACACCAGCAGGACCAGGCCGGTCACCGACAGCACGACACCGACGGGGTCGATCCGGCCGGGCTTCGGATCGCGGGAGTCGGGGACCAGCCACAGCATCAGGGCTACGGCGAGGGCGACGATGGGCACGTTGACGAGGAAGACCGAGCCCCACCAGAAGTGGTCGAGGAGCAGTCCGCCGGTGATCGGGCCGATCGCGATGGCCAGGCCCACTCCGCCGGTCCAGATGCCGATGGCCCTGGGCTGTTCGTCGCGTTCGAAGACGTGCATCAGGACGGCCATGGTGGCCGGCATGACGAACGCGGCGCCCAGGCCCATCACCGCGCGGAATCCGATCAGCTCGGCCGGGGAACCGGAGAACGCCGCGAGTGCCGAGCCGGCGCCGAACACGGCGAGACCGGCGATGAGCACCTTCTTGCGGCCGAGCCGGTCACCCAGCAGCCCCGCGGTGAAGAGCAGGCCGGCGAAGACGAGCGTGTAGGCGTTGATGGCCCATTCCAGCTCGCTCTGGGTGGCGCCGAGGCCGGTGGGGGCGGGGGTGGAGATCGTCCGGATGGCGACGTTCAGGATCGAGTTGTCCAGGACGACGATCAGCAGGCTCATCATCAGCACGCCGAGAATCACCCAGCGGCGCCGGTGCACGGCTTCCGGGATCCGGCGGGCGGGGACGGCAGGAGAAGTCATGCGGTCCAGCGTAGGAAGTTCCGATACGACACCGTCTCGTATTGGGGGCGTGTTGCCCGGGTTTGTCACGGGACGGCGTGACTCGCGAGGGTCGAGGGAGGGCCCGGAGGGCCGCCTCTGGCCCTCCGCCGGTGGAGGTGCCACCATGGACGTGGTCCGGGGACGCCGTCAGGGCGCCTCGAGATGACGTGTTGGGAGACGGTTCAATGACGCAGCTTTCGGCTGCCCAGACCGGGTCGACGTCCGGTTCCCCCTCCGGCGGCACCACGCTGTACGGGGGCAAGGGCACGCGCCGTATCACTGTCCGCGACATCGCCGCCGCCAAGGGGCGCGGCGAGAAGTGGCCCATGCTCACCGCCTACGACGCGATGACCGCGTCCGTGTTCGACGAGGCGGGCATCCCGGTCATGCTCGTCGGCGACTCCGCCGGCAACTGCCACCTCGGGTACGACACCACCGTGCCCGTCACCCTCGACGAGATGACCATGCTGTCCGCCGCGGTCGTCCGGGGCACCTCACGGGCCCTGATCGTGGGCGACCTGCCCTTCGGCTCGTACCAGGAGGGGCCGGTGCAGGCGCTGCGCTCGGCGACCCGGCTGGTCAAGGAGGCCGGTGTGGGCGCCGTCAAGCTGGAGGGCGGGGAGCGGTCGCACCGGCAGATCGAGCTGCTGGTGGAGTCCGGCATCCCGGTCATGGCCCACATCGGGCTGACCCCGCAGTCGGTGAACGCCATGGGCTACCGGGTGCAGGGGCGCGGCGAGGAGGCGGCGCAGCAGCTGCTGCGGGACGCCAAGGCCGTGCAGGACGCCGGCGCGTTCGCGGTGGTGCTGGAGCTGGTGCCGGCGGAGCTGGCCGCCGAGGTGACGCGGGTGCTGCAGATCCCGACCGTCGGGATCGGGGCGGGTCCCGAGACGGACGCCCAGGTGCTGGTGTGGACCGACATGCTCGGCCTGACCGGGGGCCGGGTGCCGAAGTTCGTCAAGCAGTACGCGGATCTGCGTGAGGTGATGCGCGGGGCCGCGAAGGCGTTCGCCGAGGACGTGGTCGGCGGGACGTTCCCGCAGGAGGCGCACTCCGTCCACTGAGCCATTGCCGCACCATCCGTCGGCCCCGCCGGTCCTCCCCCGCCGGCGGGGCCGACGCATGCCCGGGGCCGGGCGGGGGTGCCGACGGACGCCGGCGGGACGTCGGTGCTCTGTCGGTGCTCTGTCGGTGCTCTGTCGGTGCTCTGTCGGCGAGGGCTGGGAGCGTCATCGGCATGACGCGAAACGACAAGGAACCGGGGAGCGCCGTGTCCGTGCGGGGGCTGGTCAAGCACTACGGGGAGACCAGGGCGCTGGACGGGGTCGATCTGGAGGTGCGTGAAGGCACCGTGATGGGGGTGCTCGGCCCGAACGGGGCCGGGAAGACGACGCTGGTGCGGATTCTGTCCACGCTGCTCGCACCGACGGCGGGGCACGCCACCGTGGCCGGGTACGACGTGGTGCGGCAGCCGCGGCAGCTGCGCAGGGTGATCGGGCTGACCGGGCAGTACGCCTCCGTGGACGAGAAGCTCCCGGGCTGGGAGAACCTGTATCTGATCGGGCGGCTGCTCGACCTGCCCCGCAAGGAGGCGCGGGCCCGCGCCGACGCGCTGCTGGAGCGGTTCTCGCTCACCGAGGCGGCCCGGCGGCCGGCGGCCACGTACTCGGGCGGTATGCGGCGGCGGCTGGACCTGGCCGCCTCGATGATCGGCCGGCCGGCCGTGCTGTACCTGGACGAGCCGACCACGGGCCTGGACCCCCGCACCCGCAACGAGGTGTGGGAGGAGGTCAGGCGGCTGGTCGGGGAGGGGGTGACGGTGCTGCTGACCACCCAGTACATGGAGGAGGCCGAACAGCTCGCCTCCGAGCTGACCGTCGTGGACCGGGGCAAGGTCATCGCGAGCGGCGGCATCGAGCAGCTCAAGGCCGCGGTGGGCGGCCGGACCCTGCGGGTCCGCCCGGCCGACCCGCTCCAGTTGCGCCCGCTGGCGGACGCCCTCGACACGCTGGGCATCACCGGACTCGCCGGCACCACCGTCGACACCGAGCGGGGTGCCGTGCTCGTCCCGGTGCTGAGTGACGAGCAGCTGACCGCCGTGATCGGCGCGGTCACCGCGCGCGGGATCACACTCAGCTCCGTCAGCACCGAACTGCCCAGCCTGGACGAGGTGTTCCTGTCCCTCACCGGCCACCGCGCCGGTGTCCCGCAGGACGCCGTACCCGCCGGGACCCGCGAGGAGGTCGCCGCATGAGCGGGACCGCCGTGACGACCGGCCTCCGCGCGGACGCGCGCATCCCCCTGCGCGCCCACCTGCGGCACACCGGGGCCCTCGTGCGCCGCAACATGCTGTGGATCCGGCAGGACCCGGAGTCGATGTTCGACGCCGTGCTGTTCCCGATCGTGTTCACCCTGCTGTTCGTGTACGTCTTCGGCGGCTCGATCGGGCAGTCGCTGGGCGGCGGGCAGGAGGCGTACGTGCAGTACATCGTGCCCGGCCTGATGGCCATGATGGGCATGAACATGGCCCAGGGAGTGGGCACCGGGTTCAACCAGGACTTCAACACCGGGGTCATGGACCGCTTCCGGTCGCTGCCGATCGGGCGGGGCTCGGTGCTGTTCGCGAAGATCTCGGTCGAGATGGTGCGGATGCTGATCGCCACCGCCGTCCTGCTGGTCGTCGGTGTCCTCGTCGGCTTCGACATCACCCACTGGCCGGGGCTGTTCGCGGCCGTGGGGCTGTCCGCGGTGTTCGGCTCGGCCCTGATGTGGATCTTCCTCACGCTGGGGGTGGTGATGAAGAACGCCCAGTCGGTGCAGGCGATGGGCTTCCTGGTGCTGATGCCGCTGCAGTTCGGCTCGTCGATCTTCGCGCCGCCGCAGTCGATGCCGGGCTGGCTGGAGAGGTTCACCGAGTACAACCCGCTGTCGGCGCTGGCGGACGCCGCGCGCGGGCTGATGGTGGGCGGCCCGGTGGCGCACGACCTGTGGATGACGCTGGGCTGGTCGGTGGGGATCACCGCGGTGATGGCGCCGGTCGCGATCCGGAAGTTCCGTACGAAGCACTGATCAGGCCCGTCCGAGCAGGGCGTCGGCCTCCTCCGGGGGGAGGCCGGCGCCCTCGGCGTACGCGGTCTCGTACGCCGCGTCGCCGAGTGCCGCCCGGATGCGTGCCTCGGCGCGCTCGCGCATCTCGCGTTCCAGTCTCCCGGCGTGGTGTCCGGGCGGCAGCCGGGAGTCGGCCGCGCCGAGGCAGCGGGCCGCGTCCCGGGCGTGCCGCCCGCCGTCGAGTCCGGCGAGCGCGGCGGCGCCCAGGGTGAGGTACGACGAGCGCATGTGGGGTGCCATGGCGGCGGACAGCGGGTCGTCCGCCTGCCGGAGGGCCTCGCGGATGACGACCATGGCCTGCTCGTCGTTGCCGTCGGCCACCTCCACCCAGGCCTCGGCACCGAGGATGAAGGCGTCGAAGACGACGTAGTGCGCGAGGCGGAACTCCTCGCGCAGAGCCCGCAGATGCTCCCGGGCCTCGGCCGTACGCCCCACGGTGCCGAGCCAGCCGGCCAGGAAGAGCCGGGCGGCGGGCAGGGCCTCGCTGTGCCGCCCGCGCGTGCTGTCGATGACCTCACGCAGCAGTCGCTCACCACGCTCCGTCCGGCCCGCCTCCAGCAGCGCACCGCCGAGCCGGGCCGAGAGGACGGCCACGTGGGCCCGGGCGCCCAGGCTTTCGGCGTACCCGATCGCCGCCTCGTAGTCCGCGGCGGCGGCCTCGTACGCGCCGCTGCGTTCGTGGGCCTCACCGCGCGCGGAGAGGGCCTCGGCGAGGCCCCAGGTGTCGCCCAGCCGGCGGTGGATCGCCAGGGCCTCGTCGGCGTCGCGGCGCGCGTCACCGGCCCAGTCACTGCGGTTGGCCAGGAAGTTGGCGCGCAGTTGGAGGTTGCAGGCCAGCTCCCACTCGAACCCGGGGTGCTCCCGGGACGCGCGGATGGCCGCGTCGACCACGTGGCGCAGCCGCTCCATGTCCCCGATCAGCATCACGGCGAACGTCCAGAGAAGGCCGGGCGGCCGGCAGACCTGCGGCATCCCCGGCTCGTACGTCGCGGCGATGAGGCGCAGCTTGTGCTGTGCCTGCGGGGTCTGCCAGTCGTCCAGCTCCGTGTCCATGTGGGCCATGTGGGCCAGGTGCACCCCGCGCCGGGCCTCGGCGAGGACCTCACCGGTCATCGGGGGCGGGGCGTCGGTGCAGCGCCGCCACAGCGGGGCGGCGGGCCGGACCGGTTCGGTGAAGGGGTCGGGGGCGAGGGCCATGACCTCGGCGCACCAGGTGCGGGCCTCGATGCGCAGATCGCGCATCTGCCAGTACCAGACGAGCGAGAGGGTGATGCAGAGTGCCTCCTGCTCGTCGCGCAGGGCGAGGGCGTGGCGCAGAGCCGTGCGCAGGTTCTCGTACTCCCGCTCCAGCCGCGCGATGGCGGCCGGCTGGCCCGGACCGCGCAGCAACGGCTCCGTGGTGCGGGCGAGTTCGCGGTAGTGCGTCAGATGCGCCCGCTCGGCCCCGGAGCGCCGGCCGGACTCGTCGAGGCGTTCGCCCGCGTACTCGGCGACCGTCTCCAGGAGCCGGTAGCGCATCTCGCCGTCCCCCGAAGGGGCGGCGACCACCAGGGACTTGTCGACCAGGGAGCCGAGGGCCTCCAGTGCGGCGGGGCCGCACACGGCCTCGGCGGCGGCGAGGTCGCACCCGCCCGCGAACACCGACAGGCGCCCCAGCACGTCGCGTTCGTCCGCGTCGAGCAGGTCCCAGGACCAGTCGACGACGGCCCTCAGGGTCTGCTGGCGGGGGAGGACGGTGCGGCTGCCGGAGGTGAGCAGGCGGAAGCGGTCGTCGAGCCGGTCGGCGATCTGGCGCGGGGTGAGCATCCGCAGCCGGGCCGCGGCGAGTTCGATGGCCAGGGGCAGTCCGTCGAGACGGCGGCAGATCTCGGCGCAGGCCTCCGGGTCGTCGCCGGTGGTGAAGCCGGGGCGGGCGGCCGCCCCGCGGTCGGCGAGCAGGCGCAGGGCGACCGGCTCGGGCAGCGGCTCGACCGGGCGCAGCAACTCCCCGCGCACACCCAGGGGTTCGCGGCTGGTGGCGAGGACGGTGAGGCGGGGGCAGCGCTTCAGCAGCGTCTCGGCGAGGTGGGCGGCGGCCTCGACGACGTGTTCGCAGTTGTCGAGGATCAGCAGCATGCGGCGGGGGCCGCAGTGCTCGGCGAGGCGCTCCACCGGGTCGGCGTGCCGCTCGGCGACGGCTCTCATGCTCTCGGCGCCGGCGCCGTACAGGACGGTCTCGCGGGCGCCGACGGCGGTGAGTACGGCCTCGGGGACGTCGTCGGGGTCGTCCACCGGGGCGAGTTCGGCGAGCCACACGCCGTCGGGGGTGGTCCGCCGCACGGTCTCGGCGGCCTCCTGCGACAGGCGGGTCTTGCCCGCCCCGCCCGGTCCGAGGAGCGTGACCAGACGGGCGGCGGCGAGGTCCGCGCGCAGGGCCTCGATGTCGTCCTCGCGGCCGACGAACGAGGTCAGCCGGGCCCGCAGGTTGCCGGGCGGCTCACTCCCCCGGGCCCCGGGCGCCGGCTCCGGTCTCAGCAGTTCGGCGTGGAGTGCGCGCAGTCCGGTGCCGGGGTCGGAGCCGAGGCGGTCGGCCAGCAGGCGGCGCACGTCCTCGTAGGCGGCCAGGGCCTCGGCGGTGCGGCCCGTGGCGCGCAGGGCGCGCAGCCGCAGCGCCTGGAGGGGCTCGTCGAGGGGGTGGTCGCCGCACAGCGCGGTCAGTTCGGGCAGGGACCGCTCGGCGTCGCCGAGGGCGAGGGCGGCGGTGTGCCGGGCGCGCAGCACGTCCAGGTGCCGGGTCTCGACGCGGGCCGCCTCCGCGGTGCGGTCGGGCAGGCCGGCCAGGGCGGGGCCGCCGCGCCACAGGGCGAGGGCGTCGTCCAGGACGGCGGCCGCCTTGGCGGCGTCGCCGTCGGCCAGGGCGCGCAGGCCCTCGCCGGCCAGCCGCTCGAAGCGGTGCAGGTCGATGTCGTCGGGCCCGGCGGTGAGCCGGTAACCGCCGTCGACGGAGGCCACCGCGTCCGGGCCGATCACCCGGCGCAGCCGCCCGACGAGGGCCTGCAGCGCCCCGGTCGCGTCGGCCGGCGGGTCACCGTCCCACACCTCGTCGACCAGCAGGCCCACGGGGACCGTGCGCCCGGGCCGCAGGGCGAGCACGGTCAGCAGCGCGCGCAGCCGCGCCCCGCCCACGGGGACGACGGTGCCGTCCGGGCCAAGTGCCTGGGTGGTGCCGAGGATGCGGTAGCGCACGGGGTCCATTGTCTCCGGTGGTGGTCGGAACGGTCATGGGGCGGTGCCGGACCGCGGCGGGGCCGTCCCACCCTGCAGGGAACCGGCCGCCGGCGCGAGACGTTTTCCCGGTGCGCCCGGTACCGTCGGGCAGTCCCCGCGGGTCCCCCGCGTGCCCGGCCGTCCAGGGAGCCCCATGACCACCGCCGCCACCCGTCACAGCGACCGGAGGATCAGCCCGGTCTTCCTGGGGATCCTGGCCGTCACCGCGGTCACCGGATGGGCCACCTGGACCGGGTTCGCCGCACAGCCCGGTGTCGCGGTGTTCCTGTTCGTGACGGCCGCGTGGATCGTCTCCCTGTGTCTGCACGAGTACGCGCACGCGCGCACCGCGCTGCACAGCGGCGACCTCTCGGTCGGCACGAAGGGCTACCTCACGCTGAACCCGCTGAAGTACACGCACGCCCTGCTGAGCATCGTGCTTCCCGTGGTGTTCGTGATCATGGGCGGTATCGGTCTGCCGGGCGGTGCCGTGTTCATCGAACGCGGCCGGATCCGCGGGCGGTGGCGGCACAGCCTGATCTCGGCGGCCGGCCCGCTGACGAACGTGCTGTTCGCCGTCGTGTGCACGGCGCCGTTCTGGCTGGACGCGCTGGACGGCGTGCCGGCGGACTTCCGGTTCGCGCTGGCCTTCCTGGCGCTGCTCCAGGTGACGGCCGCGATCCTGAACTTCCTGCCGGTGCCGGGGCTGGACGGCTACGGCGTGATCGAGCCCTGGCTGTCGTACGGCGTCCGGCGGCAGGTGGAGCCGTTCGCCCCGTTCGGTCTGCTGTTCGTGTTCGCGCTGCTGTGGGTGCCCACGGTGAACGGCGCGTTCTTCGACGTGGTCGACTCGCTGCTGGGGACGCTCGGCATCCACGAGTTCGACACCTACTGCGGCTACGAGCTGTTCCGTTTCTGGCGCGGCCCGAGCGGCGTCTGTGAGGTCAGCCCGTGACGGAGCCGTCACGCGACGCCGCCCGCCCCCGCCTCACGTAGTACCAGGTCATGTTGGACGACAGGCCCGCCAGCAGCACCCACACGACGCCGATGAACACACTTCCCCGCACGAAGGAGACGACGGCCGCGGCGACGGCGAGGAGGCACACGACGAGGGCGTAGAGGGAGAGGCGGGGCATGGTTGCGGGCTCCTGTCGGGGGACACTGCTACGGCCTCCAGTGTCCCCCATCGCCTCATACGTCCGTGACGCGGAGCCCGGCGTGCGCCTTGTAGCGGCGGTTGACGGAGATCAGGTTGGCGACCAGCGACTCCACCTGGTGGGCGCCTCGCAGCCGCCCGGCGAAGACGCCCCGCATGCCGGGGATGCGGCCGGCCAGCGCCTGGACGATCTCCACGTCGGCGCGCACCTCGCCGAGCACCATCACATCGGTGTCGATCTCGTCGATCTCCGGGTCCTGGAGCAGCACGGCCGACAGGTGGTGGAAGGCGGCGGTGACCCGGGAGTCGGGGAGCAGCGCGGCGGCCTGCTGGGCGGCGCTGCCCTCCTCCGGCTTCAGCGCGTAGGCGCCCTGCTTGTCGAAGCCGAGCGGGTTGACGCAGTCGACGACGAGTTTGCCGGCCAGTTCCCCGCGCAGGGACCGAAGAGTCTCGCCGTGGCCGTCCCAGGGCACGGCGACGATCACGACGTCGCTGCGGCGGGCGGTCTCGGCGTTGTCGGCGCCCTCGATGCCGTACCCGAGTTCCCCGGCCGCGGCCCGGGCGCGCTCGGCGGCCCGGGAGCCGATGATCACCTTCTGGCCGGCCTTGGCGAGCCGGTGGGCCAGGCCCCTGCCCTGTGGCCCGGTGCCGCCGAGCACGCCGACGACGAGCCCGGACACGTCGGGCAGGTCCCAGGGGTCCTTGGCGGGGGCCTTGGCGGGCGGCTGTGCGCTGTCGGTAGAGGTCATGGGCCGACTCTACGTCCGAGACGGCACCGTTTCCGGCCCGGGTGAGCGCCGTCACGACGGTACGGGCGGTTGTCCCCGGGTCGGGCGAATCCGGGCCGAACGGCGGGACAGGGGGGCGCGGTTGGGGCAGGATGCGGCGGCATGGACGCCGTACGGGTCGCGCTGCTGCGGGACGTGCTCGCCGGGACGCAGTGGCTGGGCGCCACCCGGCACTTCGCGGGGACCCTGCGCGGCTCGGTGGTCGCGCACGGCGGCGGGCTGCTGCTCGTGGGCACCCCGGAGTACGAGCCGTGGCATCTGGCGGCGCATCTGGTGGACGAGGCCGCCTGGTCGGGCACGCCGGAGCTGGCCCCCACGCTCGTACGGCACGACGCGCGCCCCTCGGACCCCGCGCATCTGGCGGTGGGCCCGGGGCGGCTGGAGGCCGCGCGGCGGGGTGAGACGCTGCTGGTGGTGGCGCCCGGGGAGCCGCCCGCCCCACTGCTCGAACGGATCTCGGACGCCCGCCGGGCGGGGGCGACACTGCTGTCCCTGGGCCCCGGGGAGGGCGAGCTCCCGGCGCTGGCCCACGAGGCCCTGCCCGTGCCCGACGGCTCCGAGCTGGACCTGGACACCGTGCAGCACCTGGTGAGCGCGGCGGCCGGGGAGAACGCCCTGCCGGCCCGCAGGGGGCCCCGGCGTTTCCGGGACCGCCTGTCGAGGCTGGCCGACCTGCTGACCGCCCCGCCACCCATCCGCTGGTAGCGGCCGGCCCGGCGAGGTCAGCCGTCGTCGCGTTCGCCCGCGGGGGCGTCGCGCCACTTGGCGTCGTTCTCCCACTGGAGGTTGCGCTCGCGGGCCGTCTCCATGGCACGCTCGGCCTCGCTGCGGCTCGCGTACGGGCCGAAGCGGTCCTTGGCCGGGCAGTCGGGGCCCTCCTCGACCTTCTTGTGCTCCAGGCAGTAGTACCACTCGCCCGGCTTTCCGACCGAACGCTTCTTGAACAGGGGCATGACCGGCTCCTTCCGCCACGGAAGATGGTCCCCCGTCGCGGCTGAATTAGACTCGCCGGCATGTCTGGCCAGTCGCTGCTCGTTCCGGGGGAACTGTCCCCCACCCGCTCCGTGCCCGGGAACATCCGTCGTCCCGAGTACGTCGGCAAGCCCGCCCCCACGCCGTACACCGGGCCGGAGGTGCAGACGCCCGAGACGATCGAGGCGATGCGGACCGCCGGCCGGATCGCGGCGCGCGCGATGGAGGAGGCCGCGAAGCTGATCGAGCCGGGCGTGACGACGGACGAGCTGGACCGGGTGGCGCACGCGTACATGTGCGACCACGGCGCCTACCCCTCGACGCTCGGCTACCGCGGTTTCCCCAAGTCCCTGTGCACGTCGGTCAACGAGGTCATCTGCCACGGCATCCCGGACTCGACGGTGCTGCGCGACGGGGACATCGTCAACCTGGACGTGACGGCCTACATCGGCGGGGTGCACGGCGACAACAACGCGACCTACCTGGTCGGGGACGTGGACGAGGAGAGCCGGCTGCTGGTCGAGCGGACCCGTGAGTCGCTCGACCGCGCGATCAAGGCGGTCAAGCCGGGCCGGCAGATCAACATCATCGGCCGGGTGATCGAGTCGTACGCGAAGAGGTTCGGGTACGGGGTGGTGCGCGACTTCACCGGGCACGGGATCAACTCGTCGTTCCACTCGGGCCTGATCGTCCCGCACTACGACAGTCCGCACGCGACGACGGTGATGCAGCCGGGGATGACCTTCACGATCGAGCCGATGCTGACGCTGGGGACCCACGAGTACGACATGTGGGACGACGGCTGGACGGTGGTGACGAAGGACCGCAGGCGGACGGCGCAGTTCGAGCACACACTGGTGGTGACGGACACGGGCGCGGACATCCTGACGCTGCCGTAGCCCGCGGGAACCCCGGACTCATGGACTCCTTCTCCACCCTCATCCGCACCGCCTCCCACCAGCAGCACGTGGAGGCGGAGACCTCGACGTTCATGAGCGATCTGCTCGGCGGCCGGCTGGGCGTGGACGCGTACGCGCGCTACACCGAGCAGCTGTGGTTCGTGTACGAGGCCCTGGAGTCCGGCGCACGGGGGCTGGCGTCCGACCCGGTGGCGGGCCCCTTCGTCCGGCCGGAACTGTTCCGGCTGCCCGCGCTGGAGCGGGACCTGGCGCACCTGCTCGGTCCGCACTGGCGCTCCCGCCTGACCGCCCTGCCCGCCACCCGGGTGTACGCCGGCCGGGTCGCCGCGTGCGCCCGCGACTGGCCGGGCGGCTATGTCGCCCACCACTACACCCGTTATCTGGGCGACCTCTCCGGCGGCCAGGTCATCCGCGGCAGGGCGGAGCGGACCTGGGGCTTCGCGAGGAAGGGCGACGGCGTCCGCTTCTACGTCTTCGAGGACATCCCCCACCCGGCGGCCTTCAAGCGGGAGTACCGCGGACTCCTGGACGCCCTGCCGGCGGGCGACCTGGAGAAGCAGCGCATCGTGGCCGAGTGCAAGCGGGCGTTCGCGCTCAACACGGAGGTCTTCCGGGCCCTGGGCGCGGAGTTCCCCCTGTCGGCGTGACCGGTCAGCGTTCCAGGTGGACGCGGCCGCCGATCTCCGTCCAGCCCTCCGGCTGGGGGGCCGTGATGAGCTGGGAGCCCGTGCCCTGGGTGATGTTCAGGGCCCGGCCGAGGCGGTCGGTGAGCAGGAGGGCCGCGGCGCCCGTCGCCTCGTCCTCGTCGATTCCGTCGTCGCGGCCGGGGAAGGCCCGGGCGCGGACCCGGCCGGCCGGTTCGTCCAGCCAGGCCCAGGCGTAGATCCACTCCCCCTTCGGGGGCACGGGCAGGGCGTCGACCTCGGCGGCGGTGGCGTACTGGCGCAGGGTGCGCGGCGGCACCCACTCCGCCCGGGCCTCGATCCAGCAGAACTCCCCGTCCTGCCGGGCGCCCACCACCCCCGCGGGCGTGACGAGTTCGGGCACGTCGAGCAGCCAGGCCGTGCCGACGCAGGGGTGGCCGGCGAAGGGCAGGCGCAGGGTGGGGGTGTAGATGTCGATCACCCCGCGCTCGGGGTCGTCGACGAACACGGTCTCGCTGAACCCGAGCTTCGCGGCGAACGCCTGCCGGTCCTCCCGCTCGGGCATCACCGAACCGTCACGGACGACACCGAGTTCGTTGCCGTACCCGCCGCGGTGTCCGCAGAAGACGCGCAGCACGTCGTAGTCAGTCACGGGGGCATTCAAGCATCGATGGCCAGGTCGCCCGGCCCGGGCACGGGTTACCGACAGAAAACGGTTGACCTGCCTTTGACCCGGGATGACCGTCCTTTGACCTGATCATGGCAGTCGTTTTGAGCCACCGTAACCGCTCCGTGCTCATACACCGTCCATGAGAGCCGGATCACTGAATGCATGGGTATCGCCCGGTCGAAGCGCAGGTATGTTAGGCGAGCCTCACCTTCCTTACGGGAGGCTGATCACGCAGTCATTCGGCCACACTGGAGCCTTCATGCGATCCGCCGGACCCGCCGGACTCTCGCTCGTCACCGCCGTCGCCACCGCGGCGGTCCTCGCCGCCGTCAGCGGCTGCACCGAGAAGGGCGCCGGGGACGACGACCGGGTCGTCACCGTGACGGCCACCGACGACTCGTGCGAGGTCTCGACGAAGGAGTTCCCGGCCGGGCACGTCGAACTCGCCATCGAGAACAAGGGCTCCAAGGTCACCGAGGTCTACATCCTCTTCCCCGACGACCGGGTGGTCACCGAGCGGGAGAACATCGGGCCGGGCACCAAGCAGCGCGTCACGGCCGAGGTGAAGCCCGGCGACTACCGGATCGCCTGCAAGCCGGGCATGCGCGGCAAGGGGATACGCCAGGACGTCCGGGCCACCGGCGGCAAGGCCGCTCAGCGCGACCCCCGGCTGGACAAGGCGGTGGCCGCGTACCGCGCGTACGTGCAGGCGCAGGCCGACGAGACGCTGCCGAAGGCGCGGGAGTTCGCGAAGGCCGTCGAGGACGGCGACGTCGAGGCCGCGAAGAAGGCGTACGCGCCCTCCCGCATCGGCTGGGAGCGCACCGAGCCGGTCGCCGAGTCCTTCGGTGACATCGACCCCAAGGTCGACGTCCGCGAGGACGGTCTGGAGGACGGCCAGGACCCGGCGACGGACTGGACCGGCTGGCACCGCCTGGAGAAGGCGCTCTGGCAGGACGGGAAGATCGGCGACCGGGAGAAGGAGCTCGCCGGCCGGCTGATCACCGACCTGGAGGACTGGCAGAAGCGCGTCGGCACGGCCGACATCACGCCGACCTCCATGGCCAACGGCGCCAAGGAACTCCTCGACGAGGTCGCCACCGGCAAGGTCACCGGCGAGGAGGAGCGCTACTCGCACACCGACCTGGTCGATTTCAAGGCCAACGTCGAGGGCGCCGAGACGTCGTACGCGCTGCTCCAGCCGGTCGCCCGCGAGAACGACCCGGCGCTGGTCAAGGAGCTCGACCGGCAGTTCGCGGCGCTCGGCACCCTGCTCGACCGGTACCGGCCCGACACGACGTCGTACGACTTCGTCTCGTACGACAAGGTCGGCAAGGCCGACCGCAAGGAACTGTCGGACGCGGTCAACGCGCTCGCCGAGCCGCTGTCGCGGCTCGCCGCGGCCGTGGCGAAGTAAGGGCGGTGCCGGGGCGATGACGGAGAGCACCTCACAGGCACCCTCGCGGCGTTCGCTGCTCGGCTGGGGCGGGGCCGGGCTCGCGCTCGGCGCCGCCGCGGCCGGGGGCGCGGCCGCCGTGGCCCGTACCGGGGACGAACCGCGATCGGACGCGGGAGCGGCGGTGGAGTTCCACGGCCCGCACCAGGCGGGCATCGCCACGCCGGTGCAGGACCGGCTGCACTTCGCCGCCTTCGACGTGACGACCGAGGACCGCGCCGCGTTCGTGGAGCTGCTGAAGGAGTGGACGGTGGCGGCGCGCCGGATGACGGCCGGCCGTGCCGTCGGTGACGGCGCGTACGGCGGTCCCGCCGAGGCACCGCCGGACGACACCGGTGAGGCGCTGGGGCTCAAGCCGTCCCGGCTGACGCTGACGGTCGGCTTCGGGCCGTCCCTGTTCGGCAGGTTCGGCCTGGCCGGGCAGCGGCCCGACGCGCTCGTCGAGCTGCCGAAGTTCGCCGGGGACAACCTCGACCGCGACCGCAGCGGCGGTGACCTGTGCGTGCAGGCGTGCGCGGACGATCCGCAGGTCGCCGTGCACGCGATCCGCAACCTGGCCCGCATCGGCTTCGGCCGGGTCGTGGTGCGCTGGTCGCAGCTCGGCTTCGGCAAGACCTCGTCGACGACGCCCGACGCGCAGACCCCGCGCAACCTGTTCGGCTTCAAGGACGGCACCCGCAACATCTCCGGCACCGAGAAGGACCGTCTGGAGAAGTTCGTCTGGGCCGGGGAGAAGGACGGGCCCGCGTGGATGGCGGGCGGCTCCTACCTCGTGGCCCGGCGGATCCGGATGCACATCGAGACCTGGGACCGGACCTCGCTGCAGGAGCAGGAGGACATCTTCGGCCGCGACAAGGGCGAGGGCGCGCCGGTCGGCAAGGCCAAGGAGCGGGACGAGCCGTTCCTGAAGGCGATGAAGCCCGACGCCCATGTGCGGCTGGCGCACCCGGACACCAACGCCGGGGCGACGATCCTGCGCCGCGGCTACTCCTTCACCGACGGCACCGACGGCCTGGGCCGGCTGGACGCCGGGCTGTTCTTCCTCGCCTTCCAGCGCGATCCGCGCACCGGGTTCATCCCGATCCAGCGGAGCCTGGCCCGGGATTCCCTCAACGAGTACATCCAGCACGTGGGTTCGGCGGTCTTCGCCGTTCCGCCGGGCGTCCGCGACCAGGACGACTGGTGGGGCAGGACGCTCTTCTCCGAGGAGGCGTAACCGTGTTCTCCAACTATCTGATCGGTCTGCGCGAAGGGCTGGAGGCCAGTCTCGTCGTCTGCATCCTGATCGCCTACCTGGTGAAGACCGGGCGGCGGGACGCGCTGAAACCGGTGTGGACCGGCATCGCCGTCGCGGTCGGCCTGGCGCTCGCCTTCGGCTGCGTGCTCGAATTCGGCTCCCAGGAGCTGACGTTCGAGGCGCAGGAGGCGCTGGGAGGGTCGCTGTCGATCCTCGCGGTGTGCCTGGTGACCTGGATGGTGTTCTGGATGCGGCGCACCGCCCGGCATCTGAAGGCGGAGCTGCACGGGAAGCTGGACGCCGCCCTCGCCATGGGTACGGGAGCGCTGGTCGTCACCGCGTTCCTCGCGGTGGGCCGCGAGGGGCTGGAGACCGCGCTGTTCGTGTGGGCGTCGGTGCACGCGGCCGGTGACGGCAGCCCGCGTCCGCTGCTCGGCGTGGCGCTGGGGCTGGCCACGGCGGTGCTGCTCGGCTGGCTGTTCTACCGGGGAGCGCTGCGCATCAACCTCGCCAAGTTCTTCACCTGGACCGGTGCCCTGCTGGTCGTCGTGGCGGCGGGAGTGCTGGCGTACGGCGTCCACGATCTGCAGGAGGCCGACCTGCTGCCGGGCCTGACGCACCTGGCCTTCGACGTCAGCGGCGCGATCCCGCCGGACAGCTGGTACGGCACGCTGCTGAAGGGCGTGTTCAACTTCCAGCCCGACCCCACCGTCCTCCAGGTCACGGTGTGGCTGCTGTACCTGGTCCCGACGCTCGTGCTGTTCCTCGCCCCGGTAGGGTTCGCCTCCGGGAAGGGGAAGGTGAAGGAACCGGATGAGCAGGGATCTCGGCCTTCGAAGGCACCGCAGGCTTGACAGGTGCGTGCTCACGGCCGCGGCGGTGACCGCTCTGTCGCTGACGGCGAGCGGCTGCGTGGTGGTGCACGGTGAGCGCGAGGTGCTCCCGGCGACCAGCCGCGCCGAGGCCGCGAAGGCGCTGGAGGAGTTCACGGCGGCGTACAACGCGGCCGACAAGGCGTACGACGGTTCCCTGGACGCCGAGCACACCACCGGCGCCCTCGCCGCGATCGACGGGGCACGGCTGAAGGCCGGGCGGGCCAACAACCCGGAGGGCAACCCCCGGCACGCGCCGCTGAAGCTGACGGACGCGAGGTTCACCATCCCCGCGAAGGCGGGCTGGCCGCGCTGGTTCCTCGCGGACGCGGACGCCAACAAGGGCGGTGAGACGCGCTGGCTGCTGGTGTTCACCCGGAACGGTCTCGACGAGCCGTGGGAGGCGGCGTACCTGACGCTGGTGGCCCCCGGCGACCTGCCCGGGTTCAAGACGGACAAGGACGGCTGGGCGGAGGCCGTGCCCGCGAACGCGTCCGACGTGGCGGTGCCGCCGGGCGAGTTGAGCCAGGGGTACGCGTCGTTCCTCAAGGAGGGCGGGAAGGTCTTCTCGGACGGTCCGCACACCAGCGCGTGGCGCGCGGCGCGCGCGAAGAGGGCGGAGCGGCCCGGGCTGGCCAGGCAGTACATCGACGAGCCGATGACAGGCGGCGACTACGCCCCGCTGGCGCTGCGCACCGAGGACGGCGGGGCACTGGTGTTCTTCACCACGCGCCACTTCGAGAAGCAGACCGCGGCGGCGGGGGCCTCCGTGCCGACGCCCAACAAGGACGTGCTGGCGCTGACGACGGGGGAGATCACGCAGTCGCTGACGATGGAGTTCGTCTCCAACGAGGTGGCGCTGGATCCGCCCGACGGCGAGGTGCGGGTCCTGGGACGGATCCAGGGGCTGGTCTCGGCGAAGGGCGAGTAGGTCGCGGAGCCCGGCGGCCGGGGCGCGGCTCGCGACGTCGGGGGGCCGGGCTCAGCGGCGCAGGGGCCAGGCCGTGCCCGCCTGGTCGGGCTGTTCGCCGCCGTGACGGGCGCAGGAGTCGGTGAGGACCTCCAGCAGGCTCAGCGGGTCCGGGAGCGGATGTTCGAGGCCGCGCACCCAGTGCACCGACCGGTCGTCGTCGCCGGGCAGGCGGGCGGGCGGTACGAGGACGTAGGAGCCTCGGCAGTGCCAGCGCAGTCCGGGGTGCTCGTCCATGGTCTCCGGGTGGCAGTCCAGCTCGCAGGGCCACCACTCGTCCTCGTCCTCGGGCGTGCCCCGGGTGAGGGTGAAGAACAGCATGCGGCCGTCGTCGCTCTCGGCGACCGGACCGACCTCGAGGCCGGCGTCGAGCAGGCGGGTGAGCGCCTCGCGCCCGGCGTCCAGCGGGACGTCCAGGACGTCGTGCACCATGCCGGTCGCGGTGATGAAGTTGGCCTGCGGCTGGTGGCGTGCCCAGCGCTCGATCTGGGCGGGGTCGGTGGTGGACTGCGTCTGCCAGGCGAACGACACCGGGTGCCGGGCGGGGGTGGGACAGCCCACGCGGTCGCAGGAGCAGCGGTATCCGGCGGGGTGGGCGGCGGGCGCGAGCGGCAGTCCCGCTTCGGCGGCGGCGAGCAGCAGCGCCTCACGGCCGCCCTCGTCGGCGGCCTGCCTCGGGCGGCGTCCGCGCAGCCACTGGGAGAGTCTGCCCTGTCGGCCGCTCCGGCCGCCGAACTCCGCGCTCATCTATCCCCTCGCCTCGCCGTCGTGCGCACCAGCATGCCCCATGGTCCCACGCCGGGCCGCGCCGGGGGGCCGGAGCCCACAATCGGCGCAGGTGGGACGAGGGTGAACCGAGCGGACGAGAGGTGCCGCGCCGGGGCGAAGGGGACGCACGCGCGGGCAGGCGGACGGGGTGTCATTGCGCCCTGTGCCGGGATGTGCGCCCCTACCGTGGTCGCCATGGTCACAAGGATCGCGTCGACGGGCCTGGCGGCCGTGGCCTGTGGGGTCTCGCTGACTCTCACGGGCGGCCACGGCGGCAGCCCTCCCCTGGAGTGGGGCCGCGGACCGCTGACGGTGGACTCGCTGCCCGAGGTCCCGTACGTCGCCCACCGGGGCGGGGCGCGGGAGGTGCCCGAGAACAGCATGTCGGGGCTGATGGCGGCGTTCCGCCGCGGTACGGCGCAGGTGCTGGACTTCGACACGCGGATGCTGCGGGACGGCACGCCGGTCGTCTTCCATGACGCGACCCTGAACCGCACCACGTTCCTGGGCGGTGAGGTGCGCGCCCTGGACGCCGGGGAGTGGCGGGGCGTACGGCTGCGTCCGCGCGACCGGCTGCCGGGGAGCTGGCGTGCGGAGCGGCCGCCGACCGTCGCCGAGGTACTGGACCGGTTCGGCGGGCGGATCGTGCTGATGCTGGAGGTCAAGGATCCGCGCGGGCTGGGCCGGCTGGCCGCGCTGATCCGGTCCCGCGGCCTGACCCGCTCGGTGTTCGTGAACACCAACGACCCCTCGGTCGCCCGCCGGATCCACGGGCTGGGCCTGCTGACCCAGCTGTGGCGCTCGGCCCGCCAGATGCGCACCGACCGCCCCGAGCGCTGGCGCTCCCACGTCGACCTGCTCGACGTCGACATCAGGGCCCGCGACGCGGATCTCAGACGGGCGGTGCGCTCGGGCGTTCCCCGGGTGTGGGCCCACACCGTCGTCACCCCGGCCCAGCGCGACCGCGCCCTGGCCCTCGGCTGCAACGGCGTCATCACGGACGCACCGGGGCGGCTGGCGCGGCATCCGGTGCGGGTCAGCGGGGCGCGAGGCCGTTGAGGGCGTAGTCGACGAGGGTGTCGGTGTAGTCGTAGGTGATCGGGCCGGTGTGCTGGAGCCAGCGCTGGGCGAGGGGGGAGACGAAGAGTTCGAGGGCGATACGCGGGTCGACCTCGGGGCGGACGTCTCCGGCCCGCTGGGCCGAGCGCAGACGGTCGGCGTAGAGCTGGAGCTGGGGTTCCAGCAGCTGGGCGACGAACCTGCGGCCGAGCTCCTGGTTGACGAGGCCCTCGGCGGCCAGGGCACGGGAGGGGGCCTCGAAGGCGGGGTCGCGCAGTTCGTCGACCGTGGCGCGCAGGACGGCCCTGAGGTCGGCCGCGAGGTCGCCGGTGTCCGGGAGGGCGTGCGCGACGTGGCCGGCGGCCTCGGCGGCCCGCTCGGCCATGTCGAGGAACGCCTCGAGGAGTACGTCCGCCTTCGACGGCCACCACCGGTAGATCGTCTGCTTGCCGACGCCGGCGCGGGCGGCGATGCCCTCGATGGTGGTCTTCGGGTACCCGGCCTCGGCGACCAGGGCGAGGGCGGCGTCGTAGATGGCCCGCCGGGAGCGCTCGCTGCGGCGGGTGGCGTCGGGGGCGGACTGGTTCTGGGCCATGGGCCGAATTTACCAGGTTGACAAGACGGTGCGTCTCGCCCGATGGTGGGTGCGAGGCAGCGAGACGATACGTCTCGTACTGAAATGCCTCACTGACTCGCCGACGAGAGGGGACGGCCATGAGCCGAGGCGGAGCCGGAAACATGCTGGGCGTCGGTGGTACCCGACAGCACCTCGGCCGCGGGGCGCTGCGCGGCGGCGGGAGCGGCGGGCGCATCGGGGGTGGTGTCGATCCGCAGGCCCGCAAGCGGGAACTGCTGCGCAGGCTCAGGGAGGAGCGGGAGCAGGAGCGGGAGCGGGAGCGGGAGCAGGAGCGGGAGCAGGAGCGGGAGCGGGACGCGGGGAACGGGGAGCCGACGGCCTAGCCGTCGGCGGGCCCGGCGTCCGTGCGCGGCGGCCAGGGGTCGCCCCAGTCGGTGTCCCGGGCCGCCCGGTACAGGTCGCCGTGGCGCTTGGTGACGGTGGTGCGGCGCAGGCCGGGGTCCGTCTCGCAGAGGTCGAGGAGGACCTGGCCCTTGCGGATCTGCGGCCTGCGGACGATCCGGGCGGTGGCCGGGGCGGCCGGGACGCGGGTGGCGGCCACGTAGCTGAACTTCTCGTCCTCGTAGGCGAGGGAGCCGCCCTTGACCTGGCGGTGCAGGGAGGAGCGGCTGACCCTCGCGGAGAAGTGGCACCAGTCCGTGCCGGGCTCGATGGGGCAGGCGGAGCTGTGCGGGCAGGGGGCTGCGACGTGGAAACCGGCGGAGATCAGGCGGTCACGGGCCTCGATGACACGGGCGTAGCCGTCGGGGGTGCCGGGTTCGACGATCACGACGGCCCGCGCGGCGCCGGCGGCGGCGTCGACGAGCGCGGCGCGGTCGGGGGCGGTGAGCTCGTTGAGGACGTACGAGACGGTGACGAGATCGGTGCTCTCGATGGTGAGCGCTGATCCGATACGAGAGCGGTGCCAGCGGGCCCGGCGCAGGGCGGGGTGGGCGGCGGCGAGTTCCCGGCCCAGGGCGAGTGCGGGTTCGGCCCAGTCCAGGACGGTGACCGGCCGCTCTCCGTCCCAGGTCGCGCTCACCGCCCAGGCCGCCGCGCCGGTCCCGCCGCCGACGTCCACGTGGTCGCGGGGCGCCCATCCGGGCACCGCGTCCGCGAACGCCGCCAGCGCCGAGCGGACCGCCTCGTAGGTCGCGGGCATGCGGTAGGCGGCGTACGCCGCCACATCGGCCCGGTCCCGGAGGATGGGGGAGGCCGTCGGGGTGGCGCCCCGATAGGTCGCGATCAGCCGCTCGACGGCCTGCGCGGCCTGCCGCGCCGGAAGCCCGTCGAGCAGCCCGGCGAGGGCGGAGCGCAGGGTGTCGGCGGGGGTCGGGGAGGCGGGGGCGTTCACCCGGCGATTCTACGGAAGAGGAGCGCGCCCCCTCACCTCCCCCGCACCGCCCGCGCCACCCGCGTCCCCGCCTCGGCCCTCGGCCCGCTGTCCGGCGGGACCGGCCGGCGCGGGTGCACCGTGTTGGCCAGGAGGATCACGTAGGTGTCCGTGGCACGGTCGAGCACCAGGGACGTCCCCGTGAAGCCCGTGTGGCCCGCGGCACCCCGGCCCGCCAGCTCCCCCATGAACCACGGCTGGTCCAGGGCGAAGCCCAGGCCCGGCGGGGTGAACAGCAGCTCCACGAAGTCCGGGCCGAGGACGCGGGCGGGGCCGTACGCTCCCCCGGCCAGCAGGGTGCGGCAGAAGACCGCCAGGTCACGGCCCGTGGAGAACAGCCCGGCATGGCCCGCGACCCCGCCCAGCGCCCAGGCGTTCTCGTCGTGCACCTCGCCCCGCAGCATCCCCCGGTCCGCCTTGGCCCACGGCCGCCTCTGGTCCTCCGTCGCCGCGGCGGCCGGGCACGGCCCGAAGGCGGTCGCGGTCATGCCGAGCGGCCGGGTGATGCCGTCCCGCACCAGGGTGTCGAGCGTGCGGCGGGTGAGACGCTCCAGGACCTGCTGGAGGAGCAGCATGTTGAGGTCGGAGTAGCAGTAGGTGCCGGGCACGCCGACGGGCTGCTCCGCGCGGAGCAGCGCGAGCCGTTCCGCGTCGTCGGCGCAGTCGTACAGGGGGAGTTCGGGACGCAGCCCGGAGGTGTGGGTGAGCAGCTGACGGACGGTGACGCCGTGCCGCGCGGCCGCCGTGAAGTCCGGCAGGTACGCGCCGACGCGGGCGTCGATGCCCAGGGTGCCCCGCTCGATCTGCTGCACGGCCGCCACCGAGGTGAACAGCTTGGTGAGGGAGGCGAGGTCGAAGGGGGTGTCCACGGTCATCGGGACCCGCTCGGCCGGGGGCAGTTCGACCGGGGCGCCCGCCTCCTCGTCGTACGCCGCGTAGCGCACGGCCCAGCCCGCCGCCTCCTGCACGGCGAGGACCGGGCCGCGCCCGACGACCACGACGGCGCCCGCCGCCCAGGGGCGCTCACCGCCGGTGCGGGCGTGGACCTCCCGGACCAGGCGCCTGAGTTCCCCGGCGTCGAGCCCGGCCCGTTCCGGTGTGCCGTGGCGGAGTCTCGGCGCGCTCAGACGCCCCCGCCCTTCGCGCCCGTCCTCCCGTTCCACGGGCGGCACATACCCAGGAAGCAGGCCAGTGCCACCAGTGCCGCGGCCAGTTGGACGACGGCCATCGGGACGGCGGTGTCCTCCCCGGCCACTCCGACCAGCGGGGACGCGATCGCCCCGATGAGGAAGGAGGCCGCACCGAGCAGGGCCGACGCGGAGCCGGCGGCGTGCCTGGTGCGCATCAGGGCGAGCGTCTGGGTGTTGGGCATGGTGATGCCCATCGCCGACATGAGCACGAAGAGCCCGGCGGCCACGGGCACCAGCCCCACCTCGCCGAACACGCCCAGCGCCATCAGCAGCAGCGCGAGGGCGGCGACGGCCACCACGGCGAGCCCCAGGCCGAGCACCCGGTCCAGCGGGACCCTGCCGACCAGGATCCTGCCGTTGATCTGGCCCATGACGACCAGGCCGATCGAGTTGAGCCCGAACAGCAGGCTGAAGGTCTGCGGGGAGGCGCCGTAGATCTCCTGGACGACGAACGGGGAGGCCGCGACGTAGGCGAAGAGGCAGGCGAAGGCGAACCCGCCGGTGAGCATGTAGCCGGTGAAGGCCCGGTCGGTGAGCAGCCCGCGCATCGCGCCGAGGGCTTCGCCGACACCTCCGCCGTGGCGGTCGGCCGGGGGCAGCGTCTCCGGCAGCCGCGCCCAGACGACGGCCGTCAGGAGCACCCCGGCGACCGCGAGGACGACGAACACGCCCCGCCAGTCCGTGACCCGCAGGACCTGCGCGCCGATCAGCGGCGCCACGATCGGCGCGACTCCGGAGATCAGCATGAGGGTGGAGAAGAAACGGGCCATGGTCACGCCGTCGTAGAGGTCGCGGGCGACCGCCCTGGCGATGACGATGCCGGCCGCGCCCGCGAGGCCCTGCGCCAGCCGGAACGCGACGAGGAGTTCCACGGTCGGCGCGAACGCGCACAGGGCGGTGGCGACGAGGTAGACGGCGAGGCCGGCGAGCAGCGGGCGGCGGCGGCCCCAGCGGTCGCTCATCGGCCCGACCACGAGCTGCCCGACCGCCAGCCCGGCCAGGCAGGCGGTGAGGGTGAGCTGGACGGTGGCGGCGGGCGCGTGCAGGGACTGGGTGACCTCGGGCAGGGCGGGGAGGTACATGTCCATCGCCAGCGGCGGTATGGCGGTCAGGCCGCCGAGGACGAGGGTGACCAGGAGGCCGGTGCGGCGGCCGGCGGCGGTGCCGGACGCCGGTGTGCGCCTCCCCGGCGTGGTCCGCGGTGCGCCACTCTCCCTCGCCTTCGCCGTCGGGTTCGATATGGACGCCCCGCCCTCGGGCATGTGACCCCTCCCTTTCCATGCCATCGGCTCCCTATGCTCTCAGCTCGTACGGAGTGCTCGGCGTCAACGGCGATGTCATGGGAGCGCTTCCACGGACATTCGTTGAAAATGTGACGAACGACACGAGCAGAGTGGGACACATGACGGAGCAGAGGGTGCGCTGGGGAATCCTGGCGACCGGGGGGATGTCCGCGACGTTCACGGCGGACCTCGTGGACCTGCCGGACGCGGAGGTCGTGGCGGTCGCGTCGCGCTCGGCGGAGCCGGCGAAGGCGTTCGCCGAGCGGTTCGGGATACCGCGGGCGTACGGCGACTGGGAGTCGCTGGCGCGGGACGAGGAGGTCGACGTCGTCTACGTGGCCACTCCGCACTCGGCGCACCGCGCGGCGGCCGGGCTGATGCTGGAGGCCGGGCGCGACGTGCTGTGCGAGAAGCCGTTCACGCTGAACGCGCGCGAGGCGCGGGAGCTGGTCGCCCTGGCCCGGGACAACGGGCGCTTCCTGATGGAGGCCATGTGGATGTACTGCCATCCGATGGTGCGGCGGCTCAAGGCGCTCGTCGACGACGGGGCGATCGGTGAGGTGCGCAGCGTCCAGGCCGACTTCGGGCTGGCGGGGCACCTCTTGCCGGAGGCGAGGAATGGAGCACTGCCCGCCTCGCACCGGCTGCGCGACCCGGCACTGGGCGGGGGCGCGCTGCTGGACCTCGGCGTGTATCCGGTGTCCTTCACGCAGCTGCTGCTCGGTGAGCCGTCGGACGTCGCGGCGCGAGCGGTGCTCTCGGAGGAGGGCGTCGATCTGCAGACGGGGGCACTGCTCTCGTGGGAGAGCGGCGCTCTCGCCTCGGTGCACTGCTCCATCGTGGGCGGTACGGCGACCTCCGCCTCGGTCACCGGGTCCAAGGGCCGGATCGACATCCCGTACGGCTTCTTCTTCCCGGACCGCTTCACCCTGCACCGGGACGGCCGTGACCCCGAGGAGTTCACGGCCGACCCGGCCGACGGGCCCCGGGCCAGCCTCAAGCACGAGGCCGCCGAGGTGATGCGGGCCCTGCGGGCCGGTGAGACCGAGTCGCCGCTGGTCCCGCTCGACGGCACCCTCGCCGTGATGCGGACGCTCGACACGATCCGGGAGCGCGTCGGCGTCCGCTACCCCGGAGAGGCCACCGGGACCCTGGGGGTCACGCCGGCTTGAGCCCCTGCTCCCCCGCCTCCGTCACGAAGGAGGCGGCGGTCGTGAGCGGCGCGCCCTGCGTGGTCACGTGGGACACCGTCTTGAAGTCGGCGCGCGCCCGCTCCCGGTCGAGCGACACCGTCGTGTATCCGCGCAGCCCGTTGTAGTACTTCATGTGCGGGTTGGCGGCCAGGAGCGTGGCCCAGTTGGACGGCCTCCGGGAGCCGTTGCCGCCGCTGGTGATCGAGGACGTGACGATCTCCGTCCCCACCGTGCGGGAGCCGGGGTCGGAGAAGTCGCGCTTGATGTCGAAGCCGTAGTGCACGTGCACGTCGCCGGTGAGGACCATGAGGTTCTCGACACCGGCGGCCTGCGCGCCGGCCAGGACCCGCTCGCGGGAGGCCGGGTAGCCGTCCCAGGAGTCCATGGAGACCTTGGAGGGCGCCGTGGTCGAGTTGAACCGCTGGGAGAAGGTGACCTGCTGGGGCACCACGTTCCACAGGGCGTCCGACCGGTGCCAGCCGTTGATCAGCCAGCGTTCCTGGGCGTCGCCGGTGAGCGTGCGCGAGGGGTCCTCGGACTCGGGACCCGGGTACTGCCAGCCGTCGCCGTACGCCTGGTCGGAGCGGTACTGGCGGGTGTCGAGCACGTCGAACTGGGCCAGTCGGCCCCAGTGCAGGCGGCGGTACAGCCGCAGGTCGGGACCGTCGGGGAGTTGAGGGCGGCGCAGCGGCATGTTCTCCCAGTAGGCCCGGTAGGCGGCGGCCCGGCGCAGCAGGAACTCCTCCGGCGGGACGCTGTTCTCCGGGGTGCCGCCGGCGTAGTTGTTCTCGGTCTCGTGGTCGTCCCAGGTGACGACGAAGGGGTGCGCGGCGTGCGCGGCCCGCAGGTCGGCGTCGGACTTGTAGAGGGCGTACCGCAGGCGGTAGTCCTCCAGGGTCACCGTCTCCCGCTGAAACAGGTCGGGCAGCGTGCCGGACGGGTAGGCGCGCGAGCCCGCCACGTCGTTGACGGCGTACTCGTAGAGGTAGTCGCCGAGGTGGAGGACGACGTCCACGTCCTCCTGGGCCAGGTGCCGGTAGGCGGTGTAGTAGCCCTGGTCGTAGCGCTGGCAGGAGACCACGCCGAAGGTGAGGCCGGCGGTGCGGCTGTGGGCGGCGGGGGCGGTGCGGGTGCGGCCGACCGGGCTCACGAAGCGGCCGGCGCGGAAGCGGAAGTAGTAGAGGTGGCCCGGGGCGAGGTGACCGGCCTCGACGTGCACGGCGTGGTGGAACTCGGGATGGGCGGTGGCCCTGCCCCGTCTGACGACGCGGCGGAACCGTTCGTCGAGGGCGAGTTCCCAGTCGACGGCGACGCGTCGCGCGGGCAGTCCGCTGTCGGCCCGGTAGGGGGCCGGGGCCAGACGGGTCCACAGCAGGACGGAGTCGGGATGCGGGTCGCCGGAGGCGACACCGAGGGTGAAGGGGTCGTCGGTGATCCGTGCGGCGTCGAGTTCGGCGGCGGCCGCGGTGCCCGCGCCGGGGACGCCGACCGCGAAGGCGAGCGCGGCGGCGGCGCCCGTCGTGGTCAGGAAGCGGCGGCGGCCGATGTGGCGTGCTGCCGCACGGAGTTCGGGGGCGTGCTGTGAGTGGCGGACCTCGGGTGTCATCCGTTCCTCCCCTGGCGTGTGGATACGGGAGGAAGTGCAGCGGCCAGGGACGACATCGCATTGACGCGTACACAGCATCAAGATGACGGTCACATGAGGTCCGCGTGGCGGACCTCCGCCGACCGCCTCCGCGCACACCGGTCACCTCGGGGACGCCCCGTCAACCCTCGTCACCCACAGGCGGATCGACACATTCGGAATATCGACGTCCGGCCCATTGCGACCGTGGGCCGACCTGTGCTCAACTCTTCTGCACAAAAGCTTCACATCTGGAGCAGGTTGCTTCCGCAAGCCATCTCCAGGGGGGAGGCGGCAGCCGTTCCACGGCCCCGGTCAGGGGTGGGCCCGCGCGGGACCGCGGGTGCGCACCGGCGCGCGGAACGGCTGCCGCACCGGCACACCCGGCGCCGGCGGGCAGGCGCCCGGAACCGGCCGGAAAACACACCGCGACCGGAAAGCGCCGGACATATACCGGGCACCTCCCGCGCCCGAAAAATCAGCCAAATTACGCGGTCTTCAACTCCCGCGGGCGAGAAAATGAACGCCGCTCAAGTTAGTGGTCTACCCCTCTGAAAGATGCTGAACAATTCCATAATGCACGAACAGTCGCATTCTTTCGGATTGACCGATTGGGCAGCATCTCGCGCGGTGCCGCCCGCGCTACCACAGGTATCGGCGGCGACAATGGCGGCTCACCGGGTCAAGTTGGCAACTAGCGGCCACTTCAGTGACGCTACGCGCAAGTAACCGGCCGGTCGGCACATGAAACGGAACCCGACCTACCGGTTCATTAGCTCCCTGTGCATCTTGCTGTCACGGACCCCACCATGGGAACTGGATATCGTCGCCCAGTCGTGATTACCTACACCTGATTTCGGCCACACTGTGAGCACAATGCCTTCGGCCGACCATCACAGTGCGATTCATTGCCAGGGAGGCAAACGCCCACGGGTGGCACGAGGTTTAATTTCCGGTTCAATCAATATGCCGAGCGGGGGCCGGCGGTGACGCCGGGCGTCGCACAGCTGGGGCAACCAGGGCCGGTCAACGCGCGGCAGAGGCAATGTGCAAACAATCATGGGGGCTCACGCGTGGCTGGCATTGCGTTCGATCTACCGACTGACGTCGAGCTGGAGGAAAGCGTTCCCCGAGGTCATGCCGCTCGCCTGGAACAGACGCTGTTGCAGGCCCGCGCCCTGATCGAGTCCACGGTGTCCCTGCACCGCAGACGCCCGGCAACGGTGTCAGGCGTGACCCACATGGACGCCGAGGTGACCGCCGAGACCCTCGAGCGGCTCGTGCGGGGAGCCCGGCGCTCGGTCAACGTGGCACTCACCGGGTCGGTCGGCTTCATGGAGGCCGTCCTGCGGCGTCTGGTCCAGGTACCGAGCGGCGTGACCGTAAGGGTCCTGTGCAATCCGGCCGCGCTCGAGGTCGCGCCCGCCCGGCTGCGGAGCCTGCCCGCGGTACGGGTGCTCCGGCACGAACTGTGCGGCATCGTCGTGGTCGACGGGACGGCCGCGTTCCTGCGGCTCGGCACCGAGGGATCGGCCGACGACAGGGCCGCGGTCGTCACCGACCGCGCCGCGGTCAGCACCCTGCAACTGCTCTACGCCGGGGCCTGGTCGCGCGGCCGCCGGCTCGTCGACCACCCCGAGCCCAGTCCCCGGCTGCGGTCGGAACTGACCCGCCGCATCCTGGAGCAGCTGCGGTCCGGCCGCACGGACGCCACCGCCGCGTGCGCGCTCCAGGTGTCCCTGCGCACCTACCGGCGCCATGTCGCCGAGATCATGCGGGAACTCGACGCCTCGTCCCGCTTCCAGGCCGGGGTGCGCGCGGTCGAGCTCGGGTTGCTGCACGAGACCAGGTGACCGGCCGGGCGGCGGTGCCGCCCACGGCCGTGGAACGGACCCAAGCGAACGGAACGTCAGCAAGGAATGGGGGCACGCGGTGTGCGGCCAATCGGGGGACGAGTTGGAGCATGCTCTCTTGCAGGTCAGAGAGTTGATCGAGTCGACCATGATCATCCATCGGGACCGCAGCCGGCGGGAGCAGCTCATCACGGCGCTCCCCGGCGGCTACGGACAGCTCATCGGCGTCACACGGGAGCTGATGGGACAGGCCACCGGCACCGTCGACATCCTGCGTTCGCGGTTGCCGGGCACCGGCAGCCAGTTGGAGCGGATCGGGCTGCTGGAGGCCGATCTGCTGCACTTCGCCCGCGAGCGGGTCTCCGCACGGTTACTGACCGGGCCCGACCTGGTGGGCGACTCGCTGGGCGGCTGGCTGCCCGACCCGCACCGCCGGCTGACGATCCGGGTGGCCCGGCTGCCCCCGTTGCAGGTGCTCATCGCCGACCGGGCCACCGCCCTGGTCGTGGTGGGCTCCCCCGCCGAGCGCCGGGCCTCCCTCATCAGGGCGCCCGAGGTGCTGCAGGCCCTGGGCACGCTCTTCGAGAGCATCTGGCACAGTTCCGTCTCCCCTTCCGAGCACCTGGCCTTCGGCGACCGTGACCGGGCGGTCCTGGTCCGGCAGATTCTGGGCGCGATGCGGGCCGGGACCACCGACGAGGTGGCCGCCCGTGAACTGACCGTGTCCGTGCGGACCTACCGCCGCTACGTCGCGGAGATCATGGCGCTGCTCGGTGCGAGTTCCCGCTTCCAGGCGGGTGTGAGGGCGGCGGAGCTCGGTCTGCTGCCGCCCGGACAGCACGGTCCCTACCGCCCGTGAGGAGCCCGCAGGTTCCTGAAACGCGCGTTGCCCCGCCCCGGGCGGCGCAGTTCGATGGGTTCCCAGGCAACGGGAGCGTCCTCGCCGGGCGCCCGGACGGTGTCCGTCGCGGAGGGTGGATCCATGGGTGAGCGTCCGATCGGTCTGGTCTTCCCCGGTCAGGGGACACAGCGTCAGGCAATGGGCGCGCCGTGGCGTGACACCCCGTCGTGGGGGATCACCGCCGAGATCTCCGAGGCCACCGGGGAGGACATCGCCGACCTGCTGCTCCACGCGCCCACGGAGCTGCTCCGGCGGACCGACCTGGCGCAGCTGTCGGTGTTCTCGGTCGCGGTGATCGCCCACGCGGAGGCGGTGCGCCGGGGCGCGTTCGACGGGCCCGTGGTCGCCTGCGCGGGTCACAGCCTCGGTGAGTACGCCGCCCTCACCGCGGCCGGGGCGTTCACCGTGCCCGCGGCGGCGGCCCTCGTCGCCGCGCGCGGCCGGGCGATGCGGGAGGCCGCCGCCGCCCGCGAGGGGACCATGGGGGTCCTCGTCGCGGCGTCGCTGGCCGACGTGGAGCAGTTGGCCGGCTCCGTGCGGGAGGCGGGCGAGGACGTGTGGGTCGCCAACGTCAACGCCCCCGGCCAGACCGTGGTCTCGGGCTCGCCCGAGGGGGTCGCGCGGGTCGCGGACGGTGCCGCCTCGATCGGGGCCAAGCTCATCCGGCTCCAGGTCGGCGGCGCCTTCCACAGCCCGTACATGGCGCCGGCCGCCGAGTCGCTCGCCGCCGCGCTGAAGGACACGGCGGCGGCGCCCCGGCACCTCCCGGTGGTGGCCAACGTGGACGCCCGGCCGTACGACGGTGCCGGTGGCTGGACCGAACTGGGCACCCGTCAGCTCACCTCACCGGTGCTGTGGGAGGAGAGCGTGCGGACACTGACCGGCCCGCTGGGCTGCGGCCGGCTCGTCGAACTCGGTCCCGGACGCACCCTGGCGGGACTGATCCGCCGTATCGCACCCGACGTCGAGGTGGTGTCCGTGGACGGCCCGGCCGCCCTGGACTGACCGACGGTCCGCCCGAGCAGAGCAGAGAAGACCCCGACACCATGGCAATCTTTTCCGACGTCACACGGCCCCGCCCGGCGGCGGGCCCCCTCGCGGCCGCCGAGCCGCGGGAGTGGATCAGCGGCATCGGCGTGCTCGACAAGGCGTCCCTCCTGCTGGAGATCGTGGAGCGGGCGCCGGCCCCGCTGAGCGAACTGGTCACCCGCAGCGGGCTGTCCCGGCCCACCGTGCACCGCATCGCGGTCGCGCTGGAGCGGCTCGGGCTGCTGGCCCGGGACTTCCGCGGGCGGTTCGTGCTCGGCCCGCGGCTCGGCAGCATGTCGGTCGAGGCGCGGTACGACCGGCTGGCCCAGGCGTCGGTCCCGGTACTGGCCGATCTGCACGCCCGTACCGGACTGGACGCCCGTGTCCTGCGCCGCCGCGGCCGGACGCAGACGTGTGTGGCGACCTGCGCGGAGGCGTCCGCGGGACCCGACGGCGCCGAGCGGGTGCCGGTCGGCATGTCCCGGCCCGCCACCGCGGGACCGGTCGCGCTGATCCTGCTGGCCTGGCAGGAACCGGAGGAGATCCACGAGGGGCTGCGGGGCGCCCGGTTCACCGCGGCGCACCTGGCCCAGGTGCGCCGCCGGGGCTGGGCCCGCGGGTCGGACGTCATGCTGCCCGGCGACACGGCCTACGCCGTGCCGGTGCGCTCCGGGGACGACCGGGTGGTCGCCGCGCTGTCGGTGTCCGGGCCGCCCGGCCGGCTGGACGCGCTCCCGGGCCGGTGGCTGGGCGCGACCGTGTTCGACTCGGCCGCCGCCCTGGCCGACGCGCTGCACCGCGCCCACGCGCTGCCGGCGGGTGCACGGGCGGGACGGCCATGGAGCCCGTAGGCACCCGGTGACCGCCCGGCCCGCTCATGCCCGCAGGACCCCGCGAGCCCCCGGCCCATTCAGCGCCGCAAGCACCCCACGACCAGCAGGCTCGCTCACGCCCCCAGGCACCCCACGACCGCCCGGGCCGCTCAGCGCCGCACGCACCCCACGACCGTCCGGGCCGCTCAGCGCCGCAGGCACCCCGTGTCCGTCCGGGCCGCTCAGCGCCGCACGCACCCCACGACCCCCCGGGCCGCTCAGCGCCGCGGTGTGGTGATGGTGAACAGGACGCGCAGCACCAGCACCGAGCTGATCAGCAGCATGTTGTAGCCGAAGACGTCGAACAGCCGCAGCGAGCCGGTGACCCGCGGACCGCCCCGGGTGGACAGCAGCAGCATGCCGAGGACACCGGTCAGTCCACCGAGGAAGGTGAGCAGCACGTCCCGGACGAGGGACTGGATGAAGCGCCGGTCCCGTTCGTCCGCGAGCAGCCGTACGTTGACGCCGAGGCGGCCCTGTTCCAGCGCGCTGGAGATCCGCTCGGCCCGGCGCGGCAGCCGGAGCAGCATCGGCAGCACGGCGGCCGCCTCGTCGGCCAGGGAGCGGCTCAGATGCCCCGGGGAGAGCCTGCGGGCCAGTTCGGTGGAGGCGAAGGCGCGTGCCTCCTCGACGAGGTCGAAGCCCGGCACCAGCCGTCCCAGTGCGCCCTCCACCGTCGCCAGCGCCCGGAACGCCGCGGCCACTTCGGGCGGCACGGTGAGCCCGTACTGCGCCACCAGCAGGAACAGGTCGGAGAACATCTCGCGGCCCGGGGGCCCCGAGGAGGCGAGGTGGCGGGCCGTGTAACGGCCCAGGGCGCGGGTGAAGCGCTCCTCGTCGATCTCGTCGGGCCGTTCCACCAGGTCCAGCAGGGCGTCGGACAGGGCCCGCGGGTCGTTGCGGTCGATCGCCATGAGCAGCTCGCGCAGACTGCCGCGCAGCATGCGGTCGATCCGGCCCACGGAGCCGAAGTCCACGAGGCCGAGCCGGCCGTCGTCCAGGACGAGGACGTTCCCGGAGTGCGGGTCGGCGTGGAAGACGCCGCCGATGACGATCTGGCTCAGCAGGCAGCGGAACAGGTCGCGGGCGAGCCGCTCGCGGTCGAGGCCCCGCGCGTCGATGACGGTGCCGGCCCGGTTCAGCGTGACGCCGTCCAGCCATTCGACGACCAGGACCCGTTCGGTGCTCAGGTCGTGGTGGACCTCCGGCATGAGCACCCGCGGCGCGGCCCCGGACGGGCCGTCCGCGCCGGTGTCCCGCGCGTCCTCGCCGTCGGCGAGGGCGGTGTTGGCGGCCACGGCAGCGGTGTTGCGGGCCTCGGTGCGGAAGTCCAGTTCCTCCTGGAGCGAGTCGGCGAACCCTCGCACCAGTGCCCGGGAGCCGACCGTCCGGCCCCAGGCGGTGTTCCGTTCGAGCATGTCGCTGATCCGGAAGAGAATGTCGAGGTCGCGTTCCACCACCTGCCGGGCCCCGGGGCGCTGCACCTTGACGGCCACGGCGCGGCCGTCGTGCAGCCGGGCCCGGTGCACCTGGGCCATGGACCCGGCCGCGAGCGGCTCGCGCCGGAACTCCGCGAACACCTTCTCCGGCGGGGCCTTGAGCTCCTCGGCGAGCACGCGTTCGATGTCGGGCCACGGCTCGGGCGCCACCTCGTGCTGCAGCGCGCTCAGTTCGTGGGCGAACACGTCGGGCAGCAGGTCGTAGCGGGAGGAGAGCACCTGGCCCAGTTTGACGAAGGTGGCGCCCGCCTCCTCCAGCGCCAGCCGCAGGGACCTGGCCAGCGCGGCCTGCTCCTGGGGGCTCGCGGCACCGCTGCGGGACCGGCCGGTCAGGAAGCGGCGCAGTCCGTGCCGTACGGCGATCCTGCTGAGCTGGGTGTAGCGGCGGCTGCGTGCCAGCCTGCGGCGCGCGGCGCCGGGCCAGCGCACCATGCCGCGCAGCGGGCCGCCGACCACCGCCTCGGAGAGCACCAGGAAGATCATCGCGCCGAGCAGGGCGGCGCCCAGTTGCACGGTGACCAGGGGGGTACGGCTCGCCTGCGGGCCCATCGGTGTGCCGACCACGCCCGCGGCGAGCAGTCCCGCGACGCCCGTGAGCAGGGCCCGGACCGCGCCGATGCGCAGTCCGAGCACCCTGCGGGCCAGCAAGGCCATGATCACGGGGCCGAGCAGAGCGGTGGCCCCGGCGATCAGGAGAACGCTGCTCACGTACGGTGCGCCGGGACGGGTTCCGCCGCCGCGGGGTCCGGGTCGGCCTCCGGCTGAGGTGCGGGACGGACCCGGCCGGGCCACCACGTCCGGTGGCCGAGCAGGGTGGTCACCGCGGGGACCAGGAGCACGGCCATCACGAAGGCGGTGAGCAGGATGCCGAAGGCGACGGCGAAGCCCATCTGGCGGAGCATGGAGTTCTCGGCCAGGAGCAGGACGCCGAAGGTGCCGGCCAGGATGACGGCCGCCGTGCCGACGGTGGACGTGGAGTGGGTGATCGCCCGGCGGACGGCCTGCGCCGGGGAGCTGCCGTGGGCGACCTCCTCGCGCAGCCGGGCCACCATGAGGATGTTGTAGTCGGTGCCGATCGCGACGACGAACAGGTAGACGATCACCGGCAGGGTGAAGGGCAGGCCCGCCTCGCCGGCGATGTTCTGGAAGAGCCACACGGTGGCGCCCAGGGTCGCGGCGAAGCCCAGTCCGACCGCGGCCATCAGGTACACGGGCGCGACGACACTGCGCAGCAGCAGGCCCAGGATCAGCATGATGGCCAGGCCGGCGGCCGGGAACACCACGGAGTAGTCGCGGTTGGTGGCGTGCTCGATGTCGGCGAGCACGGCGGACGTGCCGCCGACGAGGGCGCGGGTGCCGTCGGGTGCCGCCTCGTGGGCCGCGTCCCGCAGCGGTCCGGAGAGCAGTTCGACGGCCCGGTCGCTGTCCGGCTTGTGCGCCAGCACCACGCCGAACTTGGCGATGTCGCCCTTCGGTGCGAGGGCCGGCGGCGTCACCCGTCCGAAGTCGGCCGCGGCCAGCTTCTCGCCGTAGGCGTCGATCTGGCCCTGGTCCAGCTTGCCGCCGTCCTCCGCCTCCAGGAACACCCACGTCGGGTCGGTCTGGCCGGCCGCGAAGCCACGCTCCAGCTCCTTCGCGGCCTGGACCGACTCCAGGTCCTTCGGCAGGGAACTGCTGCTGTCGAAGACGGTGTTGAGGCTGAGGACGCCCAGGGCGAGCACGGCGAGCAGCCCGCCGGAGACGGCGGCGACGAGACCGGGACGGCGGGCGGTGAGCGCCCCGGTCCGGGCGGCGAGGGTGTGCTTGGGTTCCCTGCTCCACGCCTTGGACGGCCAGAAGGCCTTGGTGCCCAGCAGGGAGAAGACCGCCGGTACGAGGGTCAGCGCGGCGACCAGGGTGACGCCGACCGAGATGGCCAGTGCCGGGCCGAGCGCCTTCAGCATGCCCAGGCTGGACAGCAGGAGGGCGAGGAAGGCGACGACCACGGCGCCCGCGGCCGAGGCGATGGTCTCCCCGACGCGCGTCACGGCCTCGGTCATGGCCTCCTTCGGCGCCTGGCCCGCGCGGAGGAACTCGCGGTAGCGGAAGAGCAGGAAGAGGAGGTAGTCGGTGCCGACCCCGAAGAGCACCACGATCAGGATCGAGCCGATCGAGGCGTCCGCCTGGAGTCCGCCGGCCTCGGAGGCGATGGAGATCAGGCCGGTGGCGAGCACGAAGACGAGGGCGATCACGAGGACCGGCAGGACGGCGATGAGCGGGCTGCGGAAGATGACGGCCAGCAGCACGATCAACAGGACCAGGGTCGCCATCATGATCATGGCGTCCGTGTCGCCGGAGGACTCCTTGGTGTCCAGCGCCGTCGCGGCCGAGCCGGTGATCCCCATGTGCAGCGAGGTGCCCTTCAGCAGGGGCTTGGCCTTCTCGCGCAGCTCCCCGACCGACTCCATGAGGGTCTCGTCGTAGGGGTTCTCGGTCGTCGCGAGGATGCTCGCCAGGGCGATCTCGCCGTTCTCGGACACCGCCTGCGGGCCCGTCTCCACGGCGCCGATCTTCTCCAGGTCCGCCTTCTCCAGTCCGGCCGCGACCTTCCGCACGTCCGCGAGGTCGGCGTCGGTGAGCCGGCCGTCGTCGGCGCGGCGGAAGACGATGACGGAGGCGGGCTGCTCCTGCTGCGGGAAGGCCCGCTTCTGGAGGTCCGCGGCCTGCACCGACTCGTAGTGGGAGGGCAGGAACTCGGCCTGGTCGCTGACGGGTTTCAGGGGCGGGGCCAGGGTGGCCACGCCTATCGCCGCGATCACCCACGCCAGGATGGTCAGCCATGGGTGTTTGACGGCGGACCGTCCGACCCGTCCGAACATGGGGGGAGGCTCCTTCTCAGGGGGTGCAAGGGCGCACCGATTGTGGTCCGCGCGCGTGGTCCCACCGCCGTTTCGCCGCGGAAGCTGGCATCAAGCTGCCGGGCACCGGAACGGATTCCGGCGGGGGTTCCGTTTCGTGGTCCCCCGGGTTCCGGACCGCGACGGCGACGGGGGCGGCGGCCGTGCGGTGCGGGGAGCGTCCATGACACCTTCATGCCAGCTCCGTTGTCGGCCCCGTTGCCGACTGCAATGGTTGCGGCCGGAAACGGCGGAGGGCCCACGGCCGTGGTTCCGCCGTCACAGGCCGCACCGACAGGATGAGTTCGCCCGTGACCGCAGAGCAGCTGTACGAGGTCCCGGCCACCGTCGCGTGCGACGGCGACCGCCCCTACGCGACCGTGCTGCTGAGCCGGCTCGGCCCCGACCTGCCCTGTTTCCAGGAGCGGTTGGGCAGGGGGCTGGCCGCCGCGGAGCGCCTGCTGCGGGACCGCACGCGGGACGCGTCCGACCCTCGCGTGCGGGCGCTCACCGGGCATCTGGCGGCCACCGGCGGCAAGCGGATACGCCCCCTGCTGGTGCTGCTCGCGGCCGAGTTCGGTGACCCCGGCAGTGAGGGCGTGGCCCGGGCGGCCGTCGTCGCCGAGCTCGTGCACCTGGCCTCGCTCTACCACGACGACGTCGTGGACCGCGCCGTCACCCGTCACGGCGCCGCCAGCGCCAACGCCCTGTGGGGCAACCGGGCGGCAGCCATGGGCGGGAACTGGCTGCTGGCCCGGGCCGCCCGGCTGTCCGCCGACCTGGTGCCGGACGCGCTCGCGCTCAACGCCCGCACCGCGAACCGGATCGTGGAGGGGCAACTGCTGGAACTCGCCGGCCCCGGGCCTGGGGACGATCCCGTCGCGCGCTACTTCCGGGTCGCCGGGGGCAAGACGGCCGCGCTGCTGGCCATGTCGCTGGGGGTGGGCGCCTTCCAGGCCCGGGCATCCCGTCCGGTCGCCGCCACCCTCGTCGAGTACGGCGAACAGCTCGGCCTGGCCTTCCAGATCGCCGACGACCTGCTCGACCTCCGCTCTCCCGAGGCGTCCAGCGGCAAGGAGCAGGGCCGGGACCTGCTCGCCGGGGTACCCAGCCTTCCCGTGCTGCTGGCGTGGGAGGGCACCGACGCGTGCGACGCGGAACTGCGGGAGCTGCTGGCGGCGGGGCCCGCCGCGGGAGAGGGCTGGCACCGTCGTGCCCTGGAGCTGTTCTCCGTCTCCCGGGCCGCGGCGCGGGCGGAGACGCTGATGCACCGGAGGCTGGACCGGGCCCGGGCGGCGCTCGGCGTCCTGCCGCCGCTGCCCGCGCGCCGCACGCTCGACGCGCTCTGTGACTACGTGGCCCTGCGTACCGGGTGACCGTCCCGTCCCGTCGCGGAGCCGGTACGACGCCCCGCACCCGTGAGGAGATGCCGTGTCCGCAGCCGTACTCGAGGGCCCGTTGGGCCCCGCCCTGCTGAAGCTGCTCCGTACCGGCCCGGCACCGGAGGAACTGGCCACCGCCGCGGCCCTCCTGTCCCGCGGCACGCGGCCCCGGCCCCGGCCGGCCCGTGTCCCCGCCCCCGGCGCGCCGGCGACCCGCCCCGACGCCTCCGCCGGGCGGTAGCTCCCCCACACGGCCGGGGACACATCCGGGGAGACGCACGCCCGGCCAGCACCACGCCCCGACCGCCCACGACAGCACGCGGCTCGGGACACAACCAGCGCGAAGGCCCGCGCCCGGCCCGCCGACACCATCCCTCCACACGGACGCGCGGGTCCTGACAGCGCGAGGTCGGCCAGGTCGGACGCACGGCCCGTGCACCGGTGCGCACGGCCCCGGACGCATCCGGTGAGGAGGCCCGCACCCGGGCCGTGGGCCGCCTTGGTCAGCGAGTACGGGGCGGCGCACGCCCGGAGGCGGCCCGGCCGTGACGGCGCCGGTACGGCCGTCGCGCCGCCTCGACTGCGATCCGACGGCCCGTGCCACCACCCGGGACTCCTCAGGTGCGCCACGATCGCGTCCAGCACCCCGTACGCGTGCGGCGCGGCGAACCCGCCGCGTTCCCCACCGCCCCGTGTCCGGAAGCGGCCGGGAGCCGGCGCTCCGGGCGGGCCGTCGGAGGCAGCCCGACGGCCGGCTTTCCACGGTTCGTCGAACGCCGTGCCGTCATGTGTCCGGAACGGGCCGGAACCCGGCCCGGGGCGCGGACCGCACCGGGTCCGGTCACCCCACGGGCGACCGGCCCCTGCCGTGCGTGGCGGTACACGGCGCCGGGGTCCGGACATC
>NZ_JFCB01000007.1 GCF_000725125.1 Streptomyces toyocaensis
GCACGGCCCGGCGGTTCCGGGTGCGGGGCCTGCTCGTCGTCGGCGGGTGCGGGTCGTGGGGGCTGGGCGCGCAGTTCCCCGCGCCCCTGAGGGTGTCCGGGTGAGCGGGACCGCTTGTGCGCGGAGAGTTCAGGGCGCGGCGGGGCCGCGGGGGTGATCGGGCACGGCCCGGCGGTTCGGGGTGCGGGGCCTGCTCGTCGTCGGCGGGTGGGGGAGGCGACAACGGAGTGGCTAGGAGGAGTCGGGGCGGACGTCGCGGGTAGGGTCCGTTTTCATGAAGCTGGCGTTCTCCACCCTCGGCGTTCCCGGTCTGCCCCTCTCCGAGGTGACGGCCCTCGCGACCACGCACGGCTACCACGGCGTCGAGTTGCGCGCCCACCCCGAGGAACCCGTCCACCCGGGGCTCACCCCCGGGCAGCGTGCCGATGTCGCAGCCGGGTTCAGGACGGCCGGCGTCGAGATCCTGGGCCTCGCCGGGTACACCCGGGTCGCCGCGCCCGGTGAGGACGAACCCGTCCTCACCGAGCTGCGCGACCTCCTCGACCTCGCCCGGGACGTCGGCGCGCCCTTCGTCCGGGTCCTCCCGGGCGGCGACGCCGGGCAGAGCCCGGAGGAGGCGGACGCGACGGCCGCACGGCGGCTGGGCACGGCCGCCGAGCACGCCGCCGACGTCGACGTACGCATCCTGCTGGAGACCCACGACTCGCACCGCACCGGTGCCGACGCGATGCGGGTCCTCGGGCTGGTGGGCCACCGCCAGGTGGGCGCCCTGTGGGACGTGATGCACACCTGGCTCGGCGGTGAGCAGCCCCTGGAGAGCTTCGCGGCGCTCTCCCCCCACCTCGGCTACGTCCAGGTCAAGGACGTCGCCTCCGCCGACGACAGGACCCCGCTCGCGCTCGGCGCCGGTGTCCTGCCGCTGACCGACGTCGTGGAGGTCCTGTCCCGGCACAGCTGGGACGGCTGGCTCTGCTGGGAGTACGAGAAGCGCTGGTACGACGGTGCCGCGCCGCTGCCGGGGCTGCTCACGCCGGGTCGCGAACACCTGGCACGGCTGCTGAACGAGTCAGCCTGACCCTCAGGGGACGCGGAGGAGAACCCCGGGAGCGGTCCGCGCGTGTGCGGGCGCGGCCACGCCGTGGCTGGTCGCGCGGTTCCCCGCGCCGCTGAGGTGTTTCGCTTCCCGGGGTGATCCATCCTCCTCACCGGGCGGCCGGGGAGGGCTCCGCGGGCGTCTCCGCCCGGTGGGCCGGAACCGCCGCCGGACGGCGGAACGTCACCGACGCCAGTGCCACCCCGCCCACCAGCAGGGCCGCCGCGCACCACCGCAGCGGAGTCACCGACTCGCCCAGGAACAGGGCGGCCGACGACATGCCGAAGACCGGGACGAGCAGGGAGAACGGAGCGACCGTGGAGGCGGGGTGACGGCGCAGCAGCCAGCCCCAGGCGCCGAAGCCGAACACCGTGGCGCCCCAGGCGACGAAGAGCACCGTGCCCACGCCCGGCCAGTCCAGGCCGCGCAGCGCGTCGAGGCCGGCCGAGGGGCCCTCCAGCAGCAGGGAGAGGGCGAGCAGCGGGAGCACCGGCACGGTGCTCACCCAGATCATGAAGTTCAGGGCGTCCGGGGGTGCCGCCTTGCGGGTGAGGATGTTGGAGACGCCCCAGCAGGCCGCCGCCGCGACGACCAGGGCGAAGCCGGCCAGCGGGCCCGAGGTGCCCTCGTCGACCGCCGCGACGCCGATGCCGGCCAGTGCCACCGCCATGCCCAGCAGGCGGACGCGGGTGGGGCGTTCACCGAGGAGCGCGAAGGCGAACAGGGCCGTGAACACCGCCTGGATCTGCAGCACCAGCGACGACAGCCCGCCCGGCATCCCGGCGTCCATGCCGACGAACAGCAGCCCGAACTTGGCCACTCCCAGCGCCAGCCCCACGCCCACGATCCACTTCCACGCGACCTTGGGCCGCCCCACGAGGAACACCGCGGGCAGCGCCGCCACGAGGAAGCGCAGGGCGGAGAAGAGCAGCGGCGGGAAGTGGTCGAGTCCGACCTCGATGACGGTGAAGTTCACTCCCCACACGGCGGTGACGAGGACGGCGAGGAGCACGTGGGAAGGTCGCATACGTCGAGGATCACCGCCCGTCACACTTCAGCACCAGCGACGATTCCTGCATGGTTGGATGAAGCATCGCTAACCGGTGAAGCATCGCTAACCGGTGAAGCACCACCGACCGATGAAGCACCACCGACCGACGGGGAGCCGCCGTCATGCTCGACCTGCAGCGTCTGCGCGCCCTGCACGCCGTCTCGGTGCACGGCACCGTCGGTGCCGCCGCCGTGGCGCTCGGGTACACCTCGTCCGCCGTGTCCCAGCAGATCGCCAAGCTGGAGCGGGAGACCCGGACCGTGCTGCTGGAGCGGGAGGGCCGGGGCGTCCGGCTGACCGACGAGGCGCACCAGCTGGTGCGTGCCGCCCGGGAGCTGATCGCCATCGTGGAGCGGGCGGAGACGGAGCTGGAGGAGCGGCGCGGGGTGCCGGCCGGGCGGCTGGCCATCGCCGCGTTCGCCTCGGCGGCACGCGGTCTGATGCCGCCCGTGCTGGCCGACCTGGCCCGCCGGCATCCCGCGCTCGACACCCGGCTCACCGAGATCGACCCCCATCTCTCCGTGGACCTGGTCGCCAAGGGCGCCGTCGACCTCGTGGTCGCGCACGACTGGGACATCGCGCCGCTGCCCGCCCCGGCGGGCGTGGAGCAGGCGGTCATCGGGGACGACCTGTGCGACCTGCTGGTGCCCGAGGGGCATCCGTTCGCGGGACGTACGGCGGTGCGGCGGGAGGAGCTCGGCGGTGAGCGGTGGATCTGCCAGCCGCCGGGGCGGGTCTGCCACGAGTGGCTGGTGCGCACCCTGCGCGCGGCCGGGCACGAGCCGGAGATCGTCCACCAGGCCGACGAGAACCCGACCCTGGTCGCCCTGGTCGCGGCCGGGCTCGGCATCGCGCTGATCCCCCGGCTGGGGCGCGGTCCGCTGCCCGCGGGCGTCGTGGAGGTACCGCTCGACCCCATGCCCGTACGGCGGCTGTACGCGCTGTGGCGCACCGGCGCGGCCCGCCGCCCGGCGATCGCGGAGACCGTCCGCACGCTGCGCGGGCACTGGCCCGAGGTGTCGGCGCACACGCCCCGCTGACCGACGTCGGCACCCGGCGGTCCCGGCTCAGGGGAGTCCGGACCGTGCGGGGAACCGGTCGCCGCCCCGGTCCGTCCCAGGGGCAGGCTGCCGGACGAGTCCTCCGTGGTGCGGTGTCGGCGACCGCTGCCGGCAGCGGTCGCCGGCCCACCCTCTCCGCCGTACCGCGGCCGGCAGCATGCCGTCACCGGTGCGCGCCCCCTCCCGTCGCGCCGGTGACGGCCCCACCCCGGCCGCTGCGCATTCCCTTGACTGGCAGAAACTTCCCGGATATTGGTGACCCCCTGGCAGTTTCCTTCAAGGATGTCCTTCAGCGGATCCCCGGCCCCCCGCGGATTCACCTTCCAAAGGAGCGCACGTGCCCGACAGCAGCACCGGAAGCACGGGAAGCACCGCACGTCCGTCCAGACGCGCCGTCATCGCCGCGACGGCGGGCGTCACCACCGCGCTGGCGGCCGGCGCGACCGTCCACGCGGCCGCCGGCCCGGCGACCCCCGACGACAGGAGGCTGCGCGCCCTCATCTCCCGCATGACCCTGGAGGAGAAGGTCGGCCAGCTGTTCGTGATGCGGGTCTACGGCCACTCCGCCACCGACCCGGACCAGGCCGACATCGACGCCAACCTCAAGGAGATCGGCGTCCGCACGGCCGCCGAGCTGCTCGCCAGGTACCGGGTCGGCGGCATCATCTACTTCGCCTGGGCGCACAACACCCGTGCCCCGCACCAGATCGCGGACCTGTCCAACGGCATCCAGAAGGCCTCCCTCGGCCTGCCGCGCGGGCTGCCCGTGCTCATCTCCACCGACCAGGAGCACGGCATCGTGGCCCGCGTGGGCGAGCCCGCGACACTGTTCCCGGGGGCGATGGCCATCGGCGCGGGCGGCTCCCTCTCCGACGCCCGCAGCCTCGGCCGGATCGCGGGCCGCGAACTGCGGGCCCTGGGCATCCGCCAGAACTACTCCCCCGTGGCCGACGTCAACGTCAACCCGGCCAACCCCGTCATCGGCGTCCGCTCCTTCGGCTCCGACCCCGAGGCCGTCGCCTCTCTCGTCGCCGCGGAGGTCAGGGGCTACGAGTCGTCGCACGTCGCGTCGACGGCCAAGCACTTCCCCGGACACGGCGACACGGTCGACGACAGCCACGCCAAGCTGCCGTACATCCACCACACCCGCGAGCAGTGGGAGCGGCTCGACGCGCCGCCGTTCCGTGCGGCGATCGCCGCGGGCATCGACTCGATCATGACCGCGCACATCGTCGTGCCGGCCCTCGACGGCTCCGAGGACCCCGCCACCCTGTCCCGCCCCATCCTCACCGGCATCCTCCGGGAGGAACTCGGCTACGACGGCGTGGTCGTCACCGACTCCCTCGGCATGGAGGGCGTCCGTACCAAGTACGGCGACGACCGGGTGCCGGTGCTGGCCCTCAAGGCGGGCGTGGACCAGCTGCTCAACCCGCCGTCCCTGGACGTCGCGTGGAACGCCGTCCTGCGGGCGGTGCGGGACGGCGAGCTGACCGAGGACCGGCTCGACGAGTCGATCCTGCGGGTGCTGCGCCTGAAGGCGCGACTGGGCCTGTTCACGGACCCGTACGTCTCCCACGCCGGCGTCGACCGGACCGTCGGCACCCGCGCGCACCTGGCCGGCGCCGACCGGATCGCCGAGCGCACCACCACCCTGCTGGTCAACGAGGGCGGACTGCTGCCGCTGTCCCGGCGCAGCCGGCCGAGACTGCTGGTGGTCGGCGCCGACCCGGCCTCCCCGTCCGGCACGACGGGACCGCCGACCGGGGTCCTCGCCGCCGCCCTGACCGAGCTGGGCTTCACGGCCACCGCCCTGTCCACCGGCACGGCACCGTCCCCGGCGACCGTCGCCAAGGCGGTGGCGGCGGCCCAGGAGGCGGACGCGGTGGTCGTCGGGACGTACAACGTCAGCGCCTCCAGCAGCCAGAAGACGCTCGTGGAGCAGTTGCTGGCCACCGGGAAGCCGGTGGTGGCGGTCGCCGTCCGCAACCCCTACGACGTGGCCCACCTCCCCGGCGTGCGGGCGTATCTGGCGTCGTACTCCTGGACCGACGTCGAACTGCGGGCGGCGGCCCGGGTGATCGCGGGCAGGGTGAACCCGCGCGGGACGCTGCCGGTCCCGGTGCAGCGGGCCGACGACCCGACGACGGTGCTGTACCCCGTCGGGCACGGGCTGAGGTACTAGCCGCCGGTCGGACCCCCTCCCCCGCCGGACGTAGCGCCCGTACGTCACACGCCCGGCGCACCCTCCCCAATGGGGTGAAAGCCCCCCGGATGTCTGGCGTGCCCCCTGCGGGCCGGGTCACGCTGGACGGGGGTGTCCGGGGGATGACGATGCACGTGGGAAACAGGTGGCGGTCGCCGGCCGCGTACGCGGCGGTGTGCGCCGTGCTGCTCACCGGCTGCCAGGGTGCGCCGGGCGGCGGCGCCGGAGGGGACCGGCCGGGCGGACGGGCGGCCACGGTGCCGCCGGGTGCGGCCCGGCCGTCCGGGTACGGGGCGGTGTTCCTCGCGGTCGACGAGTGCAGCTCCTTCGGCCGTACCAGCTTCACCGAGGTGTCCTGCGCCGGTGAGCGGGCCGCGGCCCGGGTGGTCGCCCGCCACGACGGGACGGCGCGCGACGGGCCGCGCTGCCCGGCGACCACGGACTTCGTGCTGCACATCAGCGAGCGGCGCCCCGCTTTCGACGAGGACGGCGACGGGGTGGTGCCGCGGGGCTACGCCTGCATGCGCCACCTCCAGCCGCCGCACCCGGGGGACCCGGGCGGCGGGGGCGGGCCGCGCACCATCGTCGGCGACTGCGTGCACTCCCTCGGCGACGGCAAGGTCCGCGAGACGGCCTGCGACGGCAGCGGCGAACACGAGCCCGAGTTCAAGGTGACGAAGGCCGTGGACACCCGGTCCGACTGCCCGGCGTCCACGGCCCTCTACGTCCGGCTCGGCGGGACCGCACCGGTGGGCTGCGCCCGCCCGGTGTAGTCCCGCCCGCGCCTTACGGCCGCAGCGTGTGCTGCCTCTCGACGTCCCGCTTGTCGAGCTTCGCGTCGAACTTCGCCAGCGGCTTCGCCGCCGCCGGGTTCTCCTGGACCGCGCTCGGGGCGACGTCCGCCCAGTCGAGGATGCGGGCCGTGGCGAACGCCTTCTGCTCCGCGACCAGTCCGGCCACGTTCGCGCCGTGGTTCATGCCGGGCGCGGTGAAGACGTAGGAGTCACGCGCGCCGCGTCCCAGACGGAACGGCTCGGCACCCCACGGGTCGTTCTCGCCGTACACGAACAGCATGTGGCGGGCGTTGTCACGGACCCAGTTGTCGACGCTGCGCATCACCCAGGGCTCGAACTCCATGTCGATCGAACGGGGCACGAAGTTGCGTGGCGGCTGGTAGCCGTAGCGGATGTACTTCTTCTCGATGTGCGGGAACTGGATGGTGGGCGCGCCCAGCTGCGTGCCGGCCTGGTAGTAGTACGGCGTGTAGGGGCTGAGGCCCTGGTCCGTGTAGAACCCGAAGCCGGAGATCGTGTCGATCGAGGTCCAGATCTCGTCGTCGGTGGCGTTCTCGGCGTCCGCCGGGATGTCCGCGCAGTCGGCGAGGGTGCTGTACTGCCAGAAGCCCCACACGTAGTCGAGGACGACGGCCTCGTAGGCCCGGTCCAGGCCGCCGATGGTGGTGAAGGTGTAGCCGTTCTCGGCGGCGAGCGCCTCGTACTTCTCCTTCAGCGGCTCCCGGCGCACCAGCGCCTCGCGCTGGACGGCGTTCAGCCGGTCGCGGCACTCCTTGGTGCCGACGCCGGCGAAGAAGCGGTCGTAGGCCGAGTCCTCCTTGTTCACCACGTCGTTGGGGGCGACGTAGGCGACCACACCGTCCATGTCACGCGGGTAGAAGCGCTCGTAGTAGGTGGCGGTCATGCCGCCCTTGGAACCGCCCGTGGAGATCCAGTTCTCGGAGTAGATCCCCTTCAGCGCCTTGAAGATGCGGTGCTGGTCGCTGGCGGCCTGCCAGATGTCCAGCTTCGACCAGTCGGCGGGCTCGGGCCGCGACGGGGTGAAGAAGCGGTACTCCATGGAGACCTGGTTGCCGTCCACGATCCGGGTCGGCTCGGCGCGGCGGGGCGTCGTGGAGACGCTGTAGCCGCCGGTGTAGAAGACGGTCGGCCGCGCGGTGTCCTTGTGCAGCACGGTGATCCGCTGCTGGAACGTGCCCTGGGAGGGCCTGCGGTGGTCGACCGGCTGGGTGTAGTTGAGGACGAAGAACCGGTACCCGGTGTACGGCTTCTCCTCGATCAGGCTCATGCCCGGAACGGAGAGCAGCCTCTCCTTGATGTCAGTGGTGCCGGTGGCCTCCGGCTCGGCGGCGGTGGCCGCCCCGGCCGTACTCAGTGTGCCTATGAGCACCGTGAGCGCCAGCAGCCATCTGAGCGCCTTGCGCATGCGCACTCCCCTGTGAGACAGATGTGCGCCGGAAGCTACTCGACCAACTCCCCCCAGCACCAGGGGACCTAGGGAAAACCCTCGGTCACCGCAGGCTCAGCACAGGATCCATCCGGAGCTGACGGACCCTGAGGCGACCCTGCCCTTCACCCACACGCAGCGGCGGCCGGCGTGCACGGTCACCGGCCCCGCGTGGTGCTGGTAACGCCCCTCGTCGACCACCGGCCGGCCGCCGCGTGCCCGCACGCTCACCGACATCTTCCGCTTGGCACCCGGCTTCTTGGCGAGGGTGACGGCACAGACGTAGCCGCCGCGCTTGTAGACGACCACGGAGCCCGTGGTGAACGGCAGGGTGCGCACCTTGCGCCCCGGGCAGTGCGCGGCCGCCTGCGCCTCGGCCGGCGCGGCGACGGCGAGCAGTCCCGAGGCGGTCAGCACCGCAAGGCCCAGCGCGAGTCGCCGGCGTATCGCTCCACTGCCCACAGTCGTCCTCCCGTACCGCACCTGCCGCGTCAGGCGGCGTACGCGTGTACGGACGCATGACGTAGGCCGGATGGTTGCGCGGGGCCCCTGACGGCCCCCCGGCCGGGGCAGCCCGCTCACGCCGGTGCCGGCACGTCCTCGCCGACGAACGTCCGCCACAGAGCGGCGTACCGGCCGCCGCGCCGCAGCAGTTCCTCGTGCGTGCCGTCCTCCGCGACCCTGCCGTCGTCCATGACGATCACCCGGTCCGCGCGGGCGGCGGTGGTCAGGCGGTGGGCCACCACCAGGGTGGTACGGCGCCCCGCCAGACGGTCCGTCGCCTGGTTGACCTGCGCCTCGGTGGCCAGGTCCAGCGCGGCCGTGGCCTCGTCGAGCAACAGCACGTCGGGGTCGACGAGTTCGGCGCGGGCCAGCGCGATCAGCTGGCGCTGGCCGGCGGAGAGGTTGCGGCCGCGCTCGGCGACCTCGTGGAGGTAGCCGCCGTCCAGCGTGGCGATCATCTCGTGCGCGCCGACCGCGCGGGCCGCCGCCTCCACCTCGGCGTCGGTGGCGTCGGGGCGGCCGTAGGCGATGGCGTCGCGGACCGTGCCCGGGAACAGGTATGCCTCCTGCGGTACGACACCGAGCCGGTGCCGGTAGGCGGTGAGGTCCAGGTCCCGCAGGTCCGTGCCGTCGACGGTGACCCGCCCGCCCGTCGGGTCGTAGAACCGGGCGACCAGCTTGACGAGGGTGGACTTCCCCGCGCCTGTCTCGCCGACGAAGGCGACGGTCTGACCGGCGGGGACGGTGAGGTCGATGCCCTCCAGGGCCTCCTCGCCGTCGCCGTACGCGAAGTGGACGTCCTCGAAGGCGATCTCGCCGCGCAGGGAGGTGACGGGGAGGGGCTTCGCCGGGACCCGGGTGGATGCCGGCTCCCGCAGCAGCTCCTGGATGCGGCCGAGCGAGACGGACGCCTGCTGGTAGCCGTCGAAGACCTGGGAAAGCTGCTGCACGGGTGCGAAGAACAGGTCGATGTAGAGGAGGTACGCCACCAGCGAGCCGATCGCCAGGGTCCCGTCGTCGACCCGGCCGCCGCCCACGACCAGCACCGCCACGGCCGCGATCGAGGACAGGAACTGCACGAACGGGAAGTACACCGAGATCAGCCACTGGCCCCGGATGCGTGCGCTGCGGTAGCTCGCGCTGCGCTCGGCGAACCGGCGCCTGCCGTCCCCCTCACGGCGGAACGCCTGCACGATCCGCAGCCCGGACATCGACTCCTGCAGGTCGGCGTTGACGCCCGAGACCCGCTCCCGCGCCAGTTCGTACGCCTTCACGCTGGCCCGGCGGAAGAAGTACGTGGCGAGGATCAGCGGGGGCAGGGTGGCGAAGACGACGAGGGCGAGCCCGGGGTCGATCACCAGCAGGGCGACCATGATGCCGAAGAAGGTGACCACCGAGACGAACGCCGTGACCAGGCCCGTCTGCAGGAACGTCGACAACGCGTCGACGTCGGTCGTCATCCTGGTCGTGATCCGGCCGGTCAGCTCGCGCTCGTAGTAGTCGAGGCCCAGCCGCTGGAGCTGGGCGAAGATCTTCAGCCGCAGCGCGTAGAGGACCCGTTCGCCGGTGCGTCCGGTCATCCGGAACGCGCCGGTCTGCGCCGCCCACTGGACGATCACGGTGAGCAGGCCCAGCAGGGCGGCCGCCCAGACCGCGCCGAGCGCGGCCTGGGTGACGCCCCGGTCGATGCCGTGCCGGATCAGCACCGGCAGCAGCAGGCCCATGCCGGCGTCCACCGCGACCAGGCCGAGGCTGATGAGGAGGGGCGCCCCGAAGCCGCGCAGGAGACGCCGCAGGCCGTAGGAGTCCTCCGGGCGGACGGCCCGGGCCTCGTCGACGTCGGGGACGTCGTCCGCCGGGGGCAGCGCCTCGACCTGGGCGAGGAGTTCCGGGGTGGCCGGGGTGCCGGCCAGGGCGGCGTCCCTGGGTTCGCGGTCGCCGGTCCACAGCCGGGGGGTGACCCCGCGCTCGGCGTCGAACTCGGCGTCCAGTTCCTCCCGGACGGAGGTGTCCGCCTCCTGCGGCGCGGCGGGCGGGGTGTGGCCCGGGGAGACGGCGCCCAGCTCGTCGGGGTCGGTGAGCAGCCGCCGGTAGAGGGCGGAGCGCCGCTGGAGCTCGTCGTGGGTGCCGATGTCGGCGAGCCGGCCGCCGTCGAGGACGGCGATGCGGTCGGCGAGGTTGAGGGTGGAGCGGCGGTGGGCGATCAGCAGCGTCGTGCGGCCCCGCATGACGCTCCTGAGCGCCTCGTGGATCTCGTGCTCGACGCGGGCGTCCACGGCGGAGGTGGCGTCGTCCAGGACCAGCAGGCGTGGGTCGGTGAGGATCGCGCGGGCCAGGGCGACGCGCTGGCGCTGGCCGCCGGAGAGGGTCAGGCCGTGCTCGCCGACGGTGGTGTCGTAGCCGTCGGGCAGCTCGCTGATGAACCGGTCCGCCTGGGCGGCGCGGGCGGCGGCGGCGATCTGCTCGTCGGTGGCGTCCGGGCGGCCGTACGCGATGTTGGCGCGCACGGTGTCGGAGAAGAGGAAGGAGTCCTCCGGGACCAGCCCGATCGCGGCGCGCAGGGACTCGGTGGTCAGCTCCCGCACGTCGTGGCCGCCGACGAGGACGGCACCGTGGGTGACGTCGTAGAAGCGCGGCAGGAGCAGGGACACGGTGGACTTGCCGGAGCCGGAGGTGCCGACGACGGCGAGGGTCTCCCCGGGGCGGATCTCGAAGGAGAGCCCGTCGAGGACCGGCCGGTCGGGGTCGTAGCCGAAGGAGACGTCGTCGAACTCGACGGTCGCCGGGGCGTCGGCGGGCAGGTCCCTGGTGCCGTCGGTCAGGGACGGCTCGGTGTCGATCAGCTCCAGGACGCGCTCGGTGCCGGCGCGGGCCTGCTGGCCGACCGTGAGGACCACGGCGAGCATCCGGACCGGGCCGACGAGCTGGGCGAGGTAGGTGGAGAAGGCGACGAAGGTGCCCAGCGTGATGTGCCCGCCCACCGCGAGCCAGCCGCCGAGCGCCAGCATCGCCACCTGGCCGAGGGCGGGGACGGCCTGGAGCGCCGGGGTGTACCGGGAGTTCAGCCGGACGGTGCGCAGCCGTCCGGCGTACAGCCGCCGTCCGACCTCCCGTAGCTTGCCGGTCTCCTGCTCCTCCTGCCCGAAGCCCTTCACCACGCGGACCCCGCTGACCGCTCCGTCGACCACTCCGGCGACCGCACCCGCCTGCGCCTGCGCGTACCAGGTGGAGGGGTGCAGCCGGGTGCGGCTGCGCGTGGCGATCCACCACAGGGCGGGGGCGACGGCGAGGGCGACGGCGGTGAGCGGCAGGGACAGCCACGCCATGATCACCAGGGAGATCAGGAAGAGCAGGAGGTTGCCGATGGTCATCGGCAGCATGAAGAGCAGGCCCTGGATGAGCTGGAGGTCGCTGGTGGCGCGCCCGACGACCTGCCCGGTGGACAGCTCGTCCTGACGTCTGCCGTCGAGCCGGGTGATCGTCCCGTACATCTCGGTCCGCAGGTCGTGCTGGACGTCGAGGGCGAGCCGGCCGCCGTAGTAGCGGCGTACGTAGGTGAGGACGTAGACGAGGAGCGCGGCGCCGATCAGGGCGCCCGCCCAGGTGGCCATGTCCCTGGTCCTGTCGCCGATGACGTCGTCGATGATCACCTTGGTGATCAGGGGGACCAGCGCCATGACGGCCATGCCGCCCAGGGACGAGCCCAGCGCGAGGACGACGTCCTTGGGATGACGCCACGCGTATGCGGCCAGTCGCCGTGCCCATCCCCGTTGCGGTGTCACGCGGGTGCCCTCCGATCGTCCTGCTCTGCCGGAATGCACCAACGCGGCCGGCGGCGGATTTCATCCCTCCGCGGTGATCGGGAGCGTACGCGCAGAGCGTAGAAGTGGACTCTCGTCACGCAATCGCCACGTTCCCTACACCCACCTGCCTGCATGTGCATGTCACTCTCACGGGTATCACCTTCGTGCAACCCGCGTAGATCGGACACCCCACATGCTCGCCATACGCATACCGCACCGCAAGGCGGTGGCACTCGCCACGGCCGCCGTGCTCGCCGGCCTCGCCGCCCCCGCCGTGACCGCCACCCCGGCCACGGCGACGGAGACGGCCACGACGGCGGCGACGTCCTACGACCCGGCGTACTACGACGACGCGGCCGGCAAGACCGGCACAGCCCTCAAGTCCGCCCTGAACACGATCATCAGCGACCAGACGAAGCTGTCGTACTCGGCGGTCTGGGAGGCGCTGAAGGTCACCGACCAGGACCCGAACAACAGCAACAACGTGATCCTGCTGTACTCGGGCATCTCCCGCAGCAAGTCGCTCAACGGCGGTGACGTGGGCGACTGGAACCGCGAGCACGTCTGGGCCAAGTCGCACGGCGACTTCGGCACCTCCATCGGCCCCGGCACCGACCTGCACCACCTGCGCCCCGAAGACGTGCAGGTCAACTCCATCCGCAGCAACAAGGACTTCGACAACGGCGGCAGCTCGTTCACCAACAGCGGCGGCAGCCTCACCGACTCGAACTCCTTCGAGCCCCGCGACGCCGTCAAGGGCGACGTGGCCCGCATGATCCTCTACATGGCGGTCCGCTACGAGGGCACCGACGGCTGGCCCGACCTGGAGCCCAACGACTCCGTCACCAACGGCACCAACCCGTACCACGGCCGCCTCTCCGTCCTGAAGCAGTGGCACCAGGAGGACCCGCCGAGCGCGTTCGAGCAGAACCGCAACGAGGTCATCTACGCGTCGTACCAGCACAACCGCAACCCGTTCATCGACCACCCGGAGTGGGTCGAGGCGATCTGGTAAGACCGGGCGCCGGCCGGCGCACCGGCGACCCGCCGCGCCGCCGTGGCCGACGAGGGCGGCCGTCTCGCAGGGCGGCCCTCAGTCCAGGTGCGTCGGGGCGAACATGCGCAGGACCGCGGGGAGGACGACGACCGACGGGCCGGGGGTGGACAGGGCCTCCGCGAGGTCCCGCTCCAGGGTCTCCGGGGTCGTGCGCCGGCCCGGGACGCCGAAGGACTCGGCCAGGGCCACGTAGTCCGGGCGGGTCAGCTCGGTCGCCGTGGGCTCGCCGAAGGCGTCCGTCATGTACTCGCGCAGGATGCCGTAGCCGCCGTCGTCGACGATCAGCCAGGTGACGTCCAGGTCGTACTGGCGGGCCGTGGCCAGCTCGGCGATCGAGTACAGCGCGCCGCCGTCGCCGGAGACCGCCAGCACCGGGCGGGTGGGGTCGGCGGCCGCCGCGCCGAGGGCGGCGGGGAAGCCGTAGCCGAGGCCGCCGGCGCCCTGCGCCGAGTGCAGGTGGTTGGGACCCATCGCGTCGAACGCGGACCACGCCCAGTAGGCGAGGATCGTCATGTCCCAGAAGGACGGCGAGCCGGTCGGCAGGGCGCGCCGCACGGCGGTCAGCACCTGCTGCTCCAGCGCCAGGTCCTGCCCGTCGATACGGGCCCGGACCCGGTCCAGCAGCTCCCGCACCCGCGCGGGGGCGGTGTCGTCCTCGCGGGGCCCGACCGTCTCCAGGAGCGCCTGGAGGGCCAGGCGGGCGTCCGCGTGGATGCCGATGCCGGGGTGGTTGGACTCCAGCTTGCCGAGGTCGGCCTCGATCTGGACGACCCGGCCGCGCGGCTTGAACGTGTGGTAGTTCGAGGAGAGTTCGCCGAGTCCGGAGCCGACGACGAGCAGGACGTCCGCGTCCTCGAGGAAGTCGGTGGTGTGGCGGTCCTCGATCCAGGACTGGAGGGACAGCGGGTGGGTCCACGGGAAGGCGCCCTTGCCGCCGGGAGTGGTCACCACGGGCGCCTGGATCCGCTCGGCGAGCTGCCGCAGCTTGCCGGAGGCGTCGGAGCGGACGACACCGCCGCCCGCGATGATCGCGGGGCGTTCGGCGCGGGACAGCAGATGTGCGGCCAGCGCGGTCAGTTCGGGGCGCGGGGGCAGCTCGTCCGGGGTGGCGTCCATCGCCGTCACCACCGGCAGCATCGTCTCGGCGAGCAGCACGTCCTGCGGGATCTCCACCCACACCGGCCCGTGCGGGACGGTGAGCGCCGACTTCCAGGCCGCCGCGACCGCCGACGGGATCTGGGAGGCCGTACGGACCGTGTGCACGGACTTGACGACGCCCCGGAACGAGGCCGACTGGTCGGGCAGTTCGTGCAGATAGCCGTGGCGTCCGCCGCCGAGACCGGCGGTCGGCACCTGGCTGCTGATCGCCAGTACGGGGGCGGACGCGGCCGCCGCCTCCTGCAGCGCGGCCAGCGAGGTGAGGGCGCCCGGGCCGGTGGACAGCAACAGGGGCGCCGCCTCTCCGGTGATCCGGCCGTACGCGTCGGCCGCGAAGCCCGCGTTGTTCTCCACGCGCAGTCCGATGTAGCGCAGGTCGGAGCGGCGCAGGGCGTCGAACATGCCGAGGGCGTGCTGGCCGGGCAGGCCGAAGACGGTGGTCGCGCCGAGCCCGGCCAGGGTCTCCACGACCAGGTCTCCGCCGGTACGGCCGGGGGGCGGGTTGAGCGCGGCCTCCGTCTGGGCCGGGGTCGGGCGGAGTTCCAGGTCGTGGTCGTGCGTCACTTGGCGCGGGCCTCCGCGATCTGGCGGGACATGATGGTGGTCAGTTCGTACGCCGTGTGGGAGGCGGCGACCGAGGTGATCTCGGCGTGGTCGTACGCGGGCGCCACCTCGACGACGTCGGCCGAGACCAGGTTGCAGGAGGCGAGGCCGCGCAGGATCTCCAGCAGCTCCCGGGAGGTCATGCCGCCCGCCTCGGGCGTGCCGGTGCCGGGCGCGTGGGCCGGGTCGAGGCAGTCGATGTCGATGGAGATGTACAGCGGCCGGTCGCCGATGCGCTGCCGGAGCTGGTCGGCGACCTCGTCGGCGCCGCGGCGGTAGACGTCCGCGGAGGTGACGATGCCGAAGCCCATCTTCTCGTCGTCGGTGAGGTCCTGCTTGCCGTAGAGCGGGCCGCGGGTGCCGACGTGGGAGAGCGCCTCGGTGTCGAGGATGCCCTCCTCGACGGCCCGGCGGAACGGCGTGCCGTGGGTGTACTCGGCGCCGAAGTACGTGTCCCAGGTGTCGAGGTGCGCGTCGAAGTGGAGCAGCGCGACCGGGCCGTGCTTCTTGGCGACGCTCCGGAGCAGCGGCAGGGCGATGGTGTGGTCGCCGCCGAGGGTCATGAGGCGGGCGCCGGTGCCGAGAAGGTCGTCGGCGGCGGCCTCTATCGTCTCGACGGCCTCGTTGATGTTGAACGGGTTGACGGCGATGTCGCCGCCGTCCGCGACCTGCGCGAGGGCGAACGGCGAGGCGTCCTGCGCGGGGTTGTAGGGGCGCAGCAGCCGGGACGCCTCGCGGATGGCGTTGCCGCCGAAGCGGGCGCCCGGCCGGTACGAGACGCCGGAGTCGAACGGCACGCCCACGACGGCGACGTCGGCGCGGCCGACCTCGTCGAGGCGGGGAAGCCGGGCGAAGGTCGCGGGGCCCGCGTAGCGCGGTACGCGGGACGAGTCGACGGGGCCGCGGGGCGTCTCGTTGCTGCTCATGGAGGACTGCTCTCTTTCCTACGCTTCGTCGCGTATGTGCTGACTGCCCACGATGCTACTGGGCGGCCGGGACCTGTTCGGACACGGTTTCGGACGCGTTCTCCGGCGCGGGGGCGCGTCCGGCGAGGCGTTCGCGCCAGGCGGTGAGGACGGCCGCGTCGGTCGGACGGGTGGCGAGGGAGACGACCAGGTAGGCCGCGAGGGAGGCGAGGAGGCCGTAGTAGACGGGCTCGTTGGCGAGGATGCCGTACGTGGCCATCAGACCGATCACGGCGAGGCCGCCGACGGCGACGGAGGCGAGGGCGCCCTGCGCGGTGCCGCGCTTCCACAGCAGCCCGCCCAGGATGGGCACGAGCAGCCCGCCGACCAGCAGGTTGTACGCGACGGTCAGCGCCTGGACGACGTCGTTGAGGGCGATGGCGGTGGCGATCACGGCGAGGCCCATGAGCAGGATGAAGGCGCGGTTGCCCTTGACCTCGTCCTGCTGCTCGCCCTCCGGGCGGACGATGCCGCGCAGCCGTGCCCAGATGTCGTTGTTGGCGACGGTGGCGCAGGCGATCAGCGCGCCCGACGACGTCGACATCACGGCGGCGAGGGCTGCGGCCAGCACGAGGCCGCGCACGCCCATCGGCAGCTCGTCCTTGACGATGGTGGCGAACGCGTCGTCGGGGCTGGCGAGCTTGGGGTAGAGCACCTTGGCGGCCGTGCCGATGACGGCGCCGGCGACGGCGTAGGCGAGGCAGTAGGTGCCGGCGACGGTGCCGCCCCAGCGGGCCGTGCGGTCGCTGCGGGCGGTGAACACCCGCTGCCAGATGTCCTGCCCGATGAGCATGCCGAAGGTGTAGATCAGCACGTACGTGAAGATGGTCTCGCCGCCGATGCCCAGCGGGTCGAAGTACTCGGTGGGCAGCTGCGCCTTCATCTCGGCGAACCCGCCCGCCTTGACCACGGCGATGGGCAGCAGCAGGAGCAGCACGCCGATCGTCTTCACGACGAACTGCACCATGTCGGTGAGCGTGATCGACCACATGCCGCCGAGCGTGGAGTACGCGACGACGATCGAGCCGCCGAGGACGATCGCGAGGGTGCGGTTGATGTCGAAGAGGACGTCGAAGATCGTGGCGTAGGCGATCGTCGAGGTCACCGCGAGCATGAGGGTGTACGCCCACATGACGAGGCCGGAGATGACGCCGGCCCGGCCGCCGTAGCGCAGGTCGAGCATCTCGGAGACGGTGTAGACCCTCAGCCGGGCGATGCGGGCGGAGAAGAAGACGCTCAGGGCGAGCAGTCCGAGGCCGATGGTGAACACCATCCAGGCGCCGGACAGTCCGTACTGGTAGCCGAGGCCCACGCCGCCGATGGTGGACGCGCCGCCGAGGACGATGGCGGCCATGGTGCCGGAGTACATGGCGGGGCCCAGGCGGCGGCCCGCCACCAGGAACTCGCTCTTGGACTTGGCGCGGCGCATGCCCCACCAGCCCATGGCCAGCATGCCGGCCAGATAGACGACGATGACCAGGTAGTCCACGGCCATGCGGGGGCCTCCTTCGCGCACTGTCGGTGGCGTGTCGTGCAGACGGATCGCGCTCACCGGCGCCGCGCGGGGACATCCGCCCGTACCCGCGGGTTGCCGGTGACCCGACCTTAGGTGGCCGAAAAGCGACTGCGAAGTATACGTTTCATCCAGATCGGCCGCTTGGGATGGAGGAAACGTCCACCATGCCGGACCCCACTGTTCCGCCCACCCCTCCCGTCCCCCTGGACGCGCTGCTGGCCCGTGCGGACCTGGGCCTGCGCCGGATCGCCGGCCCCGCGGACCCGGCGGTCGTCGTGCACTGGGCGCACACCTCGGAGATGGCCGACCCCTACCCGTACCTGCTGGGCGGCGAACTGCTGCTGTCGGCGGGCGTACACATCCCGGACGGCGCGGGCGCGGGCTACTTCGACGCGTACGTCTCGCGGATCGTCGCGGCGGGTGGGGCGGCGCTCGGCTTCGGCGTCGCGCCGGTGCACGACACGGTGCCCGGGGCGCTGGTGGAGGCGTGCGAGATGCACGGGCTGCCGCTGCTGGAGGTGCCGCCGCGGACCACCTTCTCGGCGGTGGCGCGGGCGCTGTGGCAGCTGATGGCGCAGGCCCGCACGGCCGAGCTGCGGCGGGTCACGGAGGCGCAGCAGAGCCTCGCCACGGCTGCCGCCCGCCCCGACCCGGTCCCCGCCGTCCTCCAGCAGCTCGCCCGCCGTCTGGGCGGACGCGCGGTGCTGTACGGCCCCGAGGGCACGCCGATCGCGGACGCGGGACCCGACCCCGGCGCGGAGGCGCGGACCGCGCTGGCGAAACTCGCGGAGGTGGTGCGGCCGTCGGGACAGGAGCCGTCGGACGCCCGTCCCTCCTCGGCGTCCGACACGGTGGCCGGGGTGCGGCTGGTCGCCCACGCGCTGGGCAACGGCGAGGGGTTCGTGCTGGGGACGGCCGCCCCGCAGCGGGACGCGGGCGACCACACCATCGCGTCCGTCGCCGCCGTGCTGCTCTCCCTGCTCACCGGCGAACGGCACAGCGGCTCCGGCGCCGGCCGCTCCTCCGCGCTGGTACGGCTGCTGCTGGGCGCGGCGCCCGCGGAGGTGGCGCCGCTGCTCGGCGGGGACCGGTGGCGGGTGGTGCACGGCAGGCCGGACGGGCGGGCGGCGCCGGACCCGGTGGCCGCCTCCGCGCTGGGCGCCGCCCTCGGTTCGTCGCTGGTGGACGTGGCGGGCGAGGTGGTGCGGGTACTGGTGCCCGACGGGCGGACGGTGGAGCGGGTGCCGGGCTGGACGCTCGGCGTGAGCGCGGCGGCGGCCCCGCCCGACTGGCCGGCCGCCGACACGCAGGCGGCCCGTGCCCTGGCCCGGGCCCGCGCCACCCGCGCTCCGCTGGTCCGGCACGGCGACCGCCCCGCCCTCGCCGACCTCGTCCCGGCGCGGGACGCGGACGCCCACGCCCGGGCGCTGCTCGCGCCGATAGCGGCCGTCCCGGCCCTTAACGACACCCTGCGCACCTGGCTCTCGCTGCACGGCAGCTGGGACCGCACGGCGGTGGCCCTGTCCGTGCACCGCAACACCGTGCGGCAGCGCATCGCACGGTGCGCGGCGCTGCTGGAGGCGGACCTGGACGACCCGGACGTCCGGATGGAGCTGTGGTTCGCGCTGCGCCGCACCTGAGCCACCCGAGCGCTGAGTATCCGTACGCAGCCGGCTGAGTACGTGACGCACGTCCCAGCGCGCGATACGCCAGGGACGCCCCCGGGGCACTGCTCCACAATGGGGGGCATGCCGATATCCGGGACACCCAGCCGCGTCGAACTCGTCGAGCACCTGGTCGCCACGCGCATCGCGGGCGACGTCGCCACGCCGCGCGAGAACAACCTCTCCCACTACCGCAAGCTGGCGAACGGCGACCGTCACTACTGGCTCGGCCTGGAACTCGGCGACCGCTGGAGCGACGAGCAGGACGTGCTCGCGGTGATGGCGGAGCGGGTCGGCGTCAACGACGATCCCGAGCACCGGTACGGGCAGGACACCATCGACCCGGAGCTGACCGTCGCGGGCCTTGAGCGGATGGGGGGACGGCTGCGCAAGGCGGCGGAGGGACGGCAGCGGGTGCTGTTCGCCACCGGCCACCCGGGCGGGCTGCTCGACGTCCACCGCGCGACGGCGGCCGCGCTGCGGGCGGCCGGCTGCGAGATCGTCGTCATCCCGGACGGGCTGACGACGGACGAGGGCTATGTGATGCAGTTCGCGGACGTCGCGGTGCTGGAGCACGGCGCCACGCTGTGGCACACCCACTCCGGGGAGCCCATGAAGGCGATCCTGACCGCCCTGGAGCGCGGGGGCCGCCCGCTGCCCGACCTGGTCGTCGCCGACCACGGCTGGGCGGGCGCGGCCGGGCAGTACGGTGTCGACTCCGTCGGCTACGCCGACTGCAACGACCCGGCCCTCTTCCTCGCCGAGTCCGAGGGCACCGTCCAGGTGACGGTCCCCCTCGACGACCACGTCACCAGCCCCCGCCACTACGACCCGATGACGGCGTACCTGCTGGCGGAGGCGGGGATCGGGATCGGCTGAGGACCCGTCCCGGGCGCGGGGTGTGACGCAGGCCCGGGACGGTCGCGAGCCCTCGGCTCAGCGTTTGCCGGTTTCGGCGATCTTGGCCGTCAGGGCCGTGACCTTGGTGGCCAGGGCGCCGACGGCGTCCTTGAGGGCGCCGCTGCTCCTGCTCCTGGCGTCGGCCGAGGCCTTGAGGGCCTCGGCCAGTTCGAGGTTGCTCCGGGCCAGGGCGATGTCGGCGTCGATCTGGAGCAGTCTGATGTTGTCGGGATGGGGCTTCGCCTTCTGGTCGCGCTCGTAAGCCGCTCGCTGCTTGACGACCTTCTCGACCAGATCCTTCGCGCTGGTGGGCACGGTCCCCCCTCGGCTTGATTGCGGAACGTCGACACAATCACTGCCCAGCCGCACCGGGCATTACGTCTCCCGGCCCCCGCGCACCGGCTCCCGCGCCCCGCGCGGGACGCGGACCACGCCCTCCTGGATGACCGAGACCGCGAGGCGGCCGTCCTGGGTGTAGATGCGGGCCTGGCCGAGGCCCCGGCCGCCGTGGGCCGAGGGGGACTGCTGGTCGTACAGCAGCCACTCGTCGGCGCGGAACGGGCGGTGGAACCACATGGCGTGGTCCAGGGACGCGCCGACCACGTCGCCGACGGCCCAGCCGCCGCGCCCGTGGGCGAGGAGGACGGAGTCCAGCAGCGTCATGTCGGAGACGTACGTGGCGAGGACGACGTGCAGCAGGGGGTCGTCGGCGAGCTTGCCGTTGGTGCGGAACCACACCTGGGAGTGCGGTGCGCGGGGCTCGCCGAAGCGGCCGTAGGGCGGCTCGTCCACGTAGCGCAGGTCGACGGCGGCGCGTGCCTCCAGGAAGCGGTCCACGACCTCGGGGGCGAGGTGGGCGTAGCCACGCAGGCGGTCCTCCGAGGTGGGCAGCGTGTCCGGGTCGGGGGACGGCGGCATCGGCTCCTGGTGGTCCAGGCCCTCCTCGTAGGTCTGGAAGGACGCCGACAGGTGGAAGATCGGCTTGCCGTGCTGGACCGCGACCACCCGCCGGGTGGTGAAGGAGCGGCCGTCGCGGATCCGGTCGACGGTGTAGACGATCGGTGCGCCGGGGTCGCCGGAGCGCAGGAAGTACGCGTGCAGGGAGTGGGCGGGCCGGTCCTCGGGGACGGTCCGCCCCGCGGCGACGAGCGCCTGCGCGGCGACCTGCCCGCCGAAGACGCGGGGGACGACGGCGGGGCGGGAGTGGCCGCGGAAGATGTTCTCCTCGATCTGCTCGAGGTCGAGCAGATCGAGGAGCTCCTGAAGTGCCTGACTCATGAGGTCAGTTGTATACGGCAGGGATTTCCGGGACCTTACAGGCCCATGTCCTTGGCGATGATCGACTTCATGATCTCGCTGGTGCCGCCGTAGATGCGGTTGACACGGTTGTCCGCGTACAGGCGGGCGATCGGGTACTCGTTCATGTAGCCGTACCCGCCGTGCAGCTGGAGGCAGCGGTCGATGACGCGGTGCGCGACCTCGGTGCAGAACAGCTTGGCGCTGGCGGCCTCGGCGGGGGTGAGTTCGCCCGCGTCGAGGGCCTCCGTGGCACGGTCGGCGACGGCCTCGGCTGCGTCCACCTCGGCCTGGCAGGCGGCCAGCTCGAACTTGGTGTTCTGGAAGTGGGCGACCGGCTTGCCGAAGACGGTGCGCTCCTGCACGTACTGCTTGGCGAACCGGACGGCGGCCTTGGCCTGCGCGTAGGCGCCGAAGGCGATGCCCCAGCGCTCGGAGGCCAGGTTGTGGCCGAGGTAGTAGAAGCCCTTGTTCTCCTCGCCGAGGAGGTCCTCGACGGGCACCTTGACGTCGACGAACGCCAGCTCGGCGGTGTCGGAGGTCTTCAGGCCGAGCTTGTCGAGCTTGCGGCCGACCGAGTAGCCCTCGGACTTGGTGTCGACGGCGAACAGGGAGATGCCGTGGCGGCGGTCCTCGGCCGTCGGGGCGGCGGTGCGGGCACAGACGATCACCTTGTCGGCGTGGACGCCGCCGGTGATGAAGGTCTTGGCGCCGTTGAGGACGTAGTGGGTGCCGTCCTCGCTGAGCTTGGCGGTGGTCTTCATGCCCGCGAGGTCGGAGCCGGTGCCCGGCTCGGTCATCGCGATGGCCCACATCTCCTCGCCGGAGACGAACTTCGGCAGGAACCGCTTCTTCTGCTCGTCGGTGGCCAGCATCTTGAGGTAGGGCAGGGCGAGCAGCACGTGCACGCCGGAGCCGCCGAACTGGACGCCCGCGCGGGCGGTCTCCTCGTAGAGGACGGCCTCGAACTTGTGGGTGTCCATGCCCGCGCCGCCGAACTCCTCGGGCACGCTGATGCCGAAGATGCCCAGCTCGCCGAGCTTGTAGTAGAAGTCGCGGGGCGCCTGGCCCGCCGCGAACCACTCGTCGTAGACGGGGACGACCTCGGCCTCGATGAAGGCGCGGATGGTCTCCCGGAACGCCTCGTGGTCCTCGTTGAAAACAGTACGGCGCACCGCCGCCACCCACCCTTCTCCGCGCCTGGACCGGCGCCGCTCTCGCGTACCTGGTTGCTCGCCGTCGGGTCCCTCAGTTGATGGTTCCAGCCCATGGCTAAGCGCTTGCTCAGAGATAACCGTACCGGCGAGTAGGAAGGTGCGTCCAGACACCCTCCGCCGTAACCCTCGTCACTCTCTCCCCCGGTCGCCCGGACGGCTCACCCACCGGGCGAGGGGAGCGGTGTCGGCGCAGGCTGCGAACAGTCCGGTTCGCGGACACCGCAGCTCACGGTCCGGCTGCCGACCGGGGCCGAGGAAGGTCACCCGCATGTCATCTCTCCCACGAGCACGGCGAAGAGCACGGCGGCGGGGCGCGGTCGCCGCCGCGGCCGCCGCCTGCGTCCTGGCCACCGCGGCCCCCGCCACCGCCACCGCCGGGCGCACGGCGGTGGGAACGGTGGCAGCGGCGGTGCCCCGTCTGGACTGGAGCCCTTGCTCCTACGCGCCCGGGTTCCAGTGCGCCACCGCCGAGGTGCCGCTCGATCACCGGCACCCCGGGGGGCGCACGATCGACCTCGCCGTCATCAGACGGCCCGCGACCGATCCGGCCCACCGCGCCGGCTCCCTGTTCTTCAACCCAGGCGGCCCCGGGAACGCCACGGCCGGTACGGCGGCGCTGCCCGTCGCGTACGAGGCCTTCCCCCGGGAACTGCGCGAGCGGTTCGACATCGTGAGCTGGGACCCGCGCGGGGTCGGACGCTCCACGGCCGTCAGGTGCTTCACCAGCGCCGAGGAGTTCGCGGCCTGGAGCGCGCGGGTGCCCGACGGCTTCCCCGTGGGCGCCCGTGAACGGGCGGCGTGGATCTCCGCCTTCGCGGAACTGGGCCGGCTCTGCCAGCAGCGCGTGCCGGACCTGCTCCGGCACGTCTCCACCGCGGACACCGCCCGCGACCTGGACCTGCTGCGCCAGGCCGTGGGCGAACGGGGGCTCAACTACCTGGGCGTCTCCTACGGCACCTTCCTCGGCGCCACCTACGCCAACCTCTTCCCCGGCTCCGTACGGGCCATGGTCCTGGACGGCGGCGTCGATCCCGTCACCTGGACGAGACCGTCCCCACCGCTGCCCACGGACCTGCGCGCGCGGGCCGACGTCGGGTCCGCGCAGACCCTCGCCCGCTTCCTCGACCTGTGCGGCCGCACCACGACGGACCGCTGCGCCTTCTCCGCGGGCACCCCGCGGGCCACCCGCGACAAGTTCGAACGGCTGCTGCGCCGCCTGGCCGCGCAGCCGCAGGGCGAGTGGACCTACGCGGCCACCGTCGCCGCGGTCGTCGAGGGACTCTACTTCGTCGATCCCGGGTGGACCGACCTGGCCGGACTCCTCCAGGCCCTCTGGGAAGGACGCGCCCCCTCACCCTCGGCACCCGACGGCCCGTCCGGGGCGTCCGAGACCTCCACGGCCGCCGGGAAATCCGTGACCCCCGGGAGGTCCCCCGCCGCCCAGCCGCCCGTGTACCCGGAGATCGAGCCGCCGTACGCGGTGCAGTGCTCGGAGAGCCCGGTCCCGCGCGACACCCGCCTGTACCCCGCCTTCGAGAAGTACGCCCACGCCCGGTCCGGCGACGTGGGCCGGTACTGGACGTGGCTCTCCGAGCCGTGCGCCACCTGGCCCGCCCGGGCGGCCGCGCCCTACACCGGGCCGTGGAACCGGCCCACCCCTCCTCTGCTCACCGTCAACACCACCTACGACCCCGCCACCCCGTACCCGCAGGCGGTGTCCCTGACCGGGCGCCTGGCCCATGCCCGCCTCATCACCGTCCGCGGCTACGGGCACACCGCTCTGCTGAATCCCAGCCAGTGCGTCAGCGACCACGAGGTCCGCTACTTCCTCGCCGGAGCGCTGCCGCCCCGCGGCGCCGTCTGCGATCAGGACGTCCAGCCGTTCGCCCCCGGCACGGAGGCTTCCACCCCGGACGCCCCCGCGCCGGACGCCGTCCCACCGGGCAAGTGAGAGCCTCGGTCCCGCGCGGGACCGAGGCGCGCGGGACCGGGCACGGGTCAGCCCACGCCGTCCGCTGCCGCCGCCGCGAAGGCACCCCTCGCCATGCGGTGCAGCAGGGCCGCCGTGGCCCCCCGGCCGGGCAGGGAGCCGGCGCGGCCCAGGTGCGGGGTGGAGTTGAGCAGGCCGAAGACCGAGTGGACCGCCGAGCGGGCCACCGGCTCGGCCAGGCCCGGATAGACCTCGCGGACCACCTCCACCCACAGCTCCACGTACTGCCGCTGAAGCTGGCGCACGAGCTTGCGGTCGCTGTCCCGCAGGCGGTCCAGCTCACGGTCGTGCAGGGTGATGAGGGGGCGGTCGTCGAGCGCGAAGTCGATGTGCCCCTCGATCAGCGAGTCGAGGACCGCGCCGGGGCCGGCCACCCCGTCCGCCTCCGTCAGGCGCCGCTTCGCTCCGGTGAGCAGCGAGCCGCTGATGCCCACGAGCAGCTCCGCGAGCATCGCGTCCTTGCCCGCGAAGTGCCGGTAGAGCCCGGGTCCGCTGATGCCGACCGCGGCGCCTATCTCGTCGACCCCGACGCCGTGGAACCCGCGCTCGGCGAAGAGCCGGGCGGCCTCCCTGAGGATCTGCTCACGGCGGGTGGGGGCGTCGGTTCTGGTGGCCATGAAGACGATTCTAGACAGCGAGGTTAGCGCTCGTTAACCTGGAGGAAATGCGTTAACGCTCATTAACAACGTGAGGGGACCCGCAGGATGCATGAGGCACCGGAGCTTCACAGCGCGGCCGATCCCGCGTCGGAGGCCTTTCGGGCCAACGAGGAGGCGCACCACGCCCTCGTCGAGGAGCTGCGCGGCAAGCTGGCCGCGGCGGCACTCGGCGGCGGTGAGCGGGCGCGGGCACGGCACACCGCGCGCGGGAAGCTGCTCCCGCGCGACCGCGTGGACACCCTCCTCGACCCCGGCTCGCCCTTCCTGGAGCTGGCCCCGCTGGCGGCCGACGGGATGTACGAGGGGCAGGCCCCGGCGGCCGGTGTGATCGCCGGTATCGGCCGGGTCGCCGGCCGCGAGTGCGTGGTCGTGGCCAACGACGCCACCGTCAAGGGCGGCACGTACTACCCGATGACGGTGAAGAAGCACCTGCGCGCGCAGGAGGTGGCCCTGGACAACCGGCTCCCCTGCGTCTACCTGGTGGACTCGGGCGGCGCCTTCCTGCCGATGCAGGACGAGGTGTTCCCGGACCGGGACCACTTCGGGCGGATCTTCTACAACCAGGCCCGGATGTCCGGGGCCGGCATCCCGCAGATCGCGGCGGTGCTCGGCTCCTGCACGGCGGGCGGGGCGTACGTCCCGGCGATGAGCGACGAGGCGGTGATCGTGCGCAACCAGGGCACGATCTTCCTCGGCGGCCCGCCCCTGGTGAAGGCGGCCACCGGCGAGGTGGTCACGGCGGAGGAGCTGGGCGGCGGCGAGGTCCACTCGCGGGTGTCCGGCGTGACCGACCACCTCGCGGAGGACGACGCGCACGCGCTCAGGATCGTGCGGACCATCGTCTCCACGCTCCCGGCGCGCGGGTCCCTGCCCTGGCAGGTGGAGCGGGCCGTCGAGCCCAAGGTGGACCCCGCCGGGCTGTACGGGGTGGTGCCGGTCGACTCCCGCACCCCCTACGACGTACGGGAGATCATCGCGCGCGTGGTGGACGGCTCCCGCTTCGCCGAGTTCAAGTCGGAGTTCGGGCAGACCCTGGTCACCGGCTTCGCGCGGATCCACGGCCACCCGGTGGGCATCGTCGCCAACAACGGCATCCTGTTCGCCGAGTCCGCCCAGAAGGGCGCCCACTTCATCGAGCTGTGCGACCAGCGCGGCATCCCGCTGGTGTTCCTGCAGAACATCTCGGGCTTCATGGTGGGCAAGGACTACGAGGCGGGCGGCATCGCCAAGCACGGCGCCAAGATGGTCACGGCGGTCGCCTGCACGCGCGTGCCGAAGCTGACGGTGGTGGTCGGCGGGTCGTACGGGGCGGGCAACTACTCGATGTGCGGCAGGGCGTACTCCCCCCGCTTCCTGTGGATGTGGCCCAACGCCAAGATCTCGGTGATGGGCGGTGAGCAGGCCGCCTCGGTCCTCGCGACCGTGAAGCGCGACCAGATGGAGGCGCGCGGCGAGGAGTGGCCGGCCCAGGACGAGGACGCCTTCAAGGCCCCGATCCGCGCCCAGTACGAGCGTCAGGGGAGCGCCTACTACGCGACGGCCCGCCTCTGGGACGACGGCGTGATCGACCCGATGGAGACCCGGCAGGTCCTGGGCCTGGCCCTGACCGCGTGCGCCAACGCGCCACTGAGTGACCCTCAGTTCGGCGTCTTCCGGATGTGAGGGGACCCCTGACGATGACAGAGCAGATGTTCGAGACGGTGCTGGTGGCCAACCGGGGCGAGATCGCCGTCCGGGTGATCCGCACCCTGCGGTCGATGGGCGTGCGCTCGGTGGCCGTGTACTCCGACGCGGACGCCGACGCCCGGCACGTCCGGGAGGCCGACACGGCGGTGCGGATCGGCCCGGCGGCGGCGTCGGAGAGCTATCTGTCGGTGGAGCGGCTGCTGGAGGCGGCCGCACGCACCGGCGCGCAGGCGGTCCACCCCGGGTACGGCTTCCTCGCCGAGAACGCCGGATTCGCGCGGGCGTGCGGCGAGGCGGGGCTGGTGTTCATCGGGCCCCCGGCCGACGCGATCTCCCTGATGGGCGACAAGATCCGCGCGAAGGAGACGGTGCGGGCGGCCGGGGTCCCGGTCGTGCCGGGCTCCAGCGGCAGCGGGCTGACCGACGAGCAGCTCGCCGACGCGGCCCGGGAGATCGGCATGCCGGTGCTGCTGAAGCCCTCGGCGGGCGGCGGCGGCAAGGGCATGCGCCTGGTGCGGGACGCGGCGAAGCTGGCCGAGGAGATCGCCGCGGCCCGCCGCGAGGCCCGCGCCTCCTTCGGTGACGACACCCTGCTGGTCGAGCGGTGGATCGACCGCCCCCGGCACATCGAGATCCAGGTGCTGGCCGACGGGCACGGGGGCGTCGTCCACCTGGGCGAGCGCGAGTGCTCGCTCCAGCGGCGCCACCAGAAGATCATCGAGGAGGCGCCCAGTGTGCTCCTCGACGAGGAGACCCGGGCCGCGATGGGCGAGGCGGCGGTCCAGGCGGCCCGCTCCTGCGGCTACCGGGGCGCGGGCACGGTGGAGTTCATCGTCCCGGGCAACGACCCCTCGTCGTACTACTTCATGGAGATGAACACCCGCCTCCAGGTGGAGCACCCGGTCACCGAGCTGGTCACGGGCCTGGACCTGGTGGAGTGGCAGCTGCGGGTGGCGGCGGGCGAGCCGCTGCCGTTCGGGCAGGAGGACGTCCGGCTCACCGGCCACGCCGTCGAGGCGCGTGTCTGCGCGGAGGACCCGGCCCGCGGATTCCTGCCGTCCGGGGGCACGGTGCTGAAGCTGCACGAGCCGCAGGGCGACGGCGTGCGCACCGACTCCGGGCTGAGCGAGGGCACGGAGGTCGGCAGCCTCTACGACCCGATGCTGTCCAAGGTGATCGCGTACGGCCCCGACCGCGCGACCGCGCTGCGCAAGCTGAGGGCCGCCCTCGCGGAGACGGTCACGCTGGGCGTGCAGACCAACGCCGGGTTCCTGCGGCGGCTGCTCGCGCACCCGGCGGTGGTCAGCGGCGACATGGACACCGGGCTGGTCGAGCGTGCGGTGGACGGGCTCGTACCGGACGAGGTGCCGGCGGAGGCGTACGCGGCGGCGGCACTGCTGCGGCAGGCCCGCCTCGCGCCCGCCGGCGGGTCCGGCTGGGCCGATCCCTTCGACACGGCCGACGGCTGGCGCCTGGGCGGCGCGCGGGCGTGGACCGCGCATCACCTGCGGGCGGCGGGCCGGGACCCGGTGACCGTGCGCGTGCGCAGCACGCCGGACGGCGGCACGGAACTGCTGCTTCCCGGGTCCGGCACCCCGCTGCGGGGGTCCGCGGGACCGGTGGGCGGCGACCGGTTCACCCTCGCGCTCGACGGCGTCGTCCACAGCTTCGCCACCGCGGCGGACGGCACCTGGCTCGGCCGTGACGGCGACGTCTGGCACGTGCGCGATCACGACCCGGTCGCCGCGTCCCTCACCCGGGCGGGTCAGGCGGGCGCCGACTCGCTGACCGCGCCGATGCCGGGCACGGTGACGGTGGTGAAGGTCGCCGTCGGCGACGAGGTGAGCGCGGGCCAGAGCCTGCTGGTGGTGGAGGCGATGAAGATGGAGCACGTCATCTCCGCCCCGCATGCCGGCACGGTCACCGAACTGGACGTGGCCCCGGGCACGACGGTCGCCATGGACCAGGTGCTGGCCGTGATCGCGCCCGTGACGGAGGAGACGGCATGAACGCCCCGGAACTGGGCCTGCCCATGGCCGTACCGGCCGAGGGCCTGCCCGCGCGCGTGCGCATCCACGAGGTGGGCGCGCGCGACGGCCTGCAGAACGAGAAGGCGACCGTCCCCACGGCCGTCAAGGCGGAGTTCGTCCGCCGGCTGGCCGGGACCGGTCTGACCACCATCGAGGCGACGAGCTTCGTCCACCCCACGTGGGTGCCCCAGCTCGCGGACGCCGAGGACCTGTACCCGGCGGTGTCCGATCTGCCGGTGGAGCTGCCGGTCCTGGTGCCGAACGAGCGCGGCCTGGACCGCGCGCTCGCGCTGGGCGTCCGGCGGGTGGCGGTCTTCGCCAGCGCCACGGAGTCCTTCGCCAAGGCCAACCTCAACCGCACGGTGGACGAGGCGCTGGCCATGTTCGAACCGGTGGTGGCGCGGGCGAAGGCACGGGACGTGCACGTCCGCGGCTACCTCTCGATGTGCTTCGGCGACCCGTGGCAGGGCGCGGTCCCCGTCGGCCAGGTGGTGCGGGTGTGCCGGGCCCTGCTGGACATGGGCTGCGACGAGCTGAGCCTGGGCGACACGATCGGGGTGGCGACCCCGGGTCATGTGACGGCGCTGCTCTCCGCGCTCACCGGGGCGGACGTCCCGGTGGCGGCGCTGGCCGTGCACTTCCACGACACCTACGGCCAGGCCCTGTCCAACACGCTGGCCGCGCTCCAGCAGGGCGTCGCCACGGTCGACGCCTCCGCCGGCGGACTGGGCGGCTGCCCCTACGCGAAGTCCGCCACCGGCAACCTCGCCACCGAAGACCTCGTGTGGATGCTGCAGGGCCTCGGCATCGACACCGGGGTCGACCTCGGCCGTCTGGTCGCCACGAGCGTCTGGATGGCCGCCCACCTGGGCCGACCCAGCCCGTCCCGCACCGTACGAGCCCTCTCCCACCAGGAGTCGTGACGACCATGGACCACAAGCTCTCCCCCGAACTGGAAGAACTCCGCCGTACCGTCGAGGAGTTCGCGCACGACGTGGTGGCGCCGAAGATCGGTGACTTCTACGAGCGGCACGAGTTCCCCTACGAGATCGTGCGGGAGATGGGCCGCATGGGCCTGTTCGGCCTGCCGTTCCCGGAGGAGTACGGCGGCATGGGCGGCGACTACTTCGCCCTCGGCGTGGCCCTGGAGGAACTGGCCCGGGTCGACTCCTCGGTGGCCATCACCCTGGAGGCCGGGGTCTCCCTCGGCGCGATGCCGCTGCACCTCTTCGGCACCGAGGAGCAGAAGCGCGAGTGGCTCCCCCGGCTGTGCTCGGGCGAGATCCTGGGCGCGTTCGGCCTGACGGAGCCCGACGGCGGCAGCGACGCCGGCGCGACCCGCACGACGGCGCGTCTGGACGAGTCGACGAACGAATGGGTGATCAACGGCACGAAGTGCTTCATCACCAACTCCGGCACGGACATCACGGGCCTGGTCACGGTCACGGCGGTCACCGGCCGCAAGCCGGACGGCAAGCCGCTGATCTCGGCGATCATCGTCCCGTCGGGGACCCCGGGCTTCACGGTCGCGGCTCCCTACTCGAAGGTCGGCTGGAACGCCTCGGACACGCGCGAACTGTCCTTCCAGGACGTGCGCGTGCCGGCCGCCAACCTGCTCGGTGAGGAGGGCCGCGGTTACGCCCAGTTCCTGCGCATCCTGGACGAGGGCCGCATCGCCATAGCGGCGCTGGGCACGGGGCTGGCGCAGGGCTGTGTGGACGAGTCGGTGAAGTACGCCAGGGAGCGGCACGCGTTCGGCCGCCCGATCGGCGCCAACCAGGCGATCCAGTTCAAGATCGCCGACATGGAGATGAAGGCCCACACCTCCCGCCTCGCCTGGCGGGACGCGGCGAGCCGGCTGGTGGCGGGCGAGCCCTTCAAGAAGGAGGCGGCGCTGGCCAAGCTGTACTCCTCCACGGTCGCCGTGGACAACGCCCGGGACGCCACGCAGATCCACGGGGGCTACGGGTTCATGAACGAGTACCCGGTGGCCCGCATGTGGCGCGACTCGAAGATCCTGGAGATCGGCGAGGGCACGAGCGAGGTCCAGCGGATGCTGATCGCACGGGAGTTGGGGCTGACGGGCTGAGCCCCGGGGCCGGTCCGCGCCGTCGCGGCGCGGACCGGCGTTCCGCCTCGCACGCTGAGGCCATGGCCTACGCGAAGATGCGCGCGCTCGCCGAGGAGCTCGGGGCTCTCGCCGAGCGCCTGGAGGGAGCCTGGAGGTACATCTTCGGGGACCGAGTCCCGTTCGGTCCCTGGACGGTGGACACGTCCGCCTTCCTCCGGTACGGCAGGGACTGACACCGGGCGCCCTCTGGACAGATCATGAGGTTAGGCTAACCTAATCCTGATCCCAGCCGAGGCAGGCTCCGTACGCACGAAAGCAGATCCACCCATGTCGAACGCCAGAACCGCCGCCCGCTTCTCCCGTCGGGGACTGCTCGCCGCCGGTGGCGCCCTCGGACTCGGCGCCGTGCTCACCGCCTGCGGTGACGACGACGCGAAGGACGGCGGCTCGGGCTCGGCGGGCGGCGACGCCAAGTCCGGCCCCTGGTCCTTCAAGGACGACCGCGGCACCACGGTGAAGCTCGACAAGGTACCCGCGAGCATCGTCGCGTTCACCGGTGTGGCCGCCGCGCTGTACGACTACGGCGTGCAGGTCAAGGGCGTCTTCGGACCGACCAAGACCAAGGACGGCAAGGCCGACGTCCAGGCCGGCGACATGGACGTCAGCAAGGTGACCGTTCTCGGCAACGTCTGGGACCAGTTCAACGTCGAGAAGTACGCGACGCTCGCCCCCGACGTCCTGATCTCCACGATGTTCGACGACGCCGGCACCCTCTGGTACGTCCCCGAGGCGTCCAAGGAGAAGATCGCCAAGCTCGCCCCGAGCGTCGGCATCTCCGTGTACGACCGTCAGCTGACCGGCCCGCTCCAGCGGATGTGGGAGCTCGCCGAGTCCCTGGGCGGCGACATGAAGGCGGCGAAGGCCACCGAGGCCAAGAAGCGGTTCGAGGAGGCCTCGGAGCGGCTGCGCAAGGCCGTCAAGGCCAACCCCGGCATCAGGGTGATGGCCGGTTCCGCGAGCCCGGAGCTCTTCTACGTCTCCGGCACCAACCTCTCCGTCGACCTGGAGTACTTCAAGGCCCTCGGCGTGAACTTCGTCGAGCCGCCGGAGAAGGCCAAGGCCGAGGGCGGCGGCTGGTTCGAGAGCCTGAGCTGGGAGAACGTCGACAAGTACCCCGCCGACCTCATCATGATGGACGACCGCACCTCGGCCATCCAGCCCGCCGACATCACCGAGGCGACCTGGAAGAAGCTCCCCGCCGTCAAGGCCGGCCAGGTCATCGCGCGTTCCGCCGAGCCCATCCTGTCCTACGACAAGTGCGCCCCGCTGGTGGACAGCCTCGCCGAGGCCATCGAGAAGGCCAAGAAGGTCGCCTGACCGTCCCTGACAGAGCCCTCCTCCCCGGGAGCCACACGTGACCACCGCCGTAGCCGCCCCGTTCCGCTTCTTCGCCCTCCAGGTCGCAGCGACGAGGCGGCTCGGCCCGTCCCTGGTCCGGGTCACCTTCACCGGCCCGGAACTGCGCGACTTCCGCTCCGCGGGACGCGACCAGTCCCTGTCGCTGTTCCTGCCGCACCCCGGGCAGAACGAGCCCGCCGTGCCGCTGGAACTCGGTGACGGATGGTGGCAGGGCTGGCGCGAACTGCCCGACGACGTACGGGCGGTGATGCGCTCGTACACGCTCCGGGCGCTGCGCGCGGACGCCTGGGGGCGCACCACCGAGATCGACGTCGACTTCGTGCTGCACGGCGTCACCGGGGAGGCCGGCGCGTCCGCCGCGGGCCCGGCCTCCCGCTGGGCCGCCCGTGCCGCCGCCGGGGACCGGGTGCTGCTGCTCGGCCCCGCGGTCGCCGACAACCGCGCGATCCGCTTCCGGCCGCCCGAGGACACCGACCTGGTGCTGCTCTGGGCCGACGAGACCGCCCTGCCGGCCACCGCCGCCGCCCTGGAGAGCCTTCCGGCCGGTACCCGCGCCCAGGTGTGGCTGGAGGTGCCGCACCCCGGGGACGTCCAGGACCTGGCGACCGACGCCGAGGCGGAGATCACCTGGTTCGTCCGGGAGGGGCCGGTTGGCCGGTCCGAGGGCTCCCCCATGGCGCTGGACAGCCTCCGCACCGCCGAACTCCCGCCCGCCGCACAGCCGTACGTCTGGATCGCCGGGGAGGCGGGCTGCGTGAAGCAGGTGCGTCGCCACTTCGTCGGCGAACGCGGCGTCGACCGCCGGCGGGTGACGTTCGTGGGCTACTGGCGACGGGGGCTGACGGAGGAGCAGCTGCGCGAACAGGGCTGAAAGAGACGACGGTTGAGGCTCCATCACTCCGCCACCGGAGTGATCACGGTCACGGCTGAAACCGGCCCTCCCCTTGAAATTTAGGTTAGGCTAACCTAAGTATCGCCCAGCGGCATCCGCTCCTCGCACCGGACCGTCCCCACCGGAGGACCCCCCATGCGCTCGCACCTGCTCAACGACACCACCGCGGAGCACTACCGACGCTCAGTGACCCAAGGAGTCGAGCGGGTGGCCGCCAAACTCGCCACCACCGAACGGCCGTTCACCGGTATCACCGTCGACGCCCTCGCCCCGCGCATCGACGCGATCGACCTCGACCAGCCACTGCACGACACCGCCGCGGTGCTGGACGAGCTGGAGGACGTCTACCTCCGGGACGCGGTCTACTTCCACCACCCCCGTTACCTCGCCCACCTCAACTGCCCGGTGGTCATCCCGGCCGTGCTCGGCGAGGCGGTGCTCTCCGCCGTCAACTCCTCCCTCGACACCTGGGACCAGTCGGCCGGCGGCACCCTGATCGAGCGGAAGATCATCGACTGGACGACCGGACGCATCGGCCTCGGCCCGGCCGCCGACGGTGTGTTCACCTCCGGCGGCACCCAGTCCAACCTCCAGGCACTGCTGCTGGCCCGCGAGGAGGCGAAGACCGACGACCTGGCGAGACTGCGCGTCTTCGCCTCCGAGGCCAGCCACTTCAGCGTGCAGAAGTCCGCGAAACTGCTGGGCCTCGGACCGGACGCCGTGGTGGCGGTACCCGTCGACCACGACAAGCGCATGCGGACCGTCGCCCTCGCCCGCGAACTGGAGCGCTGCGCCGAAGCGGGCCTGGTCCCCATGGCCGTCGTCGCCACCGCCGGCACCACCGACTTCGGCTCCATCGACCCGCTGCCCGGGATCGCCGGGCTGTGCGAGCGGTACGGCGCCTGGATGCACGTCGACGCCGCCTACGGCTGCGGACTGCTCGCCTCGCTGAAGCACCGCGGCCGCATCGACGGCATCGAGCACGCCGACTCCGTCACCGTCGACTACCACAAGTCCTTCTTCCAGCCGGTTAGTTCGTCGGCCGTGCTGGTCCGCGACGCGGCCACGCTGCGACACGCCACCTACCACGCCGAGTACCTCAACCCGCGCCGCATGGTGACCGAGCGCATCCCCAACCAGGTGGACAAGTCCCTGCAGACGACCCGCCGCTTCGACGCGCTCAAGCTGTGGATGACGCTGCGCGTCATGGGCGCCGACGGCATCGGCCGGCTCTTCGACGAGGTGTGCGACCTGGCGGCGGAGGGCTGGAGACTGCTGGCCGCCGACCCCCGCTTCGACGTCGTGGTGGAGCCGGCCCTCTCCACCCTGGTCTTCCGCTACGTCCCGGCGGCCGTCACCGACCCCGCCGAGATCGACCACGCCAACCTCCACGCTCGCAAGGCCCTGTTCGCCTCCGGTGACGCGGTGGTCGCGGGCACCAAGGTGGCGGGCCGCCACTACCTGAAGTTCACCCTGCTGAACCCCGAGACCACGACGGCCGACATCACCGCCGTCCTCGATCTGATCGCCGGCCACGCCGAGCAGTACCTGGGAGAGTCCCTTGACCGCGCTTGCTGAAGCCCCGGACGCCACCTACGACTTCGTGGGGATCGGCCTGGGCCCCTTCAACCTCGGCCTCGCCTGCCTCACCGAGCCCATCGACGAGCTGAACGGCGTCTTCCTGGAGTCCAAGCCGGACTTCGAGTGGCACGCCGGGATGTTCCTCGACGGCGCCCACCTCCAGACGCCGTTCATGTCGGACCTGGTCACCCTGGCCGACCCGACGTCCCCGTACTCCTTCCTCAACTACCTGAAGGAGAAGGGCCGGCTGTACTCGTTCTACATACGGGAGAACTTCTACCCGCTGCGGGTCGAGTACGACGACTACTGCCGCTGGGCCGCCGGCAAGCTCGGCAGCATCCGCTTCGGCACGACGGTCACCGAGGTGACGTACGACGAGGGGGACGGGCTGTACACGGTGGCGACGGCGGCCGGGCGGACGTACCGTGCCCGGCACCTGGTGCTCGGCACCGGGACCGTGCCGTTCGTCCCGGAGCCGTGCCGCGGACTGGAGGGCGGCCTCTTCCACACCGCGCGGTACGTGCACCGCAAGGCGGAGCTCCTGACGAAGGAGTCGGTCACGGTCGTCGGCAGCGGACAGAGCGCCGCCGAGATCTACTACGAGCTGCTCTCCGAGATCGACGTCCACGGCTACGAGCTCAACTGGGTCACCCGCTCCCCGCGGTTCTTCCCGCTGGAGTACACCAAGCTGACCCTGGAGATGACGTCCCCGGACTACATCGACTACTTCCGCGCGCTGCCCGAGGAGACCCGCTACCGGCTGGAGAAGCAGCAGAAGGGCCTGTTCAAGGGCATCAACTCGGAGCTGATCGACGCGATCTTCGACCTGCTGTACCAGAAGACCGTCGAGCGCGGCGACCGGCCGCTGCCCACCCGGCTTCTCACCAACTCCACGCTCACCACGGCCCGGTACGAGGACGGCGGGTACACGCTCGGCTTCCACCAGGACGAGCAGGGCAAGGACTTCCGGATCCGCACCGAGGGCCTGGTGCTGGCCACCGGCTACCACTACGAGCCGCCGGCCTTCCTCGACCCGGTGCGCGACCGGCTCCGCTTCGACGGCCACGGGCGTTTCGACGTCGCCCGCAACTACGCCATCGACGTCACCGGCCGCGGCGTCTTCCTGCAGAACGCCGGCGTCCACACGCACAGCATCACCAGCCCCGACCTGGGCATGGGCCCGTACCGGAACGCGTCCATCATCCGCGAGCTGCTGGGCACCGAGTACTACCCGGTCGAGAAGGCCGTCGCGTTCCAGGAGTTCGCCGTATGAGCGGCATCGGCACGTTCACCGTCCGCCCCCTCGACCCGCTGAAGGACGCCGAGCTGCTGCACCGCTGGGTCACCGATCCCAAGGCGGCGTTCTGGATGATGCAGGACGCGGATCTGCAGGACGTCGAGCGCGAGTACCTGCGGATCGCCGCCCACGAGCACCACCACGCCTACCTGGGCCTGCACGACGGCGAACCGGCATTCCTGATGGAGAAGTACGACCCCCGGTACGTCGAACTCGCCGGCCTGTACGACCCCGAGCCCGGTGACGTCGGCATGCACTTCCTGGTCGCGCCGACCGACCGGCCGGTCCACGGCTTCACCAGGGCCGTCATCACCGCCGTGATGCGCGAGCTGTTCGCCGACCCGGCCACCCGGCGCGTGGTGGTCGAGCCGGACGTGGGCAACAAGGCCGTGCACGCGCTGAACGCGGCCGTGGGCTTCGTGCCCGAGCGTGAGATCGACAAGCCGGAGAAGCGCGCGCTGCTGAGCTTCTGCACGCGCGAGCAGTTCGAGGCCGCCACCGCCCGAGGAGTGACCGCATGACCCCGTCCGACGCCGTGGCGCACCTGTCCCCCCACCGCTGGGCGCGGGCCAACCGCCTCCTGATCCGCAAGGCGCTGGCCGAGTTCGCCCACGAGCGGATCGTCACGCCGGAGCCCACGGGCGACGGCGGGTACGCCGTCCGCAGCGACGACGGCCTGACCCGGTACACCTTCACGGCGAGGCTGCGCGCCCTGGACCACTGGCAGATCGACGCCGACTCGATCGCCCGTCACCGCGACGGCGCCGAACTCCCGCTCGCCGCGCTCGACTTCTTCATCGAGCTGCAGAAGTCCCTGGGCCTGAGCGACGAGGTCCTGCCGGTGTACCTGGAGGAGATCTCCTCCACTCTCTCCGGCACCTGCTACAAGCTCACCAAGCCGCAGGTCACAGCCGCCGAGCTGGTCGACGCCGGCTTCCAGGCCATCGAGACCGGCATGACCGAGGGCCACCCCTGCTTCGTCGCCAACAACGGGCGGCTCGGCTTCGGCATCCACGAGTACCTGGCGTACGCGCCGGAGGCCGCCAACCCGGTGAGGCTGGTGTGGCTGGCGGCGCACCGCTCGCGGGCCGCGTTCACGGCGGGCGCGGGGGTCGAGTACGCCTCGTTCATCCGGGAGGAGCTGGGCGGGGAGACCGTCGAGGGCTTCCACGGCATGCTGCGCGACCAGGGCCTCGACCCCGCCGAGTACCTCCTGATCCCCGTCCACCCCTGGCAGTGGTGGAACAAGCTGTCCGTCACCTTCGCCGCCGAGGTCGCCCGCCGGCACCTGGTCTGCCTGGGCGAGGGCGACGACGAGTACCTGGCCCAGCAGTCCATCCGCACGTTCTTCAACCGGTCGCACCCGGAGAAGCACTACGTGAAGACCGCGCTGTCCGTCCTCAACATGGGCTTCATGCGGGGACTGTCCGCCGCCTACATGGAGGCCACCCCGGCCATCAACGACTGGCTGGCGCGGCTCATCGAGAACGACCCGGTGCTGCGCGGCACCGGACTGTCGATCATCCGGGAGCGGGCCGCCGTGGGCTACCGGCACCTGGAGTACGAGCGGGCCACGGACCGCTCCTCGCCGTACCGCAAGATGCTGGCCGCACTGTGGCGGGAGAGCCCGGTGCCGTCCCTGCGCGACGGCGAGTCGCTCGCCACCATGGCCTCCCTGGTCCACGTCGACCACGAGGGGAGGTCCTTCGCGGGCGCGCTGATCGAGCGCTCGGGGCTCGCCCCGGCCGAGTGGCTGCGGCACTACCTGCGGGCGTACTACGTCCCGCTGCTGCACAGCTTCTACGCCTACGACCTGGTGTACATGCCGCACGGCGAGAACGTGATCCTGGTGCTGGAGGACGGGGTGGTGCGGCGGGCGGTCTACAAGGACATCGCCGAGGAGATCGCGGTGATGGACCCGGACGCGGTGCTGCCGCCGGAGGTCTCCCGCATCCGGGTCGAGGTCCCGGACGACACCAAGCTCCTGTCGGTCTTCACGGACGTCTTCGACTGCTTCTTCCGCTTCCTCGCCGCGAACCTCGCCGAGGAGGGCGTCCTGGACGAGGACGGCTTCTGGCGCACGGTCGCGGAGGTCACCCGGGAGTACCAGGCGTCGGTGCCGGAACTGGCCGACCGGTTCGCCCGGTACGACATGTTCGCCCCCGAGTTCGCCCTGTCCTGCCTGAATCGCCTCCAGCTGCGCGACAACAAGCAGATGGTCGACCTGACAGACCCGTCCGGCGCCCTCCAGCTGGTGGGCACGCTGAGGAACCCCCTCGCGGACTTCTGACCCTTCGAACAGGCCGGTACCCCGGAGTGCGGTCCTCCGGGGTACCCGTCAGCACGTATGCCTCAGGGGCAACGCCCCGAGGCCATGAGCGCCCCAGCCTCAACATCCCAGGGGCGCGGGGCTGTGCCGACATGCGGCTCCGCCGCGTGGGCGCGACCAGCCCCCACCGGCCGGCAGCCGGCTCACTGCCGTCAAGACCACGGCACCTGCGGCGACCGGTAATAACCCATCCCCAGCGCATCCCAGCGCGGAGCCTGCGCAGCCAGCCGCACGCGATAGTCCTCCCAGTCCCGCGCGGCCGCCGGCGACCACCCGAGCTCGGCGATCCCGGGCAGCCGGGGGAAGGCCATGTACTCCAGCTCCCCGGACTCCGACAGCGTCTCCGTCCACAACGGCGCCTCGACGCCCCGCACCGCGGACGCCGGCACGCCCGGCAGATACGTCCCCGGGTCCCAGTCGTAGGACCGCCGCACCTCGACGTACCCCGCCCAGGACAGCCCGAGCGGCGTGTTCTTGTCGTACTTCATGTCGAGGTAGGCCCGGTCGGCCGGGGAGAGGATCAGTCCGGTGCCGTTGCGGGCGGCCTCCGCCACCCGCTCCTTCTCCGCGTCACTGGTGCGGTCCAGGCCCCAGTACTGGACGAGCGCCCCCTCCGCCGGTTCCGCGCCGGTCAACTGGTGCCAGCCGACCACGGTCTTGCCATACTTCGCGACGATCGGCTGCACCCGGTCCATGAACGTCACGAAGTCCTCGTGCGGCGTGGAGTGCGCCTCGTCACCGCCGATGTGGAGGTAGCGGCCGGGCGTGAGCGCGGCGGTCTCCCGCACCACGTCGTCCACGAAGTCGTACGTGATCTCCTTGCCGACGCACAGCGAGCTGAAGCCGACCTTGGTGCCCGTGTAGAGCGGGGGTGCCACGCCGTCGCAGTTCAGGTCGGCGTAGGAGGCGAGGGCGGCGTTGGTGTGGCCCGGCATGTCGATCTCGGGGACGACCTCGAGATGACGGGAGGAGGCGTAGCGGACGATCTCCTTGTAGTCGGCCTTGGTGTAGTACCCGCCGGGTCCGCCGCCGACCTCGGTGGAGCCCCCGTAGGTGGCCAGGCGCGGCCAGGAGTCGACGGCGATGCGCCAGCCCTGGTCGTCGCTGAGGTGCAGGTGCAGTTTGTTGATCTTGTACAGGGCGATCTGGTCGATGTAGCGCTTGACCTCGTCGACGGAGAAGAAGTGCCGGGAGACGTCGAGCATGGCGCCGCGCCAGCCGAAGCGCGGGGTGTCCGTGACGGTGCCGCCCGCCACCAGCCAGGGACCGGGCTGCTCGGAGTCCTCCTCGACGGCCGCGGGGAGCAGCTGGCGCAGGGTCTGCACCCCGTGGAAGAGCCCGGCGGGCCCGGCGGCGGTGAGGGTGACGCCCGAGCGGCCGCTGTGCAGGCGGTAACCCTCGCTGCCGTAGGGGCCCTCGGCGATCCGGAGCCGGATGCCGCCCCTGCCGTGGTCGGTGACAGGCAGCCGGTAGCCGGTGGAGGGCCGCAGGACGTCCGCGAGGTACTCGCCGACCCGGCGGGCCTCGCGGGAGCCGTCGACCCGGATCCGGGTGTCCTCGGTGATGCGGTACGGGGATCCGCCCGGGTCCACCGAGGCGGGGGCCGGGATCACCCGGTCCAGGGGAACGGGGGTCGTGTCCCGCGCGCTCTCGCGCTGCGCGGGGGCCGCTCCCACCATGACGCTCCCGGCCGCCATGACCAGCAGCAGGGATCCGAGCAGGCGGGTGGTACGGGGAGTCGTTCCGTGGTGCCGTCGTTGCCGTCTCACACGCGCTCCCTTCTCAACTCCGTGGCTCCGCAAGGGAAACCGGACAGGGTATGGACCACTCTCCCGCAGTTCCGGTGAAACAATCACCCCATGGTGGAAATCATCCAGAAGGACGGTACGTGGACGTTCGACGGGGAGGCCCTGCGACTGACTCCCGGACGGGACAAGAACGTCGGCCTGCTCCGCAGGACCCTGGGTGAACTGACGCTGCCCCTGGGCGCGTTGGCGGGGATCTCGTTCGAACAGGGCAAGAGGGCGGGGCAGCTCAGGCTGCGGCTGCGGGACGGCGCCGATCCACTGCTGCACGCGGCCGGGGGCCGGCTCACCGAGCCGCACGACCCCTACCGGCTCGTCGTCGAATCCGACCGCTACGGCGTCGCCGAGTACTTCACGGAGGAGGTCCGCACCGCGCTGCTGCTGGACCAGGTCCCCTCCGACCCGGTGACCGAGTACCTCCTGCCCGGCCCGTCCGTGCCGCTGTCGGTGTCCGCCGGGGACGGCACGGCGAGCTTCGACGGCGAGCGCGTCCGGCTCGAGTGGAACTGGAAGACGGAGGACGCCAAGGCCGCCGCCGGCCCCCGCACCCTCGCCGTGACGGACCTGGCCGGCGTGGAGTGGCAGCCGGCGGCCGGCCTGGAGAACGGGCACCTGCGCTTCTTCGTGCGGAACTCCCCCACCAAGGCCCCGGCCAAGTACGACCCCCACTCGGTGGAGCTGTGGGGTTTCAAGAAGGACCCCCTGATGGCGCTCGTCGCCGCCGCCGTCCAGGCCCGTCTGCCGCACCCCGCCGCCCCCGCGGGCGAGCACGCCCCGGAACCGGAGGCCGGCCGGCAGCCGGCGCCCTCCCCCGGCGAGGACGACCACGACGCCCTGCTGCGCCGGCTGCGGGAACTGGGCGAGCTGCACCGGTCCGGGGTGCTCACGGACGAGGAGTTCACCCTCGCCAAACAGGCGATCCTCAAGCGCATGTAGCCCCCGCCCAGCACCGCCTGCCCGAAATCGGGCACGATTCTTGCGAAACAGCCTCCGGTACCCCAGGATCATCGGGTGCACGACGAACTTGTTGATCACCTGACGCGGTCCACGCCCCTCAGCCGGGGCGAGGCGCTGCGTGTGATCCAGGACGTGCTCGCCTACTTCGACGAGACGACCGAGGAGTACGTCCGTCGCCGCCACCGCGAACTCCAGGCCCAGGGCCTGGTGAACGCGGCGATCTTCGAACGGATCGAGGCGGACCTCAGATACCGAGCGGTGGCGCCGCCCGAGCTCTCGCTCCGGCAGCTGCGCCGCATCGTCTACGGCTAGGAACTACGCATATGTGCGGAATCGTCGGATACATCGGCAGGCGTGAGGTCGCTCCCCTGCTGCTCGAGGGCCTGCAGCGCCTGGAGTACCGCGGCTACGACTCGGCGGGCATCGTCGTCACGTCCCCGAAGGCGGCCGGCCTGAAGATGGTCAAGGCCAAGGGCCGGGTGCGCGACCTGGAGGCGAAGGTCCCGGCGCGCTTCAAGGGCACCACGGGCATAGCCCACACCCGCTGGGCCACCCACGGCGCCCCGTCCGACGTCAACGCCCACCCGCACCTGGACGCCGAGGGCAAGGTCGCCGTCGTCCACAACGGCATCATCGACAACGCCGCCGACCTGCGCCGCAAGCTGGAGGCGGACGGCGTCGAGTTCCTCTCCGAGACGGACACCGAGGTCCTCGTCCACCTCATCGCCCGCTCGACGGCCGAGAAGCTGGAGGACAAGGTCCGCGAGACCGTGCGCCTCGTCGAGGGCACCTACGGCATCGCCGTGCTGCACGCCGACTTCCCGGACCGCATCGTCGTGGCCCGCAACGGCTCCCCGGTCGTCCTCGGCATCGGCGAGAAGGAGATGTTCGTCGCCTCCGACATCGCCGCGCTGGTCGCCCACACCCGGCAGATCGTCACGCTGGACGACGGCGAGATGGCCACCCTCAAGGCCGACGACTTCCGCACCTACACCACCGAGGGCACCCGGACGACCGCCGAGCCGACCACCGTGGAGTGGGAGGCGGCCTCGTACGACATGGGCGGCCACGACACCTACATGCACAAGGAGATCCACGAGCAGGCCGAGGCCGTGGACCGGGTGCTGCGCGGACGGATCGACGACCGCTTCTCCACCGTGCACCTCGGCGGCCTCAACCTCGACGCCCGCGAGGCGCGCCGGATCCGCCGTGTGAAGATCCTCGGCTGCGGCACCTCGTACCACGCCGGCATGATCGGCGCGCAGATGATCGAGGAGCTGGCCCGCATCCCCGCCGACGCCGAGCCGGCCTCGGAGTTCCGCTACCGCAACGCGGTCGTGGATCCCGACACCCTGTACATCGCGGTCTCCCAGTCCGGTGAGACGTACGACGTGCTGGCCGCCGTGCAGGAGCTGAAGCGCAAGGGCGCCCGGGTGCTGGGCGTGGTCAACGTCGTCGGCTCCGCGATCGCCCGCGAGGCGGACGGCGGCGTCTACGTGCACGCCGGCCCCGAGGTGTGCGTGGTGTCCACCAAGTGCTTCACCAACACCACGGTCGCCTTCGCCCTGCTCGCCCTGCACCTGGGCCGCACCCGTGACCTGTCGGTGCGCGACGGCAAGCGGATCATCGAGGGCCTGCGCCGGCTCCCGGGCCAGATCGCCGAGATCATGGAGCAGGAGGAGGAGATCAAGAAGCTGGCCCTGGAGTACGCCGACGCCCGCTCGATGCTCTTCATCGGCCGCGTCCGGGGCTACCCGGTGGCCCGCGAGGCCTCCCTGAAGCTCAAGGAGGTCTCCTACATCCACGCCGAGGCCTACCCGGCCTCCGAGCTGAAGCACGGCCCGCTGGCCCTGATCGAGCCGGCGCTCCCCACGGTCGCGATCGTCCCGGACGACGACCTGCTGGAGAAGAACCGCGCGGCCATGGAGGAGATCAAGGCCCGCAGCGGCCGGATCGTCGCCGTGGCCCACCAGGAGCAGGAGAAGGCCGACCACACGCTCCTCGTCCCTAAGAACGAGGACGAGCTGGACCCGATCCTGATGGGCATCCCCCTCCAGCTCCTCGCCTACCACACGGCCCTGGCCCTCGGCCGGGACATCGACAAGCCCCGCAACCTGGCCAAGTCGGTCACGGTCGAGTAGCCCCCGGGGGCCGGATCGCCGCGCACGACGCGACCAACGCACCCGGGGGCGCGGGGAGCTGCGCGATCAACCCCCACGCGCCTGCACAGGCCGCATCAGAACGGGCCCTCACGTGTGGCCACCCCACACGCGGGGGCCCGTCCCCGGCTCACGGAATGACGACAACCGGCCGCTGCGCCCGCTTCGCCAGCCTCCCGGCAACCGAACCGAAGATCCGCCCCACGAGACCGTGGGTGGAACCCACGACGATCGCATCCGCCTCGTACTCCCGCCCCACCTCTTCGAGTTCGTGGCAGATGTCACCGCCGCGCTCGACCAGGATCCAGGGCACCTCGGCGAGATGGTCCGCACAGGCGAGCTCGAGTCCGAGCACCTCCGTGCGGTGGTCCGGGACGTCCACGAAGACAGGGGGCTCGCACCCCGCCCACACCGTGGTGGGCAGCCGGTTGGCCACATGGACGATGATCAGGCCCGAGCCGAAGCGCCGCGCCATGCCGATGGCGTACGCGAGGGCCCGCTCACTGGAGGTGGAGCCGTCGAAGCCGACGACCACCCCGTGCCGGAAGGCGGGGTCGCAGGGGTGACGTGATTCCTCCGCCGACAGGGGTTCGGCCGCCGTGGGATCGGCGACCGGCCGCTTGCGGTCCGCGGGTTCGAAGAATTCGTGACCGGCCATGGCTGTCTCGGGGGTGTGATCCTTCTGTGGGGGACGACAGTGTGCGGCGGAGCTGTGTCCGGGAAAGGTCTTCCCAACCCCATACCCCCAAGGGTACGGCGGCACGCCTCCTGAGCCCGGACCCCGCGCATACCGGCAGGCGGGTTCCCCGGAGCATGCACGAGGGGCCGCCCGTCACGCAATGGTTGCTGCCCTGTACAGGTGGTTTGCGCGGGATTCACTTGGCGGCAAGAGTGGGGCCCTCCGGGTCGTCCGCACCGGAGGGCGCGGTGACCGACGGGCCGGCCGCGCGTTGAGCCGCGTGAGCCATGCCACAGGGGGTACACGGCGTCCGGAGCCGGTCCCACCCCGAGCGGGACCGTGTGACGCCCGCCCGGCATCCGGCGAGCGACGCGGTCCGCCGGGCGGCGTTCGGCCGCCGGCCGCGCGGCGGCGGGGATACACCGGTCGACTGACCGGTTTCCGCGCCCGCGCCCGTATCTTTTCAGCCAACTTCCGGCTGGTGTGCATGCCCGGCCCCGACCACCCCCCAACCCCCGTTCGACCTGCACGGAAAGGGTCCTGCGGACCCTGCGCACCCTACGGGGATTGGCCACTGCGACAAGGCGCACTTCCCTGCACGCCCCGCGAGTGCAACCCTTCGTGATCGAATGCTTCACGCCAAGTTGCCAAGTCGACAATGCGCCGGGTGACCAACTGGCCACCTGGCCGCAACAGGACGCAGTAGATTCGATCTTGACTGTCGTACGGCGGGGGACTCGTGCAGGACCGAGGGGAAACGTGCAGGAGCGACACAACCGAGGAGCCGCGACCACCGAGGGGGGCTTAGCAGTATGAGCCACGACTCCACTGCCGCGCCGGAAGCCGCGGCCCGGAAACTCTCCGGGCGCCGCCGCAAGGAGATCGTCGCGGTGCTGCTGTTCAGCGGCGGCCCCATTTTCGAGAGTTCCATACCGCTGTCGGTGTTCGGGGTTGACCGCCAGGACGCCGGCGTGCCGCGCTACCGCCTGCTGGTGTGCGGCGGCGAGGAAGGCCCGCTGCGGACCACGGGGGGCCTTGAACTCACCGCGCCACATGGGCTGGAGGCGATATCCCGGGCGGGCACCGTCGTGGTGCCGGCCTGGCGTTCCATCACCTCGCCGCCCCCGGAGGAGGCGCTCGACGCACTGCGCCGGGCCCATGAGGAGGGCGCCCGCATCGTCGGACTGTGCACCGGCGCCTTCGTCCTCGCGGCGGCGGGACTGCTGGACGGCCGGCCCGCGACCACGCACTGGATGTACGCGCCGACACTGGCGAAGCGCTATCCGTCGGTGCACGTCGATCCGCGGGAACTCTTCGTGGACGACGGCGACGTGCTGACCTCGGCGGGCACCGCGGCCGGGATCGACCTGTGTCTGCACATCGTGCGCACGGACCACGGCAACGAGGCGGCCGGGGCACTCGCCCGGCGCCTGGTGGTCCCGCCGCGCCGCAGCGGCGGCCAGGAGCGCTACCTCGACAGGTCTTTACCCGAGGAGATCGGCGCCGACCCGCTCGCGGAGGTCGTCGCCTGGGCGCTGGAGCACCTCCACGAACAGTTCGACGTGGAGACGCTGGCGGCACGCGCGTACATGAGCCGCCGTACGTTCGACCGCCGCTTCCGCTCGCTGACCGGCAGCGCGCCGCTGCAGTGGCTGATCACGCAGCGGGTGCTCCAGGCGCAGCGCCTGCTGGAGACGTCGGACTACTCGGTGGACGAGGTCGCCGGCCGGTGCGGCTTCCGCTCACCGGTCGCGCTGCGCGGCCACTTCCGGCGCCAGCTCGGCTCGTCCCCGGCCGCCTACCGGGCCGCGTACCGCGCGCGGCGCCCGCAGCCCGACCGGAACCAGGAGGGCGAGGGCACCCCGAACACCCAGGGGTCCGCCCCCTCCCACCACCAGGGCCACGCCGGGCACCCGGTGCCGCCCACGCTGCACCCGGACAGTCCGCTGCCGCACCAGTCCCGCCGTACCGCGGCGGCCGGCGCCCTGGGTCCGTCCCTGACGGCCTCGGGCGTACCGGGCCAGCGCAGCGCACCGTGACGTGACCGGACGGGCGGGCCGGAGGCATGACGCCTCCGGCCCGTCCGCACCGGCACTCCTGTGACGTTCACACCGGCACCAAGGGGACGACCACCGGGGTCCACACGGCGCACCGAGCCGTAAGGTTAGACACATGAACGATCGCATGGTGTGGATCGACTGCGAGATGACCGGCCTCTCGCTGTCGGACGACGCGCTCATCGAAGTGGCCGCCCTCGTCACCGACTCCGAGCTGAACGTGCTCGGCGAGGGCGTGGACATCGTCATCCGCCCGCCGGACCGGGCCCTGGAGACGATGCCGGAGGTGGTGCGGGAGATGCACACCGCGTCCGGGCTGCTCGCCGAGCTGCCCGGCGGCACGACACTCGAGGACGCCGAGCGGCAGGTCCTCGACTACGTGAGGGAACACGTCAAGGAGCCGGGCAAGGCACCCCTGTGCGGCAACTCCGTCGGCACCGACCGCGGCTTCCTGCTGCGGGACATGCCGACCCTGGAGGACTACCTCCACTACCGCATCGTGGACGTGTCCAGCATCAAGGAGCTGGCCCGCCGCTGGTACCCGAGGGCGTACTTCAACAGCCCCGAGAAGAACGGCAACCACCGCGCCCTCGCCGACATCCGCGAGTCCATCGCGGAACTGCGCTACTACCGCGAGGCCGTCTTCGTACCGCAGCCGGGACCCGACTCGGACACCGCGAGGAAGATCGCGGCCAAGCACGTCCTGCCCGCTCAGTAGAGGCGCCGAGGGATCCTCGGGACCCCTCGGGAAAAGCCGTGCGCGAGCACCCCTGCGGACCCTGTACACTTTTTCTCGGCCGGTCGGGGAAAGTCACTGACCTCAACCGACAAGGCCATGGTGGGTGTAGCTCAGCTGGTAGAGCACCTGGTTGTGGTCCAGGATGCCGCGGGTTCGAGTCCCGTCACTCACCCTCGTAGAAGAGGCCGACGACCCGTACGCGGGTCGTCGGCCTCTTTCGTCGTCCGGGCCGCACCGGCGGCCACGGGCGGAAACGACCGGCCCGCCCGGTGGGCGGATGCCAGACTCCCTCCGTGCGGATGATCATCGAGGACATGGCCCACCGCCTGGCGGCGGTTCCGGGCGTGGTCGGAGTCATGCTCGGCGGCAGCCGGGCCCGCGGGGAGCACGGACCCGAATCGGACTGGGACCTCGGCGTCTACTACCGCGGCGCGCTCGATCTCGCGGCTCTGCGCGCGCTGGCCGGCCCCGGTGCGGAGGTGGCCGGTCCGGGCGGCTGGGGACCGTGGGTGAACGGCGGTGCGTGGCTGCGGGCCGACGGCGTCGCGGTGGACTGGATCCTGCGGGACCTGGACCGGGTCGAGCGGGTGTGGGCGGACTGCCGCGAGGGCCGGTACGAGGTCGGCGTGCAGGCGGGGCATCCGCTCGGGTTCTGGTCGCCGTGCTACGCGGGCGAGGTGGCGCTCGGTCAGGTGCTGGCCGACCCGTCCGGCGAGCTGACGGACCTCCGGTGCCGGACGGCGGTCTACCCCGAGCCGCTGCGTGAGGCGCTCACCGCGGCGGCCTGGGAGGCGGAGTTCCTGGCGGGCGCGGCGGCCAAGGGCGCGGCGCGGGCGGACACCCTCCACGTCGCGCTGTGTCTGTCCCGGGCCGTCGGGGTGCTGGTGCAGGCGCTGTTCGCCGACGACCGGCGCTGGTGCCTCAACGAGAAGGGCGCGCTGGCCGTCGCCGAGACACTGCCGGCCGCGCCGGCCGGCTTCGGCCCGCGGGTGCGCGGCGTGCTGGGGGCACCCGGCGGGACCGCGGAGTCGCTGACGGCGACGGTGGCCGGGGCGCGGGCGCTGGTCGGGGAGACCCTCGCCGCGCTGCGGAGCCGCGCCGGGTGACGGCACGTCCCCGGGCACCGGGCTCGCGCGCGCCGCGGCGGTGACCCGGGGCACGCCGGCGCGCCGACGCCCGGGGCTCAGGAGGAGGCGCGGCCGACCAGTTCCGTGGCCAGCACCATCTGGCGGCGTTCCAGGCCCCGCGAGGCGGGCGGGCGGCGGTCGGCGACCTCGGCGAGGAGGAGGTCGATCATCGCGCGGCCCATCTCCTGGATCGGCTGGCGCACGCTGGTCAGCGGCGGGTCCATGTGGCGGGCGATCGCGGAGTCGTCGTAGCCGACCAGCGCCACGTCGTCGGGGATGCGTCGGCCCGCCTCGCGCAGGGCCTGGCGGGCACCGGCCGCGGTGACGTCGGAGGCGGCGAAGACGGCGTCCAGGTCGGGACGGCGCTCCAGCAGGGCCGCCATCGCGCGCCGGCCCCCCTCCTCGGAGAAGTCGCCGGACTCGATCAGCAGGTCGTCCACCGCGTGTCCCGCGTCGCGCAGGGCGTCGCGGTAGCCGTCGACACGCCGCTGGGCGCCGTACACGTCGAGGCGGCCGGTGATGTGGGCGATGGTCCGCCGACCCCGCCCGATCAGGTGCTCGACGGCCTGCCGGGCGCCGCCGTAGTTGTCGGAGTCGACCGAGGTGAGCGTCTCCGCGGCCGAGCGGGGGCCGCTGATCACCGCGGGGATCTCCAGCTGGGACAGCATGTCCGGCAGCGGGTCGTCGGCGTGCACCGAGACCAGCAGGACGCCGTCCACCCGGTGGGCGGCCAGGTACTGGGCGAGCCGCTGCCGCTCCCGGTCGCTGCCCGCGAAGATCAGCAGGAGCTGCATCTCGGTGTCGGACAGCGCCGCGCCGACGCCCCGGAGGATGTCGGAGAAGTACGGCTCGGCGAAGAACCGGGTCTCCGGCTCGGGCACGACCAGGGCGATGGCGTCCGTGCGGTTGGCGGCCAGGGCGCGGGCGGCCGTGTTCGGAACGTAACCGAGCTCCGCGACCGCCGCCTCCACGGCGGCGCGTGTGGCATCGCTCACCCGGGGCGAGCCGTTGATCACCCGGGAGACCGTGCCGCGGCCGACGCCGGCGCGCGCGGCCACCTCTTCGAGGGTGGGCCGGCCGCCGCTCCGGCCCCGCGCTCCGTGGCTTGCCATCGGCTCCGCCTTCCTTCGTATGTCACGCTGGCCTGGAATGTAACAGCCCCTGGGGCGGCGTCGGCCACCGCCGGGAGGACAGCGTGCGGACTCCGGGATTCCGAAGGCGGGTCCCCCGGCGTCAAGTTAACGGGCAGATAACTGAACGCACTTTGCCGCGTCTGCTCCCTTGACACCCCCGCCCGGACCCGCGACTCTTCAACACATCACTTGTGGGAGCGCTCCCACGGTACCTGACACATACACAACCCGCACGTTCCCCACCCGAGCCGCAACGCACGATACGGGTCCGACAGAGCCGTCGGCCGGGGGGTCGGTACGTCAGGGCAACAGGAGGACGCAATGCGAGCACGTACCCTCCCCCTCTCCCGGCAGCGGTCGGGCGGGGGGAAGCCCATCGCCCGCAAGGCGCTGGCCATCGCCGCCGTGGTGTCGCTGGGCACCGGGCTGCTGGCCGGCTGTGCCGACGACGGCGGAGACGACTCCGACTCCTCGTCCGGCGGTGGCGAGGGCAAGACGACGATCACCCTGGGTCTCTTCGGCACCATGGGCTTCAAGGAAGCCGGACTCTACGACGAGTACGAGAAGCTCAACCCCGACATCAACATCGAAGAGAACGTCGTCGAGCGGAACGAGAACTACTACCCGGCGCTCCTCAACCACCTGACCACCAACAGCGGCCTGCAGGACGTCCAGGCCGTCGAAGTGGGCAACATCGCCGAGATCGTGAGCACCCAGGCGGCCAAGCTCGAGGACCTCTCCAAGGCCCCGGGGGTGAAGAAGGAGAACTGGCTGGACTGGAAGTGGGAGCAGGCCACCACCAAGGACGGCCAGACCGTCGGTCTGGGCACCGACGTCGGCCCGATGGCGATCTGTTACCGCAAGGACCTGTTCGAGAAGGCCGGGCTGCCCAGCGACCGCGAAGAGGTCGCGAAGCTGTGGGCCGGCGACTGGAAGAACTTCGTCCAGGTCGGCGAGGACTACAAGAAGAAGGGCCCCAAGGGCACCACCTTCCTGGACTCCCCCGGCGGTCTGATCAACGCGATCCTCAGCAGTGAGGAGAAGAAGTTCTACGACGCCTCCGGCGAGGTCGTCTACAAGTCCAACCCGGCCGTCAAGAACGCCTTCGACCTGACCGCCGAGGCCGCCGAGAAGGGCCTGGTCGGCGCCCAGACGCAGTTCCAGCCGGCCTGGGACCAGACGATCGCCAACAACAAGTTCGCCGCGATGGCCTGCCCGCCGTGGATGCTCGGCTACATCAAGGGCAAGTCGCAGCCCGACGCGGCCGGCAAGTGGGACGTGGCCGTGCCCCCGAAGTCCGGCAACTGGGGTGGCTCCTTCCTGAGCGTGCCGAAGAACGGCAAGAACGTCGAAGAGGCCAAGAAGCTGGTGGCCTGGCTGACCGCGCCCGAGCAGCAGGCGAAGCTGTTCAAGGTGCAGGGCAGCTTCCCGAGCGCCCAGGCCGCGTTCGACAGCCCGGAGGTGACCGGCGCGAAGAACGACATGACCGGTGACGCCCCCATCGGCACGATCTTCTCCGAGGCCGCCAAGCAGATCCCGGTCCAGGTCATCGGCCCGAAGGACCAGATCATCCAGCAGGGTCTGACGGACAACGGCGTGATCCTGGTGACGAAGGGCAAGTCCGCCGCGGAAGCCTGGGAGACGGCCACCAAGACCATCGACAACAACCTGGACAAGTGACCCGCATGGCCACCCGTTCCGACACCGCCGCGTCTCCCGTCAAGGGGGGCGCGGCCCCGGGCCGTGCGCCCGGCGGCCTCTCCATGGACAAGGAAGACCGGCGCCGGACCAAGCTGTCCCGCCGCTGGCAGCGCGACGCGCGATGGAGCCCGTACGCGTTCGTCTCGCCGTTCTTCCTGCTGTTCGCGGCCTTCGGGCTGTTCCCGCTGATCTACACCGGCTGGGCCTCGCTGCACCAGGTCGAGCTGACCGCGCCGACCGACATGAACTGGGTCGGACTGAAGAACTACACCCGGATCTTCGACGACGACTTCTTCTGGAACGCGGCGCGGAACACCCTGACCATCGGCATCATCTCGACCGTCCCGCAGCTGATGATCGCCATGGGCATCGCCCACATCCTCAACTACAAGCTCCGCGCCTCGACCTTCTGGCGGGTCGCGATGCTCGCGCCGTACGCCACCTCGATCGCCGCCGCCACCCTGGTGTTCGTCCTGCTCTTCGGACGGGACTACGGCATGATCAACTGGGCGCTGGGCGCGGTCGGGATCGACCCGATCGCCTGGCAGGACGACAAGTGGCCCGGTCAGATAGCCGTGTCGACCATCATCATCTGGCGATGGACCGGCTACAACGCGCTGATCTACCTGGCCGCGATGCAGGCGATCCCGCAGGACCTGTACGAGTCGGCGGCGCTGGACGGCGCCAGCCGCTGGAAACAGTTCCTCCATGTGACGCTGCCCTCGCTGCGCCCGACGATCCTGTTCACCGTGGTCGTCTCGACGATCGGCGCCAGCCAGGTCTTCGGCGAACCGCTGCTGTTCGACCCCAACAAGGGCGCCTCGGGCGGCGCGGAGCACCAGTTCCAGACGCTCGGCCTGTACCTGTACGAGCAGGGCTGGGTCAACCAGCACCTGGGCCGTGCCTCGGCGATCGCCTGGACGATGTTCGCGATCCTGATCGTCATCGGCATCATCAACCAGCTCATCTCGCGCCGGCTGCGCGCCAGCAGTTAAGGAGTGTGGCCGTGACGACGACTGTGACGCCCCCCGAGACCTCACCCGCCAAGCAGCACAAGCGCTCGCGTCTGCCCAAGTCCGCGCGGGCGGGCGGCACGCTGCACGGCGGTCCGATCGCGTACGTGATCCTGATCGTGTTCACGCTCGTGTCGCTGTTCCCGCTGGTGTGGACCGCGATCGCCGCCTCCCGGGACAACCAGCGCCTGGCGCAGACCCCGCCGCCGCTCTGGTTCGGCTCGAACCTGTTCAAGAACCTGGAGATCGCCTGGAAGGACGCCAATCTCGGCGAGGCGTTCCTCAACACCACGATCGTGGCGGGTATCTCCGCGGTGACCATCGTCGTGCTGTCGACGGTCGCCGGGTTCGCCTTCGCCAAGCTGCGCTTCAAGGGCCGCAACACGCTGATGCTGCTGGTCATCGGCACGATGATGGTTCCGCCGCAGCTCAGCATCATCCCGCTGTACATGATGGTGGCCAAGCTCGACTGGACCGACCAGCTGCAGGCGGTCATCTTCCCGTCGCTGGTGAGCGCGTTCGGTGTGTTCTTCATGCGGCAGTACCTGCTGCAGGCGCTGCCCGACGAGGTCATCGAGGCCGCCCGGGTCGACGGCGCGAGCAGCTGGCGTGTGGTGTGGCACGTGGTGTTCCCGGCCGCGCGGCCGGCGATGGCCGTGCTCGGCATGCTGATGTTCGTGCAGGCGTGGAACGACTTCCTGTGGCCGTTCCTGGTGCTGACCCAGACCGGCAACCCGACCGTGCAGGTGGCGGTCGCGGGCCTCGGCCGCGGATACACCCCCGACCAGTCCTTGATCATGGCGGGTGCGCTGCTGGGTACGGTGCCCCTGCTGCTGGTCTTCGCCGTCTTCGGCAAGCAGATCGTGGGCGGCATCATGCAGGGCGCCGTCAAGGGCTGACACACCTCGCCTCCGTATCCCTGGGGGCCGGGTCACCGCCGCCTCGGCCCCTCCCCCCTTTCCGTACTCGTCGGTCTTCCACGACCTCCTATGGGAGCGCTTCCATGTCTGACTCCGCAACGCCGGCGACCCCGGCGACCTTTCCTGCCGCCTTCCTCTGGGGCGCCGCGACCTCCGCGTACCAGATCGAGGGGGCGGTGCGGGAGGACGGGCGTACCCCTTCCATCTGGGACACCTTCAGCCACACGCCGGGCAAGACCGCCGGCGGCGAGACCGGTGACATCGCTGTCGACCACTACCACCGCTACCGCGACGACGTGGCGCTGATGGCGGACCTGGGGCTGAGCGCCTACCGCTTCTCCGTCTCCTGGTCACGGGTGCAGCCCACCGGCCGCGGCCCGGCCGTGCAGCGCGGCCTGGACTTCTACCGCCGGCTGGTCGACGAGCTGCTGGCGAAGGGCATCAAGCCGGCCGTCACCCTCTACCACTGGGACCTGCCGCAGGAGCTGGAGGACGCGGGCGGCTGGCCCGAGCGGGAGACCGCCTACCGCTTCGCGGAGTACGCGCAGCTCGTCGGCGAGGCGCTCGGCGACCGCGTGGAGCAGTGGATCACGCTCAACGAGCCGTGGTGCAGCGCCTTCCTGGGCTACGCGTCCGGCGTGCACGCGCCCGGCCGCACCGACCCGGCGGCCGCGCTGCGGGCGGCCCACCACCTGAACCTGGCGCACGGCCTGGGCACCAAGGCGCTGCGTTCGGTGATGCCGGCCCGCAACCAGGTCGCGCTCAGCCTCAACTCCTCGGTCGTGCGCCCGCTCTCGCCCGGCGACCCGGCGGACCGGGCGGCGGCCCGCAAGATCGACGACCTGTCCAGCGGCATCTTCCACGGCCCGATCCTGCACGGCGCCTATCCGGAGACGCTGCTGGAGGCGACCTCGTCGCTCACCGACTGGTCGTGCATCGAGGACGGCGACCTGGACCTGATCCACCAGCCGCTGGACGCCCTCGGCCTCAACTACTACACCCCGACCCTGGTGTCGGCGGCCGACCCGGACGCCAAGGGCCCGCGGGCCGACGGGCACGGGGCCAGCGCGCACTCGCCGTGGCCCGCCGCGGACGACGTCGCCTTCCACCAGTCGCCGGGCGACCTGACCGAGATGGGCTGGTCCGTCGACCCGACCGGCCTGCACGAGCTGATCATGCGCTACACCCGTGAGGCGCCCGGGCTGCCGCTCTACATCACCGAGAACGGCGCCGCCTACGACGACAAGCCGGACGCCGACGGCAAGGTGCACGACCCGGAGCGCGTCGCCTACCTGCACGGCCACCTCTCGGCGGTGCGCCGGGCCATCACCGACGGCGCGGACGTGCGCGGCTACTTCCTGTGGTCGCTGCTGGACAACTTCGAGTGGGCGTACGGCTACGACAAGCGCTTCGGCGCGGTGTACGTCGACTACGTCACCCAGCAGCGCACCCCGAAGTCCAGCGCCCTGTGGTACGCGCGCGCGGCCAAGTCGGGAGTGCTCCCGGAGCCCGAGGGCATCTGACCTGCTCGAAGGCCCCGGGGAACGGGGGACGCGGGGTACGGGGGGCGGGGCGCGGCGCCCTGAGGGAGCGCCGCGCCCCGTTCGTGTGCCGGAAGGCCGAGGGGAAGCGGGCCGCTGGTGGCGGAGGCCTTCGGCGTGCGCTCAAGGGAGGGATCGGGACCGCTTGAAGACCCCGGCCGGACGGCCCGGCACGCGGCGCCGGCGCACGCTCCCCCGGTGCCCCCGTCCCCTGGGTGCGCGCTCGCGTCCGTCGAGCTGGATCCAGACCCGCACCTCGGTCCCGCCGAGCACCGACGAGCCGATCCGTACGTCCCCGCCGGTGGCCTCCGCGAGCCGGCGCACGATGTCCAGGCCGAGCCCGGTCGAGCCGTCGCTGCCGGAGCCCTTGCCGCGGGCCATCGCGGACTCGGGGTCGGGTATGCCGGGACCCGCGTCGGAGACGAGGACGATCACCGCGTCCTCGCCGTTGTGCACGTCGACCGCGAACGCGGTGCCCTCGGGGGTGTGCCGGAAGACGTTGCCGAGCAGCGCGTCGAGGGCGGCGGCCAGGTCGGCGCGGGCCACGGGTATGCGCACCGGCCGGTCCGCCCCGGCCACCCGCCACCTGCGGCCCTCGTCCTCGGCGAGCGCCGACCAGAACGCCATCCGCTCCCGCACGACTTCGGCCGCGTCGCAGCCGGCTCCGGGACCCGCCGCGGCCGTCTGCGGCTTGGCGTCCCGGGCGGTGCGGATGATGGTGTCCACCTCGCGCTCCAACTGCTCGACCGCCGCCCGGGTCTGCTCGGCGGCCGGTCCGTCGCCGAGGGACGCGGCGTTGAGCCGCAGCACGGTCAGCGGCGTGCGCAGCCGGTGCGACAGGTCGGCGGCCAGTTCCCTCTCGTTGGCGAGCAGGTGGACGACCTGGTCGGCCATGGAGTTGAAGGCCACGGCCGCCAGCCGCAGTTCGGTCGGCCCCTCCTCCCGGACCCGGGCGCCCAGCTTGCCCTCCCCCAGCTCGCGCGCCCCCTCGACCAGCCGCTGGGCGGGCCGCACCATCCGTACGCCCAGCCGGTCGGCGACCGCGACCGAGCCGAGGATCAGCGCGACCCCGACCCCGGCGAGCACCGCCCAGGCCGTACCGACGCCGTTGGTGACGGCGGACTCGGGGACGAACACCTCGACCACCGCGATCTCGCCGGTGCTCAGCGCCACCGGCTGGAGCAGCGCCGAACCGCCGGACACGGTGGAGGTGGAGGCGCGGCCCAGCTCCCGCACCGCCGCGATGTCCTCGCCGGAGGCCCGCCGCCGACCCAGCTCGAGTGCCTCGCTGCCGGCGCCCGCAGGGATGTGCACGGCCATCGCGGAGCCGGAACCGGCGGACGCGACGACGCGTTCGAGCTGGTCGCGGTCGGTGGTGATGGACAGCGCGGGGGCGACGGCCGCCGCCTCCCGTTCGGCGCCCGCGAAGGCGCGGTCGCGGGCCATCTCCCGGATCACCAGGCCGAGCGGCACCGCGAAGGCGACCACGACCATCGCGGTCACCGCCAGCGACACCTTCACCAGGGCCCATCTCATCGCGGCGGCTCCGCTCCGGGCGGGTGCGCGGGCGGCTCCAGCTTCACGCCGACACCCCGCAGGGTGTGCAGGTAGCGCGGCCGGGCTGCGGTCTCCCCCAGCTTCCGGCGCAGCCAGGACAGGTGGACGTCGATGGTCTGGTCGTCGCCGTAGGACTGCTGCCACACCTCGGCGAGCAGTTCCTTGCGGGGCACGACCACGCCGGGCCGCCCGGCGAGGAAGGCGAGCAGGTCGAACTCACGTCGCGTCAGATCCAGGCGCTGCCCGTCCAGTTCGGCCTGGCGGCGCAGCGGTTCGACGGTGAGACCGCCGACCCGGATCACGGGAGAGGGTGCCGCCCCGCCGCCGGAGCGCGCCCGGCGCAGCACGGCCGCCATCCGGGCCAAGAGGTGCTCCACCGAGAAGGGCTTGGTCAGATAGTCGTCCGCGCCGGCGTTGAGCAGCCGCACGATCTCCGTCTCGTCGTCCCGGGCGGTGGCGACGATCACGGGGACGTCGGTGATGCCGCGCAGCATCTTCAGGGCCTCTGAGCCGTCGAGATCGGGGAGCCCGAGGTCCAGGACGACCACGTCGAAGCGGACATGGGCGACCTCGCGCAGCGCCTCCAGCGCCGTGCCCACGCTGCGCACGGTGTGCGAGGCGTCGGTCAGCTGCCGGATCAGCGCCGAGCGTACGAACTGGTCGTCCTCGACCACGAGAACACTTGCCATGGGCGGCACCGTACGCCATGCCGGACGGGGTCGGCCGGGGCCTGTGGACAACTCCTGACACCTCCTCGGGCGCGACACCCGTGGGGCTCGTGGGGCAGTATGGGCCGACGATGCGCAGTGGACTCGTACACGTACTGGCCTGGCTGCTCGCCACGGGCGCGGCGGTCACGCTGTCGTGGTGGGGCGTCAGCACCGTGATGGAGGGCACCGCCTACGACCCGCCCCGCGCCCTGCCCATCGCGGTGGCCGAGGAGGAGTCGCGGGCGGTGTCGTCGTCGACCCGGCGGCCGTCCGCGGGACCCTCGAAGGACGCCGCCGAGTCGCGGAAACCGACGGACGGGCACGGCACGGCCTCCCGGGAACCGGAACCGGAACCCTCACTGACCGGTGCGCCCGCGACGTCCTCCGCCCCGCCCCCGCCGGCCGCTTCCGGCGACGTCAAGAGCTACGACACCAAGGGCGGCCGGGCGGTCTTCGACCTCGGCGAGACGTCCGCGTCGCTGGTGTCGGCGTCGCCGGGCGCCGGCTGGTCGATGCGGGTGTGGAAGACGGAGACGTGGATCCGGGTGGAGTTCGCCGCGGGCGCCGACCGTGTGTCGGTGTTCTGCACCTGGCACGACGGGCCGCCGCGGGTGGAGATCGGTACCTACTGAGCCGCTGTCACCGGCGGTTCACCGGAAGACGGATGCGGGCGGCGCCGGTGACGCGACCGCGGCGAGGTCCGTGACGGGGGCGGCGCCGCCGGTGAAGTCGAGGAGTTCCCTGCCGTGCTGGACCCGCCCCGGGTGCGGGTCGGAGGCGGCGCGCCGGGTCAGCTCGGTGATCGGCAGGGGCGCGTCGGAGGCGACCAGGACGGCGTTGCCGAACCGTCTGCCGCGCAGCACGGCGGCGTCGGCGATCAGCGCGAGCTCCGCGAACCGGGCCGCGGCGGTGGCGATCTGACCGCGCAGATGGGCCAGCGGGGGCCCGTCGGCGAGGTTGGCGGCGTAGACCCCGCCGGGGGCGAGGGCCCTGCGGACCTCGTCGAGGAACTCGGTGGACGTCAGGTGGGCCGGGGTGCGGGCCCCGCTGAACACGTCGGCGACGACGAGTCCGGCCCAGCCGTCCGGCACCTTGGCCAGCCCGTCGCGGGCGTCCGCCGAGCGCACCCGGATCCGGGCCCGGGCGTCCAGCGGCAGTTCCCGGCGCACCAACCGCACCAGGGCCGCGTCGCGTTCGACGACCTGCTGGGTGGAGCGGGGGCGGGTGGCCGCGACGTACCGGGCGAGGGTGAACGCGCCACCGCCGAGGTGCACGGCCCGCAGGGGCTTGCCGGGCGGGGCGACGAGATCGACGACATGACCGAAGCGGCGCTGGTACTCGAAGGACAGGTACGACGGGTCGTCCAGGTCGACGTGCGACTGCGGGGCCCCGTCGATCAGCAGGGTCCAGGCCCGCGGGCGGTCCCGGTCGGGGACGAGCCGGGCGAGTCCGCCGTCGACGTTCTCCGTGACGGCCTCCGCGCCGCCGCCCTGCCCACGTCCACCACTCCTGGCCCTGCCCATGCCCTCATTGTCCCAGGCGCCCGCGGCGGGCCGCCCGGCCGTCCCCGCGGCGCGCGGGGGAGCCGCCGGCTCAGGAGCAGCCGTCGGCCGCGTCGATCATCCGCTGTGCCTCGCCGAGTGCCTCGCGCAGCGCGGCGGGGTCCGTCGCCGGCTCCGCCTCACCCGGTGGCAGCAGCCAGCCCGAGCCCGCCACCGGCGGCTCGGGGGTCAGCCGCAGCCCATGGCCGTCGGTCTCCGTGCACGTGCTGCCCGGCACGTCCCAGGCGGCGGCCGTTCCCGCCGGCACCAGGAAGCCGAGCGTGGCTCCGCCGTCGTCGTGCAGCACCAGGCCCACCGCGTCGCCGGCACCGCGCCGCAGGATGTCGACCGCCTCCAGGCCCTGCCGGGCCGGCACCGTGACCACCTCGCAGTCCGTGCACGGCGCATCTAACGGTTCGTCGCTCCGGCTGGTCGTCATCATCCCCGGCCTCCACCACACGAATCCCTAGCTTGGACGAGCGGGTCGGGAGTCGGGCGGGCTCCCGGTCCACAGGGTGCAACGAGCCGGGCCGTCAACGGCTACGGCGGAAGTCCGCCACAAAGGATGGCACTTCATGGCAGATCACGGAGGACATATCCGTTTTGTAGCCAAACTCTGCGTGGTGAGTCCGTCACAACAGGTACGTTCATGCCCGCCGGAATCAGGGTGGCACACGGACAACCCTTCCTGTTCCGGCATGGTTCGACGGTTCGCAGAGAGGACCCGGCCATGGCGTCGTCAACGGTGCGCCCATCCACGCCCCACCGGCCACCACGGCCGAATCTCGCCTTCCGGCACCTGCGCGGTACGCGCTCGCCGGCCGAGTTCGCCGCGGCGGTACGGCGGGCCGCCCGCGAGATCGGCGAGCGGGTCAGCTGTGACGCGCGGTACGTGCACCGGGTGGAGGCGGGCGAGATCCGCTGCCCCAACTACGCCTACGAGCGGGTGTTCCTGCACATGTTCCCCGGCCGCACCATGACCGACCTGGGCTTCGCGCCCCGCTCGTCGGTCCGCGGGCGCCGGGCCAGGGCCGCCGGGGACACCCCCGCGGACCGCCCCGAGGGCCCGGCGGACGCCACGAGTGAGAACAGCGGGGCGTACGAGCCGTATGAGACGCCAGACCGGTACGACACGTACGACCCGCACGACCACGAGGAGAGCGACGTGCTGCGTCGCGCATTCATGACCAGCGGGGGCGCCACGGTGGCCGCCGCCTCACTGAGCCCCTACGGGTTCGCCTCCGACGCCTCGGCGGCGCAGCGCGCCGTGCGCCGCGCCGGGGCGAGCGACGCGGGCGCCCTGGAGGAGGCCGTCCGCCGGATCCGGGTCCTGGACGACCGGCACGGGGCGGACGGGCTCTACCGCCGCGCGGCGGCTCCCCTGCGTGCGGCGTACGCGCTGCTGGACGCCGGGGCGACCCGGCAGCGGACCGCGGACCGGCTCTACTCGGGCGCCGGTGAGCTGGCCATCTCGGTGGGCTGGCTGGCGCACGACTCGGGCCGCTTCGATGACGCCCGCTCGCACTACGCGGAGGCGCTGGCGACCTCGCGGGTGACCGGGGACGCGGGGCTGGAGGCGCACGCCTTCTGCAACACGGCGTTCCTCGCGCGGGACGCGGGCCGGCCCCGGGAGGCGGTGCGGGCGGCGCAGGCGGCGCAGCGGGTGGCGCGGTCGCTGGGCTCGCCCCGGCTGATGTCGCTGCTGGCGCTGCGCGAGGCGGGCGGCTGGGCGGGGCTCGCCGACCGCACGGGGTGCGAGCAGGCGCTGGCCCGGGCGGGGGCCTACTTCGAGCGCGGGCCGTCGGAGGCGGACCCCGAGTGGATGAGCTTCTACGGCGAGGCGGAGCTGGAGGGTCTCGAGGCGCAGTGCTGGTCGACGCTGGGCGACTGGCCGCGGGCGGCCCGGCACGCGCGGCGGGCGGCCGAGCTGCAGGATCCGCACTTCAAGCGCAACATCGCGCTGTACACGGCGGAGCTGGCCGACGACCTGGCCCGTGGAGGGCTGCCGGACGAGGCGGCGGCGGCGGGCATGCGGGTGCTCGACCTGCTGAACGAGGTCCAGTCCTCCCGGGTCCGGACGATGCTGGCAGGCACCTCCCGGGTCCTCCTCCCCCACCGCCGCGCCACAGGCGTCTCGGCCTTCCTGGACCGCCACGCGTCGCTGCCCCGCGCGATGTGAGCGACCCCACCCCCGCAGCTACGCACAGCCGCGCGCCCCCGCAGCTGCGGGCAGTCGTGCCGCTGGGGCGGCTCCGTCGTGGTGCACAACGACCGATGACGAGTAGGCATGTAGGGACGGAAGCGTGTCAAGCCAGAGCCGAGGCAATGTGATGCGCTTCACAGCAGCGTGACGCTGCGGTCTGCGTTCGTCTGCGTCATGCCGCGTCGCTCTGCTGTGTGCCTCGCTGAGCGGCTGTCTCCGCACCGCTGGGGGTTCGGGCCAGCGTGCGCCTGCTCGGCCGTCTGCGTGGCGCTGAGCGCGTTCCTAGCCGGTCGCGTGCCGGTCGACGTGCGGCTGAGCAGGTGAGGGGGTGGGGGTATGACCCCCTGGGGCGTGGTTCCCTCACCGCTACGTCTTAGCGGCCGGGGGGCGGCCACCGTCTGGGGGTAATCCGGACATCATCCCGGACAGCCCTCCAGAGGGTCGAAGCAGCAGGTCAGGGCCGGTTTGCCATGCGGTCCGGACAGTGAGCCGGCCGACCGAAGGGGGTGGGTGCCTGAATGCGGGCCGGAGCGCCAGACGGACCCACCGGCCCCCCGGAATTGCAGGGGTACCGGCAGGGTCGATCCGGACGTGAGGGGTCAGGCGTAGCCGTGGCGCCTGTCGTACCGCTTCCGGCACTTGTCGCCGCAGTACATCCGCTTGACGTGGGAGTCCTCGGGAAGGGCCTGCCCGCACTCCAGGCAGAACCCGTCAACAGGGGCCATGACGCGCTCCTCGGGCTCCTCGTACGCCAGCGGCTCGGAAGGGATCGGCTTGCACCACTCGGCCCACAATGGCGAGGACAGGTCGGAGGCTTGCGCACGGATACAACCTCCGCACTCCTCGGTGTCCGGGTCGAAGTCGTCGGGGTCGGCTTTGGGGTTCAGGTCGCAGACATGGCGCCAGTGGACGGAGGTCACGCGGCCACCTCCTCAGCGTGGGATGCGTTCCAAAGGGCGACGTGAGCAAGCGAGATCCCAGGGCCAGCCGTCCGCCCCTTGGTCTCGTCCCAGACGCGGTGACAGCTACGGCAGAGGGGTGCCAGTTGCTCAGGGTCGGCGGAGTACGGCATTCCCGCGTCCTTACCGTCGAGCTGGACGAGCGGGCTCGGGTCGCCGTGGAGGTAGGCGTAATCGTCGGCCTGCCCGCCGCAACGCCAGCACTCGCGCTCACTGGCCGGTCCCTCGCTCGCTCGCTTCCTGTGGTGCACGGTCGAGTAGGCAGGAGCCGACGTGCAGCGCGGATCGGGGTGGTGGTCCCTGCTTGCACAGTTCACGGTCTTGCCGTCGACTACCGCACGGATGTGTAGGAGCTTGACGACATGCTCGCCGCACTGGAACCAGGCCCGGTCACTGTCGCCGGGGATGCGCTTCGCCAGAACCAGGCCAGACGGGAACCTCTTGCCTTCGTGGTGCTTCACGGCGCCAGGGCGGGGGCCATGCCCCTTCCTGACGTACCGGGTGCGCTGTCTGGCGTTGTGCCGGTCGAGCTTGCAGGGGTCGCAGAACCGAGGGGCCGGGCCACGCTTACCGGTGCGCTCGATCGGGTTCGGGCAGGTCTCACAGGCCAAGGTCGGTACGGTCACGCTGCAACCTCCTCGGGGTCGTGGGTGGTGGTCAGGGCTCGCTCATCGAGCGCAAAGCGAGGGTCAGGGAAGCGCTGTGCGCCCGTCTCGATGTCCAGGCGGACCGAGAGCGCCAGACCCTCACGGATGGCGTGAGAGCCCGCGAGAGCGCCACCAGAGACCCAACCGAAGCCCTTCACTTCGTGGCCGGTGATGGCGTCCAGGGCGCCGGGCAGAGCGTCAAGAGCGTCGGTCGTGTCGGCGTCCGGGTGGCCGTGTCCCTTCGTGGCGTGCACCTTGACGTCGATCCAGCGAGAGCGGAAGCGTCCCTGGTAGGCAGGGGCAGAGATCAGCCGGACATTCACGCCGGGCGACGTAAGCGAACCCAGCAGAGTTGCCAGGCGCTCGCCGGTGCCACGGGCGGCATGGTGAACGTGAGAGACCAGCAGTTGAATCAACTCCAGAGATGCGAGAGACCGCCCCAGATGACGCCAGGACGGCCTACGAGAAACGGTGTGGGGGTTGTGTGGCTCAAGGGCCGAACAGGGGCTCTTAGGCCAGTTGGCGGGCGGCCCAGGCGTCCGGGTCGTCGGCCCATTCGCGGTACTCCTCGACGGCCGGAAGCGCCTCGGGGTGGATGCCGTGCGAGAGGGCGAAGGAGAGCAGTTCTCCACTGACGCGCGCGGGCTCGGTCACGTCGAACCGCTCGCCCTTGCCAGGGATGCGGATGCTTCCGAAGTGGGAGTGCAGGACAGCTTCCGTGTCCTTGCCGCCGGGGAGTACGGCCAGGATGTCGACGTTGCCGCCGAAGTCTTCGTGCAGTTCGGCCAGCCGTGCGGACAGGCGCCCCTCGGTGCCGACCATGCCCACCTTCACGGTGCAGTCGGGCAGGTGAACGATGTAGCACCAGCCAGCGGACCGGGGAGCCTCGGGATTCTCCTTGAAGTAGCGGAGCAGTTCCGCCCCACGCTTCGCCTTCTCGCGGTAGGTCCGGGCTTGGTGATGGTCTGAGCAAAGGGGGAGGTTCGCTTGCACCTTGGCAGGCTTGCTGCACTGCTCGCCGGTGTGTCGGTTGATCCAAGCGCAGGTGTAAGTGAGGGTCACTGTTCGGGTTCTCCTTGGGGTGCTGGCCGAAGCGGGTCAGGCAACGGCGAGGGTGTGTAAGTGAGACATCCACCGCGACGACGAGCGCAGCGAGGAGGGCGGTCCTCGGCGTAGTCGAGAGTGCGTCGGCGGTTGAAGTGTTGAGTTGCTGGCCGAAGCTCCAGAGGGGTAAGGGCGACGGCGGTAGGAGAAGGTCAGGGGCGAAGTCGTCTCAGGCAAGCGGCCCGACAGGGCCCAGCCTTGAAGTGCTTCAGCTCCTTACCGCCGTCGCACAAAGAGGTGAGGTGGTAGCCCGTCCCACGGGGTGGGTTTCCGTCAGGCAGCCTCGAAGTACGGCGACAGCTCCTCGACCTTCCGTCGCGCGAGCGTCATGCCGTCCTCGGCCTTGGCCTTCCACTTCTCGAACTCCTCGCGGGTCACTCGCTTGCCGTCGATCACTACGACGTCCCGAGGAGTAGGTGAGGTGGTAGCCCGTCGGACGGGGTGGGTTTCGGGGGTGCAGGGAGTAGGTGAGGTGGTAGCCCGTGCGACGGGCGTGGTTTCACTGCTCGGCCGTAGCTCGACGAGCCGGAGGGTCCTCGAAGAACTACCCCCGTCCGACGGGGTGGGTTTCGACTTCTTGCCGACCACTCTCTTCCGGGACTCCTTCGCCCCCTGCGCCTCTTCCTGAGTGAGCGGAGCGGGAGGCTCGACGTACGGCACCCCGAGGAGCTTGGACGCCTCGAACGCGATCTTCCGGTGAGGCTCCCAGGGGAGGGTAAGCCAGTGGACCGGTGACAGCTTGTTGCCGCGCCCACCCTTCGGCTCGAAGACGCGAACGATCGCGCCGACCTCCCGGAGTCGCTTCGTGATCTGCGAGACCTTGTCGGGCTTGCTCAGACCGAGGCGGCGGGCCAGCTCTCCACGGGACAGTGCCACGGAGGTTCCGTCAGGGTTCGCGGCCGTGGCCAGGTGCATGATGGTGGCCTGTGCGTACTGGTCGAGCCCCCACAGCTCGGCGCCGTTGGTGGACCAGTAGCGCAGCCACTCGAACACGAACTTCTCGGGACGGCCGGTGTCGGCGCCCTTCGGGGTGTAGCCGATCTGCGTCATGGGCGGTCACCTCCTGTCGGCTTTCCGGTGGGCATGGTCAGGCGCCAGGCGTTCGGGCCGGTCTGCTCGATGGCGCCCGCGGCTTGCAGGTCGGACAGCACCTTGACCGCCTTCAGGGCGCTGCATCCAAGGTGTGCGGCAAGCTGCTTGGGAGTGAGGGTGAACGGTGCGGACGTGTGCGCCTTGATTCCGTGCACGGGGAGCCTCCTTGGGTTCGTGGTCATGGGGTGTTCGTTGGGGAGTTCGGTCACTCGGAGTCGACGGCCGGCTGAGCGGAGAGTGACTGTGGCGCCAAGAGCTCGGCCACCTCGACGAGAGCGCCGATGGACAGCGAGGAGCCTTGAACGGGGGTGAACCTGCCTCGGCCGTTGGTGTCCTTCGCTCGACGGAGCAGCAGACGTTCGCCCATCCCGAGGGACACCTGGACGATGGCGCCGGGCGGGAGGTTGCGCAGCTCCTCGGCAGTCAGCTTCCGGGCCTCGACGTACTCTCGTCGGCTCACGCTGTCACCTCGGCGTGGACGCGGGCAGCGCGCTTCCAGGACAGGCGGCACTCGGCCTGAAGGGCGGAAACGGTGAGGCGCTTCCCCTCTCGGGCGTACTTCCGGGCCACCTCCCGAGCCTGCGCGATCACGGTCGTGTCGTCTCGGCGAGGGGGAAGGTTCGAACCCTTCTCGGCAGGCTCCTTCTCCACCTTCGGGACAGGCTTCGCCTCGACGGCGGGAACGAGGGAGACGACCACGCGAGAGGCGGTCTCGGCGGAGAGGACGAGAGCGATTGTGGCCGTTGCTCCGTATGCGACGAGGAGACCGACGGGCGGCGTTCCCATCCTGTCGGCGATGGCGTGGGCGACGTTCACCAGGGCCGAGGAGAGACCGAACACGATCACGCTCAGGATGGCGAAGCGGCGGCCTCGACGGTCGGTCAGGACGAGAGCGCCGAGCATCCCGACGAGCGTGCCAGCGTCGGGCAGGAGCGCCCAGGACACGGCGGCGTAGGTGGGGAGTCCGATCGTCTCGGCGGCGTAGTAGGCGGCGGGGAACGTGCTCACGAACGCCAGGGCGGCGACGAGAGACAGGGCGACGAGGAGCAGGACGGTAGCCACTCTCTTCGCGGCGGGGGCTGTGCTGGACATGGAGTGTTCGGGTTCTCCTTCGGTGGTCAGGCACGCGAAGAGGCGCCCCGGTCGGCCTGTGACCGAGGCGCCTCTGTACGTGAAGTGGGAAACGTACGTACGTCTTCGGGCATGTGGTCGACGTACGCGGCCGGGGTTGTCAGGCGGTCTTGCGCACCGCTCGGAGTCGCTGGCACTCGGCCTCAGCTCGGCGGACCGAGGCGGGGACGTAGCGAGGCGGCACGGGCTTGACGAGATCGAGAGCGACCCCGCCCAGGTGTGCAGCCTCGGCGTAGATGACGAACAGGAAGAGGGTGGCGGCGATGGTCTCGGCCATGAGGGAAGTTCTCCGTTCGGGTTGCGTGAGCCGTGGTCTGATCGGCCCAACAACGCCCCCGGTCCGCGGACCAGGACCAGGAGCGAAGTTGGGGGATCAGGCGGTCTTACTGGTCAGCACCACGCGCACGCCGACGTTCTGAGGGTTGTCGGTCTGCATGTCGAAGTGCGACACCTTCTCGACCACGCCGACGCCGGGGAAAAACTTGTCGACCATCGCCTGAGCACCCTTGCCCGCAGCCGCGCGCACGGCCTCGATCGGGAAGTTCGGGGTGTTCGACTGGACCTTGTACTCAGCCTCGACGACGACGGTTCGCGTGTCGCCGTTGGTCTTGACCGTGAACCGCTTGGACTCAGGGCGTGCGCTCATGTCCGGGCCACTGACGCCACCACCGGGGGACACAGTGAGCCCACCGGCCATGTCTCGACGGATCGGGAACGCCTTGACCATCTCGATGGAGAGGGCGCCGACGATGGGCTTCACGTCGGACTCGGTCGGCTCCTTCGCGATGACGGGAACCGAGGCGTAAGCGCTGAGCTGCTGCACTCGGATCACATCCACGATGAACCCGTCCTGTCGGTCGGTGCTCTGGATGGGCTCGAAGCGCATGGTCCACCCTCGGGCGTCGAACTCCCGGACCATGTCGCGCTTGTCGATCTGCTGGAAGTGCGGGAGGCGGAAGCTGCGGATCGTGATTCCAGCCGTGAGGATGCCGCCCTTGTCGGTGGCCTTGCCCTCCTGCGTGATGACGACGACCGGACCGGCCGCCAGGTTCTCGGGCGCCTCAGCCGGACGGATGAACGAGGGGATCACCTCGGCCGCGTAGGGGACGACCTTCGCCACGGCCTCGGCCACCAGGACCGACAGGCTCTTGTCGATGTTCGGAGCGGCCTTCGTCAGTCGGTTTGCCTTGGCCTTCTGTCCCTCGACGAGCAGGGCGGCACGCTCGACGGCGGCGCGAGCCTCGGCCAGGTCGGCGGCGGTGTGAGTGTCGTTGCCTCGCTTGAAGGAGCCGAGGATGCCGGACAGGTGATCCTGTGCGTCTTCGTGCTCCTCCTCGCGGGTCGGGATCAGAGCCTTCGCCGCGGTGGCCTCTTCGGCAAGAGCGGGGGCGGTCTTCATGACCTCGGCCTCTTCGTCGGCGACGAGGGAAGCGAAGGTCTTCGGGGCGGTCTTGGTAGCCATCTGTTCGGGTTCTCCTTCAGGTTGTTGGACATGCGAAACCCCGCAGGCATCTGGCCTACGGGGCATGGGTAGTTGGGGTGATTCAGCGTGCGAGCCGGCCGCTCGTCAGCGCGGCACTTGGGGGGTCATCGGTGACGCCGTTCCGCTTGGGCTCGCCACTTGGTCCACGCCTCGGCCCACTCGGTCCAGTTGTCGTAGATCCACTGACGATCGAGAGCAGTCCTCGGCCGTTGGGTCTCGTCGTAGTCCCAGGCGTCCGGCAACTTGCCCTCCATGCGCAGATGGAAGGCGAACGCACGGACACGGGGGTGAAGCTCCCCCAGCCACTCGGCGGCCTGGTTGGTGTTGGCCCAGTCTCCGCCGTTGTCGCGTCGGCTCATCGGCCAGCACCTCGACGGGCGGCTTCACGCTCGACCGAAGCGGCGGTGTAAAGGACGACGTTGCCCAGCTTCAGCGTCTCCAGTCCGCTCCTGGTGCCGTCGCTCCGGTGCGTACGGAGGGTGGAGGCAGTGACGCCGAGTCGTTCGGCCGCTTGGGCGGTGGACAGGTACGCCACGCCGTTGATGTTGAGAGGCACTGGCTGGCCTCCTTCCTCCCGCTCGACGCGGGCTTGGTGGGCTTGGGGTTCGGGTTCGTCTCGTCGGCGCCGCCGTCCAGAGAGGGGCCGAAGTGAGACACCCCCCGTCAGCACCGGTAGGAGGTGAACCGGTACTGACGGGGGGTGTAGGTGATGCTGGCCGAGTGACGTTGCCGGACCAGGGCGACCGGGCAGCATCGGGAGTGCGCGAGGAACCCGAACAGGAAGGACGCGCACCGAGGGAGAGAGATCAGGGGGAGGGCTGGACGACGTCGCCGTCTGCCGTACTCCCGAAGGAAGAGGACCCGACCCGTAGGCCAGGCGAGCGAGGAGTGAACCACCCTCACTTACATATACGGAGCGAGCGAGCCGCTTCGGAAAGAGTCCGGTCCGTGACGCCGGTCACGTCGTCGACTAGGGAGCGGACTGCCCTCACTCATATATACCGAGAACGATCTTGGTTGGTCAGGATCGCCTCGGCGTGATGGTGGCCACTCGGCACCGGGAGGCGAAACCTCTACCTGTATATACCGAGCGAGCGAGCCGTTTCGGAAAGAGTCGGGGCCGTGACGCCGGTCACCTGGCGAGCGGGGGGCGAACGGCGCTCACTTACGTATACCGAGAACGATCATGGTTTGTTGCGCTCGCCCTGCCGTGACGTCAGTCACCCGTCGAGTCAGGAGTGAACTGCCCTCACCTACAAAGAGCCAAACGATCATGAGCTTGTTGCGGGAGATCGACAGTGACACCGGTCACGCGGCGGCGGTGATCCCCTACCTACTGATACGGGGGACGATCGCGGGTTCGGCAGGATGATCCGCCGAAGTGAGACGCGGATCACGCTGTCAGACCCTCGGCCTACCGTTCCCGCATGGACATGAACAACCCGCAAGACGTAGGCGCAGCGTTCGGCGCAACGCTCCTCGGCGGCACGGTGAGCGAGGAGCCGCCTCCGCCAGACTCCCCCCTTGGCCGGGTCAGGGCATGGGGTGAGGAGCACGGCACGGGGAACCTGACTCCCGAGCACATACGGGCAGCGATCGAGGGTCGGCCGCTTCCGCCTCCCGAGTGAGCCCCGCACACGACAGAGCCCCTGCCGCCTCGCCTTCGAAGGACAGGGGCTCTCGCCTTGCCTTGCTCAGGCTGGACGGTTACGGCTCCATCGGTTGCGGGCCTTCACGTCGGCGAGTAGCTGCTGTGTCTGCGTCTCCTCGCGCTCACGCTGCGCCCGGTGCCTCCAGCACTCGCACGGTGGCCAGGCGGAGGTCATGAGCGCGGGTAGGTGGTCGCTGGAGCGGTACGCCCTCTCGGGCTCCCAGGTCTTCCCCGAGTCGCGGCTGACTCGGATGGTCATCAGCGTCACGGGCTCCCGCTTGGCCTCGCTCTCCTCGGTCATGCGACGCACTCCTCGGCCCGCCGTCGAGCCTGCTCCTCGAAGGCCCGGAAGTACGGGCGGACAAGGTCGACGGTCTCAGCCTCGATGACGTAGCGGGAGGGCAGTCCTCGGCCCGTTCGGCGGACTACGCGGGCTCCTCGGGCTCCTGCGTCCAGCCGGGCAGCGAGGGGCGCTGAGGTGGGCTTCTGAGGCTTCCTGTGCCTGCCTGTGCCACGGGTGATCAGGGCCAGTAGTGTGCGCAGCATCGTTGTTCGACTCCTTGCAGTCGACGGCGTAGAGCCTCGGTCGGGTCGCATCCGGCCGGGGCTCGCTTCGTTTGTGCAGTTCCGAGTATGACGCAGCATGACGCAGTTGTCCGCAGCTTGACGCAGCCTGCCCGAGCGGGCTCCCGTAGGCCGCCGCAGGATGGGCCCATGACCGACACGCCAGGACTCCCGCTGTATCGGTGGCAGGAAGTCGCCGCAGACCTTCGCGAGCAGATCAAGAGCGGACGCCTGCCGGTCGGTGCTCGGCTCCCTGGTGAACGACTCCTGTGCGAGGAGTACGGCGCAGCCCTCGGCACTGTCCGTCGAGCCGTGCGGGAGTTGAAGGAAGAGGGCCTGATCGCGTCCCTGCCCGCCAAGGGGACGTACGTCCTGGCGAAGCCCCAGGCGTAGGCGAGAGCTTGCCTGAGAGGCGCCGAGGGTGGCGGCCGAAGCTACTGCGAGGAGCGACGGAGGAGCGACGGCAGTCCTGTGCGTCGGCGAGCGTGAAGGCGACGGCGGTAAGCCTCCAGGGGCGAAGTCGTCAGCCGTCTTCGGCTCGCATCCTCACCCCTCGAACCTTCCTGCCGTCGTAGGAAGAGGTGAGGTGGCAGCCCGTCGGACGGGGTGGGTTTCCCTCCCGCTACCGAGACCGTAAGAGGTGAGGTGGTGGCCCGTGCGACGGGGTGTGTTTCACCCGAGCATGACGAGACCCCGCCAGCGAGTGACTGACGGGGTCTGCGTAGGGTGACGGCCGGCTGAGCTGTCCGTAGTCGGCTCAGCCGTTGGCGGCCCTCACCTTCCGGTGCATGTTGGCCGGGGTGACGATGGCGACGCGTCCGAAGTGGGCACGCATGGTCGCCTCGGTCTCGTCGGCGTTCGCCTCGGGCAGGTCCACCAGGGGCAGCACCGTAGGCAGCTCCTCGCGGTGAACGATGACCTTGACCCGCGCGGTGATCAGCTCCGCGTTCCGCTCGGCGTCCGTGGTGAGCGTCGCCCACTTCTCGGCGTAGGTCTGGCCGGTCGGGACCTCTTCCCACCGGTCCGGGGTGGACGGCTTGGAACGCAGCTCCTTGCGACGCTCCAGGAGGGGCTTCACGTCAGCCGCGTACTCGTCGTCATCGTCGTACAGACCGGCCGCACGGTCCTTACGGAGAGACGTCAGGCGACGCTCGATGGTCGTCAGCTCCTTGTCGTGGTTCTCGCCCGGAACGAACACCCGCCTGACGATCTCGGCGTTCCCCACGGCAGTCAGGAAGCGGGAGGTAACCAGGGCGTCGAGCTTGTTCGCGTTGATGCTCTTGGAGTTCCCGCACCCCATGCCCGCCTTGTTGTACGAGCTGCACCGGTAGGCCGTGTGGTTGGGGTTGGTTCGGGGGTTCCGGTACCAGGGACGGCCGCACTCGCACTCGACCACGCCGAGGAGGAGCGCGCGACCGAGGCGGTTCGCCTGCCGCTTCACGGCCTTCTCGTCGAGCTTGGACTGAAGGGCGGTGAAGTCCTCTTCGGAGATCAGGGCCGCGGCACGCTGAAGTGGGGTGACGCCGTCCTCGGCCAGCACCAGCTCAGTGCGCTTGACCGTCTCCCCCTCGTCGTTCGTGCGCGTCACTTCGTGGTAGGAGCGGCCCAGGATCACCTCAGAGCGCAGGATCGCCGACACGTCCTTGCCCGCCCAGGTGGCACCCTTCGGAGCCTTGTCCTTGCGCATGAGCTGAGCATCCTTGGCCTTCGGGTGCCCCTCCTTGTTCAGCCACTCCGCTACGGCGTTCGCCGTCTTCCCCTCCTTCAGGATCATGCGGACCATGCCCCGCACGATCTTCGCCGTGGCTACGCCGGTCTCGTCGGGAACCAGCACGAACCCTTCGCCGTCCTCGGCAGGCTCTGCGCGGTAGCCGTAGGGAGGCGTGCTGCCCGCGTACCGGCCCACCTTCGCCAGGTGTCGCCGAGAGCTGCGCTGCCTCGCCCGGATGCGCTCCAGCTCGCCCTCGGCGAACGCTGCCAGGATGTTGAAGAGGAGCCGCCCCGACTCGGTCGTCAGGTCGAAACCATCGTCAGTGGTGGCGAGCATCCGGCCGTTGTCCCGGCACCAACGCTCCAGGGCGGTTACGTGGTGCACCTGCCGGGAGAACCGGTCCAGCTTCCAGGCGCACATGATGTCCCACTCGCCAGCGCGCGAACGGTTCCACGCCAGCTCCTGCTCGGCCTTCGATGCCCGCAGATTCCCGATGGTGTCGGGCAGCCACGCGGAGAACGAGGGACGGTCCCAGGGGGCCATGGAGCCGGACACGTTCACGTCCTCGACCCATCCGACGATCCGGTGACCCCTGTACTCCGCCCAACGCTCGATGTCCTCGCGCTGCCTCTCGATGCTGGTGGAGTTCTCGCCGTCGCGGGAGAGTCGCAGGATGCCGAGTACGCGCTTCGGGGCAGGGGTGCTCATGCTGGGGTGTCCTTCGAGTGTCTGTGCGCTTCAAGGGTGAGGGAGGGGGAGGGGCCAACCGAAGCCGACCCCTCCGTGATGCTGGTCTCAGGCGGTCCGGGCCAGGGGCTCATCCGGGGGCGCAGCGAACGACGTGACCATGACCTCTTGATCAGCCCACCGGCCGAAGCTGAAGTGCTCGGCGCAGATGATCGTCAGGTGTCCGGGGCGCTTCGGCGTCCGACGCACTCGCTTGACCGTCATCATGGTTCCGGCGGGGGTCACCACTCGGTCGCCGGGCTCCAGGTACACAGCCTCGACCGGCAGGAGAACAGCGGGAGCGGGCTCCTCGGCCGTCTCGGCGGCGTGCGGCTCCTCGACGGCCGGAACGTCCTCGGGGGTCTCCTCGACCGTCTCAGCCCCGGTCACGCGCTCGGCAGGCTTCACCGTGCGCTCGAAGCGCGTACCTGGGTACACAGTCACGGCGCACTGAGCAACGGCACCAGTCAGGGCCCGGAAGGCGTAGCAGACGCGGTACTGAGAGAGGCTGCTCTCTACCCGCTCGACACGCACCACGGTCGCCTCACCATCGGCGAAGTGCAGCACGTCCCCCTCGGCCAGGTTCTCGGCACGGACGCCCTCCGTGGGCACCACTCGCACGCGGACGTACTCACCCACGGCGTACTCAGCATCGAGGTTGAAGCCGAGTTCACGGGAGGACTCGGAGGAGAGTTCAACGGACACGGTCTGTGCGTCGGTGTCGACGGAGACAGAGACGATCTCCCGCTCTTCCCGCATGGTGTCGGTCGTGATGACCATGCCGGGCTTCAGGTCGCGGGCAGGGAAGAGCTCCCACACACCCTCGCCGTAAATGCGCTCGACGTGCCGCTGAGCAAGTTCCTTCACGTCCATCAGGCGACGGCCACCGAAGGTGAAGCCGAGACCGACCACCGTCCCGATCCACGCACCACCCGTAGCTTCCTTGCGCGCCGTAGCGATGCGCTGCCCGTTGGCGTTGGTGGCGAAGTAGCTACCGGCCGAGTCCTTGTGCCACTGAAGGTTGTCCACTGTGCTGCCCTTCGGTCCTGGTCAGAGCCCCTGTGGCTCCGATCTCAGGCCGTTGTGCACTTGGACTTTCCCGCTGGGGCGGCACGGGTGGGCGCAGCGGCACCCCGCCAACGCCGGGCTGCGCGACCACCCCCCGGCCAAGCCCCACGCAGGGCACCCCGTGAGCGCCGGGGCCGCACCGCACCCCCCGGCCCCCACAGGGTCACGCACCCGCACAGGGTCACGCAGCCATGTGCCCCAGATCGTTCCACGTCTCGATCGCCGGCTCCCCGTACGCCCACCCCAGCACCGACAGCGACGTCGGGTTCAACCGGACTCGCGCCGCGAAGTCCAGCGGCAGCCCCAGCCACCGCGCCCCGATCGACCGCAGAATGTGCCCGTGGGCGAAGACCAGCACGTCACGGTCTGCGGACCGGGCCCAGCCCACCACCTCGTCCGCACGGGCGGTGACCTCCGCCAGGCTCTCGCCCCCGGGCACCCCGTCCCGCCAGATCAGCCAGCCGGGCCGGGCCGCCTGTATCTCCGCCGGGGTCATCCCCTCGTACGCCCCGTAGTCCCACTCCATGAGCGTGTCCCAGTTCTCGGCGCGGTCACCGAACCCGGCCAGCTCGCACGTCTCCCGCGCCCGGACCAGCGGGCTGGTGCGCACCTCGACGCCCGGCAGCCCGTCGAACGGCGCCCGGTGCAGGCGCTCGCCCAGCAGCCCGGCGCCCCGCCTGCCCTCCTCCAGGAGCGGTACGTCGGTCCTGCCGGTGTGCTTGCCGGACAGCGACCACTGCGTCTGTCCGTGCCGGGCCAGCAGGATGCGCGGTGCCATGGGGTACCTTCCGTGGAATTCGCAGGCGGGAGGTCCCCATCATCGCGTACCCCGGCCGGGGGCAACCCCGGGGGAGATCTTTGCGTCTATCGGTGCCGAGGGCGTCTCACGGGGGGATACGCCCACACCGTAGAGTGAACGGCCGCCGACAAGCGGCGCGCGAGGACGAAGGGGGAGCGATCGGATGCCGCACACCGAGACACCGGGCACCGAGGCGGTCCCGGCGACCCGGCTGCGCTGGTGGACCGAGCTGCCGCTCATCCTCCTGGTGTACGCCTGCTACTCGGCGGGGCGGCTGGTCGTCCGGGGTGACGTCGCCGACGCCGTGGACCACGGGCTGGCGATCCTGCGTATAGAGAAGGCGTTGTTCCTCAACGCCGAGCACCCGCTGAACCGTCTCTTCACCCGCGAACCGTGGATAGGGATACCCGCCGACTTCTGGTACGCGTCGCTGCACTACCTGGTGACCCCGGCGATCCTCGTCTGGCTGTTCCGGTCCCGCGCGGTGCGCTACCGCGCGGCCCGCACCTGGCTGATGACCTCCACGTTCATCGGCCTGATCGGTTTCACCCTCCTGCCCACCTGCCCGCCCCGGCTGCTCGACGCGAGCCACGGCTTCGTCGACACGATGGCGCACTACAGCGCGTACGGCTGGTGGGGCGGCGAGGCGAGCGCCCCGCGCGGGCTCGGCGGCATGACCAACCAGTACGCCGCGATGCCGAGCCTGCACGTGGGCTGGGCGCTGTGGTGCGGCGTGATCCTCTGGAAGTACGGGCGCACGCGCCTGACGAGGACCGCCGCCGTCGTCTACCCGCTGGTGACCACGATCGTGGTGATGGGCACCGCGAACCACTACTTCCTCGACGCGGCGGCGGGCGCCGCCGTCATGGGCGCCGGCCTGCTGCTGGCCCCCCTCGTGATGCGGTACGCGGACCTGGCGAAGGCCCGGTACCTGCCCCGCACCGCACCCGTCCCGGCGGGCCCGTCCGGCACACCGTCCTCGATTGTCAGTGCCGGATGCGAGACTTCCGCGGGTGAGCGAATTCCACGGCAGCGGCACCACGAGTCGCGGTACGGAGCAGGGGCCGAACCGGGTGCCTCCCCCTCGGACGCGGGGGAAGGGGCTCCGGCACCGGCTCGCTGAGCTGCGCGGTCCCGAGGCACCGGCCAAGGCGCTGGACGCGCGCGCCCTGGCCGCCCTCGCCGCCAACCCGGGCTGCAGACGGCGCGCGATCCTCGACGGCGCCGGGGTGGACAAGGCGGCGCTGGCGAGCGCGCTGGGCTCGCCCTCGGTCTTCGGCCAGTCGCAGTTCGCGTTCGTCCGGGGCAACGCCTTCGAGGCGAAGGTCAAGGCGGACGGCGGTACGGAGCTGCTGCGCCTCGCCCACGAGAAGCTGGACCGCGCGGCGGAGCCGCCCGCCGGCGCGCGCGTGCCCGACCTGACCGCGCAGGGCCCCGAGGGCCGCACGGCCCGTACGGAGCTGGCGCTGCGCGAGGCCGCCGAGGCACCCGGCGCCTGGACGCTGCTGGACCACCCGATGCTCGCGCTGGACGTCGCGGGCTCCCCCGCCTTCCTGGAGCCGGACGCGGTCGTGGTGCACCCGGACGGGAGCTGGACGGTCGTGGAGATCAAGTCCTTCCCGATGCTGGACGGCGCCGCGGACCCGGGGAAGGTGGGCGCGGCGGCCCGCCAGGCGGCGGTGTACGTGCTGGCGCTGGAGCGGGTCGCCGCGCGGCTGGACCCTGCCCCGCGCGTGCGTCACCGGATCCTGCTGGTGTGTCCCAAGGACTTCTCCAACCTGCCGACCGCGTCCGCCGTGGACGTGCGCAAGCAGCGCGCGGTGACCGCCCGCCAGCTGGACCGGCTCACCCGCATCGAGGAGATCGCCGACACCCTGCCCGAGGGCACGTGCTTCTCGCCGGAGCTGCCCGCCGAGCGGCTGACCGAGGCCGTGGAGTCGGTCCCGGCGACCTACGCCCCGGAGTGCCTGTCCGCGTGCGAGCTGGCCTTCCACTGCCGGGACCGCGCCCGCGCGCAGGACATGGTGACGCGCCTGGGCCGTCCGGTACGGGCCGAGCTGGGCGGTCTGACGACGATCGGGGAGGTGCTGGCGGCGGCCCGCGGGGAGTCCGGTGATCCCGACGACCCCGCGGTGGCCGCGCTGCGCAGGGCGGCGGCCCTGCGCGCGGAGGCGCTGGAGACGGCCGCGCCGGAGGTGGCCCCTTGTCGCTGATCTCCACCCTCGCCCGGCTCGAGGCCGTCCATACCGGCCGCGCCCAGCCCGCCGCCACCGTCCGGCACCGGCACCTGTCCGAGCGTCCCCTGGTCTTCGTGCCGCTCACCACCGCCGGTGAGGCGGGCGCCCCGCTCGGCGCGCTGGTGGGCACCGACCGGGACGCGCCGCGGCTGCTGGTGGTGCCCCAGCCGCGCGACCGCGAGCTGCGGTTCGCGTTCCTGGCCGAGCTCGCCGACGTGGTGCTGCCGTACGTCGACGCCTTCGCGGACGCCGTGGAGGCCGCCGAGCGCTCCGAGACCGACCCCGAAACGGGCAAGCGGGTCAAGGTCGAGGTCGAGCTGTGCGCGGACGCGCCCCAGCTGATCGTGCCGAGCCGGGCCGGCATCGACCTCGTACGGCTGCTGGGGCGCTCGACGCGGTTCCGGCGCACGGCGGAGCAGGACCCGGAGGCACCGTTCCCGGCGCCGCCCCGGGTACCGCTGCTCGGGCGGTGGCTGACGCACTTCGGGGAGCGGGCGAGGGTGCCCGGCTCCTCGCTGCTGCTGGCCATGACCGATGTGCTGGGCCGGCACTGGGCGACCGGACAGTCCACGCTGGAGGACCAGCACCTGGGAGCGCTGCTCGCCTGGATCGCCCCGCCGGAGGGACGCTCGGGTTCCGAGGCCGCGCAGGAGGCCGAGCTCGCCCGGGACGCGGACGGTCAGTTGCTGTGCCCGCCCGCGGGCCCGGCGACCGATCCGGCGTTCGACAACAAACTGCTCGCCCCGGCCATCGAGCGCTACGACCGCGCCCGTACCGCGCTCGCGGCGGCGGAGGACGGCCTGGAGGCCGACGACCGCCTGGGCGCCCTGACCGCCGCCGAGCGGGAGGTCCGCGCCCTGGTGGAGAGCCGCACGCTGCCCACCTGGAACGCGGTGTGGCAGGGCCTCGACCTGCTGCGGGAGCTTCCGCAGGGGGCGCGGGTCGAGGAGCGCTGGACGCGCGACCGCTGGTCCTTCACCGGGCACCGGGACCGGGTGGCGGCCGGCGAGCCGCCGCAGCCGCGCCGCGACGACGCGGTCACCGCCGCGAACAAGCTCGCCACGCGTGAGCGTGAGCAGGCCCGTCTCGAGGCGCAGGAGGCGCTCGACGACCCGCTGGTGATGGCGGCCCGGCGGCTGTCCGGGGAGGCGTTCGCGGGCGAGGTGGTCGACGTGGTGATGGCGTACAGCGAGAGCAAGCGGCCGAGCCCGCGCCCGCTGGTCACCGTCCGCACGGACGACCGCCCGCATCTCGGCGAGCGGGTGCGGGTCCACCGCTCGCTGGGCGGCAAGCCGCAGACGGCGGAGTTCGCCGGGTACGAGGAGGGGCCGGAGGGCGGTCTGCTGGTCCTGCGCGTCATGGACAGGATGGGCCGGGGCAAGGAGCCGGAGGAGGGGTCGGTCCCGGAGAAGGGCGACCGCGTGTGTTTCACGCTGTTCGAGCACGAACCGCGCGGCGGGGCGAAGCTGCCCGACCCGGAGGAGACCCCGTGGACCCATGGCGGTCCGCCCGGCGAGGAGCCCGTACCGGAGCCCGCCGACCCGGTGACCGAGGAGGACGTGCTGTGACCGCCCCTGCCCCGCGGGCCGTGTTCGATCCGGGCGCGGCCGCGGCCCGCGCGACCGACGCGATCCTCCACGACACCCTGCACGGCACCGCGCGCGGAGTCGTCGTCGACTCCCCGCCCGGCGCCGGCAAGTCCACGCTGGTGGTGCGCGCGGCGCTGGAGCTGGCGGAGGCCGGCCGCCCGCTGATGGTGGTGGCGCAGACCAACGCGCAGGTCGACGACCTGGTGCTGCGCCTCGCCGAGAAGAACCCGGACCTGCCGGTGGGGCGCCTGCACAGCAGTGACACCGATCCGTACGACAAGGCGCTCGACGCGCTGGAGAACGTACGCCCGTCGGCGAAGGCCGCCGATCTCACGGGGCTGCCCGTGGTGATCTCCACGGCGGCGAAGTGGGCGCACGTCAAGGGCGTCGAGGCGTGGGGACACGCGATCGTGGACGAGGCGTACCAGATGCGCTCGGACGCGCTGCTCGCCGTGGCCAACCTGTTCGAGCGGGCGCTGTTCGTGGGCGACCCGGGCCAGCTCGACCCGTTCTCCATCGTGGGCGGCGAGCAGTGGGCGGGCCTGTCGTACGACCCGTCGGGTTCCGCGGTGACGACGCTGCTCGCCCACAACCCCGAGCTGCCGCAGCACCGCCTGCCGGTCTCCTGGCGCCTCCCCGCCTCGGCGGCGCCCCTGGTCTCGGACGCCTTCTACCCGTTCACGCCGTTCCGCAGCGGCACGGACCACGGCGACCGCGGGCTGACCTTCTCCGTCCCGTCGGACGGCTCGGGCCCCGACCGGGTGATCGACGAGGCCGCGGAATCCGGCTGGGGCCTGCTGGAGCTTCCCGCCCGCCACACTCCCCGCACGGACCCGGAGGCGGTCCGTGCGGTGGCCCTGACCGTGCGCCGCCTCCTGGACCGCGGCGGCGCCGCGGCCTCCGAGCGCTCCCCCGACCCCACCCCCCTCACCGCGGACCGCGTCGCCGTGGGCACCGCCCACCGCGACCAGGCGGCGGCGATCCGCGCGGCGCTCGCGGAACTCGGCGTGACGGACGTGGTCGTCGACACGGCGAACCGGCTCCAGGGCCGCGAGTACGACGTCACGGTCGTCCTGCACCCCCTCTCCGGCCGCCCCGACGCCACCGCCTTCCACCTGGAGACGGGCCGCCTGTGCGTCCTCGCCTCCCGCCACCGCCACGCCTGCATCGTGGTCTGCCGCGAGGGCGTCACCGGCCTCCTGGACGACTACCCGTCCACGGAACCGGTCCAGCTGGGAACCCTGGTGAAGTTCCCGGACGGCTGGGAGGCCAACCACGCGGTCCTCGCCCACCTGGCGGAACACCGGGTGCGATGGCAGCCCTGACCGCCCTCCGGCACGCCGCCGAAGGCGGCCAATGGTTACGGCCCCGGACGGCTGGGAGGCCAACCACGCGGTCCTCGCCCACGCGGCGGAAACACCGGGTGAGGTGGCGGCCCGGACGTTCCGTCCCGGCGGGACGAGGCCCTCTTGCGGGGGCGCGGGACAATGGACGGTGGCCCGCTTTCCTGGGGGTCGATCGCGACGTACGTGAAGGAGACGTCATGGCGGAGCACACGCCGCGTCGGGACCAGCCGCGGCTACGCCCCGCGCCCCTGCTGTTCGAGCCCGCGGAGGCGGCCTCGGATCCCGAGCACTTCTTCGACCTGGAGTCGATCGAGGATCCGCGCGCGCTGCTGGAGCGGGCGACCGAGCTGACGCTCGCGTTCCGTGCCGCGGCGGACCGGGCGACGGAGTTCCAGGCGATGGCGGCTGCCCAGCTGGCCGACCCCCGGCGCTTCGACCGGCTGACGGCGGCGGACATCGCCGAGCGCGCCGACTGGACCGAGGACTACGCGAAGAAGATGGTCGAGTTCGGCCGCGACCTGATGCGGGGCGGCGAGGGTCCCGGGCACGTCGACCCCGCGTGAGCCCCCGCGCCGGCCCCCTGCGCGCACGGGTGTGGCATATGCCGGGCGGGCACGATACCCGCTCACCCGGCTCCGCGTGACCGGTTCGGGCAACTCTGCGGAACCGTTCCCTCACGGCGGGTACACCTGTCCTTCATGAGCAGCACACGGAATGCCTCCGACGTCAGCGGTGTCACCCCGGACGGTGCCGCCTGGCTCGCCTCGGCCGGAACGTATCCGCGCAGCACGCTCTCGCTCTGGCGGGAGTGTCCGGACGCCCCGGTGGTGCTGCCCTGCGGTGTGGTCTTCGACGTGGTGAGCACGCCCGCGGTCTTCGGGCGCAGGATGCTGGACCGGATGTGGGAGGAGGGCCCGGGCTCGGGTCCGGTGGCGGAGTTCCGCGGCCGGATGCTGCTCTTCGCCGCGCCGGGCACGGCACAGCGGCTGCCGGCCCTCATGGAGTGGGAGGAGTGGGGCGCGCGCGGCGCGCGGACGGACGGGGTGCCGCCGCTGCTGGGCCACGGCACCGGTGACGCGGTGACCGTCCCCGCCCTCACCGGCGCGGCCTCGCCCGCCGCCCGCTCCGGTTCCCGCTGGCTGGTCGCCCCCGACACCCGTCGTCCCTGGCTGCCGGGCCCGGAGGTACTGCTCTGGGCGGCCGTACGGGCGGCCCGCGCGGCCGTGCGGATATCGATTTTTCCTCCCGCCGATCGTGATGCTAATGTCTACGACGTCAGCAGGCGCCGCTAGCTCAGTTGGTTAGAGCAGCTGACTCTTAATCAGCGGGTCCGGGGTTCGAGTCCCTGGCGGCGCACGACACCGGGAAGGCCCTCCGCGAAAGCGGGGGGCCTTTCGCGTACCCGCCTCGCGCCGGTCAGCCGGTGGTGATCTTCACCGTCCACGCCCCCGACGCCGTGCGCCCCTCCACCTCGACCCGTACGGACTCCCCCGGCACCGTGAAGCTCTCGCCGAGGGCGACCGGCGCGTCGGCGAGCGGCGGGTAGACGGAGTCCTCCCAGCAGGCCTCGGTGTGCGGGTGGGCGTCGACGACCTCGACGGGCCCGCGCCCGGACCGGGTGCCGCTGTTCACCCGGTAGACGAGCACCCCCTGCCGGCAGGCCGCCGCGTCGTTGCCGAGGGGCCCGCGCGCCTCGAAGGCGAGCACGCTGTCGGTACCGGTGCGCACGACCGCGAGCTTGGTGCCCCGCCCGAGCCCGAAGGACGGCGCCCCCGCGGCCCCGGTCACCGGCGTCCCCGGCCCCGCCCCCAGCGGCTCCAGCGTGAGCCGCACCGGCCCCGCGTCCCGCACGCACCGCACCTGCCGGGGTTCCAGCCAGCCCAGCTTCCACTTGTGCCAGCCGAACAGATCAGGGGCGAGGGCGAACTGGCTGCCCATCAGGTCCCAGTCGCCGACATGGGTGTCCCAGTCGCCCTTGCCGTCCACGGGCCGGTGGTAGAGGTCGGGCAGGTCGAAGACGTGTCCGGTCTCGTGGGCGAGGACGAGCCGGTCCGGGGGGTGGTTCTCGAACACGGTGACGACCCGCCGGATGTCGGTGCCGTCGGCGCGCATCGGACGGTCCAGGTTGACGACCTTGGTGGCGTCGGAGTCCACGCCCGGCGCGTCCGGATCGGCGACGAGGTACACGATGTCGTAGCGCGAGAAGTCGACGTGCCGGTCCGCCACGGAGAGCGCGTCGCGCAGATAGGCCGCGCGGTGGGCGACGGTCCAGTCGCGCTGTATGGCGTAGGCCGTGGACGGGCGCGGCATGCGGATCCACCGCCGCAGGGGGTGCGGGCGCAGGGTGAACTTGCCGTAGGAGGCCCGCTGGAAGAAGTGGCCGGTCGCCGGGAAGTGGTCGGCGGCGAGCTCGTCGGGCGTGGTCAGGGGGTGCGAGTCGGGGAAGGACAGGAACAGCATCACCGCGTCCAGCTGGCGGGCCGGGCGGGGATATGCGGCGTTCCAGGTGTCCAGCCCCTCGGAGTGGTGGGCGTCGGTGCGGGTGAGGGCGCAGGGCTCCGCGGAGAACGGCTCGGCGACGGAGGGGACGTTGATCATCGAGGTCGCCGCGAGCGCCGACATGGTCGTGCACATCGCCGCCGTGCTGCGCAGCCGGGGCCGTACACCCGATCGGCTCAGCCGGTCCCGCAGCGACTCACGGCCGAGTCCTCTCGGGGTGAGCTGACGCGGCACGGGGACCTCCGGGGGACGGTTCGTGGGACACCGCCCCCCAATCTGTGGTGATTTGTCGTACTGCGCCCTGTTCAACTGCACCGGACGGGTGAGAAAGGCGGGAATCCGAGCGAGGCCGGGCGGAGTCGACACCCCGCGCACTCACGGAACGTCACAACTGGTCGGAGGCCCACAGAAGCCGTCCACGCGTGAGCAGAAACGATCAGGCAGAGATGCGTGACCGGTCTGAAGGCCGGACAGTGGCTGGAAGGCCCCGGCGCGGGCCTCTATGATCGGCACATTTCCTGGTACTGAGAGACTTTCCTGCCACGGACAGCGGCGGACAGCGATCGAGTGCACTGCGGGAGCGAGTGGTGAGCGGAACGTCCGAAGGGCCGGCGCCCGCGACAGAACTCGACCGGCCGGCCGACACGGAGAGTGAGATCATCGCGTCTCAAGGTGCCGGGCCCCCCGCCGCGCGCCCCCTGTCGCCCCCCTCACCCCCCTCGTACCGCTCCGTCTTCACGGCCGCGCCGCTCGCCATGGCCGTGGTCGACCGCGAGGGCATGGTGACCGGCGCCAACGCCGCGCTCGCCGGCCTGCTGGGGCGCGACCCCGACACCCTGGCCGGCGCCGTCGCCGCCGACCTGGTGGACCTGACCTCGGACGCCCGCACCTGGCACGCCTACCGGGAGATGCTGCGCGGACGCCGGGCCAGGCTGCGCTGCACGCGCCGGCTGAAGCACCCCGAGGGCCACGCGCTCTGGGTGCGGGTGACCGTCTCCCCGCTGCCCGCCGACGACGGGGGCGTGCTGCTGTCGGTCGCCGACATCAGCGACCACCGCGAACTCCAGGAGCGCCTGCGGCACCTGCGCATGCACGACCCGGTGACCCGGCTGCCCAACCGCACCCTGTTCTTCGAACGGCTGACCACCGCACTGGAGGCGGAGTCGTACGAGGAGAGCGGCACCGGCCGGATCGGGCTGTGCTACCTCGACCTGGACGGGTTCAAGGCCGTCAACGACACCCTGGGCCACCGCGTCGGCGACCAGTTGCTCGCCGCCGTCGCCGAACGGCTGACGCGCTGCGCGGAGGAGGCCGGCCGGACCAGGACCGGCACGCCACTGGTGGCCCGGCTCGGCGGGGACGAGTTCGCGCTGCTGGTCGAGGACTCCACCGGCACCGATCAGCTCGCCGACCTCGCCGAGTCGCTGCTCGGCGCGATCCAGGCGCCCTTCGACCTCTCCGGCCGGATGCTGTCGGTCTCCGCCTCGATCGGGGTGGTCGAGCGGCACGCCGCGGGGACCACGCCGACCGCGCTGATGCAGGCCGCCGACACGACCCTGTACTGGGCGAAGGCCGACGGCAAGGCCCGCTGGACGCTGTTCGACCCGGAGCGCAACGCCCACCGCGTGACCCGCCAGGCCCTCGCGTCCGCGCTCCGCCCCGCCATCGACCGGGGCGAGTTCGCGCTGGAGTACCAGCCGCTGGTGGGCATGGAGGACGACCGGGTGCACGGCGTGGAGGCGCTGATCCGCTGGCACCATCCGCGGTTCGGCACCCTGACGCCGAATCGGTTCATCTCACTGGCGGAGGAGGACGGCTCGATCGTGCCGCTCGGCCGCTGGGTGCTGCGCACCGCCTGCCGTCAGGCCCGCGACTGGCAGGTGGAGCACCCGGACGGGCCGCCGATCTTCGTCAGCGTGAACGTGGCGGTCCGTCAGGTGTGGGACTCCGATCTGGTGGCGGACGTCGCCGACACCCTCGCCGCGACGGGCCTGGCACCGCGGCTGCTCCAGCTGGAGCTGACCGAGTCGGCGATCATGGGGTCGTCCGGCCGGCCGATCCAGGCACTGAAGGCGCTCAGCGACATGGGCGTGCGCATCGCCATCGACGACTTCGGCACCGGCTACTCGAACCTGGCCTATCTCAGCCGGCTGCCGGTGTCGGTGCTGAAGCTGGACGGCTCCTTCGTCCGGGGCTTCCAGCTCGAGGACCGCGCCGCCAAGGCCAGCCCGGCGGACGAGGTCATCGTCGAGGCGATGGTGCAGCTCGCCCACCGGCTGGGTCTGACGGTCACCGCGGAGTGCGTGGAGACCTCGGCGCAGGCCACCCGGCTGCGCCGGATCGGGTGCGACACCGGTCAGGGCTGGCTGTACTCGCGTCCGGTGTCGCCGGACCGCATCTCCGAGCTGCTGAACACGCCCGGGGTTCAGGCGGGCGTGGGCAATCCGTAGACGTCGGCGATCAGTTCGTAGGACCGCAGGCGTACGTCACCGCTGTGGGCGTTGGCGGTGAGCATCAGTTCGTCGGCGCCGGTGCGCTTCTGCAGGTCGTCCAGGCCCGCGCGGACCTCGTCCGGGGTGCCGTGGACGACGTTGGCGTTCCAGGAGTCGACGAACTCCCGCTCCATCGGGGTGAAGGGGTGGGCCTCCGCCTCCTCCGGGGTGGGGACCAGGCCGGGGCGGCCGGTGCGCAGCCGGACCATGTTGAGCGCGGCGGCCAGCACCTGCCGGCGGGCCTCCTTCTCGTCGTCGGCCGCCAGCGCGGAGACGCCGATGAGGGCGTAGGGCGCGTCGAGCACCTCGCTGGGGCGGAACGTCTCGCGGTAGAGGTCCAGCGCCGGGATCGTGTTCTGCGCCGAGAAGTGGTGCGCGAAGGCGAAGGGCAGCCCGAGCACGCCGGCCAGCCGGGCACTGAAACCGGAGGAACCGAGCAGCCAGACGGGCGGGCGGTGCGGCGACTGCACGCCGCCGGGCGAGGTGGCCTGCACCGGGCCCGGCACGGCGTGGATCCGGCGGTAGGGGTGTCCGTCGGGGAAGTCGTCGTCCAGGAAGCGGGTGAGCTCGGCGAGCTGCTGGGGGAAGTCGTCGGCGCCCTCGTTCAGCCGGTCGGTGCGGCGCAGGGCGGCCGCGGTGGCCCCGTCGGTGCCGGGGGCGCGGCCGAGACCGAGGTCGATCCGGCCCGGGGCCATGGCCTCCAGGGTGCCAAACTGCTCGGCGATGACCAGCGGCGCGTGATTGGGCAGCATCACCCCGCCGGAGCCCAGGCGGATGCGGTCGGTGTGCGCCGCCAGGTGGGCCAGGATGACCGCCGGGGAGGAGGACGCCACGCCCGGCATCGAGTGGTGCTCGGCGACCCAGTAGCGGTGGTAGCCGCGGGACTCGGCGAGCCGGGAGATCCCGACGCTGGTCCGCAGGGCGTCGGTGGCGGTGCGGCCGGCGCCCACGGTGACCAGGTCCAGGACCGAGAGCGGGACGGGGGCGTCCCCGTGGGCCGTGCCTCGGATGCCGTCGGCTGCGGTGTCGTCTGCGGCCACGGTGGGGTGCCTCCTGTGTCTCGCCCTGCGGTGTTCCCGCCCGACAACAGGAGGCGCCCCCCGTCTATTCCGCCGTCACACCTGCACGATCGGCTCCCGCGTGAACAGCGCGCCCAGCTCCGGGGCGTTCACCCGGCGGTCGGCCAGGCGCAGGCACTCCCAGGCCGTGACCTGGTTGGCGGTGAGGACCGGCTTGCCCAGCTCCTTCTCCAGGGCGGGGATGTGGGCGATCGTGTGCAGGGCGGTGTCCGGCAGGAGCAGGGCCTCCGCGTCGGGGGTGTCGGCGGCTCGGGCCAGGGCGAACAGCTCCTCCTCGCCCCAGGAGCCGACCTCCGCGGCCGTGACGACGCCGGACCCGCGCACCCTGGTCACCTCCACGCCGCCGGTCCGCAGGAACTCGGCGAAGAGCGCGGCCACGTCGTCCGGGTACGTGGCGCCGACGGCGATCCGCCGCGCCTCGATCTCCCGCAGCGCGTGCACGAAGGCGAAGGAGGTGGACGACGCGGGCATGCCCGCCGCGCGGGCCAGGTCGCGCACCTGCGCGTGGGCGCCGTCCCAGCCGTGCACGAAACTGCCGCCGGCCCACACCACCGCCTCGGCGCCCGACAGGCGCAGTTGCTGGAGCCCGGCCGCCAGCCGCTCGGGCGTGCCCATCTGCATCAGGGCGTCCGCCCGGTGGGCGTCCTCACCGACGTCGGTGTGCACCAGGTCCACCCGGATGTCGCTGCCCAGCAACTGCTCGATACGCGGATAGTCGTCCTCTGCGGAGTGGCCCGGATAGAGGATTCCCAGTGCGGTCATGTCCAGCCTTCCTGCTGCTTCTCTTCCGGCTCGTCGGGCGGTACGGAACCGGACCCTCCGGCCCGGCGGTGCGGTCCCGGGGGGCGCCGACGCGTGGGTCGGCGCCCGATACGGTCCCACCGCTCGGGTACCCAATCGGCGCAGCGCCGCCCACCTGGTCACCTGGTTGGCCGAGATGAGCGGTATGCGCGTTTCCGCCTCCGGCCGGGCCCCGGTCGACCACCCCCCACGCCGGCGCGGTTACGTCCCCGGTCACTGACGTGGCCGGACAGGGGGAGTGCATTCCGGACGGCTTCGCGGGTGATCGGCACCCGGTCGCCCGGGAGCCGGGCCGTCCAGGTGATACCGCGTTTGACCAGCGTGACCTCGATGTATCGATCACCCATGCGTTCCATCGTGCTCCCCCGGTCAGGAGTGGCTCCGTGGGAATCGGGGCCGAAACCGGCCGGAATAACATGCATGGGTTCGGGTAGCCGCGCCGCCATGGCTCCACCTATAGGACAACCACACAGACCAGGCGGGAAGAGTCCCGGGCCGTCACGCCGATCGCTGCTCGCGGGGGTCGCGGCGCTCGGCGCGCTGGGTGCCGCGGGCTGCTCCCGCGTCCCCACGGAGGCGAGCACGAACGGCGGTGACCTGCTGGACCGGCTCAAGGCCGCGGGTGTGGTCCGTCTGGGCATCGCCGGTGAGATCCCGTTCGGCTACATCGACAAGAACGGAGAGCTGACCGGTGAGGCGCCGGAACTGGCCAAGGTGATCTTCAAGCGGCTCGGTGTGGACCGGGTGCAGCCCGTGCCCACGGAGTTCGGCTCGCTGATCCCGGGCCTCAACTCCCAGCAGTTCGACGTCGTGGCCGCCGGGATGTACGTCAATCCGGAGCGCTGCGAGCAGGTCATCTTCTCCGACCCCGACTACCAGATGCTCGATTCGTTCATCGTGCGCAAGGGCAACCCGCTGGGGCTGCGCGACTACCGGGACGTCGTCGAGAAGAAGGCCAAGTTCGCCACCGGCACCGGGTACGCGGAGATCGCGTACGCGGTCGAGGCCGGGTACAAGGAGAGTGACATCCTGATCGTCCCCGATCAGGTCGCCGGCCTGAACGCCGTCGAGGCCGGACGTGTGGACGTCTTCGCCGGGACCGCCCTCACCACCCGCGAGGTGGTGAAGAAGTCGGGCAAGGCGGAGGTCACGGAGCCCTTCAAGCCGATCGTCGACGGCAAGCCGCACGTGGACGGCGGCGCCTTCGCCTTCCGGCCCACCGAGACGAAGCTGCGGGACGCCTTCAACGCCGAGCTGGCCGAGCTCAAGGAGAGCGGCGAACTGCTCCGCATCCTCAAGCCCTTCGGTTTCACCGAGGACGAGATGACGGATCTGACCGCGAAGGAGTTGTGCGGCGGATGACCTCGGGACTCTGGGAACTCGTACTCAAGGGCGTCTGGGTCACGATCCAGCTCCTCGTGCTCAGCGCGCTGCTGGCGACGGCGGTCTCCTTCGTCGTCGGTGTCGCGCGCACCCACCGGCTGAAGTTCGTCCGCTTCCTGGCGGGCTTCTACACCGAGGTGTTCCGCGGAACCTCGGCGCTGGTGATGATCTTCTGGGTGTTCTTCGTGCTGCCCCCGGCCTTCGGCTGGCAGCTCGTGCCGCTGTGGGCGGGCACGCTGGCACTCGGCCTGACCTACGGGGCGTACGGCTCGGAGATCGTCCGCGGCGCCCTCGCCGCGGTCGACCCGGCCCAGCGTGAGGGCGGCATCGCGCTCAGCTTCACGCCCTGGCAGCGGATGAAGCTGATCCTGCTGCCGCAGGCGGTGCCGGAGATGATCCCGCCGTTCTCCAACCTGCTGATCGAGCTGCTCAAGGGCACGGCCCTGGTGTCGATCATGGGCATGGGCGATCTGGCGTTCAGCGGCAACCTGGTGCGCCTGGCCCTGCAGGAGAGCGCCGAGATCTACACCTACATCCTGGTCATCTACTTCGTGATCGCCTTCCTGCTCACCCGGCTCATGCGCGGTCTTGAGAAGAAGCTGAAGGCGGGGGCCGGCAAGGCCCGGGTCCGCAGGCCGGACCCGGAGCCGAAGCGGCCCGAGACCACCAACGCGGGAGGTGCGGTCCGATGAAGTGGGACTGGAGCGCGGTCGCCGACTTCATGCCGTACTTCTGGGACGGTCTGCTGGTCACCCTGCAGATCCTGGTCCTCGGCTCGCTGATCTCGTTCGCGCTGGGTCTGGTGTGGGCGCTGCTGATGCGGGTGCCGACGCGCTGGGTGACCTGGCCGGTCGGGGCGGTGACGGAGTTCGTCCGCAACACTCCGCTGCTGGTGCAGCTGTTCTTCCTGTTCTACGTGCTGCCCGAGTGGGGGATCACCTTCTCGGCGCTGACCACCGGCGTCTTCGCCATCGGGCTGCACTACTCGACGTACACGATGCAGGTCTACCGGGCCGGTATCGAGGCCGTGCCGGTGGGCCAGTGGGAGGCGGCGACGGCGCTGAACCTGCCGCTGCGCCGGACGTGGACCGCGGTGATCCTGCCGCAGGCCGTGCGCAGGGTGGTGCCGGCGCTCGGCAACTACGTCATCTCGATGCTGAAGGACACGCCGCTGCTGATGGCGATCACCGTGCTGGAGATGCTCGGTGAGGCCCGGCTCTTCGCCCAGCAGCAGTTCCAGTTCACCGAGCCCCTGACGGTGATCGGCTTCGCCTTCATCGTCATCTCCTACCTGGCCTCCCTTGCCCTGCGAGCCCTGGAGCGACGCCTTGTCCACTGACACCCACGCCCCGTTCGAGAAGGATCCCGGCAGCCCGCGCGGCACCGGCGAGCTGATCCGGCTGGAGAAGGTCACCAAGCGGTTCGGCGACCACACGGTCCTGGACAACCTCGACTTCTCCGTCGACACCGGCAAGCACGTCACACTGATCGGTCCGTCCGGTTCGGGCAAGACCACGATCCTGCGGCTGCTGATGACGCTGCTGAAGCCCGACGAGGGCACGATCACCGTCGACGGGGACCGGCTGTTCCCCGCGTCCGAGAAGCAGGTCCGCGAGGTCCGCAAGAAGATCGGGATGGTGTTCCAGCAGTTCAACCTGTTCCCGAACATGACGGTGCTGCGGAACATCACCGAGGCACCGGTCACCGTGCTCGGCATGTCCAAGGACGCGGCCGAGGAGCGGGCGCGGGAGCTGCTGGAGATGGTCGGGCTGAGCGAGCACATCGACAAGCACCCCGCCCAGCTGTCCGGTGGCCAGCAGCAGCGGGTGGCGATCGCGCGGGCGCTGGCGATGCGCCCGCAGGTGCTGCTCCTCGACGAGGTGACCTCGGCCCTGGACCCGGAGCTGGTCGCGGGTGTGCTGGACGTGCTGCGGGACATCGCCCGCTCCACGGACATCACCATGCTGTGCGTGACCCACGAGATGAACTTCGCCCGGGACATCTCGGACCAGGTGCTGATGTTCGACTCGGGCCGGATCATCGAGGCCGGTCCGCCGGAGAAGATCTTCAGTGAGCCGGAGCACGACCGTACGCGGGAATTCCTCAGCGCGGTCCTGTAACCACGGGGCGTGAACGGCAAGCGTCGAGGTCCGCGCCCTGGGTCATCCCTACGGCATATGCCAGTGGGCCGGCGCCGCAGTTGAGGGGGCCGCGATCCTGTCAACCCCCGCTTCCCGCCGCCCCTTCGGCGGCTATCGTGGAGGGGATTCGCCGACCGGATTGCGGCCCGACAGCGAGCGCAGGGGGACACCGTGGCGCCGAGGCACGAGCCGACCGCGTCGCACCACTCGGCCCAGGACGCCCTGCGCGTCCTGGAGACGGTGGCGCGGCGCGGCGCAGGAGTCAACGACACCGAACTCACCCGCGAGACCGGCATCGGCACGGAGCGGCTGACCACCCTCCTGCGGATGCTGCGCCGCGAGGCCTACGTCGAGCAGATCGCCGACGGCGCGTACGTCGCCGGAGCCGCCTTCACCCGCCTCGGTTCCGCCGAGGGACACGCACAGGCGCTGCGCGAGAAGCTCCAGCACACCCTGGACCGGCTGCGCGACTCCGTGGGCGCCGCCGTCTACCTCAGCCGGTACATCGACGGCGAGGTCACGGTCACCCAGTACGCGGACAGCCCGGACGCCCCGAAGGTCAACGAGTGGGTGGACTTCCGCCGCTCCGCGCACGCCACGGCGGTCGGCAAGAGCCTGCTCATCCAGCTCGACCACGACGGCCGGCGCGACCACCTCGCCCGGCACCGGCCGGCCCGGCTCACCTCGCGCACCATCACCAGTGACCGGCTGCTGCTGTCCCGGCTGGCGTCGCAGCCGCCCACGGTTCCGGTCCTGGACCTCCAGGAGTACGCGGTCGGCACGGTCTGCGCGGCCGTACCGGTCACGGCCGGTTCCGCGGTGGGCTGCCTGGCGCTGTCCCTCCCGGTCGAGCACGCCCATCGGCTGCGCCGGGCCGCGGACACCCTGAACCGCAACGCGGCCCCGGTGCTGCTCTCGCTGTCGATCTAGGACCGGACAGCGCCCGTGCCCCGCGGGCGGTGGTCGGAACCATCGCCCCGGGCCGGGTATTATTTTCTCTGTCGCCGGCCGCGGAAGCGGACGGCGGGAGTCATGCGCCGCTAGCTCAGTTGGTTAGAGCAGCTGACTCTTAATCAGCGGGTCCGGGGTTCGAGTCCCTGGCGGCGCACCTGGAAGGGCCTCTCGTGGGAGCGAGAGGCCCTTTGACGTCGTCGGGCTTAGAACGTGACGTCGGAGCAGGCGTAGAAGGCGTTGCCCGTGTCGTGCACCGTCCACACCGCGAGGATCACGTGGTGGCCGCTGAGACCGGAGGGCAGACGGCCGCTGTGCGACAGGGTCTGCGGCGGGCGCTGGCCGTTGTAGGGCACCGTCAGGAACGGCGTGAGGTCGAGGTCGGACCGGGACAGGTTGTGGGCCTGGTTCCAGCCCGGCTTGGTGACGTAGTACTTGAAGTCGGTCGTGGCGTGCATGGCCGTGAACTGCCACCGGAAGGTGTAGGTCTGGCCGCCCGACACGGCAGTGGTGGGCCAGGCGCCGCCCGAGGGGGTGCGCGGGCTGTCGAGCGGGGCGAACGGCGCGTTGCCCGCCGAGCAGATCCGTCCGTCGGCGGGCCCGGAGGCGGGGAAGCCCTTCGGGCCCTCGACGCTCTGCGGCTCCCACTGGATGGCTCCGCAGTTGGTGACCGTGCCGTTCTGGCAGAGCTTCTGCCGGCTGATCGGCAGATCGGTGTAGCCGTGGCCGCTGGCACCGCCGGAGGAGAGCACGAGCGCTCCGGTCGTCGCCAGTCCCACCGCGGCCGCGTACATCTTGGTCCGTGTGCGCATGCTGCCGCTCCTGGAGAACGTGGGGGAGTTTCACTGAGCCTGCAAGTAGGTCTAGACCAAGTTCAGATTATGGTCGCGCGCTGAACATGTCCATACCAATCGCAGGGCCCGTTCTCCGCCGGTTCACGGACCCGTCTCCCCCCGCCCCGCGCAGAACGCCACCGTCAGGTCCTTCACCAGCACCTTGCGTTCGCAGTCGTCCAGTTCCACGAGTCCTCGCGTCGTGAGCCTGGTCACCGTGTCCTCCACCGAATCCACGACCGAGCTGAGCACGCTCGCCCGGCGCTGGGCGTCCAGCGCCGCGATCCTGCGCCGGTGCATCGCGGCGGCCACCTCGGGCGCGTACTCCACCCGCACCGGACGCACCGCGAACACCTCCACACCCACCGGCGCGGCGTCCGCCGCCACCAACCGGGTCAGCCCGTCCTGCGCCGCCTCCGTCTCGCCCCGCCCCGCGCCCGGCGCCGCCAGCGGCACCCGCAGCAGCGCCGCCTCGACGCACGCGCGCAGGTACGTCTCGTGGTCCTCGACACCCAGCGTCGCCCGCGCGGTGTCCCGCACCCGCCACGCCACCAGCACGGCCACCCGCAGCGGCACCCCGCCCCGGTCGGCCGCCCGCATCGGCTCACCGCGCCAGTGCCGCAGCCGCACGTCGACCCTGCGGCGCAGCAGCAACGGATTGACCCACAGCAGCCCGGTCCGCCGGACGGTCCCCCGGTAGCGGCCGAACAGGTCCAGCACCCAGGCACGCCCGGTCCGCCCCCGGGCCAGCCCGCCGAACCCGAACAGCCCGAGGGCCCCCGCCCCCGCGTACGCCGCCCACTGGGCGGGCCCGGGTCCGGCCGCGCCCGCGCGCGCGGCGAGGCCGAGCGCCTCCGCCGGCAGCACCCCCGCCCACCACGAGGTGGCCACGCACCCGGCGGCCCCGCACAGCCCGGCGAGCACCCCCGCGGCACCGGGCAGCACCCGGGCGGGCCGCTCCACCAGATCGGGGTCGACCAGGGGGACGGCGGGGCGGGGCCGCTCCCCCGTGTCCCGCCCGGTGCCCGGGCGGCGGGTGACGACGGCCGGCCGCAGCCGCACCGGTTCGGGGGCGGGGTGGTCGCGGTCGCCGCGACCACCCCGGTCGTCGCGGAAGAGCAGGTGGACGGGGATCTCGGTGGTGGACTCGGTGTGGATGAGCCGGACCGGGCGGACGGCCGGCGCGGCGTCCGAGGGCTCCCCGGGCTCGGGGACGTGCTCGGGGATGTGGGACGTCGTCGTGGTCATGCGTGCCTCCAGCCTCCGCGCCAGATGTCACGTCGGGGGACCCGGACGCCGGGAAGGCCCCGACGTCCGGGGTGGGTCATGAGCAGAGCCGCCGCCAGGTCTCCGGGCCCGGGCAGCCGTCCCCCGCGCCGCCGCGCCGGCCCTGGACGCGCCGGACGGCCCCCACGGTGCGGCGGCCCTCCTCGCACCGGCGCGGCCCCGGCCCGCTGGTGCGGTGGCGGCCGAACCCCTTCCGCACGAGCTGCCTCCCGAGCCGGGTGACATGAATGTTCTCGGCACCGGGACGGAAGGGCCCCCGCCCCGGACAGCCCGGCACCCCCAGCGGGGAGGGGGCGGGCGACGCACCGGTCAAACCGGAAGCGGAAGCTCCGGATGAGACGTCCCGGCCCGCGCCGGCCACCAGCGGCTCCCACCTCGACGGCCCCGGCAGCCCGTCGGCGGCGGCGCCCCGCCGGCCCTGCGCCTCCTGGCACACCCGGGTCGCCACGCGGTCCTCGCCCGACCTGCGCGGGCCCCGCGGGGAACGGTGGAAGCGCCCGGCACCGCGACGCACCGGCACGCGGCCGGGCTCCGTCACGGAGGAGCCGTGCGCGCAGGGGCCGAAACAGGCCACTTTGGGGAACGGCGTCCGGGGCGGCAGGAGGGACGGCACCGCCGCGGCCACGACCCCCGCTCCCGCCGCACCGTCGGTGACCCCTCTGCGGCGGTACGGGACACAGCGCGCCGGGGCCACCCGGCCTCCCGGCCCGTGTGACGTCGCCGTCGGTCCCTGCGGGCTGCCGCCCGGCCCACCTGCCTGACCTGCGGAAACGTCCGGTCCGCCGGTCTGCTGGACGGGCGGGGGCGCGGACGCCGCGGCGGGAGCCGCGGGGGCGCCGGTCGCGGCGGACGCTCCAGCGGCCACGACGAGGGCGGTCCGGTGCGCCGCCGGACCGCATTCCTCGAACACCGGAGACTCCATGCGATTCCCCTCACACGCCCGCTCATTTCCTCCACACCCGTGCACGACGGCAGTTTCGCAACCGCCCTCCCGGCGCGCACACGGTGACGGTCCGAATGACGTAGAGGAACGGCGGCCGGTCCGGAGGTGCGGCGGACCCCGGTGGTCGGAGGCACCCTCCGGCGTCCTGTAGAGTTACGCCGTCAGCGCGCGCCGCTAGCTCAGTTGGTTAGAGCAGCTGACTCTTAATCAGCGGGTCCGGGGTTCGAGTCCCTGGCGGCGCACCGACAGGACGGGCTCCTCGTGCAGACGAGGGGCCCGTCGGTTTTTGGCCGGATATCCTCTCGCCCGCGCTGAACGCGGGCCCCCTCGCCACACGTATGGGACTGTGGCCCCACGAGTCCCACTCGGGCGTCACAATGGGCGCGTATGTCCGGGGTACATCGCGTTTCGCACCTTGCGATCATGATGCACACCGTAGAACCTGGTCTCTTCACGATGCCGTGGATACGCGGCTGTTGGGGGCCGGGAACCGGTTGCCGACCAGGCGGGGCGAGGGGTCCCGTCTCCGGGGCGATGCCGAGGGGGGCATCATGCAACCGGAAGGACGCTGCGCGGTGTCTATAAAGTGTGGATGACGTGGTGACAGCGGTCGACCACTGACACGTCCGTGAAGGTCGAGGGGGACCGGGGCGGACGTATGGAAGCGACGAAACACGCGGCGGAGCCGTGTGTGGGGGGATGACTGATGACGCCGACGCCGACGGGCGCCCGGAAGGACGACGACCCGTCCCAGACCACCCAGCTCAGGGTGCCTGCCCACCGGACAGGAAACACGGGCGCGTTCCGCCGGCTCAAGAAGACGCTGCCGAGATACGACTACGAGCACTACAGCCGGCTCGCGGGTCCCCTCACCCAGCCCGATCCGAACAAGCCCTACAAGGTCCAGTACCGCTCGCTGATCGGCCAGGAGCCGCACCGCATCCGCATCGCGCTGATGCTGGCCGCGGCCCCGGTGCTGTCGCTGGTGCTGCTGGTGTGGCTGCTGCAGCCCTCGCACTGGACCGAGCGGGACTACGTGGAGTTCGAGTGGCTGCCCGCCCTCGACATGGTCATGCTCGTCTCGATCGGCCTGATCGAGTTCTTCCGCTGTATGAACGTGCTGTCGAACGCGCACGCCACCCTGGTCGCCCGCGACCCGATCCCGGTGGTGCCCGAGACCGGCACCCGCGTGGCCTTCCTCACCTCCTTCGTGCCCGGCAAGGAGCCGCTGGAGATGGTGACGAAGACCCTGGAGGCGGCCGTCAAGATCCGCCACCGGGGCCTGATGCACGTCTGGCTGCTCGACGAGGGCGACGATCCGGAGGTGAAGGAGGTCTGCGCCCGGCTCGGCGTGCACCACTTCTCCCGCAAGGGCGTCGCGAAGTGGAACCAGAAGAAGGGCGCCCACCGCGCCAAGACGAAGCACGGCAACTACAACGCCTGGCTCGACGCCCACGGCGACGACTACGACTTCTTCGCCTCGGTCGACACCGACCACGTGCCGCTGCCGAACTACCTGGAGCGGATGCTCGGCTTCTTCCGCGACCCGGACGTCGGCTTCGTCATCGGCCCTCAGGTGTACGGCAACTACGACAACTTCGTCACCAAGGCCGCCGAGTCCCAGCAGTTCCTCTTCCACGCCCTGATCCAGCGCGCCGGCAACCGCTACGGCTCGCCGATGTTCGTGGGCACCTCCAACGCCGTGCGCATCAAGGCGCTGAAGCAGATCGGCGGTCTGTACGACTCGATCACCGAGGACATGGCGACCGGCTTCGAGATGCACCGCCACAAGAACCCGGCGACGGGGCGGAAGTGGCGCTCGGTCTACACCCCGGACGTGCTCGCCGTCGGTGAGGGCCCCAACGCCTGGACGGACTTCTTCACCCAGCAGATGCGCTGGTCGCGCGGTACGTACGAGACGATCATCGGGCAGTACTGGAAGGGCTTCTACTCGCTCCCGCCGAGCAAGCTCTTCAACTACACGATGATGATCATCTTCTACCCGATGTCGGCCCTGAACTGGATCCTGGCGGCCCTCAGCTGTGCGCTGTTCCTGGGCCTGGGCGCCTCGGGTGTGAACATCGACCCCACGATCTGGCTGATGCTCTACGGCAACGCGTCCGCCCTGCAGATCGGTCTGTACGTCTGGAACCGCCGTCACAACGTCTCGCCGCACGAGCCGGAGGGCTCCGGCGGTGTGGCCGGCATGGTGATGTCCGCGCTGTCGGCCCCGCTCTACGCGAAGGCGCTGATCGACTCCGTCCTGCGCAAGAAGAGCAAGTTCGTGGTCACGCCCAAGGGCGACTCGGCGAGCCCGGACACCTGGTTCGGAACCTTCCGTTACCACTGGTACTTCATCCTGCTCTTCGCCGGCTCCATCGCCGCGGGTTTCGTCTACGGACACGCGCACCCGGCGATGGTCATCTGGGCGACCTTCGCCCTGCTGATCACCGCCGCGCCGATGTTCGCCTGGCGTCACGGCATGCGGCAGGACCGGAAGAAGCCCGGCACCCACCCGGGGGACCGGCGGCCGGAGGCCGCCGAGGAGCCCCGGACGCAGGAGCTGCCGCAGCAGGACGGCCGGCACCATCCGCACGCCCGGCCCAGCTGGGCCGGTTCCCACGGCGCGCCGGGCGAATCAGGGGGCCCCGAAGGGCCGGGAGGGCCCGGGGGCGGCACCCCCGGCAACGACCAGACCATGCAAATCGCCCTTGGTGGACTTGGGGGACGTAAGGAATGACTGACCGTGCAGGCCGCCGTCGCGCCCGTCGGATCGCGATAGGCACGGCGGTGGTACTAGCGCTGGCCGGAATGAACGGGCCGTGGCTGTACCGCTTCGGCACCGAGAAATACCACCAGTACAAGATCAACCAGCCGGAGTACAAGGCCGCGAACGGCAAGTGGGAGATCGTCGAGTTTCCCGAGGAGTACCGGCAGAACACGATCCACGCGGCGCTGCTGCGCACCGGCAAGGTGCTGCTCGTCGCGGGGTCGGGCAACAACCAGGACAACTTCGACGCGAAGCGGTACGACACCCGGATCTGGGACCCGGTCAAGGGGACCATCAAGAAGGTGCCGACGCCCACCGACCTGTTCTGCACCGGTCACACCCAGCTCGCCAACGGCAACCTGCTGATCGCCGGCGGCACCAAGCGGTACGAGAAGCTCAAGGGTGACGTGAAGAAGGCGGGCGGCCTGATGGTCGTCCACAACGAGAACCCGGACAAGCCGATGACCCTGCCGGCCGGCACCAGGTTCGTCGGCAAGGAGAACGGCAAGACCTTCGTCTCGAAGGACCCGGTCCTCGTCCCGCGGGCGAAGAAGAACTTCGACAAGCAGACCGGCGCGTTCCTGGGCACCACCGCGGGCTACGGCCGCACCTACGTCGAGGCGCAGAAGGAAGGCACCAAGTACGCGACCGGCACGCAGGACAACTACCGCGTGCAGGGGCTCACCGGCGAGGACGCGAAGAACACCTACGGCATCGCCGAGAAGCTCGCCCTGGACAAGAAGGACTTCCAGGGCATCGACGACGCCTTCGAGTTCGACCCGGTCGCCGAGAAGTACATCAAGGTCGACCCGATGAAGGAGTCCCGCTGGTACCCGACGCTCACCACCCTGAGCGACGGCAGGATCCTCAGCGTCTCCGGCCTCGACGACATCGGCCAGCTGGTCCCGGGCAAGAACGAGGTCTACGACCCCGAGACCAAGAAGTGGACCTACACCGACGAGGTCCGCCAGTTCCCGACGTACCCGGCGCTGTTCCTGATGCAGAACGGCAAGGTCTTCTACTCGGGTTCGAACGCGGGCTACGGGCCGGACGACGTCGGCCGTGAGCCGGGCGTCTGGGACGTGGAGACCAACACGTTCGACAAGATCCCCGGTCTCAGCGACCCGAACATGATGGAGACGTCCAACACGGTGCTGCTGCCGCCGGCGCAGGACGAGAAGTACATGGTGATCGGCGGCGGTGGCGTCGGCGAGTCCAGGCTGTCCAGCGAGAAGACCCGGATCGTCGACCTCAAGGCCGACCGGCCGGCGTTCGTGGACGGCCCGTCGCTGGACAAGGGCACCCGCTACCCGCAGGCCTCGATCCTGCCCAACGACGACCTGCTGATCACGGGCGGCTCGGAGGACTACCGGGGCCGTGGCGACTCCAACATCCTCCAGGCGCGGATCTACGACACGGAGAAGAACGCACTCAAGCGGGTCGCCGATCCGCTCGTGGGCCGCAACTACCACTCCGGATCGCTCCTGCTGCCCGACGGCCGCGTCATGGTCTTCGGCTCCGACTCGCTCTACGCCGACAAGGCCAACACCAAACCGGGCGAGTTCGAGCAGCGCATCGAGATCTACACCCCGCCGTACCTGTACGGCGACAACCCGCAGCCCGATCTCGCCGGCGGCCCGAAGACCATCGAGCGCGGTGGGTCGGGCACGTTCACCTCTAAGGACGCCGCGTCGGTCAAGAGCGTCCGGCTGATCCGGCCGAGCGCCTCGACCCACGTCACCGACGTGGACCAGCGCTCGATCGCGCTGGACTTCGAGACCGACGGGGACGAGATCACCGTGACGGTCCCGGAGAACCGGAACCTGGTGCAGGCGGGCTGGTACATGCTCTTCGTCAACACCGGCGACGGCACACCCAGCAAGGCCCAGTGGGTCCGGGTGCCGTAGCGGCACCGGATACGGGAGAAGGGGCGCCCTCCGCGACGGGGGCGCCCCTTCTCCGTTTCTCCGTGCGCGTCGGCTCAGTCGCTGGCCTTGGCGAGTGCCAGGGCGTAGTCCGCCCACCACTGGCCGGCCTTCGGGCCGCCCTTGCACTCGCCGTCCGACTCTCCGGGCCGCTTCACCCACAGATAGGCGTCGACGAGGGGGTCGGCCGTATCGGTCGTCGGGGTCTCGCCGAGCGCCCGGCCGGGCGGGTTGCACCAGCGTTCGTCCGCGGCGCCCTCGGTGTAGGGCCCGTTGCCGTTGCGGCTGGTGTCGATGACGAACGGCTTGTTGCCGAACTTGGCGGACAGTTGCCTGCCGTAGGCGATGGAGTCCTCGGTGGAGTAGAAGTTCGACACGTTCACCGCGAAGCCGTCGGCCCGGTCGACGCCCGCACGCTTGAGCGGGCCGTGGATCTGGTCGGGGTTACCCCAGCCCGCGTTGCCCGCGTCCAGGTACACCCTGGTGTTCTTCAGGCTCTTGAGCTTGGCGACGGCGCCGCTGAGGAGGTCGTAGCGCTCCTCGTGGAACTGCTGCGGTGTGCAGCCGTCCACCAGGTGCAGCACCGCGTCGGGTTCGAGGATCACCGTCGCCGGACGGTCCCCGATGCCCTTGGCGACCCCGTCGACGAAGGCGCGGTACGCGTCACCGTCGCCGGCGCCGCCCTGCGAGTACTGGCCGCAGTCGCGGTGGGGGATGTTGTAGAGCACCAGCAGCGCGGTGCGGCCGACCTTGTCGGCGCCCTCGGTGAAGCCGCGCGCCTGCTCCTCGGGGTTCTCCGGGCTGATCCACTCGCCGACAGGCTGCTCAGCGATCTTGCGTATCTGCTCGGCTTCCGCCTTCTTGCCGTCCTGCCGGAGTTCGGCGACCTTCCGGACGGCGAGGCCCTCGGGATTGAGCCAGTAGGGGTCGGCCTCCTTCGGCTGCTGCGTGATGACCGCGTCGGCCGCCTCCCCCTGGTCCTTCCCCTCGCCGTCGCCGGAGGAGGAACACCCCGCGACCAGCAGTGCCGCCCCCAGCGCCGCTGCGGACGCCCGCCTCCCGGCGAACGCCCCGACCCCCCTGCTGCCGTACATCCAACCCCCCTTGGGTGCACTTGTTCCATGTCTGCCGAGCCCCAATCCTGACATACGTGGCGCGGCGCCCGTGCGGCCCGGCCCGCCTTGTCCGTGAGCTGTTACAGCCCGGTGGGCCGGGCCGGTGTCCGCCGCTCCTGTGGGGTCCGCGCACCACGTCCACCTGCGGCGGTCACGGAAAACGACGGACTCGGCGCTTGGCGTCGAACGCTCTTGTGTGCGGCCGGACTCCGGTTCCGGAGTCGGGCGTACCGACCCGGCCGGGGCCCTGCCCGGACCCGGCCGGGGCCCTCCCCGCCGGTGCTTGCCGCGCGCCCCGGACCGTCCCCGCCTCCCCCGCGGCCCGCCGGGTCACTCCCGCGGCCCGTGCCGCCCGCGCGGTCGACGGCGCCGGTGCGGTCCCTGCGGGCATCGGCCCCGGCGCTCAGGTGCCGGCCGGGGAGGCGTCGACGATCACGTGGTCCGTACAGGTGCCGGCCGCCCGGTCGTGGGGCCCGCCGCAGGTGATTAGCGTCAGCCTCGGCCCGGCCGGTGCGTCGCGACGCGGGGCGCCGGCCGTCCGGCGGGCGCCGGGAGCGGCCCCGTCCCGGCCCACGGCGCGCACGTCCGCCACGGTGAACCCGGCGACCTCGCCGTCCGCGCGGACCACCCGGACCTCCTGGCCGACGGCGGGCCGGGGTCCGTCGCCCAGCCATCCGGCCATCAGCGCGGTGCCGGGCTCGCCCGGGGCGGCCCCGTCCGCGTACCAGGCGACCGCGCCCGCCCGCTCGCCCGGCGACGGGGGTGCGAGGACCCCGTGCTCGTCCAGTCCGCCGGGGGTCACCGGCGCCCGGACGCCGAGGGCGGGGATGTCGAGGCGCCGCGGCACGGCGGCGTGGTGCGCCGGGGGCGGTGCGCCGCGGGGCGGACGTCCGGCCGCCGCCATGTCGCCGGTCGTCGGTCCGGTCAGGCCCGCGGGCGCACCGGCCGGCGCCGTACCGCCCCACAGCCACAGCCCGAGCAGCAGGACCAGCCAGGCCACACCGGCGAGCGGCCGTCCGGTACCGGACGGGGCACGGCCCGACGGGACGCCTCCCTGATGACCCTCACCCGCACGGACAGTGATGCGCAGGGAACCCATCGTGAACCTCCAGACACCTGGAGGGTCCCTCTCCGGGTCCCGCCCCGCATCCTCGTGCCCGCGGCCACTGCTCCGTACGGGTGAACGGCTCCGTACGCGGCAGCGGCGTCAGACCAGGTCGACGAGGTCCGCGATCGAGTCGACGACCTTCGACGGCCGGTACGGGAAGTTCTCCACCTGCTCCGGCCTGGTCAGACCGGTGAGCACCAGGAACGTCTGCATCCCGGCCTCCATGCCGGCCAGGACGTCGGTGTCCATGCGGTCGCCGATCATCGCACTGCTCTCGGAGTGGGCCCCGATGGTGTTGAGCCCGGTGCGCATCATCAGGGGGTTCGGCTTGCCCGCGAAGTACGGCTGCTTGCCGGTCGCCTTGGTGATCAGCGCGGCCACCGCGCCGGTCGCCGGGAGCGGGCCCTCGGTGGAGGGGCCGGTCTCGTCGGGGTTGGTGCAGATGAAACGGGCGCCGTCGTTGATCAGGCGGACCGCCTTGGTCATGGCCTCGAAGGAGTACGTACGCGTCTCCCCCAGGACCACGTAGTCGGGCTCGTGGTCGGTGAGGACGTAGCCGATGTCGTGCAGCGCGGTGGTCAGTCCGGCCTCGCCGATGACGTACGCCGAGCCGTTGGGGCGCTGGTCGTCCAGGAACTGGGCGGTGGCGAGGGCGGAGGTCCAGATGTTCTCGATCGGGACCTCCAGGCCCATCCGGCGCAGCCGGGCGTGGAGGTCGCGCCCGGTGTAGATCGAGTTGTTGGTGAGGACCAGGAAGGGCCTGCCCGATTCACGCAGCTTCTTGATGAAGGCATCGGCGCCGGGGATCGGTACGCCCTCGTGGATCAGCACCCCGTCCATGTCGGTGAGCCACGATTCGATCGGCTTGCGGTCTGCCATGTGCGGGATCTCCTGCCGTACGCGGTCTGCGTGCGCCCCAGCCTAAACAGAGGCCGGATCATGAGGGAACGGCCGTCCGGCGCAGCGTGCCACGCGACTCGTCGCGGCCGCCGGCGCCCCGTACCCGCTGCGCGCCCGGACGCGGCCGAGCCGGACGAAGACGACGGCGGCTGAGCCCGGCTCCTCACCAGGGGGCCGGGTCAACGCCGGTGTGGAGCCCGGGTTGTAGGTTGATCACTCCGTCGCGTCGGTGTTCGGGCTGCTCAGTGGGGCTGCGGAAAAATATTCCGAGAAAGGTGTCGTCGGATGTCGAGAAGGCCGTGTCCCGCTCCGACTGAAGGGTGACAGCGCGCCGACGGGGCGTGCGAGACAGGGAGGACACCCGAGATGAAGTACGTCGCGATGATCTACGGCAACCAGGCCAAGTGGGACTCCTTCCCGGCCGAGGAGTGGCCGAAGGCGATCGCCAAGCAGGAGGCGTTCAACAAGAAGTACCGCGAGAGCGGTGAACTCCTCGGCGCCTACGGCCTGGCGGACGCGGCCAACGCCCAGCTCGTACGCCGCGAGGACGGCGTCCCGGCGGTCACCGACGGTCCGTACCTGGAGACCAAGGAGTACATCGCCAGCTTCTACCTGCTGGACTGCGACAGCCTGGAGCGGGCGCAAGCCATCGCCGCGGACATGCCGTTCGCCGACGTGGAGCCGGTCGAGCTGTGGCCGGTGCTGCACGAGTCCGCGGCGGACGTGTGACCGCCGCGCGCCACCCCGCCGAGGACCTGCTGCGCGAGCTGGCGCCGCAGGTCCTCGGCGCGCTCGTCCGCCGCCACGGCGTCTTCGACGCGTGCGAGGAAGCGGTCCAGGAAGCCCTGCTGGCGGCCGCTTTGCAGTGGCCCGAGGCCGGCGTCCCGGACAATCCCCGGGGCTGGCTGGTCACCGTCGCCTCCCGCAAGCTGGTCGACCTGATCCGCAGCGACAGCGCCCGCCGACGCCGCGAGGACACCCTCGCCCTGGCCACTCCGCAGGCCGAACTGCTCGGCCACGCCGCCGACACCGTGCCCGACGCGGACCGGGACGACTCGCTGGCCCTGCTGTTCCTGTGCTGCCACCCCGCGCTGTCACCGGCCAGCCGGATCGCGCTGACCCTGCGCGCGGTCGGCGGCCTGACCACCGCGCAGATCGCCGCGGCCTTCCTGGTGCCCGAGGCCACCATGGCCCAGCGCGTCAGCCGGGCCAAGCAGACCGTCAAGGCGTCCGGCATCCCCCTGGCCGTGCCCGAGGGTGCCGACCTCACCGAGCGGCTGGCCGAAGTGCGGCACGTGCTCTACCTGGTCTTCAACGAGGGGTACACCACGACCGGTGGTACCGACGACAGCGGCCTGACCGCGCCGGAACTGTCCGCCGAAGCGATCCGGCTCACCCGGATGCTGCACCGTCTGGTGCCCGACGACACCGAGACCGCGGGCCTCCTCGCGCTGATGCTGCTCACCGACGCGCGCCGCCCCGCCCGCAGCGGCCCCTCCGGCGAGGTGGTGCCGCTGGCGGAACAGAACCGCGCCCGGTGGGACCGCCTTGCCATCGCCGAGGGAGTCGACCTGATCAGCCGGACCCTGCCGCGCGGCCGGGTCGGCCCGTACCAACTGCAGGCGGCCATCGCGGCCGTGCACGACGAGGCCGAGGACACCGACACCACCGACTGGCCTCAGATCCTCGCCCTGTACGGAATCCTGGAACAGTTCGGGCCGAACCCGATGGTCTCCCTCAACCGCGCGGTCGCCGTCGCCATGGTCCACGGCCCGGCCGCGGGACTGGACCTGGTCAGAACACTGGAGGCCGACCGCCGCCTGGCCCGCCACCACCGGCTGCTCGCCACCCGCGCCCACCTCCTCGAACTCCTCGGCGAACACGAGGCCGCCGCGGCCTCCTACCGCGAAGCCGCCCGCCGCACCACCAGCGCCCCCGAACGCCGCCATCTCAGCGCCCGCGCCCACCACTTGGACTCCCGCCCGTGACGCGCCGTGGCACCCGAGGGCGGGTGTGACACTCGAGGTGGTCTGCCGCCCCGCAGTCAAGAGGACCGTTCGACGACAGGGGACAGCATCGCGTCCGGTCTTCCGTGCGGAAAAGGGCCCTCGGTGACGAACGAAGTCCGCGAGCGGGTCCCGGCCCACCCGCAGCCGACCGCCCGGCAGGACCTCGCGCCGGCGGAGGCCGCGGCCAGGGCGCCCCGGTCGTCCCGGCTCGGCGCAACGCCCGCCGCGCGGAGGAGAACCGGGTCAGTGCCTGCGCGGCGACCGCATCGGGACCGCCGTCACCGTCATCCGCGGTACCGGTCCTCCCCGTGGCCGGCGTTCCCCCGCCCGAACAACGGCGCCAGCACCAACTGCGCCGCGCCCGACGCGACCCCGAGCACCCCGCCGGAGGCAGGCCGTACCGGGACCGCCGTCTCCCCGGTGCGTGCGGCACGCGCCCGCAGCACCCCCCGTACGCCCCGCACGAACGCCTCCGGCTCCGCCTCCACCGTGCGCCCCCCGAGCAGCACGAGGTCGATGTCCAGCAGCCCCACGAGGTTCGCCGCACCGACCCCCAGCACGCGAGCGGCCTCCTCCGTGTCACCGCGGGCCACGGCACCCAGGCACAGCGCCTCCACGCACCCCCGGTCCCCGCACCCGCACGGCGGCCCGTCCAGCTGCACCACCTGGTGCCCGAACTCCCCCGCCCCGGTCCGCGTCCCCCGGTGCACGCTCCCCCCGATCACCAGCCCCGCCCCCAGTCCCGTACCGAGGTGCAGGTAGGCGAAGGAACCGCCCACTCCCCCGACCGCCAGCCCCAGCGCCGCCGCGTTGGTGTCCTTGTCGACGGCCACCGGCACCCCCAGCCGGCCGGCCAGCGCGTCCCGCAGCGGGAAGCCGTCCCACTCGGGGAACCCGGTCACCCGGTGCAGCACGCCCCGCCGGTGATCGAGCGGCCCGGGCAGCGCGACCCCCACGCCGAGCGGCGCACGGCCCCCGGCGACGTCCGACCGCAGCGCCCCGACCAGCCCGGCCACTGCCTCCAGTACCGCCTCCGCCCCCGCGCCGAGGTCCAGCGGCGCCTCGCGCCGGGCCACCACCGCGCCGTCGAGGTCGACCAGCACCGCCCGCGTCTCGTCGCGGTCCAGGTGCACACCCACCGCGTGCCCCGCCTCCGGCACCAGCCGCAGCACCGTGCGCGGTTTGCCGCCCGTGGACGCCCGGTGCCCCGCCTCGGCCGCGAGCCCGTCCGCCCGCAGCCGGGCCGTGATCTTGCTGACCGCCTGCGGGGTGAGACCGGTGCGCTCGGCCAGTTCCAGCCGGCTGATGCCCTCGGCCCCCGCGGACCGCAGCAGATCCAGCACGAGCGCGGTGTTGTGGCTGCGCAGAGCGAGCAGGTTCGCCCCCAGCTGTCCCCCGCCGCTGCTCTCGTTCGTCCTCTTCACCCGCCCATTCTCCCTCCCGCTTGCACTTTGGCAACAGCGTTGCGAAAGTGGGGCCCATGACTGGCACTCCCCTCCGCGTCGGCCTCGTCGGCTACGGCCTCGCGGGCTCCGTGTTCCACGCCCCGCTGATCGCCGCGACCGAGGGCCTCGCGCTCGACACGGTGGTCACCTCGAACCCCGAGCGGCAGCGGCAGGCCCGCGCCGAGTTCCCGGACGTGACGCTCGCCGCGGCCCCGGACGAGCTGTTCGCCCGCGCCGGCGACCTGGACCTGGTCGTCGTCGCGTCCCCGAACAGGACGCACGTCCCGCTGGCCACCGCCGCCCTCGAGGCCGGTCTGCCGGTCGTCGTGGACAAGCCCCTCGCCGGCACGGCGGCCGAGGCGCGCGAGCTGGCGGCGCTCGCCGAGGAGCGCGGCCTGCTCCTCTCCGTCTTCCAGAACCGCCGCTGGGACAACGACTTCCTCACCCTGCGCGAGCTGATCGACGAGGGCGGACTCGGCGACGTGTACCGCTTCGAGTCCCGCTTCGAGCGCTGGCGCCCGCGGCTCAAGGGCGGCTGGCGCGAGTCCGGCGACCCCTCGGAGATCGGCGGTCTCCTCTACGACCTCGGCAGCCATGTCGTCGACCAGGCCCTGGTCCTCTTCGGCCCGGTGACCTCCGTGTACGCCGAGTCGGACATCCGCCGCGAGGGCGCGCAAGCCGACGACGACACGTTCATCGCGCTCACGCACGCCGGCGGTGTCCGCTCCCACCTCTACGTCTCCGCGACCACGGCCCAGCTCGGCCCGCGCTTCCGCGTCCTCGGCTCGAAGGCCGGTTACGTCAAGCACGGCCTCGACCCGCAGGAAGCGGCCCTGCGCGACGGCCTGCGCCCCGGAGCGTCCGGCGCGGACTGGGGCAGGGAACCGGAGGAGCTGTGGGGCCGCGTCGGCTCCGGGGAGTCCCCGGTGACCGGCGGCGGACGCCCCGTACCGACCCTCCCGGGCGACTACCCCGCCTACTACACGGCCGTGGCGCGGGCCCTGCTGTCCGGCGGCCCCAACCCGGTGACCGCGCTGGAGGCGGCCGCCGCCCTCGACGTACTGGAGGCGGCCCGCCGCTCCGCCCACGAGAAGGTGACGGTGACCCTGTGACCACCCCGAACCAGACCCCGGAACCCGCTCCGACCCTGGAGGAGCTGGAGGCCCAGGAACGCCGCCTGGTCTTCCCGCGGTTCACGTACGACGACGCCTGGGCGCTCGGCTCCCTGCTGGTGGAGACGGCCCGCGAGCGCCGGGCTCCCGTCGCCGTCGACATCCACCGCGCCGGACAGCAGCTCTTCCACGCCGCCCTGCCCGGCTCCACTCCCGACAACGACGCCTGGATCGCCCGCAAGCGCCGGGTGGTCGAGCGTTACGGCGCCGCCTCCTACCTGGTGGGCGCCCGCTTCCGCGCCAAGGGCACGACCTTCGAGGAGTCCTCCCGGCTCGACCCCGACACCTACGCGGCCCACGGCGGCTCCTTCCCGATCACGGTGGAGGGCGCGGGCGTCATCGGCGCGGTCACGGTCTCGGGCCTCCCCCAACTAGAGGACCACAAGCTGGTGGTGGAAGCCCTGACCCACTTCCTGACCCAGGCCCAGGACAATTAGGGGCGCGGGGAACTGCGCAGAAGGGGGTCTGGGGGCGAAGCCCCCAGGGACGGGACGGGAAGGGGCGGCGGGGGCGAAAACCCAGGCCCCCGCCCAGGCCCCCGCCCAGGCCCCCCGCCCAGGCCCCCGCTCAAGCCACTGGACCGCGCGCCGGGGGAGTTCACCGGTAGAGCACGGCCCGCTCCACCACGCTCCAGGTCGTGCTGGTCACCATGTACAGCGCGGCCGCCAGCGGCATGACGGCGACGGTGACGAGCGTGAAGAAGGACATGAACGGCATCACCCTGGTCACCGCCGCCAGCCCCGGCACCTGCTCGCCGTCCCCGGCGGCCGGCACCACGGGCTGGGCGGCCATCATCCGCCGGGACAGCCGGTAGCCGAACCACGCGACCACCGTGACGACCGTGAACAGCCCGACGTAGACGAGACCGGGCCCGCCGAACACCCCGCCGTCCCCGAGCGCGTCCGCCCAGCGTCCGCCGAGCGGCGCGTCGAACAGGCGGTGTCCGAGCAGTTCGTTGGCGCGCCCGCCGATCGTCTCGCTGGAGAACAGGTGGTACAGCAGGAAGAAGGCGGGGAGCTGGAGCAGGCTCGGCAGGCATCCCGACAGGGGCGAGACCTTCTCCCGGGTGTGCAGTTCGTGCACGGCCCGTTGCAGCTTCTCGGGGTCGCGGCGGTGCTTGCGGCGCAGCTCGGCGATGCGCGGCTGGAGCGCCGCCCGGGCCTTCTGACCGCGCGCGGCGGCCCGGGAGAGGGGGTGGACGAGGAGGCGTACGAGCGCGGTGAACAGGACGATCGCGGCGGCCGCCGCGGAGACGCCGAACAGCGGCTGGAGCAGGTCGGCCAGGTGTTCGACCAGGCTGGCGAAGACGGACATGGGTGAGCCCTCCGGGGGTCTCGTCGTGCCGGAAGTCCCGGGACAGCCGGGACGGACGTACGGGATGGCGGCATGACGACCCGCAGCGGGGCGTGGTGAACGAAGGTGAAGGTGCCCTACGCGGCGGTCGCCGGGAGGGCGTGTCCGGGCGCTCGGGGGCGGGTGCGTCCCTTGGCGTCGGGGTCGCGCTGAGGCAGGAAGGCGGTGCGCCGGTCACGGTCGCGGATGGCCGTACGCACCCGGGTGGGCGGAACGGCGGGCGCGCAGCGCGCGGCGACGAGCGCGCAGACGGCGAGCGCGGTCCCGGCGGCGGCGGTCGCGGCGAGCGCGACGTCGACCACGGAGAGGCCACCGGCGGCCGGCAGCAGGAGCAGGAGGACCGGGAGGACCTGGAGCAGCGGCAGGAGCACGGAGAAGCCGGAACACGCGGTCACCCGATGACACGTCACCCGTCGTCCCCCTCCCTCTCGTCCCGCCCGGTGGCCGGCCTGCCCGTACCGGAGTTATACCGGATCGACCTCGACGGGCTGAAGCAGCCGCTTCGGCCTGAGCAGCGCCCGGCTGACCGGATCCGCCGGTTCCTGGTTGAGTCCGGGCCCCGGCACCACCTCGACGTCCGGCACCGGTACGACGGTTCCACAGGCCGGGCATTCGCCGTACCGGCCGAGGTCCGTCCCGCAGTCGGCGTGCCGGAAGGCGCGCAGCCGGACCCCCGTGAGGTGCTCGCGGCCCCACAGCCCGAGGGCCCACAGGGTGGGCCACAGCGCGATGCCGCGGTCGGTGAGGACGTACTCGTCCCGGGGCGGCGACTCCTGGTACCGGCGCTTCTCCAGGATGCCCTGCGCGGTCAGGGTCTGGAGGCGGGCGGCGAGGACCGCGCGCGGGATGCCCAGGTGGACGAGGAAGTCGTTGTAGCGCCGCACGCCGTAGAACGCGTCGCGGATGACGAGCAGCGTCCAGCGCTCCCCGATGACCTCGAGGGCGCTCGCGATCGAGCACTCCTGTGTCGCGTAGTCCTTGCCCAGTGCCATGCCGTCCACTGTAACCACTTTCCGCCAAGTTGGTTCAATGACCGAACCGAGGCTGCTACGGTGACGCACCCAGGTAGGTTCAATGAATGAATCCACCTGCCGGAAGCTCTCGCCCCGGCGAGCCGATCCCGCAGAGGACCCTGACCGACATGACCGGCACCGACTCCTCCCCCGCGACCGCGGAGACCACCGCACCGACGTCCGTACGACCGGAGGCGGCGCCCCTCCAGGCCCCGCCGCCGCGCCCCGGCGCCACGCTCGCGCTGACCAGCGCCGCCACCGCCGTGGCGCTGATGACGTACACCGCGCCGATCGTCACGCTCCCGGACACCGCGGCCGCCCTGCACACCCCGCTGTCCGCCCAGGCCTGGCTGCTCAACGGCACCCCGCTGGGCCTCGCCGCCCTGCTCCTGGTCGCCGGCAGCCTCGCCGACGACTACGGCCGCCGCCGGATCTTCGTCTCCGGCACGCTCGCGCTCGGCGTCACCACCGCACTGGGCGCCCTCGCCACCACCACCTGGCTGTTCACCCTGGCCCGCATCGCCCAGGGCGCGGCCAGCGCGGCGCTGCTGGCCAGCAGCCTCGGCCTGATCGTGCACGCCTTCCCGACACCGGGCGGCCGGCTGCGGGCGACGGGGGTGTGGGGCGCGTTCGTCACCGGCGGTATCGCGGTGGGCCCGCTGCTCGCCGCGGCGATACCCGACTGGCGCGCGGTCTACGGCGTCCTCGGTGCCGCCGCGCTGATCGCCGCCGCCCTCGGCACCCGCGCGCTCACCGAATCCCGCTCCCCGCGCGGAGGCAGGCCGGACTTCGCCGGAGCCGTCACCTTCGGCCTGGCCCTCGTCTCCCTGGTCGCGGCGCTCACCCTGGGCCGGGACGGCTGGCTGCGCCCACCGGTGTGGCTGCTGCTCACGGCGGCCGTCGCGCTGCTGGCCGCGTTCGCCCTGGTGGAGCGCCGCACGACCACCCCCATGATCGACCTGTCCCTGCTGCGCCGCCGGGGCTTCCTCGCCTCCTCCCTGGGCGGCCTCTTCACGGGCCTCTCGGTGATCGGCCTGTTCAGCTTCCTGCCGGCGGTGCTCCAGCGCAGCCTCGGCATGTCCGTGATGGACACGGCCTGGCTGACCCTGCTGTGGGCGGGCCTCGCCTTCGTCGTCGCCCTCCAGGCCCGCCGCCTGGCCGGCCGCGTCCCGACCCGCGTCCAGCTGGCGATCGCCTTCGTCCTGCACGCGGGCGGTGTCCTGACGATGCTGGGCGCGGTCGGCGCGGGCTCGACGGCCCGCTTCGTCCCCGGCATGGTCGTCGCGGGCGTCGGCAGCGGCCTGCTCAACGCGGCGCTCCCCCTGCTCGCCGTCGAATCGGTCCCGCCGGCCCGGGCCGCGATGGGCTCCGGCGCCCAGCAGACCTTCCGCTACGTCGGCTCCTGCGCCGGCGTCGCCCTGACCATCGCCGTCGCGACCTCGTCGAGCGGCGGGGTGGCGCGGGGCACGGACATCGCGATGGTGGTCTCGGCGGTCCTGGCGCTGGTGGCGGCGGTGGCGGTCGTGGGCCTGCGGGAACGGGCCTGAGGCAGTCCCCCGGCCCCCCGGCGCTCTCACCTTCTGTCACCCCTCGGCAGTACGGTGTCCACCATGCGCCCCGACACGCCTGCCGAAAACGTCGACCACACCGCCGAAGCCGCCCGCCTGGAGCGGACCGCCGATCTCTATCCCGAGGACGCCGAGGCCCTGCTCCTGCGGGCCGCCGCCCACCGCGAGCTCTCCGGCGACCGCCCCGCCGCCACCGCCCTCTACGACCGCCTGCTGGCCTCGGACGCGGCCCTGGACCAGCCGTACCTGGTCCGCGCGCTGAAGGCGTCGAACCTCTGGGAGTACGGCCACGAGGCGGAGGCCCGCGCGATCATCACCGGCATCCGCACGGCGGCCCCGCGCGACCCCGCGCCCTGGGTGATCGTCGCGGAGGCCCTGGAGTCGCACGACGAACTGGAACAGGCGCACGAGACGTTCACGCAGGCGGTGCACCTCCTCCTGCGCGACGGGACCGCGCCCCCGCGCCCCACCCACCCGCTCCTCTTCGGCCGCCACCGCGTCCGCAGGATGCTCGGCGCGGCGCACGACGAGTGGGACGCCCTGGCGGACACCGTCCACTCCCTCCCGATCACCCTGGACGAACTCCACGACCCCAAGCGCGTGTGGTCCCTGGGCTCGGAGAACCCGGCGGAGCTGGAGGCGGAGATCGTCCGCCTGCGCGCGGAACTGGGCGCGTTCCGCGAGGCCCTGTCGCGCCCGTTCCCGGTGGCGGTCCTGCACTGGCCGGCGGGCGAACTGGCGGAGCTGACGGAGGCGTACCCGGACCTGGCGCGGGAGTACCCGTCCTACGACGCCCACCTGGCGACGATAGAGGCGGCCCTGCGCGAACTCGCCTCCTCGGGCACCGCGAACCTCGGCATCGTGACGGGGACCGTGCCGTCGTACGAGGCCTTCGCCGCCTCGGAGCTCAGCTCCCCCGCCGACCCGACCCTGCTCCCGCAGTACGCGACGACGCTGGCGGCCCGGGGCCGTGCGGTGGCGTGGCCGCCGGAGCGGTCGGCGCCGTGCTGGTGCGGTTCGGGCCGGACGTACGGCGACTGCCACGGCGCCGGCTGAACGCCACCGGTGCGCCCGCCCGCCGGGGTCCGGCGGGCGGGCGCTCCGATAGGGGTGGCTCCTACCTGCTCCTCTCAGATGGGCAGAGTCCCGTCCGAGCGAGCTCCGACCCGGATCAACGAGGGAGCGTTCGCGGTCAACGACTGGAGCTCTCCGATGTCGACGGAGACCGGCCGACCCGATAGTTTCTCGTAGATGTCTTGAGCCTCTTTCAGCTTCTCCTTACGTTGCGACACGTCCGGATAGGCTTTGCTCAGGACCGACCCGTAGACCGAGAGAAACTCGTTGAATTCCAGTTTCTTGCAGTCCACGGCAGACCTGACGACAACGCAACTGGAGACCGTCTCCATGTAGGCGAGCAGTGATTGGGTATTGATGTTGCGACCCCAGAAAGCGAAATCGTACCGGACGATCGCCTGATCCTCTGCGATCACCGAGTACACTTCGACATCCTGCTCCTTCCCCATTCCCGCCCCCATGATCTCGCGAAAAGCGTCTTCCACCAGGCCCCCGATGGTCGTGAGGATCGGGGTCTCACCACCGAACAGCGCGGCCAATTTCTGCGCGGTGGTGCTCGCTATGCTACTTACGTCCTGCGCGACTGCAGAGCGACTCTCCGTCTTTCGCCCGACGACCCTCGTGATGGGGATGTACAGGTCGTCCCCCATCTTCCCCGAGGCGAGATCCTTCTCAATGTTCGCCAGCCATTCGTGACACTTCGATTCGGCGAGCTCCATCAGAAGCGTGAGATTCTCCTTGACGTCGCCGCTGATCTCACCTGACGCGTCGGCTGCCTTCACGGCATCCCGCAGCATGCTCATCCTCTTCACCTTTCACGAAAGGAGCCTTTTCCAGCCAGCTTCCAGGACATGGTGCGTGGCTTCACTCGGCGGCAGGGCATACGGCTCACCGGTCACAAGGATCAACTCCTCGGAACATCCACCGGTCGAATGTCACCACAGCCCTCGATCCGACGCTTTTCACTTTCTTCGGAGAGCATGGTCACGTACACGCACGCTCGACTGTTCTGCGCGTCGACCCCCTGAAGTCTTGCATACGAAAGAAGATCCAGAAGCACTGTGTCGTATTCGCACATCGGGTAACCTGAGCCGTATTCTATGCGCACGCGAAAATGATCGAGGAGAGGAGTTTTCGCGAGCTTGCTGTCACCGTTCGCAACATTGAGCAGTCGCTCCAAGTTTTGCCGAGCAATGTCGGACTGGCCGGCAACTTGGTCATCGGTGGAGAAGTTGAAGTTCACAAGCTCGGCGTCCCCGCCTCCGGCAGGCCGGTGATATTTCTTGTTCACGCTCAAGTGCATGAGCTCATGGAGAATGCATGACGTCCTGAACGCGACGTCCACGGTGTACGTCTTGCCGTAGGAATATTTTGGATCGTAAGTGATCTCCATGGGGCCGAGCCATAGACGAGCCGCTTGACCATCGCTCTTTGGAGTGAACGTGACATTCGAAATCAGACCGGCACATTCATCCAAGAGCAAGCAGAGGTGATCCGACATTTCGGAATCGTCCGGCAACTTGAATCCACCTGCATCTGCGATTACCTTGTCGAGTTTCAGTCGTCGCATCAGACGTCCTTGAATATTTGCGTGCGGTTCGTTCGGCAGGCATTCCCCGCTCACACGGGATTGCCGCTCGAATGCGTCATGGCGCCCTGATATCCACCATGACCGGTGGGTCGCCATCCGCGCGATCAGCTACTCCGAACGGGTGAGGCAGTCGGCCTCCTCAGCGTGACCACTGGTTCGGTGGCGGTCAGCCCGTCTGAAGCTCCTCGACGACCTGATGGCCGTGCGCCACGCGGGCTCCAGTCGGGGTCCTCCGGGTGCGCGTACGGCCCAGAAATCTTCGCGCAGACGAACAGCGTCAACAGCTTGCCGTCCCGGCTCTCAATATCGCGCCGTACGCGATCGGCCAGGGCGGGGACGGCGAGCGAACTCGTCCACAGCGAGACGGAGTTCAGCCCTTGTGGCGCATTCCCCCAGCCCGCCCAGTCGAAGAGGCTGAACACTGAAGCGGTGACATCGGCCCAGTTCAGGTCCGCGTGGACGGGAACCATCGCTGGACGGTCGCGTCGAAGCATCCAGGGAAGACACCGCGGATGGACTCGGTGACCAGTTCCTGCGTGAGGGTGTCGGTGTCAGGCGTGGCGACTCGTCCCGTCTCATGAGCCGCCAGTGGGACGGGCAAGGCGTTCAACGCCCCCCACCACGCCTCCGGCAGTTCGGGTGCCTCACTCAGCACGGCGCTTCCCACGGGAGAGGCCGGCAGGAGGCCGGTTTCGTCGGCCCGCCACATCACTGGTTCGTCCGAGCCTCACGGACCGGCGCTTGCGCACCACCGTGCCCGGGAGCAAGCGCACCCGGAGGGACCGCGCGACGCAGTCAAGAACCTCGTCCATCAGCTGCACCCGCAGAGCAACGGACCGCTCCATAGAGGCCGGGAGCGCCACGCAGAGGACCGTAGCAGTAAGGCAGGGGATGCCTCGTCATCGCCGTGAGCTGACGGAGCGGGTACTCAATCACCGATGTCGTCCAGGCTGACCGCGCTACCGCAGTGAACTCGGCTACTCGTGCCGAGGGCCGGGCCACTTCGACGGCGTGACCTCCACGAAGCGGACGTTGCCGTCCGGGGTGTGCGCACCCGCGGCGAGGTGGCCCGCAGCGCCCGCCGCGAGGCCCCGGCGGTCCATCCCCCCGCAGGTCCGTCATCAGGGCCCGCCCGTCGACCGCCCGGCTGCCCCATCCACCCAGACGTACAGCCGCACCCCCTCAAACCAGGAGCCCCACCCCCTGCACGCGGGCATGCCGGTGGTCCTGCACCACGACCCGGCGGGTCCGGGCCGGGTGGTGGTCGTCCACACGAAGGACGGCAGGCCGGGGATGGTCTCGTACTCGGCTACGGCGAACCTGACGGGGTGGCTTTCGGGTCCATGCCGGCACTCTGGTGAGCTGCCGACCGGTCCGGTGCGTGGCTCTCCCTGGGTGGCCCGATGGTCCCTCGGTGATGCGGCTGGGCTTCCGATACCTTGCGTTGCATGAGTGGCAGCTTCAACGTGGCCGAGGGGCTAGACGGCGGGTTCCCGAGCGGGAGCGGGGGTGGGCCTTCACCGGCAGCTTTGCTGGTTCCGGGAGTGCTCTGTTGACCGGCGGCGACGACACACCTCGGGCTGAACTAGCGGAGACTGAGGCGATTCTCGGCTGCTCGCTGCCGACTGCGCTGCATGATTTCTATACGCTCGCCGGAGGAATGGTGTTGACTTTCACTCGTGTCATATGGACGCAACTCCAGCCCCGGTAGCCGCGTCGCGATAAGCACAGAAGCTTTAACGCGCCATACAACAGCATTACCGATTTCTCAAATGCGTCACCTGACACCAAAAGGACAAAAATTGTTACCTTTCGACGAAGATGTCAGCACCCAGGCAGCCACCTGGATTGCACACAAGGAATTGATCCAACAAGACCTTGACGCCAAGAAGGTGGCCGATCACATCCAGTCACTCGATCCAGACGGAAAGAGATTCGCTGCCGTCCTCCGCGACACTATTGACCAGCTATTGAATGGCGAGGCGACTGGACGGTACGCATGGAAGCAACTGCTCAAAACAGAGAAGACCCACGCCGGCACCCTTGTCGAGATCAACTTGCAACGCGAGTTCAAGTTCGCCGACGGCGGTGACGTAGGTGCCTACGACCAGCACCCTATGGACTACCGGATCCTAGGAGTAGACGTAGACTGCAAGTTTTCCCAGGACTTCGGAGGGTGGATGATTCCACCCGAGGCCATGGGTTATCTGTGCCTTCTCGTATGGGCAGACGATTACAAGAGCCGCTGGAGTGCAGGGATCTTTCGAGTACGCAAAGAATGGCTTAACAGCGGCAGTAACCGCGACAAGAAATTGACCTTGAAAGCAGAGCACCGCGAGGATAAGGTGCACTGGATCTGGCGTGACGCGCACCTGCCAGAGAATGTACTTCTCCATCTACCTGAAGCCACACGTAATCGAATCCTCACCAATGGGTCTCGCCAGGGCCAGAAGCGTGTTATCGAATTGTTTCGCAGCGTTCAGAACCGCCGCATTGGGCGGGGCTCCATCAGAACTGCGGCGCAGCAACTCGATTACATGGCGCGTCTACGGGAAGGCAAGGGTCGAGCTCGAACGGAGCTCCGCAAAGAGGGCATCGTGATAGTCGGCCCTTACAGCAAGCATCAGGAGATCGCCCGGCAGATTGGAGCCGAGGTGCCGCAGCGAGGAGAGTTTGTAAGCTTCCGGGTAGCTGAGGCCATGCCTCACCATAGTGACCGTCCGCACGTTGAGCTGGAAGGACGCCACTGGGTCCTCGCGACGGCAGACGATCCCGTGGTGACAGCGCCCCGCCTACCAAAGGTCACCGGTGAAGAAGAATCCTGATCAACCGGACAGCGACCGAGAAACAGTGGAGGCCGGGATGGTCAGTAAGGAGGCCTGGGAGCCACCGGCTGGTTCCTGGGCCTCATCAGCCGCCCGCCGACGCAACATGCAGGCCATCCGCAGTCGCGATACCACGCCTGAGAAGCTGATCAGGCGATTGGTTCATGCTCATGGTCTACGGTACCGGGTTGCAGCCAGGCCCCTGCCCAAGCTTCGCCGGACGGCTGACATGGTCTTCCGTCCGGCGAAGGTGGCTGTCTTCATCGATGGCTGCTACTGGCATGGATGCCCTGAGCACTACATCCCGCCGAGGACTAACCCTGGTTACTGGTCAGACAAGGTCGCCCGCAACATAGCCCGCGACCGGGACACCGACCAGCGTCTAACCGAAGCTGGCTGGACGGTCCTCCGATTCTGGGAACACGAGTCGCCGGAAGACTGTGCTGTGCGTATTGCGGATGAAGTCCAGAGGCACCGTCGTGCGGTGCAGCAGGCGAAATCTCGCGACTGAATCAGCTTTCGGACTGGTCACGCTCCTGCGCTGCTTTGAGCACATCGGCGATCGACTGGCCAACAGCCTTCGCTACCGGCGGGGGGAAAGCATTACCCACCTGCCGGTACTGCGCAGTCTTTCCGCCGAAGAAGTCCCAACTTGTCGGGAATCCCTGAACAATAGCAGCTTGTCGCACCGTGAGCATCGGCCCGTCGGGGCCAAATAGGTCACGTTCCTCGGTCTGCTTCACCTTGCAGGTGTCGATATCATTGGCCACGCCCATGCCGGAGATACCGAGCTGCCTCCAAGCCGCCTTCGCACGGCTCGGACCAAGGTCTGCACCACCATGCTTCTTCGAGCCGCCTACAAGGGTGGGAGCAACCCCTCCGCCTTTTCCTCTGAGCTCCTCGTCTCGCTCCTTCGCCTTCTTGAACCACTTCTCATAGGCTGCATGCGCCCGTTTCGATTGGGCCCCTTCAAAGTACCGTGAGTATCGCTCAAGCATCGACTCTTGAAGCCCCTCAGCAATACTCACAGGTTCCTCATGCGTAGCCGCAGGCCACTCGTACTTCAAGTCCGTGATGATGTCATCACGGAAGGCTACAAGAATAGCGCGAGGCCTCAGCTGCGGCACTCCAAAGTCACTGGCTTCGAGGACTCCCCAGTGTGCGACGGTGTAACCGAGGCCAGACTCCTCAGTCATCTGACCGTCATCACCGCGGTATACACCACCTTGAAGCCTGGCCATAATCCAGTCACGATAATCCGAAAACTTCGGATCCATAATTCCACGGACATTCTCGATCATGACGGCGCGCGGCTTGAGGATCCCGACAAGCTCCAGCATGCGCGGGAATAGGTCTCGCTCATCATCCTTGCCCAGTTGCTTCCCTGCGTGGGAGAACGGAGGGCACGGCACGCCGCCGGCCAGCAGGTCCAGTCCTCGCATTTTCAACAGCTCGGAACTTTTCTGCACATCTCGGTAGGGGTCGAACTCCTTGACGTCTGCTGACAGAACGTCGCAGTGCTCTCTTTCCCACGCCCATACCTCGTGGTCTTCGATATTCAGCTTGAGCGTTTCGACCGCGTGCGCGTCGATCTCGACCAACGCCAGGTGGCCAAAGCCTGCCTGGTGGAGACCGATGGCTTGCCCACCAGCTCCAGCACAGATCTCGATCGAGGTGAACTGCGGCTCCATGGGTGTCGTACTGGCGCCCTGGGCTTCCTGTGTGCGGGTCATGCCCCCTCCTTACAGCCATGCAGTGGCAGACACACTTTGCGATCTACCATCACTGAGGGTGACAGACCCCACTGACAACGAGACCGGACCAAGTGTGCAACACGCCTCACGGTTCCAGGAACGCACCCTTGGTCACGCCGAACGCTCATACGATATTGCTCATGCGGATACCTGCCTGGACCGAGGATGAGCTTGTGCTTGCCGGGGCTCTGGTCGCGAGGAACGGCTGGCGCGAGCTGCGTACCAGGGATCCGGAGGTACAGGAGCTCTCGGAGTTGCTGCGTTCGCTGCCGCTTCATACCGCCGAAGCCCGCGCCCTGCCGGGCTTCAGGTCCCCGGACAGCGTGAGCCGCAAGACCACAGATTTCATGACGAACCACGGCGCGTACGCCGGTAAGGCCACGCGATGCGGCAAGCCAACCCTGCTCATGATCCAGGCTTTCACTGAGCGCGAATCTGAGATGTGCCAGGCAGCTCGAGCCATTACGGAAAGCATCAGCTCTGGTGAGCTGCATCTCATCCCGCCGCAACCCGACGAGGTCGATGAGACAGGGGCGACGGCAGTCGAGGGGCGTCTCCTCGTCCGCCGGGCGCTCTTCCGCGAGCGAGACCCCAGCCTTCGCGCCCGGAAAGTAGAGCGTGTACGGCGCCAAGGGCTTCCCCTGCGGTGTGAGGTCTGCACCTTCGATTTTGCTCGCACTTACGGAGAGCTGGGGGACGGCTACATCGAGGTGCACCATGTCACTCCTCTTCATGTCGCCGGGGCCAGAGAGACCCGGTTGGACGACCTCGCATGCCTGTGTGCCAACTGCCACCGCATGTGTCACAGGAGCCGCCCCGGAGAATCCTGGCGTACCCCAGCTGCTCTTCGGGAGTTGATGCGAAAGCCCGCCGCCGAGACGACCGCTCACTAGGCAGCGTCCGCTTCGGCCTCGTAGTGCATCTGCGCCCGGTCCAGGATGTCGTCCGGATCCAGGCCCCGCGCGGATGTCCAATGCAGCAGGTCAGCGATCAGCTCGACGGCTGACTCCTCCAGGACCGCCCCGCATCGCCCGTGCAGTACGGACCCGCCGCGCTTCCGGTAGCTCTCCAGCGCGTCGATGGCCCGCTCCATACGCAGGCACACGGCGTCCGAGCCCAGCTCAATCTCGCACCACACCGCCTTGCCCAGTGCTGTGATGGCGGTCCCCCAGTCCACGGCCATGGCGGCGAGCAGGTGCAGGCCGCGGCCGCACTCAGCCTCGCAGTCGGCGGTGCGGAGCGTGGGCAGCGAACTGCTTTTGTCGTGCATCTCGACGCGCAGACGCTCGCGCTTCCACTCCAGAATCAGGGTCGCCGGCGAGCCCTCACCCACGTGCTTGATGACGTTCGTCGCCAACTCCGTCACGACGAGCTGCGTCGCGTCGCCGGCGGTCTGCACGCCCCAGCGGCCAAGTTGCACAACGGCGGCCCGCCGCAGCAGACGTACTTCCGCAGGCAGCGCCTCGAAAGGCAGGACACAGCGGCGCTGGCGGTCCTCAATGTCGATCCCAGGCATAAGCGGTTCTCCCTCCCGTGCCACGCGCATGCTGCGCCTGCCGTGTCCCAACGGCTGCACTGCGTAGCTGTCCGTCACCGAGAATGACACAGAGAAGTCTCGCCATGTAACTTCTCACGCATCTCGATCGAGTGAATCGCTTAGGGAGTCGGCTGCCGCGCTACCTAGCCTGTTCACACCCCGAGCGCCTGCCCGGGTGAGCGCTTGAGGAGTTTCATGTCCGTACGGACCACCACACGCCGTCGCCAACTCGGTGCCATGCTCCGTAAGTTGCGCGCCCGCAAAGGAATGACCCTGGAGGAGGCCGGCGGCCTGGTCGGCGTATCGAAGGCAACGGTCAGCCGGTACGAGACACAGGCGGGACCGGTGAAGTGGATCGTCGTGGACGCGCTGTGCCGTGAGTACGGAGCCACCGACGCTGAGCGGGAAGCCGTGGTGCGTCTGGCGAAGGACGCCAAGCAACAAGGGTGGTGGAGCTCATTCGCCGACTCCATCCCGGAGAGCATGAACCTCTTGCTCACCCTTGAGGACGAGGCTGTACGCGAGGACCACTTCTCCTGCGTCTACGTCCCCGGCCTTCTCCAGACCCGCGCCTACAGCACCGCTCTCCAGAAGGCCAACGAGGTCCCCCTGCAACCGGCCGAGATCGAGCGGCTGGTGGACATCCGCATGAAGCGCCAGGAGATCCTCACCCGGCCGAAGCCGTTCCGGCTGTGGGCCATCCTCGACGAGTCCGTGATCCGCCGGGTCGTGGGCTCGCCGGAGACCATGAGGGAACAGCTCGGACGACTTCTCGACGTCAACGAGTCACCACACATCACCTTGCAAGTACTGCCGTTCTCGAACGGCGCCCATGGTGCCGCTCTCGGCAGCTTCGTGATCATCGGTGGTACCGAGTCGGCCCTCGACGTGGTCTACGTGGACTTCCACACCGGCTCCCTCTTCTTGGAGAAGGACGAGGAGTTGGACCGATACAGACTTGCGTTCGAGTACCTTCGCGCACAAGCGTTGGACATGGAGGCTTCCTCCGCCTTGATCCACCGCGCACGCAAGGAGCTGTAGATGCCCGCCCGTCCTCCCGCACCTCATGAGCTCACCTGGTTCAAGTCCTCTTACAGCGGCGCGAACACAACCGAGTGTGTGGAGTGCGCCCACGTCCCGTACGGCGTACTCATACGCGACTCCAAGGATTTGGGCAGCTCTGTCGTCTTCGTTAGAGCGGGTGCATGGCAATGCTTTGTGGAGGAACTGAGGTGTATTCAACCGGTTCTGGATATATAACTGCGTCGAGCAGGGCGGCCATGTGGCGCGGGCCGTAGCAGTAGTCGCAGTCGATGTTGCAGCGGTTGGCGACCTTGAGGATGAAGGCCGTGAAGGGCGCGGCATCCTCACTGTGAGCTTTCAAGCGCGTGCGCCCACAGCGGCGGGGGCGGGGTCAGCGAGGCGGCGTGCCCGCCGTCGCCCGACTGTGCGGTCATGGCCTGCTCCGTCTGGAGCCGTTGACGGACGCGGTACGCGACACGGGTCAGAACGGCGGCGCCCTGCGTGGGACGGGGCGTTGAAGGCGTCGGCGGGCGAAGGGCGGTCTCGGCTCGAAACGTAGCGGTGCCGGGGACCTCCGGGGCATGGACGAACCAGCCACAGTTGTCCGTCATCCCGGTTGCATAGCCAGCAGTTCCCGGGCGGCGTCGGCCTCCGCCCGCGCTCCCAGGCGCTGGTAGGTCTCCAGCGCCTCGCGCAGGGAAGCCGCGGTGCTCTCGGGCCCTCGGCCACGCGGTCACAGCATCGTGTTCCGGGTGCCCCTGGGACGCAGTGAGGGGATCGAGGCGCGCACGGTTCGTGCTGGACATCCGGCGGGGTGCCGACCGCTGGCGCTTCACCTCACCCCAGGTCAGGCCGGTGGCGCACCCGCCTTCACACAGGTCATGGCCCGCCTGCGAGTACCCCGGAGCGTCAGCGGCCCCGCTTCACCGCCCATCAGGCGTACTCGTCCCGGGCCATCCGCGAGCACCTGCGGCGCCGAGGTGCGCGTACGGCGATCCCGCAGCCTTCCGATCAGATCGCCAACCGAAAGCGCCGCGGGAGTGCTGGAGGCAGACCGCCCGCCTTCGACCGCGACGCCTACAAACAGCGCAACACGGTCGAGCGGTGCATCAACCGCCTCAAGCAATGGCTCGGCCTCGTCATCCGATACGACAAGACCGCCACCGTCTACCTCGCCGCACATCACATCGCTGGAATCTTCATCTGGTCCACGAGGTGACTCAACGCCTCAGGCAACCGCTCGAACAACCGCCAAGGTCAGGCCGATACCGGCCGTTGCGCCCAGCAACAGAGCGGTGATCGCCCCCGTTCGACCGACGCCCTGCTCGAACGGGACACTCGGCACGACCTTGTGCAGCACAGGCGCAACTACCGCCATGAGACTGAAGCCGACACCAAGGCGCCAGTACGTCCCGCCTGAGCACGAAGTACGAAAGCGACCTCCGCAACCACTCGGTTCCACGGTAAAGCCCGTCACGACGAGGAACAACGCGCTGGCGTACACCGCGCCAAACAGCATCGTCACGCCGAAGTCGATACGCCTCGCTCTTGCAGAGCTGATGCCGTCACCTGCCACGTCGCCCCCAAACGCGCTGTACAAGAGTGCGAGTCTACTGCGTCGGTGCTGCGGCCCGTCAGCGACGGAACGTCCTCTGATCCGCAGGAAACGCCCCAGGGGGCGCTGCTCGGCGGTGGCCCGCCGGAGGGAACGGACGTCGTCCATCCTCTCGACCGTCACGCAGTCGCTGCGAAAGCGGTGCCCATCATCGGAGTTCGACCGCGAAGCCATCAGCTCAAGAGAAGCTCAGTTCACTCGCTGGTCATATCACCACCGTGCTTGACTCCCGAAGCCGGAAATGACCACCCGGCAAAGAATGAGAACCGTGGGATGCGAAAGCGGGGGAATCGATGGCGATTGTTTATTCTCGAAAGATTTACGCTTCAATATTCTGTGCGGCGATAGCCGGCTCCTTCTCGACCCCGGCCTCCGCCGTCGCCGACGACGGGGACCTGGCTCCCACAGCTGTCTGCAGCGGCGGCTGGCGGAAGAACGTGTACGGCTACAAGGCCACCCACATAGGCAAGGGTCCGATCTACAAGGACGGCCCGGGTGGCACCATGCTCGTCACACGGACGACCTCCGAGACCGCCACGACGAAGGTCAGTGGTACTGCGGGCGTAACGGTTGACTACGCCGTGGCACAGGCGAAGGTGGAAGTGAGCGCCGAGGCGGCCAAAGAGGTCAGTTGGGGATCGGACCACTCCTACCGCCGGAACATCTCCGCTCAGAAGTACGGGAACACCCAGTACGGCTCCTGGGGACATTCGGCAACGTGGGAGAAGTATTACGAGCTTCCCAACTGCCGTAAAAGTCAGCGAACCTCAGGGAAGGTCAAAGTCGTGAACAAGGCCGTCGGGTTCCGTTACTGGGAAAGCAGCAGCTGATGTTCTCTCTCCGCCCCGTCAGGGTCGCGGCGCTCACAGCCGCCCTTGTGGTGGCTGCCACCGGCTGCACCAACAGCGGGCAAGCGGACACGGACAAGCCCTCTCCCACCACTTCCTCCGCATCCTCAGCCGCGGTGACGCTCCGTCCTCCGGACGTACGGCCCGGCTACAAGGAAGTCGCCTCCGGCGGTCCGCGCAGAGGGGACTGGGACCTGGGGCCGGTCCGGCTCGTCGAGGGGGTCTCCTGGGTGAACGTGAACTGCCTGTCGGACACCGGGACCGGCAAGCTCACCCTGACGATCGACACCGTGGGCGCCTTCACCGTCGACTGCCCCAGCGACGAGGCCCGCATCAACGTGAACCAGCTCGACCTTGCCGAGGGTAGGAAGGGACGCCTTCACATCGAGACCGCTGACCGGGTCCGGTGGACAGCCAGCATCCAGGTGCCTTCCTGAGGAGCGGGTACCCGACCGCGCGGGAGTCCGAAGGGCTCCCGCGCGGTCTGCTGCCGGGCTGACGGGTTTCGTCGACATCGTCACCGTGGTCCGGCTCTGGCCTCGTCTGTGATCCGCGACTGGTCAGGCGTCCGAGCCTGTGGTCTTCTGCGGTGTCTCGACGACGAAGAACAGGAAACACGGCTTCGTCGAAAGGTCCCGGAAGGCCTCGGGGAACAGGTCGCGGGCCGCCGGGTCGGGTTGGGGCTCGCTGATGGTGGTGATGCGGAAGCCGGCGGTGGTGAAGGCCTCGGTCATCGCGTGGAGTGACGTGCGCCAGAACCTCATCGGGTATGGACGGCCGTTGAGCGCCCAACGGATGATTTTGGAGACGGTGGCGGCGGCCTTGACCGACTGGAGTTGACGATCACCGTCACCGGGTGGGGACAGCGGTCGGTCGAGGGCAGTACGGGTGAACCCGCCAGAGGAAACCCGTAAGCGGTTTTCCAGGGCGGAGAATTGCAGGTAGGGCCAGCCAACCGGCGCCGCTGTCGACGATGCGGCGAATCGCGTCCACGACGTCCCGTCGCAGCTCTTCTCCGCCCGCCCACCGGTCTTGGTCCGACAGGCCGGCCCCGGGAATCCGCAAGTGAGTAACCAGCCAGTAGACCCTGGACTCACCGTCCGGTTTTCGCCTACCCGGGAGGGCGATTACCACGGCATGATCATGCGCATTACAAGGTGCAGAGCGTGCCCATGAGTGACATATAGGCCGGGCTTCCATCACCTAGTCAGAGGGGTCAGATGGCCGTGTCGTTTCGCGTAGCGGGGCCGCTTGTTCGGCGGCGGTGCAGGGGGCACTCTTCGCCACCGTCCCGGCAACCGTGGCGGACGTGAGGGCGGTCGTCCACGTCAATGGAACCGCAGTCGATTTCGTCAAGGCATGCGGTTATGGCACCTTGCTTCGAGCCTGCGATCCAAGGGATGACGATCTCGGCGTCCACACGTAGCACATCACCGTCTCAGAGTTGCCCGACGGCTACGGCAACGGGGCTGACGACGGCTGAGGTGCGAGGCGGTCGGTCCACGGCGTCACCATGAATCAGTCCCAGCTGTCCGCCCGCCAGACGGGCAGCGAAAACCGCCCGGCCCGGAAGTGCGGGCGGGCGGGCAAGAAGTGCGCCAGCGTACAGGAAAATCCACCCACGAAAGGATCGACACATGACACTCCGTCGTAAGCTGAGCTCTCTCGTACTCGCAGCGGCCTGCGCCGTACCGCTCACGGCCTTCTCCGCAACCCAAGCCCAGGCCGGAACGACGGGCACCCTCGCCTACGGCCCGACGAAGTGCTCGTACCTCACGAATGGTGACCTCTGCGCCACTGGCATCTCGGGTTCCCCCGACGGATACGACGCGGCCTACAAGAAGATCTCGGGTTCCACTGTGACCGTGCGGTTCAGACTGATGTGCATCAACGGGTTCCAGAAGGACGACAACGGCGCCTTCTCCATCTCGGCAGGTCAGCGGAGAAGCTTCGTCTTCTCGGTCGGAGACCAGGGATCCTGCAGAGTGCGAATGAAGGACGTCAACAGCGGCGCCTACTACTACAGCCCGTACGTGGTGATTCCTTAAGTCCCCACTCCCCTGCGGGGCCGCGGAGAGAGCCGCAGGATCACCACCGGTAACCGGATCTCCGACGAACTGCTGCACCAAGCGTAAGGGGCCGCCGGCATCGTCGGCGGCCCCTTACGAATGACCTGGTCGCTGGGAGCAGGTCAGTAGGAGCAGGTGGGTGAATTCATGATGCGGATCTTGTCGACCACGGCGAGGCCGTAGGTCATCACCCCGCCGGGGCCTAGGCACTTGGTCCAACCGTCGGTGTGGTGAAGCAGTACCCCGTCATCATTGCGGGAGTTGTAGATCGCGTAGCTCCCGTACGCCTGAGGCGTGAGGTTCTGATAGGTCGAGGTGATGTCCTTGTAGGCCGCGTCCCAGCGCCGGGCCTGCCAGTCCTCAGGTGAGTCGTAGAAGCAGACCTGCGGGTAGCCGCAACCGTAGGCGGTGTCGGCTGCGGCCTGATGGGGTGCGGCCACTGTTACGCCTAGCGCCGTCGCCGTGGTCGCCAGGAGGACGCACACATACTGCCTGAGCTTCATAGGTCTCCTTGATGGTCGTCCAGGCCTTTTCCGCGGTCCGACAGCTTTCGCCAGTCGTAGGCAAGGGCCGGCGAGAGATGCACCGCCTGCATCTGAATAGGCATGATCATGCCAACACGGTCACCCGGTCCGGAAGAGCGGATCCACGCCAATCACTGCTCACACGTGGCCTCTTCTGTCCTTGGCGCAGGACGAGGAAAGGGCGTACGGAGACCCTCACAAAAACGGTCACGGGCACACTTACGCGAGCCATCCCCGAGGCCCTGACTGACGTCAGCCGGTGGCCGTCGGAGGCAACTGAACCACGAAGAACAGGAAACACGGCTTCGTCGAAAGGTCCCGGAAGGCCTCGGGGAACAGGTCGCGGGCCGCCGGGTCGGGTTGGGGCTCGCTGATGGTGGTGATGCGGAAGCCCGCGGTGGTGAAGGCCTCGGTCATCGCGTGGAGTGACGTGCGCCAGAACCTCATCGGGTACGGACGGCCGTTGAGCGTCCAGTCGAAGGCGTAGCTGGTGGTCGCGAAGTAGTCGGGCGGGGGATCCGTGAACGTGTAGGCCACGAAGGGGTGGTCGACCGACGCGATCAGCCGGCCGCCGGGACGAAGCACGCGCCGGATCTCGGAGAGCGTCGGTCCCCAGTCCTCCAGGTAGTGCAGGACCAGCGACGCCACCACGTCGTCGAACGCACCGTCCTCGAACGGCAGGGGCTCGCCCAGGTCGGCCTGGTGCAGGGCGACGTCCTCACCCAGCCGCCGCCTGGCCAGCGCCAGCATCCCAGTGCTGGCGTCCATGCCGGTGACGACGGCGCCGCGGTCGCGCAGGGCGGCGGTCAGGGGGCCCGCGCCGCAGCCGGCGTCCAGGACGCGGCGGCCGGCCACGTCTCCGGCGAGGGCCAGCATCGCGGGCCGGGCGTAGTACGCGTTCACCGGATTGTTCTCGGTCTCCGCCGCGTACGCCTCGGCGAAGTTGTCGTAGTCGTTCGCCACGTACGGTTTTGGGGGTCGGGCACAGCTCTCGGTCACGTCGGTCGGTCCGTCCATCCTCGCCGCCTATGCCGTCGCGTCCGGCTTCCATTCGTGGGCGAGGAGTCCGAGCACCACCTCGTCCAGGAACTCGCCCAGCACCCACGCCGAGGAGCGCAGTACGCCCTCGCGGACGAAGCCGTTGCGCTCGGCGGAGCGGAGCATCGCCGTGTTGTCCGAGAGCGTCTCGATCTGCAGCCGCTGCAGGCCCCGCACGATGAAGCCGTAGTGGCACAGCACCGCCACGACGTCCGTGCCGTAGCCCCTTCCGCGGGCGGCCGGGAGCAGGCCGAGGCCGATGTGGGCGAACCGGTTGTGGTGGTCGATGCCCCACAGCGTCGCCATGCCGACCAGCGTGCCGCCGTTCAGCTCCACCACGGAGAAGGAGACGTGCCTCTGATCCGTGTCGTCCGGCACGAGCCGTGGGTCCTTCGAGCCGGGTGTGATCGGCCGCCACGGTCCGCCCTCGGCCCGCGAGCCGTTGACCACGTCGTCGTAGAGCTCGGTCCGCAGGATCGGGATGTCTTCCTCGTGCCGGGCCCTCAGCCCGACCTTGCTGCCTCTGAGCATGCGAGCTTCCTATCCGACCGGGTCGGCCGGCGGCAACCCGCTACGACAAGAGACCGGAGAGCTTCGAAGCGGGGCTCCAGCTGCGCGGCACGGTCATCTGGCTGCGCAGCCTCCGCCCCGCCCGAACACGGCTGCTCACAGGTTCTGGACCCGACGGCCCGTTGCGGAGGCGAAGCCCAGCCAGGTGTGACGGTTGCCCGCCCAGCACCAGCCGACCTTGGGGGCGTTGCGGCGCTCGCGGCCATCGCGCCCGGTGCCGTTGCTGATCCAGAGTGCCGGCGTGCGGGCGTCCAGAGCGCCGTTGGCTTTGCGCAACCGAGAGCCGATGGTCATGAAGCAGTGGTTGCGCTCCAGGACGGCGGGCTGCTGCATCACCCAGTGGATGCCCTCGGTGAGCAGCAATGGGGTCCGGGCCTCCGCGGTGAGGGCGGGCAGCGCCTCGTTCGGACTCCAGTTGGCCATCTGGTCGCCACGGTCGAGGCCCGTGAGGAGGTAGAGCGGAGCGTCGGGCAGCACGACCGTGTCGAGCGGGGCGAAGAGGTCGACATCCGGCATGTCCGTGACCACGAAGCCCGCTTTGCCGTCACGGCGGAGCAGCGGCGCCAGGGCGGAGGCAGGGGCTTGGTCCGGGTGAACGGCGAGCAGGGCGCTTTCGCCGCCCGCAGGGGCCTCGGCGGCTGCGGCGAAGGTGCGAAGCTCGACGGCAGGCAGCCCTGCTAACTCGTGCACCCCCAGCTCGATGAGTCGCTCGGCCTGCGCGCTCAGGGCCGGGAGTGCGGGGAGAACAGCGGAGGTGGCGTGCGTGGTTTCGGGCACGATACTCCCAGGGGTAGCAACGTGGATGGGCCCAGGGGAAACGAAACGCCTCGCCGGAACGTTCCCGCCGCTGCGGCCTTCCCCCGGTCCCGTGATCGCACTGGGCCGGGCCGAATTCCCGCACCTGCTCTGGACTGCCCGTGTCGGTCATGGGGGTGCCTCCTCGGCGTGGTGGGTGTCGGCATGTCGCCACGGATGCGCACCCCACGGCAGGAGATCCGGGGCACGACGTCCGGGGACGGAGCTTCTAGCCCTCGATGTCGAGTGCCGTTCCGTACAGCCGGTCCACCTTCAGGCGGATCACCACCCGGCGCTCGTCGACCAGTTGCCCGAGGAAGGCGTCCTCGTCCTCCGGTCTCGCGGACTGCGGGATCGTCGCGAGGAGTTCGCGGCCCACCGCGTCGCCGGGGGTCGTCGTGACGTCGGAGACCTCCCGGTCCGGGCCGGTCACCTCGATCCGCTCGCCCGGGGTCTTCCACCGGCTCCGTGAGGTCGCGCCGCAGAGGTGTCCGCGGTTCGCCCGTCGTCCAGGCGTTCTCGGACAGCAGGTTGTGGAACGGCGCGTCCGTCGGCGCCTCGACGTTCACCCTGCCCCGGGCGGCGCGCCCGGCTCCGGGTCGGTCACGGCGTCGGCGATCCGGTGCGCCGGCTTCTCGTCCCGCCGGGCATCCGGCCGCCGCGCGCCTGTTACCGGAGGACGACGTCGCGGCCCGGGCCGCCTTCGACGGTGTCCTTGCCGGGGCCGCCGCCGACCAGGTCGTCGCCGCTCTCACCGTGCAGTGTGTCGTCGCCGGGGCCGCCGAGGACGATGTCGTGGCCGTCCCCGCCCATGGCGTGGTCGTCGCCCGGGCCGGCGTGGACGATGTCCGCACCGCCGTACGCCTCGATCATGTCGTCGCCCCGGCCACCCCACAGCCGCTGGCCGCTGTCGTCGCCCATCAGGTGGTCCGTGCCGTCGCCGCCGTCCAGGACCGCGCGTCCCATGACCACGTCGTCCCCCGCGTCGCCCCGTACCGTGTGCGCGGTGTGGGCGTGCAGTTCGTCGTCGCCGGGGCCGCCACGGACGGTGGCGACCCCGGGGTCGCTGGTGACCACCGTGTCGTCCCCGTCGCCGAGGAAGATGTCGATCCTGTCCGGCCGGGAGCTGCCGGTGGGCAGCTCGCAGACGACGAAGGTGTCGTCGCCGGGTTCGAGGTACGCGCAGTGGTCGCCGGGGTCGAGGGGGACCGCGTCGCGGAACCCGATCCGCCGGACTCCGGCGCCGAGATCCATGGGGATCACGTGGAGGTCGCTGGCCCGTCCCGCGGCGGCGGTGAAGACGATCGACTGAGTCGCCCAGTCGGCGCCGACGCGCGCCTTCGCCGCCGTGGCGGCGGGGGCGGCGGCAGCCGGGGCGGCGGCGAGGCCGGTGGCGAGCAGGGTCACGGCGATCGCGCGGGCGGTGGCTCCGTGGCGGTTCATGGGACCTCGTCTCGGTGGGGCGGATGGTGGGCCGGCCTGTCCGGGTCGGCTGCCGGGGACCTGGCGGGCGGTCGTGATCGCAGCGTCCGCGTGGCCGCCCCTGTCGAACAAGGGTCGGCCCGTGGGGTGTCCGGGACGCGCCACCGAGTCGCGTCGGGCGCCCCGGTGCCCGGACGTCCTCACGGCGGCGGCCGGCCCCACTCGTCGGCCGCCACCACGAGACAGGCCGCGACGAGGACGACGTTCTTGATGATGTACTGGCCCTCCAGGGTGGGGACCGGCGCGTCCCCCTGCCACATCTCCCCCGGGAGCAGCAGGAGCGCGGAGAAGACGCCGGCCATGTGGGCGAAGAACCCCACCAGGGCCACGCGGAGCAGCACTCCCGTGACGAGGCCGAGGCCGATGGCCGTCTCGGACGCCGCCAGCACGCGTAGCACCACGTCCGGCGGCAGCAGGCCGAGGGTGAGCTTCGACGCGGCCCGGACGGCGACCCCCTCGGCGGGGCTGGCCGCGGGGAAGAACTTGGGGACGCCGAACCAGAGGAACACCGTGCCCACGCAGACTCTGAGGAGCCCCGGGCCGCGTCGCTGGATCCGGCCGGCCAGGGACCGGGCGGCCCGGCTGCCCCGCCCGCCGTCCCCGGGTTCCTCCGGGGCGGGTCCCCGAGGGGGGTGCTGGCTCCGCTCACCGACTCTCGCCACCGTCGTACCCACCTTTCGCACGTGCTCGCACGCCGTGGTCCGAAGGCTCCCGGCCGTCGGGCGGACGGGAGAGGAGGAGGCACACCCGGTGCCCGGAGCGGGCGGCACACCGTCCGCTCCGGGCACCGGGACACCGGCCGGCCCGGGCGGGGCCGGGTGGTGGGGCTCCGCGTCAGCTCACGTTCACGTCCACGCAGGCGTAGAAGGCGTTGGCGGTGTCGGCGATGTTCCACACGGCCAGCACCTTCTGCTTGCCGGTCAGGCTGCCGAAGTTCACCTGGTGGGTGACGGTGGCGCCCGGCCGGGCGCCACCGTCGTTGAACTCCGCGATCTTCCGGCCACCCGCGTAGTACTGCCAGGTGCTGGTGGCGTGGCGGGCCGTCAGCCGCCAGTTGAAGCTGGTCGTCCGGCTGACCGGAGTGACCTTCCAGCCCTTGCTGTCGTTGTCGAGCTCGGCGAAGCGGGCGTTGCCTCCGCTGCAGCTCATCAGGCCCTTCGGGCCCTCGACGCTCTGCGGCTCGTACTTGATGGAACCGCAGGGGACCAGGCCGGCGGCACACTGGGCCTGCCGGCTGGGGGGCGAGGATATGTAGCCGTGCGCGCTCGCGCTGCCGGCCGGCAGGCTCACGACCAGGAGCGGGGCGATCCCCGCGCCGATGGCGGCGGCCAGCATCTTCTTGCTCTTCATGACAACTCCTGTGGGGGGTTGGTGCCCGCCGACCCGGTAGGCAGACAGGCGTGAGCATGTCAAGCAGAGCCTCCATGGACCATGGGGACGACCATGGGCGGCGAGGGAAGCATAGCGCGCTTGGTCTAGACCAAGCTAGTGGTCGGACACCGGGACGGCGGAGCGGCGACAACGGCTCGCGCTCAGACCCACGCTGAGACGCGGGCTGACCGCACGTCAGCCGCGTAGGCGGGTGTTGAGGCGGGCGGCACAGCGCGTCAGGTGGTCGCGTTCGGCGAGGTCGGGTGCCTTGTGGGCCGCCTCGGCGTACAGCCGGGCCGCCCTGGCGAGGTCGCCGTCGCGTTCGTGGAGGTACGCGGCCACCGCGGTGTGGCGGGGCAGGGAATCGTCCAGCTCCGCTAGCGCGGCCAGACCGGCGCGCGGGCCGTCGGCCTCGCCCACGGCCACCGCGCGGTTGAGCCGGACGACCGGGCTGTCGGTCAGGCGCACGAGTTCGTCGTACCACTCGACGATCTGCACCCAGTCGGTCTCCTCGGCGGTGGGTGCGTCGGCGTGCAGGGCCGCGACGGCGGCCTGGGCCTGGAACTCGCCCAGCCGGTCGCGGGCGAGTGCCGCCTGGAGGATCCCGATGCCCTCGGCGATCGACGTGGTGTCCCACCGGCCACGGTCCTGCTCGGCGAGCGGCACCAGGCTGCCGTCGGGCGCCGTCCGGGCGGCGCGCCGGGCGTGGTGCAGCAGCATGAGGGCGAGCAGCCCCGCCACCTCGGGGTGGTCGATCGCGGCGAAGAGGCGGCGGGTGAGCCGGATGGCCTCGGCGGCGAGGTCGACGTCGCCGGAGTAGCCCTCGTTGAAGACGAGGTAGAGGACGCGCAGCACCGTGGCCACGTCGCCGGGCCGGTCGAACCGCACACCGGAGACGGTGCGCTTGGCCCGGCTGATGCGCTGCGCCATGGTCGCCTCGGGGACCAGGTAGGCGCGGGCGATCTGGCGGGTGGTGAGCCCGCCGACGGCGCGCAGGGTGAGCGCGACCGCGGACGACGGCGTCAGCGCCGGATGGGCGCACAGGAAGTAGAGCTGGAGCGTGTCGTCCACGGCGGGCGCGGGCCCGGGGGCCGGCTCCTCGTCGAAGCGGTCCTCGCGACGACGGCGGGCGGTGTCCGCGCGGGTCGCGTCGAGGAACTTGCGCCAGGCCACGGTGACCAGCCAGCCCTTGGGGTCGCGGGGCATGCCGGCCGGCCACACGCGGACCGCCTCGACCAGCGCCTCCTGGACGGCGTCCTCGGCCGCCGCGAAGTCGGCTCCGCGGCGGACGAGGATCGTGAGGACGCTCGGTGTGAGGCTTCTGAGCAGGTCCTCGTTCATCGTGGAGGTCACTCCGTGATGGTGGGGGGCGCGGTCAGGAACGGGCGCAGCTCGAGCCATTCGTGGATCGGCTTCCCGCCCGCACCGGGGGCGGCGGACAGTTCCCCGGCCAGCTCGACGGCGCGTTCGTGGCTGTCGACGTCGATCACCATCCAGCCGGCGATGAGGTCCTTGGTCTCGGCGAACGGGCCGTCGGTGACCGGCGGGCGGCCCTCGCCGTCGTACCGGACCCACGTGCCCTCGGGGGCCAGCGCCTGGCCGTCGACGAACTCTCCGGTCTTCTCCAGCCGGGCCGCGAAGTCGTTCATGTACTGGATGTGGGCCGAGATCTCCTCCGGCGTCCACTGGTCCATGGGCACGTCGTTCGGGGGAGTCGGTGCGCCGCGGTAGTGCTTGAGCAGCAGGTACTTGGCCATCGTGTTCTCCTCGGTGCTGTACGACCCATTGTGGTCGCGTTCACCTCGGGGACGGAGCCGGACGTGGGTTCTCGACATCGCCGACGACATGTCCTTCCGGTCTTTTTCTCCGGCCTACGGGAGCGCGGTCAGGCGCAGGACCGCCTCCCGGGTGAGGTCACGGTCGGGTGGGTCGTCGTCCAGGGCGCGGTGGAGGGTCAGGCCCTCGATGAACGCGTCGAGCCGGCGGGCAGTGGGCGGGGGGAAGTGCCGTTCCAGGAGGTCGCGGCTGCGCCGCATCCAGCGTCGGCACAGGGCGCGGTAGGGCTCGTGGCGGGCGGCCAGGGTGTAGAGCTCCTGGGTGAGGATCAGGTCGCGGCCCGGGGCGTCGGAGAGGGTGTGGATGAGGTCGGTGACCGCCTCCCGGGCCTGGTCGGGGGTGGTGGCGTCGGCGAGGTACCGCTCGAAGACGGTCACCACGTGGTCGGCGTGGCCGGTGAACGCCTCGAGGAGCACTTCGTCGATGCCGGTGAAGTGGTACGTCATCGAGCCCAGGGGGACTTGGGCCCGCGCGGCGATCTTGCGGTGGGAGACACCGGCGACGCCCTCCTCGGCGATCAGGTCGAGGGTGGCGGCGAGAATGCGGTCCCGGCGGTGCGGGTCGGTGTGTCCGGTGGCCATGGCGGGGTGCGTGTTCCGGGGTCGGGGGTCGGGGGTCGGGGATCAAAGGGTGCGGACGGGGCGGGCCGGGTTGCCCACGGCCACGACGTCGGCGGGGATGTCCTTGGTGACGACCGCGCCGGCGCCGATGACGGAGTTGTCGCCGATGGTCACGCCGGGGCAGACGACGACTCCGCCGCCGAGCCAGACGTTGTCGCCGATGGTGATGGGCAGCGCGGCCTCCAGCTTGGCGCGGCGGGGCTCCGGCTCCACGGGGTGGGTGGGCGTGAGGAGCTGGACGTTGGGGCCGATCTGGCAGTCCTCGCCGATGGTGATGCGCGCGACGTCCAGCGCGGTCAGGTGGTAGTTGACGAAGGTACGGTCGCCGATGCTGATGTTGGTTCCGTAGTCGACGTACAGGGGCGGGCGTACGTCGATGTCCTCCCCGGCGGAGCCGAGGAGCTCGGTGAGGAGCGTCCTGGCCTCGGCGGGGTCGTCGAGGTACGCGGCCTGGTAGCGGGCCGCGAGCCGCATCGCCTGCCGCTGCAGGCGGGCGATGTCCGGGTGGTCGGCGATGTAGAGGTCGCCGGCGAGCATCCGTTCGAGGTTGGTGCGCGGATCGTCCGCGAAGTGGTCCGTCGCCATGCGTACGATCGTACGCTCACGGCCGCCGGTACCGCAGGGTCAGCCCAGTTCACCCCGCTCCATGCAGAATTCGTTGCCCTCGGGGTCGGCGAGGGTGACCCAGCCCTTGCCGTCCGGGCGGGTGCGGTCGGCCAGGAGCCGGGCGCCGAGGTCGAGGGCGCGGGCCACTTCCTGCGCGCGGGTGCGGCCCGTCGGGCGCAGGTCGAGGTGCAGCCGGTTCTTGGCGGTCTTGCCCTCCTCCACGCGGACGAACAGCAGTCCGGGACCACCCTCCGGATCCGCGATCAGGGCCTCCGGGTCACCCGGCTTGTCGTCGTCGGCGAGGGGCCTGCCCAGCAGCGCGCTCCAGAACTGGGCGAGGTCGTACGGGTCGCCGGTGCAGTCGAAGGTGAGGTGGCGGATGGTGGGGTTCAACGGTCCTCCGGGTGTGTTGAGTTGAGCCACTGGTGGCTTCCGGCTCGCAGGATCGCAAGCGGGGAGGGGGACGTCGAACGATTTACGGTGCGTCCGGTCCGGTCGTGCCCGCGCGCCCTCGCGCGCCGCGGTACGGGGCGCGGCGGACGAGGGCGCGCGAGGGGGTGGGGTGGTGGAGCGGGGTGGGGTGGTGGAGCGGGGTGGGCGCGGATGCCGGTGGTCCGTGGGACCCGGCGGTGGGGGGAGGGGCCGTGGGCCGGGCCCCGACCCGACCGTCAGCCCAGCGGGGCCAGTTCCGCCCGGCCGAAGAGGAGGGCGTAGCCCGGGGGCAGCTGGGCCAGGACGCGGCTCACCAGGTCGTCGCCCACCAGCCCGGGCAGCACGCTCAGGACCGAGCTGACGTCCCAGCGGGCGGTGGCCGGGGTCGCGCCCTCGATGCGGAGCGCCACGGAGTCGACGAACTCCGCCGCCGTGAGCTCGCGGGTCGCCGGGATCTGGGACGCGACCACTCTCGCCGCCTCCTCGGGCAGGGCGCGGGCCAGGTCGACGCGTTCGTCGCCGACGACGTGGCCGCCGAGGGCGGACAGGACGACGCGGGTGACGCTCTCCGCCTCCGTCCTGGTCGGATACTGCCCCGACTCCCGCACCGCGTCGATCAACGCGCGCCAGCCGTCGTCCGGGCCGCGGCGGTCAGGGTTTCCGGCCGGGGCCGGGATCACCGCCTGCGGGCTCGCGAGGGCGGGGTTGTCCGGGGTCAGTGTGGTCATGTGCGGCTCCTCTCCTTCTCGGGGGCCTTGGTCGCGCGGCGGGCGGACAGGCGTGGGGCGCGTCCCGCGGACGGGCCGGGGGGGACGGCCGTGTCCGCGGGACGCGTGAGGGGGATGCTGCGGTCAGCCGCCGATCTGCTTGCGGCTGTCGCCGCCGGTGATCTGGATGCGGCGCGGCTTGGCCTGTTCGGCCACCGGGATGCGCAGGGTCAGGACACCGGCCTCGTAGGAGGCGTCGATGCGTTCCGTGTCCAGCGTCTCGCCGAGGAACAACTGGCGGGTGAAGGTGCCGGTGGGACGCTCGGCGACCACCGTCTCCGCGCCCTCCGGGGCGGGTGAACGGCGCTCGGCGCGCACGTTGAGGACGTTGCGTTCGACGTCCAGCTCGATGGTTTCCGGGTCGATGCCGGGGAGGTCGAAGTGGACGATGAAGTCGTCCCCCGACCGGTAGGCGTCCATCGGCATCGCCGAGGGACGGGCGGCGGCGGTGGAGCCGAGGACCTGCTGCGCGAGTCGGTCGAATTCGCGGAACGGGTCGGTACGCATGAGCATCACAGTCCACTCCTCTCTGTGTGTCATCGGTGCGATGCCCTTGGTCTACGTCTTCTTATATAGCTCGGAGGAGGAAACTTGACAAGCCACGACTCAAGTCGACGTCGTGATCGTGTCGCCGGGGCCGTGTCCGTGGCGCCCGGGCTTGGGCGTTAGCCTCGAAGCCGGTGAGACTCGCCCGTCCGGGCGGCGCGCGGCAGGAGGCAGGCAGACATGGCGAAGGTTCCCAGTTCGGTGGTGGCCGCGAGCGGACTCGTCGGCGGGTACGGCGTGGCCCGCTGGACCCGGCAGCGGCCGCTGGGCGGGGTCGTCCTGGCCGCCGCCGGCACCGCGGCGGCGCGGCAGTGGCGGGAGCGGGCCGGCAGCGGGGCGGCGGGGGCGCTGTCGTTGGCGTACGTCGCCGCCTTCGCGGGGTCGCATCCGCTGGCGAAGAAGGTGGGCGCCTGGCCCGCCGTGTTCGGGGTGGCCGGAGCCGTGGCGCTGGCCTCCTGGGCGGTGGCCGACCGGCGCGGCTGAGCCGCAGGGCGTGCGGCGGGCCCGCGCCGTCAGGTGCGGTGCGTGAGGACGTTCACCACGCGGCCGTCCGGGTCGCGGACGAAGAAGCGGCGTACGCCCCACTCCTCGTCCGCCACCTCCCGGACGATCTCCGCGCCGGACGCCCGTACCGCCTCGTACACCGCGTCGACGTCCTCCACCTCCACGCTGAGGTCGGGGACCACCGGTGCCGTGCGTTCCTCGGTGAAGAAGCTGATCTGGGCGGTGGGGTTGGCCGGCGAGGCCAGGGTCACCACCCAGCCCATGTCCATGGCCTCCTGGAAGCCGAGGAGGCCGTAGAAGTCCCGGTGGGCGGTCAGCGCCTCCGGTGAGGCGACCTGGAAGTCCGGCATGATCCTGCGGACGGTCATGGGCTGCGGCTCCTCGTCTCTGCTCGGCCCGCCGGCTGCTCGGGGGGCCCATGGTTCGGAGGGTCCAGGGTGGCCCCTCCGAACCGTTCCCGTCACGCCGTCGCCGGCTTGGAGCCGCCCGCGTCGGGGTCCGCGCCCGCGCGGGTCTTCGCCTTCGCCTTCGAGGCCGCCGCCGTCAGGGGCTTGGCGATGTCCTCCAGGGAGCGGCGTTCCGCGTTCACCGCGAGGAACACGGCCACCAGACCCGCCGCGCACATCAGGGCGGCGCCGATCTGGAAGGCGAGGACCGTGTCGCCGACCTCGCCCGTGCCCGTCAGGTCGGCGAACAGCAAGGGGCCGCTGATGCCGCCTGCGGCGGTGCCGAGGGCGTAGAAGAAGGCGATGGACATCGCGCGGGTCTCCATGGGGAAGACCTCGGAGACCGTCAGGTAGGCGCTGCTCGCGCCCGCCGACGCGAAGAAGAGGACCGCGCACCAGCAGGCCGTCATCGTGACGGCGTCCAGCGCGCCGCGGTCGAACAGCCAGGCCGTGCCGAACAGCAGCAGCCCGGAGAGCAGATAGGTGCCGGAGATCATCACGCGGCGGCCGACCGTGTCGAACAGCTTGCCGAGCAGCAGCGGGCCCATGAAGTTGCCCAGCGCGATGACGGCGAAGTAGTAGCCGGTGCTGCCGGAGGGGACGTCGAAGAACGTGGTCAGGATGGCGCCGAACCCGAAGGTGATGGCGTTGTAGAGGAACGCCTGCCCGATGAAGAGGGAGAAGCCGAGGACCGAGCGCTTGCGGTACTTGGCGAAGACGGTGCGGGCGATCTCCAGGAAGGTGACCCGCTCACGCTGGTGGATGGTCAGCTCGCCCTCCGCGGGGGGCAGCGGCTCGTTCCGCTCGGCCTGGATACGCCGTTCGATGTCGCCGACGATGCGTTCCGCCTCCTCGTCTCGGCCGTGGATCAGCAGCCAGCGCGGGCTCTCGGGGACATGACGGCGCACCAGGAGGATGACCAGGGAGAGGACGGCGCCGAGGGCGAAGGTCAGGCGCCAGCCGACGTTCGCCGGGAAGATCGACGTGTTCAGCGCGAGGATCGACAGCAGCGAGCCGCCGACCGCGCCCAGCCAGAAGCTGCCGTTGATGAGCAGGTCGACGCGGCCCCGGTACTTCGCCGGGATCAGCTCGTCGATCGCGGAGTTGATGGCCGCGTACTCGCCGCCGATGCCGAAGCCGGTGAGGAAGCGGAAGAGGAAGAACCACCAGGTGTCGAAGGCGACGGCGGTCAGGGCGGTGGCGCCCAGGTAGACCGCGAGGGTGATCATGAAGAGTTTTTTGCGCCCCCAGATGTCGGTCAGGCGGCCCCAGAACAGGGCGCCGGCACAGGCGCCGGCGACGTAGAGGGCGGCGGCGATGCCGGTGACCTCGCCGGAGGTGATGGGCAGTCCGCTGCCGGGTTCGGACAGGCGGCTGGCGATGTTGCCGACGACCGTGACCTCCAGGCCGTCGAGGATCCACACGGTGCCCAGGCCGATGACGATCGACCAGTGCCAGCGGGACCACGGAAGGCGGTCCAGGCGGGCTGGAATGCTGGAGGTGATGGTGCGGCCGGACTCGGACTGCGCGGTGCTCATGGGCTCCCTCCCCGACGAAGCGAACCCCCGTCGGTTGCCCCGGGCTGCCGTTTTCACGCCCGGCCGGGCCGTGTCACGCCGGTGCGCTGTGCCGGCTTGCGGTGCGTGGTGATCCCGCGGGTGCGTGGTGGCTGGTCGCGCAGTTCCCCGCGCCACTGAGGGAGATCCGGGCATCGTCGGCCGGCGAGGCCCCCGGTGCGAGGGCCGGGCACGGGGGCTTGCGGTGCGTGGTGATCCCGCGGGTGCGTGGTGGCTGGTCGCGCAGTTCCCCGCGCTCCCTGAGGGAGATGCGGGCGTCGTCGGCCGGGAGGCCCCCGGTGCGAGGGCCGGGCACGGGGGCTTGCGGTGCGTCGTGCTCCCGCGGGTGCGTGGTGGCTGGTCGCGCAGTTCCCCGCGCCCCTGAGGGAGGTGCGGGCATCGTCGGCCGATAAGGGGCCCCCTGAGGGAGATGCGGGCGTCGTCGGCCGGCATGGGGCCCCGTGAGGGGGGTGCGGGCGTCGTCGGCCGGCGAGGGCAGGGGTGCGGGGGTTCGCCTGTGCTATGCGCCCAGTGCGCGTGACACCGTGTAGATCAGCAGGCCCGCCAGGGAGCCGACCACCGTGCCGTTGATGCGGATGAACTGCAGGTCGCGGCCGATGTTGGCCTCGATCTTCTTCGTGGTGTGCTCGGCGTCCCAGCTCGCCACCGTGTCCGTGATCAGGGACGTGATCTCCTTGCGGTAGGTGGTGACCACGTACACCGCGGCGCTCTCCAGCCAGCCGTCGACCTTGCCCTGGAGCTTGGGGTCGAGCGACATGCGGGCGCCGAGCGAGAGCAGCGAGGCCCGCAGACGCAGCCGCAGCTCGCTGCGCTCGTCCTCCGCCGCGGAGACGATCATGGATCGTACGGCGGTCCAGGCGGAGGCGATCAGGTCCTGCACCTCGCCGCGGCCGAGGATCTCGGTCTTGAGCCGCTCGACCCGGGCGCGGGTGTCGGTGTCGGACTGCAGGTCGGAGGCGAAGTCGGTGAGGAAGCGGTCGAGGGCGCCGCGCGCGGGGTGGGAGGGCATGTCGCGCATCTCGGTGACGAAGCGCAGCAGTTCCTTGTAGACGCGCTCGCCGACCTTGCGGTCCACGAAGCGGGGGGTCCAGCCGGGGGCGCCGCCGTGGACGGCGTCCATCACGGTGTCGCTGTGCAGCACCAGCCAGTCGTGCCCACGGGTGACGATGACGTCGACGGCCCGTTTGTGGCCGCCGTCGGCGACGATCCGCTCCAGCATCTTGCCCATGCCGGGCGCGATCTCCTGGGCGTCGGCGCGGCGGGTGATGGCCTCGCCGACCACCGCCTGGACGTCGGAGTCGCGCAGCACGGTCAGCGCGCCGCGCAGGGCGGCCGAGAGCTCCGCGGTCACCCGGTCGGCGTGTTCGGGGACGGCGAGCCAGGCGCCGAGCCGGCTGCCGATGCCGACGGCGCGCAGCCGCTGCCGCACGACAGCCTCGGAGAGGAAGTTCTCACCGACGAACTCGCCGAGGGAGACGCCGAGCTGGTCCTTCTTGGTGGGGATGATCGCGGTGTGCGGGATGGGCAGGCCGAGGGGGTGACGGAAGAGGGCGGTGACGGCGAACCAGTCCGCGAGCGCGCCGACCATGCCCGCCTCGGCCGCGGCGGCGACGTAGCCCGCCCAGGGGCCGGCGCCCTGGTGGGAGGCCCACTTGGCGAGGACGTAGACCAGGGCGACGAACAGCAGCAGACCGGTGGCGGTGAGCTTCATCTGGCGCACTCCGCGCCGCTTCTCCTCGTCCGCCGGGCTGAAGGTGTTCATCGCGCGGTTCGTGAACGCGCCGGTGCGGGCAGGCTGCCCCACGTCGCCCCGGTCTCCGGTCTCAGTCCGTTCCATCCGCTCCACCCGTTCGGTGATCCCTCACACATTGTCCCTTCCTGACCGACTCCTGGAACGGAACAGGAGTTCCCGGCGTCTGTCCTGAGGGGAATTGTCCAGGGGATCACCCAGGGGGTCCCTCCGGTCAGCCTTCCCGGCCCATGGCTCATCATGGGTGTGCCGGATCGGAGCATCGGGCTCCCGTCTTCCGAGGAGAACAGAACAGCATGACCCGTGGTCGTGACGCGCGCGCGGGGACGCCTCCCACCAGGCAGCGCGCCCTGCTCGCCGCGATCGTCGCCGCGATTGTGGCGGTCTCCGCCACCATCTACGCCGGTGTGGCGGCCGACGACGGTACGCGGCACCGCAACACCCTCGCCGGTGGCCGCGGCGCGCAGAACAACCCGGCCGCACCCGCCTCCACCGGGACCTGGGTCGCCTCCTGGGCGACCGCCCCGGTCGGCGGCGAGCCCGGCACCGAGCTGACGGGGCTCGCGGGCCGCTCCGTGCGCAACGTCGTGCACACCAGCGCCGGCGGTACGGGTGCCCGGGTCACGCTGTCCAACCTCTACGGGCAGTCACCGCTGACCATCAGCCACGCCTCGATCGCCGTGTCGGCGGGTCCCGGCACGGCGGCGGCGCTCGCGGGCACCATGCGCCGGCTGACGTTCACCGGCAGCCCGTCGGTCGTCGTCCCGGCGGGCGGGCAGGTGATGAGCGACGTCGTGCGCGTCCGCGTGCCGCACGACGGGGACGTCCTGATCACCACCTACTCCCCCACCGAGTCCGGGCCGGTGACCTATCACCCGCACGCGCGCCAGATCTCGTACGTCGCCGACGGCGAGCACACGCGGGACACGGCCGGGACGGCGTACACCGGGCGGAGCCGGGTCTGGCGGTACGTGACCGCGCTGGACGTGCTGAGCAACGAGTCCGACGGCACGGTCGTCGTCCTCGGTGACTCGCTGACCGACGGGATCACCTCCACGACCGGGGCGAACAACCGCTGGCCGGACGTGCTGTCCGACCGGCTGCGGGCTGCGGTGGCCTCCGGGCGGGACGTGCCGCGGTACAGCGTCGTGAACGAGGGGATCAGCGGGAACCAGGTGCTCGCCGACGGGCTCGGGCGGCCGGCCGAGAACCCCGGCGGGCTGCACCGCTTCGAGCGGGACGTGCTGGGGCGGACGAACGTCCGGGCCGTCGTCGTCGTGCTCGGCATCAACGACATCCTGCGGACGCCGGGGACCGCCGATCCGGAGCGGATCCTGACGGGGCTCGACACGCTCGTGGAGCGGGCGCACGCGCGGGGGCTGAAGGTCGTCGGAGCGACGCTGATGCCCTTCGGGGGGCACCGCGGGTACACGGAGGCGCGGGAGGCGGTGCGGCAGCGGATCAACGCGGAGATCCGGGCGGGGCGTGTCTTCGACGCGGTCGCCGACTTCGACGCGGCGCTGCGGGATCCGTACGACCCGCGGCGGTTCCGTCCGGTGTACGACTCCGGGGACCATCTGCATCCGAGTGACCGGGGGTACACGCGGATGGCGGAGGCGTTCGAGCTCGGCTCGCTGAGGGGCGGGGCTCCGGCGAAGCTGTAGCGGTCGTCCCGCGGCTCCGCCCCGGACCCCGCTCCTCAGACGCCGGAGGGGCCGAGTGGTTCGCTCAGCGGTCGTCGCGGGGGTGGGGTTCGCGTTCCTCCCGCACGGGGTGGAGGTTCAGGTGGTCCTGGAGGGAGCCGTCCAGTTCCCGGCGGCGCTCCTCCTTGCGCTCCAGCTTCTCGCGGCGGCGCTCCTCGCGCAGGAGCTGCTTCTGAGCCCGCGGCAGTTTGCGCTGGACGCCCACACCGCCCCAGAAGGCCACGCCCGTGACGATCACCCTGGGTGCGCCGGGCTCGCCCGGCACGCCCTCCTCGCCGTGGTCGAAGCCGCCCATGATGCCGATGCCGCGCACGACGACCTCCACACCGGGCGGGACGATGATGTCGACCCCGCCCATGATCGCGACAGCGTTGATCACGATCTCGCGGTCGGCGAAACGGGCCTCGCGCAGGTCGATCTCGCCGCCGCCCCAGAAGGCGAAGCAGTTGAAGCGGCGCGGCGCCGTCCAGCGGCCCTTGCGCTGGAAGCCGGACATCACGGCCACGGCCCACGTCGACGTTCCCGCGTCGCCCTCGCCGACGATCCGGCCCGCCCAGTCGCCGCCCGCCTCCGGGTCCTTCGCCAGGGAGACGGCGGGCACGCCCGTCCTGCCCGGGCCCGGCAGATCACGGGTGATCGGCGCCAGCTCCCCGTACGTACGCGCCCTGTACGTCGCGTCCAGCCGCTCCCCGAACTCCTCCATGTCGAGGCGGCCCTCCGCCAGGGCGTCCCGCAGGACGTCGGCGACCCGCTCACGGTCGGCGTCGGAGGCGCGGAGATCCGGTGCGGCAGCGTCGTCGGTCATACCCAGCAGCCTACGAGTTGTCTCCGTCACACGGCTACGAGGACTCCGGGACAGGACTCGCGTCGCGGTCCGGCGGGGGCTCGGGGGTGCCCTCCGTCCCGTGCAGCATCTTCGCGATCACCGCCTCGATGTCCGGCTCCCGCACCGACAGGTCCACCAGCGGATACCGCGCGGCGATCCGCGCCACCAGCCCCGCCGCCGACTCCGACGCCGGGAACGCCAGCCACTGCCGCGGACCCACCACCCGTACCACCCGCGCGGGCGCCGGCGCCTCGATCGGCGGGAGTTCCCGCTCCAGGTCCACCACCAGGGTCCGTTCGCTCTCCCCCACCTCGTGCAGCCCGGCGAGCGCGCCGTCGTACACCAGCCGGCCGTGGTCGATGACCATCACCCGCGAGCACAACTGCTCGATGTCCTGCAGGTCGTGCGTCGTCAGCAGCACCGTCGTGGCCCGCTCGGCGTTCACCTGCCGCAGGAAGTCCCGCACCCTGGTCCTGGAGATCACGTCCAGGCCGATGGTCGGCTCGTCCAGGTACAGCACCTCCGGATCGTGCAGCAGGGCCGCCGCGATGTCCCCGCGCATCCGCTGGCCGAGCGAGAGCTGACGCACCGGCACGTCCAGCAGCTCACCCAGGCCGAGGAGTTCGACCAGCCGGTCCAGGTTCTCGCGGTACCGCGCGTCAGGGATGCGGTACATCCGGTGCATCAGCCGGTAGGAGTCGATCAGCGGCAGGTCCCACCACAGCGTCGTGCGCTGCCCGAACACCACGCCCATGCGGTGCGCGAGCCGTGTCCGCTCCCTCGACGGATCGATGCCCGCCACCCGCAGCCGGCCGGCGCTGGGCGTCAGGATCCCGGTGAGCATCTTGACGGTCGTCGACTTGCCCGCGCCGTTGGGCCCGATGTAGCCGACCATCTCCCCGCGCGCCACCGTGAAGGAGAGCGAGTCCACGGCCCGCACCTGCCGCCGCTCCCGCCTGAGGAAACCGGCCCTCCTGCGCACCTCGAACACCTTCTCGACGCGGTCCAGTTCGATGAACGCCTCCGCCATGACCGTCCTAACTCCCCGTGCTCCGGTACGACCTGAGACCGGCCCGCCACACCGCGCCGGCCGGCACCGCGCACACCAGCGCCACCAGCGGCGTCGCGAAGGCCGCCCCGTCCGGCAGTCCGAGCGGGTAGGGGCGCCCCAGCAGATGGGCCGCCGGCACCCAGTTGACGAAGGCGAGCGGCAGCACGAACGTCACCCCGCGCACCAGGTCCCGTCCGAACACCGACGGCGGGTACTGCAGCAGCGTCGTACCGCCGTAGGTGAACGCGTTCTGCACCTCGGCGGCGTCCTGCGCCAGGAACTGGAAGGCACCGCCCGCCACGAACAGCGAACCGAAGATCACCGCGCCGCAGAGCAGCGTGACCGGCAGCAGCAGCACCTTCGCCACGGTCCAGTCGACGTCGACCGCCACCAGCGCCCAGCCCAGCACGCCGGCCCCCTGGACGGCCCGGCCCAGCCGGCGCAGCGCGAACCGGTCCGCGGCGACCTGGGCGAGCACCGGCGCGGGACGGACCAGCAGCGTGTCGAACGAGCCGTCCCGCACCCGTCCGCCCAGGGAGGCCATGGAGCCGAACGCCAGGTGGGCGATCCCGAACGCCGTCACGGACAGGCCGTACAGCAGCGCCACCTCCGGCAGCGTCCAGCCGCCGAGCGCGTCGACCTGCGAGAACATCAGCAGGATCGCCACGAAGTCCAGCCCCGTCAGCACCAGGTTGCCGCACACCGTGAGGGCGAACGAGGCACGGTAGGTCATCGTGGAGCGGATCCACATCCCGGCGATCAGCCGGTAGGCCCGCACCCCCTCCGCCGCACGCGAGGGCCACCGCACCGCAACCTCAGCCACCCTGCACCACCACCCGCCGCGTCGCCGCCGACTGCACCAGCCGGCCCGCGGCGAGCAGCGCCACCGCCCACGCCGCCTGGAACAGGTACGCCGCCGGCGCGGCGGTCTCCCCCATCAGCACATCCGCCGGCACCTGGAGCTGCGCCGCCCACGGCAGCGCCCGGACGACCTCACCGAGGCCGCCCGGGAAGGCGTTGAGCGGCAGGGTCATGCCCGAACAGAAGACCCCCGTGACCATCACGGCCTGCGCGACGCCCTGGCTGTCCAGCAGCCAGAACACACTCAGCGCGAACAGGTAGCGGATCGCGAAGCTGACGAGCATCGCCAGCAGGAGGGAGACCAGGAACGCCCCCCACACGGCGGCCTCACCCGGCAGCGCCGCCGGGAAGAACAGCGCACCGAAGAGGAACGGGACCACGCCCCGCCCCAGCAGCTGGAACACCGCCCGCCCCATGTCGTGGGCCAGCCACCACCACTGCGGATCGACCGGCCGGTACAGGTCGACCGCGATCTCACCCGTACGGATGCGCTCCATCAGCTCGGACTCGAAGCCGCCCCCCTGGACCGCCAGCATCGCGAGCAGCGCCTGCCCCAGCCACACGTACGTGACGGCCTGCGCCTGGTCGTAGCCCCCGAGACCGGGCCGGGCCTCCCACAGCGCCAGGTACGTGTACACCAGGATCAGCCCGAAGACGGTGTTGGTGAACACCCCGGCCGCGGTGGCCGCACGGTACGTCGCGTACCGCCGGAAGGACCCCGCGGCCACGGCCGGGTACACGCGCCACGCGCCCACGCCCGCCCCCTCCTCCCGCACCCGGCACCGAAGCGCAGGAGCCTAGTGCGCGCGCCGGTCCCCCTGCCACACGATTTCCCACCGTCCGGGGTGGTGTGGGAGCGCCCGAGAGGGCCATGCGTGTGACAGGCCGCATGGGTGCGCGACGCGCGCCGCCACCGCGGAACGCGCCGGCGGATGCGACAGTCTTGAATAAGGCGACAGTCCCGAAGAAGAGGGACGCACCCGGCGTACGGGAACGAACGAGGCGAAACAGGAGTCCGTGCACGACATGAGCGACGAGCCGCAGCCGCAGCAGCCCGACCGGGGCCGGGCACCGCAGGAGCCCGAGGCGGCCGACGCCGCCGAGGGGAAGGCGGGAGGCAGGGCGGAGGGCAGGGGCACGACCCGGCGCACCGGATGGCGCAGGATGATCCCCACCTGGCGGATGGTCGCCGGCGGCTTCCTCGTCACCGCCCTCCTCGTCGTCGGCGGCTTCCTCCTCGGCTACCACCTCGTACAGATCCCCGCCGCCAACGCCCTGGCCACCCAGCAGGCCAACGTCTACCTGTACGCCGACGGCTCCGTCATCGCCCGCGACGGCGAGGTCAACCGGGAGAACGTCACCCTCTCCCAGATCTCGAAGGACGCCCAGCACGCCGTCCTGGCCGCCGAGGACCGCGACTTCTACACCGAGTCCGCCATCGACCCCCAGGCCATGGTCCGCGGCGCCTGGAACACCGTCACCGGCAAGGGCAAGCAGTCCGGCTCCACGATCACCCAGCAGTACGTGAAGAACTACTACCTGCGCCAGGAACAGACCGTCACCCGCAAGGTGAAGGAGTTCTTCATCAGCATCAAGCTCGACCGCGAGCAGAGCAAGGACCAGATCCTCGAGGGCTACCTCAACACCAGCTTCTTCGGCCGCGGCGCCTACGGCATCCAGGCCGCCGCCCACGCCTACTACGACATGGACGCCTCCGAACTCGACGCCGGGCGCGCCGCCTACCTCGCCGCCCTCGTCAACGCGCCCAGCCAGTACGACGTGATCACCCACCCGGAGAACCGCGACACGGTCGAGGACCGCTGGAACTACGTCCTGGACGGCATGGTCGACGAGGGCTGGCTCAGCGAGGGCGAACGCGCCGGCATGACGTTCCCGATGCCCGAGGAGACCACCGTCTCCACCGGCCTGTCCGGCCAGCGCGGCTACGTCGTGAACGTCGTCAAGCAGTACCTGATCTCCCACGACATCGTCGACGAGGCGTCCCTGGACAGCGGCGGCTACCGCATCACCACCACCCTGCAGAAGGACAAGCAGGACGCGTTCGTCGACGCCGTCAACGACCAGCTGATCGACCGGCTCGACCAGGAGAACCGCAAGGTCGACACCTACGTCCGCGCCGGCGGCGCCTCGGTCGACCCGAAGACCGGCGAGGTCGTCGCGATGTACAACGGCATCGACTACGTCAAGCAGTACACCCCCAACGCCACGCGCCGGGACTTCCAGGTCGGCTCCGCCTTCAAGCCGTTCGTGTTCGCCTCGGCCGTCGAGAACAAGTCCCGCACCCAGGACGGCCGCCGCATCACCCCGAACACCCTCTACGACGGCACCAGCGAACGCCCCGTCCAGGGCTGGCCCGGTGCCCGCTACGCCCCCGAGAACGAGGACCACCGCGACTACGGCGACATCACCGTCCGCGAGGCCACCGACAAGTCCGTCAACGCCGTGTACGCGCAGATGGCCGTGGACGTCGGCCCCGACAAGGTGCGGCGGACCGCGATCGACCTGGGCCTGTCCGAGAACACCCCCAGCCTCGACGACGCCGGGCCCTCCATCGCCCTGGGTGTGGCCACCGCCAGCGTCCTCGACATGGCCGAGGCGTACGCCACCCTCGCCAACCACGGCAAGCACGGCGCCTACACGATGGTCGACAAGGTCACCCGCGGCACCGAGACCGTCGATCTGCCCGAGCGCAGCACCCGCCAGGCCGTCAGCCGCCAGGCCGCCGACACCACCACCGCCGTGCTGCGCGGCGTCGTCGAGAACGGCACCGCCACCGCCGCCCAGACCGCGGGCCGCCCCGCCGCCGGCAAGACCGGCACCGCCGAGGAGGACACCGCCGCCTGGTTCGCCGGATACACCCCCGACCTCGCCACCGTCGTCGCCGTCATGGGCCAGGACCCCGTCACCGCCGGCCACAAGTCGCTCTACGGCGCCCTCGGCCTGCCCCGCATCAACGGCGGCGGCGCGCCCGCCGAGATCTGGGGCCAGTACACCCGCGAGGCCCTGAAGGGACAGCCGGTCCAGGCGTTCAGCCTCCGGCTCCAGCCCGGCGCCTGGGAGAGCCAGCCGCCCGTCGACTCCACCGGCCCCTCGTCCTCCGGCGACCCCACCCGCGAGGACGGCCCGACACCGGACGACGAGGACACCGCCAGCCGGACCCCGGACGGCACCGGCGAACCGGCCGAGGAGGAGCCGACGGACGGCCGGGACGAGGACGGCACCACCGGCGGGACCACGGACGGCGACACCGGCGACGGAACGACGGAGGGCGGCACCGCCCCGGGCGGCGACACCGGCGGTGACACCGGCGACGGCGACAGCAACGGCGACGGACCGACCCGCCCCGGCAGCCTCACCGGAACGATCACCCAGAACGCCCGACGGGCCCTGTGAACGCCCTCAGTGCCCCGAGGTCGCCTTCAGGCCCACCACGGCGACCAGCAGCAGGCTGATGAAGAAGATCCGCGCGGCGGTCACCGGCTCACCCAGCACCACCATGCCCAGCACGGCCGCCCCGGCAGCGCCGATCCCGACCCACACGCCGTACGCCGTACCGATCGGCAGCGTGCGGGCGGCGTACGACAGCAGCAGCATGCTCGCGACGATGGCGGCACCGGTGAACACGCTGGGCACCGGACGGGTGAAGCCCTCGGTGTACTTCAGACCGACCGCCCAGCCGACCTCCAGCAGACCGGCGACCACCAGCAGAACCCAGGCCATGACAGGCACCTCCGGGACACGAAAGGAAACGGGGGTGCGTCGTCTTTGCCTTCACCCCGGTACGGCGCGTCTCGTCGGGGCCCATGAGCCCACACGGGTGCTCACAAGACCTCCCACCGTAGCCGAGAACGGGTGATGGGGCCGGTGACCACGGTCACCGGCCCCATCACCCCACGGAACTACAGGTACAGGCCGGTCGAATCCTCGGAACCCTCGAACCGGTCCGCGGCCACGGCGTGCAGATCGCGCTCCCGCATCAGCACATAGGCGGTCCCGCGCACCTCCACCTCCGCCCGGTCCTCCGGATCGAACAGCACCCGGTCACCCGGCTCAACCGTCCGCACGTTCTGCCCCACCGCGACCACCTCGGCCCAGGCCAGCCGACGGCCCACCGCCGCCGTCGCGGGGATCAGGATGCCGCCCCCGGAACGCCGCTCGCCCTCACCGGTCTCCTGCCGCACGAGTACGCGATCGTGCAGCATCCGGATGGGGAGCTTGTCGTCCTGGGAACCCTGCTCGTGTCTCTTGGCGCTCACGTCCTGAAACCTACCTGCCTTCGTCCCGCGCGTACGCGGGAGGGGTCAACGCCTGCGCCGACGCGTCCCCAGGGCCAGCAGCCCCACGACGCCCACGACCAGCAACGCCACCGGCACGACCCGCTCCAGCCGCGGCGATCCCCCCTCGTCCACGAACTGGCCCTTGACGTCGCTCACCGCGCTGTTGACGCGGACGTACGCCCGCCCGAGCGTGTGGTCCACATGGGACACGACCCTGGCCTTCGCGTCCCCCACGACCGTCCTCGGGTGCACCCGCACCCCGATCTCGTCCAGGGTCTCGGCCAGCACCGCACGGCGGCGCTCGATGTCCGCCTCGATCTGCGCCGGGGTCCTGGTGTCCGCCGTGTCCGCCACCGTGTCGCCTCCGAAATCCACTGATACCTGTGCCGGACAGTCTGTCAGCTCCACGCCGCCGCGCACTGTCAGGACCCCCGGTTACCCTCGATCCCGGCACCCGATCCACGCAGTGCGTACGTACGAGGAGACCAGACCGATGAGCGAACGCCTCCAGCCCGGGGACGAGGCCCCCGCCTTCACCCTGCCCGACGCCGACGGCAACGAGGTGTCCCTGGCCGGCCACCGGGGCCGCAAGGTCATCGTCTACTTCTACCCCGCGGCCCTCACCCCCGGCTGCACCAAGCAGGCCTGCGACTTCACCGACAACCTGGAGCTGCTCGCGGGCGCCGGCTACGACGTCATCGGCATCTCCCCCGACAAGCCGGAGAAGCTCGCCAAGTTCCGCGACACCGAGTCGCTGAAGGTCACCCTCCTCGCCGACCCGGACAAGAAGGTCCTCGACGCGTACGGCGCCTACGGCGAGAAGAAGAACTACGGCAGGACGTACATGGGCGTCATCCGCTCCACGGTCGTCGTCGACGAGCAGGGCAAGGTCGAACGCGCCCTCTACAACGTCCGCGCGACGGGCCACGTAGCCAAGATCATCAAGGACCTGGGCATCTGACCCCACCGCACCTTCGGAACGGCCCGCACCGGCACCCCGGTGCGGGCCGTTCCGCTTTTCGTACGTGACCGTCCGATATCCGGTTCGTTACTCCGTGCGAGGCCACGAACGGGTGGCCGAGAACGGAGGGGACCCGATGGGGGCGAGCACGTACACCAAGGAGCGGCTGGAGAAGGCCGCCCGGGGGGCACGGACGCTGACGGAGGCGCTGGAGCGGCTGGGGGTGGATCCGAGGAGCTGGAAACGGCGGTACGTCCTCGACCGGATGAGAAAACTAGGGGTGGACGTCTCCCGCTTCGAGCGCGAGGGAGCGAAGTGGACACGGGAGATCCTTGAGCCTGTGGTTGCGGCATCGACCAGCGCCAACGAGGTTCTCCGTCGACTCGGGCTCGACCCGGTCGGCGGCCACCACACGAACATCTCCCGCCGGATCAAGGCCTACGGCCTCGACACGTCGCACTTCACAGCGCAGGTCCGCACTGAGCGGCAGCGGTACAACCAGCGCCGCCGGGCCGCCGCGGAGATCCTCGTCGAGGACACCTCGGAACACGCCAGGCGAATCCCCGGCAGTCGCTTGAAGAGGGCGATGCGGGAAGCCGGCGTGCAGGAGCGCTGTGCGCTCTGCGACATCGAGCCCGTGTGGCTCGGTGAACCACTGCCGCTCGAGGTGGACCACATCGACGGAAACTGGCGGAACAACCGGCTTGGGAACCTGCGATTGCTCTGCCCGAACTGCCATTCAACGACCGACAGCTATCGAGGCCGGAGTAAGGGGCAACGCTCGTGACAGTCGGCACGCAGTACAGCCGCGAGCGGCTCGCCCGAGCAGCTGCCCGGTGTTCCGACATCGATGACGTCATCACCTTCTTCGGCACCCAGCCCTACCGCGGTCTCCGTCAGTATCTGTACGCGCGCTTCGAGCACTTCGGCATCGACATCTCACATTTCCGGCGCCGACGGCGATGGGCGGTTCCCCAGAGACCTACCGTTGACGAGCTGCGCACGGCCGTCGCGGAAGCCATCTCCATCGCAGGCGCCTTGAAGGCCCTGGGCAGGCCCAGCAACGCCCGGCTACGCACGCTGTTTCATCAATGGGTGGCAGAAGACGGCATCGACACGTCCCACTTTCTCGGGCAGGCGCATCAGCGCGGCAGAACGAGCTCCACAGCCAAGCGTGCCGAGGACATCCTGATTCGGCACGATGGCCGGCGCCGGACGAAAACGACGCTGCTACGCCGCGCGCTTCGCGATGTCGGCGTCCCTCAGAAGTGCGACAGGTGCGGAGTTGCACCGGAGTGGCTCGGCAAGCCGATGACCCTGGAGATCGATCACATCAGCGGGGACTGGGGCGACGACCGGCGCGAGAATCTGCGTCTGCTGTGCCCCAACTGTCACGCGGTCACCGCTACGTGGTGCAGAGGAGGCAGACGAACCCGCCACACGGCCCAGTAGAGTAGGCGTCGCTGCGGGCCCGTACCCCAGCAGGCCAGAGGGCGCCGGTTTAGGTCCGGTGTGTCGTGGGTTCGAGTCCCACCGGGCCCACAGGGAAAGGAGGCTCGGCCCCTTCGCATCGAAGTGGCCGAGCCTCCTTCATGCCCTCAGCCCAGCAGTTCCCGTACCACCGGGACCAGGGCGCGGAAGGCCTTGCCGCGGTGGCTGATGGCGTTCTTCTCGGCGGGTGTCAGTTCCGCGCAGGTGCGGGTGTCGCCCTCCGGCTGGAGGATCGGGTCGTAGCCGAAGCCGTTCGTGCCGGCGGGGGTGTGGCGCAGGGTCCCGTTGAGGCGGCCTTCGACCACACGCTCCGTGCCGTCGGGCAGGGCGAGGGCCGCCGCGCAGGCGAAGTAGGCGCCCCGGTGTTCCTCCGCGATGTCGGAGAGCTGGGCGAGGAGCAGGTCGAGGTTGGCCTTGTCGTCGCCGTGGGTGCCTGCCCAGCGGGCGGAGAAGATGCCGGGGGCGCCGTTGAGGACGTCCACGCAGAGCCCGGAGTCGTCGGCGACAGCGGGCAGGCCGGTGGCCCGGGCCAGGGCGTGGGCCTTGAGGAGGGCGTTCTCCGCGAAGGTGACGCCGGTTTCCCTGACGTCGGGGATGTCGGGGTAGGCGTCGGCGCCGACGAGGTCGTGGGGCAGGCCCGCGTCGGCGAGGATGGAGCGGAGTTCGGTGATCTTCCCGGCGTTGCGGGTGGCGAGGATCAGGCGGGTCATGGGCTCCAGTATCCCGGGCTCGTGGGGCGCCCCTGGTTACGGGGTGCAGACCTTGGTGAGTTCGCCGGCCGCGTCGGTGACGGGGCTGACGTCGGGGGTGGTGTCGCCGTTCTCGATGGAGGTGCGGACGTTCTGGACGGCCTTGTCGAGGTCGTCGACGGCCTTGCCGACGTCGGCGTTGTCGGTCTTGTCGCCGACCTCGCGGAGGTTCTTGTCGATGGAGTCGAGGGATTCCTCGAGCCGGGTGACGTCGTTGCCGGCGTTCTCGACGGCCTGCTGCATGTCGGTGACGCTGTCGGCGACGGCGTCGGCGGTCTGGACGCAGTCCAGTGCCTTGTCGACGGCGTCGCAGCCGGTGGTGAGTCCGGCGGTCAGCGCGACGGCCGCCAGGGTGGCGGCGACGGCTGTGGTGCGGCGTCGGCGGCTCGCGGCCATGGAAGGTTCCCTCCCTCGTCGGGCCGGTGCGGCCCGGGTCGTCGGCCGGGCGCCCGGGGATGAGCCGTGCGCCCGTACTGGTTCAGACGCGCCGGTGGCCGACGCGGTTGCTCCGCGCCGGCCACCGTTTTGGTGTGCCCTTTACCTTTCGGGGGCGGTGTCGAGCGCGGCCCGCTGGGCGGCGGCGAGTTCGGTGCAGCCGGTGACGGCGAGGTCGAGGAGGGCGTTGAGTTCCTCGCGGGCGAAGGGTTCGGCCTCGGCGGTGCCCTGGACCTCGACGAAGCGGCCGTCGCCGGTGCAGACGACGTTCATGTCGGTGTCGGCCTTGACGTCCTCCTCGTAGCGGAGGTCGAGCAGGGGGACTCCGCCGACGATGCCCACGGACACGGCGCTGACGGTGCCGGTCAGGGGCCGGCGGCCGGGCTTGATCAGCTTCTTGCCCTGGGCCCAGGCGACGGCGTCGGCGAGGGCGACGTAGGAGCCGGTGATGGCGGCGGTGCGGGTGCCGCCGTCGGCCTGGAGGACGTCGCAGTCGAGGACGATGGTGTTCTCGCCGAGGGCTTTGTAGTCGATGACGGCGCGCAGGGAGCGGCCGATGAGGCGGCTGATCTCGTGGGTGCGGCCGCCGATGCGGCCGCGGACGGATTCGCGGTCGCCGCGGGTGTTGGTGGCGCGGGGCAGCATCGCGTACTCGGCGGTGACCCAGCCCTCGCCGCTTCCCTTGCGCCAGCGCGGGACGCCTTCGGTGACGGAGGCGGTGCAGAGGACCTTGGTGTCGCCGAAGGAGACGAGGACGGAGCCTTCGGCGTGCTTGCTCCAGCCGCGTTCGATGGTGACCGGGCGGAGTTGTTCGGGGGTGCGGCCGTCGATTCGAGACATGGCGTCGAGCCTAGCCGTACCTGTGGGTAGGGCCCCTTCCGCGGTGGTGGGGAGGGGCCCTGGAGGTGTGGCTCGCGCACGGCTGTCGCCGTGGGTCACATCATGTCTTCGATCTCGGCCGCTATGGGGTCGGCGTCGGTGCCGATGACGACCTGGATGGCGCTGCCCATCTTGACGACGCCGTGGGCGCCGGCGGCCTTGAGTGCGGCTTCGTCGACCTTGGCGGGGTCCACGACTTCGGTGCGGAGGCGGGTGATGCAGCCCTCGATCTCGTCGATGTTGTCGATGCCGCCGAGCCCGGCGACGATCTTCTCAGCCTTGGTGGCCATGTTCGTTCTCCCTGATCCGAACCGCTTTGTCGCAGTAACCCACAGTTGGCCCATCTTTGCGAGCGGTCATGTCGTGGGTGCCGAAGGATGACGTCACGACAGCGGAACCGTCCTGCCCCACTGGTCTACACCAGCGGGCGGACTGCCGCCAAACCCGTCATGCCCGCTCGCCGGCGGAAGGGGTGCGGATGAGCGCCGACAGTCCTGCCGGTGCCGAGCCTACGGCCGGTCCCGCGCGGGAACGATGGAATCGGTTGTTCCAGGGTCTGCAGAAGATGGGGCGCAGCCTGCAGCTGCCGATCGCGGTGCTGCCGGCGGCGGGCATCCTCAACCGGCTCGGGCAGCCGGACGTGTTCGGGGACGACGGTCTGGGCTGGACGAACGTCTCGAAGGTGATGACGGGCGCGGGGGGTGCCCTGCTGGACGGTTCGCTGGGGCTGCCGCTGCTGTTCTGCGTGGGTGTGGCCATCGGGATGGCGAAGAAGGCGGACGGCTCGACGGCGCTGGCGGCGGTGGCGGGGTTCCTTGTCTACTTCAACGTGCTGCGCCAGTTCCCGGAGGACTGCCCGGAGGGGTCGGAGGCGGTGCCGAACGTCGGCTGCCAGTTGACGGACGGGACGGTGACGTCGTACGACTACCAGAATCCGGGGGTGTTCGGCGGCATCGTCGTCGGGCTGACGGCGGCGTACTTCTGGCAGCGGTTCCACCGTACGAAGCTGGTGGACTGGCTGGGTTTCTTCAACGGGCGCCGGCTGGTGCCGATCATCATGGCGTTCGCGGCGATCGTGTTCGCGGCGCTGTGTCTGTGGGTGTGGCCGCCGGTCGGGGCGGCGCTGGAGAGTTTCAGTGACTGGATGAGCGGTCTGGGCGCCTGGGGGGCGGGGGTGTTCGGCGTGGCGAACCGGGCGCTGCTGGTGGTGGGGCTGCACCAGTTCCTGAACGTGCCCATCTGGTTCCAGTTCGGCTCGTACACGAAGCCGGACGGCACGGTGGTGCACGGTGACATCAACATGTTCCTGGCGGGTGACCCGGACGCGGGGCAGTTCCTGTCCGGGTTCTTCCCGGTCATGATGTTCGCGCTGCCGGCGGCGGCGCTGGCGATCACGCACTGCGCGAGGCCGGACCGGCGCAAGGAGGTCGGCGGGCTGATGCTGTCGGTGGCGCTGACGTCGTTCGTCACGGGCATCACGGAACCGATCGAGTACTCGTTCCTGTTCGTCGCGCCGCTGCTGTACGTGGTGCACGCGGTGCTGACGGGTGTGTCGATGGCGGTGACCTGGGGGCTGGGGGTGCGCGACGGGTTCAGCTTCTCGGCGGGCCTGATCGACTACGTCATCAACTGGAATCTGGCGACCCGGCCGTGGGCGATCATCCCGGTCGGGCTGTGCTTCGCGGTGCTGTACTACGTGGTCTTCCGCCTCGCCATCACCAGGTTCGACCTGAAGACGCCGGGGCGGGAGCCGGAGGACGAGGTGGAGGACACGACGAAGGCGTGATCCAGCGGGCCGCGCCCGGCTGCCGGAGCCCTCGGACCGTCGTGGTCCGGGGGCTTTCCGGTGCGCGGCGGACGGTTCCGTTTGACCGCTTCGGGCAGGTACGGTGCGTAGCCCCGCGGTCGCAATTTCACGGGTTCCTTATACGCCCCCGTCGTGCTAGAACAGGTCTACACCACTAGTGGTGTAGACCACCACCGATGGAGGACGTATGAGCACCGCCACCGACTCGGCGGCCCCCGCGAAGAAGCGGGGATCCGGCCTGTTCCAGGGCCTGCAGAAGGTGGGCCGCAGCCTTCAGCTCCCGATCGCCGTGCTGCCGGCGGCGGGCATCCTGCTCCGGCTCGGCCAGCCGGACGTGTTCGGCGCCGACGGCTTCGGCTGGGACAAGGTCGCCGCCGTGTTCGCCACCGCCGGCGGCGCGATCTTCGACAACCTGCCGATGCTGTTCTGCATCGGTGTCGCCATCGGTTTCGCCAAGAAGGCCGACGGCTCCACCGCGCTCGCCGCGCTCGTCGGCTTCCTGGTGTACAGCAACGTCCTGAAGGCCTTCCCGGTCACCGAGGCGAAGGTGCAGGACGGCGCGGACATAGCCGCCACCTACAACAACCCCGGTGTCCTCGGCGGCATCCTCATGGGTCTGCTGGCGGCGGTGCTGTGGCAGCGCTACCACCGCAAGAAGCTGGTGGACTGGCTGGGCTTCTTCAACGGCCGCCGGCTCGTCCCGATCATCATGGCCTTCGTCGGCACCGCGATGGGCGTCTTCTTCGGCCTGGTCTGGGAGCCGATCGGTGAGGGCATCTCGAACGTCGGGGAGTGGATCACCGAGCTGGGCGCCGTCGGCGCCGGTCTGTTCGGCCTGATCAACCGCGCGCTGATCCCGGTCGGCATGCACCAGTTCGTCAACACCGTCTCCTGGTTCCAGATCGGTGACTTCACCAACGCCGCGGGCGAAGTGGTCCACGGCGACCTGAACCGGTTCTTCGCCGGCGACCCGGACGCCGGCCTGTTCATGTCGGGCTTCTTCCCGATCATGATGTTCGGTCTGCCGGCCGCCGCCATCGCCATCGCGCACGCCGCCCGTCCGGAGCGCCGCAAGGCCGTGATGGGCATGATGATCTCCCTCGCGCTGACCTCGTTCGTGACCGGTGTGACCGAGCCGATCGAGTTCTCGTTCATGTTCATCGCCCCGGTGCTGTACGCGATCCACGCGGTGCTCACCGCCCTGTCCATGGCGATCACCTGGGCGCTCGGTGTCCACGCGGGCTTCACGTTCTCCGCGGGCGTCATCGACTACGGGCTCAACTGGAACCTGGCGACCAAGCCATGGCTGATCATCCCGATCGGTCTGGTGTTCGCGGCGGTCTACTACGTGGTCTTCCGCTTCGCCATCACCAAGTTCAACCTGCCGACCCCGGGCCGCGAGCCCGACGAGGAGGTCGAGGACACCACGAAGGTGTGAGCGGTCCTCGCGTGACGCGACGACCGGGGCCCCGGAACCGATTCGGTTCCGGGGCCCCGGTCGTCGCGCCTCAGATCTCGTACGTCGCCCCCGGCGCCGCCAGCCCCACCGGGCCGTCGTACGCCGCGCGGGCGTCGGTGAGGTTGATCTGCGGGTCGGTCCACGGGGGGATGTGGGTGAGGATCAGGCGGCGGGCACCTGCCCGTGCCGCGGTCTCACCCGCCTCGCGGCCGTTGAGGTGGAGGTCGGGGATGTCCTCCTTGCCGTGCGTGAAGGCGGCCTCGCACAGGAAGAGGTCGGCGTCGCGGGCGAGGTCGTCGAGCGCGGGGCTGACTCCCGTGTCGCCGGAGTAGGTGAGCACCTTCCCGCCGTGCTCGACGCGGATGCCGTACGCCTCGACCGGGTGCGCGACGCGCTCGGTGTGCACGAGGAACGGGCCGATCTCGAAGGTGGACGGCTTGACCGTGTGGAAGTCGAAGACCTCGCTCATGGACGAGGCCGAGGGGGTGTCGGCGTAGGCGGTGGTCAGCCGGTGCTCGGTGCCCTCGGGCCCGTAGACCGGCAGCGGGGCGCAGCGGCCGCCGTCGTGCCGGTAGTAGCGCGCCACGAAGTAGGCGCACATGTCGATGCAGTGGTCGACGTGCAGGTGGCTGAGGAAGATCGCGTCGAGGTCGTAGAGACCGCAGTGGCGCTGCAGCTCGCCCAGGGCGCCGTTGCCCATGTCGAGGAGCAGCCGGTAGCCGTCGGCCTCGACGAGGTAGCTCGAGCAGGCCGATTCCGCGGACGGGAACGACCCCGAGCAGCCGACGACGGTGAGCTTCATGAAGCAGAAACCTCCGCTGGCGGGGTGGAGAGACGGGGGTCGTGCGGTTCGTCGAGCGTAAGGCGCAAAACCTGTGGTCGCTCCTCCACCAGGGGCCGTTGTGGGCGAACTCACCTGTGCTGTCACCGGTTCGGCTGGAAGCCGCGCACACCGGTGACGGGAGGGGCGCGCGGTGGTGGCGCGCGCCGGTACGGTCGGGGCATGCACACGGCCTGGTGGCTCGCGCTCGCCGCGGTGGTCCTGCTCGCGTTGGTCACCGCGCTCGTCGACGGCTGGGGACGGGGGCACCGTTCCCGGCGGTCCCGTCGGCGCGGCGGTGACGGACCCGGGAACATGTGAAGGGCCGGAGACGCTCGTCTCCGGCCCCTTGTCGTGCGGGGGGGCGCTACGCCCAGAGCTGGCCCTGGAGCGTCTCGATGGCCTCTTCGGTGGTCGCGGCCGTGTACACGCCGGTCGACAGGTACTTCCAGCCGCCGTCGGCGACGAGGAAGACCACGTCGGCGGACTCGCCCGCCTTCAGTGCCTTCCTGGCGACACCGATCGCCGCGTGCAGGGAGGCGCCGGTGGAGACGCCGGCGAAGATGCCCTCCTGCTGGAGGAGTTCCCGGGTGCGGGTGACGGCGTCGGCGGAGCCGACGGAGAACCGGGTGGTGAGCACGGAGGCGTCGTACAGCTCGGGGACGAAGCCCTCGTCGAGGTTGCGCAGCCCGTAGACCAGGTCGTCGTAGCGCGGCTCGGCGGCGACGATCTTCACGTCGGGCTTGTGCTCGCGCAGGTAGCGGCCGACGCCCATGAGGGTGCCGGTGGTGCCGAGGCCGGCCACGAAGTGGGTGATGGACGGCAGGTCGGCGAGGATCTCGGGGCCGGTGGTGGCGTAGTGCGCGCCGGCGTTGTCCGGGTTGCCGTACTGGTAGAGCATCACCCAGTCCGGGTGCTCCGCGGAGAGCTCCTTGGCGACGCGCACGGCGGTGTTGGAGCCGCCCGCGGCCGGGGAGGAGATGATCTCCGCGCCCCACATGGCGAGCAGGTCACGGCGTTCCTGCGAGGTGTTCTCCGGCATCACGCACACCATGCGGTAGCCCTTGAGCCGGGCGGCCATGGCGAGGGAGATGCCGGTGTTGCCGGAGGTCGGCTCGAGGATCGTGCAGCCCGGGGTGAGGCGGCCGTCCTTCTCCGCCTGCTCGATCATGTACAGGGCCGGGCGGTCCTTGATCGAGCCGGTGGGGTTGCGGTCCTCCAGCTTCGCCCAGATCCGGACGTCGGCGGACGGCGAGAGCCGCGGCAGGCGCACCAGAGGGGTGTTGCCCACCGCGGCCAGCGGGGAGTCGTAACGCATCGCCGATCAGGCCATACCGCCGGCCACGGCCGGCAGGATCGTGACGCTGTCGCCGTCGGACAGCTTGGTGTCGATGCCGTCGAGGAAGCGCACGTCCTCGTCGTTCAGGTACACGTTGACGAAGCGCCGCAGCTGCGCCCCGTCCACGATGCGCGCCTGGATGCCGGAGTGCCGGGTCTCGAGGTCGGCGAAGAGCTCGGCGAGGGTGTCCCCGCTGCCTTCCACCGCCTTCTGGCCGTCGGTGTACTGGCGGAGGATGGTCGGGATGCGGACCTCGATGGCCATGGCTGAGGGCTCCTGTCGGAAGTGTCTGTCGGGGGTTCGGGAGAGCGCGCGGCGGCACGCCGCAGCCCGCCGCGGCTCTCGGCCGTACGGCGGCAGCGAAGATCAACAGATGGCGCTGTTCAGCCGGCACAGATCGACGTGCAGCCGCGCCACGAGCAGTGCGCCCGGCGCTGTTTCGCTCACGTCGAGAAGAACCATGCGGTCATCGTATCGATTCCCGGAGGGACTCCCGGAGTGTGATCTCATTCTTCGGACGCCTCCCTTCCGTCATGCGAGACCCGCAGCCCAGGAGGGTCAGTAGGCCTCGACGACCTCGACCTCCTCCTCGGTGATCTCCCCGTCGAGGATGCGGAACGAGCGGAACTGGAACTCGCCGGCGCCGTCGGTGTCCGCGGTCGAGACCAGGACGTAGTGGGCGCCGGGCTCGTTGGCGTAGAAGATGTCCGTGCGGGAGGGGTAGGCCTCGGTCGCGGTGTGGGAGTGGTAGATCACCACCGGCTCCTCGTCCCGGTCGTCCATCTCCCGGTACAGCTTCAGCAGGTCCTGGGAGTCGAACTCGTAGAACGTGGGCGAGCGGGCCGCGTTCAGCATGGGGATGAAGCGCTCGGGGCGGCCGGAGCCCACCGGGCCCGCCACCACGCCGCACGCCTCGTCGGGGTGGTCCTCGCGGGCGTGGGCCACGATCCGGTCGTACAGGGCCTGGGTGATGGTCAGCATGGGGCTCAGGATAAGCAGACGGGCCGCTCCGTACCGAGGGGTGGTACGGAACGGCCCGGATGCCGGACGCCTTGAGCGGGGTCAGACCGTCTTGGTGGCCTGAACGGCGGACTCCTCGGACTCCGCGCCCGTCGCCCCGCCTGCGCCGGTGGAGCGGCGGCGGACGAACTCCAGGAAGGTGTTCAGCTCCCGCTTGACCACGGGGGCCAGCAGGTACAGGCCGATGATGTTGAACACGGAGAGCAGGAAGAGCGCCGAGTCGGCGAGGCTGATCAGCGAGTCGAGGGAGAGCAGGGAGCCCGCGATCACGAAGACGCTCCAGATGGCCTTGAACGTCGTCTCGCTGGCCTTGCTCCGGCCGAAGAGGTACGACCAGGCCTTGAGGCCGTAGTAGCCCCAGGTCAGGATCGTCGAGAAGGCGAACAGCAGCACCGCGAGGGTCAGCACGTTCGGGAACCAGGGCAGAACGGTCTCGAAGGCGTCGGACGTGATGGTGACGCCGCCGATGCTCTCGCCCTCCCGGGCCTCGCCCCAGCTGGCGGGGTTGGCGATGACGATGGTCAGCGCCGTCATGGTGCAGATGACGACCGTGTCGATGAACGGCTCCAGCAGGGCGACCAGGCCCTCGCTCGCGGGGTGCTTCGTCTTGACCGCGGAGTGGGCGATCGGCGCGGAGCCGAGGCCGGCCTCGTTGGAGAAGGCGGCCCGCTGGAAGCCGACGATCAGGGCGCCGATGACACCGCCCGCGACACCGTCGGCCTCGAAGGCGCCTTCGAGGATGGAGGCGAACGCGTCGGGCACCGCGGTGACGTTGGTCATGATGACGGCCAGGCAGGCCACGATGTAGATGAGGGCCATCGCGGGGACGAGCCGGCTGGTGACCGAGGCGATGGAGCGGATGCCGCCGAGCAGCACCAGACCGACCAGGGCGGCCACGACCAGGCCGAACAGCACGGCGCCCGCGGAGGAGGCCAGGAAGCCGTCCTCGCCGCCGAAGGTGGAGGAGATCTGCGCGTAGCTCTGGTTGGTCTGGAACAGGTTGCCGCCGAACAGACCGAAGAACAGGATCATGACGGAGGCCAGGACGGCCAGCACCTTGCCGAGCTTGGCGCCTCCGTTGCCGAAGCGCTCGGCGAGACCCTTGGGCAGGTAGTGCATGGGGCCGCCGGAGACGGTGCCGTCCGCGTGCTCCTCGCGGTACTTCACACCGAGGGTGACCTCGACGAACTTGGTGGCCATGCCGAGCAGGCCGCACAGGATCATCCAGAAGGTGGCGCCCGGGCCGCCGATGGAGACGGCGACGGCCACACCGGCGATGTTGCCGAGGCCGACAGTGCCCGAGACGGCGGCGGTCAGTGCCTGGAAGTGGCTGACCTCGCCGGGGGAGCCTTCCTCGTCGTACTTGCCGCGTACGACGTCGAAGGCGAGTTTGAGCTTGCGCGCCTGGATCAGACCGAACCAGCCGGTGAAGACCAGACCGGCGATCACGAGCCACGCGACGATGAGCGGTAGCTCGGTGCCGCCGACCGGAACGGTGTAGAAGACGATGTCGCCGACGGTGGTCGCGACGGGGTCGAAGAAATCACTTACTGCGTCGTCGATGTTTTGCGTGATGGAGTCGAGTGACATCGAACTTCCTCAGGTGGCGCGGGGACGTGCTGGCGTGCGCAGCGGAGCGGGTGTCGGTGGGCGGGGCCCACGTCCCGTTCGGCGACGGCGATGGGGCGGCGGCCCGGGAACCGGGTCCGTCGTCCTTCTGTCGTGCTGGTCGTACACACCGGCGGTGACCGGCTTCCTTGCTCACGGCAGGGGGTGGGCCGCAAGCGAGTTGCCGATTTTTACCACGCCGTTTACCTCAGGCCGAGTGATGCAGGTCACAGGAAACCGCCCAAGCGGGGCGAATCCGCAGGGGTGGTGACGGGATCGTTATCCGGACTTGAGGTTCTTCTGAGCGAACGGATCAGGTGATCTTTCCGGACAGTTCAGTACATCTTCACGGCATGAGTGTCGAGACGAGGGTCTCCTGGAGGCCGCCGAGCCACAGGTACGCCATCACCATCGGCTTGCGCGAGTCGTCGTCGGGGAGGTGGAAGAGGAGGTCGCTGTCGTCCTCGTCGCCGATCTCCAGACGGGAGCCGATCGCCAGGCGCAGGTCGTTCAGCGCGCCGAGCCACTGGCGGGACTCGTCCGGCGAGAGCTCGAGCACCGCGCCGCCCTCGCCCGCCGGGGTGAGCGCGTCCAGGGAGCGGATCACCGTCAGCGCGTTGTCGCGCTTGCCGGCCCGCAGGTCGTTCTCGGTGTAGCGGCGGAACTCGGCGGAGTGCGCCCGCTGCTCCTCGGCCTCCTTGCCCTGCGAGGCGCCCTCGGGGTCGCGGTAGGCGTCAGGGAAGAGGCGGCGCAGCACGGGGTCGGAGGGCGGTTCGCTCGGGCCCTCGGCGAAGAGGCCGGCGAGCGGGTCGCCGGAGGAGTCCTCGGCGGGTCCGGGGCCGATCAGCTCCATCAGCTGCACGGCCAGGGACCGGATGATGGAGATCTCGACGACGTCGAGGGCGACGGCCGCGCCGCCGCCGGGGAGCGGTTCGAAGGTTCCTGGCATGGCGGCGATCGCTACTTCCGGTCCTGCGGGCGGGGTCGGGTCATGTCCGGCTCGGTCACTTCCGGTCGTGCTGGAGGGTGGCCCACAGTCCGTAGCCGTGCATGGCCTGGACGTCGCGTTCCATCTCCTCGCGCGTACCGCTGGAGACGACCGCCCGGCCCTTGTGGTGGACGTCGAGCATGAGCTTGGTGGCCTTGTCCTTGGAGTAGCCGAAGTACGTCTGGAAGACGTACGTCACATAACTCATGAGGTTGACCGGGTCGTTGTGGACGATGGTGACCCACGGGACGTCGGGCTCGGGTACGGCGAAGACCTCCTCCGCCGACTCGGTGCGTTCGATCTCCAGGGGTGCGGGTGACGTCACACTGCCCATGCTGCCACCGCAGGGGGGTGGTCGCACAAACCGGCCCGCTGTTCCGGCGCCCGAACCTAAATCGTCAAACTGACGAAATGGGGGTAGCATCCCTGCCATGACCACAGCAGACCTTGGGCGTGGGCGACGGGTGGGCGTTCCCTCGACGGCCCTCTTCACGGACCAGTACGAGCTGACGATGCTTCAGGCGGCGCTGAAGTCCGGTACGGCCGGGCGGCGCAGCGTGTTCGAGGTCTTCACCCGGCGGCTGCCGGAGGGCCGCCGCTACGGTGTGGTGGCCGGCACCGGCCGGGTGCTCGACGCGGTGGAGAACTTCCGCTTCGACCCGGACGTCCTCGCCTTCCTGCGCGAGAAGGACATCGTGGACGGGGCCACCCTCGACTGGCTGGCCGGCTACCGCTTCTCCGGTGACATCTGGGGCTACCCCGAGGGCGAGGTGTACTTCCCGGGCTCGCCGATCCTGCGCGTCGAGGGCAGCTTCGCGGAGTGCGTGCTGCTGGAGACGGTGATCCTCTCCATCCTCAACCACGACTCGGCGATCGCCGCCGCGGCGTCCCGGATGTCCTCCGCCGCCGGCGGCCGGCCGCTGATCGAGATGGGCGCCCGGCGCACCCACGAGCTGTCGGCGGTGGCCGCCTCCCGTGCCGCGTACGTCGGCGGCTTCGCCTCCACCTCGGACCTGGCGGCCGGCTTCCGCTACGACATCCCGACCGTGGGCACCTCCGCCCACGCCTTCACGCTGCTGCACGACAGCGAGCGGGACGCCTTCCGGGCCCAGGTCGACTCCCTCGGCGGCGGTACGACGCTGCTGGTGGACACCTACGACGTGGCCGAGGCGGTCCGCACGGCCGTCGACATCGCCGGGCCGGAGCTGGGCGCCGTGCGGATCGACTCCGGTGACCTGCTGCTGGTGGCGCACCGGGTGCGGCAGCAGCTCGACGAGCTGGGCGCCACCGACACGAAGATCATCGTGACCTCGGACCTGGACGAGTACGCCATCGCCTCGCTCGCCGCCGCGCCCGTGGACGCGTACGGCGTGGGGACGCAGCTGGTGACCGGCTCGGGGCACCCGACCGCCTCCATGGTCTACAAGCTGGTCGCCCGCGCCGAGTCCGCCGACCCGGGGGCGCCGCTGGTGCCGGTGGCGAAGAAGTCCAGCGGCGGCAAGACCTCCGTCGGCGGCCGCAAGTGGGCCGCGCGGCGGCTGGACGGGCACGGCGTCGCCGAGGCCGAGGTGATCGGCACCGGTGAGGTGCCGGACGAGCTGGCCGGCCGGCAGCTGCTGGTGCCGCTGGTCGAGGGCGGCGAGGTGCTCGTCCGCGAGACGCTGGACGTGATCCGCGACCGGCACGCGGCGGCCCGCGCGGGTCTGCCGCTGTCCGCTACGCAGCTCTCCCGCGGGGAACCCGTCCTTCCGACGGAGTACGCGCACGGGACCTCGGGTAGCTAAAGGCGTACCCCTGCCCGTGCCCCTGCCCGTGCCCCGTCCGTATCGTCCGGCCCTCACCGGGCCCGGAGGTTCATCCGGCCGGGCCCGTCACCACCCGCCCCCTCAGCCGAAGGACACCGACCATGCGCCGCGCACTGATCGTCGTTGACGTGCAGAACGACTTCTGCGAGGGCGGCAGCCTCGCCGTGACCGGCGGTGCGGACGTGGCCGCCGCCATCACCGAGCTGATCGGCCAGGCCGCCTCGGCCGGCGGCTACCAGCACGTGGTGGCCACCCGCGATCACCACATCTCCCCCGGGGGGCACTTCGCCGACGCCCCCGACTTCGTGCGGTCCTGGCCGGCGCACTGCGTCGCCGGGACGGAGGGGGTGGGTTTCCACCCGAACTTCGCGCCCGCGGTGACGTCCGGCGCGATCGACGCCGTGTTCGACAAGGGGGCCTACTCGGCTGCCTACAGCGGGTTCGAGGGGACGGACGAGAACGGGACGCCGCTGGCCCAGTGGCTGCGGGAGCGGGGGGTCGAGGAGGTGGACGTGGTGGGCATCGCCACGGATCACTGCGTGCGGGCGACGGCGCTGGACGCGGCCCACGAGGGTTTCCGCACCCAGGTCCTGCTCGACCTCACCGCCGGGGTGGCGCCGGAGACCACCGAGCGGGCGCTGGAGGACCTGCGGGCGGCGGGCGTGGAGCTGTCCGGGAAGCCCGTCGTCGTGCGGTAGTCCCGGTGCCCGGGCTCCCGGACGTGGCTCAGGGCTCCCGGCGCCGGGCCGGCTACGTTCTGGTCAGCAGGGCCTTGATCGGGTGCCAGAGCTCCACCGTCAGGGGGTCGGGGGTGGGCGTGGTGCGCCATATGAGGCCGTCGGGGTGGTGGAGGACCGCGGTGACCTCGTCGGGACTGGGCGGGGCGGTGTTGCCGCGCAGGTAGACCGCCCGCAGGCCCAGGTTGCGCAGCCTGGTCAGGGCGCGCGCCCGGTTCTGGGCGTGGACGAGGACGCGGACTCCGGCGGGTGCGTCGGCGGCGGGGCTGGGCAGGTTCAGTGCCACCACCACCGTGCCGTTCGGCAGCTTGCAGAAACCTCCTGCGGCCATGCGGTCACACCCCCGTGTCAGCCGGTGTCAATAAGCGAGTCACAGGAGGCACCTAAACACGGATCGGCGGTGACCCGCCAGGGGGCCACCGCCGATCATGTGCTGACCTGCGAAGATGCTATTTACCTGCCGGCAGGACCGACCTCGAGCTCGATCGTCGAGCCGTCCCTGGCCTCCTTCAGGATCTTGATCTTCGTGTTGGTGTCAGTGATCTTGACGCCCGCCGTCGGGTTCGACTCGTCGTAGTAGGTGTTGGTGCGGTCGTTGAAGACCGACACGCCCTTCGACGAGGGGATCCACGTCGCCACGTCCGCCTTGTGCAGCGTCATGCCGTCGGTGCGGTACTTGCTGAACGGCGCGTCGTAGGACTGGACGCGGTTGCGCATCAGCGTGCCGTCGGACCACTTCAGCGCGGTCGGGTGCGAGTCGACCGGGAGGAGCAGACCGGTACCCGGGTGCTGACTGGTGTTGTTGTCCTGCTGCGAGGTGTCCCACTTCCAGATCAGCAGGCCGTTCTGGTAGGCGTAGTGCTCCACCCAGTCCGGACGGCTGTTCGCGAAGCCGAAGTTGTACGGGCCGACCTTCAGCGTCTTGTCGTACGACACGTACTGCCGGTTCTCGGCGATGTAGTACTGCGCGTACTTCTTGGTGAACGACGCGCCGATGCGGGAGAAGCCCTTCGCCGTCCAGGCGTCGTCGGCGGTCTCGGCGTTGTCCGTGAAGAGCGCGGAGCCGTCCGCCGTCACCGTGATCCCGTCGGCCGCGAAGCCCTTGAGGGCCACGCCGCCGTCGGTCTGGTAGCGGAAGCGCAGGTCGATCTTCTGGCCCGCGTAGGCGTCCAGCGGGTACGCCAGCTTCTTGTAGCTGTCGACCGTGCCGTGCAGGGCCGGCTTGTCGCTCCCGTCGCGCGGGATCGGCTGACCGTCGACCGTGCCGTCCAGGGCGGTCCAGTTGGCGCCGCCGTCGGTCGACACCTCGGTGTAGAGGAAGTCGTAGTCGGCCTCGATCTCGTACCAGCCGTCGAGGGTCAGCTCGGCCGACGCCTTGCCGGTCAGGTCGACGCTGCGGGTCAGCGTGTTCCTGAGGTCGTCACCGCTGCCGCTCCACCACTGGGTCTGCCCCTCGGCCGGAGTGACGACCTCGGTGGTGACGTCCTTCTTCGGCAGCTCGACGACCAGCGCCTGCTTGTGCTTGGTGTTGTACTCGGCGACACCCAGCTTGTGCCAGGAGTTGACGCCGGCCTTGGCCGTGTCGTGGTTGAGCCAGCCGAGCTGGAGCTTGTCCCAGGCGGTCATGTCGCCGGGCAGGTTGCCGATCTCGTTCTTGCCGGTGCCGAGCCAGGAACCCGAGGACATCAGCGTCCAGAACCCGGTGGAGTTCTCGCCGCCCTGGGTGTCGTAGTGGTCCGGCAGACCAAGGTCGTGACCGTACTCGTGGGCGAAGACGCCGAGTCCGCCGTTCTCCGGCTGGATGGTGTAGTCGCCGACCCAGATTCCGGTGTTGCCGATCTGGGTGCCGCCGAGCTTGTTCTGCTCGGGGCCGGTGGCTCCCGCGTCGGTGCCGAACGCGTACCAGCGGTGGGCCCAGATGGCGTCCTCACCCTGGGCGCCGCCGCCGGCGGACTCGTCCTCACCGGCGTGCACGATCTGGAAGTGGTCGATGTAGCCGTCGGGCTCGTTGAAGTCGCCGTCACCGTCGTGGTCGTAGCGGTCCCACTCGTCGTACTGGGAGAGCTGCGCCTTGATCTGGGCGTCGGTCTTGCCGGCGGCCTTCTGCTGCTCGGCCCAGGCGGTCACGCCGTCCTGCACCGCGTACCAGGCGCAGTTGTCGGGCACGCACTGGTTGGAGCCGTACCGGGCCTCGTTGTAGGGCACCTTGACCCAGTCGGAGACCTGGCCGTCGACCGAGTAGCGGCCGGAGGACTGCTTCTCGAAGTAGGTCTTGACCGAGTCGACGCCCTTGCCGGAACCGAAGTACAGGTCCTGGAAGTGCCGCTGGTCGTAGTCCTCCTGCCAGGCCGTGGAGTTGTCCACCTTGCGGTCCGGCTTGGCGATCTGGTTGTGCAGCGGGCCGGGGGTGCCGCCGTAGCGGCTGTCGATCTTGTCCCCGAACTCGACCAGGATGGTGAAGATCTTGTCGGTCTTCTCCCGGCCGAGCTCTACGTACTTGCTGTCGCCCTTCTTGCTCTTGAGCTGAACGACCTTCGAGCCGTTCTTCTTCTTCACCTCGGCCTTGCCCGAGAGGACCTGCTTCAGCGCCTCTTCACGCTGGGCCGCCTGCGTCTTGGAGAGCGGCCCCTCGAGGTCGTGCTCGACATGGTGGCGGTCCGCCGGGTCCTGCCGGTCCACGGCGCCGGGACGGTCGGCCTTGTCAGCCGTGTCAGCCTGGGCCACGGTGAACGCAGAGCAGGTGGCGGTGGCCGCCGCGAGGGCCACGCCTATCGCGGCTGCTCTGAACGTCCAGGGTCTACTGGTCACTTGAGATCCCCTCCCGCGTGCGTACGCGCGGACGAAGGAGGTTCCGGTAATGGAAGGTCCCGCGCGTACGTGATCGACGCGTGTAGTCAAGTGACGACATTGGACTAGAGGTTCGGCAGAAAAAACAGACCTTGACTTGAACAGCTCAATGGCACTATGCGGAGCCCCGGTTCGCTTTCCGGACACTTCCGCGCGAAACCTCGGCAGGCGCGTGCAAACGTCCACTGGGTGGACGCCATGACTCCGTGCGCCCCCTGTGCACCGGCCCTGTCGGTTAGGTCACGCTTACTGTCCGTTCCCCTCGGGCACGCTCGCGGTTAGAGTCGCTTGGCGGCACGCCCTGAACCGGTGGAAAGCCAGGCCGACAGCCCCCGACTCCCGAGGACACGATGGCCATGCCCCGTCCTACTGTCGCTCAGCTCGCTTGCGGTTCGTGCACCGTGGTCTTCTCGACCTTCGTCATGCTGCTGTTGTCCGGGGCGAGTTCCGCCCCGGCCGTCGCGGTGGTCGCGGTCTCGGCACTCGCCCTCGGACTCGTGGTGGCCATGAAGGTTCCGCACCTCGCTCCCCGGCGGCCCGCCGCGGTGCACGGGACCGCGGCGCCGGAGCCGGTACGGGCGACCGTCCCCTCCCCCGTGCGGGAGAAGGTGCGGGAGCCGGTGCGCGAAAGGGCGGCGTCCTGACCGCCGGCCGGTGCCGAGGAGTGCCGGCTCTCAACCGGTGCTGACCACCACGGTCCTGGCCGCCTTGTCGTGCAGGCCCTGCTTGTAGGGCCGGTCGAAGTAGCTCCAGCCGCCCGCGATCGCGGTCCAGACGCAGGCACAGCAGAACGCGAACGGCAGCCACAGCACGGCGGCGCGGGTCAGCGCCGTCTGCACGGACGGGTTCGAACCGTCGGCGAGGTCGGCCACCCGCATGCGCAGCCACTTCTTGCCGAGGGTCTGGCCCGAGCGGGTGATCAGATAGGTGTCGTAGGCGATGTAGAGCACGGCGGCGACGACCGACTGCGCGAAGCCGTTCCCGACGTTGATGGTGTCGCCGTTGACGCTGTACTCGCTGACCCCGAACGGCAGGGTGAGCAGCACCACGACGGCACCGACGAGAACCATGTCGATGAGGCGGGCGAGCGTGCGCCTGCCGCTGTCCGCCAGCGGGGGCATGCCGGCGAGCGGATCGGGGCCGCCGGGGGTGCCTCCGTAGGGGCCGCCACCGCCGAACCCGCCGCCTCCCGGGGGGCCTTCACCGTAGGGACCGCCGCCTCCGCCGTAGGGGCCGCCCCCGCCGCCTCCGCCGCCTCCGCCGTGCGGGCCGGGGGTGTCGTACGGGGAGCCCGGCCCCGGTGCTCCGGGGCCGCCGGGTGGGGGCTGCTTCTTGAACGGGTCGTCGTCCGGCGGCTGCCGACCGGAGCCGGGGGGCGGTTCGGTGGTCATGCCCCCGAGTCGACCGTGAACCCTCCGGACCCGCATCCGGCGAGCGGCCGTCCGGAGTAGCGGGCGTCCCCGGCAGCGGGCGGCACGGGTGACGCGGGCTCAGCCGGCGACGAACGTGTGCGCCGCCTTGTCGTGCCAGCACTGGCGCCAGGGCTTGTCGAACAGGCACCACAGGACGCCGACGACACCGACGACGAGCAGCCCGGGCACGCTGTAGACCAGCCAGCGGCGCAGGGCGGCGCCGAAGCCCGGGGCCTCGTGCCCCTCGATGTCCCGTACGTCCAGGCCGAGCAGCCTCTTGCCCAGGGTGCGGCCCCACTTGACGGTGGGCAGCACCTCGAGGAGGACCCCGGCGAGGAGGAGGACGGCCACGACGATGCCGAGGTGGACGGAGGTGGTGCCGTCGAGCAGCCAGACCGTGACGGTCTCGCCGGACAGCTTGGCCGCCTCGATCTTCGCGTCGATGTGGTCCATGGCCCTGATGCCGAGCGGGACACCGGCCGTGGCGGTGACGGCGCCGAGGACGACGGTGTCCAGCAGCCGGGCGGCCAGCCGCCTGCCGAGCCCGGCGGGACGGGCCGCGGCCTGGCGGCGGGCGGCGGCCTGGAACACGTCCTCGACCGGCGGCTTCCACGGTGCGACCGGCGGCTCCTCACCCCCGGCGAGCCGGTGCACCTGCTGCGCCCAGGAGGACTGGCCGCCGCCGGGGCCGCTCGTCAGGGGCGCGGCGCCGGGAGCGGCGGCGGGGCCGGCGGTCTGCGGGGGCACGGGCGGGGCGGTGGCCTGCCGCGGTCCGGAGGGCGCCGGGGCGGTGGTGGCGGCGGCACGGGCGGCGGCGGCCTTTCCGGCAGCGAAACCCGGCCCTCCGGCGGCGGGTCCGGGCTGTGCCGCGGGCCCCTGCCCCGCGTTCCGCTCCGCCGCGCGCGGGGTGACGGCACGGAAGGTCATCGTGCCCTGGTCCTCGGCACCGGCGTCGGCCGGTTGCCGCGGCGTCCCCGCCGGCCTGCGGAACACGAAGGTGCTGCCGGCGGCGCCCGCGTCCGGGGCGCCCGCGTCCGGGGTGCCCGCGTCCGCGGGCTCCTCCGGTGCGGACGGCGCCGCCGTGTGCGGCACCCTCGGGTCGGCGCCCCAGGAGACCTTGCGGTCCTGGTCGCCGCCGAAGCCGGTCTGGCGGGAGCGGTCGGCACCCCAGGCCGAGGCGGGTTCGGGCCGGCTTCCGTGCTGGACCTCGGCGGAGGGCGGCGCGGCAGCCGGGGACGGGAACGCCGGTTCGTCCGCCGGGTCCTCGTCGAAGAAGTGCGGGCCGGTCTCCTCCACGGAGGACCGCGCCGGGCCCGCGCCGGGCGGCGGGGCGAGCGGCTCGCCGTCCTGGGGCGCCGGACGGCTCGTGCCCGGGACCCAGGAGGCACCGTTCCAGTACCGGACGTATCCGGGGATGGACGGGTCCGGGTAGTACCCTTCGCGGGGCCTGTCGTCACCGGGGGCCGGGGTTGGGGCACTCATTCCGTCGTCCCGTATCTGCTCGAGGGGTGGGTCGGGGGGAACCACATCTATCAGACGGGACGGGGCCTGACCGCTCGTCCGGCAGGACCCCACCCCTTTCGGGCACCTTCGTGGTCAGAAGAGCTTGCCCGGGTTCAGAATGCCGAGCGGGTCGAACGCCTTTTTGACGGCCCGCTGCATCTCCAGGCCCACGGGACCGAGTTCGCGCGCCAGCCACTCCTTCTTCAGGACGCCCACGCCGTGCTCGCCGGTGATGGTCCCGCCCAGCTCCAGGCCGAGCGCCATGATCTCGTCGAAGGACTCACGGGCCCGCCGCGACTCCTCGGGGTCGGTGGCGTCGAAGCAGACCGTCGGGTGGGTGTTGCCATCGCCCGCGTGCGCGACGACGCCGATGGTGAGCCGGTGCTTCCCGGAGATCCGCTCGACGCCGTCGACGAGCTCACCGAGCCGCGAGCGGGGCACGCACACGTCGTCGATCATCGTGGTGCCCTTGACCGCCTCCAGCGCGGCGAGGGACATCCGCCGTGCCTGCAGCAGCAGTTCGGACTCCGCGGCGTCCTCGGCCGGGACGACCTGGGTGGCGCCGGCGGCCTCGCACAGCGCGCCGACGGCCGCCAGGTCGGCGGCGGGGTCGGTGGTGTCGAAGGCGGCCAGCAGCAGTGCCTCGGTGGACTCCGGCAGGCCCATGCGGGCCATGTCGTTGACGGCCTTGACCGTCGTACGGTCCATGAGTTCCAGGAGCGAGGGGACGTGGCCCCCCGCCATGATGCGGCACACGGCGTCGCAGGCGGCGGCGCCGGAGGAGAACTCGGCGGCCAGCACCAGCTGTCCGGTGGGTTTGGGCCGCAGCGCGAGGACCGCGCGGACGACGATGCCGAGGGACCCCTCCGAGCCGACGAACAAGCGGGTCAGGTCGTATCCGGCGACGCCCTTGGCGGTGCGGCGGCCGGTGGACATCAGCCGGCCGTCGGCGAGGACGACGTCCAGGCCGAGGACGTAGTCGGCGGTCACCCCGTACTTGACGCAGCACAGCCCGCCCGACGCGGTGCCGATGTTGCCGCCGATGGTGCACGTCTCCCAGCTGGAGGGGTCCGGCGGGTAGTACAGGCCGTGCTCGCCGACAGCGCGGGAGAGGGCGGCGTTGACGACGCCGGGTTCGACGACGGCGATCCGGTCGACGGGGCTGATCTCCAGGATGCGGTCCATCCTGGTCAGCGAGAGCACGACGCAGCCGTCGGTGGCGTTGGCGGCGCCGGACAGGCCGGTGCGGGCGCCCTGGGGGACGACGGGGACCCGGAGCCCGGTGGCGGTGCGCATGACGTGCTGGACCTGCTCGACCGTGCGCGGCAGGACGACCACCGCGGGGCTGCCGGCCGGGCAGAAGCTCGCCATGTCGCGGGCGTAGGAGGCCGTGACGCCGGGGTCGGTGAGGACGGCCTCGGGGGGCAGGCCGTCGAGCAGCCGGTCGACGAGAGGGCCGGCCGTCACCGTGTGGTCATCGCGTCGCGCTTCGAGGCGGCTCATGATCACAGCGTCGCACCCGGGGCCATCGGTGTGAACCCCGCGTGAGCAGCCGCGTGACACCGGGGTGTGATCATCGTACGCATACGGGGCGTGACGCACAGTGTGCGCCATGGACGACAAGCCACGTGAGCACCGGCGGGGAGCGCGCCGCCGGGTGCTGCTCGCCTCGGTCGCCGGGTGCGCGGTGCTGGGCGGGGTGCTGGTGCTGCTGCCCTGGGGGCAGCAGGCGCCGCCCGCCCTCACCCCGCAGGCCCGGGCGCTGGCGGCGGTCACCATCGGGGTGCCGGCCGCGCTGCCCGACCTGGAGGCACTGGTCGAGGAGCGGCAGCGGCACCTGGACCGTCACCCCCGGGACGCCCGGGCCTGGGCGGTGCTCGGCTCGGCCCGCGTGGAGCAGGGGCTGCGGCTGGCGGACCCGGCGTACTGGCCGCGGGCCGAGAAGGCGCTGCGCGCCTCGCTGAAGGTACGGCCGGAGGGCAACGCCCCGGCACTGCGGGGACTGGCCGCGCTGGCGAACGCGCGGCGGGACTTCGCCGCGGCGCGCGAGTGGGGCGAGGCGGCGCGGAAACTGGAGCCGGAGCGGTGGACGACGTATCCGCCGCTGATCGAGGCGTCGGCGGGACTCGGGGACCACGAGGAGACGGGCAGGCTGCTGGAGAAGCTGACCGCGCTGCGCACCGGTCCGGCAGTGATGGCGCGGGCGGCGGCCGTGTACCGGGACAGGGGCTGGCGGGAGGACGCGGCGGCGAAGCTCGCGGACGCGGTGTCGGCCGCCGGGGAGCCGGCCGAGCGGGCGGCGTACCTGGAGCGGGCTGGGCAGCTCGCCTGGGAACGCGGCGACCGGGAGGACGCGCTGCGGCACTTCCGGGAGGCGGTGCGGATCGACCCCGACCAGCGGGCGGCGCAGGCCGGGCAGGGCAGGGCGCTGGCGTCGCTGGGGCGGACGACGGAGGCGCTGAGCGCGTACCGGGTGGCGCTGGCGAAGCATCCCCGGCCGGAGTACGCGCTGGAGCTGGGCGAGCTGTACGAGTCGCTGGGTCTGACGCGGGCGGCGCGGGTGCAGTACGGGGTGCTGCGGGAGCGGGTGCGGGTGGCCGCGGCGCACGGGGCGGACGAGGAGCTGGTGCTGGGCCGGTTCGAGACGGACCACGGCGACGCGGGGGACGCCGTGCGGCGGCTGCGGGCGGAGTGGACGCGGCAGCCGTCCACGGAGGTGGCGGACGCGTTGGGATGGGCGCTGCACCGGGCCGGGCGGCACGAGGAGGCGCTGCCGTTCGCGGTGCGGGCGACCGAGGGGACGCAGGGCGGGGGTGTGCGCAGTGCGCTGTACGTGTTCCACCGGGGGATGATCGAGCGGTCGCTGGAGCGGTACGGGGCGGCGCGGCGGCACCTTCAGGAGGCGCTGCGGATCAACCCGTGGTTCTCGCCGCTGGGCGTGCCGCAGGCGCAGCGGGCCCTAGCCCGCCTGGGTGAGCCTTCTGTCCAGGCGGGCCCCGAGTCCCTCTAGTCGCGGGCCGTCGTGTCCGCGGAGGGCGGCTTACAGGTTGCCGCGCTTGGCCTGTTCGCGTTCGATCGCCTCGAAGAGGGCCTTGAAGTTGCCCTTGCCGAAGCCCATGGAGCCGTGGCGCTCGATGAGTTCGAAGAACACCGTCGGGCGGTCCTGGACCGGCTTGGTGAAGATCTGCAGCAGGTAGCCGTCCTCGTCCCGGTCGACGAGGATCTTCAGCTCGCGCAGCGTCTCGACCGGCACCCGCGTCTCGCCGGCCCACTCGCCGAGGGTGTCGTAGTACGAGTCCGGGGTGTCCAGGAACTGCACACCGGCCGCGCGCATCTGGCGGACGGTCTGCACGATGTCGTTCGTGTTGAGGGCGATGTGCTGGACGCCCGCGCCGCCGTAGAACTCCAGGTACTCGTCGATCTGGGACTTCTTCTTGGCGATGGCGGGCTCGTTGATCGGGAACTTGACCTTGAGCGTGCCGTCGGCCACCACCTTCGACATCAGCGCGCTGTACTCGGTGGCGATGTCGTCGCCCACGAACTCCTTCATGTTCGTGAAGCCCATGACCTTGTTGTAGAACTCGACCCACTCGTTCATCCGGCCGAGCTCGACGTTGCCGACGCAGTGGTCGATGGCCTGGAAGGAGCGCTTCGCCGGCGGCTCGACGATCGGGCCGGCGGCGACGTAGCCGGGCAGGTAGGGGCCGTCGTAGCCGGTGCGCTCGACCAGGGTGTGGCGGGTCCTGCCGTACGTGGCGATGGCCGCGAGGACGACGGTGCCGTGCTCGTCCTTCATCTCGTACGGCTCGGCGACGGAGCGGGCGCCGTGCTCGACGGCGTAGGCGTACGCGGCCCGCGCGTCCGGGACCTCGATGGCGAGGTCGACGACGCCGTCGCCGTGCGCGGCCACGTGGTCGGCGAGGAAGGCGCCCCACTCGGTGGACTGCTTGATCACCGAGGTGAGCACGAAGCGGGCCGACCCGCTCTCCAGGACGTAGGAAGCGGTCTCGCGGCTGCCGTTCTCCGGTCCGGAGTAGGCGACCAGCTTCATGCCGAAGGCGGTGGAGTAGTAGTGCGCCGCCTGCTTGGCGTTGCCCACGGCGAAGACGACCGCGTCCATTCCCTTGACCGGGAAGGGGTCGGCCTGCCGGGTGGTCACGTCGGGAGTGTGGTGTGTGGTCTGCGTCATAGGTGCAGGGTGGGCCAGCACTGCAAGGTGCGCAATAGTTTGCCTGTTCACTGGGCAATGTGTTCAGCCGAATGCCCGCGATGGCGGGCTCTCTGTACAGGATGACCATGGGAGGGGCCGGTATGGCGATCGATCATCTGGACGGGCGGATCATCGTGCTGCTGGCGCGGGAGCCGCGGATCGGGGTGCTGGAGATGTCCCGCCGGCTCGGCGTGGCGCGCGGGACCGTGCAGGCCCGGCTGGACCGGCTTCAGTCGAACGGAGTCATCCGCGGATTCGGCCCCGAGGTGGATCCGGCGGCCCTCGGCTACCCCGTCACCGCGTTCGCCACGCTGCAGATCCGGCAGGGCCAAGGAGCCGACGTACGGGCCCACTTGGCCACCGTCCCGGAGGTGCTGGAGCTGCACACCACCACCGGTACCGGGGACATGATGTGCCGGCTGGTGGCACGCTCCAACGCCGATCTCCAGCGGGTGATCGACCGCGTCGTCGGTTTTGATGGCATCGTCCGGGCCTCCACGGCGATCGTCATGGAGAACCCCGTTCCGCTGCGGATCATCCCGCTGGTGGAGCAGGCGGCGCTCGGCGAGTGACCGGACCTGGCCGAGCTGGGGTGAGCGGATGTGAACTTCTGGGAGTACCTGGGGAGCCGGCATCAGCAACTGCTCATCGACACCTACCAGCACGCCAGCGTCGTCTTCCAGTGCATGGTGGTGGCGACCGTGCTCGGCGTGCTGATCGGCGTGGTCACCTACCGCAGCGAGTGGGCGGGGAACCTCGCCACGACCGCGACCTCCACCCTGCTGACCATTCCGGCGCTGGCCATGATCGGTCTGCTGATCCCCGTCGTGGGGCTCGGGGTGCCGCCGACGGTGATCGCGCTGACGCTGTACGGGCTGCTGCCGATCGTGCGGAACTGCATCGTGGGCCTGCGCGGGGTCGATCCGTCGCTGGTGGACGCGGCCACGGGGATCGGGATGTCGCGCCCGGCCCGGCTGGCGCGGGTGGAGCTGCCGCTGGCCTGGCCGCCGATCCTGACCGGGATCCGGGTCTCCACGCAGATGCTGATGGGCATCGCCGCCATCGCCGCCTACGCCTCCGGTCCCGGCCTGGGCAACCTGATCTTCCGCGGGATCGCCTCGCTGGGCAGCAGGAACGCGCTGAACCAGGTGCTCGCGGGAACCCTCGGGATCATCGTCCTCGCCCTGCTGTTCGACGCCGCGTACGTCCTGATCGGGCGGCTGACCATTCCCAGGGGGATCCGTGCCTGAGCCGCCCGTCCCCGATGCCGGGACCCCCGGGACCGGGCCCCGGTCGGTCGGGGCGACCATCGAGCTGGAGGCTCTGACCAAGCGCTACCCGGGCAGTGCGCTGCCGGCCGTGGAGAGCGTGACCCTGGACATCAGGGCGGGCGAGACCGTGATCCTCGTCGGCCCGTCGGGGTGCGGGAAGTCCACCCTGCTCAAGATGATCAACCGGCTGATCGAGCCGACGGGCGGCCGGATCCGCATCGGCGGCGAGGACGTCACCGACATGGACCCGGTGCGGCTGCGCCGCACGATCGGCTACGCGATCCAGGCGAGCGGACTGTTCCCGCACATGACGGTGGCGCAGAACGTCGCGCTGGTGCCGAAGATGCTGCGCTGGCCGGCGGCCCGGGTGCGGGCGCGGGTGGAGGAGATGCTGGACCTGGTGGGCCTCGACCCGGCCGAGTTCCACGGTCGCTATCCGCGTCAGCTGTCCGGCGGCCAGCAGCAGCGGGTGGGCGTGGCGCGGGCCCTCGCGGCGGACCCGCCGGTGCTGCTGATGGACGAGCCGTTCGGCGCGGTCGACCCGATCACCCGGGACCACCTCCAGGACGAGCTGATCAGGCTCCAGCGGGAGCTGCACAAGACGATCGTCTTCGTCACCCACGACTTCGACGAGGCGATCAAGATCGGCGACCGGATCGCGGTGCTGCGCGAACGCTCCCACATCGCCCAGTTCGACACCCCTGAGGCGATCCTCACCCACCCCGCCGACGACTTCGTGTCGGGCTTCGTCGGCGCCGGGGCGGCCCTGAAGCGGCTCAACCTCACCCGGGTGCGGGACATCGGGATCAGCGACTGTCCGACGGTGAGCGTCGACGACCCGCACCAGCACATCGTCGACAAGCTGCGCTCCGGCGGAACCGACGAGGTCCTGCTGCTCGACAAGCGGGGCAGCCCCTACAAGTGGCTCCGGCGCGGCGACCTGATGCGCGCCGGGGGATCGCTGGCCCGCGCGGGCACGCCGGTGCACGACACGGTGACCCGGGACGCGACCCTGCGGGACGCGCTGGAGGCGGTGCTCACCGACAGCACCGGCCGGGTCGCGGTCACCGGCCGGCGCGGCGCGTACGAGGGTGTCGTGGACGTGGAGACGCTGATGAACTCCGTGCACGAGCTGCTGGAGGCGGACCGGCTGGAGGCGAGGGAGGCGCAGGCCGACATCGAGGAGCAGCGGGCCGCGCAGACCCACGCGGAGCAGGAGGGCTTCTTCGGCGGGGAGGCGAAGACGTGAGGACCTCTTCCGGACGGCCGCCCGAGGGCGAGCACGAGGTGAGGGGGCTCGCCTTCCGGGACGGGGGCGGCGGGCGGTCCGACGGGGCGCAGGGCGCTCCCCGGCCCACGGCCGCCCCGCGCCCACGGGTGAGCCGGCAGAAGCTCATCTTCCTGCCGGCGGTGCTGATCGCCGTCCTGCTCGCGACCTGGCTGTGGTTCGAGCAGGCGGAGCTCGACGCGCTCACCCGCAACGCGCTGTCGGACGGGCAGGTGTCGAAGGCACTGTGGCAGCACATCCAGCTCACCGCGATCTCGACGTTCTTCGTGCTGATCATCGCCATCCCGCTGGGCGTCCTGCTGACCCGCCGCACGTTCCGCAGGGCCACACCCGCCGCGATGGCGTTCGCCAACATGGGCCAGGCCACCCCGGCGATCGGACTGCTGGCGTTGCTGGTGATCTGGCTGGGCATCGGCCGCAGGGCCGCGCTGATCGGCATCATCGCCTACGCCGTGCTGCCGGTGCTGTCCAACACCATCGCCGGCCTGAAGGCCAACGACCCCACGCTGCTGGAGGCGGCGCGCGGCATCGGCATGTCCCCGCTGGGCGTGCTCACCCGGGTGGAGCTGCCGCTGGCCGTTCCCCTCATCCTGGCGGGCGTGCGGACGGCGCTCGTCCTCAACGTCGGCACGGCGACGCTGGCGACCTTCGGCGGGGGCGGCGGGCTGGGCGTCCTCATCACGACCGGGATCACCAGCCAGCGGATGCCGGTGCTGATGGTGGGCTCGGTCCTCACCGTCGCGCTCGCCCTGCTGGTCGACTGGCTCGCCTCCCTGGCCGAGCTGCTGCTGCGGCCGCGGGGTCTGGAGGCGGGCCGGTGAGACGCGTCCGCCTGCTCCTGGCCGGGGCCCTGCTGGCGGCGTCCTCCGGCTGCGGTCTGACCAGCGGCTCCCCCATGGTCGACGACGTGGCACCGGGCTCGATCGGCGGGGGCAGGCCGCTGGAGGGCGCGGAACTCACCGTCACCTCGAAGGAGTTCACCGAGCAGCTGATCCTCGGGGCGATCATGGGCATCGCGTTCGAGGCGGCCGGCGCGGAGGTCGTCGACCGGACCGGCATCCAGGGCTCGGTCGGCTCGCGGGAGGCCGTCGTCAAGGGTGAGGCGGACGCCGGGTTCGAGTACACGGGCACGGCCTGGATCACCTACCAGGGCAACAGCAAGCCGATCCCCGATCCGCGCGAGCAGTGGGAGGCGGTGCGGGACGCGGACGCCGGGAACGGGGTGACCTGGCTGGAGCCGTCGGAGCTGAACAACACCTACGCCCTCGCCGTGAACCAGGAGAACTTCGAGAGGTACGGCACGCGGACCCTCTCCGACGTGGCCGCGCTGGCGAAGTCCGACCCGGGCGCGGTGACGCTGTGCGTGGAGGGCGAGTTCGCCAACCGCGCGGACGGGCTGCCGGGCATGGAGAAGGCGTACGGCATGAACGTCCCGGCGCGCGGCGTCACGCAGATGGACACCGGGATCATCTACACCCAGACCGCCGAGGGAGCGTGCACCTTCGGCGAGGTCTTCACCACCGACGGGCGCATCAAGTCCATGAACCTGGTGGTGATGGAGGACGACAGGAAGTTCTTCCCCAACTACAACGCGGCGCCGACGGTCAACTCCGACACGTTCGAGGAATGGCCGGCCATCGCCGACGTCCTCGCCCCGGTGACGGCGAAGCTGGACAACGACGTGGCGCAGACCCTGAACGCCAAGGTGGACGTCGCCGGGGAGGACCCGCACCAGGTGGCGCTGGACTGGATGGTGCGGGAAGGGTTCGTCAAGGAGAACTGACGGGGACCTAGCAGGAGGGGACCTCGCCGGTGCCCTGCTCCAGGGCGACCAGGGCGTCGACGGCGCCCTTGAGGGTGGTGACCGGGACCAGGCGCAGGCCCTCGGGCAGTTCCGCCCTCGCGTCGGAGCACTCGTCCCTCGGGACCAGGAAGACCGTGGCGCCGTCCCGCCTGGCCGCCTGCGTCTTCAGCGGGACGCCGCCGACCGGGCCGACGGTGCCGTCCTCGTCGATCGTGCCGGTGCCGGCGACGACCCGGCCTCCGGTGAGATCGCCGCCGCTGCCGTCGCCGTTCAGCTTGTCGACGATCCCCAGGGAGAACAGCAGGCCCGCGCTGGGGCCGCCGACGTCGGCGAGTTCGAGGGTGACCTGGATGCCGTCGTCCTCACGGTCCAGGTAGTTCAGCGCCGCCCGGGTCGCCTCGTCCTGGGACGCCTCCATCTGCTCGCGGTTGTACTGCTCGATCTCCGTGACGCTGTCGCCGCTGGGGTAGACCGAGTCACGGGGCATGACGGCCCGGTCGGTGCTGAACCAGCTGTCGATCACGTCGGGGAGGCCGACGCGGGTGTCCGGGGAGGTGGCCTCGATGGTCGTCATCCGCAGCTGTCCGCCGGTCTCCCGCACGGGTGCGCCGGAGATCGTGATGACCTGCTCCCCCTTGTTCTCACCGAGCACGTCGGCCGTCATCCCGGGCTGCGCCACGGAGAAGGGCAGCGGCGCGAAGCCCGCGGTGGCCAGCAGGGCCGCTACGGGCACGGCGAGGCCGGCCGCTTTCTGGCGACGCGTGAGACGAGAGAGCACGGGGCCAATCTAACCTGCCGCCGCCGGGGGCGGCCGTGCCTCCCCCGGTGCCCGGACGGCCCGGTGGACGGCCCCCGGCGGCACGAGGTCCGCGGACGGACGCCGATCAGCGCAACGCCTCTGCGACCTCACGCGCCGCGTCCATGACCCTCGTCCCGACCCGCTCGGGCACGACGTCCGCCAGCATGACGACCCCTACGCTGCCCTCGACGCCCGTCACCCCCAGCAGCGGCGCGGCCGCCCCGCAGGCCCCCGCCTCCAGCTCTCCGCGCGTCAGCGTGTAGCCCGGTTCCCCGGCCCCCTGCCGGGCGGACAGGATCGCCTTTCCCGCGGCCCCCCGGTCCAGCGGATGCCGGAACCCGGCCCGGTACGCCACGTGGTAATCCGTCCACGACGGCTCCACGACGGCCACGGCCAGTGCCTCCGCCCCGTCCACCAGCGTCAGGTGCGCGGTCGCGCCGATGTCCTCCGCGAGCGACCGCAGCGCCGGCATGGCCGCTTCCCGCACCAGGGGATGCACCTGCCGTCCCAGCCTGAGGACACCCAGCCCGACCCGGGCCCGTCCGCCCAGATCGCGGCGTACGAGGGCGTGCTGTTCCAGCGTGGCGAGCAACCGGTACACGACGGTCCGGTTCACGCCCAGTTTGTGGGACAGCTCGGTGACGGTCAGCCCGTGGTCCGTGTCGGCGAGCAGCTTGAGGACACGTAGTCCCCTGTCGAGCGTCTGAGAGGTCTCCGCGGTCACGACGCCCACTCCTTAGTGGTGAGGTCGGCGGCCCTCTCGCGGCGGATGCGTCACCGAGTCCCGTCGGTCACGCGCTTCAGAGGCCGCCGATCGGCCGGCGGCCCGGCAGTGTCCCGGGCACAGTCGCTTCACGGCTGCGCTCCGCGGCGGCGCTGCCACGGGGCGTGTGCGTAGCGGGGACAGTAGCGAGCCGGTTCGGTGAGCGGAAGGCTCCGTCCAGAATCCGGGCACTCTCCCGGCGAAGTGGTTCCGTTTGTCCCCATACGCACACCGCGGTCACCGCATGCGCGTGGCCCACTCCTGCACCTTCTCGATCCGCTGGCGCAGCTGTCCCGCCGTGGCCTCCGCCGAGGGCGGGCCGCCGCAGACCCGGCGCAGCTCGGTGTGGATGACGCCGTGCGGTTTGCCGCTCTGGTGGACGTACGCGCCGACCAGGCTGTTGAGCCGCTTGCGCAGCTCCATCATCTCCTTGTGGGAGACCACCGGCCGCCGCTCGGCGGGCAGCTCCAGCAGGTCGGCCTCCTCGGCCGGCTTCTTCCGGCTGTGCGCGATCTGCCGGGCCTGCCGCTTCTGCAGCAGCAGCTGCACCTGGTCGGGTTCGAGGAGTCCGGGGATGCCGAGGTAGTCCTGCTCCTCCTCGCTTCCGGGGTGGGCCTGCATGCCGAAATCGGCCCCGTTGTACGTCACCCGGTCGAAGACGGCGTCGGACTCCAGCGCCTCGAAGGGCAGCATGTCCTGCTCACCGGTGTCCTCGTCCTGCTCCCGGTTCGCCTCCTCCATCTCCTTCTCGGACTCGGCGTACGGGTCCTCCTCGCCCTCCTTCTTGGGCTTGTCGAGGACGTGGTCGCGCTCGCGCTCCATCTCGTTCGCGAAACCGAGCAGGTCCGGGATGGTCGGCAGGAACACGGACGCGGTCTCGCCGCGCCGCCGCGACCGTACGAAACGGCCCACGGCCTGGGCGAAGAACAGCGGGGTGGAGATGGTGGTGGCGTACACGCCGACCGCGAGGCGCGGTACGTCGACGCCCTCGGACACCATGCGGACGGCGACCATCCAGCGGTCGTCGCTGCCACTGAACTCGTCGATCCGCTTGGACGCGCCGGTGTCGTCGGACAGCACGAGGGTGGCCTTGTGACCGGTGATGTCGCGGATCAGCTTGGCGTAGGCGCGGGCGGACTCCTGGTCGGAGGCGATGACGAGGGCGCCGGCGTCCGGGATCGCCTTGCGGACCTCGGTGAGCCGCTGGTCGGCGGCGCGCAGCACGGCCGGCATCCACTCGCCGCGCGGGTCGAGCGCGGTGCGCCAGGCCTGGCTGACGGCGTCCTTGGTCATGGGCTCGCCGAGGCGGGCGGCGATCTCGTCGCCGGCCTTGGTGCGCCAGCGCATGTTGCCGCTGTACGACATGAAGATCACGGGACGGACGACGTGGTCGGCGAGGGCGGACCCGTACCCGTAGGTGTAGTCGGCGGACGACCGCCGGATGCCGTCGTCGCCCTCTTCGTACGTCACGAACGGGATGGGGTTGGTGTCGGACCGGAACGGCGTACCGGTCAGCGCGAGCCGTCGCGTGGCCGGTTCGAACGCCTCCAGGCAGGCCTCGCCCCAGGACTTGGAGTCACCGGCGTGGTGGATCTCGTCGAGGATGACGAGGGTCTTGCGCTGCTCGACGCGGTTGCGGTGCAGCATGGGGCGCACGCCGACACCGGCGTACGTCACGGCGACTCCGTCGTACTCCTTGCCGAGCGGGCCCGCGCTGTACTCCGGGTCGAGCTTGATGCCTATCCGCGCGGCGGCCTCCGCCCACTGCTTCTTCAGGTGCTCGGTGGGCGCGACGACCGTCACCTGCTGCACGACGTGGTGGTGCAGCAGCCAGGACGCCAGCGTCAGCGCGAAGGTCGTCTTGCCGGCGCCGGGCGTGGCCACCGCCAGGAAGTCACGGGGCTGGGCCTGGATGTACTTGTCCATCGCCCCCTGCTGCCAGGCGCGCAGCTTGCCGGCGGTGCCCCAGGGGGCACGTCCGGGAAACGCCGGGGACAGGTGGTGCGAGTGGGACGCGGTGCCGGCGGTGGTAGTCACGATCTCCGTCGGGGGTAGCTCGGGTACGGCGCATCGGCGCATGACGACCGGGCCACCCTACCGAGGGCCCGGTACCGTCAACGCCGGCACCGGGCCACGCCACCCGGGGGTGGGACCGAGGTCACAATCAGCGCGCGAAGCCCGGCAACCGGGACGCGATCTTGGGGACGTCCAGCGCGCCCTGACAGACATCCAGCACGAAGCGCTCTGCCTCGTCCACGTCGAAGTCCGTGTCCAGTGGATGTCCGTTCACATGGAGGAAGACCCAGGTCCCGTACCAGGCGAGAGGCTTGTTCCCGTCAACGAGCGCGGGATTGCGAGCGAGGGACTCCATGAGCGCCGCGGCCTTGTGCCACACGTCCGGATACGCGTCCTGCCCGAACACGCTCGACTGAGGCCGTGCCAGCGCCGAGTCCAACAGCCCGTAATCGCGTACCTCGTCCGCCCCGAGCCGCTTCGCGAGGTTCAGCAGCTCGGGCAACGTGAGGTAGTGCATCAGGCGAGCCTCCGGTTCAGCTCCGCACTGGCCTTCAGCACATGGTCGGCCGCCTCGTTGAACAGACGCGAATGTTCGTTTACGGCCGAGATCACGGCATCGTGGGCGAAGGCCTGCATGCTGCGCCCTTCCGCTGCGGCGCGCTCACGCAGGGCGTCGAGCTCTTCCTCGGTAAACCGCAGGTTCAGTCCAGCCATGACGTCGACGGTACTACGTGGTACCACGCGGTGTCATGTCGTTGCGGGACGCACCCGCGCAGCCACCCACGCCCCCGCCAGGGCCACCGCCGCCATGGGCAGGAAGACCGCGACGAAGGCGGCCGGGTGGGAGGCCGTGGCCTGGGTGGCCGCGTGGCTGACCGTGCCGCCGCCGAGGGCCGCGAAGGCGGCGCCGCCCGCGGCGAGGAGGAGGACGTTGGAGAGGCCGTCGGAGATCTGGAGGGCGGCGGAGTTGGTGCCGGCCTCCGAGGGGGCGGAGAGCTGGAGCAGCAGAACGCTGGTGGAGGAGATCACCAGGCCCATGCCGAAGCAGCCGAAGGCCCAGGCGGCCGCGACCGTCCAGGCGGGCACCGCGTCGATCAGCACACTGGGCGCCGCGGCGATGGCCGCCGCCACCAGCACCATCCCGAGGGTCATCAGCCGCTCCCGGTACGGCTCCAGCCGGGGCCGGGACTGCACCCAGGAGCCCAGCGCCCAGGTGCCGCCGCCCGCCGCGAGCGAGAAGCCGGCGAGGGTCGGGCTGAGGCCGCGCTGGGTGACCAGCATCAGCGGGACGAAGGACTCCGCCGCGATGAAGGAGCCGGCGGCCACACCGCGCAGCAGGACCACCGAGGGCAGGCCGCGCGCCGCGCGGTACGTGCCGCGCGGGAGCAGGCCCAGCACCGCCGGGACGAGCAGCGCCAGGCCCAGCGCACCCGGCAGCAGCGACGCCCAGCGCAGGTCCTGGGCGGCGTACTGCAGGAACCCGGCGCCGAAGGAGATGGCCAGGGCCAGCTTGATGCGGCGGCGGTCGGCGGAGGCCGCGGCGCCGGTGTCCTCGTTCACCGGGCCGGACGCCAGCCGGCGTATCTGCGGCAGCGCCAGGGCCAGCGGGAACACCACGAGCACCGGTATGCCGAGGAACACCCAGCGCCAGCCGACGTGCTCCGTCACCGCGCCGGACGCGAGCGGGCCGACGATCGACGGCACCACCCAGCTCGCCGCGAACGCCGCCATGATCGCCGGCCGCAGCCTCTCGGGATAGGCCCGCCCGACGATGACGTACAGCGCGACGATCACCAGTCCGCCGCCGAACCCCTGCACGGCCCGCCCCAGGATGAACAGCCACATCGCACCGGCCGTCCCGGCGAGCAGCAGTCCGGCCGCGAAGGAGGCGATGCCCCAGGTGAGCGGCCCGAGCGGGCCCCGCCGGTCCGACCACTGGCCGGACAGCACCATCCCGAACAGGCTGGTCGTGAAGTACCCCGAGAACGCGAACGCGTACAGCGACACCCCGTCCAGCTCCCGCGCCGCCACCGGCATCGCCGTGCCGACGGCCGTCGCCTCGAAGGCGATCAGCAGCACCACGGAGACGACCCCGATGCTCAGCGCCCGGTAGGGGCGGCTGAGCACGGTCTCGTCGGGGTCGGCGGCCGTGGCGAGGGCGTCGGCGGGCACGGCGACACCGGTGTCGCGCGGGTTCGGGGCGGTCATGACCGCCAGGGTAAGGTCCACGCCGCTGTTTGACCCCTGTCGGGGGTCGGTACCGGCACCGGGACCTTGGTCGTAGGTCCCCGGCGCCCCACGGGCCTCGCCCGCGCCGCGGGTGCGCTAGAGCACGCCGCCCGCCTCGTCCTGGAACAGCTCCGTCCAGTAGTGCCAGTCCGCGTCCGTGGTCGTGCCCGTGGGGTCGATGGAGGACAGGACCTGGATCATCGTCAGGGCCAGCTGGTCGTAGGCCTCGGTGGTCAGCGCGTGACCCGACTCCTCGTCGAGGGAGCGCTCCCGGTGCAGCAGCCAGAGCGTGAAGGCGAGCGTGGAGATGTCCGTGTTCAGGGGATGGAGCACGGCGTCCGGTTCGTTCCAGCTGAGGACCGCGCCCGTGGTTCCGTCGACGACCAGGCTGTGGTCGTCGACCAGGTGGCCGAGGCGTATCAGGTGCTCCGCGCGGGCGGGGAGGCGGCCGTCGGGGAGCGCGCTGCGGCAGTCGTCGGCGTGGTACTCCGTGAGCGTGCGCAGCGGCAGGTCCGTGTCCAGGGCGAAGAGGAAGCCGTCCTCGGGAAGGCCCGTCCCGCACAGGAAGCGCCGGGTCGGCTCGTGCGTGAGCGTCGCGGGGAAGTCGACCTCCTCGAACCGGACCACGCCGCCCCGGCCGAACTCGTCGTCGAGGAGGCGGACGGGGAGGTCCAGGGCCAGGCCCGAGGCCGTGCCGGGGCCCGCCACCAGGGCCAGCGGGCGGATCAGCGCGGCCATCCGCCAGAACGGCGCCGGCTGCCCGTCCGCGCCCTCCTCGAAGACCGCCAGCAGCTGACGGGAGGCCTCCGCGACCGCCTTGGTCCCGTACCGGCCGGCGTAGGCGGCGAACTGGCCGCGCAGGCCGGCCAGTTCGTCCGTCGCCGCGGCGAAGCGCACCAGCGTCGGCAGGGACGGGGCCAGCGGACGGCGGTCCATCAGCTCCGGGCGGTCGTGGAAGAAGTACGCCGTGGAGACCTCACCGGTCGTGCCGTCGAGCAGCACCGACTCCGTCTCCAGGCCGGCCGGGCCCAGCAGACGGCCGATGACCAGCTGGTCCCGCAGCCCGGCCGGGAGCCGGTCGGCGGGGCCGCGCGTGGAGGCGGCCACGGTGTGCGGGACGCCCTGCCGCGCCGGCTCCGCGAAGGCGAACAGGCCGCTGTCCGCCGGGAGTCCGGGGTCCGTCAGCCAGCCGCGCGTGGAGGCGTGCGTGATGAAGGGGTCGAGGTCGGGGCCGGCGAAAGTGCTCGCCCCTGCGACAACGGTGTCGGTCCTGCTCATGATTCCCCCGCGATACGTGTGCTCGGTCCCGGGCCCGCGAACACCCCGCCCCGGGCGGGACGGCGCGTGCCCTTCCGGGCCCCGGCGGCCGTCCCCACTGATCGGAACACTACGCGCCACCACTGACAACGCCCCCGGACCGAGGGCGCGCCGGAACCGGCGCCCTCGTCCCACAAGACGCGCGGGCAACCGCTTTCGTTGCCCCGGCGCGGGAAAAACACCCCGAAAGGGGTCTCAGGTGCCGGTGACCACCGCGGCCTGCGGTCGGATCGGCAGCCGGTTCACCGGGCGGCCGGTGGCGGCCCGGACCGCGGACGCGACGGCCGCCGGCGAGGCCACCACCGGCACCGCGCTGACCGCCTTCGCGCCGAACGGCGCGACCACGTCCCGCTCCTCGACCAGCTTCACGATGTGGATGTCCGGCGCGTCCAGCGCGGTCGGCAGGGCGTAGCCGGTCAGGTCGGGGTGGCGGACCAGGCCGCGCGGTGTGCGCAGGTTCTCGGTGAGCGCGGCACCCAGCCCCTGGGTCACACCCGCCTCGATCCGGGCGGCCAGCTGCGCCGGGTTCAGCACCCGGCCCACGTCCTGGGCGACGGCCAGTTCCACGACCCGCACCGAGCCGATCTCGATGTCGACGTCGACCACCGCGCGGATCGCGCAGAAGGACATGCCGACGAAGGCGTCGCCCTGGCCTGACTCGTCCAGCGGCTCCGTCGGGTGCGGGCGGCACTGGGCGGTGGCCCACAGCTCCTTGCCCTCCATCGCCTCGGTGACGGTGGTGGACAGCACGCCGTCGTACGAGGTGATCTTGCCGTCGGTGATCTGGAGCAGCTCGGTGGACATGCCGAACTTGTGCGCGAGCGGCTGGAGGAGCTGGGTGCGGACCATCTTGGCCGCGCGCTCCACGGCGCCGCCCGAGACCCAGGTGTGCCGGCCGCGGCAGCCCGGTCCCGCCGGGGGCTGGTCGGTGTCCACGGGCGCCACGTGCACCTCGTCGACGCCGAGGGTCTCCTGGACGATCTGCCGGGCCAGGGTGGAGAAGCCCTGGCCGGTCTCCACGGCCGCGCACAGCACGGTCGCCACGCCGCCCTGGACCCGCACGGTGGCCGTGGACACCTCGTCCGCGCCCTCCGCGCCGAGCATGTGCACCATGCCGAGACCGTAGCCCACGCCCCGGCGCACCGCGCCCGGTTCGCCCGCGCCCTCGGGGCCGCCGGGCAGCAGCCACTCGTCCTCGGGGGTGTCCTTGGGCAACGGCGGCAGCGGGAAGTCCCTCACCGCCTGGAGGAGTTCGGCGACCGGCGCCGGGCAGGTCACGGTCTGGCCGGTGGGCAGCACGTCGCCCGTCGCCATGACGTTGCGCAGCCGCAGCTCCGCGGGGTCGACCCCGAGCTTCTTGGCCAGCTTGTCCATCTGCGCCTCGTAGGCGGCGCACACCTGCATCGCGCCCTCTCCGCGCACATGGCCGGAGGGCGGGTTGTTGGTGCGTACCGCCCAGCCCTCGATGAAGGCGTTCGGGACGACGTACGGACCGCAGGCGAAGGCGACGGCGGCGGCCAGAGCCTCGGAGGAGGTGTCGGCGTAGGCGCCCGCGTCGAGCAGGATCTGCGCCTCGACCTTGACCAGCCGGCCCTCGGCGTCGGCGTGGTGGCGGTAGCGCAGCAGTGTGGGGTGGCGGTGGGCATGGCCGAGGAAGGACTCCTCGCGCGTGGCGGTGAGCTTCACCGGGCAGCCGGTCCGCAGCGCGAGCAGGCCGAGGGGGAGCTGGAAGCTCTGGTCCTCGCGGTCGGCGGTGGCGCCGGGCACCCCGGTGACGACGATCTTCACCCGGTCGGGTTCCAGGCCGAACGCGGCGGCGGCGGTGTCCCGGTCGCCGTGCGGGTCGGTGGACGCCAGGTACAGCTCGACGCCGCCGTCCGGGCGGGGCACGGCCAGCCCGGCCTCGGCCCCTATGGGGGCGGGGTCCTGACGGCCGATGCGGTACAGGCCCTCGACGACGACGTCGCCGGCCGCCTCGGGGTCGCCGTGGCGCAGCGGGATGTGCCGGATCAGGTTGCCGTCGGGGTGCAGCGGCGCGGCCTCGAACGCCTGCTCGGGGTCGGTCACCGGGTCGAGCACCTCGTACTCGACGATGACGGCGGCGGCGGCCATCCGCGCGGTGTCGGGGTGGTCGGCGGCGACGGCGGCGATGGGCTCGCCGTGGTGGCGCACGACCTCGGAGGCGAAGACCGGGCGGTCGGCCTTGCCGCGGCCGTGCACCGGGGCGCCGGGGACGTCCTCGTGCGTGACGACCGCGCGGACGCCGGGCATCTCACGCGCGTGGGTGGTGTCGATGGAGACGATGCGCGCGTGCGGGTGCGGGGAGCGCAGCACGGCCGCCCACAGCAGGCCCTCGGCCCACAGGTCGGCGGCGTAAGGGAAGGTGCCCTCGGTCTTGGCGCGGGCGTCGGCGGCCGGGAGCGAGGCGCCGAGTCCGTGCGGGAGGGGTTCCGGCTCGGGGGCGGTCCCGTCGGCCTGCGCGGCCTGCACGGTGGCTGCTTCGTTGCTCACGCCTGGCCTCCGTCCTGGCCGTGGGGCCGGTCCTGGGGCTGCTCGAAGGGGCCGGGGCCGCCGAACGCCGTCGGGTTGACGCCACCGGCGCCGGGGCCGGCCTGGTGCGGGATGCGCGGTGTGCCGCTCTCGTCGTCGGCGTCGGACTCGGCGGTCCCGGCGTGCGCCTCGCGTTCGGCGACGACCTCCTTGACCGCGTCCACCACGCCCCGGTAGCCCGAGCAGCGGCACAGGTTGCCGCACAGGGCCTGCCGGGTCTCCAGCTCGGTGGGCGCCGGGTTGCCCTCCAGGAGGTCGTGCACGGTCATCGCCATGCCCGGGACGCAGAAGCCGCACTGCACGACGCCGCACCGCGCGAGCGCCCGCTGCACGTCGGAGGGCCGGCCGTCCTGGGCCAGGCCCTCGACGGTGCGGACCTCGCTGCCGGCCGCGGTGACGGCCGGGACCAGGCACGACGCCACGAGCCGGCCGTCGACCTGCACGTTGCACGCGCCGCACTCGCCCTGCGAGCAGCCGTCCTTGGCACCGGCCAGGCCGAGCCGCTCGCGCAGCACGTAGAGCAGCGACTCGCCGATCCAGGCGTCGGCGACGGGCCGGTCGGTGCCGTTGACGCGGAGCACGTACGAGGCGAGGGGGTGGTCGTCGTGGGGGAAGCCCAGGGTTTCCGGTCGGCCCGGGGGGTCCGGTTCGCCCGACGTGTGCGGTGGCGCCTCGGTGGTCCCGGTGGCGTCCGCGGTCGCGCCGTCGTCGGGGTCCGCCTCGGGGTCCGCCTCGGGGTCCGCCTCGGGGTCCGCCTCCGGCGCGGCCTCCCTGTGGGCCGTGGAGGGTTCCGGCGGGCTCCCGGCGGCCTCAGGAGCGCGGTCGGCACCCGCGGGCTCGACGGAGGACTCACCGGCCCCCGGAGCGGGCTCCACGGCCTCCTGGGGACCGGGGTGCGGGTGCTCGCCCGGTGCGTGCTCCGAAGGCGCGTACCCCCCGGGCTCCTGCTCGCCGGGCTCCTGCTCGCCGGGTCCGGCGGGGGCGCCGCCGGCGGCCTCCGCGCCGGGCTGCCACCGCGGCTCCGCGTAGTCCTCGGCGGGCAACGGCTGGGGGACACCGGACGAGTGACGCCCGGCGTGCGCGTCCCCGTCGTACGGCTCCTGCGGCGCGTGGCCGTCGCCGTGCGGGGGCTGTCCGGGGCTGTGGCCGGGCACGCCGGGCGTCTCCGGCGGGGCGGCGGCGTCCGGGTACCCCTGCGCGGGACCGGCGTACGCGTCCGCCTCGGGCTGCTCGCCGTATCCGCCCGCCGCCGGGTGCTCATCGAACGCGGGCCCGTGGCCCTCGCCGTGCGGCCGCGTTCCCGCGTCCCGCTGCTCCGGTACGGGGCCGTGCTCGCCGCCCCGGTGCTCCGGGTCCTGCGGGACACCGGGCACGCCGGGGCCCCACGGCCGGCCGATGGACTGGGTGCCGGCCCAGGGGGCCGGGGCGCCGCCCGGCAGGGTGGCCGGGGGCGTGCCGCCGCCCCACTGCTCGACGAGGGCGGAGGTGGTGAACTCGCCCGATTCGTCCGGCAGGTCGCCGTCCGCGACGGGGATCGACCACTGGCCGGTGACGTCCTGTCCCGGGGCGGGGTTCTCCGCGGCCGCCTCCCCGAAGTCCCACTGCCCGGTGGCGCCCGGGTGGTACGCGAACCGGTCCCCCGCCGCCCCGTCCGCCGCGGGGGCCTGCGGGTCGTGCCACTGGGCGCCGTCGACGGGCGCGCCGGGGGCCGCCCACGTGCCGGTGGCCGCCGGGTCGGTGCCCGCGGTGGTCGCGGGGGTGACCGTGATCGGCGGCGGGACGTAGCCGTGGCCGGGCGCGGCGAGCGGACTCTCCATGGAGTCCAGCAGGGCGTCGATGCCCCCCTCGGGGAGGTTCACGAAGGCCGTGGCGCCGTCGTCGTAGTCGCCCTGGGGCAGCGGGTCCCAGCGGCTGCCGCCGGGGGGCGTGCCCTCTCCGTGCTGGTCGTCGGTCACGACAGTGCCCTCCCCAGTGCTCGTCGGGCCAGCGCGGCGACGGTGCGCCGCAGGTGCAGTACCGCGGGCGGAAGCGGTGGGACGGTGCCGTCCTCTTCGGGGGCGGCGTCGGGGATGCAGGCCGCGGCGACGTACTCCCCGAACGCGGTCAGTGCCTCGGGCACGATCGCGCGGTTGTTGTCCCAGTCGATGAGCTGCGCGACCCACTGCTCGGCCTCCAGGGGCCTCAGCGGCATCGGCGCGATGGCACCCACCGCGCAGCGCACCCCGCGCCGGGCGGGGTCGAGCACGAGGGCGACGGAGGCGACGGCACGGCCGGGGCCGGTGCGGCCGGTCGCCTTGAGGAAGACCTGCGGGGCGTGCAGCAGCGGCACGCGCACGTAGCCGATGAGTTCACCGGGGCGCAGCAGGTCCATTCCGGCCAGCAGGTGCGACACCGGGACCTCGCGGCGGCCGCCGTCCGGGCCCGCGACGACCAGCGTCGCCTCCAGCGCGGCCAGCACCGGCAGCGCGTCCCCGGTGGGGGCGGCGGAGGCGATGTTGCCGCCGAGGGTGCCCGCGTTGCGGATGTGCGGCGGTCCGGCGGCCCGCGCGGAGGCGGCGAGCGCCGGGATGAGGGCGGCGAAGTCGGGGCGGCCCATGCGCGCGTGGGTGAGACCCGCGCCGAGCAGCGCGTGTCCGTCCAGGTACTGCCAGCCGCGGATCTCGCTGATCCTGCCGAGGCCGACCAGCGCGGCGGGCCTGAGCTGCCCGGAGTTGACGGCGGCCATGAGGTCGGTGCCGCCCGCGACGGGCACGGCGGCGGGCATGGCCGTGAGGGCCGCCACGGCCTCGTCCAGCGTCGTGGGCAGCGTCACGGCCTGCGCCGCCTGCGGTGCGTGCGTGCTCAAAACCGGCTGCCCCTTCCCGCTGCCCCACCTGGTCCCACCTGTGCGCCGTACGGTACGTGCTGACAGGGCGGACGTGGCAACTCTGGCACATCTTGGCAGGCGCCGAAGACGGGGGTCCGCTAGGAGGCATTCACCCACCTCACCCCGGACTTGACCGTTTTCACCCGGCTTCACCGGTGCATCGCGATTGACACTCTTCGGTGGGTCTTGCGCCCTGTCGCCCGGCCTGTTCGGGCCGGGCGGTGGGCAGGGGGCGTGAGGGCTACAGCCGGGGCGGGGGCCCGTCGATCGGGCGTCCCAGCACGCCCGGGCGCCGCTGCCAGGGCAGCGGTCCGGTGGGCGGACGGTAGGCGACGCCGAGGGCGTCGAGACGCCGGTAGTGGGTGGTCATCCGCCGTTCGAAGCCGGCGAAGTCCCGGTCGGCGGGGGCGGGCAGGTCGCTCCAGGCGACCTCGGCGAGCGCGGCGAGCCGGGGGAATGTCTGGTAGTCCACGCGCCCCTGGTCCTCCATCACCTCGGTCCACACGTTGGCCTGGGTCCCCAGCACCCGCGCGGTCTCCCCGGGCGTCAGCTCCGCCGGTACGGGCTCGAACCGGTAGACGTCCTCCAGGGTGCGCACGTACCCGATCGGCACCGGCTCGTCGGGGCCGGCGTCCTGACGGTGGTCCAGGTACACCTGCTGCTCGGGGCACATGACGACGTCGTGCCCCGCCCGGGCGGCGCCGACCCCGCCCGCGTAACCACGCCAGGAGGACACCGCGGCACCGGGGGCAAGGCCGCCCTCCAGGATCTCGTCCCAGCCGATCAGCCGGCGCCCCCGCGCGGCGAGCCAGCCGTCGAAGTGCCCGATGAACCAGGCCTGCAGCGCGTCCTCGCCGGCGAGTCCGAGGTCGCCGATCCGCTTCTGGGCGGTCTTTGACGCGCGCCACTGGTCCTTGAGGCATTCGTCGCCGCCGATGTGCACGAACGGCGAGAACGGGCCGGCGTCCGCGGGGAACAGTTCCAGGACTTCCTCGAGCACCCCTTCGTAGAAGCGCAGAGTGTGGTCCGTGGGGGCAAGTACGTTCGGATTGATCCCCCAGGTGTCCCAGACGGTCAGGGAGGCGGTGTCGACGACGTCGGCGTTGCCGAGTTCGGGATACGCGGCGATGGCAGCCTGTGAGTGCCCGGGTACGTCGATCTCGGGGACGACACTGATATGCCGCTCGGCCGCGTAGGCGACGATCTCGCGGAGGTCGTCCTGGGTGTAGTGACCGCCGTGCGGCCTGTCGTCCCACAAGGGTGAGGCCCGGTGGCCGATTTTCGTCCGGGCGCGCCAGGAGCCGGTCTCGGTGAGCCTCGGATACCTCCGGATCTCGACGCGCCAGCCCTGGTCGTCCGTCAGGTGCAGGTGCAGCACATTGAGTTTGTGGGCCGCCATCAGGTCGATGTAGCGGAGGACGCCGTCCTTGGGCATGAAGTGCCGCGCGACGTCCAGCATCAGCCCCCGCCAGCGGAAGCGGGGGCCGTCCTCGATCGTCACGTGCGGTACGGCCCACACCCGGCCGCGGCCGAGCGTGGCCCTGCGGAACGCGTCCGGGCCGAGGAGCTGCCGCAGCGTCTGGGCGCCCCGGAAGACACCGGCCGCGCTGCCGCCCTCGGCCAGGACGCCGCGGCGGTCGCTGACGAGGCGGTACTCCTCGGGGCCGAGACGGGGGTCGAGCCGGAGCGCGATGCCGTCCCCGGCCGCCTCGTCGTGCTCCCGCCCCTCGCGCAGCGGCAGTCCGGTCGCCTGCCCCAGGACGGTGCGCAGCCAGTGCTCCACACCCTCGGTCCCGTCACCGGCGTACAGCCGCGAGTGCGCCGTCAGCCGCACCTCGCCGGAACCGGCGACCACACTGCGGGGCGCCGGAATCAGATCAGTCACGTCAGTCCTTCACCGCGCCGCCCAGTCCGGAGACCAGGCGCCGCTGCACGAGTACGAAGAAGACCAGTACCGGAATCGTCATCACCGTGGACGCCGCCATGACCCCGCCCCAGTCCGGGTCGTCGGGTTTGTAGAAGACCAGCAGCGCCATCGGCAGGGTGGACTGCGAGATGTCGCTGATGATGAACGACTTGGCGAACAGGAAGTCGTTCCAGGTGGAGATGAAGGAAAACACGCTGGTGGCCACGAGCCCCGGCAGGACGAGCGGGAAAAGGATCTGCCAGAGAAAGCGCGCGCGGCTCGCCCCGTCGATGGCGGCGGCCTCCTCCAGCGCCTGGGGAACGGCCTTCACGAACCCCCTCAGCATCCAGATCGCGAACGGCAGGGAGAACGCGATGTGGGGCAGGATCAGTGACCAGAGCGTGTTCAGCCCGCCGAGGTCCCGCATCGTGAAGAACAGAGGGATCGTCAGCGCCTCCACGGGCACCATCTGGGCCACCAGAAACATGATCAGCACGGTGGTCCGCATACGGAACCGGAAACGCGTCACGGCGGTCGCGGCGAGAAAGGCGATCAGTGCCGAGGCGATCACCACGGCGACGGCGACGACGACGCTGTTGAGGAAGTACCGGCCGAATTCCTGCTGCCCGAACACCCGCCTGAAGGAGTCCAGCGTGGGCGCGAACGTCCACGGACGCGGCTCGGTCGACTCGATCTCCCCGGCCGGTTTGAAGGCGCTCAGCACCATCCAGTACAGCGGGAAGGCCACCACGGCGGCGATCAGCAGCGCCGCCGACTCGGCCGCGAGCCGCCCCGGACGCCGGACGAACCGGCGCACAGGATTCACCCGGGATTTCCCGGCCTGGCGCACAAGACTCACAGTTCCTCCCCCTGCCGGCGCAGCAGCCGCAGGTACACCAGCGTGACGGCGAGCAGGATCAGCAGCATCACCACGCCGATCGCCGCGCCGAGGCTGTACTGCGAGGACGCGAACGCCTGCTGGTAGGCGTAGACGTTCAGGACCAGGTTCTGGCCCGCGATGCCGCCGCCGCCCGTCATGACGTAGATCTGCGTGAACACCTTGAAGTCCCAGATGACGGACTGGATGGTGACGACCACCAGGATCGGCCGCAGCATCGGGACGAGCACGGAACGCCAGACGCGCCACTGCGAGGCCCCGTCCAGGGAGGCGGCCTCCAGCACCTCGGACGGTACGGAGCGGATCCCGGCGTAGACGGTCACCATCACGAACGGGAAGGAGCACCACACCACTTCGAGCAGCACCAGGAAGAAGGCGCTGAACCGGCCGTACGTCCAGGCGTGGTCGCCGAGGCCCAGCACCCGGTTGACCGGCCCGAAGTCGGCGTCGAAGAGGAACAGCCAGACGGTCGACCCGGTGATCGCGGGCGTCGCCCAGGCGCCGAGCGCGGCCAGCATCAGCGCCAGCCGCGGTACGGCCCGCACCCGCGTGAGCAGCACGGCGAGCGCGCAGCCGACGGCCAGCGTGCAGAGGACGCAGGCCGCCGCGAACACCACGGTGGCCAGCAGCACCTGCCAGAACTGCTCGTCGCCGAAGAGCTCGGCGTAGTTGCCGAACCCCTCGAAGGTGGTCGGCTCCCCGCCACTGACCTGCGCCTGGGTGTAGTGGAAGAGCGAGATCAGCCCGAGCTGGTAGATCGGGTAGGCCAGCAGCCCTCCGAGGACGACCAGCGCCGGCGCCAGATACAGCCAAGGGGTACGAGAACCCCCCCAGGGGCGCGGGGAACTGCGCGAGAAACCACGACCGACCCGCACCCGTCCGCGCTCCACAGCCCTCGAGCTCATGGGCGAAGTCATCCGACGGAGCCAAACGCCTCGTTCATCTTCTTCGCCGCGTCCGCCGAGGCGGCGGCCACGCTCTTCTTGCCGGAGACGATCTCCTGGAACATCGTCGGCAGCACCAGCGACGCGTCGATCCGCGCCCACGCCGGGGACGCCGGCACGAACTTCGTGTCGGCGGCGAGCGTCTCGACGAACGGCTTCACGAAGGTCTCCTTCGCGGCCACCTGCTCCCGCACGTCGGAGAAGGTGGGCAGGAAGCCCATGCCGTCGAAGAGGGCGCCCTGGGCCTTCTTCGAGGCGAGCCGCTTCATCAGGTCGACGGCCAGGGTGCGGTGCGAGGTGGACTTCAGCACGCCGAGGTTGTTGCCCCCGGCGAAGGCGGGGGCGATGGAGCCGGCCTCGACGCCCGGCAGCGGCACGACGGCGTACTTGCCCTTGACCTTCCCGGCCTCCACGGCCGCGTGGCTGAAGTCGCCGCCGATCGCCATGGCCGCCTTGCCCGAGGCGAAGGCGGTCACCGTGTCGTTGCCGCCCATGCCGGCGCACTTGGCGGCCGGGCAGTTGTCGTCGCCGAACAGCGAGGTGTAGGCCTCGATGCCCTCGCGGGCGTCGGCGCTGTCGATGGCGGAGGCGTACGAGCCCCCCTTGCCGGTGGCGAGTTCGCCTCCATGGGCCCAGATGAACGGCATCGCGCCGTAGGTGTAGGCGCCGCCGACCGCGATGCCGTACATCTCCGGTCTGGCGGCGCGGATCTCCTTGGCGGTGGAGATCAGTTCGGCCTGGGTCTTCGGGACGTCGAGGCCGAGCTCGTCGAAGACGTCGGTGCGGTAGTACAGCGCGCGGACACCGACGAAGTACGGGGTTCCGTAGACCTTTCCGTCGACGGTGACCGACTGCCTGGCGGTGGGGTCGGTGTCCTTGGCCTCGTCCCAGGCGCCGAACTCCTCGGTGACGTCGGCGAGTCCGCCGTCCTTCACATAGCCGGCGGTGTCGGTGTTGCCGTACTCGATGAGGTCGGGGGCGGAGCCCGGGTCGTTGAAGGCGGCCTTGATGCGCTGGGCGCGGGTCTCGACGGGTATGTACTCGACGGTGACCTCGGTGCCCGGGTGCGCCTTCTCGAACTCCGCGAGGACGGAGTCGACGGCCTCTTCCTTGGGCCGGTTGTTGACCTCCTGGAAGAGCCAGACGCGCAGGGTGCCGGTCTTCTCGTCCTTGTCGGAGGCGGAGTTGCCGGAGGTCTGGGGCGCGCAGGCGGCGGTGGCGAGGACGGCCGCGACGGCGACCAGGCGGGCGGACAGCTTCATGGAGTTGCTCCTCCGAACGCGTTGCACCATATGCAATAGCGGTTTCGCTGTGCACAACACCCCGGAGGCTAGGGACTGGGTGAACCGCACGACAAGAGGTCTCAACCACTCTGTGACCGGCGGACGCACCCTGCGCAACGCGCGAACAGCACAAAGGCCCCCGGGGCGCACAAAGCGCACCCCGGGGGCCTCGCGAGGAGCCGACCGGCGGAGGAAGAAAGAGGGCTACTTGTCGCCCTTGCCCTTGCCGTTGTCGTCGCCGCCGGCACCCATGGACTCGTAGATCTCCTTGCACATGGGGCAGACCGGGTACTTCTTCGGGTCGCGGCCGGGCACCCAGACCTTGCCGCACAGCGCCACTACGGGAGTGCCGTCGAGGGCACTCGCCATGATCTTGTCCTTCTGGACGTAGTGGGCGAAGCGCTCGTGGTCTCCGTCGCCGTGGGAGGTCTGCGGCGTCGGCTCGACGAGGGTCCCCGTACCTGTCCCGCGCTCGGGCTCAAGAGTGCTCATAACAGCCAAGGGTACTGAAGCTCACAGCCATCAGTTGAGCGAAGGGTCGTCCGGATACGTGGCCACCATCGCCAGCTCGTTGCGCTGGCGGCGCAGCACCTCGCGCCACAGTCGCTCCGGGACCGGGGAGGAGACGTCACCGGGCTCGGACTCCACGACGTACCAGGCGCCGTCCACCAGCTCGTCCTCCAGCTGGCCCGGGCCCCACCCGGCGTAACCGGCGAAGATGCGCAGGGAGCCGAGGACGGAGGCGAGCAGCTCCGGCGGCGCCTCCAGGTCGACCAGACCGATCGCGCCGTGCACCCTCCGCCAGCCCAGCGGCGCGGTCTCCCCGGCCGCCCCGCCCGGGACGACGGCGACACCGAGCGCCGAGTCCAGCGACACCGGGCCGCCCTGGAAGACGACACCGGGTTCGCCGGCCAGGTCCGCCCAGCCCTCCAGGATGTCGCCCACGTCCACCGGGGTCGGACGGTTGAGGACGACACCGAGGGAGCCCTCCTCGTCGTGGTCGAGGAGGAGCACCACCGCGCGGTCGAAGTTCGGGTCCGCCAGAGCGGGAGTGGCCACGAGCAGCCGCCCTGTGAGCGAGGACACCTCGGTCATGCCAGACATGATCCCGCATCTTCCGTCCGCAGGGGGAGGCAATGGGGGTACGGGAGTGAACGCGGCCATGAATCGAAAGGAGCCGCCTGGTAGGGCGTCGTTCAAGGGGGGTGGTGGGAGACGGGAGGGGCCGACCGGTGCACGCCCGGCGCGCAGGGGGTCGCGGTGACCGCTCGTGGCCGCCGGCAAACCGTTCGTGTTATGACGGGCCCATGACGCCTTCCGGGGCTCCCGGGGCTTACGGAAGGAGGGCCGAGGGCGATTACGCTTGCCTCTCCGGCCCCTGCCCCACTCCACGGAACGCGAGATTCATGACCGTCAACGACGATGTCCTGCTTGTCCACGGCGGAACCCCGCTGGAGGGCGAGATCCGTGTCCGCGGTGCGAAGAACCTCGTACCGAAGGCCATGGTCGCCGCGCTGCTGGGCAGCGCACCCAGCCGCCTGCGCAACGTCCCGGACATCCGCGACGTCCGGGTCGTACGGGGTCTGCTGCAGTTGCACGGCGTGACGGTCCGCCCGGGTGAGGAACCGGGCGAGCTGGTGCTCGATCCCACCCACGTGGAGAGCGCCAACGTCGCTGACATCGATGCCCACGCCGGTTCCTCGCGGATCCCGATCCTGTTCTGCGGCCCGCTGCTGCACCGGCTCGGGCACGCGTTCATCCCGGGCCTCGGCGGCTGCGACATCGGTGGCCGGCCCATCGACTTCCACTTCGACGTGCTGCGGCAGTTCGGCGCGACCATCGAGAAGCGGGCGGACGGCCAGTACCTGGAGGCCCCGCAGCGGCTGCGCGGCACCAAGATCCGGCTGCCGTACCCGTCCGTCGGCACCACCGAGCAGGTGCTGCTCACGGCGGTCCTCGCGGAGGGCGTCACCGAGCTGTCCAACGCGGCGGTGGAGCCGGAGATCGAGGACCTGATCTGCGTCCTGCAGAAAATGGGCGCGATCATCGCGATGGACACCGACCGGACGATCCGCATCACCGGTGTGGAGAGACTCGGCGGCTACACCCACCGCGCCCTCCCCGACCGGCTGGAGGCCGCCTCCTGGGCGTCCGCCGCGCTGGCGACCGAGGGCAACATCTACGTCCACGGCGCCCAGCAGCGCTCGATGATGACGTTCCTCAACACGTACCGGAAGGTCGGCGGCGCCTTCGAGATCGACGACGAGGGCATCCGCTTCTGGCACCCCGGCGGGCAGTTGAAGTCCATCGCGCTGGAGACCGATGTGCACCCCGGTTTCCAGACCGACTGGCAGCAGCCGCTGGTGGTCGCGCTCACCCAGGCGACGGGCCTGTCCATCATCCACGAGACGGTCTACGAGTCCCGCCTCGGGTTCACCTCCGCGCTGAACCAGATGGGCGCGCACATCCAGCTCTACCGCGAGTGCCTGGGCGGCTCCGACTGCCGCTTCGGCCAGCGGAACTTCCTGCACTCGGCGGTCGTCTCGGGACCGACCCGGCTGCAGGGCGCCGACCTGGTCATCCCGGACCTGCGCGGCGGCTTCTCGTACCTCATCGCCGCCCTCGCCGCCCAGGGTCCCTCCCGCGTCCACGGCATCGGCCTGATCAACCGCGGCTACGAGAACTTCATGGAGAAGCTGGTGGAGCTGGGCGCGAAGGCGGAACTCCCCGGCAAGGCCCTCGCCTGACCCCACACACCGCCCCCACCCCGCCCCGGGCCACCCCGCCCCGGCCGGGGGCCCGGGGGTCGCCCCCGGGACGACACAGCATGGAGAAGCTGGTCGAGCTGGGCGCGAAGGCGGAACTCCCCGGCAAGGCCCTCGCCCGACCCCCCACACCGCCCCCACCCCGCCCCGGGCCACCCCGCCCCGGCCGGGGGTCCGGGGGTCGCCCCCGGGGCCTGTCGCAGCGACGCCGATGGGGCGGTCACCCTGATCCGGGTGACCGCCCCATCGGCGTGAGTGGACGCGCCCCTGAAGGGCGCGGGACTGCGGACGTGTCGCGCGAGCGCGACCGGCCACGGCCGACCCGCAGCCGCCCCCGGCGCCAAGCCCGGGCGGCGCTTGCGCGTCCTTACTTGCCCTTCGCCGCTTCCTTCAGCTTCGAGCCCGCGGAGACCTTCACGCTGTAGCCGGCCGGGATCTGGATCGGCTCACCGGTCTGCGGGTTGCGTGCGGTCCGAGCGGCCCGGTGGGTGCGCTCGAAGGTCAGGAAGCCGGGGACGGTGACCTTCTCGTCGCCCTTGGAGACGATGTCGCCGACAACCTCGGCGAACGCGGCCAGCACGGCGTCGGCGTCCTTGCGGGTCACCTCGGCGCGGTCGGCCAGCGCGGCCACCAGCTCACTGCGGTTCATGTTCTTACTCCCGTGTTCTTCTTGCCGTTGAGGCGTGCCACGCGGCGGAGCCGCATGTCGGGCACGGCGAAGCCGATGCTGCCAGGTTCCTCGGTGAGTCCCCGGACCCGGGTCCGTCGTCAGACCCTCGCGCCCAGGGACGCATCCTGCCTCTACCTGCGGCGGTAAAGCCAATCCGGCACCCCCGGGACGTCGTGAGAACACCCGAGGGAGTCACATGACGAGCGCCACGGCCGAGATGCGGTGACACTCCGTCCGCTTCCGGCAGCGGACAGCAGGGGCCGGAGCCCGGGTCTGGCCGCCACCCTAGAGGGCCGCCCGGACCTACGGGTTCCACGACGCGCCGATTCAAACCCGGCCGTGGCGATCCTCACAGCCCCCGTACCGCCGGTGTCTACGCCCCCGCGGCCTTCGCCGCCTCGCGCACCGCGCCGGCCACCGCGCCCGCGACCTTGTCGTTGAACACGCTGGGGATGATGTAGTTCGGGTTGAGCTCGTCCTCGGTCACCACGTCGGCCAGCGCCTTCGCGGCGGCCAGCATCATCTCGGTGTTGACGGTGCGGGACTGGGCGTCCAGCAGACCGCGGAAGACACCCGGGAACACCAGCACGTTGTTGATCTGGTTGGGGAAGTCGGAGCGGCCGGTGGCCACGACGGCCGCCGTCTGGCGGGCGATTGCCGGTTCGACCTCGGGGTCGGGGTTCGCGAGCGCGAACACGATCGCTCCCTCGGCCATCGCGGCGACGTCCTCGCCGTCGAGCACGTTCGGGGCGGAGACGCCGATGAAGACGTCCGCGCCGCGCACGGCCTCCTTCAGGGTGCCGGTGAGGTTCTCGGGGTTGGTGTTGTCGGCGATCCAGCACAGGGCGGAACCGGGGGTGGCGTCCACCAGGTCCTCACGGCCCGCGTGGACCACTCCGTGGATGTCGGCCACCACGGCGTTCTTCACGCCCGCGGCGATCAGCAGCTTCAGGATGGCCGTACCGGCGGCGCCGGCACCGGACATCACGACGCGGATGGTGTCGATCGACTTGCCGGTGACCCGCAGCGCGTTGGTCAGCGCGGCCAGCACGACGATCGCGGTGCCGTGCTGGTCGTCGTGGAAGACGGGGATGTCGAGGGCCTCGCGCAGCCGGGCCTCGATCTCGAAGCAGCGCGGCGCGGAGATGTCCTCCAGGTTGATGCCGGCGAAGCCCGGGGCGATCGCCTTGACGATCTCGACGATCGCGTCGGTGTCCTGGGTGTCGAGGCAGAGCGGCCAGGCGTCGATGCCGGCGAAGCGCTTGAACAGGGCGGCCTTGCCCTCCATGACCGGCAGAGCGGCCTTGGGGCCGATGTTGCCCAGGCCCAGCACGGCGGAGCCGTCGGTCACGACCGCAACGGAGTTGCGCTTGATGGTGAGGCGGCGGGCGTCCTCGGGGTTCTCGGCGATCGCCATGCAGACGCGGGCCACACCCGGCGTGTAGACCATGGAGAGGTCGTCACGGTTGCGGATGGGGTGCTTCGACGCCATCTCGATCTTGCCGCCCAGGTGCATCAGGAAGGTACGGTCGGAGACCTTGCCCAGGGTGACGCCCTCGATGCCGCGCAGCTGCTCGACGATCTCGTCGGCGTGGGCGGTGGAGGTGGCCGCGATGGTGACGTCGATGCGGAGCCGCTCGTGGCCGGACGCCGTGACGTCGAGGCCGGTCACCGAGCCTCCGTGGGACTCGACGGCCCCGGTGAGCTGGGAGACCGCGGTTCCGCCTGCGGGCACCTCCAGCCGGATGGTCATCGAGTAGGAGACGCTGGGCGCCGTTGCCATGGCGGACTTCCTCTGCTTTCACCGTGTCGCGAATCGTGCCGTCCGATCGTCGCACCTACCCCTGAGTACGTGGTAGCCGCCTTGGATTGCGGACGTTTTGTTCACCGGCATGTGGCGTATCCGGAAAACAGTTTTCACCATACGAGAGTTGATGACCTGAGAGGTGGTCGGACGACGAAAGAGGCCCACGTCACTGCGGGGTGACGTGGGCCTCTCGCACGCTGATGACACCGACCCGCCATGCTCGCCTCGCGGCAAGTGGTCGCTCGTAGCGACGAAGGTTGGGCCCGGGGGCTTGGATCGGGCCGGTGCCACACCCAGGCTAACAAACGGATGCCGGATGGCCATTCCCGTGGCACAGGCGCTTTCCCGGCTTCAGTCCCTCAGCAGATCGGGCACCCCGTCCGCGTCCGGTTCGTCGCGGTCCGCCGAGACCACCGTCAGCTGCTGGGTGGCCCGGGTCAGGGCGACGTACAGGACTCGCAGACCGGCGGGGGACTCGTCGGCGATCTCCGCCGGGGAGACGACGACCGTCGCGTCGTACTCCAGGCCCTTGGCCTCCAGGCTGCCGAGCGCCACCACCTGGTCGCCCAGCCCGTCGAGCCAGCGCCGGGCCTCCTCGCGGCGCTGCATGGCGACGACCACGCCGACGGTGCCGTCCACGCGCTCCAGCAGCCGGGCCGCCTCCGCGCGCACGGTCTCGCCCAGCGGGCCCCCCGCGACGGCGAAGCGCGGCTCGACGCCGGTGGAGCGCACCGCCCTCGGCGCCTCGGAGCCGGGCATGGCCAGGGCGAGCACCCTCGACGCCAGTCCGGCGATCTCCGCGGGGTTGCGGTAGTTCACCGTGAGCTCGAAGCGGCGGCGCGGGCGGGTGCCGAGGGCCTCGTCGCGGGCCCGGGCGGCCTCGTCGGGGTCGGACCAGGACGACTGGGCCGGGTCACCGACGACCGTCCAGGTCGCGTGCCGGCCGCGGCGGCCGACCATGCGCCACTGCATCGGCGTGAGGTCCTGCGCCTCGTCGACGATGACGTGCGCGTACTCGACGCGCTCCTGGGCGAGCCGCTCGGCCCGCTCCCGCTGGGTCTCCTCGCGTACCGGCATCAGCTCCTCCAGGCCGGTGAGCTGGTCCAGCGGGTCGATCTCGCGCTTCTTGCGGGGACGGGCCGGAGCACCGAGGACGGCCTGCAGCTCGTCGAGCACCGCGATGTCGTGCACGGAGTGGCCGTCCCGCTTCAGCGAGCGGGCGACCCTGCGGACCTCGCCCGGATTGAGGACGCGGCGGGCCCAGCGGCCCAGTCGCTTCTCGTCGGCCATGGCGTCCAGCACGGCGGCCGGGGTCAGCTCCGGCCACCAGGCGTCGAGGAAGGCGGTGAAGTCGTCCTCGGAGGTGACGTCCTCGTCGAAGGAGGAACGCAGCTCGGCGGCCAGCTCCGGGTCGGTGTGCCGGGCCGCGGCACCGGAGCGCTCCCACAGGGCGTCGAGGAGCAGCTTGCGGGCGCGGGGACGCAGGAGGTTGACCGGGGCGGTGCCGCCGAGGGCCGTGCGGCGGATGTCCGCCAGCTCCTCCGCGTCCAGTTCCAGGCGCCGGCCGAAGGCGACGACGCGCAGCCGCCGCGGTGCGTCGTGTCGCTCCAGTGCTCCGCGTGCGGCCTTCCGCAGCACCTTGAGCATGCGGTACGAGCCCTTGACCCGGGCCACCGGTGGGGAGTCGTACAGCGTGGCCTCGGCGCCGTCGACCAGGGAGCCGATGGCGCGGATGGCGACCTGGCCCTCCTCACCGAGGGAGGGCAGCACGCCCTCGGTGTAGGCGACGAGGAGCGGGGTGGGCGAGACGATCAGGATGCCGCCCGCGTACCGGCGCCGGTCCTGGTAGAGGAGGTAGGCCGCGCGGTGCAGGGCGACGGCGGTCTTGCCGGTTCCGGGGCCGCCCTCGACGTAGGTCACGGAGGCCGCGGGGGCCCGGATCACCAGGTCCTGCTCGGCCTGGATGGACGCGACGATGTCCCGCATGGTGTGGGTACGGGCCTGGCCGAGCGCGGCCATCAGGGCCCCGTCGCCGATCACCGGCAGCTCGCGCCCGTCCAGGGACGCCCTCAGCTCGGGGCGCATCAGGTCGTCCTCGACGCTCTGCACACGGCGGCCCTTGGAGCGGATCACGCGGCGCCGCACGACCCGGCCGGGGTCGACCGGGGTGGAGCGGTAGAAGGGAGCGGCCGCGGGGGCCCGCCAGTCGATGACCAGCGGGGCGTACTCCTCGTCGAGGACGCCGATCCGGCCGATGTGCAGGGTCTCGGCGATGTCGGCCGTGCTGTCGGGCCGGATGGCCCCCTCGGCGGGCTCGACGGCGGTGTACGCGCCGTCGGGGCCCTTCTTGCCGTCTTTGCCGAGCAGCAGGTCGATCCTGCCGAAGAGGAAGTCCTCGTACTCGTTGTTCAGCCGGTTGAGGTGGATGCCGGCCCGGAAGACCTGGGCGTCCCGCTCGGCGAGGGCGCCGGGCGTGCCGACGTGGCCGCGCCGGGCGGCGTCGCGCATGAGGAACTCCGCCTCGTGGATCTTCTCCTCTAGGCGCCGGTACACCCGGTCCAGGTGTTCCTGTTCGACGCGGATCTCCCGGTCCCGAACGGAGTCGTGAACCGGTTCGACCGCGGATTCCTGCTGAGCCTGAGCGGCCACCGGGCCCCCTTCTGACGTGCTGGGCAGCCGTCAACCGTACGCGAAGGGGACCCCGGAAGGCTACGCGTCGAGCTCGACGAGGATCTTGCCGTCGAAGTCGATGACCTGGAAGTGGTCGATCTCGTTCGGCTGGAAGGCGGCGCCGCCCTGGACGTACAGCGGCTGCTTGGCCTTGTCCGACTTCGCCTCCGGCATGCCGTAGCCCTCGCCGGGGACCGACCAGGAGTTCACCGTCTCGCGCTCGCCGTTCTTGCCGACGGCGATCAGCGAGCACTTCTGCTCGCCCTTGACGTTCTTCAGCTCCGTGACGATCTCGGTGCCCCAGAGCTTCTTCTCCAGGGCCACGGTCGCGGTCACCCCGGTGCCGGGATCGGTCGCCATGATCTTGTCGGAGCTCTTGTCGAAGGCGTCCTTCGCGGGGTTGGCCGCGAGCGTCCGGTTGGTACCGCTCCCGCCGCTCCCGTCGTCGCCCCCGCCGCTCGCCGCCACGGCCACGAACGGACCGCTGACGATCAGCGCGCCCGCGGCGGCCACCATGTAGAAGTTGCGGCGGCGCTTGCGCGCGCGGCGCTCGGCGACCTCGTCGACCAGCTTCTCGACCACGCGCGGAGAGGGCTTGGCGGACAGCGACTCGCCCAGCGCGGGCGTCCCCGTGCCGGGCAGATCCGCGAGCGCGGCCAGCATCGGTTCCATTCCGGCGAGTTCGTCGAGCTGCTGGGCGCACCACTCGCAGGACGCGAGGTGCGCCTCGAAGGCGGTCGCTTCGGCGTCGTCGAGGATGCCGAGGGCATAGGCGCCGACGGTCTCGTGCTCGTTCGGCACCGGTGATCCCTCCATGGCACCAGACATACCCGTACCGCCCGTGCCGAATCCCTGGTCTCCCCCGTACACACTCATCACGCCGTCACCCCCCGCTCCTCCAGAGCCAGCTTCATCGACCGCAGGGCGTAGAACACACGGGAACGGACGGTGCCGCTCGGTATGCCGAGTGTCTGTGCCGCCTCGTTGACGGTACGCCCCTTGAAGTACGTCTCGACGAGGACCTCCCGGTGGGCCGGGGTCAGGTCGTCGAGCGCGTCCGACAGCGTCATCAGCCACAGCGCCTTGTCGATCTCGTCCTCCGCGGGGATGACCTCCAGCGGCGACGGATCGACCTCCTGCGGCCGGGCCTGCCGGCTGCGGTGGCCGTCGATGACGATGCGCCGGGCGACCGTCACCAGCCAGGGGCGTACCGAACCGGTCGCCCGATTGAGCTGACCGGCGTTCTTCCAGGCACGGATGAGCGTCTCCTGCACGACGTCCTCGGCGCGCTGCCGGTCTCCGGCGACCAGCCTCAGGACGTAGGCCAGCAGAGGCCCGGCGTGTTCGCGATACAGCGCACGCATCAGCTCCTCGTCAGGTTCCGAGGGCTGTGAGGACATGCGATGTCGGGCCCTCGATCCACGTTCATTGGCCACGGCCGCATCCTTGCGCACGCCCACCTCCGGTGTCCGGGGGTTCCCCCAGTCGGTCGCTCGACAACCGGTACGGACGGCGGGGGGCCGGTGTTCAAGAAGAGACGACAGTTTTCTTCGGCCCGAGGCGACGACCGGGACATGAGGTCACATTCCCCCCGCCACTTCTTTACATTTCCGACACGGCGGCGAGGAAGGCCCTTCCGGCCGCGCCGCGCGAGAAGTGAACAAGGGTGTGACGGACGCCACTTCGGCGATGCCCCGCCGAGGCGGCTGCCGGAGGCCGCGCACGGGCACGGCGGTTGAGCCGGGCCCTGACCTCAGGCGCGGGTCAGGGCCGCGCGGCGGCGGTGGCGGGCCACGCGTTCCCGGTTGCCGCAGACCTCGCTCGAGCACCAGCGCCGCCTGCGCCCCCGGGACGTGTCGACGTACACGATCGGGCAGTTGTCGCCCTCGCACTGCCTGAGGCTCGCGCGGACGGCGGGGTCGGTGAGCAGCTCCACCGCGTCCCGCGCGACCGCCGCGAGAGTTGCGTCCCGGCCGGGCGGCCCGTCGAGCCGGCGTACCAGCGCGCCGTCCTCACCGGGCACCGCGCGGGGTGCCGGGGGCGCGGCGCGGGCGCACTCGTTCACCCGGGCGAGCGCGTGGTCGTACGAGGGGACGCCGGGCGCCGTACGGCCGCGCAGCAACGGGGCGAGCTGTCCGCGCAGTTCGCGGAAGGCCACCAGCCAGGAGGTGTCCGCGTGCGCCAGCGGGGTGTCCCCGGGCACGAGGCCGGAGCCGATGATCCAGGCGCGCAGCACCGCCACGGAGTCGAGCCGTTCCTCGGGGTGGGTGGTCGCGAGCAGATCCAGACAGACCCGCCCGGTGTCGAACCTCAGCTCGTAGGACGCCGTGACCGTACCCAGTGCCATGTTCCTGCCACCGCCTAGGGTGGCCCCGCGCGCGGGGCCGGTGAGCGATCCGGGAAACCGTTCCCCTCCCACAGTGCCCGCCCGCCACGGCCCCCGGAACCCCCCGTACTCAGTCGTCCCCGTACTTGGACTCCAAGGTGGGGTCCAGGGCGAGCCGGTAGCCGCGCTTGACGACCGTCTGGATCAGTTTCGGGGCGCCGAGGGCGGCCCGCAGGCGGGCCATCGCGGTCTCCACCGCGTGCTCGTCGCGGCCCGCGCCCGGCAGGGCGCGCAGCAGCTCCGCACGGGGGACGACCCAGCCGGGCCGCCGCGACAGCGCCCGCAGCAGGGACATCCCTGCCGGGGGGACGGGTCTGAGCAAGCCGTCCACCAGAACCGCGTGCCCGCGGATCTCCATCCGGTGCCCGGCGACGGGCAACGCGCGCGCCCGCGCGGGCATTTCCCGGCAGAGCAACTGGACGAGCGGACCGAGCCGGAAGCGTTCGGGCTGCACGGTGGCGATGCCGCGGGCCTGCAGCGGCAGTGCGGTGACCGGGCCGACGCAGGCGGGCAGCACGTCGTGACCGAGCGCGGCGAGGAGGTCGTCGAGCAGTCCCCGGTCCTCCGCGCGGGACAACAGGGACGCGGCGGCGGGCGCGCTGGTGAAGGTGACCGCGTCCAGGGCGCGCGCGACGGTCGCGTCGACGAGGCGGTCCACGGGACCGAGGTCCTCCGGCGGCAGCCAACGGTAGACCGGCACCCCCACCACCTCCGCTCCCCCGGCCCGCAGCGACTCCACGAAGCCGGGCAGCGGTTCACCGTGCAGCTGTACGGCGATCCGCAGTCCGTCGACGCCCTCCTCCATCAGCCGGTCGAGTACCTCCGCCATGGACTCCGACGCGGGCGACCACTCCTCCGTCAGCCCGGCGGCCCGGATCGCGCCCTTCACCTTGGGGCCGCGCGCCAGGATCCGCACCCCCCGCAGCCGTGCCAGCAGGTCCTCGCCCAGGCCCCAGCCGTCTGCGGCCTCCACCCAGCCCCGGAAGCCGATGGCGGTGGTGGCGACCGCGATGTCCGGGGCCCGCCCGATGATCTCCTTGGTCGCGGAAAGCAGTTCGCTGTCGTCGGCGAGCGGCACGATCCGCAGGGCCGGGGCGTGCAGCACGGCGGCTCCGCGCCGCTCCAGCAGCGCGCCCAGCTCGTCGGCACGGCGCGCCGCGGTCACCCCCACGGTGAAACCCGCGAGTGGCCCGTGTTCCGGTCGCTGTTCTTCGTCGTACATGGCATTCGTCCCGGGCTCGAGTCGGTGTACCGCGGGGAGGTGCGGCTCCACCTCCCTGCCGGCCGAGCCTGTCAACGATCCATGACGGGCCCGGTTCGGCTTCGTGTCACCAGTGTTACGTCACGTCCCGTCACACATCGGCGTAGCTGAGCTGCGGCTTCTCCTCCGGTGCCGGGCTCGTGCCGCCCGGGCGGGCCGTCGAGCGGCGAAGGTATACCGCCCAGGTGACCGTGAAGCAGACCGCGTAACAGGCGAGGAACGCGACGAACGCGCCGGTTCCCGAGCCGGAGGAGAGGAAGGACTGGCGGAAGGCGAGGTTGATGCCGACCCCGCCGAGCGCGCCCACCGCGCCGATCAGCCCCATGGACGCGCCGGACAGCCGCCGCCCGTACGCGGCCGCCTCCTCGCCCCGGAGCCCGAGGGCCCGCGCCTTCGCCTGGTAGATGCCGGGGATCATCTTGTACGTCGACCCGTTGCCGAGGCCGGTCAGCACGAACAGGACGACGAAGGCGACGGTGAACAGCGCCGGCGACTTCTGCAGGGAGGCGACGATCAGCACGGAGGTCGCCGCGCCCATGGCGACGAAGTTCCACAGCGTGATCCTCGCCCCGCCGTACCGGTCGGCGAGCCTGCCGCCCACCGGGCGGATCAGCGAGCCGAGCAGCGGCCCGACGAAGGTGACGTAGGCGGCCTCGAGCGGCGTGCGGTCGAACTGGTTCTGCAGCACCTGCCCGAAGGCGAAGCTGTAACCGATGAACGAGCCGAAGGTGCCGATGTAGAGGAAGGACATGATCCAGGTGTGCGCGTCCCGCGCGGCGTCCCGGGCGGCACCGGTGTCGTTCCGCACCGAGGCGAGGTTGTCCATGTGGAGGGCGGCGAGCACGGCGGCGGCGACGATCAGCGGGACGTAGACGCCGAGCAGCACCCGCGGTCCGCCGTTCGCGCCGATGATCGCGAGGGCGGCGAGCTGGATCACGGGGACGCCGATGTTGCCGCCGCCGGCGTTCATTCCGAGCGCCCAGCCCTTCTTCCGCAACGGGAAGAAGGCGTTGATGTTGGTCATGGAGGAGGCGAAGTTGCCGCCGCCGATCCCGGCCAGCAGGCCGACCAGCAGGAACGTGGAGAAGGACGTGCCCGGTTCCATCACGGCGAAGGCGGCGACGGTGGGCACGAGCAGCAGCCCCGCGCTGATCACCGTCCAGTTCCGCCCGCCGAAGACCGCCACGGCGAAGGTGTACGGGACCCGGACCACGGCGCCGACCAGCGTGACCATCGACGTCAGCAGGAACTTGTCGGCCGGGGTGAGCCCGTACTCCGGGCCCATGAAGAGCACCAGCACGGACCACATCGTCCAGATCGAGAAGCCGATGTGCTCGGACAGCACGGAGAAGAGCAGATTGCGCCGGGCGATCCTCTCTCCGGTCCGGTTCCAGAAGGTCTCGTCCTCCGGGTCCCACTGCTGGATCCAACGGCCGCTGCGGGCTGTCATGAGGCCTCCACTGCTCTCCGGGGCGCGGGCGGTACCGCGAGGGGCTGATCCCGAAGGTAGGGAGGGGGCGTTTCGTGGCTGTGGCGGGCGGTGACCGGTAGGGAACGTTGCTCTCACCTCGGGCGGAGGCGGGGTGAGAGGTGTTACGGCGCCGTGAGCTTCCAGCGCTGCGGGGGCTGCCCGTAAAAGTTCCGCTGGGCGGGGCGCCGCAGGGGCCGGGCGGTCCGTACGCGGGCTGCGGCGTACGGCACTCGCGGGCTCGGGCACCGAGGTCATCGGGACGTCGGGACGTCGGGACGTCGGGCCACGGGAGGACACGCATCGCCATCGGGTGAACCGCGGCTCCACGCGAGCGGGCGAGGGCCGTCGGAAACATGGTCCCGACGGCCCTCGCCCGTTCCGCACGGCCGCGACCGTGACGTCAGGCCCGGTGCGCTCCGGCGCTCGGCCGGGGGCTCTTGCCCTTGGTGCCGTTCGGCCACAGCCTCGGCCTGCGCTTCGCCGCGATGTCCTCGACCCAGCCGACCGCGAGGACCATCAGGCCGATGAGCGGCCAGACGAGGGCGAACATCCAGATGGTGTACGCGCCGTCGAGGGCGGCGACGGCCCGCTCGCTCTGCATGAACGGGAGTTCGTAGGCCAGGTCGATGATCGGGACGGTCGCCATGATCAGCAGGTTGTGCCACAGGTAGATGGTGACCGCGCGGTTGTTGGAGAGGGTCACCAGCCTGTCCCACGTCGCCAGCCGGCCCGGGAGTTCCTGCCAGGACGGGGAGTACTGGAGCAGGATCACGACGAAGCCGAACGACCAGGTGGCCTGGGCCAGCGGGATGTCGTTGAGGTCCCAGCCGTCGGGGCCGAGGTGGTTCGAGGCCCACCACAGACCGAAGGCCATCACCAGGGACGCGCAGGACACGGAGACGTACCGGGGGATCTGCTTCAACAGGCCCTCGTGGTGGGCGAAGCCCAGCACCCAGCAGCCGCCGTAGACCGCGAAGTCGGTGACCGCGTTGCCCGTCTCACCGGGGATCGTCACCCACCCCGTGCCGACGATCGCCGTCAGGCCCAGCGGCGCGAGCAGTGTCGGCCAGGGGGCCTTGCGGAACAGCCACAGCAGCAGCGGCGACGCGATGACGAACCAGAGGTAGGCGCGCAGGTACCACAGGACGCCCGCGGCCTGCACCGCCCAGGTGTCCTCCAGCAGGCCGGACTTCGAGCCGACGTGCCAGGGGTAGGGCGGGGCGCCGATCGGGACGATGTAGTTGAACAGCTCGATCAGGCCCCAGGTGCCGCCGTGGTCCGGATCCTCGGACGGGTTCCAGCCGTTGGCGAACATCATCGCCAGCACGACCGCGGAGAACACCCACAGGGGCGGCAGGAGACGCCGGACGCGACCGCGGATCACACCCAGCGCCGGACGCTTCAGCGAACGTGCCATCAGCGAGCCCGCCAGCGCGAACATCACGCCCATCGACGGGAACACCACCGTCAGCCAGGCCCAGCCGAAGAGGTGGTACACCACGACGCGGACCAGGGCGATGGAGCGCAGCAGGTCCAGGTACCGGTCGCGGCCCGGCTTCTTGGGCGCCGGGGCGGGAGCGGGCTCGGGAGCGGGCTCGGTCGCGCGCTGCTGCGGGAGCGTGTACGGCGTGTCCGGGGCCGCGCCCGTGTTCCCCGCGTACGGCGTTCCGTACGGGCCCGCCGGTTCCGGGCTCGTGCCCGTGCCGGTCGTGTATCCGTGGGTCATGCCACGGGCCTCCGATCATCGCTGTGCCGGTCGCTCCGGACCGGCACCGCTCCGGCGACGGGCGCTCCGACCACGCCGGTGCGCCGCAGCTTCTGCCAGCGCAGGCGGCCGCCGGTGAGCGCGGTGATCCAGGACTGGAGCAGCACGACGTACATGAGCTGGCGGTAGAGGATCTGCTGCAGCGGCAGCGAGATCAGGTGGGTCATGCGTTCGCGGTCGAGGTGGAAGGCGTACGCCGCGCAGACCGCCTGGATGGCCAGGACGCCCAGCCACGCCATGATCGTCTTCTCGGTCGGGCCGAAGACGATGCCGTAGAGCAGGAAGACGTCGATCAGCGGAGCCAGCAGCGGGGCCACGATCATGAACAGGGAGACGAAGGGCAGACCGATGCGGCCGAAGCGACCCGAGGGGCCCTTGTCGATCACCGCGCGGCGGTGCTTCCAGATGGCCTGCATGGTGCCGTACGACCAGCGGTAGCGCTGGGACCACAGCTGCTGGACGGACTCCGGGGCCTCGGTCCAGGCGCGGGCGTTCTCGGCGTAGACCACGCGCCAGCCGGCGCGGTGCAGCGCCATGGTGACGTCGGTGTCCTCGGCGAGGGTGTCGTCGCTCATGCCGCCGATGGGCTCCAGGGCGGAGCGGCGGAAGGCGCCGACCGCGCCGGGGATGGTCGGCATACAGCCCAGGATGTCGTACATCCGGCGGTCCAGGTTGAAGCCCATCACGTACTCGATGTGCTGCCAGGCGCCGATGAGGCTGTCCTTGTTGCCGACCTTCGCGTTGCCCGCCACCGCGCCGACCCTGGGGTCGCCGAAGGGCTGGACGAGTTCGCGGACGGTGGACGGCTCGAAGACGGTGTCGCCGTCCATCATCACGACGATGTCGTAACGGGCGTTGGCCAGGCCCCGGTTGAGCGCGGCCGGCTTGCCCGCGTTGAGCTGGCGGATCACCCGTACATTGGGCAGGCCCATCGCCTCGACGATGCGGGCGGTGCCGTCGGTGGAACCGTCGTCGATGACGAGCACCTCGATCGGGTGCTCGCCGGCCATCAGGGAGTTGACGGTGTTCTCGATGCACTTGGCCTCGTTGTACGCCGGGACCAGCACCGTCACGGGTTCGTGGACCGGCGGGCCCCAGCGGAAGTTCCTGCGGCGGACGCGGCGGGCGTGGACGCCGGAGAGGAGGAGCATCAGCACGAAGCGGCCGATGACCAGGGTGCCGATGATCGCGAGACCGACCACCAGGACGTCGGTGATGTGCTCCGAGGCCTGGACCAGGAAGATCCACGCCTTGCCCTTCCAGAGGTCGGCGCCGGTGACCGGGCTGTGCGCGCTGGGCGCGTCCAGGGCCTCGGTGAGGTTGTCGAACTCGTAGCCCTTGGCCTTCAGGTCGGGCAGGAACCGGTCGAGCGCCTCGACGGTCTGGCTGCGGTCGCCGCCGGAGTCGTGCATCAGGACGATGGCGCCCTTGCCGCCCTCGGGCGTGGCGCGGCGGATGATCTCGTCGGCGCCGGGCCGCTTCCAGTCCTCGCTGTCGGTGTTGTTGACGACGGTGAGGTAACCGCGACTGCCGATGTACTGGGTGACCGGCCAGGTCTCGTTGTCCATGGCGGCGGAGAAGGAGGAGTACGGGGGGCGGAAGAGCGAGGTGCGGATGCCGGCCGCGCCGGTGATCGCCAACTGGTTCTGCGACAGCTCCCAGTCGATGCGCTTCTCGGACTGGAGGGCGAGGTCGGGGTGGTTGAAGGTGTGCAGGCCGATCTCGTGGCCCTCGTCGACCATGCGCTGGACGAGGTCCGGGTAGCGGGAGGCCATGGTGCCGGTGACGAAGAAGACCGCGTGCGCGTCGTGCTTCTTCAGCACGTCGAGCACCCTCGGCGTCCAGGTCGGGTCCGGGCCGTCGTCGAAGGTGAGGACGAGGCGGCGGTCGGGCACGCTCAGGCTCTGGGCCTGCCCGGCGCGGGCGTCGATGACCGGGCCGCCCTCGAGTATCTCCTTGGGGACGTTCGTGGTGGGGGCGGGCTTCTGGACGCGGTGGTCGGCGAGGATCTCGCTGTGCACGTATCCGCGCAGCATGAGCATGGCCGCCAGGGCGACGAGGACGAGCACCGGGAGCAGCAGGCGCAAGGGCACACGGCGGCGCGGGGAGCCGCCGCGTGCCGGGCGGGCGGCCCGGCGGCGCGGGGAGCGGGATGCCATCAGAGGACGTTCTCCGGGGACGGTGCGGCGGGAGTGGTGGACGGCTCCGGTTGGGCGGCGGAGCCGTCGGTGACGACGACCGGCTGGTCGGCGGGGGCGCCGGCGACGTCGTCGGTGCCGCCGGCCTCACCGCCGCCGGTGGGGGCGGTCGTCACGGGGTCGGGTTCCTCGGACGCCGGCGGGTCGGCGGGCGCCGTGCTCACGGTGTCGTCCGGGGGCGTGGTGGTGGTGCCACCGTCGGTGGCCGGTGCCGTGGTGTTCTTGCCGGTCGGCGCCGGTGTCGGGTCGGCGGCGTCCGGCCGGTCCGCCGTGCCGGCCCCGCCGTCCGTCGCCGGAGCGGTGGCGTCGGGCGCGGGCAGCGTCGGGGTGCCGGTGGTCGACGTGTCGCCCGGGACGAGGCTGGTGCCGGCGCTGGGCGTGCTGTCCGTCTCCTCGGGCCGGGGTGTGGTCTCGACCTGACCGGCGGGCTTGTCCTCCTGGCCGGGGACGGGCATCCAGGGGGCGTCGGAGTTGCCGGACAGCAGGGTGGCGACCATGACGACGGCGTAGCCGGCGCAGGCGAGGCCGACGGCCAGGCCGATGCGGCGGTAGAGGCGGCTGCGGCGGCCGGACTCGTCGACGAACACGGGTCCGCCGGCGGCCTCCTGCCCGCGGACCGCGTGGCCCGGCGTCCGGCGCAGTTCGAGTCCCTCCCCGATCTGCACGGAGTCGAGCTGGACCGTCACCTCGTGCGGGTCGTGGGTGGCCGCGGCGGAGTCGCCGGTCTCCTCCTGCCAGGGGTCACGGACGGGGGTGCGGGAGGCCGTCGGGGTGCCGGGGACCGAGGCGGAGCGCAGGAACTCGGTCGGCGCGCCGGGGTCGGACGACGGCCCGGAAGCCACCGGGAAGACGGCTGTGCCGGAGTCGGGCGACGGACGTCGGGAGGACGGCGGGGAACCGGCCGCTCCGAGGTCGCCCGAGGGGCGTGCTCCGCCCGGCCGGGAGGAGGGGCCTGCCGTCCCGGTGCCGTGGGCGCCCGGCTGACGGGGGACCCGCAGGGCGGTGGTGCGCTCGCTGTCCCAGGAACCGTCCGCCGGGCCTTCGGACGGCACCGCCCGGCCCGCTGCCGCGGGGCCACCGACGTCACCGGCCCACGGCTCGGGCCGGTGGGCGGCATCGGGCAGGAGCCGGGTCCGGTCGTTGCCGCTGGGGAGGACGCCGAGGCGGGCCCAGCGGTCCTCCAGGGAGCCGACACCGGAGCCGGCCTCGCGCACGTCCGCGCCGGCGGGCGTCTCGCCCAGGGGGAGGACACTCGTCTCCCGCAGCTCCTCGTCCTCGGTGTTCCTGCCGAACGCCGACACACCCTCAGGCCGTTCCGGTTGGGCGTCTTGTCGCCACTTTTCCACGCGCACGCACTTCCCCCCAGAGGGCCCTTTCGGCGCGCGTACGACCCGAGCACCCGTCGGCGGACCGGGCCCCCACCCGCTCCGAGCGCCCCGTTTATCACACTGTGCTCGGGTACCGAATGTAGCGCACGTGGAGGTCCCGTGTTCCCGGTGCGGCCATTCGTATCAGGAGTGAAACATCACCGGGCCGCCATCACGACAGTATCCCGGTCGGGCAGCCACCCCCCGACCGGCCGCCGCAACCAGCCCTCCTCCGCGGCGACCACGGCCGCCGCCCTCCGCAAAGCATCCAGAGCATGATGAACCAACCCTTTACGCCACACAAGGGACAGGGGTGACAGCGGAATCGGGTCCACGAGAGGGCGCAGCACCATCGAGGGCAGTGGCGGAAAATCGATCACGGCGAGGACCGGATGGCGCGTCCTGGCCATGATCCGCTGGAACTCCTCGTCCCCGACGGCCAGCGGCGCGGGCGGAGCGAGCACGATCCCCCGCCCCTCGAACAGCGACCGCGCGAGGTCCGTCCACTCCGGCGTACGGGGATTCCCGGCGCCGGCGTACACCGTCTCGCCGGCCAGCGCGGCCAGCGGCACCTCGGGCAGCGCCGCCAGCCGGTGGTCCTCGGGCAGCACGACCGCCATCGGCTCGTACCGCACGGGCTGGTGGTCGAGTCCGGCCCGCAGCGCGGGGGCGAGCCCCGCGAACCGTCCGAACGACGCGTCGATCCGCCCCGCGAGCAGCTCGCCCGCGGCTCCGGTCAGCCCGCTCTCGTAGCGGGCCATCAGCTCGTGCCCGGGGGCGAGTTCACGGGCCCGGTGCAGCACGCGGCGCGGGGTCGCGAGGCCCGGTGAGTTGAGGTCCACCAGCAGCGGCCGTGCCTGTCCGGCCGCGGCGAGCAGGTCGTCCTGCGCCTGGAGCACGGCGCGGGCGTACGGCAGCAGGCGTTCACCGTCGGCGGTGAGCGTCACCTGCCGGGTGGTCCGGACGAAGAGCTCGCTGCTCAGCTCCCGTTCCAGCCTCCGCACGTCCCGGCTGAGCGCCTGCTGGGCGACGTAGAGGCGGGCGGCGGCCCGGGTGAAGTGCAGCTCCTCGGCGACGGTCACAAAGGCGCGCAGGAGGCGCGGGTCGACAGGGGCGGGCATCCCGCGAACCTACAACACGGGTGCGTCAATCGGCACCGGGAAGGTGTTGGACCGGGCGCGCGCCCCCGGGTGACGGTGAGGCCATGCCTCAGCCGACCTCCCGGGACACTCCCCTGCTCACGGTCACCGCCGACACCCTGGTCGCCGTCGACTTCGGCCCGCGCACCCGCGGCGGGCGCCGCGCGCAGGGCCCGTACCGCCGTCTCTTCGCGCTGCCCGGCGCCCGCGCGTTCACCGCCGGGAACCTGATCGCCCGGCTGCCGATGGGCATGTTCAGCGTGAGCGCGGTCGTGATGATCGCCGGGACGCGGGGTTCGTACGCCCTCGCCGGCGCCGTCACCGCGACGGGCCTGGCGGCGACGGCGGTGGTCGGGCCGTGGACCGCGCGCCTGGTCGACCGGCACGGGCAGGCCCGTGTCGCCGTGCCGGCCACGGTGCTCGCCGTCCTCGGTTCGCTGGCGCTGCTGCTCTGCGTGCGTCACGGCGCCCCCGACTGGACCCTGTTCGCCTGCTACGCGGCCACCGCCACCACCCCGAACACCGGCGGCATGTCCCGGGCCCGGTGGGCCCACCTGCTGAAGGGGGACACCGAGGCGCTGCACACCGCCAACTCCTTCGAACAGGCGGCGGACGAGCTGTGCTTCATGCTCGGCCCGGTGCTCGCGGCCCTCCTGTGCGGGACGTTCTTCCCGGAGGCGGGCACCCTCGTGGGTGCCGTACTGCTGCTGACCGGTGTCCTGCTGTTCACGGCCCAGCGGTCGACCGAGCCGCCCATCGTGCGGCGCTCGACCGCGCGGGCGCCGCTGCGGGCACCGGGCATGCGTCCCCTGCTGACCGTGTGCCTGGCGACGGGCGCGGTGTTCGGCTCGATGGAGGTCGTCACCCTCGCGTTCGCGGACGCCCAGGGGCACCGCACGGCGTCCGGAGCGGTGCTCGCGCTCCAGGCGGCCGGTTCCTGCGCGGCGGGGCTGCTGTACGGGGCGGTGCGCCCGGCCGGGTCCGCCCGGTCCCTGCTGCCGTGGTGCCTGGCCGCGATGACCGCGCTGATGGTCCTGCCGCTGCTCGCGGCCGGGCTCACCGGCTCCCTGCTGGTCCTGGCGGGTGCGCTCCTGCTCGCCGGGATGGCGACCGCCCCGACGATGGTCACCACCATGACCCTGGTGCAGCGCCACACCCCCGAGGGCCGGCTGAACGAGGGCATGACGCTCGCGGTGACCGGTCTGCTCGGCGGGATCGCCTGCGGCAGCGCGGCGGGCGGCTGGACGGTGGAGCACGTCTCGGCGACGGCCGGGTACGGCGTGCCCGTGGCGGCGGCGGCGACCGCCCTCCTCGTCGCGCTGTGCGCCCTGGTCCTGTCCGGGCCGCCGAACCGCACCCCCGATTCCCTCCCGGCCCCTTGACGGTCGCGGGTCCCGCCCGTGCCTTCACCCGTCGAAGCGCTGCGAACCCGCTTTCCGCGTCCCCGCGGACCGTGCGGACGAGGACGCCCCAGGGTGAAGACCACGGAGGTGGCCCGGCGCGCCGGGGTCTCGCCCCGTACGGTCTCGTTCGCGCTCACCGGCAAGCGTCCGGTCCCCGACGCGCCCCGGCGCCGGGTCGCGGCCGCCGTGCGCGAACGGGGTTGTCGCGCGGACGGCGGCCGCGGGCCGGCCGGGCGTCGTCCCTCACCGCCGTCGGCCCCGCGCCCGTCGCCGCGTCGGCCCGCGTACCGGTCACCCCGGTCGCCGTGCCGTCCGCCGAACCGGGCACCCGCGCGGTGCGCCTGCTGGTGCGCGGACCGTCCGGTGCTCCCGTACCGGGGGCCACCCTGCTGCCGCCGCGCCCGACCCAGCGGGCGAGCACGGCACCGCGCGGGCTGTGACGGGCCGGATCAGCCCAGGTGCCAGGCCTTGCCGAGCCGGTACGCGGCACACAGGTCCACGTCCAGGAAGTACGCCCCGGCCGCCCCGCACTGCTCCTGGCCGCTCCCGGGGTCGACGGGCTGGCCGTGTCCCATGCCGGTGAGGCTGTACGTCTCGACCACCGCGTCGCCGCCCGGGCCGCGGAAGACCTGGTGCGGGTGACCGGCGACGGTGTCACTGACGTCGGCGGAGCGGTCGGCGCCGTGCACGTCGGTCCACTGCTCCACCAGGTCGGTCATGTTGGCCGGCTTCACGGTGTAGTCGGCCGTGCCGTGCAGGACCGTGAGGACCGGCCAGGGACCGGTGTACCCGGGCCGCGCGGCGCGCACCCGGTCGCCCCACTGCCCCGGGGTCTGGGTGGCGCCGACGTACATGCACACGTACGGCGATCCGGCGGCCTGCGCGCAGCCGTACGGCAGGCCCGCGACGACCCCGCCCGCGGTGAACTTCTCCGGGTACGCCGCCATCATCACGGCGGTCATCGCCCCGCCCGCGGACAGTCCGGTGACGTACACGCGCGAGGCGTCGCCGGAGACGTCGGCGAGCTGCCGGTCGACCATCTGGGCGAGGGAGGCGGCCTCGCCCTGCCCGCGCCGGATGTCGGCGTCCTGGAACCAGTTGAAGCACTGGTTGAGGTTGTTCCCGCTCTGCTGCTGCGGCAGCACGACGGAGAAGCCCCAGCGGTCGGCGAGCCGCGTCCAGCCGGTGCCGTCCGCGTAGCCGGCGGCGTTCTGGGTGCAGCCGTGCAGGGCGACGACCACGGGCCGGCCGGCGGGCAGTCCGTCGGGGACGTACCGGTACATCCTCAGGGCGCCGGGATTGCTGCCGAAGCCGGTGACCTCCTGGAGGGAGGCGGCGGAGGCGGGGGCGGGGGCGAGCAGGACGGAGAGGAGGGCGGCCAGGAGGGCCGCCAGCAGGGTGGGGCGCAGTGCGCCCCGGGTCTGTGTGAGGGCTCGGGTCTGTGTCATGGGGAGGGAAGGTAGAAGGGTGAACCAGCTCTCGATATGGAGCCGGGCCCCACATCCGGAGGCCTCGATCATGTGGCCGCACGACAAAGGCCCCGCCGCTCGACGCGACGGGGCCTCTGCCCACATGGGGTAAGTGGAGATGGCGGGAATCGAACCCGCGTCCAACGGTGCAGAACCAGGGCTTCTCCGTGTGCAGTCCGCTTCGCTTTTCTCGGCCCCGGAGATCACGCGGACAAGTCTCCGACGGGCTCAGTCACTGTGTGGTTTCCCTCTTCACCCCGTGACCGGGATCAAGGTTTAGTTCCCTAGCTGATGCCAGGATCCGGGTCGGGAACACCCCCGGGCTGACACTCCCTTTAGTAGGAGGCTCGCTCTGCTACCTGAGATCAGGCAGCGAGGGCGAAGGCCTGCTGGGAGGAATCGCGCTTGGAATTGGCGATTATTTTTTTCGGCCTGTGGTTTACGAGATCATGGCCGCTTCCTCGACACGCTTCCCCTGCCTCGACAACCGCTGTCGAAACCGATCATCCCCATGTTGATTTCTCAAACCCTCCGAAGAGGACGCGCACCCGCTGTGAGGTGCAGTGCCATCGTACGTGACCAACGCACGACCGTGCCAGCCCATTCCCGGGCGTCAGGCCCGCTGCTTGCGCCGGATCGCCGAGATCGTCCGCTCGGCCTCGCGCCGGTCCTGCTTCTCCCTGAGCGTCTGCCGCTTGTCGTACTCCTTCTTGCCCTTGGCCAGCGCGATCTCCACCTTCGCGCGGCCGTCCTTGAAGTACAGGGCGAGCGGCACGATGGTGTGCCCCGTCTCCTGGGACTTGGACTCCAGCTTGTCGATCTCCTCGCGGTGCAGCAGCAGCTTGCGCTTGCGCCGCGCGCTGTGGTTGGTCCACGTGCCCTGGCTGTACTCCGGGACGTGCACGTTGTGCAGCCACGCCTCGTGGTCGGTGAGCTGGACGAAGCCGTCCACCAGCGACGCCCTTCCCTGGCGCAGGGACTTCACCTCGGTGCCGGTGAGGACCAGCCCCGCCTCGTAGGTGTCGATGATGAGGTAGTCGTGCCGCGCCTTCTTGTTCTGCGCGATCAGCTTGCGCCCTTTTTCCTTAGCCATAGTGCCGCCCATTTTCGCACTACGGAGGGGGCCGGCGGGAAGCCGATTACCGGGGGCCCGGGCGGCCGAGTCCGCCGAGGACCGTCTCGGCCCGCCGGAGCGCCCCCTCGCCGGCCTCCAGGTCCGGGGTGATGCCCTTGCCGTCGACCGCCCGGCCCGAGGGGGTGCGGTAGTGGCCGACGGTCAGCTCGGCGACAGAGCCGTCGGGCAGCGGCGTCGGCATCTGCACCGAGCCCTTGCCGAAGGTGCGGGCACCCACGACGACCGCCCGTCCCCGGTCCTGCAGGGCGCCGGTGAGGAGTTCGGCGGCGCTCATCGTCCCGCCGTCGACGAGCGCGACCAGGGGCCTGGCGGTGTCGCCGCCGGGCTCGGCGTGCAGGGCGCGCTGCTCGCCCTCGACGTCGTACGTGGCGACCAGCCCGCCGTCCAGGAAGGCGGAGGCCGCGGTGACCGCCTCGGTCACCAGTCCGCCGGGGTTGCCCCGCAGGTCGAGGACGATCCCGGCGCCGTCCGGGGCCCGCCGTACGGCGGTGCGGACCTGCTCACCTGATCCGGTGGTGAAGGCGCCGACCTCGATGACGGTGCCCCCGGAGGCGAGCTCGCGGACGGTGACGGTGTCCCGGGACAGCCGGGCCCGGCGCACGGTCTCGCTCCACGCGCGCGGGCCGCGCTCCAGGCCGAGGCGGACGGTGGTGCCGGCGCTCTCGCCGGTGGTGTCGCCGCGCAGCAGCGAGACGACCTCGGTGACGGGCCGGCCGTCGACCTTCCGGCCGTCGACGCTGCGCAGCCGGTCCCCCGCGCGGATCCCGGCCTCGGCGGCGGGCGTGTCGCTGCCCACCCGCGTCACCTCGATACGGCCGTCCCGCTCGCGGGCCCACAGGCCGACGCCGGTGTACCGGCCGTCCAGGGACTCCTCGAACTCCTCGTACTCGTCCGGCGAGTAGACGGCGGCCCAGCGGTCGCCACTGCGGCTGACGGCGCGCTGGGCGGCCTCCATGGGGGACGTGCCGTCCGCGGCGGCCCTCGCCGCCGCCCGGGCGACGTCCCTGTGGTGACCCACCGGGGCGGCCGAACGGGCCCCGTCCGCCGCGTCCTCCCGGTCCGCCCCGGGGAGGTTCCCCGTGGCCGCACCGGCGACGAGCACGCTCGCGAACACCAAGGTCAGGGCGGCCCCACGGCCGATGCGGCGGGACTGACAGAACAGGGCACGACCTGACATGCCGGTGAGTCTAGGACAACACGAAGGGGCGCACGGCACGTTGGCCGCACGCCCCTCTGGACAAGAGTCACACCTTCAGGTACTTGCGCAGCGCGAAGAACGCGGCCAACGCGGGCATCAGCAGGCTGGTCGCCAGGATCAGCGGCAGCTTCGTCAGGACGGCGTCCCAGCCGATGAAGTTGATGAGATTCAGCTTCTCGGACAGGGCCAGCCCGTTGTCGATGATGAAGTACCGCCCGACCACCAGGAATCCGCACGCGAGGATGCCACCGATGAGTCCGGCGACGGCGGCCTCCATGATGAACGGCGTCTGGATGTAGAAGCCGGAGGCGCCGACCAGCCGCATGATCCCGGTCTCGCGGCGGCGGCTGAACGCGGACACGCGCACCGTGTTGACGATCAGCATCAGCGCGACCACCAGCATCAGCGCCATCACCGCGCGGGCGGCCCAGTTCATGCCGTTCAGCAGCCCGAAGAGGTTGTCGAGGATGCCCTTCTGGTCCTGCACCGACTGCACGCCGTCCCGCCCGTCGAAGGCGGTCGCGATGACCTGGTACTTCTCCGGGTCCTTCAGCTTGATGCGGTACGACTCCTGCATCTGGTCCGGTGTGAGGGAGCTGGCCAGCGGAGAGTCGCCGAACTGCTCCTTGTAGTGCTTGTACGCCTCGTCCTGCGACTCGTGCGTCACCGAGTCGACGACCGACATCTTCTCCAGGTCGGCCTTGATCTGGCCCTTCTGGTCGTCGGTCACCGCGCCCTTGGCGCAGTTGGGGTCGGACTCGGCGTCACTCTTGTTGCACAGGAAGACGGAGACGTTGACCTTGTCGTACCAGTAGCCCTTCATCGTGTTCACCTGGTCGCTCATCAGGAGCGACCCGCCGAACAGGGCGAGCGACAGGGCGACGGAGACGACGACGGCGAAGGTCATCGTCAGGTTGCGGCGGAGACCGACGCCGATCTCCGACAGGACGAACTGGGCGCGCATGGCGTCTGATCAAGCCTTTCCGTGGAGCGTCAGTGCTGGTAGCCGTAGACGCCGCGTGCCTGGTCGCGGACGAGACGGCCCTTCTCCAGCTCGATGACGCGCTTGCGCATCTGGTCCACGATGTTCTGGTCGTGCGTCGCCATCACCACGGTGGTGCCGGTCCGGTTGATCCGGTCGAGCAGCTTCATGATGCCGACGGAGGTCTGCGGGTCGAGGTTGCCCGTGGGCTCGTCGCAGATGAGCAGTTTGGGCCGGTTGACGAAGGCCCGCGCGATGGCGACGCGCTGCTGCTCACCGCCGGAGAGCTCGCCGGGCATCCGGTCCTCCTTGCCGCCGAGCCCGACGAGGTCGAGCACCTGGGGCACGGACTTGCGGATCTCACCGCGCGACTTGCCGATCACTTCCTGCGCGAAGGCGACGTTCTCGGCGACCGTCTTGTTCGGCAGCAGGCGGAAGTCCTGGAACACCGTCCCCAGCTGGCGCCGGATCTGCGGCACCTTCCAGTTGGAGACGCGGGCGAGATCCTTGCCCAGGACGTGCACCTGCCCGTGGCTGGCCCGCTCCTCGCGGAGGATCAGCCGCAGGAAGGTGGACTTTCCGGAGCCGGAGGACCCCACGAGGAACACGAACTCGCCCTTCTCGACCTCCAGGGAGACATCCCTGAGGGCGGGACGGTTCTGTTTGGGGTAGGCCTTGGACACGTTGTCGAATCGGATCACGGATGCACCACGGTTAGCCGGGGGTAGATGAGCGTGACCATACGCGAACCGGGGAGGCGAGCGCAGGCACCGGAGGGGTTGTGTAAGCCTTGGGCCCTTTTGTTCCGGGCAGGAGCGGGCCCCCGGGGGTGCGGGGAACCGCGGGACCCGGCGCGGCTTCACCGGGAACCTGGCACAGTGGGAGGGGAACGTCCACCCGGTCGTGGGCGTTGAACCATACGGAACCGGTGCGAGGAGGGCGAGCGCATGACGTACGACCGGCTGGTGTGCGCGAACTGCGCCGCGCCCGTGAGCGAGGGCCGGTGCCCGGTGTGCCGTGCGAACCGCGAGCGGCTGCAGCAGGAGAACTTCTTCGCGGGGCTGAACCCCCTGACGCTGATCGCCCTGCTGGCCGTGCTGATCGCGGCGGTGGCGCTGCTCGCCCAGCAGACCGTCTGACACCCGACCCGAGGATGTGACGAAGGGCCCGGAGCGCGTGACGCGCTCCGGGCCCTTCGTGCCGGGTCAGGTCATGTGTACGGTGCGTACACGCGACGCCACCGTCAGGCGGCGGCGCCACCACGGCCGGTCATCAGGCGCGGCAGCACCCGGAAGCCGATACCGCCGGCGATCATCGTGGCGGCGCCGATCACCAGGAAGGTCATCTCGGCGGCACCCGTCTCGGCGAGCTCCTTGCCGTTGCCCTGGGCCGAGGTGGCGGGGGCTTCCTCACCGGTGTCGGTGAGGGCCGAGGAGCCCTCCTCCTGGGCCGAGGTGCCACCCTTGGGGTCGGCGGCGTTGCCACCGTCGCCGTTCCCGTCACCCGGGGCGGCCGGGTCCTCCGAGGGCTCCTCGACAGGGTCCTCGCCACCGTCACCCGGGTCACCCGGGGTGTCGCCACCGTCACCCGGGTCACCCGGGGTGTCGCCGCCATCGCCCGGGTCACCCGGGGTGTCGCCACCATCGCCCGGGTCACCCGGGGTGTCGCCACCGTCACCCGGGTCACCCGGGGTGTCGCCGCCATCGCCCGGGTCACCCGGGGTGTCGCCACCATCGCCCGGGCACTCGGGGCCGGTGCCGACGTCACAGCCCGGGTCGTCTTCACCCGGGTTTTCGTCGTCAAGGTCGGCGTTTACGCCGACCGCGAGGCCCGCGTCGTTCGCCTCGGCGCTCACACCGATGTCGAGGGCGGAGGCCGCGCCGGCCGCCGTCAGCGAGGCGCCGGCCGCGATCACGGCACCGGCCGCGATCCGAGCGACACGGATCCGCGTCTTCTTGGTCATGTGGTTGCTACCCCCAGTAGCTCATCGTCAATGAGGCGGCGCTCGGGGGCCGTGATCAACGGGGGTTGCTGCGTCGTGGAGCCCCCCGGTTCACATGCGCCCCAGAGATACGCATGCCACGCTTCACCCTTCCCACTTTCCAAAAGAACGTCAAGGCCGTTGCGTGCGCGATGTCCGGCTACGCGCGCTTTGCGGAACAAGGAAGCTGTGAGTGTGACGTAAATCCCGGACATCCCCGGCAAGCGAAAGGCAACTGCCGCCCCGTGGGCGGCAGTTGCCTTGTCGACAAAGAGGTGTTCGCGCGGGGTCGCGCGAGGGTCACTTCTCCTGCTGCTTGCGCCAGCGAATCCCGGCCTCGAGGAAGCCGTCGATCTCTCCGTTGAACACGGCCTCGGGGTTGCCGACTTCGTGCTCCGTGCGCAGGTCCTTGACCATCTGGTAGGGGTGCAGCACGTACGAACGCATCTGGTTTCCCCAGGAGTTGCCGCCGTCGCCCTTGAGGGCGTCCATCTTGGCCTGCTCCTCCTGACGGCGCCGCTCGAGCAGCTTGGCCTGGAGGACGTTCATCGCGGTGGCCTTGTTCTGGATCTGCGAGCGCTCGTTCTGGCAGGAGACCACGATGCCGGTGGGGATGTGGGTGAGGCGCACCGCGGAGTCGGTGGTGTTCACGCCCTGGCCGCCGGGGCCGGAGGAGCGGTAGACGTCCACGCGCAGTTCGGACTCGTCGATCTCGATGTGGTCGGTCTGCTCGACCACGGGGAGGATCTCGACGCCCGCGAAGGAGGTCTGGCGGCGGCCCTGGTTGTCGAAGGGCGAGATGCGCACCAGGCGGTGCGTGCCCTGCTCCACCGAGAGGGTGCCGTAGGCGTAGGGCGCCTGCACGGAGAAGGTGGTCGACTTGATGCCGGCCTCCTCCGCGTACGACGTCTCGATGAGCTCGGTCTTGTAGCCCTTCTGCTCCGCCCAGCGCAGGTACATCCGCTGCAGCTTCTCGGCGAAGTCGGCCGCGTCGACGCCGCCGGCCTCGGCACGGATGTTGACCAGAGCCTCACGGGAGTCGTACTCACCGCTGAGGAGCGTACGGACCTCCATCTCGTCCAGCGCCTTCTTCACGAGGGCGAGCTCCGACTCGGCCTCCGCGCGGGTGTCCGGGTCGTCCTCCTCCTCGGCCATCTCGAAGAGCACGGCGAGATCGTCGATCCGGCCGCGCAGCGCCTCGGCCTTCCGCACCTCGGCCTGCAGGTGGGAGAGCTTGCTGGTGATCTTCTGCGCCTCGTCCGGGTTGTCCCACAGCGAAGGCGCGGCCGCCTGCTCCTCGAGCACGGCGATGTCTGCCCTCAGCTTGTCGAGGTCCAGGACGGCCTCGATCGACTCCATGGTCGAGGAGAGGGACTTGAGCTCTTCGGATACATCGACGACTGCCACGCCCTCCAGCGTAACGGCTTCCCGCGCCGGGCCATGCCTGGCGGGCGGTGCGGGGGCGCGGGGCCGCGTGGGGCGGCGCGGGGCGGCTGCTCGGGCAGGGGGCGGGGAGCAGGCCTCCGTCGCCCCCGCCGCCCCTTCCCGTCCCGTCCCTGGGGGCTTCGCCCCCAGACCCCCTTCGCGCAGTTCCCCGCGCCCCTAGGGGGTGGCCGGGGCCGAGTGCCGGGTGTCCCGGGGAGGTGTGGCGTCGTCCTCGGCGGTCGCCAGCCAGGTGCCCACGCCGGCGGCCGCCAGGAGCACCGCCGCCACGGCGAGCGTCAGGCGGCGCCGGCGGGCGACCGCGCGGTTGCGGGCCGACCCGGGGCGGGGGGCGCCGGCCGCGCGGGGCGCGCGGGCCGTGCCGCGGGCGCCTCCGGCCAGTTCGTCGGGCGCGGGCACCCTCATCGACGTGTGCGTGTCGCGGTTGGAGTCGGACGGCTTCGCGCCCGGCACCAGCGGGACGGCGCCGCGGCGCCGCACGGGCTCCCCGGCGGCCGGGGCGGGCACGGGGGCGTCCTCCCCGGCCTCCTCCTCCGCCTCCGTGTCCGGCTCGTCCACCTCCAGCGGCGGCATCCCCGCCAGCATCGGCAGCAGCTCCCGCAGGCGCGCGCCCAGCTCGGAGGCGCGCAGCCGGGAGGCCGGGGCCTTCGCCAGGCACTGCACCAGCAGCTGCCACAGTTCGTCCGGGATGCCGGGGAGGGGGACGACCGTCTCGGTGACGTGGCGGCGCAGCACCGCGCCCGGGTGGCCGCCGCCGAACGGAGTGAAGCCCGCGAGCAGCTCGTAGAGGACCGTGGCGAGCGCGTAGATGTCGACCGAGGCGCGCGGCGGCAGGCCCTCCACGATCTCCGGCGCCAGGTAGTCCGGCGTACCGATGATCTTCGTGGCCCGGGTGCGGCGCGGGGTGTCGATGAGTTTCGCCACACCGAAGTCCGTGAGCAGGGCGCGGTGCGAGCCGCCCGGGCCGAGCGGGCCCTGCATGTCCAGCAGCACGTTCTCCGGTTTGACGTCCCGGTGCACGACGCCGGCCGCGTGCGCCGCCGCCAGGCCGTCCGCGACGTCGGCGACGATCGCCACCGCGGCCTCCGGTGCCAGCCTGCGCTCCCGGTCGAGGCGGGTGCGCAGGTCCGTACCCCGGACGAGGTCCATGACCAGTGCGAGGTCGTTGCCGTCGACCACCAGGTCGCGCACGGAGACGACGTGGGGGTGCTCCAGACCGAGCAGCGCCGTCCGCTCCTGCACGAAGCGGCCGACGAGCTCCTGGTCCGAGGAGAGATCCTCACGCAGCAGCTTGATGGCGACGGGCCCGTCGGGGCCCTCGCCCAGCCACACCGTGCCGGCGCTGCCCCGTCCGAGGATCTGATGGGCGGTGTACCGGCTGCCGATTCTCCGTGCCAAGACTGCTCCTACCGACGCGTGTTGTCGCTAAAACTACGCGTCCGGGGAGCCGGGCTTCACCGGGGATACGGAAATCGACCCCCAGATGTCGACAAATCAGTAAACAAGCTCAGTTCGAGCCGGAGGGCGCCGAGGGGTCCTCGGGGCCCCCCAGGTCCTGGATCCAGCCCGTCACGGTGCCGAACCAGTCGGTGAGCTGGTCCCAGTACCCCTTGCCGGTGCCGATCCAGTCCTGGAGCGGGCTCAGCTCCCAGACGAGCCAGCCCGCGACGAACAGGATGACGATCGTGAACAGGCACCCCTTGAGGCAGCCGAGGCCGGGGATCCTCATGGGACTGCCGCTGCGCTGCCGCGGCTGCCGGGGCTCCCGGACCGGACGCTGCGGCTCCGGCGGCGGCGCGTACCGCTCCGGCTGGGGCTGCTGCCGGCGCCGGCGCTCCGGGGGCGGGGCGTACGGCTGGGGCTGGGGCTGCTGGGGGTAGCCGTACCCCGGGCCGGGCTGCGGCTGGGCCTGCGGGCGTCGCTGCGGCGGCTGCTGCGGGGGCCTGGCGACCTGCCGCTGGGGGCGGCGGCGCAGCGGATCCTGGCTGGGGTCGAGGTACTGGACCTGGGTCTGCTCGTTGCGGTCGCGGGCCGCGCGGAGCTGGTTCTGCCAGGGGTGCGGGTCCTCGGGCCCCCCGCCGGACTGCCCCGGCCCGCCGGGCGGCACCGGCGGCATGACGGCCGTGGGGTCGGCGGCACCGGCCGGGCCGCCGGTCTGCGGCAGGACGCTGGTCGCGCCGTTGGGGTCGTAGCCGCCCGCGCCGTGCGGCAGCACCTGCGTCGGGTCGGCGGCGCCGGGGGCGTCGGGCACCGGAGCGGGCGCCGGGTCGGGGGCGAGGAGCGCGCCGACGTTCTCCGCGGCGGCGATCTGCCCGGAGTTCGCGTGCACGCCGATGCCGTCGGCGACGACGCGCAGGCCGCGCGCGAGGTTCTCGGCGCTGGGCCGCTGGTCGGGGTCCTTGCGCAGGCAGCGCTCGATGACCGTCCACAGCGGGTCGGGGACCGTGGAGGGGCGGCGCGGCTCGGCGCTCAGGTGCTGGTGCAGCACTTCGAGGGCGGAGCCGCCGGAGAACGGCGGGCGGCCGGTGACCAGCTCGTACAGCAGGATGCCGGCGCCGTAGACGTCGACGGCGGAGGTCTGCGGGCGGCCCTCGGCGGACTCGGGCGCGATGTACGCGGGCGTGCCGACGAACTCGTGGGTGCGGGTCAGACCCGGGGAGTCGGCCAGGCGGGCGATGCCGAAGTCGGTCAGCATCGGGTGCATCTCGCCGCCGTTCTGCCGCAGCAGCACGTTGGCGGGTTTCAGGTCGCGGTGCACTACGCCGTCGGAGTGGCTGGCGCCGAGCGCGTCGGCGATCTGCGCGGTCAGCAGGGCCGCGGCGACGGGGGTGAAGGGGCCGTTCTCCCGGAGGTAACGGTGCAGGTCGGGTCCCTCGACGAGGTCCATGACCAGGGCCAGCAGGTCACCCTCGACCACCAGGTCGCGGACCCGGACGATGTTGGGGTGGGTGAGCCGCAGCAGTACGGAGCGCTCGCGCAGGAACCGCATCACGACGTCGGCGTCGTTCGCGAGCTCCTCCTTGAGGACCTTGATCGCGACGGTCTCGCCGGGCTGCCCCGGTACGGCCGCCTCGGCGCCCGCGGTCTCCCGCTGGCGGGCTCGCCAGACGGTGCCCGTGGCGCCGCGTCCGAGCGGCTCCTCGAGCAGGTACTTGCTCCCTACCGGCCGCACGTCATGCGCTCCCTGCTGCTTGCTTGGCTGGCGTACACCGTGGTCCACCCTGCTGCGGAATGTTCCGACCCACTGTAGTGCCGCAGCGCGGAATACCGGCCGGTCGACTTCGACCCCCGTCCGTCCTGTGATCCGTCTGTGGGTCTTACGTACCGGTTCCCGTCCGTGTTCGACGGTTCGAGGGAAAGACGCTCCACCCGGTCCGTTGGTTGCCGCATGCTGCACGTGACCGATCTCAAGTCGGCCCGGAACGATCACCGACGCGTCACCGGTCAGGCATTTTTGCGGGCAGAGCCGACCAATCAAGATCATTCGCTGCCCGGAGGCGGGCACGTTGTCGGCGGCAGGTGCGAGGATGCGTGCAGTACTGGCCGTACGTGCGCGTGTGGCGGTGGGGGAAGTCCGCGGTGGGGGGACCGCGGGGCCGCTTCGTCCCCCCGTGTCGCGGGCGCCCGCGCAGAAGGGACAGCTGACGGCGATGCAGATCCGGCTGACCGTCGTAGACCCGCTGGGCCCCTCCTCCCCCGCGCGGGAGCGGGCCGCGAGCTGCGACGTGCTGGTCACGGCGCCCGCCGGTACGGCCCTCGCCGCGGTCGCCTCCGCGCTGGCCTCGGCGGTCTCCGGTGGCGACGGCACGTCCGGCGGCACAGGGGCGCCCGTGCTGTACGCCGGTGACCAGCGACTGGACGCCCAGCGCTGCACGCTGGGCGAGCCTCCGCTGATCGACGGCGCGGTCCTGGCGGTGGGTGCCCCGGGCGACCCCGAACCGCATCCCGAGCTGGACGAAACCCCCACCCGGCTGCACGTCGTCGCCGGCCCCGACGCGGGCGGGGTGCACCTGCTGCACGGCGGCGAGATCCGCATAGGCCGCTCGGCCGACGCCGACGTACCGCTCGACGACCCGGACGTCTCCCGTCTGCACTGCGCGGTGACCGTGGCCCCGGACGGCCGCGTCTCGGTCGCCGACCTCGGCTCCACCAACGGCACCACCCTGGACGGCCGGCGTGTGGGCCCCCGCCCGGTCCAGCTGGCCCCGGGCGCCCTGCTGCGCATCGGCGAGTCGGCGCTGCGCCTGACGCCGGCGGCGGGACCACCCGCGCGGGCGGCGACGACACCGGACGGGGAGGGGCACGTCCGGGTGCCGGCGCCTCGCGCCGGGGGTTCCGGACTCCCCGGTGACGCCACGGTCACCGGGGCCTCCGGCGGGACCGGGAGTACCGGGAGCACGGCACCCGCGCGGGAGGAGCGGTCCGGCCCGCCGCAGGCGCGGACCCACCACGCCTACGGTTCGGCCGACCGGTCCGCCACCGGGGACGGCCGGACCGCGGACGTGCCGGCGCACGACGGGCAGCCCCGGCGCGAGCCGGGCGGGCGGCCGGCCGAGAGGCCGGCCCCCGGCTGGGCCGTCGGCACGCACCCGCACGACGCGCAGCCCCC